>CBDFNP010000012.1:0-737597 GCA_965250255.1 Rhizobiaceae bacterium
TTCAATCAGCCTAGTGGATTGATTCAAACATTTGGAACCCGTTTTCCGAGACCTCTCATCCAAATATTTGAATCTTAAAATCCA
Source organism: Rhizobiaceae bacterium (assembly GCA_965250255.1). Taxonomy (GTDB): domain Bacteria; phylum Pseudomonadota; class Alphaproteobacteria; order Rhizobiales; family Rhizobiaceae; genus JAALLB01. The sequence continues at coordinate 85 of CBDFNP010000012.1, forward strand.
CTAGAAAACAATACCTTGCTAGTGGTCTTTACGTTCGAAACAAATGATAAAGAGTTCGCCGCAAAGGGACTCATTTGTTTCGAACGGACCACTAGCCGATTACATAAGGCAGAAGGCCGAGGAAACGCGCACGCTTGACCGCTTGGGCCAGCTCGCGCTGCTTTTTCTGGCTTACCGCAGAAATACGGGAAGGAACAATCTTGCCGCGCTCTGAAACATAGCGCTGCAGAAGTTTCACGTCTTTATAGTCGATCTTCGGCGCATTCGGACCGGTAAACGGGCAGGTTTTGCGACGACGGTTAAATGGGCGGCGACCGCCGGAAGTTGATGCAACAGCCATATCGATTATTCTCCCCGGCTTTCGGATTTTTGTTCGCGATCGTCGCGACGTGGGCGATCATCACGGTCATTGCGACGCGGGCGATCATCACGGTCATTGCGACGCGGGCGATCATCACGATCATTTTTCTTCATCATCGCTGAAGGACCTTCTTCGTGCTCTTCAACCCGAATGGTCATGTAGCGAAGAATGTCTTCATGGATGCGCATCTGGCGTTCCATCTCGGCAAGAGCAGGCGCCGGTGCATCCACGTTCATGTGAATGTAGTGACATTTGCGGTTTTTCTGGATGCGATAAGCTGCGGTTTTCAATCCCCAGTTTTCCACCCGACCAACTGTTCCGCCGTTCTCTTCAAGGACCCCCTTGTATCGATCAGCAAGTGCTTCCGCCTGTTGGGCAGAAATATCCTGGCGAGCCAGGAATGTATGTTCGTATAGTGCCATTGAAATGACCCTTTCCTGTTTACGTTCCAAGGATCTCTTGCGCAAAGCCTGCACGCCGCCTTTTGGACTGAAATCAGTCAGGAAAGGCATGTGAGAGCGGTCGAGAGCGGAGACACGGATGGACGGGAATTTTTGCCCCTCATATGGTTTGGTCGATTTGACCTGGCCATACGCCAACGTTCAGCCACCAGCAATTGATCCTGAATGAGGGGCTTATAGGGGATTGAGGAAAATAGTGCAAGGGTTTTGGCATCGAAAAGACCGGCACGCACGTCCATAACCCTTGACCGAATTCTGCTGATTAATCGGAAATCAAGAAACCTTTATACTCAAAACACCCGGAAGCCCGAATTTTGAGTATAGGATTCTTCTTTTGATCCTTGCACCCGAAAACCGGTGCCCACTTTTCGGGTGCAAGGAGTATAATACCAACGGCCAATAGGATTTGCTCTTTTGACCAGGAATTATTTTGGCTTTGGTTAGCGCGTTTCGCGTCCAATCCAAACAGCGACAACGCGTATCTTTTCTGATTTCATTCACGCATTTTCGTTTGCCCGGTTCCGATTAAACCAAATTCGCGCTAACCGCTTCTGGCTCACTTAATGATGCATTGGGAACTGCCCGCAGCCTGCAGATTTGGACTAAAACCGATTTTGTCCGTGTGGGCTGAAAACTCAACGAGAGCGCATTGGTTGCAGGTCTCGTCAAAAGTGATCGCATAGACCGTCCGTGTTGACGATTTCCAGCGCCCAAAAAGCATCGCACTCGTCTCTTTGTGCAGGTGGACAGAGTTGCCTTCCCGTTTCGCCTGAATAGAGTATTTTTGATATGTATCGCCTGGTTTTTCATTCTTGAGTGCATCAAAATATTCAACGTGACCGGGGTCGGTCATCACGTCTTTGGGCGGCTTGCCGAGGTCATAAGTCAGAGCTGGCTGTTCCGGGTGACCCATCCGGATTTGGTTGTTGGCAAAGCTCAGTTGATATTCTTCCATTTGTTCGTAGCAATGTTTTTGGACTGTATCCTTGAGGCAGACTTCAAAAGTAAGGGCGAGGTTTATCCCATTAAGCTTACAAAGCTCCGCTGCCATTAAGGGTGGGGTTGGCTGAATGGCGACAGTGATAAAAAAGGTCGCCCACAATAAAGGTCTGGAAATCTTGAATGCCCTCTCATCTCTTTGGATATTAATTCTGCCCAAGCATAGGATTTTTCCAGCACTTGTCGCCAGTAAAAGAATTGCTTTCGGAATTACGTTTTGGTGCACGCAAACATGATTGGAAACTCTAGCAGTCATTGGTATGGTGCAAGGATGGGTGTTTCACTTCGATTCCTGACTGTAATTCTTGTCTCGCTTCTATTTCCTTCGGGCGTTTCGCATGCACTTGAACTCAAACCTTACAAGGAGCGGTTGTTCAAGTATCGCACGCCGATTGAGCTGAGGGATAATGGCGACTTCATGATCCTTCCCTATGATCCGAAGAAAGACATCAACCAGCGCGACGAATTGCCGGTTCGTAAGGTCCACGGCAAATATGTGTCGTCCAAACCAACACGCAAGCAGATCGATACGGCGATAACCCGGGATGGACGCACGGTCACACATTTTGCAGTGGGAGCGCTCGATGGTAATTCGGCCATGACGGTTATCTTTCTCCATGGACGCGATGGAAGCAGGCATCTGGGGATCTCGGACGAAAAATTCGGTGGCAATTTCAACCGTGTGAAAAACCTGATGTTTCGTAATGGCGGCATTTATATCAGTTCTGACTTTACCGACTTTGAAGACGAAGGCCGCAGAGACATCACTGCGCTGATCGCTCATTATCGCCCCAAAACTACCGGCAAGCTGGTGGTGGCTTGCGGGTCGATGGGAAGTTTTCTGTGCTGGCGTTTGATGAAGAGCGCAAAAGCTTCGGCGATGATCAATGCCTATGTCATCATGGGCGGATTTCCCGACCCCGATTTTCTCGCAAGCGGCGCGCTGAAGGTGCCGAAAGGCAAGCCGCCGATATATTTCGCCCATGGCGGGATCGACTACGTTTATAGCTGGAAGGACGTGACCCGGTTTTATGAAGGCCTGCGCAAAAAATCGCCTGGTTATCCGGTCAAGGTCGCGGTATTTGACGGCGGCAAGCACGGCACCCCGGTCCGCATGCTTGACTGGCGCCTGGCGCTGAACTGGATTGCAAAGCAATAGAATTGCTCAGACCGTGTGTCTTTTTGGCGGCCTTCCGTCCAAACAACCCAATAATTCCTGGCCATTAGGATTGACCCTTTTGATGTTCCAAAATTGTTTGCTGGCAAAAAAGGTCTCGAAGCGCAATGCAAAACGCATTGGTCAAGAGGCATAACGCAGGCCCGGCGGGCAATTTTGGGGCACCGCAGGCCAGGTTTCTTTTGGTTTTGGCTGCGTTGCAATTAATATCAACTTCCTTTGGTATAACTCAAGGTACGCAAGCACCCCTTCGCTAATCGCGCCTTGAGCAAATTTCGTTTAATCGGAACCGGTTAAACGAAAATGCGTGAATGAAATCAGAAAAGATACGCGTTGTCGCTGTTTGGATTGAACGCGAAACGCGCTAACCAAAGCCAAAATAATTCCCGGTCAAAAGAGCAAATCCTAATGGCCGTTGGTATTATGCCCGCCCCCGTGGAGGCGTTTGGCAAAGCCAAACTGCCGTGAACGCAAACAAATACCAATGGTTCATTTCAAATGACCGTTGGTATAATATTGGGGAGACGCAGTGGGGTTTAGGATGAGGCATCCTGGCCGCGTCTCCCCACTTCCTTCAGGCATGACCGATTTTGATGAGCCTTTAGTTTGGCTCTACCCGTCAACGCTGCCGCTGGAAGAAGTGTCGATAAAAGTGGTTGCTCTATTCTCCATTCGCTGTATCGAGAAAATAAGCGTCGTGTTGACCAGAGTGCTCAGGGTCGCGAAGCAATTGGTCTCACGCTGCTGCTAATTTGATGGGCCTTGCGCCATTGAGATAGGGGCGTGCCCATTCAAACGATTGCCTAAGCGCCTCATTTGTTTCCCAGACAACAAAGGAAATCTCACAGCCATCCAATTCCGTTTTGCTTGCAACAATTTCTGGTCCGCCATTGAACGCCTTGAACATACGAATAAGCCGACTTTCGCACACCGCCATAACCGAGGTGATGCCGTTTGCATGAGAAAAATCGAGAATTGCCAGCATGAGCGCAAGAAATATTCTGTTTACAAAGCTCCTGCCGCGCCCGGTATTTTTGCTCTCATCGACGCAAAATCGGGTGACTTCCCATATGTTGGGGGAACGGAAGTCACCCGGATCAGGCAGAAGGTCGACCCAAACCGTATGCATCAGTGTCTTGCCGATAGAAGGCGTAAGTCGAAGCCCGCCAAGCAATTCATCCGACTCATCATCCACATAGAGAATGTAAAGATTATGGACCTTATCCAGATGGTCGGTTTCCGTTCCATCAGGGTTTGGGGTAACCCAGCCATGTTCATCACAAAATATACGTTTACGAAGTTCAAGATACTGATTGATGTAATTTCCGTACCGGCCGCGAGAATTCGGCTCAACATAGATTATCATAATTTGTACCGCCCATTTAAGACAAAGCTTATTAATAAATAAAATTGAGTCAAGGTATAAAATAAGTATAATTATAAATATTGTTTAGACTTCATGGCTGATGGCAGGGTTGGCGGACATTTGAGCAGCCTCATACTTCCCCTGTCTTTAGATTAATCATCCCTTCGTCCAGCGCCTTAGCCACAACAGACGCCCGGTTAGCACAGCCGAGTTTGTATTTGGCACTTTTGAGGTGTGAGACCACTGTCCACTTGCCTATGGCGAGCAATTCGCCAACCTCGTCATCGGTCTTGCCCATGGCGACCCAGTAAAGGCATTGCCTCTCGCGTTTGGTGAGCGGATGCTTGCCCGGCAGCGATTGTTCAAAGATCGCCTGATAGGCCTCTGACAATTGAAAGCTTAAGAGCCGAAGCTGGTCAATGTTTTCCTGACGAAATTCGTCCCACTGATCATCATCAAGGTTGTAGCAATAATGTGTGGCCCCATAGGTTCCGGTCTCAAGATAGGTGGTGAGAATTACCCCGTGATTGCCCAGACCGCGCTCCTGAAAATCTTCAAAGAACCGGGCGGTGGTGCCGCTTTTTCGAATGTCGCGCCAGTCGATCGCCGCCACCCGGCGATAGTCGAGATGAAAAAGCGGGTCAATCTCCAGATAGTTGGACTGAATATAGTGGGTAATCCATTCGATCGGATAGGTGACGAAATGGAGAGGTCGCGTATCATCGCCTTCATATTGATAGGCTGAAAAGTTCACAAAATTCGCACCGCTCTCCTGTCGCGCTTTTTTGATGTGCTCCAGAAACTTCTTTTCCTCGGCGCTGGCATTCTTTGACGGACGAAAAGACGGGAATAGTCTGACATTTTGCATGATGGTTCCTTCAGTTGGCTGGTCCATCCACAAATAGCGCGACAGGAATCATACAAGGTCATGCCCGGTTTAACGGCATCATGGAAATGCTGTTCTGGCTTGTTTTTCCGGGCTACCCAAGCAATCCATAACGACGAAAACTGTATATTGTGTTGTGCTGGAAGATAACATGATCCAGCAATATTATCCCGAATAATTTGAGGCTTGATGAAAGTCGGTGCGCAATCTTCAAATCGGAAAGCGAAGGGCCCACTGGATCGGTAAGGGTTTCTGGCGGCATGTTTCTTAAATCAACCAGAATTATGAACTTTTCGTCTGTCGAAAGCACGGTGGGCAGGAAAATTTCAAGGGTTGATAGGTCGCAATAATTTTCGTCTGAAAGTATCGGCTTTTGCGCCAGCAACCAGAATTCATGGTCGAGCATCAAAGCATGAATTTTGCAGGATTGTTGGATGAACATCTCAGAATTTACGTAGCCAATTAGCCGGTCGAGATTATCAATCGGTTCGTTCCATACCGGTTTTGACGGATCGCCTGAAATTTCAGCTGAATGATTTGTGCGATCATTTGCAGCCGATTCATAACGCATTTCCGTCGTCTGCACACGGCGCATGCTGTTCCTCCTTTTTGGCAGGAGGTAAATATGGCCGGTTATTGGGAGGATTTCATTCCCAAGAAATTGTAGGTTCTCCCTACTTTTAGGTAGTGTTTTATACGAATTGACACGGTTTCAGCGAGTTTGATCGCTTGACAGCAACACCATGAAGACGCAAAAGAGCGCGAATTCCAAACATTAGGGTATGAATATGACGGTAGCGGTCACCTTTCCCGGGCAAGGAAGTCAAACTGTCGGCATGGGTGCGGCATTGTTCTCTGCATCTGCTGGCGCAAAAGCGGTATTTGAGGAAGTGGATGAGGCGTTGGGCGAAAAGCTCTCCGCCACCATTTTTGAAGGCCCGCAAGACACCCTTACCCTCACCGCAAACGCCCAGCCGGCTTTAATGGCAGTTTCCATTGCTGCCCTGCGCGCCATGGAGGAACAGGGCTTTTCGCTTTCGGACAGTGCGGCATATGCCGCCGGACACTCTTTGGGTGAATATTCAGCCCTGTGTGCGGCTGGAACCTTCTCAATTGCTGACACAGCTCGTTTGTTGCGGATCAGGGGTAATGCGATGCAAGCGGCAGTTCCCGCCGGTGAGGGGGCAATGGCTGCGATCATTGGTCTTGAGCAATCAGTAGTAGAAGAAATTTGTGTTGAAGCGACCGCTTCCGGGTCATGTTCCATCGCCAACGATAATGGTGGTGGCCAATTGGTGATTTCCGGTGCCAAGACTGCGATAGAACAAGCTGCAGCCGCAGCCACCGAAAAGGGAGCAAAACGCGCCCTGATGCTACCGGTATCCGCCCCATTCCATTCGCAGTTGATGGCACCGGCGGCAGAAGCAATGGCGGAAGCACTCGCAGAGGTTGAAATGAACGCACCGTGTGTTCCCTTGGTTGCAAATGTCCTGGCGTCACCGCTGAGCGATCCCGATCAAATTCGCCAAAAACTGGTTGAGCAGGTCACTGGGCAGGTTCGCTGGCGCGAAACTGTTGAATGGATGGCCGCCAACGGCGTGACGCAATTACTGGAAGTAGGTGCCGGAAAGGTTCTGAGCGGGCTTGCCCGAAGAATTGACCGTTCTCTGTCCTCGGCAAATGTCGGCGCACCAGATGATATCGCCGGAGCATTAAAAGCTGCATCCGCATAATATAAGAAATTCAGGAGAATGAGATGTTTGACCTAACCGGCAAAAAAGCCCTGGTAACCGGCGCATCCGGCGGCATTGGCGAAGCAATCGCCAGGACCCTGCATGGTGCGGGCGCAACCGTTGGTTTGCATGGAACACGCGAAGAACGGCTTAATGAACTGTCCGCAAGCCTTGGTGAGCGGACAGTGGTCTTACCGGCAAACCTTTCTGATCTTGATGCAACCTCGCAGCTCGGCAAGGATGCCGAGGAAAAACTCGAGGGTGTGGATATATTGGTCAACAATGCGGGTATTACACGCGATGGTTTGTTTGCACGCATGTCCAATGATGATTGGGATGATGTGATGCGGGTAAATCTGACAGCGATGTTCAGGCTTACCAAGGAAATTGCATACCCGATGATGCGTCGCAAAGGCGGACGTATCATCAACATCACGTCGATTGTCGGGGTTACAGGAAATCCCGGGCAGGCGAATTATTGCGCAGCCAAGGCTGGTATGATTGGTTTTGCCAAATCGCTAGCCCAGGAAATCGCATCTCGTGGTGTCACGGTAAACTGCATCGCCCCGGGTTTCATCACATCCGCAATGACTGACAAACTCAATGACAAGCAAAAAGAAGCCATTATGAGTTCTATCCCGATGAAGCGGATGGGCGTTGGTGATGACATCGCAACAGCGGCGCTTTATCTTGCAAGCGGGGAGGCTGGTTACATGACTGGCCAGACCCTGCACGTGAACGGCGGGATGGCCATGATCTAGACTTTTGTCGCGGTGGGATTTTCCGAACCAAAGATTTGTTGGAAAACATTCTGGAAGTTTGGAATAAAGTATGTTACCCGACCGCAACACCTGAGATAAGCCCCTTAGATAGGGCCTTTAAAAAATCGCAACAATCTTGATCGAAAGCACTGATCAAACAACCAGTTGAGGCTGAATATGAGTGAAGTAGCAAACAAAATAAAAAGCATCGTTGTAGAGCATCTGGATGTGGATGCCGAAAAAGTTACCGCAGATGCAAGCTTTATCGACGATCTCGGCGCGGATTCACTCGACAACGTTGAGCTGGTAATGGCTTTTGAAGAAGAATTCGACGTTGAAATTCCAGACGACGCCGCTGAAACCATTCAGACTGTTGGCGATGCCATCAAGTTTGTCGAAAAAGCGAAAGCGTAATCTACCTAAGGTTAAAGCGTAATCTACCAAAGATTGACGTGACGAGGCGGCTTATGGCCGCCTTTGTTGTATTCGGCGATAGGATTTGGGTGGTAGCAGGTTATTTTTAGCGATCTTCCAATCCTGTCAGCCTTCCAATATAAGCAATAAAAACGTTTGAGGGACTGATGCCGATGAGACGGGTTGTTGTAACAGGTGTAGGGCTGGTTTCACCACTTGCCTGTGGGGCGGAAGAAACCTGGAAACGCATACTGGCAAGTGAAAATGCTGCCGCCAGAATTGAGAACTTTCAGGTTGATGACGTGGCAGCTCAGATTGCTTGCCAGATACCCCGTGGCGATGGCTCCAATGGTACATTCAATGCAGATGACTGGATGGAGCCAAAAGAGCAACGCAAGGTAGATCCGTTTATTATCTATGCTGTGGCCGCAAGTGATATGGCGTTGAATGACGCTGGCTGGCATCCAAGCGAAGATGAAGATTGTTTTCGCACCGGTGTTTTGATCGGTTCAGGCATCGGCGGCCTTCAGGGTATTGAGCATACCTCACTTGTTCTGGCGGAGCGCGGACCAAGACGGGTTAGCCCGTTCTTTATTCCAGGGCGGCTGATCAACCTTGCTTCCGGTCAGGTTTCAATAAAACACAATTTGAAAGGTCCAAATCATTCGGTTGTAACAGCCTGTTCCACCGGAGCGCATGCGATAGGTGATGCTGCCCGGCTGATCATGTTGGGTGATGCGGATGTAATGGTTGCCGGTGGCGCTGAATCTCCGGTTTGCCGGATTGCCATGGCAGGATTTTCAGCCTGCAAGGCCCTTTCAACGAGTTATAACGATGACCCGCAGTCTGCATCCCGTCCGTACGACAAAGACCGGGACGGTTTTGTGATGGGTGAAGGCGCCGGAACAGTTATCCTTGAAGAGTATGAGCATGCGAAGGCCCGCGGCGCGAAAATTTATGCGGAAGTTGTGGGTTACGGTCTTTCAGGCGATGCTTTCCACATTACAGCACCCGCAGCAGATGGGGACGGAGCATTCCGCTGTATGACCGCTGCCTTGAAAAGTGCGTCGCTAAACCCGGATGATCTGGATTACGTAAACGCACATGGCACATCCACCATGGCGGATACCATTGAGCTGGGAGCAGTTGAGCGGCTGATGGGGGCAACTGCCTCCGGTGTTTCCATGTCGTCAACCAAATCAGCCATCGGGCATCTTTTGGGTGCTGCGGGTGCAGCGGAGGCTATCTTCTCGCTTCTTGCCATGCGGGACAATGTAGCTCCGCCGACACTTAATCTGGATAATCCCGAGCGAGAAACAAAGATTGACCTTGTTCCAAAACAGGCTCGTGAACGCCAAATTGACGTGGCACTGTCTAACTCCTTTGGGTTTGGTGGCACCAACGCTTCGGTAATCTTCAAACGGGTTTAGAGCAAATTTTGATTAGCAAGGAGCAGGCAAGCGAAAATGCGTAAATGAAATCAACCAAGTAATGCGTTGTCGCTGTTCTGATTGAACCCGAAACGTTCCAGCAAGGTATTTCCAAATTTTTGCATATCCGATTGAAGTTGCTGTTAAAATTCACGAATCGCGGTAGAGTTCCGAAAAGCGGGGTTAAAGGCCTATTTCTGAATAGTGCCATAATTGAGGGATTTACTGCGTCAGGGCCATAGTACCGGCCACAACCAATTGGGGATCAGACTTTGAGTGAGACAGACAGCATTGATGGTGGATTTGGGCGCCGTGATTCTTCAACCCATTTAGGCAGTGGTGAGCCTTTGCTATCTCCAAGTGAAGCCTTGAAACCAAGAGACGTTCCGCCCCCTCCAAAGCGTAGTGGCGGGTCCCGTAATGGATTGATAGTGGTCATGAATTTTTTCATGTCCTGCCTGATTTTTCTGACACTCGTTCTTTGTGTATTTGGCTATTATGGCAAATATACATTCGAAAAAAGAGGACCGCTTGATACTGCTCAAACCCTGCTTATTGAAGAAGGGTCTTCGGTGGTTCAAATTTCAAACAAGCTTCTGGCAAATGGTGTTATTGATAGTGATTTCTTCTTTCGCCACTGGGTTCGGGCCCATGGCGCACAGAAATCACTCAAGGCAGGCGAATACCTCTTTAAACCCGGCATGAGCATGTACGACGTTATGGATACGATCCGCTCCGGCAAAGGCATACTACATAAGGTATCCCTGCCGGAAGGCCTGACCGTGCTTCAGATTTTTGACCGGCTTGCAAAAAATGAGGTTCTTGAAGGGGACCTTCCATCTACCCTGCCAGCGGAAGGTTCATTGATGCCGGATACCTACCCGTTCCAGCGCGGAACCACCCGTCAGGAACTGGTTGATCGCATGATTGATATGCAAAAGGTATTCGTCCAGTCAGTATGGGATCGCAGGATTGATGGTCTGCCGATATCAAGTCCTGAGGAACTGGTAACCCTTGCCTCCATCGTCGAAAAGGAAACCGGCAAGGCCGACGAGCGTCCGAGGGTCGCATCGGTATTTATCAACCGGCTGCGCAAGGGGATGAAACTTCAATCTGACCCAACCATTATTTACGGTATTTTCGGTGGGGAAGGAAAGCCGGGCGATCGACCGATCTACAAGTCGGACATCGAAGGCAAGACACCCTACAATACCTATTTAATTCCCGCCTTGCCGCCAGGACCTATTGCAAATCCGGGACGTGCCGCACTTGAAGCGGTCGCAAATCCGTCTCGAACTGACGATCTTTTCTTTGTGGCCAATGGCACAGGTGGTCATGTATTTGCCAAATCACTTGAGGAGCACAATCGCAATGTTGCGCGCTGGCGGGCGATTGAAAAACAACTCAAACAGGAAGCCGACAAGAAAGAAGAAGAGCAGGAAAGCGGCACTTCGCAGTAAATCATGTGCGGGAACGGCGGTCGTTTGGCTGCTTTTCTCAAAGGAGGGGCAAACAATGGCTTTGCAAAGTATGACGGGGTTTGCCCGCCACGAAGGCCAATATGACGATGTTTCATGGGTTTGGGAACTGCGCTCTGTAAACGGCAAGGGGTTGGACCTTCGTTTTCGCCTGCCTTCAGGTTTCGAGGCCGTTGAGAGTGCAGCCCGAAAGTCTGCCCAGACAAGCCTCAGTCGCGGAAACATACAGATTTCCCTGCAGACGCGACAGAACTCTTCGAACCTTGTCCCCGTTGTCAATGAACCGGTTCTCGAAACGATTATTGAAGTTGCAGAAAAGCTGACCAAAAAGGTTGGTGGCGAGTTGCCCTCGGCAGCCGATCTATTAAACATCCGCGGTGTGGTGGAGTTTGAAGAGGCTTCGCGTAGCAAAGAAGAACAAAATGCACTGGAAACCGCAATGGTCAAAAGCTTTGAACAAGCGCTTGCATCATTGTTGGAAGCACGGATTGCAGAAGGCTCGGCTGTAGGCGAAGTCCTGAAAACCCAGATTGAAAAGATTGCATCTCTGCGCAAGAAAATTGACGCAGACGGGGCCCGCTCACCAGAAGCAATTGGTACGAAACTTAAAGCCCAACTCGCTAAGCTGATCGCAGAAAGTGATGGTCTTGATCCGCAGCGCCTGCATCAGGAAGCAGCATTGCTGGCGGCAAAAGCGGATGTTCAGGAGGAACTCGACAGGCTGGCAGTCCATCTTGAGTCTGCTTCAGACCTTCTTAAAGGCAGCGGTCCGCTTGGGCGAAAACTTGATTTCCTGTCACAGGAATTTAACCGCGAATGCAATACGATCTGTTCCAAGTCCAATTCAGCATCCGTTTCGTCGCTGGGGCTGGACATGAAGCTCGTAATCGACCAGTTTCGCGAACAGGTTCAGAATATGGAGTGATTCATCCATGATTTCCGAAAATTTGCAGCGGCGCGGTGTAATGCTGGTCCTTTCTTCTCCGTCCGGCACAGGAAAATCCACAATTGCCAGAAACCTGATGGAACAAGAAAAGGACAATCTTGAATTATCAGTCTCTGTCACAACCCGGGCGCGGCGTGGCAGCGAAATCAACGGACAGCATTATCATTTCATTTCAATGCGTGAATTTGATCGGATGCGCGAAAGTGATGCATTGCTTGAATGGGCGGAAGTTCACGGTAATTTCTACGGAACGCCCCGTGACGCGGTAGAAGAGGTTATGAGCCATGGTCGCGACATGCTGTTTGATATTGATTTTCAGGGTGGACAGCAGCTTATAGAAAAAGCCCGCGCAGACGTGGTGTCGATATTCCTGCTTCCGCCATCAATGAGCGAGTTGCAATCCCGTCTTGTCCGTCGTGCGGAAGACGCTGAGGATGTGATCCAGAAGCGACTGGAAAATGCCCGCGAAGAAATTACCCACTGGCGGGAATATGATTATGTGGTGATCAACGAAGACCTTGATCTTGCATTTCACCAGGTGCAATCGATCCTGACTGCAGAACGCTTACGGCGTGATCGCAGACCGGGTTTGTTTGAATTTGAAGGTACCTTGCTGAGGTGATCCATTTCCCGTTGGTTATTCACCGCCCAATCAGATTGGCAAGCTTCACAAAACCTTCCACATCAATCTGTTCAGCGCGTTTTGTCGATTCTATCCCGGCTTTTTCAAGCAGTGCCTCTCCGCCGACTGACTTCAGACTGGCGCGAAGCATTTTCCGGCGCTGGCCAAAGGCTGCTCGCGTCACCGTTTCCAATGCTCTTTGCGAACATTCCAGCGGTTCGTGTCTTGGTTCCAGATGTACAATGGATGATGTCACTTTGGGGGGAGGTGAAAAAGCCTGCGGGGAAACATCAAAAACCTTCTGTGCTTGCGTTCGCCAGCCACACAGTACGCCGAGGCGTCCATAATGTTTGTCGCCAACCTGCGCGCAGATGCGTTCCGCCACTTCCCTTTGAAACATCAAGGTGAGTGAAGTGAAAAACGGAGGCCAGGTTTTTCCACTCAGCCATCCCGTCAGCAACGGTGTCGCGATGTTGTAGGGGAGGTTCGCGACTATTTTGCATTTTCGCGAAACAACTGAACTCCAATCGGTATCAAGAGCATCGCCTTCAATCACCTCGAGCCTGCCCTGATAATGTTCGGAAATCTCTGCAAGCGCATCAAGGCACCGTGTATCGCGTTCCACTGCGATCACCCGTTCCGCCCCTTCAAAAAGAAGGGCCCGCGTAAGACCGCCGGGTCCGGGGCCTACTTCTATGATGTCAAAGCCTTCAAGAGAACCGGCGGTGCGGGCAATTCGTCCGGTCAAATTGAGATCAAACAGAAAATTCTGGCCAAGGGATTTCCTTGCAGCAAGCCCATGCGCCTCAATCACTTCCCTCAGGGGCGGCAATCCGTCATGTGCCATCAGCTTGCGGTTGCCATTGTGGCGGCCATTTTTAACGCTGCGACGAAACTTGAAATTTCTGCTTTGCCAGTTCCGGCTATGTCGTAGGCCGTACCGTGATCTGGCGAGGTGCGGATAAACGGCAACCCCAGTGTAGCGTTTACCCCCTTATCAAATCCAATCATTTTCGCCGGGATCAAAGCCTGATCATGATACATGCAGACGGCGACATCATATTTGGCACGTGCGCTAGCATGAAACATTGTATCAGCGGGCAATGGGCCTGAAACTTCGATGCCCTTGGCGCGAAGTGTTTCAAGTGCGGGGGTGATCGTCGTGAGTTCCTCTTTGCCCAATGAACCATTCTCACCGGCATGAGGATTGAGACCCGCAACCGCGATGCGTGGTTTGGCTATGCCAAACCGGTATTTCAAATCATGGCGGGTAATTTCAATTGTCTGGATAATCTGTTTCGCACTTAGCTGATCAGGAACCTCGGAAAGTGGGATGTGAATGGTCACCGGCACGGTTCGTAAATCCGGTACCGCAATCATCATGACCGGCGTGTGGCTCTTGCCTGTATGACGCCTTGCCAGTTCACCTAAATATTCGGTGTGCCCGGGATGATTGAAGCCTGCCTGATAAAGTGCGTCCTTGTTGATCGGGCAGGTGACGATAGCACTGCATGTTTCCTCAAAAACCAATTCGACGGCCCTGTCAATTGCGGTAATCGTTGCGCGCGCATCACCGATTGCAGGTTTTCCCGGTTTCCCGGTAACTTCACCATCGACATCCAGAATGCAAAGCTTGTCAGGCTGAATATCAACCGGGCTTGCGAGCTTGTGCATATCCACTGTAGCGCCAATGGCGTTTGCCCGTTGTTTTAAGAACTTCGTATTGCCCGTAACAATCAGATCCGGAATGTCCAGTTCAGTGCGATTTTGCCAGGTGTTGAGTAGAATATCCGGCCCAATTCCGCACGGATCTCCCATGGAAACGGCAAGTAGCGGTTGCGTCAATCTACTGTCCCCCTGGGATAAATTTATCGGTAAATGATTGTGGAACGCTCGACCAGTGATTGCAGATATTCTTCGCCAACCTTTGACCCTTTCTGGCCAAAGTTTTCGAATTCGGAAGACTGGTTTGATATCTGTGCCGCGTGGTCATCGCTCACTATCTGCTTGTCACAAACCACCATGATCTCTACACCACGATCTGTTTCCTTTGGCCGGGTGAGCCCGTTTTTGTTGAGCGCAGCAACATCATTCTTCCAGTTTTCCGGAAGTTCCGGCTCCATAATGCGCTTGCGATCGACCACGCTCACATCCCGGAGTGCCTTTGCCTGCGTCACGCTTTGTTCGCATGATGTGAACCGCTGACGAAATGCCTGGGCTTCACTTTTGCGGGCAGAAAGAAGCGATCGACTTCGCTTTGCAGCGGGAACCACGAAAATGACCTGCTGAAGGTTGTATTCTGTAACCTCCGGCTTGGCACTGCCCGATTTTCTCAATTGCGTAACAATATCACGCTCACTTTTCTGTTGCGTCTCAGCGCTAAACTTACCCTGTACGGCGCGCTGCCAACTCATTTGTGTACGTATGAACTCTTTAAAGTGCGCACTACCAACACCCATTTTATTCAGTTCGTTTGCCATCCGACTTGGCGTTGCCCGATTGCCTTTCGCAAATCTGGCAAAGGCCTGATCCACCATCTGATCTGTGGCAAGAACATTCCGTCCCCTTGATTCTTGTAGCTTGATGATCTGCTCAATCAGTTCTTTTTCCGCGAGTTTCGTACGATTGCCGGATACTCTCCGCAATTGCAGAAATTTTGCACGCTGTTGAATGTCGTAGTTTGTTATAGGCTGCTTATTGACCAGAATTTTGATATAGCCGCCGCGGTTTTTTACCTTGCCGGGTTGATTGATAACCTTCGCCACTTCAAGCAGGTTCTTGTCTTTGTCACTTCCTTCAGCTGCTACAGTGGTCTGGCCATCCGCATTTGTCTGTTCTGCGGTCGCTGTTTCCTGGACACCTGTTGAGGTTTTTTTCGCGGTTTCCTTGCCTTCAATTGCTGTCGTCGAGGAATTGCAACCAGCCAAAGCAACTGCTGCCAGTGCCAGCGCAAAGGCCAGAGGAATTTGACTTGAGCTTTTCATCATTCTGCCCTGTCTTCTTTCGTGCCGGTCTTTACAACGCAAACACCTGGAATTTGTCCGATTTGTGGTCTTGTTCTTCGCTTTGCCGTTGGTTCCTGAAGCGACCGGTATTTAGGAGCCCCGATTTAGTTGGTCTCATCCCCGATTTTAACTGAATGTTGGAACCCGCCGATGGTCCTCAACCCCAGGGAAAAGCTGATTGATTGTCCGGAACTGTCGCCGCTGAAGTCGCCATTGCTGTCGGCATAGCTGACCGAAAAGGAGAAACAATCATTGTCATATCCCAAACCGACACGCTCGCGAACAACACTTTCTGTTTCCAGATCATAGGTCATTGATCCGAAGACCCGCCAGTTTTCATCAAGTCGAATGCTTGCCGATCCGCCAATTTCGTGACGATCACGGGGAGTTGTTGGATTTGCAACAGTACCGCCGCGTATGAACCTCGTTGTGGGCTGTGCCTCAGTGAATATGTAGGATCCGGTGAATGAATAATCCGGCTGCACAATGCGGGCGCTGACCTGTGAGCGTTTAATACCAAGATCTTGTTCGTCAAGACGCACACCAACACCTGCCGCGAAGCCGGTACCGCTGTCCATTTGCAGGGACGCCACATAGTCAGAGCGAGTGGTTTCAAGTCCGGATTCATTGCCTGCATTTACAAGGTCGCTTGTGTCTGCAAACGAGTTGTCTCCTCCCAGATGGAAAGATTGACCGGCAACAACGTTAATGCTTGCACCGCTTTCAAAGCTTGCTGAATAGCGGAAACCCACATTGGCCCGTGATCCACCTTCTACCCGATCGAAGCCTGAAAACTTGTCTCGCTCAAACAAATTTGTTGTGTCAAAGACCATGCTCTGCGCATCTTCGTTCACGAACTCACCGATATCGGTTTCGTCCGGTCGCGCTATAACTTGCGCGATGGGTTCAAGAATGTGGGTCGTTGTGCCGGACTGGGCAATCAGGGGATAGCGGATTTCCAGCATTCCAGCAGGCATCACGCGATAAATGCTGTCATTTGTAAGAAGAATGTTGAAGGTTGGATTTGAGTGAATTTCGGGATCTTGATACATGGCATCGCCACGCACACTCAGCGATGCGGTTGTTACAAGGCCACCGCTGCTAATATCGGATGCTTTCCATTCAAGCTCCGCACTTGCCCTTGTAAAGTTTCCGACAACACCGTGGAATCGTTCATTCGCAGCAGGCGCTCCCGCAATGCTATCAAAATTATCAATTTGAGGCGCACTACGTTCAATATTGGAAACATTCAAATCAAATGACCACTGGCCCATCGAATATTCTTCACCAGATACCGTATTGTAATCCAGAACAGGGAGCACAGTCGCCTGCTGGTCTGAGAAGCTCTGGTTGCCCGGCAAGCCAAATGGGATACCCAGGCGGATCCCATCAGGACTGGAATCCAACCGGTTATCCAGAACCAGGAAATCCTGGGCGGCGAGGTTGAAGTAGTTCTTCTCACCGAGACCTGTGAGAAACACCTCATTGGTGAAATCGCGCGTATTAAGTCCTGCGATTTCATAAGTACGGACAAAATTGTCGTCGGTCTGAAACAGAGCGTTCCAGCCAAAGTTCCAACGATCATTGATCTCAAACAAGCCGTTGGTGAGGACCGCATGTCGATCGGTTTCCTGGGCATCGATGAATACCGGATTGAACGCGTTTTGATCCTGCTGATTGATACCGGCATAACGAATGCTGTATACGCCATTTGCCAAACGGTGACGCCATTCAGCTTCGCCTAAAAAGCCCTGCCGATCATAATACGTGCCCCAGACCGTAAGGTCATAGTTGGGCGCAAGGTTCATGAAATAACCCTGCCGGTAACTAAAGCCCAGATTTTCATCATCGCTGAAACCCGGGATCAAAAACCCTGATTTGCGTTTGATTGCCGGATCAGCATGGGAAAAGCGTGCGAGCCTGGCCACTGGCCTGCCAAAAAACTCAAAACTCGCATCTTCATAAGATACAGTCTTGGTATTGTTATCGACCACAACCTTGGCAGCCCTGATTTGCCAAAAGGGTGGTTTTTCCGGATTTTCCTTACACGCCTTACATGCGGTATAAACACCATTGTTAAACGAGGTAATTTCTCCATCACGGCGCTCCGCACTCTCAGCTGCAATTCGGGTGTTGTCCGGAGTGCTAACATTGAGCGCGGAAATAAACCCGTCACTAAAATCATCCGTAATGTCAATTTCTTGCGCAAAAATGCGATTGCCGTTGGGTTCCAGAATTTCGACATTGCCGATTGCCAGCACCCGGCCGCTCTGCTGATTATACTCAACCCGGTCCGCAACAAGGGTGGAGCGACCATAGGCAATCTGTACGTTCCCGACGGCAATCACCAAGCTACGGTCATTGTCATAAACCAACTCGTCGGATTCAAGCAGCAATTGCTCATCTGGAATTGGGCGTTCATCGCCAAATATGTTGGTCGCCTGAATTTCCTCCGCACCTGCTGGTGACGGACCTGAAAACAGATCATCGGAAAAGTTTGGACTGCCGAACGCAAACAGGCCCGCAACCGAAACGGTAGCGAGCAAACGCAAGCGCTTTCCCAGCATCAGTATTGCGCGTTCAGGACGTTGCAATTATCCGTCCTCCTGATGCAATAACATACTCATTCCAAACAATATTGCCACAAATCCTGGCGCCCATGCGGCCACGACTGGAGGCACAACCCCATTACTTCCCAAGGCTGTTACCAGACTCGTCATCGTATAAAGCACGAAGCCGAAGAATATGCCACCAAAAATCATCCTTCCCAACTGACCAAACCGCACGAACCTTAACGATACCGTTGCTGCTACCAGTGTCATCGCCACAAGAAACAACGGCAATGCGGTAAGACTATGATATTGAACAAGATATGGTTTGCCATTCGTACCGGATTTTTCGACCCGGGCTGCGACCTCCTTTAGGTCCCAGAACGCAACTTCCTCCGGTTTGGAACCGGCCCCCAGCAATTCGTCGTCGGTCAATCTGGTTTCGATTTCAAGCGCGTCAAATCGTGTGGTGATTCCATTGGGTCCGGTGCGCGATGCGTCAATCAAAAGCCATTCCGCACCCTTGTGAATAGCATGGTTGGCATCAATGCGTTCGAGAATGGCGCCGCTGTTGTCGAACCGGATGATTTTCACTTGATCAAGAAATTTTCCTTCCCTGCGCACGAGACCAGCATTGAGGAATGTTAAACCACCATCATTATCTTCCTGTTTTATCCAATGATTGCCACGAAGACTCCCGCCAAATTCACCTTTTCCAGGGAGAAGCCTGGCACTCATTTCATTGCTCGCCCGAAATGCCTGGATCGCAAGCGGGTTGTAGGTTGTCGCCACAAAAACTCCAACCAGCGCAGCGGAAACTGTTATCGGCAACAAGAATTGCCAAGCAGACACACCGGCTGCCCGGGCAACCACCAGCTCCATTTTCGAGTTGAGCTGGCTAAGGGTGATCATTGCGGCAAACAGACAGGCAAAAGGAAAAACCCGCTCCACAAAAATTGGCGCTCGCAACAGTGAAATTTGGTACAATTGCCCCAGGGTTACATCTTGAACTTCAACCGCCCTGCGTAATTGTTCAATAAAATCAATGATAACAATCAAAAAAGCCAGCCCAAGTATCATCGCGGCGAGAACTTTAAGAAACCGTATCGAAATATAGAAGCTAAGGGTTTTTCCGATCATGCTTCAACCCCAGCACGTCTGCGGCGATAAAGCTTGTACCAGGTCTGGAATGCTTTGAGCCGGTCAGCCATCTGACCATTGATCACATCAATTCGATCGACAATCGGTTTTGGAAGGGTTGCCGGGCGATTGGTAAAGACAAACCAGCATCCAAACACGATACAGCCAATCGGAAGTGCATAGACAACGAATACCGCATCCGGGCCAGCTTTCAGCGAAGTAATCGATGAAAACCCAAATCCGCGCACGACAATCACGGCAATGGAAGCTGCCGCGATGGATGCGCTGAAACTTTGACGGCTTGAACGCGCTTGTCCCGCAAACGCCAATATCATGAACACATAGGCAAACGGCCATAACATTTCAACAAATCGTTCATGAATTTGGCTTCGGTGGCGCCCCGGCGATGCCTTATAGGCCGGATCATCAGGGTCAGGATTGAACAACTCGGGCGTTGTGCGTTCCTTTGCCTTTTGCGGCTTGCTTTGGGTTGAGCCAGAAAAACTCGATAAATCAAAAAGATAAGATTGGTAATTTATAAGGGTAACCGTATCATCCTTACGATTTGATTGCTGGATCTGGCCGTTTTCCAGCCGCAAAAAAGAGCCTTGCTTATTGCGGATCGCGATCCCTTCATTGGCAGAGTAGATTATCGAAACATCAGGATCGCGGTCATCGGAAATCAGGATGCCGTATAAAATACCGCCGGCACCACGCTTTCCGATATGAAACGTCAACCCGTCTTCTATGGTGTTAAACGTGCCTTCCCGGATGATTACGGTCACGAGGTCAGCACGCATTTCTGTTACAAATCCCTTCAGCTTGTAAAGGCTGAGAGGTGCCAGAAAATGGCCGACAAAGCCGGCAAACAGGCTGCATATTAATGCCAATAAAATCAACGGCTTGGATATTCTCCAATTGGAAAATCCGCTGGCGCTGACAACCACCAGTTCGGAGTTGGTGTTCATCGTGTTGATTGTGTAGATTGAGGCGAGCAGAAGCGCGATCGGGATGATTGCCAGTGCAAGTCCCGGGACCGCCAAAGAGGTTATCGACAAATAGGTGAATATCGATTGGCTGTTGGTTGTGATGATGTCCACCTCCCGCAACGCCTGGACGATCCACACCACTCCAACCAGTGAGCATAGGATGGTAAATACCGCTTTCCCGGCCTTGTTGAAAATGTAGCGTTCGATGAGATTCATCGTTTGGAAAATCCGGTTTGATGCTTTGGACTACAACCAACGAAAAGGGGAGCCCGATTCCCGCAATTCTAAAGTTACCACAGTGTTAACATTATGCGGCATAATTGGCTAAAAATTGACCAATAAAGAGGGTTAACCAACCATGACTATCCACTCAATTCTTCAATTTACGTTGATTTTATGGCCTTACACTCGACACCTGCCAAGAATCCGCTAAATCTTTGGGTTGATCGTTCAATTCTGTTCCGGAATTGAAAAACCGGCTCCCAGGAGGTTCCATGGCCAAGCTCGCAACAATCACCATCTCCAAAAATTCAGCACCCTCGGGAAATTTGGTGATTCTCATCATGCCGGGTGACGCCGGTTTGCCGCCGCTGGTGAAAAATTCGCCAATGGCAGAACATCTTGAACGGGCCATCGCCGCAGAAGAATTTTCCGGTAAGAAAAGTTCAAGCCTTGTGATGATTGCGCCGGACGGTGGGCCGGACAAGATCGTATTGCTTGGGTGCGGAAACTCGGAAGACAACTCTGAACACGACTGGCTCAAAGTCGGCGGGAGGGTAGCCTCAGCATCGGGTAAGGCAGAAAAGTGCTCCGTCATTACCGAAACTGCCGACAAAGCAGGCGGACTTCCCCCTGAAGCAGTTGCTACGATGGCAGCAGGCGCAAAAATGGCGACGTATCATTTTGACGATTATCTGACGAAGGGGCGTGAAGCGGACAAGAAGCGTGCCAAACAAACCAGAATGGTTTTTGGAACTCAAACGGTCGCGGCAACAAAAAGAGCATGGGCCCGCTGGGATGGCGTAAGCGATGGTGTTCTGCTTGCCCGGCAATTGGTCAATGAGCCGGCAAATGTTTTAACGCCGGTTGAATTTGCAAAACGTGCGGCAAAACTCAAAGCGCTTGGCGTGAAGGTTGAGGTTCTTGGCGAACCCGAGATGAAGAAACTCAAAATGAATGCGCTTCTGGGTGTGGGCGCAGGATCTGAAAAACCGTCCAGAATGGCGATCATGCGATGGGATGGTGGCAAGAAGGGGGAGGCCCCTCTGGGATTTGTCGGAAAAGGCGTTGTCTTTGATACGGGCGGCATTTCAATCAAGCCGTCGGGCGGCATGGAGGACATGAAAGGAGACATGGGAGGTGCGGCTGCAGTCACCGGATTAATGCATGCATTGGCATCACGAAAAGCGAAGGCGAATGTTGTTGGCATCATCGGACTGGTTGAAAACATGCCGGATGGCAAGGCGCAGCGCCCAGGCGACATCGTTAAGTCAATGTCGGGGCAAACCATTGAAATCATTAATACAGATGCCGAAGGGCGTCTCGTTTTGGCTGACGCCCTTTGGTATTGCCAGAAGCGTTTCAAGCCAAAGTTCATGATTAATCTGGCTACACTTACCGGGTCTATTCTAGTGGCCCTTGGCAAGGAGCATGCCGGGATTTTTTCGAATGATGACCAACTGGCGGAAAATCTGCATGCGGCCGGTCAAATGACTGAGGAAAAAGTATGGCGATTGCCGCTTCATGATGAATACGACAAAATGATCGACACAAAAAATGCTGACATGAAAAATACCGGTGGCCGATATGCCGGATCAATTACTGCCGCCCAGTTTCTTCAGCGCTTCATAAACGAAGTGCCATGGGTGCATATTGATGTGGCCGGAACCGCGATGGGTTCGAAAAAGAACGAGTACAATCAGTCCTGGGGTTCAGGATACGGCGTGCGATTGCTCGACAAACTGGTTTCTGAATTTTACGAGTAAAATCAATGCTCCAGTCCCTGGGCACATGATCTCTGCGGTCAAACGACAAAATCTGATCGAAATTCGCTCTAATCGTCAGCAGGGGCAGGTTTTCCGGTTTTTCCGTGCCAAACCAGGGTTCGGTAAAAATTCATGGCTGAATTGTAGTTGGTGCGTGCAGTATCATACCTTTTTGACCAGGTTTCAAATTCAGCCGCACTGATTTGTCGTCTGCGCATCTTGCGGCGCTCGCATTTTTCAACACGGTTGATGGCTTTCCAGTTTGTTTCGATGCTGCGACGAAATACTTCCAATTCAACCGGACGCTTGAACCTGTCAAGGGCATTTTCGGGCTTGCCAAGTAGCGTGGCAGTTTCACCGGCAGAAAGAGCAGAAAAAATTGCAGCATCGTTCTTTCCACACTCAAGTTCGTGGCTTGCAAGGCTGCAGCCTTGCGAATATGCCGGAGATGTTGCAAGCAGAACCGCCGCAACAATTCCCGAACCTTTCAGATGAGCGGTACCCATGGTCCATTCCCTTCCATACTTTTCTCGAATTTTTGGGCCTTGCCGGGATTTGAGTCAAGAACAACTGTGCTAAGAGTCCAAACGAATATTCCCGTGAGGTTTGATTTTGTGAAAATTTGTTCAATATCAAGGGTTTACACGCAGGGACGGTCCCTGACCATTTCAAGTATAAAGCCGCTGATAGTGGGCAATTTTGGCAAAACCCTTCGGGCGGTGCATATTTCGGCTATTTCTATGCAAAATCAAAACCAAAAGGATAGTGCCCTATGGCCTTGATTTTACTTCAAAATATCTCAAAATATGCTACCGTCAAACCTTACGCGAATATTCGGTTGGGCTCTCAGAGTCCAAACGAATATTCCCGTGAGGTTTGATTTGTGAAAATTTGCTCAATATCAAGGGTTTACACGCAGGGACGGTCCGTGACCATTTCAAGTATAAATCCGCTGATAGTGGGCAATTTTGGCAAAACCCTTCGGGCGGTGCATATTTCGGCTATTTCTATGCAAAATCAAAACCAAAGGGATAGCACCCTATGGCCTTGATTTTACTTCAAAATATCTCAAAATATGCTACCGTCAAACCTTACGCGAATATTCGGTTGGACTGTAAGAGGTATGACAAATGAGCGAGATCCTGTTTTATCACCTTGCCGAGCGCACATTGGAACAAGTCCTTCCCGGTCTGGTTGAAAAATCTCTTGCGCGCAACTGGAGGGTTGTGGTTCAAGCTGAAAATACAGAAAAACTTGAAGCGTTAGACGCAAAACTGTGGACTTACCGCGATGAAAGTTTTCTCCCGCACGGAATGACAAGAGATGGAACCGAGGGCCTGCAACCGGTTTGGTTGACGATCGGCGATGATAACCCGAACGATGCCAAGATCCGGTTTCTTGTTGAAGGAGCAGAGCTGGATGATACGTCTTCTTATGACCGTATAGTCTGCATTTTTGATGGCCATGACAATGCAGCAGTTGAGCATGCCCGCCTGCGTTGGAAATTTCATAAAGATCAGGAAGGCAACAAACAAACCTATTGGCAGCAAAGTCCGAATGGCGGCTGGGAGAAAAAAGCGTGAGTAACCAACCAGACCCGGGTTTTTTCAAGAAGCGTGAGGCAGCAAAAGAACGGATTAATCAGATCGACCGGGAAATGCTTGCAGAAAATCCTCGCCGGGAGGCATTTTTCGAAACCGTATATGAAACTGCGGACGGCGATCCGGTAGGCATTCCATGGGCAGATTTGGCGGCAAAAGAAAAACTTGAGCGATGGTTGTCCTCAAAATCCGGTCACTCTGGCCGTGCAGTTGATATTGGTTGCGGTCTGGGGGACAACGCTGAAGCCCTGGCACAGGCCGGCTATCACACGACAGCGTTTGATTTTGCTCAAAAAGCAATTAACTGGGCTCGGGCTCGTTTCCCCGATACGCAAGTTAAATACCACGTCGAAGATCTTTTCGACCTTCCGCCTTCCTGGAACAGGGCGTTTGACCTTGTTCACGAATGCTACACGCTCCAGTCCATCCCGTCTGAAACCCTGATCCAGTCGATCCCTGCGGTTGCAAATCTGGTGGCACCAGGTGGTACACTTTTGGTCTACAGCCGAATGGTTGAAGACGGCGTTGAAACAAACGGGCCACCCTGGCCGTTGCAACGCTCGGTTCTTGCCTCCTTCGACCAATATCGACTTCAGTTGGTTGAAACAGAAGAATTCGACCTCATTCGACCCGAACGGGTCATTCCACATCAGTTCTCGATTTGGCGGAAGCTAGCATGAGGGCTATTGGCATGCTCCTCATTGTTATTGCGGCCTGTATTGGCCTGCTGTGGCCCTGGGCGCAGCTGAATTTCCTTGGCAACAGGATAGCTGAGTTTGAGTTCGACAAAATTCAGGGACTAGAGAACTGGCAACAGGTGATTGAACTCTCGCAAGCCGATAATCCGGTCCGCATTCGCCTCAAGACTTCCTATCAGGTGGGTGCTAAACTGCCGCCGCTCAAGGTGCCGGTCAAGGTCATGATATCGGACGCGCAGGGAACGCTGCTTTCCGGTACTGTCTCCTTTCCGACCCGAGGCATCTCGACTGGACCGGAACTTGAAAAAGTCAGGGGAAGCCAGGGACTGGAGTTCGATGTTCTCAACAATGGTAATCATGCAATTTTGGTCAGCCTTGCACCAAATTCAAACAATGGTGGAATTCTTAAACCTGCAATTGGCAAAATTTCAGCAATAGTGGTGGGCAACGCGCCTGAGTTAAACGATGACCATAAGGCACTCGCCGCAATTATTGCACTATGCGGATTGTATCTGGTTGTCCGAAACCGTCGCCGTAAAACTGGCGCGAAGGCGCGATCCAAAAACCGGATTTGGGGTAAGGGGAAGTAACCGCACTATTGCAATTCCAGAACGATGTTCGCGCCTTCATCAACCAGTTGTTGTCCGGTGCGCCAAATGTCCTTTCCTTGCCATTCAAGCTTCAACTGCTCACGCCATGCGGGATTGATTTCCGAATTCACGAAGTGCCGTTCGAAGAAACGATCATTGAAATAGGTGCGTTCGAATTCAGGGCCATCACCGTCTTCCCCGGTAAAATAATCAACCTGCTGCGGTTCATGGAACATCCAGTTTGAAGAGGCCGCGGCAACCCGGGTTTGGCCTTGCAAATAGATCGGAACGCACATCGACAGGCAATAATTGTCAGCACGGACCCGGGTCACCACATGATGGTTACGCTTCATTTTTGTGATAAGTTCAATGAGCCGGTTGCCCTCTCTCAATGAGCCGCCAGGGGAATTGAGATCAATGACAAAAACTTTTGTTTGGGAAGCCCATTCCCCATAAGCTTCTTCAAACCGGCGAACCATCGGAACTGCAATCTCTGCTTGCCATGAAAGTACGACGGTGTCAGTTCTTTTGTGAACCGTTAATCGACCTTTGTTTTCATATGTTTTTTCCTGATGCAGCCAAAAAAGATAGGCAGCAATACTGCACAAAACAACAAAAAGGACTTTGGCTAGATTGCCGTGCATTCTGTTTCTTACCCTGCGGCCTCCAGCGCTTCACCCAGCGCCATCCATTCTTCTTCGACGCGCGTAACCATTTGCGCTGCCTCAGCGCGTTGTTTTGAAAACTTTGTTGCCTTATCCGGATAATTTTTGAAAATACCGGGAGTGGCAAGACTTGAATCAAGTTTTGCAATTGCGGCTTCAAGCTTTTGTAATTGCTTCTCTTTTTCTGAGATTTTAGCTCGGATGGTCGCCGCGTCCCTGTATTGTGGAAGTGTCTTTCCGGGAGGCTTCGGTTTAATCTTGTTCAGCTTTCCCTTTTTGGTTTCATCCGGTTTTCTTGCTTTGCCAGTTTTCAAAACCAACTTGCGATAGGTTTCCATATCACCGTCGTAACTTGCAACCTTGCCCTGCTCAACAAGCCACAGCCTGTCCATTGTTGCATCGATCAAATGCCGGTCATGGCTGATCAGAATTACCGCACCTTTGTAAGCGTTGATCCCATGAACAAGGGCCTCGCGGGCGCCAACATCCAGATGGTTCGTTGGTTCATCCAGGATCAGCAGATCAGGACCGTGAAAAGTGCAAAGCCCGAGAAGAAGACGGGCTTTTTCACCACCGGAAAGACTGGCACATTTGGTGCCCATTCGCTCACGGTTCAATCCAATCTGCGCGACTTTCGATCGCACCTGACTTTCCCCGGCATGTGGCATTAGGGGTCGAATATGGTCAACCGGCGTTTGATCTGCATAAAGATCATCCATCTGGTGCTGCGCGAACATCGCAACCTTGATTTTCGGCGCCTTGACAATTGTTCCATCAATGTGCGGCAGACGTTCGGACAGGAGTTTTGCGAAAGTCGATTTGCCGTTCCCGTTTGATCCCAACAATGCGATGCGATCATCAGCATCAATGTTCAGTTTCAAGTTTGAAAGAACTGGCGTTGCCGGATCATAACCACAGGTAACGCTTTCAAGCTTGATCATCGGGGAGGCGGAAATTCGCTCCGGATCAGGAAACTTGATTGGCATGGTTCCAGCCTCTTCAAGAAGCGCCGGTGGACGAAGTTTCTCAATCGCCTTTAGTTTGGACTGAGCCTGTTTTGCCTTTGATGCCTTGTAACGAAACCGATCGACAAAAGCCTGCATGTGAGCTGCCTGAGTTTCAATTTTGGCTCGGGTTTTTTCTGCAAGTTCGCGCTGTTCAGCGCGTTGACGCTCAAAATTGTCATAGGTGCCGCGATAAAAGTTAAGTTTCAAATTTTCCATGTGCACGATGGAATCCACGGCCGTATTCAGCAAATCGCGGTCATGACTGATGATCAAAACGGTTCCCGGATACCGCGCCACGAAGTTTTCAAGCCACAACGTACCTTCAAGGTCGAGATAGTTGGTCGGTTCATCAAGTAGCAAAAGGTCAGGACCGGCAAAAAGCACAGCCGCAAGAGAAACACGCATGCGCCAGCCCCCGGAAAACGAACTGGCGGGCCGATGTTGGGCCGCATGATCAAAGCCGAGGCCTGCCAATATCGTAGAAGCACGGGCTTCCGCAGAATGTGCCTCAATATCAATAAGCCTCGACTGTATTTCAGCAATCCGGTTAGGCTCATCCGCGGTTTCAGCTTCTTCAAGAAGTTGATTTCTTTCAAGATCAGCGGCCAGCACAATTTCAATCAGGCTTTCTTCGGTTCCCGGTGCTTCCTGCGCAACCTGGCCAATCCGCCATCCCCGGGCGAGTTCAATGTTACCGGTTTCACTTTGATGATCGCCTGTGATCACCTTGAAGAGGGTGGTCTTCCCACATCCATTGCGCCCAACAAGGCCTGCCCTCACACCTTTTGGCAGGGTGAGGGACGCATTTTCCAGAAGCGGGCGGCCAGCAATATGGACCGTGAGATTGTCGAGCTTGAGCATGGCATCCTTTTGACTGGTTGGCGCAGTTTTATCAAGGACAGATAATCACACTTGCCCGCTTCCCGGCATCAGTCTATAAGCCAGCAAAATCCTCCCGAATTTTTCAAACACAGGAATGAGATAATGGCGATTGAACGCACTTTTTCAATGATCAAACCAGATGCTACAAAACGTAATCTAACCGGCGCAATTACCGCCAAGCTTGAAGAAGCAGGCCTTAGTGTTGTTGCCTGCAAACGCGTTCACATGAGCCTTGCTCAGGCACAGGCTTTTTACGCGGTTCACAGCGAGCGCCCTTTCTTCGGTGAGCTGACAGAATTTATGTCTTCAGGCCCGACTGTCGTTCAGGTTCTTGAAGGCGAAAATGCAATTGCAAAAAACCGCGAAGTAATGGGCGCGACCAATCCGGCTGAAGCGGATGAAGGCACTATTCGCAAGGAATTCGCAATGTCTCTGGGTGAAAACTCCGTTCACGGTTCAGATGCACCGGAAACCGCTGCCGAAGAAATCGCCTTTTGGTTTGCCGGCAACGAGATCGTTGGCTAAGGCATTCTTGTGAACAATTTAAAACAAAAAGCCACCTGGATTGCTTCAGGTGGCTTTTTATTTGGTGTAGTGACCTGGTTTTCAGCCAGAAACAATCATCTGCCTTTGCCGCCGCGCAGGCGCACCACTTTCTCATTGTCATCAATGTCAAAGTCAGATGAAGATTCAAATTCAACCCGGTTGTTGTAGTGGTCATCGATGAGGCTTTGATACTCCGAGATCAGTGCCTTTGCTTCATTGATTTGCTCGACCAATTCGCGGTTTTCTTCCTTGACGTAATTGAGTGAAAGATTTTCCTCATTCAGTTTTTGAATCTGATTTGTCATCTTATCGATATTGCCGGCAGAACGTTTGTTCTCAATCATTGCCGCATTGTATCGAACACTAAGTTCGCTAAGCTTGGAGTTACTCTCCACCAGCGATTTCCGATCGTTTTCCTGGGCAAGCCGCGCAGCTTTGTAATCTGCTTCGGTTTGTTTCAAGCGCTTCTCAACATCGCGAACTGTTGATTTAAGGCCGGAGTTTTCCTTCTTTGTGTTTTTCAACGTATCGGTCAACACGCTGTTGCTTGATGCTAGATTTTGAATCTCGGTATTAAGGCCGTAGGACCGGTCATCAAACTTGCGTCGCTCTTCCTCAAGGGTGAATTTCGCATGTTCAAGATCGTGGTTGAGGGATTCAATTTCTGACTTTGCCTCAATCATCCTGGCGTTCACGTCAGACAGTTCGCGCTTGGAAAGCTCAAATTCTTGCGTCAGTGACTTGTTCCGCTTGATTTCCTCATCAAGTGTGGCGGTTGTTTCGGTAAGTGCCTGCTGCAATTCCAACTGCTGTCGTTCTTCTTCTTCAAGTTCCGCCTTTAGTTCCGCCTTGCGGTTTTCCAGATGTTCGTTTCGGTTGGTAAGGCTGTCGTGAGAGTCGGAAATCGTACTCAACTCTGATTTTGTTTCAGCTAGCTGGTTGTTCGTTGTTTCCAGTTCTCGGCACAAAGTGACCTTCTGCTCGCTGAGATCCATAATCCTCACGCGTGTTTTTTCAAGCGCCATACGGTTTTCTTCAAACCGACCTGTCTGAACCTCGCGCTCGGTGCGATAATTTTCAACCTGATCTTCAAGCCTGCGAATTGCATGATCCTTGTTCAGGTTTTCCGTTGAAAGTTTGGCGTTTTCAGCCTGCAACCGCTTCTCGTCTTCCGCATCAAGGCGGGATTGATCAATGTGTGTGGAAAGCTGATTAACCGTATTTTCGGAGTCAGCCATCAAATCCTTGAACTGGATCAGGGATTCTTCAAGTCGCGCAGCGCGGCCCTTCAAGCCGTCCAGCGACCGAAGCTTCTCTTGAAGCTTTATATCATGGGGAGTTGTAATAGCGTCAAGCTCCGCAGCATCGCTGCCAAGGCTTTCAGAGAATGCGTCTTCTTCGCTCATTTGTCTCCCGTTGTGATCTTTAGGTTCTTGCCTACTCGAAAAAATGCCCATGACACAGATTACCTCGCTATAACTCAATTAATCCCGAAAATGGCTGTATTACTGCAAACCAAATCCTGGAAACCTTACTTTTGGCCCCCGCCAGTGGCTTTGTTTATTACGTTCTTGGCCCCTGAATGCAAGCTCTCAGTACTACGAATTGTAGCATTTGTTAATGAGTGCAGGGGGAAAAGTCACAAAATGGCTGACAAAGGCTTAGCTTAAAGGCGAAATTTGCGATTAATACCAACAGCCAATAAGATTGTTTCTTTTGACCAGGAATTATTTTGGCTTTGGTTAGGCGCGTTTCGCGTTCAATCCAAACAGCGACAACGCGTATCTTTTCTGATTTCATGCACGCATTTTCGTTTAACCGGCTCCGATTAAACGAAATTTGCTCAAGGCGCGATTGGCGATGGGGTGCGGCCTACCTTGAGTTATACCAAAGGAACTTGGTATTAATTGCAACGCGGCCAGAACCAAAAGAACCCTGGCCTGCGGTGCTCCAAAATTGCCCACCGGGCGGTGTTATACCTGCGGCCGTTTGGTTTGACCTTTTTATGGCGCTGGTATGCGAGCGCAAAGCGAGCCGGGCTTAAGCCCGCCCCCGTGGAGGCGTTTGGCAAAGCCAAACTGGCGTGAACGCAAACAAATACCAATCAGTCATTTCAAATGGCCGTTGGTATTATGCCGCTTGACCCATGCGTTTTGCATTGCTCTTCGAAACATTTTTTTGCCGGCAAACAATTTTGGAACATCAAAAGGGTCAATCCTATTCGCCGTTGGTAAATACGTGCAAATTTTGTGAAAACGCCATGCAAATGCCGCTCTCAGGGTTTCGCCCAAAGCTGTGTTTTTTGAAATTTTCAGTTTCAGTCGAACCGCGGAACTTGTATACTCAACCTGTTTCAGCGGACCAATTGTGATGAGCGACCAGAATATACTTTTTGCCATTTTTGCAGGTGTTTTTGCCATGTTGCTATGGGGTAGGTGGCGCTATGACATCGTTGCATTTTGCGCCCTGCTAATTGCCCTGGTAATGGGCGCAGTTCCGACCGATCAGGCTTTCGCCGGGTTTGGCCATCCAGCTACCATCATTGTTGCATTGGTCTTGATCGTGTCCCGCGGGCTTCAGAATTCTGGTGCGATTGATATCATTACCCGCTCAGTAATCGATACTACACGCGGAACAGGCGCTCATATTTCGATCATGGCATCAACTGGCGCTGTCTTATCAGCATTCATGAACAATGTCGCAGCCCTTGCGCTCTTAATGCCGGTTGATATTCAGGCAGCCAACAAGGCTGGCAGAAGCATTCGGGCAACGTTGATGCCGCTTTCCTTCGCCACTATTTTGGGTGGCCTGGTGACACTGATTGGCACTCCACCTAACATCATTATCGCGCAATATCGGGAAACCGCCAGCGGTGCACCGTTTCAAATGTTTGATTTCGCTCCGGTAGGACTTGTTTGTGCGGTCACCGGAATAATTTTCGTGGCGCTCTTCGGCTGGCGCCTTGTTCCTGGCAGTAATGAAAAAGTGTCGGACAAGACAAACCCGCTTGATCTTGAGGATTATATCGCGGAACTGGTTGTGCCGGAAAAATCAAAGGCAATCGGCATGCAGGTTCGCGACCTGTATGATGAAGCAAACGAGCATGATCTGGTTATTCTTGGGGTGGTTCGAAACAATCGCCGTCTTAAGGGGTTCAGTGCCGCGCTCGCTTTGCGTGGTGGTGACATGCTTTTGGTTGAAGCAACTGCAGAAGATATCGACCGCTTTCGCGGGGTTTATGCGCTTGAGTATTTTGGTGAAAAAACCACCAACGAAAAAGCCATTGGTGATCTTCAACTCACAGAGGTTCTGGTCACACCGGAAACCCGCATTGTTGGCAATGCAGCAATTGATCTTCGACTGCGCTCCAGACGCGGTGTTGCGCTATTGGGGATTTCCCGGAAAGGAAGACGATTTTCGAAACGGGTGCGTCATGAAAAAATTCGTGTAGGCGATATTCTGCTGCTTATTGGCCCTGCTGAAAACAATGATGATACCATCGCTTGGCTCAGCGCAATGCCACTTGCGGAGCGCGGATTGCAGGTTACGCAACATCGCAGGGCCTGGCTTGCTGCCGGTGTTTTTGCAGGTGCGGTTGGACTTGCAAGTTTCGGCTATCTCTATCTCGCTGTAGCGCTGGCAATAGTCGTCGCTTTGTATGTTGTGTTGGATCTCGTGCCAATCCGCAACGTTTACGACTATGTGGAATGGCCGGTAATCGTACTGC
Organism: Rhizobiaceae bacterium; assembly: GCA_965250255.1. Classification (GTDB taxonomy): domain Bacteria; phylum Pseudomonadota; class Alphaproteobacteria; order Rhizobiales; family Rhizobiaceae; genus JAALLB01. The sequence continues at coordinate 32,103 of CBDFNP010000012.1, forward strand.
TGGGTTCGATGATCCCGCTTGGAACAGCGCTTGAAAAATCAGGTGGAACATCGCTCATCGCGGAGCAGATTGTTTCGGTCACACAAGGGTATGATGCCTGGGTTATTCTTACCATACTGATGGTGGTCGTGATGACCCTTTCTGATGTCCTCAACAATACGGCAACTGCCGTTATTGGCGCGCCGATTGCGGTCGATATTGCCAATCGTCTGGGGGTCAATTCCGATCCGTTCTTGATGGCTGTCGCAATTGCCGCATCATGCGCATTTCTGACACCGATCGGGCACAAGAACAACACGCTGATCATGGGGCCTGGCGGCTACAATTTTGGCGATTATTGGAAAATGGGCCTGCCGCTCGAGATCATCGTGATTGGCGTTGCAGTCCCGTCCATTCTTGTGTTCTGGCCTTTGTAAGTGCGGATTGAATCGGAGAACGAAGTTGGCGCAAAGAAAAATACTTGGGCAGGGCATTGTCGAGATCAAAGCCAAGGCCAGGGGCCCGCGTATTGGTTTAATTTGTAACGTCCACGGCAACGAGTTGTGTGGCCGCAAGGCTGTGCATCGGGTCTTGAAAAATTATGAAATTGAAAAGGGCTCACTGATCCTGATCGATGGTAATCAGGAGGCCGCACTTCTTAACCGCCGGTTCGTCAAATCAGACATGAACCGGATGTTTACGGAAAAACAGCTTTGCCGAAATGCGCCAAAGGGCGATTTGAAGCGGGCCCAATATCTTGCAAGCGTCATTCCAGGGTTGAAACTGGATCAGGCCATTGATTTTCATTCCACCAGTTCACAGATGAAGTACCCGTTTTCGGTCTGTTTTCCAGGTGCGGAACATTTGGCGGCTATTTGCCCGATCGTGCCTATTCATGGCTGGCCTGGGAAGGTAAAAGGCTCACTGATTGAATGGATGATTAATCAAGGCGTGCCGTCTCTTGTCGTTGAAACCGGCGAGCATTTTTCAACCAAGGCTGTAAACATTGCCGAACAGGTGGTTCTGTCCGTATTATCACATTATGAATTGATTACTCTCAAAGCGCGCCCGAAACACAAGCGGTTGCCTGAGTTTAAAGTGTGTGAAAATGTAGTTGTGAGTGATGCTGGCTCGTTCACATTGACAAGGCCCTATGCAAGCTTCGAGAAACTCTCACCAAACGAGCTGATCGCTCACGATAAGAAACGTGAGTACCGGGTTCCTTCCGGCGAGGGGTACTATGTTTTGATGCCTGCACTGCAGGAGAATGTCCGAAATGGCATTTCTCCCGGTGCTTATTATTTGATGCAGAAAGTGAAATGAAACGAATGTCGGCAAGATGACGGTTGTCTAGGGTCTGGACTCAATTGGGAATTGGCCTGCACAACTGACCAATTTTTCAGAATTTAGGCGAAATCGACCGACATGACTTTCCGTCAACGAGGAGATTTCAACGATAATCCGGGTAAATTGGGCGTTGCCCGAACGGGTTGCGCCAAAAACGCCTATTTCAGTATTAAAAAGCCTCGCCGATGCTTTGGCATCGCCTGTGTTTTTCGCCTCGAAATAAACCATTTTGTCTCCAATGCAGCCACATTTCCCAATTGGGTTCAGACCCTAATTCCATTTTTTGAGCGCATCATCATCCGCGTCCCGCGCATCAACCCAGCTCCCATCTTTGCCTTTTGCCAAATGCTGTTTTTTCCAGAACGGCGCACGGGTCTTGAGATAATCCATGAGAAAGTTTGCGCCGTCAAACGCTGCCTGACGGTGGCGTGATGCAGCAATCACAAGCACAATGTTTTCACCCGGAGAAACTTTACCGTAGCGATGGATTGCAGCAATTGCGGAAAGCTCAAAGCGCTCTATTGCCTTTTCGGCAATCTCCGATATTTCGGTTTCCGCCATGCCCGGATAATGTTCCAGTTCCAGTGTCGACAAAGAGCCGCCTTCGTCACGGCATAACCCGGTAAAAGTTACAACTGCGCCAATACTTGTGTTGCCTGAAGTTAGCGATTTGATTTCGCCATCAATGTCGAAGTCTTCACGTTGTATCCGGACAATCGGCGCAACCATAGCAGGTTCATCCCCCCGTCATTGGTGGGAACAAGGCTATTTCCCCGGCACCCGCTATCGAGGAAGAGCGATCCTGAATGTGCTTCTTGTCAATTGCCAATTGAATGATGTCGGAATGCTCGAAAACATCGGCAAACAATTCATCGCGTTCCTTCAACCATCCAAGAAGATCGGAAATTGTTGTGACTTCCTCTGGCAGCTCGACAGTTTCCTCACCGAGACCAAGGCGCTCTCTCAGCCACGCAAAATAAACCAGTTTTACGGTCATGGTTTCCTGCTGTTCTGTTTACTCGATTATATGCCGAACCCCGGCGCGAAAATAATCATATCCTGTATAAAGCGTAATCAACGCCGCCATCCATAGCAAGACCAGACCTGTTTGAGTGGTGTAGGGGAAAAACTTGTCTCCTGCCGAGCCTGCTAGCAAAAATCCGATTGCGAGCATCTGTACAGTGGTTTTCCATTTCGCGACCCAGGTAACCGGAACACTCACCTTGAGTTCGGCCAGATACTCCCGCAATCCGGAAACCAGTATTTCGCGGCACAAAATAATAATCGCGGCCCACAATGACCAACCGGCAATGGTCTTGTCGGTATCAGCAGCCAACAACAACAGACAGGTTGCGACAAGAAGCTTGTCTGCGATCGGGTCGAGCATTCGCCCGATGTTTGAAGTCTGTTGCCAGATACGAGCCAGATAACCGTCGAAGAAATCCGTGATACTTGCAACCGTGAAAATTCCAAGTGCGGACCACCGGGCAAAATCTGATGATTGCAGCTTACCCTCCAGATAAAAACACAAGGCAATCAAAGGCACTGAAATTATCCGTCCACAGGTGAGCATGTTTGGAATGCTCAAAAGAAGTCCCGGTTTGTCTTTCTTGATTTGGTTCATATGGAACTCAAAGCTGACTCTTCAAAAAATTACAATCAATAGTTTCGTAATTTTGGGTGAGTTCAGTGAAAATGATCATAAATTGCCTGTGCCATCTGCGAAGATATGCCTTCAACATCTTTTAGATCAGAAAGTGCGGCACGTGAAACTGCCTTCGCGGTTCCAAAATGATGCAGCAGCGCGCGTTTGCGCCCCGGTCCGATACCTGCCACTTCGTCCAGTGGGTTTTTGACCATTTCCTTCTTACGACGTGTGCGATGTGAGCCGATCGCAAAACGGTGAGCTTCGTCACGCAAACGCTGGACGAAATAAAGTACGGGATCACGTTCGGGCAATATGAAGGATGCTTTTCCCTTCATGAAAAACTTCTCGCGCCCGGCGTCGCGATCCGGGCCTTTTGCGATTCCCACAATTGCTACACTGTCCTGGAGGCCCATCTCAGACATGGCTTCGATTACCGCATTCAGTTGCCCCAGTCCGCCGTCAATCAACAGCAAATCCGGCCAAATTCCAATCTCACCATCGTTGACTGTCTGGTCTTCCGGCATGCCATATTCTTTCACCAACCGGGAGAAGCGCCGGGTCATAACCTCGCGCATCATGCCGTAGTCATCGCCAGGCACAAGTTTTTCATCCTTGATGTTGAATTTCCGATAGTGATTTTTGGCAAAACCCTCCGGGCCTGCGACAATCATCCCGCCAACTGCGTTTGTTCCCATGATATGTGAGTTATCATAAACCTCGATGCGGTTTGGTACGCCATCAAGACCAAATGCTTCGGCAACGCCTGCCATCAGCTTGGTTTGTGTCGAGGTTTCGGCAAGTTTTCGTTCGACAGCTTCACGGGCATTTGTTGCAACGTGGTCAACCAGCTCTTTTTTCTCGCCACGTGCCGGTACCACAACTTCAATTTTACGCCCCGATCTTGCGGTCAAAGCTTCACCAAGCAATTCAGTTTCGCCGGTGTCGTGCGAAACCAGGATTTTTCGGGGGCAGGGGCGATCATCATAGAACTGTCCGAGGAATGCAGCCAACACATCGCCCGGTTCAAGTGCCTTGTCAGCACGCGGGAAGTAGGCGCGATTACCCCAGTTTTGCCCCGTCCGGAAAAAGAAAACCTGAATACAGGTGAGCCCACCGGATTGGGCAACCGCAAACACATCCGCCTCACTGACAGAGCGAGGATTGATACCCTGATGGCTTTGAATGTGAGACAGGGCTGACAATCGGTCGCGATAAATTGCGGCGGTTTCAAAGTCCAGCTGCCCAGATGCTTTTTCCATTTGCTGCGAAAGGGTCGCCTGCATCTGTGAGCTCTTGCCGTTAAGAAAGTCGCGCGCCTCATCAATCAGTTCGCCATAGGCTTTTTCACTGATTTCACCGGTGCAAGGCCCTGAACAGCGCTTGATCTGATGCAGCAGGCAAGGTCGGGTCCGGCTTTCAAAAACTGAATCCGTACAGGTGCGGACCAAAAATGCACGTTGCATGGCATTGAGCGTGCGGTTAACCGATCCGGCCGACGCAAAGGGACCGTAATAACTGCGCTTTTTGTTTCGTGCACCGCGATGTTTGAACAAGCCAGGTGAAGCATGATCATCCGTAATCACGATATAGGGGAAGCTCTTGTCATCCCGCAACAAGACATTGAACTTTGGCCTCAACCGCTTGATCAGATTGGCTTCAAGCAGCAGTGCCTCCATTTCTGTATGGGTCGTCACAAATTCCATGTTCGCGGTATCGCGGATCATCCGTGCGATACGATTGGTATGCCCCCCCATTTTGGCGTAGGATGCCACGCGTTTTTTCAGAGATTTCGCCTTGCCGACATAAAGCACTTCGCCGTCCACATCGAACATCCGGTAGACCCCGGGCGAGTTTGGCAAACGCTTGACAATATCCGCGATCAAATCAACACCGGACTTGTCCGCGGTTTCAGGCGCAGACTCTTCCCACACGATATCCGCGGCTTTTCCCGTCATCGATGCCAGCTTGATCTTTTTAGCCGGTTTTTTGCTCATGGATACAAAATAGGAGAATTAAGTTTTGATTGCGAGGTGTTACTCTGGAATGCCCACAACATCCGGTGTCTCCCAGGCAAGATGTTGCCCGCCATCAAGCGCAATGATTTGTCCGGTGATGGATTTGTTTTCATGGAAGTATCGAATAGTTGCACCAAATTCGGACAGCTCCGGTGTTCGCTGCAGCAAAAGACCATTGACCTGTTTTTGAAAATCCTCTGCTGCCTGCCTTTGATTTTTTAGTGTTGGGCCGGGGCCTATGGCATTGACCCGGATGCGGGGTGCTAAGCTTTGAGCCAATGTTCGCGTTGCCGTCCACAGAGCTGATTTAGAAAGGGTGTAGGAGTAAAAATTCGGGTTGAGCCGCAAAACGCGCTGGTCAATCATGTTGACGATCAGACCTTCATCCAAATCTTTTTGAGCGGCCATGGCGGCAGACAGGATCGAAGGTGCTTTCAGGTGAATTGCAAAATGCCGATCAAACAGTTTCTCGTTGAAGTCGGATGCATCATCCGCCTCAAAAATCGAAGCATTGTTCACCAGCAAATCAATTACACCTAGCGCCTTTTTTGCTTCTGAAAACAGTGAATGGCATTCATCTGTCTGGGTAAGGTCACTCTGTAGCAAAACAACTTTTCTGCCCAACCTTGAAAGTTCCGCTGCAAGTTCTTCTCCTTCAGTATCTGAAGAAGCATATTGAAGAACAAGATCATAACCATTGATTGCAAGATCACGCGCAATGGCAGCGCCTATGCGTCTAACTCCACCGGTAACCAATGCGGTTTTCATCTTCAAATCGATTCTGCTGTTTTATTTCAAAACGAATGCAGCAATCATATAGACAGTGTAGGCAGATGTCATGATTACCCCGCTGCGGCGACTGATCCGCCCTTTATGCCAGGCAAGCCAGGCCAGAAACAGCGACACACCCAGCATAATCCACATGTCAAAGCTTATGATGTGACGCCCGACTTCAATTGGTGTGATAATCGACGTGATACCCATGATTGCTGCTATATTGAACACGTTCGACCCAACAACATTACCCAGCGCGACATTAGAATTTCCACGCAGAACAGCCATCATAGAGGCCGCAAGCTCCGGAAGCGATGTGCCGATGGCAACGATGGTCAGTCCAATTACCTCGTCCGGGACACCAAGCGATCCGGCAATAGATTGTGCCGAATCAACCGTTAGCGAAGCGCCCACCGGGAGAAGAACCATCCCTCCAACCAGCAGCGCCACAGATATCCAGGGGTTCACGGGAATGTCAGGAACTTCGTCGTGATAGTCGTTAAATCCGACCTCCCTTACCGCATTGTACTGATCCCACAAAAACAGCGCCAATATCGCCAGCAGGATGCCCCCGTCGAGCATTCCCATGCTACCCTTTGCGAGCATTGCCATGAAAACGATCGTGATCCCGATCATGATGTAGATGTTTCGGCCAATCCCGTCTTCCCTGCAGCAAGTAGCACGGATTAGTGCAGGCAGGCCCAAAACCAGCAGTACATTGGCGATATTTGAACCCACAACATTACCAATGGCCAGACCACCGGACCCTGCAAGGGCCGCTTGGACGGATATCAGCAACTCAGGCGCAGATGTACCAACGGAAACAATTGTAAGCCCAATTATTAGCGGCGGCACCAGGAGTTTTTCTGCAATTGATACCGAGCCTCGCACAAGAATATCTCCTCCCAGAACAAGGAGAACGAGGCCGGCTATCAGCGTTAAAATTTCAATCATTTAGGAAACAAAAGGTTTGAAGAACTGTCGTCGCCATATAGGGCAGGGATGGCCGTTGGTATTAGTAGAGGGCAGATCCAGAAAATGCAATTAGGCTTCAATTCCATCGGGGGAGGCAAACCCTTTGCTGCCTCATTTTGACCATAGTTTGTGCACCCAATGCCCGGCTAACATGCAGTCAGTAATTTGTTAACCACGATGGTTTACCTTTGGTAAACACATGTGGTGGATTGAGTTGATTACGGAACAGGCAATGACAGTCACACGATTTGTAACCGGGTTTGGGACTTTTTTTGCTGCATTGATCGCTTTGTTGGCATTGGTGGGAGCAGTACACGCTGACCCTTTCAATCAACCTTGGCGCCTTGCAGAGCAGGCACTGGTTATTGATGCGTATGAGAAAAATCCTATTGACTGGAAAAAGCTGAGGCAACACAAGGCAATTCGCGGATTTGTGGGAAAATCAAGCGATGGCCTGCCACCTCCGTATAGCTGCAAGCGTGGCAATGATACCGCGTATACACTTTGCAAGAAGACATTTCAGAATTATTGGCTGAAGCGTGAATTGTACCATACCCGCAGGATGATTGCGAAAAATATCGGCCTGAAATGGGGTGCCTATCATCTCGGTCGGCCGGGAAATCCGATTGATCAAGCCAATCATTTCATTGATTTTACCGATCCGGAACCTGACGAGCTGATTGCGCTGGATATTGAACACGACAATCCCAAAAAGTGGATATCCTTCAAGGATGCGGAGACATTTGTGAGGCACGTCCATTTCCGCACCGGGCGATATCCTGTTCTTTATACAAACCACGATACCGCAAAACGCATTGCCGCCCAGGCCGATCGCTATCCGCTGCTCTCAAGGTTGCCGCTTTGGTACGCTCGTTTTCGCAGCAATATCCGGGGCGTCTTTCCACTCGGAAACTGGGATAAATATGCCATGTGGCAATTTTCAGCCCGGGCTAATTGTAACAAGCGGCGATGTCTTTACCGGGTAAAGGGCACAAAACCGGATATCGATGTAAACGCCACCGGCCTCACGATCTCCGAATTTGAAAATGCCTGGCCATTCAATGGACTTGTTCCCAGGCGTGATAAGCTTGAAGGAATACCGGAACTATTGCTGGTTAAACAGACGGACCCCAAACCGGGAGAACCGGTTGAGCGCTATAAAATGGCTGTCGAGATTGAGTTGGAAGGTAAATCGATCCAACTTGCGAGCATTGCGGTGCCAACCGCCAGAATTCGCCAAGACGAGGAAATTGAAACGCAGTTGCCGGACATAATTCATACCGCCAGTGCCGGGGTTAAGCAAACTGGTAAAGAGCCGGGCAACTTATTGGTTGCTGGTATTGATGATGGCGAATTCATGCCGGTTGAACACGAAACGCAGATGTCTCAGGCTTCAATCGAATTGGCAGAAAAACGCGGAAGCATCAAATCACCACCATCAACGCAAACTTTCCAGGCGGAATTTGAATTCGCGGATGCAAACCGGATCGTGCGTTCTGAGGTTGTTGCTTATCAATATACCAGCATCGCGCACGCCAACAATAGACGTGATCACGTGGCTGAACGCTATTACTACTGGTATTGACTTTTCTACCGGCTTAAAACCCTGCAAAATCCGTCATGGTAGCGCCATCGATCCAGCCCATGCACGCAATACTCAACGTTCCAGGTAAATCCGGCAAAGCCTGCACCCTGTTCAATGAGAAAGTGTACCCTGCGCTTTTTACCGTTTTCAAAAACCGCGTCGCCATGGCAGTAATGCCGATTGATAGGAGACCCGGGAAATGGGTTTGCAGAGTGCCGATGGGGGTTGCGTACTTCGTGAAGTACCCAGCCTCCATCCTGCCAATATATCCTCTCGGTTTTGTTGAAGCGTTTGACCAGCTTCCGCAATACTTTTTCCGAGGTGCAGGCAGGGAACTTTTCAACCGCAGATACCTGGATGTCCTGAAAACCAGCGCCTGTTATCAACAAAGCTGTGCCCAGTCCAACAATGGTCAACATTTTCATCAAATATCTCCCGCGCCCGTCACTTGAGCTTCGTTCATTTTTCAATGCCGGTCAACATCACGTGCAAAGCATGCGGATGACTTCCGGGTAAAGTCTGTGTTCTTCAATGAGAACCCGCGCGGCAAGGTCTTCAGCAGTGTCGTCTGCAAAAACCCGAACGCTTGCTTGCGCAACGATCTTACCGCCATCCACCTCAGCGTTAACATGGTGGACGGTACACCCGTGTTCTGTCTCGCCTGCGTCAATCGCTCGCTGATGGGTATCCAGTCCCTTGAGTTTTGGCAGTAGCGAGGGATGAATGTTGACGAGTTGGTTTTGGTAGTGCCGGGTGAAGTCCCCTGACAAAATACGCCTGTATCCGGCGAGGCACACCAGATCGACATCAAATGCATCAATCGCAGCCTTGATAGCGGTTTCATGATCGTTCCTAGACGCATATTCGCTTCTGGGTATTACAGCGCTTGCAAGGTTGGCCTGTGCTGCAGTCTTTAGCCCCTTTGCTTGCGGATTGTCAGATAAAACGAGTGCGATCTGTGCGGGAAACCCAGGCTCTTTGCTCGCCGTCAGGATGGCTTCCATATTGGAGCCGCGTCCTGAAATTAGTACAGCCAGCTTCTTCTTGCGCATATCCGTCACGAAAGGCAGCCGTTGAAGGTTACTTCGCTGTTGTCTGAGGCAACAAGCTTGCCAAGGCGGGAAACTGTTTCACCCGATTGTGCCAACACATCCGAAACAACACCGGCCGCATCCGCGCCGACAATGACAGCCATGCCAATACCGCAATTGAAGGTACGCAGCATTTCCTCTTCCAAGACGCCTCCGGTTTCTTGTAGCCAGCCGAAAATCTCCGGCACCTCAAAAGAACCAAGGTCAACTTGAGCTCCGATCCCCTCTGGCAGCACACGGGGAATATTTTCGGTAAATCCACCACCGGTAATGTGAGCCATGCCCTTTACTTTTCCGGTTTCACGGATCGCACAAAGAAGGGATTGCACATAAATGCGTGTCGGTTCGAGCAGGGCATGGGCGATTGATCTATCCGGCATGAACGGTGCAAGGGTGTCCCAGGCAAGATTTTCCCGTTCGACGATTTTGCGAACCAGGGAGAAACCGTTCGAATGGAGCCCGGAAGAAGCAAGACCGAGTATGATATCTCCCTCGCTCATATCAGGCTTGGGAAGAATGCCGTCGCGTTCCACCGCACCAACCGCAAACCCGGCCAGATCATAATCCTTGCCTGAATACATGCCTGGCATTTCCGCTGTTTCACCGCCTATGAGTGCCGCTCCCGCCTGCCTGCATCCTTCTGCAATGCCATCAACAATAACCGCTGCAGTGCCAATCTCGAGCTTTCCGGTCGCCAGATAGTCGAGAAAGAAAAGCGGCTCGGCCCCTTGTACAACCAGATCGTTCACACACATGGCAACAAGGTCAATCCCGACCGTATTGTGAACGCCCGATTCAATTGCAACCTTGAGTTTCGTGCCAACCCCGTCATTTGCTGCCACCAGAACAGGATCGCGAAATCCTGTAGCGGCAAGGTCAAATAACCCGCCAAACCCGCCTATATCCGGATTGGAACCTGGCCTTGCGGTTGATTTGACGGCCGGCTTGATCGCCTTCACAAACGCGTTTCCAGCATCAATATCGACACCTGAATCGGCATAGCTCAAACCGTTTTTGCGGGTGGTTTGTGGTGCTGTTTCCTTTGAAGACATTGTGTGCGGACTTCCTGTAGACTAAATGGGGTATGGATTGGGCTGCACGTGTAGCACACGGAACCTAACTTAGGGAGATGCAGATGGATGACAAAACTGCCGCCTCGCTGCGAAGTCAGATTTATTTCTGGATGGTCATGCTCATCGCCACACTTTCTTTTATCTGGCTGTTTTCAGATATCCTTCTTCCGTTCCTGGCTGGCATGGCGCTTGCCTATTTTCTTGATCCCGTAGCAGATCGTCTGGAGGAAATAGGTGCAAGCCGCATTGTTGCAACCAGCATCATTCTGTTTTTCTTCGTCCTGTTTTTTGTCGCGTTTCTCATGGTTCTTGTGCCGGTCCTGGCAGATCAGATCAGCAACTTCCTCAAGCGCCTGCCTGACCTGGTTTCCCAACTGCAATCACTGATTGCGTCAACCGAAAGTACATGGATCCGCGATCTCATCGGTGTGGAAGGAAAATCGCTGCAAGACAACCTCAATTCACTCATGAAAGAAGGTGCGGGCTGGATTTCCACTGTTTTCCAACAGATCTGGGCTTCAGGAAAATCATTGATCAACGTGATGTCCTTACTTGTTGTTACACCTGTAGTGGCATTTTATCTGCTGTATGACTGGGACCATATGGTGGAGCGCGTTGACAGCTGGCTGCCTCTGGATCATCGCAAGACAATTCGTTCGATCTTTGCTGACATCAATTACGCAGTTGCAGGCTTTGTTAGAGGGCAAGGTACCGTCTGTCTGATTTTGGGGTTGTTCTATGCCGCAAGTCTGACAATAATCGGTGTCAATTTTGGCCTGTTGATTGGCCTCTTCGCGGGTCTGATATCTTTCGTTCCGTTTGTCGGTTCAATTGTCGGCTTCCTGCTTTCTGTTGGGGTGGCGCTCGTTCAGTTCTGGCCTGAATGGTTTCCGATCATCCTGACGGCCGTTACCTTTGTCATAGGACAATTTTTGGAAGGCAATGTCCTTCAGCCGAAACTGGTGGGCGAACGGGTCGGCCTCCATCCGGTATGGTTGATGTTTGCCTTGTTTGCCTTTGGCTCACTGTTTGGGTTTACCGGCATGTTGATCGCTGTGCCTGCCGCTGCAGCCGTCGGCGTACTTGCAAGGTTTGGCATCGCTCAGTATCTTGAAAGCGAATTGTATAGCGGGCAAAAGAAACCCAAGCCACGTACCCGCCGAAAATCTCCAGCCAAATAATCGGCATCATTATCCAGGTTTTGAGTAAGCCATTATGTCAGCAGAAAAACCGTCCGGCCAATTGCCGCTAGACTTGTCGCAAGAACCGTCAGTGCAGCGCGAGGATATCGCTGAAAGTGCGGCAAATGCGCTGGCCATTTCGATGGTGGATGCTTGGCCTGATTGGCCCGGACATGCCGTTGTTCTTGCAGGGCCAGTAGGGTCCGGCAAATCACACATCGCGAAAGCATGGATATCCATGGCAGGTGGATTGGTTTGCGAAGCCAGTGGACTGCAAGCCCGCCTGCCGGAAATTCAGGAAAACATCATTGGCGGCAGCAGTGTGGTTATTGAAGATGCGGGGAACGGAAAATTCGATGAAACATCACTTTTTCACCTGCTCAACACCGTGCGCCAGGAGGGAAGGCATTGCCTGATAACCTCGCGTACATGGCCGCTTGAATGGGGTGTGGAACTAGCGGATTTGTTATCCCGACTGCGGGCAGCCCAGGTGATTGAAATTTCGGAGCCGGATGATGATTTGCTCAAGCAGGTTATGTTCAAATTGTTTGCCGACCGGCAACTCTCAGCCGATGAACGTGTGATCGACTATTGCGTGTTGCGCATGGAGCGTTCTCTGGGATCTGCAGCCCGGTTGGTTGCCACCATTGATGAGATGGCTTTGTCGCGGAAATCCGAGATAACGAGGCGCCTTGCCAGCGAAGCTCTTGCCACGCTTGGCATGAATTAACCACCGACACAGCTTTTGCCCGGTACAATATAAATCCGTGCACAAAATGTGCTATACTCAAAACACTCGGAAACCCTAATTTTGAGTATAGGATTCTTCTTTTGATCCTTGCACTTATCCGAAAACCGGTGCCCACTTTTCGGGTGTAAGGAGTATAAAACAATCCTATGAACGAAATAACCAAACCGCCATTTTCCGGACTGCTTGCTGCAGATGAAGTAATCTGCATCGACGACCTGTTTGATGATCCAGGCCGGTTTGAAAATCGCGAGCTGTCTTGGCTCGAGTTTAACAAGCGTGTTCTTGAAGAGGCGCGCAACCTGAAAAACCCGCTTCTCGAGCGGGTCAGGTTCGTTTCAATATCCGCCAGTAACCTGGATGAGTTTTTCATGGTACGGGTCGCGGGGTTAATGGCGCAGCGCGTTCAAAACGTTGATGCGCGGTCTGTGGACGGACTTACTGCCAGAGAGCAGCTTGACGCAATTGATCGCGAAATTTCCCATCTGCAGGATACACAGCAGCGTTACTGGCAGGATTTGCGGGAAGAACTTTCAAACGAGAATATCCAGATCATTCACCCATCAGAACTGGATGCGGAGGAAACTGAGTGGTTGCGTGAGCAATTCATGTCCAGCATGTTTCCGATCCTCACGCCCCTGTCGATTGATTTGGCACACCCGTTCCCGTTCATCTCAAACCTCGGGCACGGTCTGATCCTGGAACTGGAGCGGATTGATGATGGCCACATCATGAATGCTTTCATCCGCCTTCCAACAGGTGTTGACCGGTTTGTGACACTTCCAGAACTGGAGCACCGTGAGTTTCGGTTTGTCAGAACGGAAGAAGTCATTCAGCGGTTTATTGAAACCCTGTTTCCGGGCTACGTAATTAAGGGTGCCGGAAATTTCAGGGTTATTCGCGATAGTGATCTCGAAGTCGAGGAAGAAGCGGAAGATCTGGTGATGACCTTTGAAACCGCTCTCAAGCGCAGGCGCCGGGGAACTGTAATCCGTGTTGAGACAGATAGCTCCATGCCCGAGAACCTGCGTGAATTTGTGCTGTCAGAACTTCATGCTGACGGGGTGCAGTCAGCAATTGTCGGGGAGGTGCTGACGCTTAACAATCTTTCTGAAATTGTCGCCGCTGATCGGGTTGATCTGAAATATCCGCCCTTCACCGCACGCTTTCCCGAGCGCGTTCGCGAGCACAATGGCGATTGTTTTGCAGCCATTCGCCAAAAGGATATTCTGGTTCATCACCCTTATGAATCCTTCGACGTTGTTGTTCAGTTCATCCGGCAAGCAGCCCGTGATCCGGATGTGCTTGCGATCAAACAAACGCTCTATCGAACCTCCAATAATTCTCCAATTGTTGCAGCACTGATTGAGGCAGCCGAGGCGGGGAAATCTGTTGTTGCCATCATTGAGCTGAAAGCAAGATTTGATGAAGAAGCCAATATCCGCTGGGCCCGTGATCTGGAGCGGGCAGGGGTGCAGGTCGTGTTTGGCTTTCTGGGATGGAAAACCCATTCAAAGCTCAGCCTGATTGTCAGACGCGAAGAACGTGGCATTCGCGAATATGTCCATATCGGGACGGGAAACTACCATCCGATAACCGCTCGCATTTATACCGACCTTTCCTATTTCACTTGCGATCACAAGATTGCCGGTGATGTGGCCAAGGTGTTCAACTTCACTACCGGTTACGCAGAACCGGATCATCTGGAAAATCTGGTGATTTCGCCGGTGAGCTTGCGCGACACGATGATGGCGCTAATTGAGCGTGAAATCGAGCATGCCAAAGAGGGGCGGGGTGGTTACATCTGGGCAAAGATGAACTCGCTGGTTGATCCGGAAATCATTGATGGTTTGTATCGGGCAAGTCAGGCCGGCGTGCGCATTGAATTGATAATCAGAGGCATTTGCTGTCTGCGCCCGAACGTGGTTGGCATGTCTGAAAACATTCGGGTGAAGTCCATCATCGGACGTTTTCTGGAACACAGCCGGATCATCTGCTTTGGCAATGGTGAACAGTTACCCTCAGCCAAAAGTCTTGTTTACATTGGCTCCGCGGACTTAATGCCGCGCAATCTCAACCGTAGGGTTGAGACTATGGTAAGTCTTGAAAGTGAAACTGTGCGCCAGCAGGTTCTGGATCAGATCATGGTCGCAAATCTTCGTGACAACGAGTTGAGTTGGGAAATCCTGCCGGACGGGAGTTCTCGAAGGATTACCGCGCCGCCCGATGGCGAATCGTTTAACTGTCAAACTTACTTCATGACCAATCCAAGCCTTTCAGGCCGGGGGGAAGCGCTTAAGACGGATGCTCCAAAGAGGTTTTTCGATAGCTGGCCTGATGAGGGCAAGCAACAAATTTGAGGCGCAGGGAAGGCTCGGAAAACGGCTCCCTGTTGCAATCATCGATATCGGTTCAAATTCAGTTCGCCAGGTAATCTATGAGGGCCTGACGCGCTCACCATCTGTTTTGTTCAACGAAAAAGTACTGTGTGGCCTGGGTACCGGCGTCGCCAGGGAAGGCTTGCTTGATCCCCAAGCATCCGCGCGGGCATTGCTGGCCATTCGCCGCTTCGTGACATTGGGCGAGCAATTGGGAGTTGAAAAAACCCACGTTCTTGCCACAGCTGCCACCCGTGAAGCGGGAAACGGGCCGGAATTTGTTGCCGAAGTAGAAGCAATCACGGGGCAAAAGATCGAACTTCTGTCAGGCCGTATGGAGGCGGAATTCGCGGGCCTTGGGATAAGGGCTGGATTTTTTGAACCGGAAGGAATTGCCGGAGACCTTGGTGGCGGTTCCATGGAGCTGATAGACGTGGGTAACGACGCGCCCAACGGTGTGACTACTCCACTTGGCAGCTTGCAGTTACAGGAAATGTCCAAAGGTAATTTCGTTGAGGCGCGTAAAATTGCGAAGAAGGCGGTCAAGAATACATCGATGGAATGGCCTGGAAAGGCCCGAACGTTTTATGCGGTCGGGGGCACCTGGCGATCACTGGCCAGACTGCACATGCTCGAAACGGATTATCCACTGGATGTTGTCCACGATTATTCGGTTCCGGCGAAAACATTCATCTCCTTTTGCCGAAAGGTGAGCGAAAAGCCCCTTGATGGCTTCAAGGGCAGTGACGAGATTTCGAAGAACCGGAAACCGCTTTTACCCTACGGCGCCGTGGTGATGCGTGAAGTGCTCGAATATCTGGAAGCCGGGCGGGTAACGATGTCGGCAGTTGGTTTGCGCGAAGGTTACCTTTTTTCCCTGCTGGATGAGGAAACTCGCGCACAGGACGCATTGCTTGAAGCAACAGCGGAACTTTCCATCCTTCGCGCCCGCTCCCCGCGACACACACAGGAGCTTGGTGTCTGGACGGATCACGCTTTTGAAGTAATTGGCATTAAGGAGAACAAAAACCAGAGACGCTGGCGGCTTGCGGCTTGCAATCTGGCAGATATTGCCTGGCGATCAGCATCGGATTTTCGTTCAGAACAGACCTTGGGCATCATCAATAATGCCGGCTTTAATTCAATCAGCCATGAGGGCAGGGCCTATCTCGCGCTGGTAACATTTCATCGTTATCAAGGCTTGGGTGCAAAAAAGAGGCCACCGGAAATTACCACTCTTGCAAGTGTAGAAAGTAAGAGACTTGCTCGCATCCTCGCGGCTTTGTTTCGCGTCGGCTATCTGTTTTCTGCCGCAACCGATGGAGTTTTGCCAAATCTGGAGTTCAAAAGAAAAGCCAGGGGTGAGATCACGCTGACGCTACCGTCAGACATTGCGGATATGGTGGGAGAAAAGCCGATATCCCGTCTCGAGGGGCTTTCACGCGAACTGGGCGAAAAAATTTCAGTTGTAACAGGCCAGTAATCCTAATCACCGTTGGTATGACCATCCATATCGATGATTTCCACCTTGCGATTGTTATAGCCAAGCGCAATTTTACCGTTTTTGAGCGCCAGCGCCAGCTCTCCGAAAAGCTCGCGTCGCCAGCCTCGCAGGGCACGAACATCGGCATTGTCGTCAGCTGCAATTTTTTCAAGATCGTCAACTGTTGCAACAATTTTTGCCGCAACGCCGTGTTTTTCTACAGTAATCTTGAGCAGCACTTTCAACATTTCAGTTGCTGAACCGCACCCCTCCGGCATTTGTTTCTGACGTGGCAGTTTGGGCAGTTCCGTGTCCGCAATAGCGCGCGCTTTACCAATTGCGTTTAAAAGCCCGTCACCGAAGCGATTACGATCAAAGCCCCGCGATAGCGAGCGCAGGGAACATAACTTGTCCACCGTTGCAGGCGCACGCGCCGCAATATCATAAATCGCATCATCCTTGATAACCCGGCCACGTGGCACATTTTTCTCTCTTGCCGCGCGCTCACGCCATGCCGCAACACTTTGCATGATTGCCAGTTCGCGGGGTTTGCGCACCCGCATCTTTAAACGCTTCCATGCATTTTCAGGCGGCATGTCATAGGTTTCTTCTGAGGTCAGAATTTCCATTTCCTCGGCCACCCAATGACTGCGCCCCTGTTCTTCAAGATTGGCCCGGACTGACATGTATACATCGCGCAGATGGGTGACATCTGCGAGTGCATAGTCAAGTTGCTTTTCACTCAATGGGCGGCGGGACCAGTCCGTAAAACGAGACGATTTATCGATTTGCACTCCGCAGACCTTCATCACCAGCTGATCATAGGAAATCGAATCGCCATAACCACACACCATCGCTGCCACCTGGGTATCAAAAACCGGATGCGGAATGAGATTGGCAAGATGGTAAATGATTTCTATATCCTGGCGCGCTGCATGGAATACCTTGACGACATCCTCATTCGCCATCAGTTCAAAAAATGGGGTAAGGTCTATACCCTTTGCCAACACATCCACGATCCAGGCCTCTTCCGGCGTCGCCATCTGTATGAGGCAAAGTTTTGGCCAGAAGGTGGTTTCACGCAGGAATTCCGTGTCTACGGTACAATAGGAGTGTTTAGCTGCCTTGTCGCAGGCATCTGCGAGAGCTTGTGTATTGGTTACAATTTGCATCGCGCCTCTATAGAGGAACTGGATTGGTTTGTCTTCTGGTAAAATTTACGGAAGGCTTGATACACCTTGTGACTGAAAACCTTGACAAACAGCCACTGAAGTGTGTTTGTCGCGCGAACTAGTCTGACAACGTGATTTGCGCCGATTTGGCCAACAAAAATTCTTGGAAATCTTATGACCGCTTCTCTCAGCGAACGCTATCGCACTCATACCTGTGAGGGTCTGCGATCCGATGATGTCGGCACGACGATCCGCCTTTCCGGCTGGGTTCATCGGGTCCGTGACCATGGCGGAGTTCTGTTCATCGATTTGCGTGACCATTACGGCATGACACAGGTTGTTGCTGATCCGGATTCGCCAGCATTCAGCACGGCCGAAATCGTGCGCGGAGAATGGGTAATTTCTATCTCCGGAGAGGTGAAGGCTCGTGACCCTGAAGCAGTCAACAAAAAACTTCCTACCGGTGAGGTGGAAGTCTTTGCCCGTGAAATCGAAGTTCTGTCTCAGGCATCAGAATTGCCGCTGCCGGTGTTTGACGAACCGGATTATCCTGAAGATATTCGCTTGCGTTACCGTTTTCTCGATCTTCGCCGCGAAACGCTGCATCGCAACATCATGCTGCGTATGCAAATTATTGCAAGCATGCGCCGCCGCATGGGAGATGCGGGCTTCAACGAATTTTCAACACCGATCCTGACGGCTTCTTCACCGGAAGGTGCGCGGGACTTTTTGGTACCAAGCCGCATTCATCACGGCCAGTTCTACGCACTGCCGCAGGCCCCACAGCAATACAAGCAGCTGATCATGATGTCGGGCTTCGATACTTACTTCCAGATTGCGCCATGTTTCCGCGACGAAGACCCGCGCGCTGACCGGTTGCCTGGCGAATTCTATCAGCTCGACCTTGAAATGAGTTTTGTCGAGCAGGATGATATTCTGGGTGCAATGGAGCCGGTTCTGCGCTCTGTCTTTGAAGACTTCGCCGAAGGAAAGCCGGTTTCGCAGACCTTCCGTCGTATTCCCTATGAGGAGGCAATCCGCAAATATGGCTCCGACAAACCGGATCTCAGAAACCCGATTGAGATGCAGGATGTGTCCGAGCACTTCCGTGGTTCCGGCTTCAAGGTGTTTGCAGGCATTCTTGATGCGGATGACAAAAACCAGGTTTGGGCTATTCCCGTCAAAGGTGCCGGAAGCCGCAAGGCCTGCGATCGGATGAACTCCTGGGCGCAGCAAAACGGCCAGCCCGGCATGGGTTATATTTTCTGGCGTGAGCTGGAAGGAAAATTTGAAGCGGCCGGACCGGTTGCCAAAAACATTGGTGAAGAACGAGCCGAAGCTCTCCGCCAGCAACTCGATCTCGAGCTTGGCGATGCGGTGTTCTTTGCTGCCGGTGATCCGGCAAAATTCGCCTCCTTCGCAGGCGATGCCCGCCAGAAAGCAGGCGAAGACAACGGCCTGATTGATGAAGGCCGGTTTGACCTATGCTGGATTGTTGATTTCCCGTTTTACGAATGGGACGAGGAAAACAAGAAAGTCGAGTTTTCGCACAACCCGTTCTCCATGCCGCAAGGCGGAATGGAGGCACTGGAAAATCAGGAACCGCTAACCATCAAGGCGTTCCAGTATGATCTGGTTTGTAACGGCTTTGAGATTGCGTCCGGCGGCATTCGAAACCACCTTCCTGACGCAATGGTCAAGGCTTTTGAAATCGCAGGGCTTGATAAATCGACGGTTGAAGAACGCTTCGGCGGTCTTTATCGCGCCTTCCAGTATGGTGCCCCCCCGCATGGCGGAATGGCTGCTGGTGTTGACCGGATCGTGATGCTTTTGTGTGGCGCCAAGAACCTGCGCGAAATCACCATGTTCCCGATGAACCAGCAAGCAGTTGATTTGTTGATGGGCGCGCCCGGTGACGTGGATGCGGGCCAGTTAACAGACCTCGGCTTGCGACTGATGCCGAAGAAAGAGGACTAGTGGATTTTTAAATTCAACCATTTGCAAAGGAACGAACTGAAAATGGGATGCAAATGTTTGAATAATCCGCTATCGCTTCAGATCAATCCACGGGGCAGCTTTAGCGTCAACGCGTAACTCCTTGAGTGCAATGTCCAGGATTTCTTTTGATTTGTTTTCAGTCCAAACGGCATAAGACGGGTAGGGGAATTCCGGGCCGTCTTTGACAAAGTGGAGTCGACCGTCTGCCACATAATCGTCCGCCACACGGTACGGCAGAAACGTGGTTTTCTTGTTTTTGATCAAATAGGGCACGATTTCGGGGCCCAGTTGCAATACCGCTTGCGGGGGCTTCAGTTCTGGAAACCAGCGGCTGTGGGCCATTGCAAACTCTTCACCCCAGACAGAATAGACGTAGTCATCGCGTAGTATTCCGTCATGATCTTCTTTCGCCGTCACTAAAACCAGATGGTCATCCATGATGTGCTCGACCTTGAAACCCGGTCGAATGATCGGCATGTACATCACCGCAATATCTATCAGCCCCCGCAACAACATATTGGAGAGGTTTTGTGGCTCGGTTGTGTGAAACCTGATCGCCACGGTTGGTAGTTTCAACGTAAGCTCATGTAGCCAGCGCGCAGAAAGTTCCGGCCATAGACTTTCCTCACATCCAAGCGCAAGCGAGGATGTGTATCCATCTGGAAGCGATGTCTGGTAAAGCGCTTCATCCCACAAATTCATCATTGAACGCGCATAGGGTTCAAATTTCGAGCCATTTGTGGTCAACAAAACCCCGCTTTTGGAGCGTTCAAACAGCTTGTGACCCAGTAAATCCTCAAGTTTTTGAATACGTTGGCTAATTGTTGACTGGGTAACGTGAATCCGTTCTGCCGCAGCAACAAAACTCTCCGTTGAAATAACCGTCAGAAACGTTCGTATTAAATTTATATCCATCGTAAATACCGATATTAACTATCTATATTATTCGTTTTACTATATTAAATGAATTTGTCAATGTCCAGTCATGCAGCGCGGGGCGCTATGTGCGCTGCATGTTTCCCGGTCTGCCAGCGAGCAGTTTCGGTTGGTCGCAATGTTCGTTTGCGAGCATGGCAGCCGGGAGCACTTCATTGGCGGTTCAGCATTCGTTTGAGTTACTGAACCGGCTTAACGCACTGAATACATTTGAGCACTCTGATCGAAGATTGATCATGGAGATGTTCGAAGGAGAGAAATATGAGCATTTCACCGCTGTTTAAGCGACTGAATGAAATCGAAACCCAGATGGATAAACCGGCTGTTCTGGCAAGTTCTGAACGTCTGGACATTCTGGATCGTTCCTATGACGACGCCTGGAACGATATTTTCAACTATTCACCGCAAAATTCCGACCTTGCCGAGCTGATGCTGCTAATGCTGCTTGATAAAATGGCTGATCGGGCGGAAAACGGTGAAAGCGTAGTTCAGATTCGCGAGAAGATATTCGACCTTTTCCAGTCTGCGCATGAACGCACTCCCCAAGTTGAAGCGAAAAAAGCGCATTTCCATGCCAATGCTGGCTTGGTTTGAATCTTGACATAAATTGATGTTCTTTCCTTGCATGCAGCATCACTTCTGTTAACCAGTAGGAATGGTCCTGCATGATGAAGAAACCCGATCATTCCTGGATGTTACGTCCTCACTTGGGGGGCAGCAGTGGGTCGAACGTCTTGATCCTGCAAACCGCAACACTGCCCTGGCGATCTCCCAAAAACTGGATTTGCCGGAACTCGTCGGTCGGGTAATGGCTGGCCGCGATGTCGGCGAGGATGAAGCCGCTGCCTTTCTTACCCCTGCAATCCGTGACCTGATGCCGGACCCTCAGGTATTGACCGGCATGGCCGACGCGACAGCGCGGATTGTGAAGGCTATCCAGGCACATGAAAAAGTAGCGATTTTTGGCGACTATGATGTCGATGGCGCAAGCTCTGCAGCGCTGATGTTTCGATATCTCAATCATTATGAGTGCAACGCCCGCATCTATATTCCCGACCGCATTTTTGAAGGCTATGGGCCCAACCCCGATGCCATCCGCCAGTTGAAAGAAGAAGGTGCTTCACTTCTGGTAACGGTGGATTGTGGCGCAACAAGCTTTGAAGCGCTGCAGACCGCACAGGAAATCGGGTTGGATGTGGTGGTGCTTGATCATCACCAGATGGGCGACGAGCTGCCCCCATGTATAGCAATGGTAAATCCCAATCGCCAGGACGACCTCTCAGGCCTCGGACATTTATGTGCTGCCGGTGTTGTGTTCATGACGCTTGCGAGCGTCGCGCGCGCACTGCGCACCGCTGGCGGGGAGCGCGCTCCTGATCTTCTTGGTTGGCTGGATATTGTGGCGCTTGCAACGGTTTGCGATGTGGTTCCGCTCAAAGGCTTAAACCGTGCCTTTGTGGTTAAAGGACTTCAGGTGATGGCCCGCCAACAAAACGCCGGTCTTAAAGCATTAATGCGAATTGGCAGGCTGGATGGGCCACCGCGTCCCTACCATCTGGGGTTTGTGCTCGGCCCTCGCATCAACGCAGGCGGGCGTATTGGGGATGCTGCATTGGGAGCGCGGCTTTTGACAACCGAAGACCCGATGGTTGCCGAAGAAATTGCCGAGCAATTGGATGCGCTCAATCAGGAACGACAAAAGGCTGAGGTGAAGATGCTGGAAGAGGCCGTTGCCGAGGCAGGCCGCGAAGTCTCACTTGGTACACCGCCTGCCGTTTTGGTCACTGCAAGCGATGAATGGCATCCGGGCATTGTCGGTCTTCTTGCTTCCCGGCTGAAAGATCGTTTCAGGCGACCCGCCTTTGCAATCGCCTTTGACCGCAATGGCAAGGGTTCGGGTTCCGGCCGGTCAGTGCATGGTGTTGATCTTGGAGCAGCAGTCAGAGCAGCGGTTGAGGAAGGCTTGCTGGAAAAAGGCGGCGGTCACGCAATGGCAGCAGGCCTGACAGTCACGAAAGATAAGCTTGGTGAGTTGCGAGGGTTTTTTGAGAATAGCCTTGGGGAGAGCGTTGCGGACGCATCAGCAAACCAGCAATTGAAAATCGATGGCGCACTTACAGCCCGCAGCGCGAATATCCAGCTGATTGAACTGCTGGAGCAGGCGGGCCCTTATGGACAGGGGCATTCACAACCGGTTTTTGCGTTTCCAGCCCATCACATACGCTACGCAAAGGTTGTGGGAGCGGGGCATGTTTCGTTCACCGCTTCAGCTGGAGATGGCGCACAACTCAAGGGCATCGCATTCCGTGCGGAAGACACTGAAATGGGGCAGGCGCTCTTGAAAAATGACAGTCGCCCGCTCCACCTCGCCGGAACTTTGAACGCCGACTTCTGGCAAGGTTCCCGCCGCGTTCAGCTAAGACTGATCGATGCAGCGTTTGGGTGAGGAGCAGGTTTGAGAGCCCTCATGTGAACATTCGGATATTGTAAGCTGTGCGGATAGTTGAAAGCGTCTTGTAATGACCGTTAATGACCCGCAGCATACATTGAAGAGCTGTACGCAATGTCTTTGGTGTTAGCATTACCTTGTCACAAACCGTTCGGTTGGTGCAATGAATTCGAACATCTCAACGTTTATTGAGCAGTGCCTGGTTCGGGTTGCGGTGCCATTCCCGCATAAGTATTAAAATTCGCATTGCGGCCGACATCGGGTTTCGTATTGTCAGCAAGTGGCGCCGGACGAATTTCCCGTTCCAGTTTTTCCCGGATGGCTCTGGAAAAATCGGTGTAATCCCGCGCAGTAATCACGAAGGCACCCGGACCGCCAATCAATTGGCTACGGAAATACTCTTTGAGATCGGA
Organism: Rhizobiaceae bacterium; assembly: GCA_965250255.1. Classification (GTDB taxonomy): domain Bacteria; phylum Pseudomonadota; class Alphaproteobacteria; order Rhizobiales; family Rhizobiaceae; genus JAALLB01. The sequence goes on from CBDFNP010000012.1 coordinate 55,348, forward strand.
AACCTCGTTAAGAATAGCCAGCCCGTTAATCGTCACGTTATGCTCGATTACCGCCGCACGGGCCGGTTTCAGCAAGCGGCCATCATTGGAGCGGCCGTCACCGGAAAGGTCAATCACCCGACGCAGACCCGTGAAGGAATTTATATCAAGCTCGTTCAATGCGAACATCAGCGCATTGCCAATTGCGGTTTGACCGCTGGGAGTTTGCCGGGGAATTGACACTATTTGGGCGGCAAATTTCAACCCATCAATGTCGCTGTGCAGGTGTTTCCAATCAACAGATTTGTACTGATATGCCTGTTGAGCCCATTGAATTACGCAAACAGCTATGCCGCCAGATTTCTTGATAGCATTAAGGACAGCGGGACTTGTAAACGCAGCCGCAAGGCCGCCAATTTGTAAGAGAAACTCCTCATTGCTCACACTTGCTGACACATCGATCAACAATACGAGTTCAAGATTAACTACCTGTCGGCTTTGCCCATGAGTGGGTGCGGTATTCGCCAATAACGAAAATGCCACAAAGAATGCACAAATAAGTGGAACTGGACAGGTTCTTCGTTCGGTACGCATTCCCTAACCTACTCAAACCATCGGATCATTGCTAGATGTTGGTATAAAACATCTCGCCAGTTTGGCACCAATAGGGACGCTTTCCGCGGCAATGCGTGCCCTGCTAACATGAAGGTGCGCTTTCACATCCGGCATGGCCCCAATTGAATATCTGGCAAAGTGGAGAATGTTGAATGCAGGCGATTTGCTGCGGGGGACGGACTTGCCAGTAGCAGCAGTATCTGAACAAGTTGGCTATGATTCAGATATCGCATTCACGCGGGCTTTCAAACGGGAGTATGGCGTAACTCCCTCCAGTTTTCGGAGACGTTCATAACATCTGTTCTTTACTCAGGCTCCGCACCCTTTGGCCAGGGGTATAGTTCACCAAGCGGAACGGATTTGCCGTTGGCCTGCACCATTCGCACGTGATGTCTGCGCAGTCTGCGCGGCTCCAGCACACCACAGGAATTGGCGATCACATCCACCTCGTAAATCAGGTTCTTGATATAGCTTGCCACCCGTTGCGCCTTTTCCTTCGGCACTAGACCGCGCTGGAAGCGGGGGTCATGCGTGGTGATCCCGGTCGGGCAGGTGTTCTTGTTGCATTTCATCGCCTGAATACAGCCAAGCGCAAACATCGCACCGCGTGCAGTCGCGATGAAATCAGCACCTGCACACAATCCCCATGCCGCATCGGCCGGGGTAACGAATTTGCCGGACGCAATGATTTTGATCCGCTCTTTAAGACCATGTTTTGCCAACAGGTTTGCAACCTCCGGCAGGGCTTCGCGCACCAGCAGGCCGACATTGTCGATCAGCGGCATTGGAGCAGCGCCGGTTCCTCCATCACCTGAATCGATCGTAATGAAATCAGGCGCCGACTTTATCCCCCGCTTCTTGATCGCCTTGCAGAGCGCGTCAATCCAGTCGGCAGACCCCACAACCGTTTTAAATCCGACCGGTTTTCCGCTCACCTTTCTTAACTGATTTATGAAATCAAGCAGATCATCCACTGAATTGATTTCGCGGTGACGGTTGGGAGAGATCGAAGATTTTCCCTCCGGGATGCCTCTAATTCCGGCAACCTCTTCATTTACTTTTGCAGCAGGCAGGATGCCACCCTTACCGGGCTTTGCGCCTTGTGCGAGTTTGATTTCAAACATCTTCACCTGTGGCATGCTGGCGACTTCCTTCAAGCGTTGTTTGCTGAGTGAACCATCTGCATTTCGCACGCCGTATTTTGCCGTTCCAATCTGAAAAACCAGATCGCAATTGCCGGAAAGATGATGCGGAGATATCCCGCCTTCTCCGGTATTGAGCCAGCACTTGGCGCGAAAGGCACCTTTTGAAAGGGCCTTGATGGCGGGGCGCGATAATGAGCCGTAACTCATGCCCGAAATATTGATGATCGAAGGCGCTTCATAGGGTTCGCGGGCGTTCGGGCCAATTAGCATCTTTGGAATTTCGATGTTTTCCTCATCGAGATAAGGAAACGGGCAATTTACAAAAATCGGAGTGCCGGTGGCGGAGAGGCTTTTGGTGGAGCCAAATGCTACGGTATTTTTCTTGCCCCTGGAGGCGCGTTCTACCCAATCACGTTCTGCCCGATTGAACGGCATTTCTTCCCGGTCCATGGCGAAAAAATACTGCCGGAAAAATTCGCCTAACGATGAGAACAGATGCCTGAAGCGGCCAACCAGCGGATAATTGCGCCGGATCGCATCCTCGGTTTGCACCGCATCGGTAATGAAGGCGTAGACTGCCCACAGCAATAACAGCCCCACAACAAAGACAAAAAATGAGGAAAGATGGCTCAAGATGCTGGAAACGGTATCAATCATTTGTTCACCCGCTGGTTATCGCTTCATTCTTGGGTGTTGGAGCCAATAAATCAATCACTTGATGGATCAAACACCTCAAAGTGTGTCCGAATGCACGGTGGAGCGTTTCATCTGCTTCTATTCTTGGAAAATCGATGTTGCATAACAAAGGAGAAAAGCCATGCGCGCCGTGCTATCAACGACTGCTATCCTTTTGGCAATCGCATTAATGATCAACATGGGGAACGCCACAAACGGTGAGGCTGATGTGTCAAAAACAAAACAGCGCATCTGGGATGCCACTCAGGACCAAGGGTAATGCTCCGTTCTACCGTTCCTCAATCCGTGCCAATCCGGTTCCTAATATCTCGCGGATGAGTTTGGTGCGAATTGCCTGGCGGAAATCTGCAAAACTTTGGGCAGTCATCAAAAACGCACCATTCCCCCCGATTACCTTGTTTGAATAATGCTGGATCAAATCAACCTCGGCAAGGGCGCCAAGATCATATTCCTCGTTGAAAATCACCAATCCGTTGATCGTAATCCCGCGGATTATTGCCTGATCACGTTCGCCGCTTGAGCTGTCGATGCTGCTTGCACCGTCGCCTGAGACATCGATCACCCGTCTTGCTCCCTCATAAGTGTTTTCTTCAAGTTCTTTGACCGAATGCCGGATCACGCTGCCAATGTCTGTCATGCCGTGGATGAGACGCGGGGCGGCTTTGATATTTGCTGCAAATAAAAGCGACGAGGATTGGTCGGTCAACAACGACCAGTCGACAACCCGATGCTGGCTGTCAGTTCCGGCCCATTCCACCACCGTTACAGCAATGCCGGCATCTCCCATGCCCTCAATTGCAGCAATCACATCAGGATGCGCGAAGGCCGCAGACAGCCCGTCGCGTTGAAGTTCAAACTCCCGGGCGTCAACACTGGTGGAGGTATCAATCGCGAGAACCAGTTCCAGTGAGACCGAACGTGCAGATGCCACTTCAACCCAGACATGGCAGAAGACCAATGTAAAAATTGCAACGACGAAAAGATGGCGGAGCATTTAGAGCATCTTTTATTTACTTGTCCATCACCACTTTTTGCGTTTGCCTGCCAAGTCCCTCAACCCAAACATCCATTGTATCACCAACCTTGAGATATTTTGGCTTCGGTTTCATTGCCATACCAACGCCAGGAGGGGTTCCGGTAGAAATGACATCGCCTGGATGGAGCGTAAACAAATGCGACAAATGCTCGATGATCTCCGCAACGGTGAAAATCATGGTTGAGGTGTTGCCGGTCTGCATGCGCTTTCCGTTCACATCCAGCGTCAGATCAAGCGATTGGGGGTCTTTGATTTCATCGCGGGTTACGAGCCACGGACCAAGCGGGCCAAAGGTGTCGCAGGATTTTCCCTTGGTCCATTGGCCGGAAATGGTGTTTTGAAAACTCCGCTCTGAGATGTCGTTGCAGACGCAATAGCCGGCAACATATTTGAGTGCGTCTTCCTTTTTGACGTATTTCGCCTTACGCCCGATAACGACCCCAAGCTCTACTTCCCAATCTGTGGTTTTTGACCCGCGGGGAAGCGATACCTTGTCATCGGCACCGGTAATTGCCGAATTTGCCTTCATGAAAAGAATTGGATGCGAGGGGATTTTCAATCCGGTCTCCGCCGCATGATCGCTATAATTCAGACCAATGCACATCAGCTTGCCGATGTTACCGACACAAGGGCCAAAGCGTTGTCTGCCATTGACCTTTTTCAGTTTCCTGACATCAAGCTTTTTGAGTTTGGATACCTGGGACATGGTCTCAGGTGTAATATCCGAAATGTGCCAAGACAGGTCGCGGATATTTCCCTCGTCATCAATAAGGCCCGGTTTTTCCTGTCCCTTTTTCCCGTAACGCACCAGCTTCATGATCATCCCCCCAGGCACTTGTTTAGCGCGCCGGAAGGTTAAATCCGACTGCACCATCAAATATCGGGTATATCGATGCAGGCGCTACCCGGTTAAGTCAAGACAAGTTAGGGATGGGGAAAAACAACTGGTACTCCCTAGGGGAATCGAACCCCTCTTTCCAGGTTGAAAACCTGGCGTCCTAACCGATAGACGAAGGGAGCACATCGTTGTTGTGGAGCGGTTTATAGAAGCCATATACAAAAGCATCAAGCGGAAAATTGCCTGCTGGCATAAAAATCTGCAGCTACCCGATTTTCTACGATTTAGCTGTTGAAAACCAGCTTGAAATTACGCCTTCTTGCGCTTCCTGGTTTTTGATCGGCGACAGGGGTGATGCCAATCCCGTTTTGAGCCAATGTCAATATGAACAGACTTGGTCCTGCAATAGGTTCCAACGCCACCACGCCCCGGAATTGACCTTACATATTTGGCCAACTCCCATTTTGAAACGCCCTCAATCTGAATGTCCACGGCCTTGCAATATATATGTTGTGATTTGCTTGCTCCTCCGGCTCTACGATTACCTTTCGGACTGCGATAACCGGAGGTAATGATCGGTTTTGATCCATACCGACGTTCAATCAGTTTCAGCAACTGGAGCACGCGGGGCTTAAGACATTGGACTTGAACTTTTGAATGCTGGACCCGCAATCCATTTGGTGAAAGACGGCCAAAGCTTCCGACCGCAGCAAGTCGTGTATTTTCCGAAGCACCGGAACTATTGCTGTTCGTGATCCCAAACAGCGCATCTTTGGATTTCACACCGGGAAGGACACCATTTGAATTGGCCCGAGCAGCCCTTGTACGCGAGAGCAGAATTGACCGGCGCGCACTTTTCTTGACCTTCTTTGTCTTGGCTGTTTGGTGAGCACTGGCAACGCGAACCGCACCATCCCCGCGAGATTCGCGCTGTTGAGTGATGATCCGTTTTGGTTTTATTTTGGTTTCCTGCTTTTTGTCTTTGCTCGGAAACAGTCGCTGGAAAAAATTGTTGCTGGATTTGGGCTTGGCCGGTTTGGGCGCAGCTTCCGGGTTTGCAATTGAGCTTACCTCGACGGGTTTTGGTGCCAATGGATCAGCGCTTGCAGCTTCGCTTGTTCCTTCAATCTTGGGAGCGGATTGAACCAGTTTGCTTTCAATCACTGTGCTGGTTGATGATGTGTTGTTAGTCTGCTCAACAACAGCCAGTTCACTTGTTAGGACTTCAGCTTTCGCGACTTCTTGCGTTGGTGCCGGGGATTGCGGGGAACGAACGGGAATAGCAACACCGCCGGATGTGGTTTGGTTTAAGGCGGATTGTTGAGTGGGTTGGGTTGTCGAAGAAAGGTCAGTATTTTCGGTCGTCGAAGAAAAGCCGTCCTGCAATGCAAGAACCGGTGCTTCTGCCGTTGGTTGGGTATTCGAAGACAGATTGAGAGAGGAGTGGGTTGAACCGACGCAACCTGCCACTATGGTACTCAGAAGCAGCAAAACAGCAGGAGCAAAATATCCAGAACGGCGATAGGATGCCCCAAGCGTGGCAAAATCGCGGTCTTCGCCCGAATTAGCCCTGAAAAAACTCATTGTACCCTGTGTGCTTCGGAGGCCCTGATTAGGTGGTCGAATCTGTTAAGAGACGAACATGCGCCAGCCGAAGTTAATAAAGTGTGTCGATCAAAAATCAACCATTTATTGACAAAAACCCCTGCTCAGCGAAATGTTTGCATATCCAGCAAATAAGGCCGAAACAAGACATCATACCATTGGTAAATCTCGTGGAATTTGGGAACCTGCCCGCAAGATCACGGATCATATTTCGTTGAAACATAATCCCAACTACCATTCACCGGTGTTTCCCATGCTTATCCAGGGTTCGATCGGATCAATTGGTCCGTTTTTCTGCAGCAATTCCACCGAAATATTGTCGGGCGAGCGGATAAACGCCATATGACCGTCCCGGGGCGGACGGTTGATGGTGACGCCTTGTTCCATCAAATCTGTGCAAGTTTGATGGATATCATCAACAACAAAGGCAAGATGGCCAAAATTCCTGCCACCGGAATAGCTCTCCGGATCCCAGTTATAGGTCAATTCAAGAACAGGTGCCCGGTCGGTTGAATTCCTGCTTTCTGTTTGTGAAAGATCATCTGGTGCTGACAAAAAGATGTTGGTAAATCGCCCTGCATCACTATCGTACCGGTGGACTTCTTTCATCCCGAGCTTATGACAGTAAAAATCCAGCGAATCATCCAGATTACTTACACGCACCATTGTGTGCAGATATTTCATTGGTTAGCCTCACTAAATTGCAGCTTCTATACCAGCATAGTGGAGTTTTTGCACAGCTCCAGCCATGTTTTTGCGAATTCTGTTAAAATCAGCTTGCTCTCGACACGTTCATGAGTGCTATCATCTGAAAAGAATCGTTTAAGTGCGATTCCAAATGATCGGCAAAGTGAGAGTACATCATGGTGGGGGATAAGGATAAAGGGGCTGTACCATCATCTGACCACACAGATGAAAGTTCCCTGGAAAATTCGCCAGTTGTCGTAGCAGCGGGGGCTATCAAATGGTTTGATGTCTCGAAAGGCTACGGTTTTATTGTGCCTGACGATGACATGCCGGACATTCTTTTACATGTAACATGCCTCAGAAATGATGGATTTCAGACCGCTCCGGAAGGCGCCCGCATTGTTTGCGAAGTCGTAACCCGCCAACGCGGACTGCAGGCATTACGTGTTTTATCTATGGACGAAACCCACGCCACCCACCCGCATCAAAAACCGGGCGGAAAAACCAACTTTGATGTTCAGCCTGAGAGCGATCTTGAGCGCGTGCAGGTGAAATGGTTCAACCGCATCAAAGGATATGGCTTTGTAACCCGCGGGGAAGAAGATATTTTTGTGCATATGGAAACCTTGCGCAGATTTGGCCTCACTGAACTGCGTCCTGGGCAGTGGGTCATGGTCAGATTTGGCACCGGACCAAAAGGACTGATGGCTGCCGAGATATTCCCGGACAACGATCCGAGACTTAAAAGCGTCAACTAGTGGTCCGTTCGAAACAAATGAGTCCCTTTGCGGCGAACTCTTTATCATTTGTTTCGAACGTAAAGACCACTAGTAAGGTATTGTTTTCTAGTGGATTTTAAGATTCAAATATTTGGATGAGAGGTCTCGGAAAACGGGTTCCAAATGTTTGAATCAATCCACTAGCATATTCCAAGCCCGCCACAAAATTTACACTTTCACATTACAATGAGCGCAATGTGCCGTGTAGAGGAGTGTATCTGTGACTAAAATTCGCCCCTTGTTTGTGGTTTTTATTTTTTGCGCGGTTGGCATTGGCGCAGGATTTTATCCAATGGGCCCGAGCGCAAGCGAACCAGGACCAGACCCGGCGGCGGTTTTTCCGGTTGAGACGCTGATTGCGAAAACCGGATCCGGGGAATTTACCTTCACTGTTGAAATTGCAGATGATGAGGCCGAGCGAAGCCGCGGGCTGATGTTTCGCGAAACCATGCTGCAAACCCACGGGATGCTTTTTGCCTTCGAAAAGCAGGAACCGGTATTCATGTGGATGAAGAACACAATTTTGCCGCTGGATATGGTGTTTGTTCGACCCGATGGGTCGGTTGCCCGAATTGAGCAGCATACAACCCCGCAATCACTCAGGGTAATTGGTTCTGGTGAACCGGTTAGCCATGTACTGGAACTCAACGCGGGAATGAGCCGGTTGATTGGTTTGAAGCCCGGAGATCGGCTAGCCCATTCATTTTTTGGCCAGCCGCAATAATTTTTCCGAATTGTTGGAATTCGTTCAATTTCGCGCTTGCAGGATTGCAAGTGCCAGTGTAGTGAACGGTGGCATTTTGCAAAGACGGAGCGTAGCGCAGCCTGGTAGCGCATCTGGTTTGGGACCAGAGGGTCGCAGGTTCGAATCCTGCCGCTCCGACCATCAAACGCAAAGCATATCGGGTGGATTTATGATCGCACGAATTTTCAAACCAGCAAAAACCGCAATGCAGTCCGGCAAGGCGAAGGCAGATCGCTGGGTTTTGGAGTTTGAAGCAGAAACGGCCCGTAAAATTGATCCTTTGATGGGTTACACCGTTTCTTCCGACATGAATTCACAAATCAAGCTTGAATTTGAAACGCTTGAGGCAGCACGTGACTATGCCGATGGAATGAGCATTGCCTTTGAAGCAGAAACGGCCCGCATACTCAGACAAAATTGATCCTTTGATGGGTTACACCGTTTGATTCAAGATGTATGCTGGAGCAATGAGGCCAGTATGCATGGTTAAACCTTATTCAAACGATCTCAGACAACGCGCTGTGTCGGCAATGGCTGGCGGCGATCCTGCAAGTGTAGTGGCGAAGCGGTATGGCGTTGCCAAGTCCTCGGTGATCAAATGGCATCAACGCTATCGGGCGACATGCAGCATTACACCGGCCTATATGGGTGGACACCGTAAGCCGCAAACTTGACCCCCATCATGATTTCATCATGGAAGCGATCGAGCACACATCCCATCTGACGCTACATGGCTTGAAGGATTTGTTGGGTAAAAGCTTTGTCTCGCATAATGCGGTGTGGCATTTCCTTAAACGCGAAGGCCTCAGCTTCAAAAAAAACACTGTTCGCCATTGAACAAGGACGCGCTGATGTGGCGCGCAGACGCAAGCGCTGGAAGGGTTTTATGGGACAGCTTGACCCGCGCAGGCTGGTCTTCATTGATGAAACCTGGATCAAAACCAACATGGCCCCAATCCGCGGTTGGGGCAGGAAAGGGAAGCGGTTAAGAGGCTTTTCTCCCCATGGCCGCTGGAGTACCATGACGTTTGTCGCTGCCTTGCGCTATGATGGCCTGAGCGCGCCTTGCGTCTTCGATGGTCCTATCAACGCCTTATGCTTTCGTGCCTATGTGGAACAGGTTCTCGCACCGACCATTAAACCCGGAGATATCGTCATCCTGGACAATCTGGGAAGTCATAAGGCAAAGGTCATCCGCCAGATCATCAGGGCTGCCGGGGCAAGATTATGGTTCCTGCCTCCATACTCCCCAGACCTCAACCCAATCGAGCAGACTTTTTCCAAAATAAAGCACTGGATGCGCATGGCCCAGAAACGAACTATCGAGGAAGCTTGGAAGTACGTTGGCCATCTCGTTGGAACAATCACTCCAAAGGAATGTGCAAACTACATCAAAAACGCCGGATACGGTTCAATCTAAATGTGAAAGAGTCTAGTGGATTGATTCAAACATTTGGAACCCGTTTTCCGAGACCTCTCATCCAAATATTTGAATCTAAAAATCCACTAGAAAACAATACCTTGCTAGTGGCCTTTACGTTCGAAACAAATGATAAAGAGTTCGCCGCAAAGGGACTCATTTGTTTCGAACGGGCCACTAGCGACACCGATCCAGCCGCTTTCGCTAAAGCCGGTCCTTGTCAGAATCAATCCATTGTTTATATGTTACGTGTGTCCTTTTTGGCCCTTACGGTCCCGTAGCTCAGCTGGATAGAGCGCCTGCCTTCTAAGCAGGATGTCGCAGGTTCGAATCCTGCCGGGATCGCCAAACGCACCTCTCGCCAAACGCAATCCGCCATCCTTGGGTCGTAAATGGGAATTGCCTTTTTGTCCAGCTGTGCAACCTTGTCGGGACAAAATAAACAAGCTGGATAGACCAATGCCTGATGACCCTTCCGATACGACGAGCGAAACTCCAAAAAGGGCGCGCCGCTCCGGCGGACGTTCCGGAAACAAGCGCGGTAAGGGTGCCGTAATCAGTCAGCTGCCCTGGCAAATTCCTGTAAACACAGACAAGCCAACCGAACCACTGCCACCCGATGGGGTTGAAGCGGTTCACGATGCGGCGATGCGGATTCTCGAAGAGATCGGGATTGAATTTCTGAACATGGAAGCGGTTAACATCCTGCGTGATGCAGGATGTAATATCTCCAACGAGACCAGCGAAAGCGCTTTGATAAAAATGGACCGCGATCTGGTCATGGAAAAGATTGCCCTTGCACCGTCAGAGTTTACCCTGACCCCCCGCAATCCAGACCGCCAGATCAGGGTCGGTGGCAACCACATGACCTTTGGCAATGTTTCCTCTCCACCGAATTATTCAAACCTCGATGAAGGCCGCAAGGTAGGAAACCGCAAAGCCTATCAGGATTTCATCAAGCTTACGCAGTATTTCAACTGTATGCATTTTTGCGGCGGCTATCCTGTGGAGCCGATGGATATCCACCCCTCGGTTCGTCATCTGGAATGCCTCTACGACAAACTCACGCTCACCGACAAGGTTGTTCATGCTTATTCGCTGGGGGTTGAGCGGGTAGAAGATGTCATGGAGATGGTGCGCATTTCAGGCGGCCTGACCCATGAAGAGTTTGACGCCAGTCCCCGCATGTACACTAACATCAACTCGACTTCTCCGCTCAAACATGACTGGCCGATGATTGACGGTCTGATGCGGCTTGCGCGCCGTGGCCAGCCAACCATCGTGACCCCGTTTACGCTTGCTGGCGCTATGTCACCCATCACGCTTGCCGGAACCGTTGCACAGTCAATTGCTGAAGCATTGTGCGCGATTGTTCTGATCCAGTGTGTGAACCCGGGATGTGCCTGCGGCATCGGAACGTTTTCCTCCAATGTCGATATGAAAACCGGTGCACCCGCTTTTGGAACACCGGACTATATGCGCACGACCCAGATGACCGGTCAGATGGCACGGTTTTACAATTTACCGCTTCGTGCATCGAATACCTGTGTTTCCAATGCCCCGGACAATCAGGCGACATGGGAAAGTTCCCACTCCTTGTTTGCGGCCATGACGTCTGGCGTCAATATGGTCTACCACGCAGCCGGTTGGCTTGAGGGCGGGCTTTGTGCATCTTATGAGAAATTCATCATGGACTGCGAACAATTGCAGCAGATGATCGCCTATATGAGGCCGGTCAAATGGGATGCGGATGAGTTGGCGCTCGATGCAATTGCGGAAGTAGGCCACGGCGGTCACTTCTTTGGAATTGACCATACACAGGAACGATACGAAACGGCTTTCTACACTCCGTTTCTTTCGGACTGGGCGAACTTTGAAAACTGGGAAGACCGTGGTGCGGAATTAACCGTCACCCGCGCGAACAAACTCTACAAGCAGATTCTGGAAGAGTTCGAGGCCCCGCCAATTGACGAGGCAATCCGTGAGGAGCTTCAGGCGTTTGTTGCAAAACGGACGGAAGAGGGTGGTGCACCAACCGATTTTTAATTCACCGGTGCCCCCTCAGCGCTGCCAATGTAGGCTTTTTGGATATTGATCACTTTCACGATCCAAAAACTCCTGGCATCCACAATTCGCCTGATCGGACAGGCCGCAGCACTATGGCTTGAAGCGCAAACCGGCAGTCCAATGCTTCCCGAAAAACGAGGCCCAGAGCCGAAAGATAATCACAGGTTATACCAACGGCGATTAGGATTGACCAAGTAGCGACTTCAACAGAGCGGAGGTTGTGGTATTGGATTCAAGTTGATGGTGCGCGAAATACATCTTCGAACGGGTATTAATGTTACTACCTTTCCCAGCCAAATATACCTGGTCGTAAAAACTGCATGACTTATGATATCGATCAATATCGATCAATAACTGAAGCACGCTGTAGGGCTCCTCGATAATTTCCTTTTTCGTCTTCGCCCGGTTTCCTTCCCAAGCCATGAGTATCATGGTTCGGAAAATGTCTCGTTCTGATATCATCGTAGAGAATTTTTCGTTGACCAATTGTTCTGTAAGAAAATATCCGGTGGCAATGGAACGGACTCCCGTTGCCACATTGGTGATTTTCGTTATTGTTGCGTCGACAACGCCAAATGCTGTGAAAATACTAGCGATCTGGCTGGTTGCAGCCTCTGCAAACGTAAGAAATTCCCGAGTTTCAATCATTTTGTAGATGTAATCTTTGCAAACATCATCAGAAATTGTCAGCAGTTGAACCACGGTTGCTGTCATGTCTATGTATTCCTCAAATGAGGTTAAAGCCTTATCCCTTTTGTTCCGGTGAGATCAACATGTTGTAGGTCATTGGTGATTTTTTGACGGCGATGGCGAGGATGGTTTTGAAGGCGGAGTGGCGGTTTCGGCGACGATTGAACCGGAAGACGAATTCATCGAGATAGGTTTGCAGATGTTTGGCCCGCAGCCCGTGATAGACACCCAAGCCCCATGTTTTGAGGTTTGAAAAAGCCCGGTGCACCCAGGGCAATACGAAGTGTGCTGCCATCGGCCCGATGGTATGGGGTTGATGATTGAGACCGGGGATAATGTCGCTCACCCCCTGATAGCCGGACCAGCCATCGGTCCTTGCAATCGTTGTTGGAGCCAGGCTCCGCTCAACGAAGAGATGCAGGGATTTGGCGCTATAATCCTCAATTCTCGCCAGACGCCCCCTCCCCGGACGCCCCCTTTGGTCCACTTCAACCGCACCTGCCACCAATAGTTTCCCCTGATGCGAGCGGCCTTGCCCTCCCATGACGGGTTCTTGTTTCGAACGGCAGGAAATCGCGGTTTCATCAACTTCCACAAGGCCTTGCAGGGGCGAGCGATCACTATCCACCATGGCCCGGCGTAATTTGGCGCACAATAACCACGCGGTTTTATAAGAACCAAGGCCCAACTGGCCCTGCAACTGCAAGGCGGAAATACCGTTGGAATGGGTGGTCATCAAAAAAGCTGCCCAAAACCAGACCGTCAGGGGTAATTTCGAGCCGTGCATTACTGTGCCGCTGGTTACCGAAGTCTGACGATGACAGCGTGTGCATTCGTAAGTAAAGGCCTTCGTCTCAAGCGCCCATGCCTTATCATTCCCGCATCGCGGACACACAAATCCATCGCGCCAGCGCATCTCGTAAAGCCACGCAGCACACGCCGCCTCATCGGCAAAACGGTGTTGAAATTCAATCAAGGATGTTGGTGTAAACAGCATGGCAAAGCTCCCTTACATAAGGCCTAATGTTCACTATATGTTCTACACCATTCAATCCGCAATGTCACTACATATTGTGCCACCGGACCAAAAGGGATAAGGCTTATTTTAAAAATACGGGAAAATATTACTGATGTAAAAAATACTCCTGTGTGTAAATGTGAATTGCGGGGAGGAAGTATTATCAACTATCAGATATTTTTGAGAAAAATATTGGCATGGACTCAGAGCCTGATTGGAAATTATCTGGGCAATTTCTGCTGATTTTTGCTAAACATACAGAAAATGATGCCGAAATTGCTGTCATTCAATGTGAATTTATCCCGCAATCGGGTTCAGGATGGCGCTCAGGAACTGCGTCGATTTGAAAGCTTCAATAAAACCAATGGTTTAATTTTGAATCAGGCACTTGGTGCATCCTCACTCCGCCGCCTCGCTCTTTTTCTTCTCCTGGGGTCTGCGTTCCAGAAGCTCTTTCAAAAACCGCCCGGTATAACTGCGGTCAACTTCGCAGACTTCTTCCGGCGTACCGGACGCGACAAGTTCGCCGCCACCGTCGCCGCCTTCAGGGCCAAGATCAAGGATATGGTCCGCGGTTTTGATCACTTCGAGATTGTGCTCAATCACCACCACCGTATTGCCTGTATCGACCAGTTCATGCAGCACGTCGAGCAGCTTTGCCACATCGTGGAAATGAAGCCCGGTGGTCGGTTCATCAAGAATATAAAGCGTGCGGCCCGTGGCGCGTTTGGAAAGTTCCTTGGCAAGCTTCACCCGTTGCGCTTCACCGCCTGAAAGCGTCGTCGCCTGTTGTCCGACTTTGATGTAGCCAAGGCCAACGCGCTTCAGCGTAGACATCTTGTCGCGAACCGAGGGAACCGCGTTGAAGAAGTCCTCCGCCTCATCCACTGTCATATCAAGCACATCGGCAATCGATTTGCCTTTGAACAAGACTTCCAGCGTTTCACGATTGTAGCGTTTGCCGTTGCAGACATCGCAGGTGACATAAACATCCGGCAGGAAGTGCATCTCGATCTTGATCACGCCATCGCCCTGACACGCCTCACACCGTCCACCCTTGACGTTGAATGAGAACCGTCCCGGCGCGTAGCCGCGTGTTTTTGCTTCCGGCAGTCCCGCAAACCAATCCCGGATCGGCGTAAAAGCACCGGTATAGGTTGCCGGGTTTGAGCGCGGTGTTCTGCCAATCGGCGATTGGTCGATGTCAATTACCTTATCGAGATGCTCAAACCCCTCGATTGATGTATGCGGGGCAGGGACAGCGCGCGAATTATTGATGCGCCGTGCCGCAGCCTTGTAAAGTGTTTCAACCAACAGCGTTGACTTGCCGCCACCTGAAACCCCGGTCACGGCTGTAAAGACGCCGAGGGGAAAATCAACCGTTACGTTTTGCAGATTGTTGCCGGTCGCACCTTTGACGCGAACAAACTTGCCTTTCTTCGGCTTGCGACGCCCGGAAGGCAGATCAATGGCAAGTGCGCCTGTCAAATATTGCCCCGTGATCGATTTCGGACTGGCCATTACATCCGCCGGAGTTCCGGAGGCAATGATTTCGCCACCGTGAATGCCGGCAGCAGGGCCGATATCCACCAGATGGTCAGCTGCCAAAATAGCGTCCTCGTCATGTTCGACCACAATCACCGTATTGCCGAGATCGCGCAGGTGACGCAGCGTGTCGAGCAGGCGGGCATTGTCACGCTGATGGAGGCCAATCGAAGGTTCATCCAAAACATAAAGAACGCCGGTAAGGCCCGAACCAATTTGTGACGCCAGCCGGATACGCTGACTTTCCCCGCCCGACAGCGTGCCGGAATTCCGCGACATCGAAAGGTAATCGAGACCCACATCGTTGAGAAATTTCAGCCGTTCGCGGATTTCCTTTAAAATACGACCGGCGATCTCGTTTTGCTTGTCGTTCATCGTAGCGGGCAGGGTTTCAAACCACACGGCTGCGTTCTTGATCGAAAGCTCAGTCACTTGAGAGATGTGCTTGCCATCAAGTTTCACACACAACGCTTCCGGCTTCAGCCGGTTTCCCTTACAGGCTTCACAAGGGGACGATGACATGAATTTTTCGATTTCTTCCCGCACCCATGACGAATCGGTTTCGCGCCAGCGCCGCTCCAGATTGGGAATCACGCCCTCGAAGGTCTTTTTGGTTTCGTAGGTCCGTAACCCGTCATCATAGCGAAAGCTGATTTCTGTTTTTTCTGTACCATGCAAAACCGCTTCCCGGGCTTTATCGCTCAAGTCTTTCCATGCATCGCTAAGCTTGAACCCATAATGCCTTCCGAGCGCTTCCAGCGTTTGTGCATAGTAGGGCGAGGGAGTGGAAGATTTGGACCACGGAACAATCGCACCGCCTTTAAGTGTCAAGGTATTGTCCGGCACCACCATATACCGGTCCATGCCCTTTTGGGTGCCAAGGCCGTCACAGGTGGGACAGGCGCCAAACGGGTTGTTAAACGAAAAAAGCCGGGGTTCGATTTCAGGGATCGTGAAACCGGAAACAGGGCAGGCAAACTTTTCAGAAAAGACAATGGTTTCGTGGGTTGCATTGAGTGACTTGTTTTTTGAGCCACCTGCAGCTGTTTCTTCTGCGGGCAGGGGTTTGTCTGCAAGTTCAGCAACCACCAGGCCATCAGAAATCTGCAGCGCTGTCTGTAAACTATCAGCAAGTCGCGTGGCAATGTCATCGCGCACAACCAGACGGTCTACAACCACATCAATGTCGTGCTTGTACTTCTTGTCGAGCGGCGGCACATCTGCAATTTCATAGAAGGAACCGTCCACCTTTACGCGTTGAAATCCCTTCTTGGTGAGTTCTGCAAGCTCTTTGCGGTATTCACCCTTGCGGCCCTGAACCAGCGGTGCGAGCAGGTAGAGCCTGGCACCCTCATCCAGCGTTATAATCCGGTCTACCATCTGTGAGACTGTCTGGCTTTCAATCGGCAGTCCTGTGGCAGGAGAGTAGGGGATGCCCACGCGCGCAAAGAGCAAACGCATATAGTCGTAAATTTCGGTTACGGTACCAACCGTCGAGCGCGGGTTCTTGGATGTTGTTTTTTGCTCAATTGAAATTGCCGGTGAAAGCCCGTCAATCTGGTCCACATCGGGCTTTTGCATCATTTCGAGAAATTGACGCGCATAGGCAGACAAACTTTCCACGTATCGGCGTTGGCCTTCCGCATAGATGGTATCGAATGCGAGCGAAGATTTGCCGGAGCCGGACAGGCCGGTGATCACGATCAACTGATCGCGTGGCAGGTCGATGTCCACATTCTTGAGATTGTGCTCGCGCGCGCCGCGTACGGATATTTGCTTCAAATCAGCCATTAAGTCTGTCCACCGGAATTCTAGGTGTTGGAATCACTGTTGCAATCCTATCAGAAAGAGAACATAATAAGAACATACAGAAATTCGGCACCCGTTATGATATGTGGAAAGATAAAGCTGGCAGTCGAGTTTGCAAGCATGATGGTGCATGGTATCCAAAGCTTTTTTGGCAAGCTGCTGCAAGCTTGCAACAATTCATGGAGTAAATGATGGCAGGTAGTGTCAACAAAGTCATTTTGGTGGGCAATCTGGGGGCGGATCCTGAAATCCGCCGAACCCAGGACGGGCGGCCGATTGCAAACCTCAGCATTGCGACTTCTGACAGCTGGCGAGATAAAAATACCGGCGAACGTCGCGAGAAAACCGAATGGCACCGGGTCGTCGTATTCAATGAGGGCCTTTGCAAGGTGATCGAGCAATACGTCAAAAAAGGCTCCAAGGTTTATCTGGAGGGCCAGCTGCAAACCCGTAAATGGCAGGATAACAATGGCCAGGACCGCTATTCCACCGAGGTTGTGCTTCAGGGGTTCAATGGCAGCCTGACGATGCTGGATAGTCGCGGAGACGGCGGCGGCGGTCAATCTTCAGGTGGCGGTGGCGACTTCGGTCAATCCGGTCCATCTGGCGGCGGTGGATTTGGTGGACCGTCCGGAGGCGACATCGATGATGATATCCCGTTCTAGGGTCTGGACTCAATTGGGAATTGGCCTGCACAGCTGACCAATTTTTCAGAATTCAGGCGAAATCGACCGACATGACTTTCCGTCAATGAGGAGATTTCAACGATAATTCGGGTAAATTGGGCGTTGCCCGAACGGGTTGGGCCAAAAAGGCCTATTTCAGTATTAAAAAGCCTCGCCGATGCTTTGGCATCGCCTGTGTTTTTCGCCTCGAAATAAACCATTTTGTCTCCAATGCAGCCACATTTCACAATTGGGTTCAGACCCTAGTACCCTGATTCATCTATATTGCCGGGTATAGATGTTTGAGTTTAACTCGGGCGGTTTGGGTTGAAAAATGCCAGTCAGCTTTTGCGTTGTGTTTATTGCGATGGGTTTGCCATGCTGCCACTTCGGCCTCAAGTAATGGCTTGTCGCTGATACGCCGATCCAGGCATTGCGATGCGAGCACGCTGAGTTCTGTTTCGGCCATGTTGAGCCAAGAGCCGTGTTTGGGCGTGAAATGCCATTCGAAACGCTCGACCAGGCGGCGGGCTTGGGATGGCGCGAAGGCCTTGTAAAGTGCTGCGGGACAGTGGGTGTTGAGATTATCCTGTACCAGCACGATTTTGTCAGCCTCAGCAAAATGGATATCGGCTAAATCCCTTAAAACACAGGCATAATCAATTGCTGTGCGACGTTCGGTGACCTTAACATTGCGCCAGCCTTCAAGCGGCGCAAACAGCATGAACAAATTGGCAGTGCCATTGCGTTCATACTCGTAATCGATGTGCTGGATCCGCCCCGGTTTCATCGCGATGGGTGTGCGAGTTTCTTTCACAAGCTGCTTGTTTGTCTCGTCCAAACAGACCAGCGGGCGCTTTGGATCGTACGGGCGGGTATAAACCTCCAGAATATCCTCCAGGGCTGCAACGAATGCCGCATTTTCCTTTGGTGCAATGACCCAATATTTACGCCGGTGGGGTTTGAGAGTGTTTTTTTAAAACCCTGCCAATTGTTGTATCGCTGGCAGCATCGACGATGCCAAGCTCCACCACCTTGCTTTCCAAAAGCCGCAACGACCAGCGCGCATGGCCCTCAGGTGGCTCAGAACAAGCCAGCTGGATCAGGCGAGCCTCCTTCTCGCCATCAAAAATCGGATCAATTGGCGGCCTTTCACGGCTTTTGCGGCTGATCGCTGCTTCAAGGCCTTCCTCAACAAAACGCCGGCGGACACGCTGCACACTCGAAATACTCGTCTCAAGCGCCTCGACAATTCGTGCATCCAGCCAGCCCCGGCCATCTGCCGTAATATCCGCCTTTAACAAAATCCGCGCCTTCAAAAGCCGACCAGCAGCATCGCGACCCGTGCGGATGATCGTTTCAAGTCTGTTTCTTTCCTCACTGCTTAACCGGACAATGTACCTCTTTGCTCCACCTGAATGAATGACCATGATCCCCTCCCAGTCGTAAAATGATAACCGGTAAACAGAATCAGTAATAATCACATATGTCAAATTAAACGAAGCAGCGCACTAGTGGTCCGTTCGAAACAAATGAGTCCCTTTGCGGCGAACTCTTTATCATTTGTTTCGAACGTAAAGACCACTAGCAAGGTATTGTTTTCTAGTGGATTTTAAGATTCAAATATTTGGATGAGAGGTCTCGGAAAACGGGTTCCAAATGTTTGAATCAATCCACTAGTGGTTCGACCTGACATTTTGGGTTCGAAATGTCGGAGTCAATCCACTGGAGCAAATTTCATTTAACCGGATACGGGTAAACGAAGATGCGTGAATGAAATCAAATAGGGTACGCGTTGTTGCTGTTTGGATTGCACGCAAAACGCTCTGGCAGGTTGCTGCGTTCATTATAATCCAAAAGTTTACTGTTTTACCGTAGTGACTGCGGATTGACGTTTGGTGGCCAATTTGATGTATTGCCTGATGTGATGCGGCCATGACAGTCAGGATACGATATGGTCAAGGGTTCAAAGAAACAAAAGCGTGCAAAAGCAAAGGCGTTGAAAGCCAGGAAAAACTTGCAGAACGAGGCTGTCTTTGAGCAGGCAATGCCCGTCGTGAGTTCTCGGGATAATTCGGTCTCCGAAAGCACCCCGGTCTTGAAGGTCGGTAATCGCCCTTGCAAGGCGATAAGCAGTGAACTTTTATGGCATGCCTCATGCCTGTTTGCATTTGTAGCTGGCACCGGGTTGCTGATGATGTTTGCTGCTTTCTATCTTCCTGAAGGTGTGAAGGCAGTTCGCGCTGCCAGCGGATTTCCAGAATCTGGAATTACTGTACGAACGGCGCAAATCATCATGGCGCTTGATACGTTGTTTCCGATATTTTTACTTTCGGGGACTGCGGTTCTGGCAACAGCACTCCAAACACGCGGAAACCGACCGCTTGTGAGAATGATCCTTACAACACTCTTGTTTGTCATGATTTTCGACATGGCGGAAAATGCGCTCGTTTATGCAGCGATCAGTAACGGCGAAGTTTCCTCGTCACAGTTTCCTCTCACGGTAGCCAAATATGGAGGCTTGGCTTTGGCGAGCATTTTGTTTTCGGTAATTCTGCCAATGATCGGAAAGTTTGGCACGGCAATACACATTTTTCTGAGATATCTGATACCAATATCCACCGCCATATTAGCGACAGGACTGGGAGACCAGTTGATGCGAGACGCAATTACAGCTGGTTCCGTAATCACAATTTTTGCAATGGCGGTTTATCCCCAGGTCTTGGCAGAGCCGCAGAATTGAGTTGCCAACATTGGATGTTTGATACAACAAATAGCCTTGCTGAATATTTTGGAGTAGCTGATGTCGAAACATTATGGTTCTTGCCATTGTGGCGCTGTAAAATTCACAATTGATGCTAACATAACCGAACTCACCACGTGCGATTGCTCGCTTTGCATGAAAAAGAATGCGCTGATGACCAAGGTTCATGAGAGCGGGTTTGAACTCCTCTCACAGTGGAACGAAGTCTCCGAATACAATTGGAATACCAAGGTAGCCCGTCACTATTTCTGCAAAACGTGTGGAATTTATACCTTCCATAAAAAGCGTTCGCAGCCGGATCACTATGGCATTAACGTAAATTGCCTGGATGAGTTCGATGCCTCAAAGGTTGAAACCCGGAAAACACAGGGTTTATCGATGTCCGTTGTTGCATCTCAAGCCCGCGATGTTTGGCAAGGACCCCGCAAAGACTGAAATTGGTTCCGCCTCTTAGAGCACCTTTTATAAAATATGAACCACTTTGACCGCCTGAAATTTGTCACAGGAACAGGCGCGGATTGCGCCGTGGTGTTTTTGCACCACAAGAAATTCGCAACACCCTTCCTGGGGCAAAGGCATGCGGCTGCGATAAATTGGTGAGAAAACAAGTTTGAATTCAATACTTTGTTTTCATTCTTATCTTCTGCTTGGGCGAGGTTTGCGCGCTCGCCATCAAAGCGGTTCATATTTAATAAAAGATGCTCTAGTGGATTGATTCAAACATTTGGAACCCGTTTTCTGAGGCCTCTCATCCAAATATTTGAATCTTAAAATCCACTAGAAAACAATACCTTGCTAGTGGTCTTTACGTTCGAAACAAATGATAAAGAGTTCGCCGCAAAGGGACTCATTTGTTTCGAACGGACCTCTAGGTAAGTGACGGCAATGTCAATCGTTAAGAGTAACGTTAAGGATAACGCTTCGATGACTTGGCTGTTCCAAGCTTTTTACCGCCTTTACCAATTGCTGTGGCTGTCCATTCATACGTGTGCGATCCGCCAGGCGGGCAGGGGCTTTTGTATTTGAACGCTCCAGGTGCAATGGTATTTTGCCCCTTATATTTCACCGAGCCGCCGCCATGGTTGTAGCCAGGCACATTTCGGTCCACCATCTTGAACTTGATTTTTAGAGTTCCATCGGGAACGCCGGACAATTTGAAGTCGGGATTTGGAACCCGGTTTGGTCTGCCGGTATTGCATAACTTGAGGTTACCCCAGGTGAACGACAGTGAAAATGCCTGTGCATAGGAGGTTCCTGAAATCAGCAGCGCAGTACCAGCCAAAAGGGAAATAAGATTGGTTTTCATGGCGAGCTTCAGACATAAGGTTACGATCATTTCAATATAGCCGCGATGAGTATTCAGTCAAGCTCGTGAACGCGATGCTAATGCTCTTCAGCCCGCGCTTCATGAGCGCGTTCAACTTCTTCGCGGTGATCCTTGGCGCTCTGGACCTCAATAAACAACCGTTTGACGACGGGAAACTGTTTTTTGATCGCAAGTTCCAAGGCGGTGTTGGTCTGCTCGACTTCCCCGGCACTAACGGTGTCGACATAATCTACAGAGAGCGCAAGCAGCACATCGTTTGGCCCGCGATGCAGTGTTCTGATTTCATTGAGTGCAATAATTGAATCGCGCGCTGCTACAATTTCCCGGATATCGGCAACAATTTCCGGTGCGGCGGCTTCGCCAATCAGCAGGCCTTTGGTTTCAAGCGCCAGGAGCAGCGCAGTTCCAGCCAGGATGATGCCAATGAGGATTGATGCAATGCCGTCCACGGCCGGCAGATCATAGGTAACGGATATCCAGATGCCAATGAGGGCCACCACCAATCCAAACATTGCAGCTGTATCTTCGAACAATACAGTGAATATCGTCGGGTCTTTTGACTCCTGAACCGCCTCAAACAGTCCTTTCTTGCCACGGGTTGTGCTGAACTCCTTAAAGGCAATCCACCAAGCCGCCCCCTCAAAAATCATGGCCAGAACCAGAATGATATAGTTGATGGTCGGGTTTTCGACCGGGTGAGGGTGGAGGGTCTTCTCAATCCCATGGTAAATTGAAATGCCCGCGCCGATCGAGAATATCAATATGGCAACGATGAACGCCCAAAAATATATTTCAGAGGCGTAGCCAAAGGGATGTTTTTCATCCGCCGGGCGTTTTGAGCGCGCAATTCCATAAAGCAGTAAGCTCTGGTTTCCGGTATCAACCAGTGAGTGAATGCCTTCCGACAACATGGCAGAAGAGCCGGTAATTGAAGCGCCAACAAATTTTGCGATTGCAATCAGACCGTTACCGGCCATAGCCGCATAGATTACTTTTTTTGAACCTGATGCCATGAATTGTTCCGTCCCTGTCGCCTGCTAGCAGAGACGACAAGTGTAACGCAAGAGACTAATGCGACTTATGCGGGCTCTTTGGATTCGCCAGCCAGTTCTTCCAACAGCCGTTGCATTTCATCATCCGGCTTTTCTTCCGATTTTTCAGCCGTCTTTTTTGATTCTGTGTTCGCTTCATCTACATTGTCATCAGTATCAAGATTAAAATCTTCAGCAGAAAGAGCATCATCCAGGCTTTGTGAAATGGTATCCTCAATATTCGGTTCCAGTTCGGGAGTATCTGGCTCTGCACCTGAATTCGCGTCTGCGACAATTTCTTCAGGTTTAACTGCAACTTCTGGTGTTGTTTCGGTCCTGTCGTCACCGGGTGTTATTTTGTTGAAGGTGTCATCAACCGCTTCAACTGCTTTTGATGCAACTCCAACGGTTTCGGAACCTGCCACCGCGGCAGCTCCACCAGCAGCTGCGCCAAACAGCTGTTTTGATTTACCGGAACTTTTTGCTTCGGCCTTCTTTGGGGCTGGTTTTTCAGCAACAATCTGGTGTCCCGGTTGCAAGGTTTTGGAAGGTGTTGCTACCGGTTGAACACGAACAATTCCAGTTTCGACTACCACATCTGTAGGTCCGCCGATCAACAAAAGATGCTCAACATTGTCACGGCGAACCATGACGATATAGCGCTTGTCATCGACCGCGGCTGAATCTGTAATAGAAAGTCTGGGAATCCTGCCTCTTCCAGCACGTCGTGCAGGAGAACCTGCAATCCGGCGCACGATCCATACAATCAAAACAAGGCAGATAACCAAGAAAAGTGTTATGAGCACAAGCTGAAGTGGAGACCCTTTGTCTCCATTTAGTAATTCTTGTATCCAATCCATTCGTCAAAACTCCTGTAATCCAAATCCGGGACAAAATGTCGGGACTGGAACCGCACCCGTTCAGCTTTTGTGGAAACCGGTTAAAATAGTGATGTCTTTGACAACATTCTTTCTGTTTCTTGCATCATCTATTACTATTCTCGGTATAGCAAAAAAATACAGGCAATGCCAAGTCCCTGTATTTTTATTGGATATCGCGTTTTTTGTGTCCGGTAACTTTGTGTGCGGGCCTTCCTGTCGTTAGAATACCCTTTGTGAGTCGGTTCCAGCGAGCGATCTAGCTTGAAAATGGACCGCCAAGGGACTGGAATCAAATGGCTGCAAAGCTCTCTAAGAAACGTAACGCGCGCGAGCCAATCGTCAATACGGTCGAAACCAAGGCAGGTATTGCGCGATTTGTGTTGTTTGGGGTGTTTTTGTTTCTGGGAGTTGCGTTGCTTGGACTATTCGGGACCGACAGGCTCGGAGAACCTATCATTCTGGCAATTCTTGGCGTGTTTGCCAGCGTCGGCATATTTTTCATGTTTGCACTTGCACTTGGCATGGTTCAGCTCAGTTCCGGTCGACAGGCGGAAGAATTCACCCGCACATTGGTAGGGGAGATGGATGCAGGTTTGGTTGTCACCGATACTGACAATCGGGTTGTATACGCAAATCATTCCTATGCTGATCTGATCGGGGCTGAAGGAGAAAGTCAGGTCACCAATGTCGAAACTGCCTTTTCCAAAAAAGATGAAGCAACCGAGTTCATCTATAAAATGTCAAACACTGTGCGGGCAGGCGGGGCCATTGTTGAAGAGGTAAGGTTATCCTCTGGTTTCACACCTGAACAACAAGGCGCTCGATGGTTCAGATTGCGGGCGCGTCCAATGGCCATTGAAAAGGGGGGTAAACCCTACACGGTTTGGCAGATATCCGACGTTACCGCCGACCGGTTTGAGCAGGAAAATGCTTTCCAGGCCCTGCAGGAAGCCATCCATTATCTTGACCACGCACCAGCCGGTTTTATGTCCAGCGAGGAAAGCGGTAACCTGGTCTACATTAATGCCACTTTATCCGACTGGCTGGGCCTTGATCTAGCAAGATTTGAACCAGGCTCTGTGAACGCCAGCGAGATCATTTCGGATGAATCACTTGCTCTTTTCAATACACTCCAGTCCAGCCAGTCACCGAGCAAAACATCCATACTTGATCTTGATATGATCCGCACGGACGGGAAACTGTTGCCTGTCCGGCTTTATAGCCGTACGCCGTATTCAAGCGATTCTGCGCCCGGTTCCCTGAGAACTCTGGTCCTCAACCGCTCATCCGAACCTGGAGAAAGTGATGCGCTGCGGGATGCGGAAATCCGCTTCACCCGTTTCTTCAATAACACGCCGATTGCAATTGCAGGACTGGCAGAAGACGGCAATATTGTGCGAACCAACGCACCGTTCCACCGAATGTTTGCAACGGTGATGAAAGATCGAGAGGGCGGAGTTCTAGATAGTTACTCCGAACTGGTGGGTTCACAAGATCGCAGTGATTTATCAAAGCCCTTCCTCAGTGCGCTGGCCGCTGAAAGTAACATCAAGCCGGTTGATCTGCCGCTCAACGGAGATGAGGAGCGCCACATACGATTTTTCTTCAATCCTGTTGCTGAAAGCGATGGCGATGAAGAAGGGGGTGCAGATGCTGCCCTTGAAAGAGTAATTGTCTATGCAATGGACATTACCGAGCAAAGGGCACTTGAGGATCAATTTGCGAAGGGACAGAAAATGCAGGCTGTTGGCCAACTTGCCGGCGGCATTGCGCATGATTTCAACAATGTGTTGACTGCTATCATTGGTTTTTCGGATTTGCTGCTTGGAAACCACAAGCCAACAGACCCGTCCTTTCAGGACATTATGAATATCAAGCAAAATGCAAACCGTGCCGCAAGTCTCGTGCGCCAATTGCTTGCATTCTCCAGACGTCAAACGTTGCGCCCGCAAGTGCTCCATATGTCAGATGTGTTGTCAGACCTTCGCATGCTGCTGGATCGACTGGCGGGCGACAAGATTAATCTTGAGGTTAAGCACGGACGTGATTTGTGGCCAATCAAGGCGGACATCTCGCAGTTGGAGCAGGTAATCGTCAATTTAGTGGTGAATGCACGTGATGCAATGGACAATGATGGAAATCTGTCAATTCGCACCCGCAACCTTACGGTTGATGAATGTTCCAAACAGTTCAGTTTCCCGGAGCTTGCCCCAGCTGATTACGTTCTGATCGAGGTCGAGGATGATGGATCAGGAATGAGCAAAGAGGTGATGGACAAGATTTTCGATCCATTCTTCTCAACCAAAGAAGTCGGCAAAGGCACCGGGCTTGGCCTTTCAACCGTATACGGAATTGTCAAACAGACCGGTGGTTTCATTTATCCTGAAAGCGAGGTGGGGGTAGGTACAACCTTCCGCCTGTTCCTGCCAAACCATATTGTTACCGAAGCAGAACAAGCCGAAACAGAGGCCGCACTGGAGGGCAAGAAAGATGAGCCGCGCAGGGATTTAACCGGATCAGCCACAATCCTTCTGGTTGAAGACGAAGATGCAGTTCGAGCCTTTGGGTCTCGGGCTCTAATTTCGCGGGGATACGAGGTTCATGAGGCAGCAAGCGGTGTAGAAGCGCTTGAAGTAATGGAAGACTATGGTGACGAGATTGACCTCGTTGTTTCCGATGTGGTGATGCCTGAGATGGATGGTCCTACTTTGCTGGGTGAATTGCGCAAGACTCATCCCGATTTGAAATTTATTTTCGTTTCCGGTTATGCAGAAGAGGCCTTCGCCAAAAATCTGCCGGAAGAAGAGCGCGAAAAATTCGGTTTTCTTGCCAAACCGTTTTCACTCAAACAACTGGCGACCACCGTAAAGGAAATGCTCGAAGAATAGGTCTTGTTTTGAAAGGTAATGCCCCATGAAACTGCTTGTTCCACCACCTGTTGTCGCCTTGATCTGCGTCGTTTTGGTGTGGTTTGCGGCCAGAAGCCTGCCAGCTGCCAATTTTGATTTTGGACTGCGCGTTCATCTGGCGCTTTTGATTTGTGTTGTTGGCGCGATCATCAATTTCATTGCCGTTGGTCTGTTTGTCCGCAAAAAGACAACCATCAGCCCCGTTGCTCCACAAAATGCTGAAGCCCTGGTGGTTACTGGTATCTACCGGTTTACCAGAAACCCAATGTATCTGGGGATGGCATTATTGATCGCTGCAATTGGAATGTGGCTCGGAAATTATATGCTTATTCCTGCGGTTATATTGTTCGTTTGGTACATCACCCGATTTCAGATCAAACCCGAAGAGGCGGTTCTTCGCGAAAAATTCGGCGAACCTTATGATGAATACCGCAATCAGGCGAGGCGCTGGATTTGAATAGAAGCCAAATCCAGTCTTGTCACCCATACAAAGCCATGAGACAACGATATTTATGACCCGCATCGCCTATTACCCCGGTTCATTTGACCCCATCACATTTGGGCATTTGGATATTCTCAAGCAGGCAGCCCGCATGGTTGACAAGCTGGTGGTTGGAATTGGAGTTCACCCCGGCAAAAAGCCGATGTTTACATTTGAGGAGCGGGCAGAACTCATAAACACAGTAGCGAATAAATGCGGTGCCGAAGTAACAGTGGAAGCGTTTGACGGGCTTGTGGTGGATGCAGCAAACGCTGTTGGTGCATCGATGCTCATCCGCGGGGTCAGGAATGGAACCGACCTTGACTATGAAATGCAGATGGCAGGAATGAATGGTGCAATGTCGCCTGAACTCACAACGGTATTTTTGCCCGCAAATCCGCTACATCGCTCAATTACCGCCACATTGGTGCGACAAATTGCAAAAATGGGCGGCGACGTATCGCAATTTGTGCCAAAAGAAGTACATCAAGCCCTGACCACAAAAGTAGCGGGCTAGGTCTTGAACCCAGGTTTCCAAAACTTCCAATATCGAGGATTAAACATGAGATTGAGCAGCAAGATATTTGCATTGGTTTTGGTTGCATTCGGCCTGGTTGCCTGCAACCAGCAAACCAAGGAGCCAGCCACAGCCCCCAAAGCTGATGTTTCTAACACTTTAATGTTGCAACTCAAAGACGGAACGGTGGAAATCAAACTCCGGCCTGATCTTGCGCCAAAACATGTTGAGCGCGTTTCGACACTTGCAAACCAGGGCTTTTATGATGGCATCGTTTTTCATCGGGTCATAGACGGATTTATGGCGCAAGGTGGAGATCCGACCGGGACAGGCCGTGGTAATTCCGAGCTCCCCGATCTGAAAGCAGAGTTTACCGCAGAGCCCTTTGATCGTGGCATTTTGGGTATGGCCCGTTCACAAAGCCCCGACAGTGCCAATTCACAATTCTTTATCATGTTGGCTGAGGGCCATTTCCTCAACAACCAATACACGGTATTTGGTGAGGTAACCAAGGGCATGGAATTCGTTGATGGTATCAAGAAGGGCAATCAGGCTGCCAATGGTGCTGTCACCGATCCGGACAAGATCATAAAAATGCGTACTGCAGAGCAGTTTTAAAAATCAAACGAGGAATAACAAAATGGCTGAATATAAAGACCCGGAAAACACCCTTGTTATGGAAACAACCAAAGGCACTGTGGTGATTGAGTGCAAACCGGATGTCGCACCCGATCACGTTGCCCGCCTGAAGGAACTTTCCCGAGAAGGGTTCTACGATGGCATCGTCTTTCACCGTGTGATTGACGGCTTCATGGCACAATGTGGCTGTCCTGATGGACGTGGCACCGGCGGATCGTCAAAACCTGATCTTGCCGCTGAGTTCAACAACGAGCATCACAGTCGCGGAACATGTTCCATGGCACGGGCGCAAAACCCGGACAGTGCAAATTCGCAGTTCTTCATCTGTTTTGGCGACACCGACTTTCTCAATGGCCAGTATACGGTTTGGGGACAGGTGATCGAAGGCATGGACAATGTCGACGCCATCAAACGTGGCGAGCCTGTCAGCGATCCGGACAACATCGTTTCAATGAAAGTTGCTGCGGACTTGTAATTTCTGACAAACTTGAATACCGAAAGCCCTTGTTGAGAGACGAGGGCTTTTTGTGCGCGTAGACCTGTTTGATTTTAATCTCCCGGAGGAAAGCACTGCCCTGCGTCCGGCACATCCGCGCGATTCCGCGAAATTTCTGGTTGTTGACGATGGATTTGAAGACCGGACTGTGCGCGATCTGCCTGACCTGCTGCAACAAGGCGATGTGATGGTGTTCAACGACACCAAGGTTATCCCGACCCAACTTGAAGGCCTTCGAAACCGTGACGGAGCAATTGCCGATGTATCGGTAACTCTGCACACACGGCTTGCTGCCGATCGCTGGCAGTGTTTTGCAAAGGGTGCAAAAAAGCTCAAGCCGGGTGATCGTATTCGATTTGGTTCGACAAACTCATCCTGCCTTGCAGGTGTGCTTGATTGTACGGTAATTGGCAAAGACGAAGCGGGAAATGTCGAACTGCAGTTTGATTTGTCCGGCGCGGCATTTGATGAAGCCCTGATGCTGGTGGGCGCCATGCCGTTGCCACCTTATATTGCCGGAAAACGCAGTGCTGACGACAAGGATGTGTCGGACTATCAGACATTCTATGCCCGCGAAGAAGGGGCGGTGGCTGCGCCAACCGCAGGCCTGCACTTCACACCGGAGCTGATGCAGGCCCTTGAAGAAAAGGGCATTATTGCGAAATACGTCACCCTTCATGTGGGGCCGGGTACTTTTTTACCGATGAAGGTTGATGATACGGATGATCACGTCATGCATTCAGAATGGGGGATTGTTAGCCGCGATGTTGCAAATGCGATAAATCATGCAAAGAACGCAGGCGGGCGTTTGGTTTGTGTCGGTACAACGTCCCTGCGTCTCATTGAAAGTGCCGCGAAGCCTGACGGCAGTGTTGAAGCCTGGGAAGGGAATACAGATATTTTCATTACGCCGGGATACCGGTTCAAGGCGGTGGATCTGCTGATGACCAATTTTCATTTGCCGAAATCGACACTCTTCATGCTGGTCTGTGCCTTTTGCGGGTTGGATAGAATGAAAGACGCATACGCGCATGCCGTCAAAACAGGCTATCGCTTCTATTCCTATGGCGACACAAGCCTGCTATATCGCCGCTCATGACCATCCCCTTTTCCTTTGATGTATTGGCCACACATGGCAAAGCCCGGCGCGGCAAAATCACAACAGCGCGCGGCGACATTCGCACGCCCGCATTCATGCCGGTCGGAACCGCAGGCACTGTCAAGGCGATGTATATGGACCAGGTAAAGGAGCTTGGGGCCGACATCATTTTGGGCAATACCTACCATCTTATGCTGCGCCCGGGTGCGGAACGTGTGGCTAAACTGGGTGGCTTGCACGAGTTCGGCGGGTGGCAAGGGCCGATCCTGACTGATTCCGGCGGATTTCAGGTGATGTCCCTCGCCTCACTGCGCAAAATGACGGAGAAGGGCGTTGCCTTTCACTCGCATGTGGACGGCGCAAAATATGAGCTGACACCGGAACGCTCGATTGAAATCCAGGGCCTGCTTGGGTCTGACATCCAGATGCAACTCGATGAATGCATTGCGCTGCCCGCAGAACAAAAAGAAATTGAACGCGCGATGGAATTGTCGTTGCGCTGGGCGGAGCGTTCCGCAAAGGCTTTTGGTGACCAACCGGAAAGGGCGATGTTTGGCATTGTGCAAGGGGGAGACAATGAGCGCTGCCGTCTGAAATCGGCAACTGAGCTTTCGGCCATGGACCTGAAGGGTTATTCAATCGGTGGTCTTGCGGTGGGTGAACCGCAGGAGGTCATGTTGCAGGTGCTTGATTATACGTGTCCCGCATTACCGCAGACCAAGCCGCGATACCTGATGGGCGTGGGTACGCCGGATGATCTTCTCCAGTCCATAGCGCGTGGGGTCGATATGTTTGATTGCGTCATGCCGACCAGGGCAGGGCGTCATGGCCAGGCATTCACGCGCTACGGCAAGATCAACCTCAAAAACGCACGCCATGGGGAAGATCATCGCCCCTTGGATGAAGCATCCAAATGCCCGGCAGCGCGCGATTATTCACGCGCCTATCTGCATCATCTGGTGAAATCCAACGAGACGCTTGGCGGCATGTTGCTCACCTGGAACAATCTTGCTTATTATCAGCACGTGATGGCCGAGGCACGCGCCGCTATCAGTGAAGGCCGCTACGAAGACTATGTGACTGAAACTAAAGAAGTCTGGGCGGGGGGCGATATAGACGCGGTGTGATAGGTTAAACGGCGGCCGTTTGGTTTGACCCTTTTATGGCGCTGATATGCGAGCGCAAAGCGAGCCGGGCTTATGCCCGCCCCCGTGGAGGCGTTTGGCAAAGCCAAACTGGCATGAACGCAAACCAATACCAATCAGTCATTTCAAATGACCGTTGGTATTAAACGGCAGGTGAGCGGACTTAGCGACCTGGTATACCAGCAAGCCCTGTTCTAAGGGCGACTGCGCTCACAATGTATAAATGTGCCATTTGCTGCCGTTGGTCACCAGTATGAAACCTCTATGCTGATGCTGCCATCTTTGACACCCCGGCAATATGAAATCGATTCAATATTATTAGAAGCGATATTTCAACAAAAAACTTATCCCCGTCCCGTTCGGCAATAGTAGGCTGACCACAAAACTGTTTGCCTATGGAGTCGCTCTTGGACATCGCCAGCCCGGAATACAAACGCGCATTCGACGTCTATCTGCGCAAGGGTATACCAATCGACCTGACATTGAAGAAGCAGGCCCGCCCGACGACACACTATATTTGGCGCACACGCAGCGATGGAAAAGTACGTTCAAGCCATGCGGCCAACAATGGTAAGGTCTTTGCTTGGGATACTCCACCGCCGACTGGGCATCCCGGTGATGACTATGGGTGCCGATGCACCGCAGAGCCGTATCTCCCAAAGATAAACGAGCGTATTCAGATTACCTTGTCCGGTGTTTCGGACACAGGTTCGTCGTGGAGCAATTTGGATTTTATCAACCACTATTTCTATGGCGGAGGTCTTGGCGTAACAGTGCGTAAGATTGGGCATCTGAGTTCTGTTGTGGCTGAATACAGAAGGGAAGTTATTGACGACCCAACGCGATTACCAAATCAAATTGCTCTGAAGGCCCGAACCAATAAAAACGGTTCATTCTCTGACACCTTTGGAAACACCTATAATATGACAAGCGTTGTCTTTAGCATTGGACATACAGCCATCGATGGTAGATATAACGGCAAGAGTTCAGAGAAATACGGGGTATTGTCAATAAGCCTTATCCCTTTTGTTCCGGTGAGATCAACATGTTGTAGGTCATTGGTGATTTTTTGACGGCGATGGCGAGGATGGTTTTGAAGGCGGAGTGGCGGTTTCGGCGACGATTGAACCGGAAGACGAATTCATCGAGATAGGTTTGCAGATGTTTGGCCCGCAGCCCGTGATAGACACCCAAGCCCCATGTTTTGAGGTTTGAAAAAGCCCGGTGCACCCAGGGCAATACGAAGTGTGCTGCCATCGGCCCGATGGTATGGGGTTGATGATTGAGACCGGGGATAGTGTTGCCCACCCCCTGATAGCCGGACCAGCCATCGGTCCTTGCAATCGTTGTTGGAGCCAGGCTCCGCTCAACGAAGAGATGCAGGGATTTGGCGCTATAATCCTCAATTCTCGCCAGACGCAGCCTCCCCGGACGCCCCCTTTGGTCCACTTCAACCGCACCGGCCACCAATAGTTTCCCCTGATGCGAGCGGCCTTGCCCTCCCATGACGGGTTCTTGTTTCGAACGGCAGGAAATCGCGGTTTCATCAACTTCCACAAGGCCTTGCAGGGGCGAGCGATCACTATCCACCATGGCCCGGCGTAATTTGGCGCACAATAACCACGCGGTTTTATAAGAACCAAGGCCCAACTGGCCCTGCAACTGCAAGGCGGAAATACCGTTGGAATGGGTGGTCATCAAAAAAGCTGCCCAAAACCAGACCGTCAGGGGTAATTTCGAGCCGTGCATTACTGTGCCGCTGGTTACCGAAGTCTGACGATGACAGCGTGTGCATTCGTAAGTAAAGGCCTTCGTCTCAAGCGCCCATGCCTTATCATTCCCGCATCGCGGACACACAAATCCATCGCGCCAGCGCATCTCGTAAAGCCACGCAGCACACGCCGCCTCATCGGCAAAACGGTGTTGAAATTCAATCAAGGATGTTGGTGCAAACAGCATCGCAAAGCTCCCTTACATAAGGCCTAATGTTCACTATATGTTCTATTTTATTCAATCCGCAATGTCACTACATATTGTGCCACCGGACCAAAAGGGATAAGGCTTTTGTCAATTTCGGGTAATATTCATTTTTATCTCGAAGATAAATTTGAGGACCCTTTGGATATTTTTGATTCATTCTCCGGAAATGTAGATTTACTTGGCTCAGAATCATATCGAATATATGATAGCTGGCAGGGACGATTTGACGGACAGATTTATACCGATCCATCTTCAAGTTCTTTTCGTTAATTGCCGTCGCAGAGGATACTAATGAAAAAAAGGGTAGCAGGGACCAATTATTTTGCCATCGTCAGGTTCATAATTCTGGCTTTCATTATCATCAGCATTATGCGGTTTTGTACATCTGGTACAAATCAACACCGATGCCTTCAGCTCAAAATTGGACTGGATCTCGGTTACAACGCAGTGTTCGACTTCAGTCAGCCCTATTGGAGGCCCTATGTTGTTTTCAAGTCTCGTGATGGAACCCCGCTCATCGATCAACCTTTGTGGAATGTGTATATCACAGATACGAGCATTTATGGCACCACTTTTGGTAAACCAGGAAGCCCGGCCTTTCGATATATTTGGCGCGCCGATACCGGATTGGTGAACGGAAATACGGATTGGAAAACCTTTCAACGACTTGTTGATGAGGCCGGTCCGGCGAATGTTGAGGTTGGCAAGGGCAGCTACGGGCCGAAAATTCTTCTGCATAAGCTTATGAACCGTCCTGAATTTGCCGACCAATGGTGCACTACGAATTTTATTACCTGGTAGCGAAAATATTTGAAAGAAGACCAAGTGTCCTGGCCGCAATCAGAACTGTCCTATCCTCGGTACTCCCCATCCCGTTTGCTTCATTTGTTTGGAAAAAATTGCCCAAGGTCTCCTGGGGCTATCCTTACCTACAGCACAGTTTCTTTATACCTCACGAGAGGCAAGGGTATTTGCGGTAAAGAGGGCTCTAATACCAACGGCCATTAGGATTTACTCTTTTGACCAGGAATTATTTTGGCTTTGGTTAGGCGCGGTTGGCGAAGGGGTGCTTGCGTACCATGAGCTAATTGCAACGCGGCCAAAACCGAAAGAAACCTGGCCTGCGGTGCTCCAAAATTGCCCACCGGATCCGTGTTATGCCTCTTGACCAATGCGTTTTACATTGCACTTCGAGACCTGCCTTGCCGGTAAACAATTTTGGAACATCAAAAGGGTCAATCCTAATGGCCGTTGGTATAAGCGGCCATTTACTCCCCATACAATTTCATTGCGTCGTGGAACCTTTGATCAGATTTGGCTTCCTCCGCCTGTTCCGCTTCGGTCGACCGGCGTCATCCCGTTTCGGCTTTTCTCGTTTCTGTGCCTCTTGCGGACTGCCATCATTATTTGGCCCGCGTTTGGATTTTGGCTTGCGATTTCCAAGTTTCTTTGCAGAAGGTTTGCCGGTTGCGCCTCGCTTCTTGAAGCGCCGCTTGTTCGCAGGCTTCTTTCCAGCTTCCGGTGCTGGTTCAACAATTTCACCCTCGGCGGGTATTGCCGTTTTGATCAGTTTTTCTATGCCCCGCAGATGCTTGAGCTCATCCGGCGCACAAAAAGCAACCGCCATACCGGATGAACCGGCCCGCGCAGTGCGGCCAATCCGGTGAACATAAACCTCCGGCACCGGCGGAAGTTCGTAATTCACAACAATCCCGATATCCTTGATGTCGATGCCGCGCGCAGCGATATCCGTTGCGATCAACACTTTGCAGTCGCCTTTGGTAAAGGCTTTAAGGGCACGTTCGCGTTGCCCTTGGGATTTATTGCCGTGAATGGCGGCCGCTTTGATCTCAAGCGTTTGTAACCGCTTTACGATCTTGTCTGAGCCGTGTTTGGTTCGTGCGAACACCACAACGCGCTTGTCAGGATGGGCTTGGAGAAGGCTTGCCAGTTCATTTGGTTTTTGCCGTGCGGGGACATGTTTGACAAACTGATCGATGTTATCTGCCACACTTGATCGACGCGCCACCGAAATCTGTACAGGTTCCTGCAGATAATCATCAGCAAGCCCGCGAATGGGCGCTGGCATCGTTGCGGAAAACAACAGCGTTTGGCGATGGGCCGGCAGCTGCGCGATAATCCGGCGGATGTCCGGTAAAAACCCGATGTCGAGCATATGATCGGCTTCATCCAGAACAAGCGCTTCAACCTTGTCGAACTTAACTGCATTGCGCCGGGCAAGATCAAGCAAGCGGCCGGGAGTGGCGATCAGGAAATCGGTTCCCCGACCCAGCGCCTTTTGCTGGCGGTTAATCGGGATACCGCCAACCGTGCATTGGGAGCGAAGATTGAGTGATCGTCCGTAGTCGCGGGCTTTTTCATATATCTGCGCCGCCAGTTCCCGGGTGGGCGAGAGTATCAGAACGCGGATGGGTCGGAATTTGCCCTTGTGTGTATCCCGGATCTGCCGTTGCAGAAGCGGAAGCAGGAAAGCTGCTGTTTTGCCGGTTCCGGTCTGTGCAAGGCCTACAACATCGCGTCCATCCAACACCGGCGGAATGGCCTGTTCCTGGATAGGGGTCGGTTCTGTGTGGCCAATCTCCTCAAGTGTTCGGAGAATTGTCTTGTTGAGGCCAAGTTGATGAAAATTCAAGATTGAGTTCTTTCTGTTTTGCCGTGAAGCGGGTGCTGAAAAATGCCGAAGTGAAGTTCTCGCCCGCCATTGTGGCCATCAGATCAAGATGCTGATACGCGAACAGGACAAGAACGACGCGAAAATCGATAAGTTTCCGCTGGCCCGTAACTTTCATTTGCAGCGAATAGCGAATGCAACTGCGCCTGTTTCACATCTGATGTGTCGGCAGTCAAGAAAAACCGGATGAATGCTTAAATGGTTGATTGAAGCCTTTGAAAAATGTTGATAGCGTCCCGCTTGTTTTGACCAACAAGAAAAAAAGGGGTGGTGCGTGAGCCTGCTTGAAAATCAATATCGCGGCCAAAAAAATGCTGCTTTGGTGCCTGAAAATATTCCCGCTCCTTCCCTAAACGCTGATGCCCCCAATTTGCTTCTCGGCGACTGCCCGGCGCATGGCAAAACCCCGCTTGTATCGTTGAAAGATGTCGCTGCCGGATTTGGGGTTAAGCACTGTTACGTAAAGGATGAAACCGGGCGCATGGGGCTTGGAAGCTTCAAGGCGCTTGGAGCCGCATACGTGATTGCCCATCAGGCGTCCGAGAGTGGAAAAAAGGAGTTGTCGTCAGCACTTGCCGGCAGGACCTACGTAACAGCAAGTGCCGGAAATCATGGACTTTCTGTAGCTGTTGGCGCCGGCATTTTTGGCGCAAACTCTGTAATCTACCTGTCAAAAACCGTCCCCGACGCATTTGCCGACCGGTTGCGGGCAAAAGGCGCGGAGGTTCGGGTCAAGGGCGAAGATTATGTAGCAAGCATGATAGCGGCACAAAATGCCGCTGAAGACGAGGGCTTTACGCTTTTATCAGATAGCTCCTGGGAGGGGTATTTTGAACTGCCACACCGTTTGATGGAAGGCTATCTGGTTTGCGCAAAAGAAATCGTTGACGAAATGCCACAAGCACCAACGCATATATTTCTTCAGGCAGGCGTTGGTGGGCTGGCAGGCGCTATGGCCGCCTATTTTCGCAAGGCCTGGAGTGCTGTAAGCATCATCGTTGTAGAACCGGAAGCCGCTCCCGCGCTGCAGGCAAGCATTGAGGCCGGAAAATCCGTATTTGCAGACGGGCCTGTTTCAAACATGGGAAGGCTCGATTGCAAAGAACCCTCACTGATAGCGCTCAAGAGCCTGGCCCATGACGCAAACCTTTTCATGACAATCAGTGATGAACTGGCAGCTGATACCGTGACACGGTTGGCAAAATTAGGCATTTCATCCACACCATCGGGTGTGGCAGGACTTGCCGCGGTTTGCGAAACCGAAGCAGCGGCGGGGCTTGGCCTGAACGACCAGTCCGTTTGTCTGTGTATTATCAGCGAAGGGGTTGAATAATGACTGCGGGGTCTCGCGGGTTTCCAGCAACCGAGTTTGAAACTCGTGTGAAGAATGCTCAAATGCGCATGACCCGGGCCGGACTTGATGCGCTGCTCGTAACAACCCATCCGGATGTCTACTATTTCACTGGATTTCTTACCCGGTTTTGGGAAAGTCCAACCCGTCCGTGGTTTGTAATTATTCCTGCGTCCGGCAAGCCTGTTGCGGTTATTCCTGGTATTGGTGCTGCACTGATGCGGTCAACCTGGATTGATGATGTGCGTACGTGGAGCGCACCTGATCTTGAAGATGATGGTGTTTCGCTTCTGGGAGACACATTACACGAATTGGCGCCAGGGGGCCGGGTAGGATTACCGGATGGGCACGAAACCCGTCTGCGCATGCCGGTTGCTGATTTCGCGCGACTGAAGGCCTTGCCGGATGTGCCGCAAATTGTTGGTGACAATGACATCGTACGGGCGCTTAGAATGGCGAAATCCAATGCCGAGGTCGCAAAAATTGAACGTGCCTGCGAGATTGCCGGTAAGGCATTTAGCCGGGTTCATGAATTTGCAAAGCCTGGAGTTTCAGTAGAAGCAACTTTCAGGAAGTTTCAAATGGCCTGTCTGGAGGAAGGCGCGGACTATGTTTCATATCTCGCCGGCGGCTGTGGGCCCAATGGTTACGAAGATGTCATTTCGCCAGCACCGGATGTGCCTTTGCAGACCGGTGACGTATTGATGCTGGATACCGGCCTTGTTCACGACGGATATTTCTGTGATTACGACCGCAATTTCGCAATTGGAAATGCAAACGGGATCGTAAGTGATGCGCACAAGAAGCTGATTGAGGCGACACAAGCAGGCTTCGAGGCAACCCGCCCCGGTGCTACTGCAAGCGATTTGTTTCATGCAATGGATAAGGTCTTAACCGGCGGTGATGCGCGCAATGATAATGGCCGCCTCGGTCACGGTCTTGGGATACAATTGACCGAATGGCCATCCCTGATTCCTGCCGATCATACCGTGCTTGAGGAGGGAATGGTGCTAACATTGGAACCCGGCACCCAAACCATTGAAGGCAACATGCTGGTACATGAAGAAAACCTTGTGATAACAGACAAAGGCGCGCAATATCTTTCGACACCCTCAATGCCGGATATCTGGACAATCTGATGGCTGATTTTACTTTTTCCGCGATACCTGAGGCAGAACGCAACCCAACGCTCGGGCTTGTGGTGTTGCAGTCAGATGAAACCATTGAACTTGAGATTGGCCGATGGTTGCCTCCGGAAGATTTTTCAATTCACGTAAGCCGGGTAGAAAATGCAGATGAGGTTACCAGGGAAACACTTGCCGCAATGGCGGATCATATTACCGGTTCTGCCAGCCTTTTTCCTCGACCCATCAAGTTTGATGCCGTTGCCTATTGCTGCACCTCCGCTACATCGGTGATTGGAGCCGACAAAGTAGCGGGTCTGGTAAAGGCTGGATGCACAACCACGGCGGTCACCAATCCGGTAACGGCACTCATTGCGGCTTGCGAAAAACGCCGGCTTAAAAGACTGGCATTTCTTTCTCCCTATATCGAAAGCGTCAACAACCGGCTTCGCGAGGCAATTGCGGGCTATGGTGTGGAAACGCCGGTATTCGGGTCCTTCAATGAAAGCGAAGACCACAAGGTCGCCTGGATCGACAAGGGTTCACTCCGCAATGCCGCGACAAGCCTGGTGAAGGACGCTGATGTTGACGGCTTGTTCATGTCCTGCACCAGCCTCAAAACCTTTGGGCTGCTGGAAGAACTGGAAGAAGAACTCGGAATGCCTGTTCTGTCGAGCAACTTTGTATTGGCCGAGCATTTGAGGGCTTTGGCTGGCGCTTAAGACGGGGTTTTTTGACGTCAAGGGCGTTATACCAACGGCCATTAGGATTGACCCTTTTGATGTTCCAAATTTGTTTACCGGCAAGGCAGGCCTCGAAGTGCAATGTAAAACGCATTGGTCAAGAGGCATAACACGGATCCGGTGGGCAATTTTGGAGCACCGCAGGCCAGGTTTCTTTCGGTTTTGGCCGTGTTGCAATTAGCTCATGGTACGCCGCACCCCTTCGCCAATCGCGCCTAACCAAAGCCAAAATAATTCCTGGTCAAAAGAGCAAATCCTAATGGCCGTTGGTATTATCCACTCTCCTAATTGTCAACAGACCTTAGAGCATTTTGCGTTTTCGTGGATTCACGAAAACGATAACAAAACGCGGCAAACAAAAAGATAGCGCGGACGTTTTGAATTTATTAAAACGCATCACGCGCTATACCTGCCATTCAATCGACGAAATCGGCAAACGGTAAAGTTGCCTCTCAAAACTGCCGTTGGCAATCGCCCGCCACACCGGCAAGGTTTTAGCGTCACCCCGCACAATCATTACAAAAATCACAATTGTAATTTACAAGACGCACAAATTTACACAAATTTGCTGTTCTGAACACCCAT
Source organism: Rhizobiaceae bacterium (assembly GCA_965250255.1). GTDB lineage: Bacteria > Pseudomonadota > Alphaproteobacteria > Rhizobiales > Rhizobiaceae > JAALLB01. The sequence continues at coordinate 94,451 of CBDFNP010000012.1, forward strand.
TGCGCTTCATATCTGTCTCCAATCGAATTGGAGAATACCGATGCAAAAGAACGCCAACGGCAAAACAGGATTGTTTATCCCTGGCCCTACCAACATTCCTGATTGTGTCCGTCAGGCGCTTAATGTGCCGATGCAGGACATGCGCGCTCCTGATTTTGGTGAGCTGACGCTTCCTCTTTTTGCCGACCTGAAGAAGGTCTTCAAAACTGAAACAGCAGAGATTTTCATGTTCCCGGGTTCTGGAACCGCCGGTTGGGAATCATGCCTTGGCAATCTGTTTAGCGCTGGTGACCGGGTGTTGATGTCATCCTTCGGTCAGTTCTCGCTGCTGTGGGTTGATATGGCAGAGCGCTTTGGCCTCAACGTTGAGCATTGTGAAGTTGAATGGGGTCTTGGCGTGCCGCACCAGCAGTATCGCGAAATTCTTGAGCGCGACACGAAGCACGAAATCAAGGGCGTGTTTGCCTGCCACAACGAAACCGCAACAGGCGTTACTTCTGATATCAAGGCGATTCGCGATATCCTTGATGATCTGGGTCACCCGGCACTGTTGTGCATCGATGGTGTCAGTGCTGTGGGATCTATTGATTTCCGCATGGATGAATGGGGAATTGATGTCATCGTTTCCGGTTCACAAAAAGGGTTCATGCTGCCAACCGGTCTAGCAATTGTTGGCGTTAGCCAGCGCGCACTGGAGCGCCGCACAACAGCAAACCTGCCACGCACATTCCTGTCTTACGATGACATGATGAAAACCAACGCGACCGGGCATTTTCCCTATACCCCGGCAACGCAAATGTTTCACGGACTTCGCGCCTCGCTTGATTTCATCTTCAATGAAGGCCTCGAAAATGTATTTGCCCGCCACACACGTCTGGCGACCGCAACCCGCGCCGGTATTCATGCCTGGGGTCTGGAATTGTGTGCACGGGATCCTGAAATTTACTCTGATACGGTTTCTGCAATCCTTGTCCCGGGCCATGTTGATAGCGCTGACGTGCTTAAAGTTGCTTACAGCAAGTACAATCTGTCTCTGGGCGCTGGTCTTAACAAGGTTGCGGGCCGGGTTTTCCGCATTGGCCATCTGGGCGATCTCAACGAGATCATGATCCTGCAAGCGCTGGCCGGTGCTGAAATGGCGATGCGTGACTGCGGAGTTGATATTGAGCTGGGGTCTGGTGTCGCTGCGGCGCAGGCCTTGTTCATTGACGGGGAGGTTGGTGCAAAAAGCATCGCTGCATAAAGGAGAATGACGATGCAAAATGCTGTGAAAGTTACGCTGGCAGAAAATCTCGGTTATGCAGATTTCCCGACGACCGGAACGTTTGCGCATTCCAGGGTTCTTGACCTGCGTTGCGAAAGCGATGGTTCTGCAAGGCCAATCGAAGAAGCGGTTTTGAAGCGCATGCGCAATCACTTCGTGGACTATGAGCAGCTTCCCATGATCATGAGCGAAGCGGGTCCGTGTCAGGATGTCCACCTTTGCGAGCTTGTTCGCGAGCGCGATGAACAAACCCTGCTTCTGACTGATGATATATCTCAAGTCGCGACCTTGCTGGGCCTCTTTGAAGTTCCGTTTGAATCAAATGTTTTCTATGTGGTCGAGACCGATGTCGGCAAGGCAAGGAAATCTGCTCCGGCAGCAATTGCCGGGGAACCGGCAAAAGTGTCGCTGACCGCCTGATAGCGCATTATTAAAGTGTACTGTGGCAATCCGGCTCTGCACAATTGTTCGGGTAGCCAATTATACCGCAGTCGGCTTTCTCCAATTGGCTGACTGCGGTTTTGTATTTTAGTACAAATATACATTTACAAAATTGACTTTTTTCAATTTCTTAGCATATTGATCCAATGGCAGGCGAAAAGATCCTCATCGGGCCGAAACTTAGAGAACTTCGTCAATCCCGCTCCCTTACCCAGGCAAAAATGGCTGGCGAATTAGGTGTGAGCGCCAGCTATATCAATCTGATTGAGCGCAACCAGCGTCCCGCTTCCCTCAAATTCTTGATCACACTCTCAGATGCCTATGGCCTTAATTGGCGCGAGCTGACGCGCGACAGTCAGGGGCTTGCTTTGTCAGACCTTCGCCAGATCACCAAGGACACGGTTTTTGGATCCAAATTGCCGGATATTGAAGAGCTGCGCTCTGCGCTCGACAATTCGCCAAATCTCGTCAATGGCTTCGTCAACATTTATAACGCCTACCGCGCCTATGGCGAGCGGCTTGCTGAAGTAAACGAGTTTTTGTCGGCAAACGAGGATACCACCCTTGGTACCGACCACAGCGTCCACGACTTCTTCCGTACCAACAACAATTATTTCGCGGAACTGGAACTTGCAGCGGAAAAAATTTCGTCGCCGCTGGAACCGGGGAGCGGAGATTTGTTTGCCTTGTTACGGTCTTATCTGGAGACCGAGCTCGGTGTTGAAGTTGTGCTGGTTCGTGACGAGGTGCTTGGTTCATCACTGAGGTATTTCAATCGCAAGAAGAAAGAGCTTGTCCTCTCGGATGGCCTCGATCACATCAACCGGATCTTTCAGATGGCGCATATGAGTGCATTCATCGGCCATGATGATCTGCTCAATGAATTGCTTCCGGAGACGATCGGGGGCAATGAACTGGCCAGTAGCCGGTGTCGTGTAGAGCTTGCAAACTATTTTGCCGCTGCTGTGATGATGCCCTATAATTCGTTTCATGCAGAGGCATTGAATTTTCGTTACGACATCGAGAGACTGGCCGCGCGTTTTTCGGTTTCATACGAGCATGTCTGCCATCGTCTCACCACTTTGCAACGCCCGGGCAGGCGGGGTATTCCGTTCTTCTTTCTGCGCATCGACCGGGGCGGGAACGTTTCCAAACGGTTCAACGTCACCCCCCATTCAACTTGCCCGTTTTGGCGGCGCATGCCCGAAACTCGATGTCCACTATTCGTTTCGGGTGCCAGGCCGTATCCTGACGCAGATAGTCGAAATGCCGGATCATAGCAGGTACCTCACCATCAACCGTACGGTCGACCGCCCCTCCATTCGCTACACAACTGAAGACAAGCGTCTGGCGGTTTCTATCGGCTGTGCGGTCGAGTATGCTTCTGAGTTGATTTATGGAAATACGGTCGATCCCAGTGCCAGCCACATGATTACGGAAGTTGGCGTCAACTGCCGTCTTTGCCCGCGTGAAAAATGCCGCCAGCGGGCCCATGATCCGTTCCACATCAGCCTGCAAATTGACGAAGACAGAAGAGGGCTTACTCACTTTGAGAGTTGAGGGGAGAATTGCGGGTACTGATTTTAATGTCGTGCAATTTGCACTGGTTATGAAAGAGCAGGTTAGTAAGAGTCCAAACATTAACCCACGCGATTGTTAACCCCTGGCAAAAACCTCGTACTCCTCATCTTTTGCCACCAACACATCTTTGATCATCAAAATGTCACGGGTTTCGACATCCAGTCCATCCAATGCGCGGCTCACGGCTTCAAGCAATTCGCCGGATTGAGAAGCATGCATCGGCGAAGTAATAAGCGGAAGGCCCGGTTTGGGCTGAGATTTGCCTATCACCTTTACACCGGCCGCGACCTCGGGTTCGTAGCGTTTAACCAGTTCGAAGGCGACCGCATCAATGGCTGCAATTTGGGCTTTGCCCTCTGCAACTGCTTTGACCGAATTTCTATGCCCGCCGGAAATTACGCGGACGTCTTCAGAAATTGTTTGTGAAGACGGTTTCCCTGAAATTTCCGCAAACACATGGAAGCCTGATTGCGAATCGTTCCCGTTTATGGCCACAGATTGTACGGTTGCGAGGCTTGCCGCATTTTCGATGAAGCGGGCGTCTTCGTCGCTCTGCCCGACATATATCGACTGATACATGCCTGGCGGGCAGTCTTCCAGACCATAATCAAAGCGGGCAAACGGGATAACTTTGTCACGAAGTTTGTTGACATAAGGCCAGCCGCAGGTTTGACCGATGACAAGTGTCGGGTCGGTCCAAAGCGGCATTTGGCGTTCAACATGATGAAGTTCAACAGGCGCAGCAATATCGCGGTTCAGGAGCTGCACCCTGATCTGTTGCCAAAACACATCAAGGGCATTGGTCGTTTCCGGCCAGTCATACATGGATAGGGTAGCAATACCTGTACTCATTGTTTTCACCTATGCTTCGGTGCGCAGAAACGGATGCTTTACCGGTTCCTTGGCATGAAAAAAATACTTTCTGAAAATCTGCATATACGAGCGATAAAGATATGCTCCGTTTTTTGCCAGATAAGCCTCGCGGTTTTGCCTGAACTCAAAGGGCAGCTGATACCACGGAATATGAGGTCTGTCATGATGCACGAAGTGGTAGTTGTTGAAGAGAAACAAAGCCGCAATTGGGCATATTTGCTCAATTATGACGGTGCGTTCTGAATGATCAGGGGCTGCCTGATGCTCAAGAAACGTACGGATTAGCAAAAACGAATGCCCCATATAAATTGAAACAAGCAACTGCCATAACGCTACAGAACTGTAAGAGGTTACAATCCACGCCAGCACCCCGCATAAAAACAGATGTTTGATCCATACGGCTAGAAGATATCGAGTTTGCCTTTCATCATTGATTATCAGCGAAATTTCGCTCGTATAAAATCGCGATAACCCGATAAGCGGGCCGATCAGCATCCGGCCAAAAAGCGTATTGTTAAAGCGCAATACCGCCCTGGCAATTGTGCTCCGTGTAATCCAGTCATGATGTGCAAGATACCAGCTTTCCGGGTCATCGAATGGGTCCGTCAACTCATCGGTTTCATGATGTTCAATGTGCGTATCGCGAAACCGCTCATAGGGAAATGACCACCCAATCGGAAGCAGGATTGCCAGGCTGTTGATGAAATTGCTTCTTGTCGGGTGGCCATGAACAATTTCATGGGTAATCGACAAAAACAGCGTTATGTTAATGGCACTGACCACGACCCACACTGCCGGGTGTAGGGTATTGGAAAAAACCAACAGTAATGTCCAAACCATGTAGCTGACCGTGATCAAGGCTACCGTCTGCCATTCAATTTGTGCGATGCCTGAATGCTGCCCCGACTTTTCCATTTATGTTCCCAGAGTTTCTTTTATTTCCAACGTAATATGCCTGAGAAAGGGGCGTGGGTTGAAGGTGATTATGTGCGACATCATAAGAAAAATGTTGCGAGAACAACAAAAAATTGTATAAACACAACAAATGCTGCCATTAGACAAACGAGAAATCGCCATTCGTTTCCGCGAGAGGTTGAAAAGCCTGATCATCCGAAACAACGAATCCGTGTCTTCTTTTGCACGGCGATGCAATCTTGATCGTTCGGCCCTTAGTCAATTTCTGGATGAAAAATCGACCCGCCTTCCGCGCAGCGAAACGCTGGCCGCAATTGCTTCTGCCGAAAATCTCAGCATCGATTGGCTACTTGGTTTGAGTCAGGATGAAATTGGTATGGGCGAGGTGAGTTCGGGCTTTGACATTGAGCATGCTGGCCCTGAGCAGGATCGCTCGCTTCTTGCCCAATGGCATACCGAAGCGGTTGGTTATAAAGTTCGGTATGCGCCAAGCAGTCTACCGGACCTTGTACGCACACCTGCCATCACCCGTTATGAATTTGAAGTAAAACGCGAAGTGACCGCCGATGAGAAAACCGCCTTCGCACGGCAGCAATTGGATTATAGCCGGCTTCCTGAAACCGATATGGAAGTTGTCATGCCATTTCAGCGTTTGGAAAACCTCGCAGCCGGTGTGGACATATGGAGCGGCCTTGAGCGTGGAAAGCGGCAGGCACAGATTGAGCATATGGCCAAGCTGATAGACGAACTATATCCCACATTTAGGCTCTTTCTGTTTGATGGAAGAACCCATTTCATTTCGCCGTTTACGGTGTTCGGACCTAAACGCGCCGCGATCTATCTTGGGGAAATGTACATGGTGGTGAATTCAGTCGATCATATTCGCCAACTCACCCGGCGTTTTGATGAAGCGATAAGAGCCGCTGTCATTTCTCCGGATCAGACCACGGAGTGGTTGAAAGCGCTAAGGGTTACCTAGTGGATTTTAAGATTCAAATATTTGGATGAGAGGTCTCGGAAAACGGGTTCCAAATGTTTGAATCAATCCACTAGTTCGAAAGCCCGCCAGCTCTGAGCGCTTGTTCAATATCGGCTTTCAGATCTTCCAGGTCCTCCAATCCTACTGTCAGGCGAACCAGTATACCGTCATCAGGTCCTGTGGCGACCTCACGATCCGAGAGATTGACCAGCACAGCGAGACTTTCATATCCGGCCCAGGAATAGCCCCGGCCAATCAAACCGAGCGCGTCATAAAAGCGAGCTGCTTTTTCCATATCCATGGTTTTCAGCGTGAAGCCGAACAATCCGCTGGAGCCTTTGAAGTCCCGCTTCCATAATGCGTGTTGCGGATGAGATGGAAGGGCAGGGTGCATGACCCTGTCGATAGCAGGATGCCCCTCAAGCCATTTTGCCATTTCAAGCGAGTTTTTCTCATGTTCCCGCAGCCGGACCCCCATTGTCCGGATGCCGCGCAGGGTTAGGTAAGTGTCGTCCGGACTGGCACAACAACCCATGAGTCGGAAATGCCGGTACAATTGGTCCCAGCACTTGTCATTAGCTGAGACTGAACCGAGAACAAGATCGGAATGTCCGGCGGGATATTTGGTCAGCGCATGGATTGAAATATCAACGCCAAAGTCCAATGGCTTGAACAACAAGGGTGTCGCCCAGGTGTTGTCCATCATGACTATCGCATCATGGGCGCGGGCGACTTTTGAGATCGCCGGAATATCTTGAATTTCAAATGTATTGGATCCTGGTGATTCAGTGAAAATGACAGAAGTGTTTTCCCGCATCAGGCTTTCAATCCCGGCACCGATTAGTGGATCGTAGAATTCAACCTCAACGCCCATTCGTTTGAGTACATGATTGCAGAAATCCCGGGTTGGCGAATAACACGAATCAAGAATGAGGAGGTGGTCGCCTGCACTAACAAAGCCAAGCAATGGAATGCTAACAGCTGCCAGACCGGATGGAACCAAAACCGTACCAGCTGAACCTTCAAGTTCATCAATAACTTCACAAAGTGCAGCGGTCGTTGGGGTGCCGGTTGTACCATAGGTGTATTTTTGTTTCCGGGTCCGCATGGTTTCGTAATCCGGATAAAGAACGGTTGAAGCATGCACCACAGGCGGATTGACAAAGCCGTGAAATCCATCCGGATCATTTCCTGAATGGGTTAAAACTGTATCCATCGCATGTTTGTCTGCGGTGTCGGCTTTTGTAATGGATTTTGCCATTGGCTGGACCTTTGAGTTTGGCTTTGGGTTTGGGATGCATTGATCATTTTCGAATTTACGCCAGATCGCATGTTTTTGAGCGATAGCAAACAAAAAAGGGCCAAAAAAGCTCTGGTTTTTCATTTCCAATGGCCAAATCGGCCCATTTCTACTTTTTTCCTTGACCTAAACGTCACAATCCAATTGTATACCGCCACTGGTTCTGGGGAGGAAAAAGGTCAAACGGTAAATTTTACCGGGGCCACATCAGAGCCAAGGAGCACTTGGGGGCAACCGTTCCCAAGATCAAAAATAAAATGGGTAACAGAAAAGGCTGTTTTCTATGAAAAAAACTATCGCGTCTGCCGCACTTGGTGTGGCTGCACTCGGTTTCGCCGCATCAGGCGTATCCGCTGCAACTCTTGACGATGTAAAAGCCAAAGGCTTTGTTCAGTGTGGTGTTAGCCAGGGTCTCCCGGGTTTCTCCAATCCTGACTCAGATGGTAACTGGACAGGTATCGATGTCGACCTTTGCCGCGCTGTAGCTGCAGCAACTTTCGGCGACGCGACACAAGTCAAGTACACTCCGCTGTCTGCTAAAGAGCGCTTCACTGCCCTCCAGTCAGGTGAAATTGACATTCTGTCACGTAACACCACCTGGACTGCTACACGCGACACATCTTTGGGCCTCAACTTCGCTGGCGTAAACTACTACGACGGTCAGGGCTTCATGGTTCGCAAAGACCTCAACGTTAAATCAGCGCTTGAGCTTTCCGGCGCTTCTGTTTGCACCAACACAGGTACAACCACAGAGTTGAACGTTGCTGACTATTTCCGCTCAAACAAGCTTGAGTACGAAATCGTAGCATTCGAAAAGGCTGACGAAGTTGTTGCTGCATACGACGCTGGCCGTTGTGACGTTTACACAACTGACCAATCAGGCCTGTATGCTCAGCGTTTGAAGCTTACAAACCCTGCTGACCACGTTGTTCTTCCTGAGATCATCTCAAAAGAGCCTCTCGGTCCTGTTGTTCGTCAAGGCGACGATCAGTGGTTCAACCTTGTTAAGTGGACACATTTCTGCATGGTCAACGCTGAAGAGCTTGGCGTGACATCTGCAAATGCTGCAGAAATGAAGGGCTCAGACAATCCTGCTGTCAAGCGTCTGCTTGGTGCCGAAGGTGAGTACGGCGTAGCACTGGGTGTTGGCAATGACTGGTGTGCAAATGCCGTCATGCAAGTTGGCAACTATGCTGAAACATTCAACCGTAACGTCGGTCCGGATACACCATTGGCGATTTCACGTGGTGTGAACGATCTTTGGACACGCGGTGGTCTTCAGTACGCTCCGCCAATCCGCTAAGGGTTAAGTTATTCAGGGCCGGTCAATTGATCGGCCCTGTTTTTAGGCGCCGGGAGGATTGGGTGCCCAACAATTACAACAGTTTCACCGCTTGAGGCATATCGTCTCGCGGCAAAGAATGGTGAGGGGACACAGACTGTGACGGATATTCCGGTCGGCGGAGGCAAGCCGAAAGTCAAACTCTTAAACGACCCGAAGTTTCGGGCTTACATTTTTCAAGCGCTTTTGGTCGCGTTCCTGGTTTGGGTAGTCTGGGGCATGATTTCAAATGCCGCTCTCAACCTCAAAAAGGCGGGTATCGCATCCGGATTTGGTTTCCTGGATACCGCAGCGGGATTTGGGCTGAATTTCTCGCCGTTCCTTGAATATACATCCAGCTCTTCGTTCTTGGATGTTTATTGGGTCGGCTTGCAGAACACGCTGGTGCTCGCTGTTATTGGTGTCTTTTTTGCCACTATCATCGGGTTTCTGGTCGGTGTGGCGCGTCTTTCCAACAACTGGGTCATCAATAAAATGGCCTACGTGTATGTAGAAAGTTTGCGCAATATCCCACTGCTTCTCCAGATTTTCATATGGTACAAAGGGGTTCTCGCGACCCTGCCGGTTGCCAAGAATTCGATTGACCTTGGAGCTTTGGGCTTCCTGAACACAAAAGGCTTGTTCGCCCCGCAATTCATATTCGGAGAAGGTTCAGGTACGATGGGATGGGCACTGATAGTGGCCATCATCATTACCTTTGTGTTGAACCGCTGGGCGAAAAAGCGCCAAATACAAACCGGCAAACGGTTCCCTGTATTCTTGACAGCCCTGGGGCTGATAATTGGTCTGCCGCTTTTGATGTATCTGATAATGGGCCAGCCTGTTTCTACGGAGTATCCGGTCAAAGGTAATTTTGGACCAAAGGGCGGTATGCGGGTAATACCTGAGTTCATCGCGCTGATTTTAGCGTTGTCGCTTTATACCGCTACCTTTATTGCGGAGATCGTGCGAGCTGGAATTCTTGCGGTAAACCGCGGACAGACCGAAGCATCTTATGCGCTTGGTTTGAGACCGGGTCAGACACTGCGGTTGAATATTATACCGCAGGCCATGCGTGTGATTATCCCGCCGCTTACCAGCCAGTATTTGAACCTGACTAAAAACTCGTCTCTTGCGGTCGCGATTGCTTATCCTGATTTGACTGCGATTTTTGCAGGTACAGCTTTAAACCAGACAGGGCAGGCGGTGGAAATCCTGGGAATGACCATGCTCACCTATCTGGCAATCTCGTTGGTAACCTCACTATTCATGAATTGGTACAATTCAAAAATGTCATTGACTGAGAGATAGGAGCGGATCATGAGTAATAATAACATCAGTTTTGTCCGCGAAGAGATGGTGTCAACAATGCCACCGCCAGTGAATACCGGCGGCATAACCGGTTGGATGCGGCAAAACCTTTTCTCCAGCGTTTCAAATACAATTCTGACATTGATTGGGGTCTACCTCCTGTATCTGGTATTGCCGGGTACGTTGAAATGGGTTCTGTTTGATGCTGTGTGGAGCGGTAATGACCGTTTGGCATGTGCAACGGGTGCACAAGGTGGTGAACTGCCGAGTGGCTGGAAGGCTGCTTGCTGGCCTTATGTTGGTGCTTACTTGAAGCTGTTCATCTATGGTCGATATCCAGATGCCGAATTGTGGCGGGTAAACCTCGTGCTGTTGATGTTCTTTGGCGGACTTGTTCCACTGCTCATGCCTTCAGCACCCTACAAGCGTGAAAACATGCTCTTCGTGCTAGGCATTTTCCCGGTTGCTTCCTTTGTTTTGCTTTCCGGTGGCAATTTGGGATTGAACGGCTTTTTGCTCCCCGAATCCATGATGGCTCCGTCAGCGCTGAAGTTCTGGATTGATTATCTGATCCTCACCGGCATTATCGCAGGCTTGGTGTATGCCTATATGAAAGCAACGGATTCTGAACCGACAAAACCAGCGATGCTTGCAGCGATTGCAATGGCTATCATTGGATTGGTCCTGTTTGTCATGTCCGTGGATTTTGGCCTGGTTCCTGTTGGAACAGACCTCTGGGGCGGGTTTGTCATGACACTGGTTATTGCGATCACCGGCATTGTAGCGGCGCTTCCGTTGGGCATCTTGCTCGCTCTTGGTCGGCGTTCGGATATGCCGGCCGTTAGCTTGCTGAGTGTGATCTTCATTGAGTTCTGGCGCGGTGTGCCGCTGATTACTGTGCTCTTTATGTCCTCTGTCGTGCTGCCGTTGTTTCTGCCGGATGGCGTAACATTCGACAAGCTGCTCCGCGCCCTGATCGGTATCGCTCTCTTTTCCTCAGCCTATATGGCGGAGGTAGTGCGAGGCGGCATGCAGGCCATTCCAAAAGGTCAGTATGAAGGTGCCATGGCTGTTGGTTTGAATTACTGGCAGTCGATGCGGATGATCATTCTTCCTCAAGCATTGAAGATTGTGATCCCGGGCATTGTGAATACCTTTATTGGGTTGTTTAAGGACACTACCCTTGTGTCGATCATTGGCTTGTTGGATTTCCTCGGAATGATCAACCTGTCACACTCAGACTCGCTCTGGGCAACCCCCGTACAGGCGCTGACCAGTTACGTCTTCTGCGCTCTGATCTTTTTCCTCTTCTGTTTTAGCATGTCGCGATATTCGATCTTCATGGAAGACAGATTAAACACATCACACAGGTAACGAATTATGGCTAAAGCTGCTGCAAAAAAATTGGAAGTTTCTGAAACCGATGTGGCGATTGAGGTCACCGACATGCACAAGTGGTATGGGGACTTTCATGTGTTGAAAGACATCAACCTGAAAGTCATGCGTGGCGAGCGCATCGTGGTTGCAGGGCCTTCGGGTTCCGGTAAATCCACAATGATCCGCTGCATCAACCGCCTCGAAGAACACCAGCAAGGAACGATTGTTGTTGATGGTAATGAGCTTACAAACGATCTTAAAAAGATTGATGAAGTTCGCCGCGAAGTCGGGATGGTGTTCCAGCACTTCAACCTCTTCCCGCATCTGACCATTCTTGAAAACTGTACGCTTGCCCCGATCTGGGTTCGCAAGATGCCGAAAAAGGATGCCGAAGACATTGCGATGCACTTCCTTGAGAAGGTAAAAATTCCGGAGCAGGCCTTGAAGTATCCAGGCCAGCTGTCAGGCGGTCAGCAGCAACGTGTGGCGATTGCCCGCTCGCTTTGTATGAACCCGCGCATCATGCTCTTTGATGAGCCAACCTCGGCACTTGATCCGGAGATGATCAAGGAGGTTCTGGAAACCATGGTGAGCCTTGCCGAAGATGGTATGACCATGATCTGCGTAACTCACGAAATGGGTTTTGCGCGTCAGGTTGCAAACCGTGTGATCTTCATGGACGAAGGTCAGATCGTGGAGCAAAATGAGCCGGAACAGTTCTTCGACAATCCTCAGCACGAACGCACCAAGCTGTTCTTAAGCCAGATCCTGCACTAGTGTCCTTTCCATGAAATCAAAGTCGATTTCATGATAAGAAAGTGCGATAAAACAATGGCATAGTGCACCAAATGAGCCCAATAAAAAGCGAAACTCTTATCACTAAATGTTCGTTTAAACCTGAGCTTTCCACCCATAGATCCAATCCTGCCGGGCCATCAGTTGCTTGTTGGGAATAACCCGCATGCCGATGTTTCGAAAAAAACCGAATGGAGCCGGAAGGTGATAGATATTGCCATTTGACCTGGCGAAACGCGCAACCCGCTGGACCCGGTCGCACCTCTTTTGCTGATAGGCTTTAAGGGCTGCTCGCACATCATTCTCTCCACCCAGGGTTTGGGCAAGTACGGCTGCATCTTCAATTCCCATTGCAGCCCCCTGTGCTGCGAATGGCAACATCCCGTGAGCCGCATCACCTGCCAGTGCGATCAAACCATTTGCAAGCGTATATGGCATTGGTGTCTCCAATAGCGGCCATGCCGTCCACCCGGAAACCCTTGAGATAAGACGCAGGAGCTCCGGTGCAAGACCCTGATCAAGGGTTGATGGCCCGATTGCGGACGTTGGTTGTGTTGCATCTGTGATGAACACCAGATTGAGCTGCTCGCCACCCGACACCGGATAGGTAACAGCGTGGGAATTGGGCGCGAGCCAGACATGCGCATCATCAAGCAACCCGCGGTCATCCAGATGTTTGGCTGGCAACAAGCCCCGCCAGGCTAGTTTACCGCTATCAACCGGTGCAGGAAGTTTCAGTGTCCTGGTCCTGATGGATGACCAGATGCCATCTGCTGCGATCAAAACGGCACCTTCAGCGCTTGTTTCGTTTTTCAGGCCAAGCTGAATGCCTCCGTGTTCTTGCGTTGCGTTTACGACTTCCGCATCAAACTCAACGCTTATTCGAGGCGAAGACAAACAACGTTCAAGCAAACGCATTTGCAAATCGCCGCGATGAATTACCCCGTAAGGTTCGCCATATCTAAGTCGGATTGATTGTCCAAGCGGTAGAGATGAAAGCAGATTTCCGCTTCGGCCATCATGAAGCTTGATGGCGCAGGGAAAGGATGTGTGAGGCTCAAGTTTTCCGCTTAACCCAAGGTCGGACAATACATGCCACGCATTGGGTGAAAGCTGCAAGCCAGATCCAATCGGATCGAGGCAAACAGCTTTTTCGAGAACCCGTACAGTTTTTCCAATTCCAGCCAAAGCAAGTGCGCTGGTTAGCCCGGCAATGCCAGCACCGCTGATCAGAATGGGGAGGGAGGTTTGGATGCCCAAGACGGCTATGCCGCATGTTCCTTGAAGCCACACCCTTCAGGTCTGGTTTCGCCTTTCTTCAAGTCATCGGCATGCTTGTAAACCGTAGAGCAATACGGGCAGATAATTTCATTGTCCGAACCCATGTCAAGGAACACATGCGGATGATCGTAAGGGGTGCTTGCGCCACAGCACATGAACCTTTTGGCGCTGATCTCGATTGATTGCACACCAGCATCATTCTGGAAATGGGGAACGCCACTGTCTGCCATGGGAATACCTGCAAGGTTGAGGGGACTGTCATTGTTCTAGAACATGCGCTTCCATTTTCAAAGGTAAAATCAGTGTTTTTGAACGTTCAATCACAAACGGTATCACGATCCATTCAATCCGGATTTTTGTTTCGATAAGTTCTGATACAATCAGTTATTGATTCTGAGGAGGGGCAGTAATGTTGGTATTCAGCAGGAAAATTGGGAAGCAGGCATCGTGATTTCCCGCATGCTTTCCAACGGCACAAAGATTGCCTATCTGGACGAGGGGACAGGCGATGCAATTGTATTGATCCATGGCTTTGCTTCCAATGCTGCGATCAACTGGGTAGGACCGGGCTGGGTTGAAACTCTTAACAAGGCTGGTTTTCGGGTTATCGCACTGGATAATCGCGGCCACGGTGCCAGCACAAAATTTTACCACGAAGAAGACTACCGACTTGCCAAAATGGCGGATGATGTCGGCGGGTTGATTGATGAACTGGGTCTCAAGCAACCCCATATCATGGGATATTCAATGGGTTCACGGATCACGGCAACTCTTGCTGCTGTGCGGGGTAAGGATTTTGGCAAAATAGTCATTGCCGGCAATGGTTACAATATGGTTGCGGGCGGATTTGATTCAGCCGAGATCCGCGACGCACTGCTGGCCGAAAACCTTGCCGCAACGACAACGGAGATTGGCCGCAATTTCCGTTTCTTTGCGGAGCAAACCAAAAGTGATCTCAAAGCATTGGCTGCCTGCATCATGGGCGGGCGCTCGCACATTGATGCATCGGTATTTCAGGTCATCGCAAATGAGGTGATGGTGATTGTCGGTGAGGACGATACGGTTGCTGAAAATGGCGATAGGCTTGCTGCCCTCATGCCAAATGCCCGCTTCGAGCCCATCCCCAAACGCAATCACATGAACGCCGTTGGCGACAAAGTATACAAGGAAAAAGTTCTGGCGTTTTTGGGCGTGTAACTTAGGGTTGATTTGATAGCTCAACTGCAACGGAATTCACATGCCCCCAAAAGCAACAAACAGCGGAAGGCGGGTCCTTGCAGCCGGCATGATTTTGATGCTGGCGCTGGGTTCTGTGCATGCGTTCTCCGTGTTTTTGGAGCCCCTTGAATCCGAATTTTCCGTCGAAAGGTCCACGGCAAGTCTCACTTACTCGCTGGCCCTGGTCTTTCTCACCATAAGTGTTTTGTTCGGGTATCGGATCTATGGTTTGTTCAAACCCGCAGTTCTCATGATTTTTGTGTGCCTGTTGGCAGCACTTGGATGTCTGATTGCAGCTTTTGCAACCGGAATGCCGCTGGTATGGCTTGGATATAGCCTCCTGTTCGGATCGGCAAATGGATTAGGGTATGGTTTTGCATTACAGAGTTCAGCACAGGCAAATCCGCAGTCAAAAGGACTGGCGATGGGCCTCATCACCGCTTGCTATGCCCTTGCCGCGGTTCTTTCTCCTGTCCTGTTCAAGGTGCTGTTGGATAGGGGTGGTTTTGCAGCGGCAATGACCGGATTGGCGGTAATTTTGGCAGTGATTGCACCGTTCATCGCAGGGTTGTTTGCAAGTGCCGATGTCGAGTTTGTTTTTTCGGGGGAGGTTTCTGACAAGGCGGAGGCAACTGATTTTGCCCAGATCGTCAAGCTTTGGGTTGGCTACGGAGCCGCTGTCGCTGCTGGCCTGATGGCAATAGGACATGCGGCGGGAATTGCGCGTGCTTCAGGCCTCAGTGATGCGATGGTTTTGGCCGCCCCGATTGCAATAGCTGCCCTCAACATGGCCGGCAGTCTGCTGGGAGGCTGGTTTGCCGATCGCGGCACGATTTTCCAAAACCTGATGATTTTTCCAGCCATATCGTCGCTGGCAATGGCGGTGCTTGCACTATGGAGTGGTAGTTTTGTCGTTCTTCCAGGACTTGCCGTCATCGGGTTTTGTTATGGTGCTATCATCGCCATTTACCCTGTTGTTGTGGGCTCGCTGTTTGGTCCGCTGGAAAGCGTCCGCATTTATGGCCGCATTTTCACAGCCTGGGGTACGGCCGGCTTATTGGCGCCGGTTTTTGCCGGCTACCTCTATCAACAATTCGGTGATTACCGTGTTGCTCTGACAACAGCTGCTTTCGCAGGCATCGTATCAATCGCAAGCGTCTGGTCTCTGCGAGGGCCTGATGCTGGATCGTGAGCTTTAGGTTTTGTCGGTGTTAAACAAACCGACTACACCTGTTCACCGCTCGTGCCTTGTTATGCCACATACTTGGCATATATACTCCCTGCACCCGAAAAGTGGGAACCGGTTTTCGGGTGCAGGGACCAAAAGAAAAATATACTCAAAATACGGGTTTCGGAGTTTTTTGAGTATATTGGTCTGATAATCATTATCGAGTAGTCAGGTAGCGCGTCATGGCAAGTAATACAGCACCAAGCTCCAAACCAACCGCAGTAGATCCCGTATGGCAAGCTGTACGCGGCGAAGCGGAGGATGTGGTTACGAACGAACCGCTGATGTCGTCGTTCATTTATAATTCCGTGCTCAACCAGGAATCGTTTGAAGCAGCAGTTATTCACCGGATATCTGAGCGCCTGCACAATCGTGATTTTTCCGGCGAATTGGTGCGCCAAAGTTTTGATGCGATGCGCGCAGAATGGTCAGAATGGTCAGAAATTTTGCGGATCGACATCGCTGCCGTATATGATCGCGACCCCGCCTGCAGCCGATTGATTGAGCCTATTCTCTATTTCAAAGGGTTTCAGGCGATTCAGACCCACCGTCTTGCCAACTGGAATTTGAACCGGGGTAATCGCGATATAGCCTACTATTTGCAAAGCAGATCCTCCCAGGTTTTCCAGACCGATATCAACCCCGCAGCAAAATTCGGTAAAGGCGTGTTTCTTGATCATGCCACTGGGTTTGTGGTCGGGGAAACCGCACAGGTTGGTGATGATGTCTCAATTCTGCATGGAGTTACCCTCGGTGGCACCGGCAAGGAAATGGAAGACAGGCATCCAAAGATCGGAGATGGCGTTCTGCTGGGTGCGGGCGCTACGGTTCTTGGCAACATCAAGATTGGTGACTGTTCCCGGGTGGCAGCCGGTTCAATGGTGATCAAGGATGTGCCCAATAATGTAACGGTTGCCGGTATCCCCGGCAGGGTGGTTGGCGTTGCAGGTTGTTCTGAGCCATCCAGAACAATGAACCAGATCATTGCTGAAGATAAAAGCTAAATCCTAATGGCCGTTGGTATAACCTGATAATGCATGCAACGATGGGCTTTACAGCGGCTTGCACTCCATGCAAGAACGCTGTCATTGGCGTGACACAATTGGAGCTCCCCGTGACCCCAGAAGAACTCAAGAAACTTGATGCTTATTTCAAGTCCGTATTCGCAAATCCCGAACTTGCAGTAAGGGCGCGTCCGAAAAAAACTGATTCTTGTGAAGTCTACAAAGGTGATGAATTTCTCGGTGTGCTTTATCTTGATGAAGACGAGGGCGAGCGCTCGTTCAATTTCTCCATGGCTATTCTGGATATCGATTTGGATACTGTCTAAAGCAAGTTTCGTTTAACCGGGCACGTTTAAACGAAATTTGCTCCAGGTCTTTGTATTCATCCGGTTGCCCTGGTGAGTGCCGACTCTGCTCAGCCTTGTGTTTGCTGATTGACCAGCAATGACTGCACGTATTTTCTTATTTCACTGTCTATTTTTATCCAGTGTGGCAGGTGCTTGACGTGGAAACGGTAAGTTAGCATCAGGTCCGGTCCGATGTGAATGTCGCGGATACAAAATGGTGTCGCAATTGTTGAGCCCACACGTACGCAGCGAGCCGCAAACGGGTAGGGGCTTCCAGCTTCGTAATATAAATCCTCGTCTATAAAACCACCTTCCGCGGTAAGTGGTTGGCGAACGAGACCCGCAATGCCTCTGGATGGCACTCCGTTAAAAAATTTTGAGTAGATGGGGCCAATGCGGCCCGACATATCAAGTGACATGCTGCGTGGTTCGATGCGCAGGAATATCAGGCTTGCCTGGTTATTGGCACTGCTGAAATTCTCCCTGAGTTTATCTTGATAACCCGACAGACTTGGCCAATGAAGGTAGAGTTCGAGGTGCTGATGGGCTCCGGCGCGACGTTGGGTTGAAAACCTGATGAGGTTTTCAGGGACACTCAATACGCTGTTTGCAACCACCATTTCCAATTTCTTGTCGGATGCAGAGTGCCCGCCACGTGACAGCTGTTCTCCAAATAGTCCGGCAAGGCCGTACAGCGTGATTGCGAGGCAAAACAACCCGCATGTGAAAAACAAGATGGGAAGTGTCGATAGCTTTCTGGAACGCGTTTTTGAACCCTCAGCAGATGGTCGTGAACCGTCCGGGCTGCTCGTTCCCGGTTCAGGTGAGCTTGCCCTGCTTTTCATGCCATTTCCCACGATATGAGGAACCGCACGAGAGCGGGGAACCAGGGGAGTAGCGGTTGTGACATTAACCATTGTCAACGGTAATTCCCGAAATTGGTGATTGAGCCTTGCAGACTGTCCTGAAGACTGTTGTTATTGGGACAATCGCCAAACATGGTAAAAAGAAAGTAAACAGAGCGATGAGTCTTGCAATCGCAGCACTGATTATTGGGTTAGGATTTGTATCTGCAGCGTTTTTGCACACTGCAGATCAGGTTATCCGAGGGCGCCCCTCATATTTGGTCGTCGCTTCACCTAACCTGCTGCATATCGCATCCATGTTCTTTTTCTGCATGTTTGTCGGACCTTACCTTACCGTCGAGCGCGGGTTGTTTTTCTGGCAAGAGGGAAAGATAAGCAGCTCCATGCTCGCAGTTAGTGGCCTTGTTTCGTTTTTGTGGAGTTTTTGCGCCGGTATTTTTGTGGCACAATTGTTGATGGTTGTCGGCTTGATACAGGTTTGAAAATGCGACCATAGCAATTGTCATCAAATTAACTGAAGGAAGCTGCCATGCCGCTTTATTCGCTTGGGGGCCTATCTCCCACCTTGCACGACGGTTTTTACTGGATTGCCCCCGGTGCAACGGTTATTGGCGATGTTCATGTGGGCAACAATGTCGGTATTTGGTTTGGCTCAATTCTGCGCGGAGACAATGAGCCGATAAAGATCGGAGCCAACACGAACATTCAGGAAAACTGCGTATTTCATACTGATCCCGGGCTCCCCCTGACCATTGGTGAAGGATGCACGATCGGGCACAAGGCAATGATCCATGGCTGTACCATTGGCCAAAACACGCTCATTGGTATGGGGGCGACGGTTCTGAATGGCGCAAATATCGGCAATAATTGCCTGATTGGAGCGGGCGCGCTGGTGTCTGAAGGAAAAACCATCCCGGATGGGTCTCTGGTCGTTGGAATGCCGGGAAAGGTAATTCGTGAACTCGACGAAAATGCAATTGAGGGTTTGAAGAACTCGGCCCGCCATTATGTAACAAATGCGAAACGCTTCGCAGAGGAGCTTGAGGAAATCATCACTTGAAAAAGCGGCCGGCTCACTTGGGTGAGCCGGCCATAGATGACCCGGTCTGGTGGGGACGGGGGTAGGTGGGGATCGACCAGGCCAAATATGTTATACAAGAGATATACTTTAGAATTGTTATTTAGAAAGGTAAGTTTCTAAATAAATCAAATAGTACACAGTTTTACGTCCTGTTGTCCTTTATTGTTGTCCAGCGGCCTGAGTGATTTGAGGCCTGCCGTTTCAGATATGTGTAGGGCGTTGCATTCCAGGTTTGTATCCGGCCTTCCAGATTATCCAGAACGAAATCACCCCTGCTGGTGCGAACGGTCAATACAGCATGTCCGTCCCCATTGGGTTGGCGTACAACTGTGATCAGAAGGCTTGAGGCCGGCCAACCGCGTTCCATCAGCATATGGCGTTTCATCAGAACATAATCTTCGCAATCGCCGTAACTCTTGGGATACACCCACAGCTCTTCCTGATTATAGCCTTCAAGATCAGTCACAGGCTCAATTGTGTTATTGGAAAATGCGTTGACCTCAACCAACTGCTTCCATCGATCACGAGTAAGCTCGGGCGGATTGACCTGAACGGAACGAATACGGCAATCACCGGAATACTGTTTGCAATAGTTGTAGTGACCGATAGGCTGGGATGTGTATCCCGAAACCTTCATAAATGCCCTATTGTCAGCCGCACCTGCATTTTGCGCTCCAAGCGCGGTTGCAGCAAGTGCAAGTAAGGTCAGTTTTTTAAAACCAGAGTTCATGTTTACCCCCGAATTGGTGAGGGCATACTGGCATTAACATCTTGAGATAAAACCAAATTAACCGCGAAGGTTTAAGTCGAAACAAGCTCAAATGAAGCTAAAAATAGCAGAAAAGCTTATTCTCATTTGAGGAAAATTTATGTAAAATTTTATCGATTGAAGGCGTGCAGGGAATGCCGGATATCACGGGGCACCAGTTTATCCTAATGGCCGTTGGTATTATTCCATGCCTGAAGAGGTGAACTGCCTCAAAGAATCACGACTTTGAAGCATAGCAAATTCTATCGCAATGCCCTCGTCAAACTGACGCACAACCCGACCGCGCATGTTGCCAAGCCAGATCAAGGTTCCAATTGCAGGCCTGACGTCAAGCTCAATAGCTGCACCCGAGAGGGAAAGGTCAACAATACGCGCCTTATAGGTGCGCCCATCTTCAAGTTTTATTCCGGCAAGTTTGTTACCAGGTTCAACCCGCTCATGGCGCCGGTCTTCTGGCAAGCTTAGCTCGTGTCGGTTTGCCAGCCATGTAATTTTCGAGGCAAGCATGTCGCGTTTTTGCAGGGTTGCATTGATGTTGAAAGCAAATCCGCCATGGAAAACGCGCAGAATTTCACCTTCAAGGCGACCAATATGATCCATGTAAGCAATAATGCGGTCGCCGACTTCACCAGCTTTTGGCCCGATAAGTGAGGCGCTACCGGGAGACATGTTGGTAATCTGACAAGGATACTCACGCTTGTCAGCCGTCATATACCGACCGAAAAGAGAAAGGTTTACATGTTGGAACTGGCGTTCCAATTCTGTCAGCATGTCACTTTCGTTGGATGCTTGTGCAAAATTGCTCATGATGGGCCGTCTAATTCATGGGTTGGGGCATTTAGCCGAACAGCCATCATTATTTATGGATAAAGTTAATGAAGGGTTTCGGTTGAGGTTCCCAGACGTGATTTAGGATCATTTTTCGGCCGTCTGGCGTCAAAATTCAGGATTTTATCCCACCTTCAATAACAGTCAGATGATGAACTTGCTTCAGATTGACATTGCTATTGCCGGTCGGAGCAAGGATTGCAGGGGTAAGAGGCGGTGTTTTATCAAGTTCCTGAATATCAAGAACCCTTGATTCTTTCAGGTGGTTTATGACAATCGGCTCGGACAAACCACGACGGTCGGTGTTGAGCTGAAATGATGCGCCAAGTATGCGAAACGCGCTGTTGCTGCCATTGAACAATGGAAACAACAGCATTTCACATTCGAATGTCTTGTTTGATTCCGTGACACCGACATAAGAAATAAGACAGGGCGAGGAGGTTTCAAAGACACTGTTCACCATATCGTAAATGCCCATGTTGTCTTCTTCCCGCCAAAGCGAAAGAAATCCTTCCCCCTTTAATTCTTTGCCATACAGGTTGCAAAGACGGGTTCCAGCCAAACGGAAACTGATGTTTCCGTATTTGCAGTCAAACTCAAGAATGAACGTGTCTCCAAGTATTTCCCGAATGTCACTTGGCTCAATTTCACGCCGGTCCGGCGCGGGCCGCTCGCCGCGCAGATTATTCCAATACGTATAAAGCTTCTTGGAATTTCTGTTTCTCATTCTTTTATGCTTTCCCTGCGCCAATAATTTTGGACGTATCTCAAAAAGGGACATCTGATTTGCCTAGCCATTCGTCGGGAGGGGTGTTGCAAACTCTGTGCCAACTGTAGCGAGATGAACATCATCCACTGCAATCAGAAACAGTGTGTCTGGATATGCGAAAAACTGATTGGAAGAATGATCAAGGATTGGGGGTTTTCAGTCCCGTTTGCGTTAACCTTAATATCCGGTAAAGCTTGAAGCTCAAAATTTAATGTGACAGTTTGCAGGCCACACAAAGCGCTGCTTAAACTGTGTTTTACTGAATTTGGTCTGGCCAGGTTTACCTGGTAGGGGATTGACCACAATAACCGGAGCGGAAATCTGCTCCGGTTTTTTATGCCCGATCTTCAAACGAAAATGCGTGAATAAAATCAAATTGGAAACGCGTTGTCGCTGTTTGGATTGAACGCGAAACGCTCTAACCAGAGCCAAAATAATTCCTGGTTAAAGGAATCAATCCTAATCGCTGCTGGTATAATGTGTTCGCCTGGGTTTTTCGTGTTAACAACACTTCATGCAGACAGATATTTATGATCCTCCCGATAAACGCGAACCTGTTCTAAATGTGCCAGCAATTGTTGTCGCAATGTTGGGGTTGATGGTGATGATCCATATCGCGCGGCTTTACGCTTTATCGTATCGTAGCGGCGTCGAATTTATATTCTATTTCGCTTTCATCCCGGCCAGGTTTTCAAACCAGGCGCTCGGAATTTTTGCTGATTGGTCCAGTTGGTGGACGCCGTTGAGTTACAGTTTTCTGCATGGCGACTGGACACATATCATCGTGAATTCTGTCTGGATGCTGGCATTTGGATCCGTCGTTGCACGCAGATTTGGCCTCATCTCCTTTCTGATTTTTTGTGCAATCGGATCAATTGCAGGGGCGTTGGCTCATTTTGCGGCAAACCCCGGCTCGCAAATTCCCATGATAGGAGCCTCGGCTATCGTTTCGGCATGCATGGGAGCTTCTGTTCGCTTCGCGTTTCCCATAAACGGCAGGTTTGGAAAAATGGCACATCTTTTTCCAGCCCAGTCGCTTTTGACCTCAATGCGAAACCCACAGGCAATGGCTTTTGTCGGAGTTTGGTTTGTAATCAACCTGCTCTTTGGACTTGGTGGAGAAATGGTTGCCGGCGAGGGGCAATCTATTGCCTGGCAGGCCCATTTAGGTGGGTTTGTTGTTGGATTTCTGGGCTTTGGATTGTTTGATCGATAAGCGGCCGTTGGTATAAGTCAAAACCTTAACCGCTGTTGTGCTATGACATTCGCTCGCTGAGGCTTTCCTGGAGTTCAGCAAGTTTTACCCTTGAAAGCTCATAACCAAGTGTAATGGCCTCGTCGGCCTTGTGAAAGTCAGAAAGGCCGATGCCGGTTAATCGCGGCCGGATCGTGAAGTCCGGGGGGTCGCCAGCCAGCCTTGACCTGGAAATCCGGTCTTGAATAATGTTGAAGGCTTCAATCATAACACCGGCAACCCCAAGGCGTGTTTCTTCCACAGACGTTTGTCCGGTAAGAAATGGTATCCAGCTGGTGTTGTTTTCTGCACCGACATCATCGAGTTCTTTGCATGCCTGTTTATTGGAAAGCGTTTTTGATCTCACAACAGATGAACGGCCGAAAACATCGCTGTTTAGATTTACGGCTATGACAATCGGTTCTTCGAAAGCTCTACAAGCCGATACCGGCACCGGATTTACAAGCGCTCCATCCACCATCTGTCGCCCAAAATGTTCAACCGGCTGAAAAACACCCGGCAGGGCATAGGAGGCGCGAATGGCTTCAGCCAGCGAACCGTGCTCCAGCCAGATCTCGCTTCCTGATGCAATATCGGTAGCGATGGCAATAAATTTGCGGTCAAGATCTTCAATATTGAGCTGGCCGATCTGATCGTCCATGCGGTCTGCGAGGCGTTTGCCCGAAATCAATCCGGAGGCCCGAACAGCAAAATCCATATAGCGCAACACATTCCAACGGGTGATGGAGCGTGCGAATTCCTCCAGCTCATCAAGCTTTCCGGCAAGATAGCACCCGCCAACAAGCGCTCCAATCGAAGTGCCGGCAATCATGGAGACCGGAATTTGCGCTTCGTCGATCGCGCGCAAAACGCCGATATGGGCCCAGCCTCGTGCAGCTCCGCCACCCAGCGCAAGCGCTATACCCGGGGTCTCTTTTCCACAATCGGGTTTAAATTTTTCGAAAATTTTTGCTGCTTTTTGTTCTGCAGCCACATCTTTATCGCCCGCCTCAGCGGGAACCGGGAACTTAACGATGTTATTTTTTTTTGCCATTACCTGGCTCCGATTTCTGCCAATTATGGCTCAACGTTGTATGCCGTCATATGTGCACTCAACAGGTGACAAATCAGGCCTGTAACTAAATCGTACGCCAAATTGATTGCTCGAGTGTAAATTCTTGGTCAATTTCCTGCATAAATTGCCAAGGCCACCACAATCAGCATCGAAAGCGCCATAAATATGTTTATCGCACGTTGAACACGCTGCGGCAGGTTCATGCGCCTTATGATGATCCCGATCATCAACCATGCAAAGTGCATTGGGATCCAGACGGCAACCCAGATGCCGAACTTGACAAGTGTTTCAAACAGCACATTTTCAGGAAAGAATGCAAAGCCTGAAAACAAGAACGTGTTTGCCACATAGGCCTTCGGGTTGATCATCTGGAAATAGACACCATCGGCAAAGCGTGGTGCCTTTTCAGCCTCAATAAACCCGACCTTGCTCCCTGCCAAAGCGATCTTTAGCGCCAGATAACACATGTAACAGATTGAAAGTCCAAGCAGAATTTCACGTATGTATGGTAAAGAAAACACAATAGCCGCAATGCCGCTTGCAACAGCGAGTGCAACAATTGCATTGCCGAGACATAGTCCCCAAAGATACAGGCTTCCCTGTTTAAACCCAAAGCCGGAGCCAACGCCTGCAACACTCAAAACACCAGGACCCGGTGTTGAAATCAGCAGGAAACAGGCAAGAGCAAAAGCAAGCATGGTTATTTGTCAATCAAACCCAGAGTAACCTCACCGTCTGCGATTTTGACGGATCGATAAAAGCAGCTTTTGGCACCGGTGTGGCATGCGGCATTGCCTGCAAGGTGGGCTTTCAGCAAAAGTGCATCCTGGTCACAATCAATCAGAATATCTGTTACGGTCAGGAAATTGCCGGATGTTCCACCCTTCAGCCACAACTCCTGGCGTGACCGGCTCCAGAAATGTGCTTTTCCGGTTTCAAGGGTTTTGGAAAGCGCTTCGGTATTCATATGCGCGAGCATCAGGATTTCGCTGCTGGAAGTCTCCTGGACAATGGCTGTTACCAGCCCGTCAGTGTTAAAGCGGGGTGAAAGAACGGATCCGGTTTCAAGTTCTTCACGAGAAAGATCAGAAATGTTATTTACCATGGAAGCCACCTCGGGTTTGCTGGGGTGGCTTATGGTTCATTCCTTGCCCATACGCAACATGGTAAGGAAATTCTGTTGTTCTGTTGGGCCATCATGAAACGAGCCTGTAAATGCAGTTGTGATCGTACTTGAACCCTGTTTCTTGATGCCACGCATCGCCATGCACATGTGCTCTGCCTCAATCATAACGGCAACACCACGCGGTTGTAGCGCATCATCAATGGTCTGGGCGATCTGCGCTGTCATGTTCTCTTGTGTTTGCAGGCGCTTGGCAAAAATCTCAACCGTACGTGCAATCTTGGATAAACCAAGAACGCATCCATCTGGCAGGTAGGCAACATGCGCCTTGCCGATAATCGGCACCATGTGATGTTCACAATGAGAGTGAAAAGGGATATCGCGAACGAGAACCATATCGTCATAGCCGCCAACTTCTTCGAAAGTCCGGCCAAGAACTGAATCAGCATCCATATAATAGCCGCCAAACAATTCTTGATACGCATTGGCAACCCGTTTCGGGGTATCAACGAGACCTTCGCGGTCAACATCCTCGCCGATCCACTTCAATAGGGTGCGAACGGCCTGTTCGGCTTCTTTCTGAGATGGGCGGTCTTCTTTTGGCAGAATCTTTCTGCTGTCGATATTCTTGAGGCTTTCGAGAATCGCATCCATGCTTATCTCCCGGTTTGACATTGGTTAAACTCCGCGTCGCACAGTCTGTTCGGACCAGTCGCAGCCGTTTTCCAATGCACAACACCGGTGCATGGTTTTGGCTTTGGCCGGGTTCCGGGGCTTTTGGGCGATTTTGCCCTCCTGCACGGTGACCTGACACCCCAGATATAGTGCATCAGAAAAATTGCTCAAGATTTAGTTGCATCAAATCGTTCACATATTTATCGACGAATTGTTACTGCGAACCTATATTGTCCTCAGGAATTGAACTGAAACCGGCGGTGCCACGCTGAATAGGCGGTAAACAAAACATGCTTGACGACGTCTACAATGCAAAAATTCTTGAATATGCGGGCAATATTGAGCGCATTGGAGAACTTGATGATGCTGACGCTTATGCGCGCACACATTCCAAGCTGTGTGGTTCAACGGTTGATGTAAGCCTGAAAGTAGATGGAGAAACCGTTTCCGACTTTGCGCATAAAGTTAAGGCCTGTGCACTGGGTCAGGCATCTTCATCGATTATGGCGAGAATTATCGTCGGAAGTACAGCGGAAGAATTGCGCGCATTGCGCCAAACCATGATTGCCATGCTCAAAGAAGGTGGCCAAGCACCGGAAGGCAAGTTTGCCGAATTTCGGTTCCTGGAACCGGTACGCGATTACAAGGCTCGTCATGCCTCTACATTACTGACCTTTGATGCAGTGGTTGATTGCCTGGCTCAAATTGATGCTGCGAGATTGGCTGCAGAATAGCCGGTGCCATGAAAAAATCAGTTGAATCACAATCCAAGAAAGCAGCACGAAGTGATTCAAATGATTCCCGAATTTCCCAATCACGCAACTGGCAGGGGCCCTGGCGAAAGACCCCCGGCAGATTGTTGGGAACAGCAGTAATCCGATTATATCAGCTAACCCTTTCAGGCTTTATTGGGCATGGCTGTCGCCATCAGCCAACCTGTTCAGAGTTTGGATATGAGGCGATTGCCCGTCACGGGGCTGCTCCGCGGGGGCTGGCTGGCGGTGCGAAGGGTCGTGCGCTGCGGCCCGTTTGGTACAAGCGGGTTTGATCCGGTGCCAAAATCTCTCCAGAAAATTGATCGGTAAAGAACGTGACGGTTCTTTCACAAGAAAAATTGATATTATACTTCTTATAAATATATATTTTTATTATTATTATTATTATATACTACTATTTTAATCTGAAACGGTTGCCATACACGGGTTCATGGGATGAGTATACTTAAATATAAACAGGATCGAACAAACGTTTTTTCGCGCGTTTGCATCGCCGATAATCTTCTTCTTACCCTTTTTTACCGGTTTGCCAGCGGGCTATGAACTTCCGGCAGCCCTTCTGGTTTATGTGGTGATTGGCGACACAAACTACATCCTGCATCTTCATATTCACAATCCATTTACGCGCATCAGGGGTTTAATACCAACGGCCATTAGGATTGATTCTTTTGACCAGGAATTATTTTGGCTTTGGTTAGGCGCGATTGGCGAAGGGGTGCTTGCGTACCATGAGCTAATTGCAACGCGGCCAAAACCAAAAGAAACCTGGCCTGCGGTGCTCCAAAATTGCCCACCGGATCCGTGTTATGCCTCTTGACCAATGCTTTGGCATTGCACTTCGAGGCCTGCCTTGCCGGTAAACAATTTTGGAACATCAAAAGGGTCAATCCTAATGGCCGTTGGTATAAATCTTTTGATTGATCTTCTTCTTGCAAGCGTGACCGCGATGACGGCATCCAATTGGCGTATCCAGCATCTATATGGTCATCATCGAGGTGTCGATATCCTTTTTCGAGGGTCTGCAGACTGGGAACTTGAAAAGTATTCGCCGTTACGTGCGATATCCTTTTGCGCAAGATCGGTCTGGAGGACATTTTGGCGCCCCTTTTGGGAAGCCTTCAAATGCGGCATTTTAGAAAATACAAAAACACCAATCAACTATCGCTGGGCATTCATCGAACATTGCCTGCTCTTATTGTTCATGGGATTTTTGTGCTACGTGAACGCACCTATTTTTCTGTTTTACGTGCTCCCGTTATATGTGCTGACCTACTTTATCACCCGATACGTAGATTATCTCAATCACTACGGTTGCGATGAGACCAGTGACAACATCTACGAGCATGCAAACAACAGCTTGAGCAAGATATTCAACCGGACCACCCACAATTTCGGATATCACACTGCCCACCACGTAAAGCCAGGGGCACACTGGACGAAGCTGCCTGAAATTCACGAAGAAATTGCCGGGAAAATACCGATACGTTGCAAGACGCCGGTGAGTTGGTCCTGGATGCTTCTGCCCTATCACTTTTATCTTTCCTTGCGCGGTCAAATGTAATCCCCGAAATTTCCCACTTGCCGTAAAATGTGGCTTCTTTTTTAGTCGCCAATGATCTACGGAACATGTAAGAGTCCAACCGAATATTCCCGTGAGGTTTGATTTGTGAAAATTTGCTCAATATCAAGGATTTATACGCAGGGACGGTCCCCGACCATTTCAAGTATAAATCCGCTGATAGTGGGCAATTTTGGCAGAACCCTTCGGGCGGTGCATATTTCGGCTATTTCTATGCAAAATCAAAACCAAAGGGGTGGCGCCCTATGGCCCTGATTTTACTTCAAAATATCTCAAAATCTGCTACCGTCAAACCGTGCGCGAATATTCGGTTGGACTCTCAGAGTCCAAACGAATATTACCGTGAGGTTTGATTTTGTGAAAATTTGCTCAATATCAAGGATTTATACGCAGGGACGGTCCCTGACCATTTCAAGTATAAAGCCGCTGATAGTGGGCAATTTTGGCAAACCCCTTCGGGCGGTGTATATTTCGGCTATTTCTATGCAAAATCAAAACCAAAGGGATGGCGCCCTATAGCCTTGATTTTACTTCAAAATATCGCAAAATATGCTACCGTCAAACCCTACGCGAATATTCGTTTGGACTCTCAGAGTCCAAACGAATATTACCGTGAGGTTTGATTTTGTGAAAATTTGTTCAATATCAAGGGTTTATATGCAGGGACGGTCCCTGACCATTTCAAGTATAAAGCCGCTGATAGTGGGCAATTTTGGCAAAACCCTTCGGGCGGTGCATATTTCGGCTATTTCTATGCAAAATCAAAACCAAAGGGATAGCACCCTATGGCCCTGATTTTACTTCAAAATATCGCAAAATATGCTACCGTCAAACCCTACGCGAATATTCGTTTGGACTCTCAGAGTCCAAACGAATATTCCCGTGAGGTTTGATTTTGTAAAAATTTGTTCAATATCAAGGATTTATACGCAGGGACGGTCCCTGACCATTTCAAGTATAAAGCCGCTGATAGTGGGCAATTTTGGCAAAACCCTTCGGGCGGTGCATATTTCGGCTATTTCTATGCAAAATCAAAACCAAAGGGATAGCACCCTATGGCCCTGATTTTACTTCAAAATATCGCAAAATATGCTACCGTCAAACCCTACGCGAATATTCGTTTGGACTCTAAGTGAAAAGGGTGAATTTCCGAAACCCATGTGACTATCATTACAACAACACTGGAACCCTTGATGGCGAACAACCCCAACCCCGCGATTGTTGAAGTAACCCGCGGAAACCGGGTGGAAAGCACGCATGAGGTGGACATTGTAGTCGCTGATACTGGCGGCTCTGTCGTGCGAAGCTGGGGCGATGCAAAACGCGAAATATTCCCGCGCTCCGCAATCAAGTCGCTCCAGGCTTTGCCACTTGTAGAATCGGGAGCTGCGGATGCCTTTGGCTTCAAGGACGAGCATCTAGCACTTGCGTGTTCGTCTCACAATGGTGAAGCAACGCACGTTGAAGCAGCCCGGGAAATGCTTGCTCTATCAGGGGTATCTGAAATCTGCCTTGAATGCGGGGCACAAAAT
Organism: Rhizobiaceae bacterium; assembly: GCA_965250255.1. GTDB lineage: Bacteria > Pseudomonadota > Alphaproteobacteria > Rhizobiales > Rhizobiaceae > JAALLB01. Next base: position 123,993 of record CBDFNP010000012.1, read on the forward strand.
CCTCATTTGGCTGATGATTTTGCAGATCTCGTCCGGTCTGGAACCGCTCCTTCCGCAATTCACAATAATTGTTCCGGAAAGCACTCTGGTTTTCTGGCATTTGCAAAATATGCCGACATTCCGTTTGCCGGCTATATTCACTTCGACCATCCGATCCAGCGTGAAATTGCAGCAACTCTTGAAAGTGTGATTGGAACACCGCATGGACCGGATAATTTTGGTGTTGATGGATGTTCAATTCCAACCTTCACGACCCGGCTTGATCGCCTGGCAGTTGCCTATGCCAAATTTGGAACGGGCGAGGATCATAACAGCACCCGATCAAAGGCCATGATCCGGTTGCGGGACGCATGCATGACGCATCCACATTTGGTTGCCGGCAAAAAAAGGCTTTGCACAAAACTAATGCAGGCGCTTGAAGGAAGGACGTTTGTGAAATTGGGAGCAGAAGGCGTTTACACGGCATGCTTGCCGGAAAAGGGCCTTGGGATTGCACTAAAAGCCCGCGATGGCACATTGCGTGCCGCAGAGGTCGCTGTATGCAATGTCATTTCTGAGTTTTTGAAACTTGGCGAAAAAGAAGCAATGAATGCAGCGGATCTGCTCAGTCCACCACTTGTAAATCGAAACGACGTGATAACAGGAAAAATAAAAATCAGTTTATAAACTGATAGGATATTGCTAAAAATTCAGTAGAGTCATATGTACTTGTTAAGTACAGATTCGATTCTATTGATACAAAGAATTTTATTGCTTTCATGAAAATTGAATGTGTGTAGAAGCCTGGTTATGGCAATTGTTAAGTTGAAAAAAGCAGGGGTCAAATCCTATATCCAAAAGCAATAGTCTGAGTAGTTTCGCCTATTATGATCAACTGGAAATAAACACCGAAGATGGGCGAGCGTTGAGTAAAGTTGAGCGGAAATTTGGATCAGGGTTTTGATTTAATGATATGAAATGTAGTATTGTTAGTGCAAAACTCGGTGTGCTCCGGCTTGCCTTATTGCTTGGAGCGTTTGCTGGGACTTTCGAGGTTTATGCTGCGGCGGAAACGATCAAAGGAGATGATCCATTCCTCAAAGCTGTAGCCGCTGGAATTTTCGGGTTGTCAATTTTGGGTGCGCTTTATTATCTCATTCGTAGCAAGAAAACACCTGAAGACGAAAAAGAAGACGAGCCAACTGATACGCCAGGTTAAATCGGGCAACTTCAGCCTCTCCCAAATTGTCATCGGCGAAAAACCAAACATGGTTGCGCCAGCAAAACAAATCGCATAATCAAACGGTAATACCAGCGACCGTTTGGTTTGACCCTTTTATGGCGCTGGTATGCGAGCGCAAAGCGAGCCGGGCTTATGCCCGCCCCCGTGGAGGCGTTTGGCAAAGCCAAACTGCCGTGAACGCAAACAAATACCAATCAGTCATTTCAAATGACCGTTGGTATAAATTCATGCTTTGACCACCCGCGTTGGTTTGCGGGACTGGAGAAAGGGCTGCATAAGATGTCTTCTATTTCCCTATCATTTCCCGATGGCAATTCCCGCGACTTTCCCGCCGGTGTAACCGGACTTGAGGTGGCAGAATCAATTGCAAAATCACTTGCCAAAAAGTCGGTAGCTTATGCACTTGATGGCGAGCTACGTGATCTTGGTGATCCGATTGATAAGGGCGGGGTGATTGAGCTTGTCGCCCGTTCCGATGAGCAGGCGCTTGAACTTGTTCGTCATGACTGCGCCCACGTTCTGGCAGAAGCGGTTCAGGAGATTTGGCCGGGAACCCAGGTTACCATCGGTCCTGTTATTGAAAACGGATTTTATTATGATTTTGCCCGCAATGAGCCATTTACGCCCGATGACCTGCCGGTAATTGAAAAGAAAATGCGTCAGATCATTGCGCGCAATGACAAATTCACCAAAGAAGAGTGGTCACGCAACGAGGCAAAGAAATTCTTTGCTGAAAAGGGCGAGGCCTACAAGGTAGAGCTTGTTGATGCGATCCCAGATGATCAATCCCTCAAGATATACAAACAGGGGAAATGGCTTGATCTTTGCCGTGGACCCCATATGAGGTCTACTGGAGATATCGGCAATGCCTTCAAATTGATGAACGTTGCTGGCGCCTATTGGCGCGGTGATTCTTCCAACGCGATGCTTACCCGCATTTACGGAACTGCCTGGGCCGATGAAAAACAGCTCAAGCAATACATGTTCATGCGTGAAGAGGCGGAAAAGCGCGATCACCGAAAGCTTGGTCGTGAAATGGATTTGTTTCACTTCCAGGAAGAGGGCCCCGGTGTGGTTTTCTGGCATTCAAAAGGCTGGCGTATGTTCCAGAGCCTGGTCAATTATATGCGCCGCCGGCTTGAAGGCACTTATGAAGAGGTCAATGCTCCGCAGATTCTCGATAAATCCTTGTGGGAAACATCCGGTCACTGGGGTTGGTACAACGATAACATGTTTGCGGTGAAGTCCGCACATGCCTTGGTTAATCCGGATGATGAAGAAGCGGACCATCGTGTATTCGCGATTAAACCGATGAATTGTCCGGGTCATGTTCAAATTTTCAAACACGGCCTGAGAAGTTATCGCGAAATGCCGGTACGCCTCGCAGAATTCGGCAATGTCCATCGCTATGAGCCGTCCGGTGCATTGCACGGCTTGATGCGCGTTCGTGGCTTTACCCAGGATGATGCACATGTCTTTTGTACGGAAGAGCAGATGCATTATGAATGCATGCGCATCAACGATCTGATCCTTTCAGTTTACAAGGATTTTGGATTTGAGGAGATGTCCGTATTGCTCTCCACGCGCCCGGAAAAACGTGTCGGGGATGATCAAAGCTGGGATCATGCTGAAGCTGTGATGATGGCAGTCTTGAAAGAGATCGAAGAAACATCAGGCGGCAAGATCAAGACCGGGATCAATCAAGGCGAGGGCGCTTTTTATGGCCCGAAGTTCGAATACACGCTGAAGGACGCCATTGGACGAACCTGGCAATGTGGAACGACCCAGGTTGACTTCAACCTGCCGGAGCGTTTTGGCGCATTCTACATCGACAGCGACAGTGAGAAAAAGCAACCTGTGATGATCCACCGAGCGATTTGTGGTTCGATGGAGAGGTTTCTTGGCATTTTGATCGAGACCTTTGCCGGGCATTTTCCCTTGTGGCTGGCACCGGTTCAGGTTGTCGTTGCGACCATCACTTCACAAGCTGATCCCTATGCCGAGGAGGTTGTAGCCAAGCTTACCAAAGCTGGCCTGCAAGCCAGGGTCGACACGCGCAACGAAAAGATCAACTATAAGATCCGAGAGCATTCGCTGGCAAAAGTGCCGGTCATCATGGTCTGTGGTATGCGTGAGGCTGAAGAAAACAGTGTCAATATTCGCAGATTGGGTTCAAAGGACCAAATGCCGATGAATGTGGATGAAGCGATCGCGAGCCTTGTGGCCGAAGCGGTGCCGCCGGATTTACGTTAGAACTGGTCACAACAAACACTGCAAGGAGGTTTAGGTGATTGGAAAGCTGCGTCTCGTTAGCGGACTTGTCTTGTTTGTCTTTGTATTAGGCCATTTCATAAATCACGCACTTGGTGTCATTTCATTGAAAGCAATGAATGATGCTTTGCAATTCACTATTTCGCCGTGGCGCCATCCGCTCGGTGAAATTTTGCTGTTAGGTGCCATTGTCGTACATGTGGTTTTGGCATTGCAGGCACTTTACGTGCGGCGGTCGTTGCGTTTGGCGAAGGGTGATTTCTTCCAGCTCTTAACAGGTTTTCTGATCCCGGTTTTACTTGCGGGTCATATACTTGGAACGCGTGGATTACATGAGGCGTTCAATGTCGTAGAGGGTTATCAATTCACGCTTTTCAGCCTTTGGGTTCCTTCAAACTTTTATGGTATTCTCAACACGATTGCTTTGCCGGTTGTTTGGTTTCATGCGTGTCTGGGTTGGCATAACTGGCTTCGATTCAAACCCTGGTATCCGCCCCTTCGCCCGTGGGCACTTGCACTTGCGGTGCTCGTTCCTGCACTTGCGCTTGCGGGTTACCTTTCCGCCAGCTTGCGGGTTGCCAGGCTCTCCAACAGTGAAAAATGGGTTGATCGGCTATTTGCCCGCACCCGAGAGCAACTTCCTGAATTTGCCGAATTCATAAGCGGTAATGAAACGATCATAATAGCGTCTGCCATTGGTTTGTTGGTTCTGGTTCTGCTGGCAAGGCTAATCCGCAGAAAGATTGCGGCAAGCAGATCATCACTGAATATCGTCTATCGCGACTGTTCATTGGCAAAACAGCACGAACTGAAACTTCAGCCCGGTGCCAGTCTGCTTGAACACATTCGTTCCGCAGAATTGCCTCATGCTTCGGTGTGTGGGGGCAGGGGGCGCTGTTCAACATGCCGGGTACGCGTTGACGAGGGGATAGATGCCCTGTCGCCGCCGGGGCCGGTGGAAGTTCGTGTTCTGGAGCGCATCGACGCACCGTCCGGTGTACGGTTGGCCTGCCAGGCAATTCCAACCTCTCCGGTTACAATTACAGCGTTGTTGCGGCCCACAATAACAGTCAATGACGCCAACAATCCGCGCAGAAGCAAGGGAGCTGACGAACAGCAGATTGCGGTGTTGTTTGCAGATATCCGGGAGTTCACAAAACTGTCTGAGAGCAAGCTCCCCTACGATATCGCCTTTGTGCTCAATCGCTATTTTGCTGCGATGGGAGAAGCAATCGAAGAAGCAGGAGGGCACGTTGACAAGTTTATCGGCGACGGCGTGATGGCTCTTTTTGGAGTGAACGAGAGTTATGAAGAAGGATGCCGGAAGGCCGTGGACGCGGCGGTCAGGATGTCCGGGCGGCTTGAAATCTTGAATCAGAATTTGTCAAATGATCTTGATGCCCCGTTGAGAATTGGTATCGGCGTTCACAGCGGAACAGCGATTGTCGGAGAAATGGGCTATGGTACGACCATAAACGTCACGGCAATTGGTGATGTGGTGAATACTGCGAGCAGGCTTGAAGCGCTTACAAAGCAGTTTTCAGTCCAGTTTATTGTATCTGATGAGGCGGCTGGAAACAGTGGATTTGAGTTCGCAGATCACCCGCTTGAAGACGTTGAAATTCGCGGTCGTGACGGCAAACTTGCAGTTCGGATTATTAAGATGGCAAGCTCTTTGAAACCCGCATAATCCACTAGAATACAATACCTTGCTAGGGGTTCTTTTGACCTAAACAATTAAAAGCATGCCTGTTGAGAGGGACTCAATTGTTTCGGTCGAACCACTAGTTTGGCGCCAACACCTCGACATCCTTGTCAAAGCCTGAGCGCACGCGAAAGTCTTCGCTGTAGACGGCTTCATTGTGTTTCGCGATTGCCGTGTAGTTTCCTTCTGCCAATACCATAGAGGGAAAGGTGCTGTTACTTTCACGAATTACCTCACCATTCTCGGTCAGAATGGACCAGGCGGTATCCGCTACCGCATCGCCTCCCTTTTGGCGGACAAGACGGAAAGTCAAAATCGCAGCGCGATGCTGGAGACTTGCTTCTGTAAGCTTACCCGGGCGCACCCTCAGATCAGCGCGAACGGTGGCGTTGAGATCACCAAAATGCGAAACCACGTGGTAAGTGCCGGCCGGGAAGGCCACAACTGCGTCAGGTTTAACATTGCGCGCCAGCAATTTGCGGTTTCCGTCCTCCCTTATCTCCTGCTCAAAGATGTTAAAGCGGAGCATGCGTTTTGGAATCGCAACGGCATCTGATGTGGTTGCTGCAAGGCGAAGCCCTCCGGCATTCAGAACAAATTCTTCCACTGAGGCTTCATTACCGACCAGAATTTTCTTGATTGCACCGGCATGCCCAAATGCGGCGTGAACCAAATATTCGCCGGGGAGAATGTTGAATGCTTTTGGTCCGCCTTCAGCAAAGCCCAGTTCCGGCATATCTCCGTTTTGCTTTTGTTTGGTGCCGAATATGCGCCACTCCACACCTTCCGACAAAACAGGGCTGTCACTGCTGAGTTTGGCTTGAAGCAGAACGCGTTGTTTTTGCACAATTTCATCGGTGCTCTGCGCGTTTGCGGGTACGGCGAGCGATGAAAGTGAAATGAGCGCAAAGCTGATGAGCGAAATGAGGGTGCGAATGTTCATATGGTTGACTGTGTTTTTACCACTCAAAGCCCAAAAACGCGTTGATTTCAAGACAGGAGATTGCGAAGAGCAGTTATTCCACTATGTGGAGCCTGATAAATGAGGAATTCATCGATGTTTTTTGCCCCCCAGGAACGCGACAGAAAATTGCTGCCGCACGATCCGTTTAAAGCAATTGTCGCGCCGAGGCCGATTGGCTGGATTTCCTCCCTATCTTCAGACGGATTGGCGAACCTGGCACCCTACAGCTTTTTCAATGCCGTTGGAGGAATGCCTCCAATGGTCATGTTTGCATCAGAAGGCATCAAGGACAGTGTTCGTAATGCAGCCGATACAGGCGAATTCGTCTGTAACTATGTGAGCAAACATCTTGAAAGCGAAATGAACGCAACCAGTGTCGCCGCACCTTCAGGAATAAGTGAATTTGAATATTGTGGCATCGCGCCGGCTTCGTGCCATGTCGTTGCGGCGCCAAGAGTTGCAAATGCCTGTGCAGCACTTGAATGCAAAGTTACGAGCATTATTGAGACCGTTGACGTCGAAGGAGTAAAAACCGGCGCGGTCGTTGTAATGGGGCAGGTAATGGGCGTCCACCTGGATGAGGCAGTGCTGCGGGACGGGCGATTTGACATATCTCTCGCCGACCCGGTAACCAGGCTTGGCTATCTGGATTTTGCGGGCTCTCACGATTTGCACGAAATGCCCCGACCGAACTGGGGAGAGTAAGCGGCCCGTAAACGTTACCAGAACATTTTTGTTTATGGTGAACCACTCGTTAATTATTACCGCGTATAATCTGGCGTCAGTAACAAGCTGAAGCATTGTTCAGCGGGAGTATCGATGGTAGTAGAGTATTTTATGGATTGGGTGCGAACGGCATCCGTCAAGAAGCGTGAGGCTGCGGCAGGGGCTCTTGTTCGTGCGTATCTCAACCCGATGGTTGAAAAAGATGAGCGTGACGACCTTGAAGCGGCTATTACCATATTATCCGAGGACAGTGCACCGACAGTTCGCTTGGTAATTGCGGAAGGATTTGGCGCGTTTTCCAGTGCTCCCCGTCACATCATGTCGAGCCTTGCAGCCGATAATGCCGAAATTTCCATTGTCGTGGTTTCACAATCCCCGGTTTTTCACGATTCAGAGCTAATCAGCTATTTCAGAACCGGAAACATTCAAATTCAGGCAGCCGTATCCTGTCGGGTTTGGATATCTCAGGAAGTGACTGACGTAATTTGCAGTGAAGGTTGTATTGAGGCTGTTTTTGGTACTCTTGAAAACCCTGCTGCCAGGTTCACGGAAGAAAACCTCCACCAGATTGCAGCGCGATTTGGCGAAGAAACCAGGATTCGCGCCAATCTTTTGAAACAAGATAAACTTGCATCCCGCACCAGGCACCTGCTTATCGGGAAGTTGGGTGATGCGCTTGGCAATTATGTGTTGAAAAAATCCTGGCTAACTAAGGAACGTGCCCAACTTGCGGTCGGTGAAGCCTGTGACCGGGCATCGATCATTTTTGCAGCAGGTGCCCGCGAAGAAGATATTTCCAGCGTTGTGCAAAACCTCATTTCGCATAATCGCTTGACAGTTGCTTTTCTTGTCCGGGCGATTTGCATGGGCAACATCACTCTCGTTGCGTGCGCAATGTCAGAACTAAGTGGTGTTCGTTTTGCCCGTGTTGAAGCAATCCTGACCCGCAATCGGGAATCCGCATTCCGCGCAGTTTACGATCGTGCAGGCCTGCCTTCGTCCGCCTTTATTGTTTTCAAGACAGCCATTTCCACCTGGCGTAGCCTCTTGTCGTCCGATTCAAAAATCAACAAGGCACGATTGCCCTTTATTGTTACCCGCGAGGTGCTGGAATCCTATTCGGACAATCCTGAATTGCTGGATCACGATTTGCTGGTTCTTCTGCGCCGTCTTTCAGCGGAAACTGCCCGCGAAAATTCACGGGCCCAGGCTGAAGAAATTGCTGCCCGCAAACGCGCCAAGGAAGAGGCGGCAATTGCTGCGGCCGAAGCCGCAGCCCGCGAACTGGCGGAAGAGCAACAACGTAATGCGGAGGAGCAACAACGTAATGAAGTGGCCGAAGGTGTTGCTGATCCACAGGTTGTGGAATTAATTGAGGCAGAATTCTCAGATCGCTGTGAAGGCCTTGTCATTCACGATGTTGGTTCAATTCCAGGTCGCGATGTCGAAGGATTTGCAGACAATGATGGCGCGCTTGTAGATATGTCCAGCGGGCTTCTGCATGCGCCTTCTGTGAAAGCCGCCTAACAGGTGCTTAGAGCATTTTGCGTTTTCGTGGATTCACGAAAACGATAACAAAACGCGGCAAACAAAAAGATAGCGCGGGCATTTTGAATTTATTAAAACGCATCACGCGCTAGTGGTCCGTTCGAAACAAATGAGTCCCTTTGCGGCGAGCTCTTTATCATTTGTTTCGAACGTAAAGACCACTAGCAAGGTATTGTTTTCTAGTGGATTTTAAGATTCAAATATTTGGATGAGAGGCCTCGGAAAACGGGTTCCAAATGTTTGAATCAATCCACTAGTACTGGAATTGTTCCGCGAGGATGCGATCGTCCCAGGAGTGATCTGCATCAAACAAGATCATTCCAACCCTTTCCATGTCGAGTACAATCCGCACCTCTGTAACAGATTTTATTTCCGTATGATCCGCGACGGCATTGACCGGTCGTTTGATTGGTTCATTGACCCTCACAACCACCTCCGACGTATTGGGGATCAGCGCACCGCGCCAGCGCCGTGGACGAAACGGGCTGACCGGCGTCAGCGCAAGCAAGGGCGCACCAAGCGGCAGAATGGGACCATGGGCAGAAAGATTATAGGCGGTTGAACCGGCAGGGGTGGCAACCATGACCCCGTCACAGACAAGCGCCTTCAGCCGTTGCTTGCCATCAATCGAAATTGAAAGACTGGCGGCTTGATAAGATTGCCGGAGCAGCGACACTTCGTTGATTGCCATTGCCGTATGGGTCTCTCCGTCTTCATCGGTCGCGGTCATTTCGAGCGGTCTGATTTTACTTTTGAGCGCACCCTCAATCCGCTGGCGCAAATTATCTGTGCGGTATTCGTTCATCAAGAAGCCGATCGTGCCCTTGTTCATGCCGTAAATCGGTTTGCCCGAGTTGAGAAATGCATGCTGGGTTTGAAGCATTAAGCCGTCACCGCCAAGCGCTACGATCACATCTGCATCCTCAGGCTCTATTTTACCATAGATGGCCGAAAGCTTTGCAAGCGCGGTCTGCGCTTCATCTGTTTCACTGGCAACAAAGGCCACTTTCTGGGTCACGACGGTCTCCGCGAATTATCAGCAAAATCAGATAACACGCCGGGTGAGGGAAGGATAGGGGAAGGGGAAGTCCGCATTGATGCAGGTTTTTCGCACACCACGGTATGAGTTTGAATTTGCACGCGGGCGCTTGGCGCCGGAGAAGCGCTCAAGCACGCAAGCTGATGGCAGTTGGTATAACCTAACGGTTTTTTAACCAAGCTGCTTCAATCTGTTTTGCATGCACAAATGAACAGGCCACGACAACAGCTGTGGCTAAAGCAGGAAAACCCATGATCCGTCCGGCAAGTGAAATTGAATACCCGCCATCCAAAGCCATGTGCACCAAGGCGCGTATGATCGTGCGCATGGAAACATTGGGCGACAGTGCCAAAGGCCTGACCAGCATTCTTGCGGAACGGGTGAGTTCAGCGGATGAAGCCTATCATGCTGAAATTGAAGCCTTGGCGCACGAACAGGATCGCCTGATCTCGAATATGAGACGGATTATCCGCAAGTAGCGGGATGCTCTATTCCCCAATAGCCAATCCCTCGCGACGCGGATCAGCGCCACCTTCAAAACCATCGTCTGTAATCTCAATGCCGTGCAGGCCTGAGTTGAGGCTGCGCGCTTCCACATCATACCCAAGTGCGGACAGAGGCCCGGCAAATTTTTCAGCCGGCGTTCCTTCTTCCACATCATAGCGACCAAACCGGTTGACCAGATGCGGCAGCTCAATCGCCTGCTGAATGTCCAATTCCCAATCAATCCAGGCGATCAGGGTTTTTGCCACATAAGGAATGATGCGACTGCCGCCCGGCGACCCGATGGCCAAAACCGGCTTGCCATCCTTCATTACAATCGTGGGAGCCATGGACGAGCGTGGACGTTTTCCAGGTTCAATGCGATTGGCAACAGGCCGACCGTCAACTTCCGGCACAAAAGAAAAGTCCGTAAGCTCATTGTTTAACAAAAACCCGTTGGTCATCAGCCGGGAGCCAAAACCGTTTTCGATTGTTGTGGTCATTGAAACGACATTGCCGCCCTTATCGACAATGGAGAAATGGCTGGTTGAGGGAAGTTCCAGCGAATGATCAGGCGCAAGGTTGAAGGCATGATCGAAGGGTGGTTTTCCGTGCTGGATTTCGTCAAGACCAATTGCATCGTCGCGGATCAGTGATTGCCCCCGGTTCCACAGATAATCGCGGTTGAGCAATCCCTTCGGCATTTTCACAAAGTCGCTGTCGGCCATGTAAAGCCCCCGGTCGGCAAAGGCAAGGCGGGTTGCATCGCCAATCAAGCGCCAGCTTTCAACGCTTGAAGGTCCGTATTCTGTCAAATCAAACGCCTCGACCAGACCAAGGATTTGCCCGACGGTAAGCGCGCCGGAGGAGGGCGGTCCCATGCCGCACACATCGTGGTCGCGGTAACGATAGCAAACCGGCTCGCGTTCAACGATCTCGTAACTTGCGAGGTCTTGAAGCGACAAACGTCCCGGATTGCCTTCTGCATTTTGAACTACATTGACGATATCAGCGGCAATTTCTCCGCTGTAAAAAGCCTCAGCGCCACCATCCCGGATTATTTTGAGTGTCTTGCCATAGGCCTTGTTGAAAACCCGCGTACCTGGAAAAAGTGGAACACCTTCCTCGCTCAAAAAGTATGCTCGCGTTGTTTCATATTTGTAGAGGCTTTCTGCTGCGTAAGAGATGAGTTGGTTAAGCCGAGGTGAAACCTCAAATCCCTCTTCAGCAAGTTTCAGGGCCGGACCAAACAGCGAGGCCCATGCCAGTTGACCGTGCTTTGCATGGACATCATAGAGTAGCTTTACGGTTCCAGGCGTTCCGACCGAGCGCCCACCTACTACCGCATCAAAAAATGCGAGCGGGTTTCCGTTTTCGTCAAGAAACATGTCCGCAGTAGAGGCCATCGGAGCCGTTTCCCGTCCATCAAAGCTCGTAAGGTTGCTCGCATCCGCATCGTAGTAGACAAGAAATGCACCGCCGCCCAAGCCCGAGGATTGGGGCTCAACCAGACCCAGAACAAGTTGGACGGCAACCATGGCATCAACCGCATTGCCGCCAGCTTTGATAATTTCATTTCCGGCGCGGCTTGCATGGGGATTGGCCGCGACGACCATATAATCTTCGGTTTTCACAATTCTTTTTTGTGTTGTCCGGGACGACAGTTCAGGTGCGACGGCGTCTGCTGCCTGCTGAGCACGGACCGCTAGACTGTCAAAAGCAATCAGAGTGAAGAATACCAACGATAAGCCGGTTGCGATGTGTAAGCGCATTGTAGGTTCCTCTAGATTTTGTATATCAAATCAAAAAAGTAACGCGTTGTCGCTGTTCTGAATGAACGCGAAACACTCTAATGGCAAGGAAAGTGTGTGTTTTGGCACACTCCGAGCACGTGTTGTTGCAACGAATGCCCCAAAAGATTGCATGATTAAGCCGTGGCTGTTACACAATTGCCAAATTCTGAGGATATCAGAATCGCTAAAGATTCTCAGACCGTTCGGAACATGTCTACACAACAAGAACCTGATCACACCCCATATCTTTCAACCCGCTTGGCTCTCGGCTTGGCTGAGGATGCGTCTCTCAATCCGTTTTTACAGAAAATGATTGAAAAAGCAGTTGGCATTGATCGGTTAAATCAGTTGATGGAAGAAGTGGGACGCCCCTGGCCGGAGGCAGGTCCTATGATCGATACTCTTTTTGACCGCTTGAACATCAAATGGTCGATCGAAAACCCTGAACTGCTTGAACAGTTTGATGACAAGCCGAAGGTCTTTGTTGCAAACCATCCCTACGGTTTGCCCGATGCTTTTGCGTTATTTCAGCTGCTTACCCAATACCGTTCCAACATCCGGATTTTTGCCAACAGGCTGCTTGCTGCAACGAAATTGGATGATCCGCGGCTTCTGTTTGTTGATCCGTTTGGCTCAAAAGAGGCAAGGGGGCAGACCCGTAAATCGATTGCCGAGGCGATGCGCCATTTACGTGGCGGAGGCGACCTGGCGTTGTTCCCCGGACGCATTTGTTCGCATCTCAAGACAACGGACTGGACAATCTCGGATTCTGACTGGACTGATCAGATCAGGAAGTTTGTTGAAGTAAGTGGTGGCGAACTCGTGCCGCTCTTCATTTCCGGTCGTAATTCAATGACGTTCAATCTTTCAGGCCTTATCCATCCGAGGATCAGAACCTACATGCTGTTGCGCGAGTTTCTGCGGGGTGGCCATGATTTTACGTTCACAATCGGTGATCCGGTTACGCCAGCCCAATTGGGCAAAGTTTCGCGCAGCCTTTCTGCCGGTAATTTCGCCCGCAGCATGGTGTATTCACTAAAAACCGGCAGCTCAGTACCGGATCTGCCGCTGCTCATTCAGCCTGAATTGCGCAGTGAAGAAGAAGCCATCCATGTTGAGCGCGCTCCCGTTGCGACCCGCGGCAAACGGGTAAAAGCCCTGCTTGACCAGCACGAAACGCTTTTCCACCAAAACGGTTTTACAGTGTTTCAGGCAGAGCCGGGTGCGAGTGACGAAATTCTCGATATCATCTGTGAAATACGGTTTGGAGCCTACGCCACGGAAACAACCATGACGGACCCGTCGCAGTTGCGCGATCGCTATGATGATTTTTATCATCACCTGCTTTTGTGGGACGATGAAAAGAAGGCGGTTGCCGGGGTTTACCGATATACTCTGCCTGATCCGGCAACGAGGCCGCCAACCGCAGAAAATCTGGTGACGAGCAGCATTTTCATCTTGTCGAGAGAGTTTGAAAAACTTTTGCCGAATGCGATGGAGTTGGGCCGGGCTGCGATCCTGCCTGAGTATCAAAAGGGCTTTTCGCCCCTGATGTTGTTGTGGCGGGGTTTTCTGGAAATCCCCAATCGGAACAAAGACATCAAATATCTGTTCGGTCCGGTGACAATGGGCAAAACCTTCACGCCGGTTTCCCGGGAACTGGTCCGCCGCTTTATTATGCGCACCTGCAATGATGAATCGATGAACGGTTATGTGTCCCCGAAGCGATCGCTGAATTTTGATATTCCCAAAGAAGTCGAGATTGAAAAACTCGATCAGGCTTGTCGCTCATTTTCGCAACTTGGCAACATCATTCACGGATTGGAAGGCGGCAAGCGATCCCTGCCGGTATTGTTCCGCCATTATGCCAATAACGGATGCAAGTTTATCGGGTTTGGTGAATGGAAAGAGCTGGACTGCGCAACGGCAGGTCTTACCATCGTTGACTTTAGCAAATCTGATGAAAGCCGGGGTATCATCCAACGCCATTTCGGCAAAGAAGGGGCAGATGCCTTTTTTGCGGGCCGCTGAAGCTTTCTTGGCCTTACGCTGGTAATCTGTTCGAAACAAATGAGTCCCCCTTTACGTTAGCTTGTTTGCATTCGTTTCGAATCCACTAGCGTTTTGCGTTCAATCCCAATGGCCGTTTGGTTTGACCCATTTATGGTGCTGGTATGCGAGCGCAAAGCGCGCCGGGCTTATGCCCGCCCCCGTGGAGGTGTTTGGCAAAGCCAAACTGCCGTGAACGCAAACAAATACCAATGTGTAATTTCAAATGACCGTTGGTATAACAGAGTTATTAAGGCTTTCCCGCCGGCAAATTCGGTTGCTTTTTGATCAACGCCAGGCTCGATCTGATGCGCATCGGACATCGGAATCCGAGACCGGGCCGGCTAAAAATGAAGAGATTGAGGTTCCTTCACCCATGGCCGTGTCTGTCGCCGATCAGTTAGCGGCCATTCAGGCGGAATATCTGCGTCGCGAACAAAAAATGGGCGTTCAAAAAATTGAAATTCTGGTGTTTCGCCCCTTGCACTTTTCCAGCTGAGGCGTTACATATTCGGTCATGAAAGCAACGTGTACAAAGTGGAGTAGTCCGTTTTGTGCACGTGTTTTTATGGGTTCGCAAACGATTGAATGGTTTGTGGGCGTTCGGTTTCAAATCATTAATCGGTACCAGTCCGCAAATTCAGGCAATACGCATGGCCGCGAAAACAAATCCCTTCACCTTTCTGCAGCAAGTGCGCACAGAGGTTTCCAAGGTTACTTGGCCGACCCGCCGTGAAACGGTGGTCAGTGCCATCATGGTGTTTATCATGGTTGCCCTGGCAGGCGTGTTTTTCTTTGCGATTGATCAACTACTGAGCTGGTTTGTAGGCATTCTGCTGAGCCTTGGCGGCTAGGCACAGCTAGAGTTTATTACGAGGATCTGCTTAATGGCGCATCGTTGGTATATTGTTCATGCCTACTCGAATTTCGAGAAGAAGGTTGCTGAATCAATTGAGGAAAAGGCCAAACAAAAAGGGCTTGAGCACCTTTTTGAGGCAATCATGGTTCCTGTTGAAAAAGTGGTTGAGGTTCGTCGTGGACGCAAGGTGGACATTGAGCGCAAATTTTTCCCGGGCTATGTGCTTGTGAAGATGGAAATGACCGACGACGCTTTCCACCTGATCAAGGATACTCCGAAGGTCACCGGATTTCTCGGCGCAGACAACAAGCCAAAACCAATTACCGATCGCGAAGCTGATCGTATTCTCAATCAGGTCCAGGAAGGTGTGGATCGTCCCAAACCTTCCGTCATGTTCGATGTCGGCGAGAGCATTCGTGTTTCCGAAGGTCCATTTGCTTCCTTTAACGGCATTGTTCAGGAAGTTGATGAGGAGCGTGCGCGCCTCAAAGTGGAAGTATCTATTTTTGGCCGGGCAACCCCGGTCGATCTCGAATACGGCCAGGTTGAAAAAACCTGACCCCGTTTCCCATGTGGGAGGAAGTCCTTTCGGGCCGATCGGATGACCGCACCACAGGGGCTGCAGCGCCAGCAAGTCTGGCAGAATGAAACCGGCACCTTGGGCTTTAAGTGTCTGAACGTGTCAAAACAGAAGGCAGTTTAATATGGCCAAGAAAATTGATGGATACCTGAAGCTTCAGGTTCCGGCAGGCAACGCCTCTCCTTCGCCGCCAATCGGTCCGGCGCTCGGTCAGCGTGGTCTGAATATCATGGAATTCTGCAAGACGTTTAACGCCAAGACGCAGGAAATGGAGAAAAACTCTCCGGTGCCAGTCGAAATCACAATCTTTGCGGACAAATCATTCACATTTGTGATGAAGCAGCCGCCGATGTCTTACTTCATCAAGAAGGCGTTGAACCTACAGTCCGGTTCCAGTGAGCCTGGCCGTTTAGTTGCAGGCACGCTCAAGCGTGGCCAGGTGCGTGAGATCGCTGAAAAGAAAATCTCTGACCTTAATGCAGGCGACATCGAAGCAGCAATGCGCATAGTTGAAGGTTCTGCCCGTTCTATGGGTATCGAAGTGGAGGGCGCGTAATGGCTGCTGGTAAACGTTATAAGAATGCCGCAGAAGGCATTGATCGCAAACATCTTTATTCACTCGATGAAGCTGTAAAAATGGTCAAGGAGCGGGCCGGCGCAAAGTTTGACGAGACCGTTGAAGTTGCACTGAACCTTGGTGTTGATCCACGTCACTCGGACCAGATGGTCCGTGGTGTTGTAAATCTGCCAAATGGTACCGGGCGCACAGTGCGGGTTGCTGTTTTTGCCAAGGATGCAAAAGCAGACGAAGCAAAAGCTGCCGGTGCTGACATCGTAGGTAGCGATGATCTGATGGAAACAATCCAGAAGGGTGTCATTGAGTTTGACCGTTGTATCGCAACGCCGGACATGATGCCGCTTGTTGGTCGTTTGGGCAAGGTTTTGGGTCCGCGTAACCTGATGCCTAATCCGAAAACCGGAACGGTTACACCTGATGTTGCTGCCGCTGTGCAAGCTGCAAAAGGCGGGGCTGTGGATTTCCGTGCTGAGAAGGCCGGCATCATCCATGCAGGCGTTGGCAAGACCTCCTTTGATGCCGCCAAGCTTGAAGAAAATATTCGCGCATTTACAGATGCTGTCCAAAGGGCAAAACCAGCTGGCGCCAAGGGTGCATTCGTAAAACGCGTAACAATCTCTTCCACAATGGGCCCGGGTGTGAAAATCAACCCGACGTCAATTCTGGAAGCATAGTTTCAAATCACACGTCCTTGGACTTGATCCGGGCCCGTGCGCAAGATTTGAATAAAACATAGAATTCTTGTCCGGTTTCGACCGGGCATGAACGTTTCACCCAAGTTGGGTGAAACACCTGTCCGAGACTGTGGGAGACCTTTGGGTCTTAATTCTTCCTGCAATAGACGGGAGTGAGAACGAAATTCGCCGGTTCGCCGGAAAATTTCAGTTCAAACTCGCTAGCCTAGCCGGATGAGAGTTCGCTCTTTGAGTTTTGGCCTGGGACAGGATCTTGAGCCGTCGGATGGTTTGAAAGTTCTGTCTTTCAAGGCTCCGGCAAAAGCAACCGGAATATTTGGGGAAACCGGAATATTCCTATTGGAGAGAGACTGTGGAAAGAGCGGAAAAACGTGAGTTTGTAGCTTCCATGAACGAGGTGTTTTCGAACGCCGGCGCTGTGGTGGTTGCACACTATTCCGGTATCACCGTTGCTGAAATGTCAAAGTTTCGAAATGACATGAAGCAGGCCGGTGGCACTGTCAAAGTTGCGAAAAACCGCCTTGCCAAACTCGCTCTTGAAGGCACGGAAGTTGAACACATCAAGGAACTGTTCGAGGGTCAAACCCTTGTTTGCTATTCCGAAGATGCAGTGACAGCTCCCAAGGTAGCCGTTGAATTCTCCAAGACTAACGAAAAGCTCGTTATTCTTGGCGGAGCAATGGGTGCCACAAACCTCGATATAAATGGTGTCAAGGCGCTTGCGTCATTGCCATCACTTGATGAATTACGCGGCAAAATTGTTGGCTTGCTTCAAGCACCGGCTGGCAAAATTGCTCAAGTGGTCAATGCACCTGCAGGTCAGCTTGCTCGTGTTGTCGGGGCTTATGCTGCAAAGGACGAGGCTGCGTGAGGATGTTTCTCGCAAACCTCAAAAGTTTGAACTGAGATAAGTAAGGAAACTTAAAATGGCTGATCTTGAAAAGATCGTGGACAATTTGTCCGCACTGACTGTTTTGGAAGCTGCTGAGCTTTCTAAACTGCTTGAAGAAAAATGGGGCGTATCTGCCGCTGCACCAGTAGCTGTTGCTGCTGCAGCAGGTGGTGGTGATGCCGGTGCTGTTGCTGAAGAGAAAGACGAATTTGACGTCATTCTTGTTGAGGCAGGCGCTTCGAAAATCAACGTGATTAAGGAGGTTCGTGGCATCACAGGTCTTGGCCTGAAAGAAGCCAAGGACCTTGTTGAAGCTGGTGGTAAGGCGGTCAAAGAAGGCGCGTCTAAAGCTGAAGCTGAAGGAATCAAGGCTAAACTTGAAGCTGCTGGCGCAAAGGTCGAGCTCAAGTAATTGCCATCGGATGCATTTGGCATCCGATAGGTGAAATCAGACCTCGGATCCGTCCGGGGTTTCCTTGCAAGACAGGCCGGCAGCATGGGTCGTCACAGCAAGCGCGTAACTAGGGTTCAGATAAGGACCGCCACCCGCGGTCCCACAACGCAATCGACAGTCCGCAGCGGATTGTTGCATTTAGATAGCCGAATGGATGGGCTTTCCAAATGCAGGTTCTGCTGAAACTGCCAATCGAGACACAAGGTGCGATAAATGGCTAAAAACCATGTTTTCAATGGTCGTAAACGCGTAAGAAAGTTCTTTGGTAACATTACCGAAGTGGCTGAAATGCCAAACCTTATTGAGGTTCAAAAACAATCTTATGATCAATTCCTGATGGTTGAAGAACCACAAGGTGGTCGCGGCGACGAAGGTCTGCAAGCGGTATTCAACTCAGTTTTTCCAATCTCCGACTTTTCCGGGACATCCATGCTCGAATTCGTTCGTTACGATTTCGATCCGCCGAAATACGATGTTGAGGAGTGCCGCCAGCGCGACATGACTTATGCCGCGCCGCTTAAGGTTATTCTGCGTCTGATCGTATTTGATATTGACGAAGATACCGGTGCAAAATCGGTCAAGGACATCAAAGAGCAGAACGTCTATATGGGCGACATGCCGTTGATGACCAATAACGGTACCTTTATCGTAAATGGCACTGAGCGGGTTATCGTCTCTCAGATGCACCGTTCACCTGGTGTGTTCTTCGACCACGACAAGGGTAAAACGCATTCCTCCGGCAAGCTTTTGTTCGCGGCCCGTGTGATCCCTTATCGCGGCTCCTGGCTCGATATCGAATTTGACGCCAAAGACATTGTATATGCACGCATCGACCGTCGCCGCAAAATTCCGGCAACGTCGTTGTTGATGGCACTTGGTCTTGATCAGGAAGAAGTTCTTTCAACCTTCTACAAGTCAAGCAAGGTCACAAAAGCAGACGATGGCTGGAAAATCCCGTTTGATGCTGATGCGCTCAAGGGCACAAAAGCTGATTCTGACATGGTTGATGCCGACAGCGGAGAAATCGTTGTCGAAATGGGTAAAAAAATCACCGCCCGCACGATCAAGCAACTGGCTGAGAAGGGGGTCAAAAACCTCAAACTCACCAATGAGCAGCTGTTCGGAAAATATGTTTCTGAGGACATAGTCAACACAAAAACCGGTGAGATTTATCTCGAAGCCGGCGACGAGATTGATGAAAAATCATTCGAAGTTCTCAATGAAGCCAAGGTCAAGAACTTCCCGGTTCTGAACATCGACTATGTGAATGTGGGTGGTTACATCCGCAACACCCTTGCGGTCGACAAGAATGAAGCCCGTCAGGATGCATTGTTTGACATCTATCGTGTGATGCGTCCGGGTGAGCCGCCAACCATGGAAACTGCGGAAGCCATGTTCAACTCGCTGTTCTTTGATTCAGAGCGCTATGATCTTTCCGCGGTTGGCCGTGTGAAAATGAACATCCGTCTTGACCTTGATGCAGAAGACACCGTTCGTGTTCTCCGCAAGGAAGACATTCTGGAAGTTGTGAAAACCCTCGTCGATCTTCGTGACGGCAAGGGCGACATTGATGACATCGACAACCTCGGCAACCGCCGTGTCCGCTCTGTCGGCGAATTGATGGAAAACCAGTACCGGATCGGTTTGCTTCGCATGGAGCGGGCCATCAAGGAACGCATGTCTTCGATTGAAGTTGATACTGTGATGCCTCAGGATCTGATCAACGCGAAACCTGCAGCAGCAGCGGTTCGTGAATTCTTCGGCTCTTCCCAGCTTTCACAGTTCATGGACCAGACCAACCCGCTATCCGAGATTACGCACAAGCGGCGTCTTTCAGCCCTTGGACCGGGGGGTCTTACTCGCGAGCGAGCGGGCTTTGAAGTTCGTGACGTGCACCCGACCCACTATGGTCGTATCTGTCCGATTGAAACACCGGAAGGCCCGAACATCGGCCTTATCAACTCGCTTGCCACTTTTGCTCGTGTTAACAAATACGGCTTCATTGAAAGCCCGTATCGCAAGGTGGCAAATTCAAAAGTTACGGAAGACGTGGTTTATCTCTCTGCTATGGAAGAGGCCCGCTATAACGTGGCTCAGGCTAACGCGAACCTCGACAAAAACGGCAAGTTTGCAAACGAATTCGTGACCTGTCGCAAAGCTGGAGAAGTCATGATGGTACCGCGTGAAAACGTGGAACTGATGGACGTGTCGCCAAAACAGCTCGTATCGGTTGCTTCCTCACTTATTCCGTTTCTGGAAAACGACGATGCAAACCGTGCGCTAATGGGTTCAAACATGATGCGTCAGGCTGTACCACTGGTACGGGCTGAAGCACCTTTCGTTGGAACCGGTATGGAATCGGTCGTGGCTCGTGACTCTGGTGCTGCTATCGGCGCTCGCCGGACCGGAATTGTCGATCAGGTGGATGCGACACGTATTGTTATTCGCGCTACCGAAGATCTCGATCCTGCGAAACCAGGTGTTGATATCTATCGGCTGCAAAAATATCAGCGCTCCAACCAGTCAACCTGCATCAACCAGCGTCCGCTGGTCCGGGTCGGCGACGTCATCACAAGGGGTGACATCATTGCCGACGGTCCTTCAACGGATCTTGGTGATCTGGCGCTTGGACGTAACGTTCTCGTCGCGTTCATGCCGTGGAACGGTTACAACTACGAAGACTCCATTCTTTTGTCGGAGCGTATTGTGCGTGATGATGTCTTCACTTCGATTCACATCGAAGAGTATGAAGTCATGGCCCGTGATACCAAACTCGGACCGGAAGAAATTACCCGTGATATTCCAAACGTTTCTGAAGAAGCCCTGAAGAACCTCGACGAAGCGGGCATCACCTATATCGGTGCTGAAGTTGGACCCAGCGACATTCTGGTTGGCAAGATCACACCAAAGGGCGAAAGCCCGATGACACCGGAAGAAAAGCTTCTGCGTGCGATCTTTGGTGAAAAAGCCTCTGATGTTCGTGATACCTCACTTCGCATGCCGCCAGGAGGCTTTGGTACAGTCGTTGAAGTTCGTGTTTTCAACCGTCATGGTATTGAAAAAGACGAACGTGCGATGTCAATCGAGCGTGAAGAGATTGAATCACTTGCAAAAGACCGTGATGACGAGCAAGCGATTCTCGATCGTAACGTCTATGGCCGTCTGGCTGACATGTTGAAAAACAAGGAAGCTGTTGCCGGACCTAAAGGTTACAAGAAGGGTTCGAAAATCACGGCTGAAGCGATGGAAGAATATCCACGCTCCCAGTGGTGGCAGTTTGCCGTATCAAACGACAAGGCGCAAGCCCAGATTGAAGCATTGCAAGCGCAGTATGATGATTCAAAGTCTCTGCTTGAGCAGCGCTTCATGGACAAGGTCGAAAAGCTCCAGCGTGGCGATGAACTAATGCCGGGTGTCATGAAGATGGTCAAAGTCTTTGTTGCCGTGAAGCGCAAGCTTCAGTCTGGTGACAAGATGGCTGGTCGCCACGGCAACAAGGGTGTTGTTTCACGGATCATGCCGATTGAAGACATGCCGTTCCTTGAAGACGGAACCCATGCCGATATCGTGCTGAACCCGCTTGGCGTGCCATCTCGTATGAATGTTGGTCAGATCCTCGAAACCCATTTGGGTTGGGCCTGTGCAGGCATGGGCAGAAAGATCGGAGATCTCATCGAGGCTTACAATTCTTCCGGTGATATCAAGCCTTTACGCAAAGAAATTGAATCAGTTTATGACGACAATGAACGCAATGAGCCGGTCAAGGACTATGACGATGATTCCGTCATGCGCCTGGCAGATCAACTCACACGGGGTGTTTCAATCGCTACACCGGTCTTCGATGGTGCCCATGAGGGCGACATTGTGGAAATGTTGGAGCAGGCTGGGATGCACTCCTCAGGTCAGTCTACAGTATATGATGGGCGGACCGGCGAGCAGTTCGACCGCAAGGTGACGATGGGCTACATCTATATGCTCAAGCTTCACCACCTGGTTGATGATAAAATCCACGCCCGTTCAATTGGCCCATACTCGCTTGTTACCCAGCAGCCGCTTGGTGGTAAGGCACAGTTTGGTGGTCAGCGCTTCGGTGAGATGGAGGTCTGGGCGCTCGAAGCTTATGGCGCCGCCTACACGCTTCAGGAAATGCTCACTGTCAAGTCAGATGACGTGGCTGGTCGAACCAAGGTCTATGAAGCAATTGTCCGTGGTGATGACACGTTCGAAGCCGGTATTCCGGAAAGCTTCAACGTTCTTGTCAAGGAG
Organism: Rhizobiaceae bacterium; assembly: GCA_965250255.1. Taxonomy (GTDB): domain Bacteria; phylum Pseudomonadota; class Alphaproteobacteria; order Rhizobiales; family Rhizobiaceae; genus JAALLB01. Next base: position 146,116 of record CBDFNP010000012.1, read on the forward strand.
ATGCGTTCCCTGGGTCTCAGTGTCGATCTGAACAACACCAAAGTGCCTACTGACACGCTCGAAGACGGAGACGATGACGGCGGCGATCTGTTGCCGGATGCTGCCGAGTAGGAGTTTTAGGGGCAGGCGCTTTTGGCTGCCTGCTCACCAGTAGCGTAGAGCGAGACAATATTCAGGTTCCAGCGATAGTGCACAAGTCTGGAACCGCAAAGGGGCAAGCCCCAAAAGGAACCGAGTACCATGAATCAAGAAGTCATGAATCTCTTCAACAATCCGGCCGCCTCGCAGAATTTCGATTCCATTCGAATTTCCATTGCGTCGCCGGAGAAAATCCTTTCCTGGTCCTATGGCGAAATCAAGAAGCCGGAGACCATCAACTACCGTACGTTCAAGCCGGAACGTGACGGACTGTTCTGCGCGCGGATTTTTGGTCCTGTAAAGGACTACGAATGTCTGTGCGGAAAATACAAGCGGATGAAGTACAAAGGTATCATCTGTGAAAAATGTGGTGTGGAAGTAACGCTTTCCCGTGTGCGTCGTGAGCGCATGGGTCATATCGATCTTGCAGCACCTGTCGCCCACATCTGGTTCCTGAAGTCGCTGCCGTCGCGCATCGGCCTTTTGTTGAACATGACGCTCAAGGACCTGGAGCGTATTCTTTATTTCGAGAACTTCGTTGTAACAGAACCGGGCCTCACAGCGCTTCAAGAGTATCAGTTGCTCTCTGAAGAAGAGTATATGAATGCAATCGACGAATATGGTGAAGACACATTCACAGCCATGATCGGTGCGGAAGCAATTCACGAAATTCTTGCCTCAATGGACCTTGAAAAAGTTGCCGGCGAAATTCGTGTTGAGCTTTCTGAAACCTCGTCTGAACTCAAGACAACCAAACTTCAAAAACGCTTGAAAGTTGTTGAGGCGTTTCTTGAATCAGGAAACCGCCCTGAATGGATGATCATGAAAATCATCCCGGTCATTCCGCCGGATCTTCGTCCGCTGGTTCCACTGGATGGCGGACGCTTTGCGACCTCCGATCTTAATGACCTTTATCGTCGTGTGATCAACCGGAACAACCGTCTGCGTCGTCTGGTAGAATTGCGTGCACCTGACATTATCATCCGGAACGAAAAGCGGATGCTGCAGGAGTCAGTTGACGCACTCTTCGACAATGGACGCCGTGGCCGTACCATTACCGGAGCGAACAAGCGTCCGTTGAAATCACTTTCAGATATGCTGAAAGGCAAGCAGGGTCGTTTCCGTCAGAACCTTCTGGGTAAACGCGTCGACTATTCAGGACGCTCGGTTATCGTGACCGGCCCTGAGTTGCTGCTTCATCAATGCGGTCTTCCAAAGAAGATGGCGCTCGAGCTTTTCAAACCGTTCATTTATGCGCGCCTGGATGCAAAGGGTTACTCTTCAACAGTCAAGCAGGCGAAGAAGCTTGTTGAAAAAGAAAAGCCTGAAGTCTGGGATATCCTTGATGAAGTCATTCGTGAGCATCCGGTTCTTCTGAACCGTGCGCCGACCCTTCACCGTTTGGGTATCCAGGCGTTTGAACCTGTACTGATTGAGGGTAAAGCCATCCAGCTTCACCCGCTTGTCTGTGCTGCGTTTAACGCTGACTTCGATGGTGACCAGATGGCGGTACACGTGCCGCTTTCTCTGGAAGCACAACTCGAAGCACGCGTTTTGATGATGTCTACCAACAACATCTTGCACCCTGCAAACGGTCAGCCGATCATTGTTCCTTCACAAGACATGGTTCTGGGCCTGTACTATCTCTCGATCGTTTCTGAAAACGAGCCGGGCGAGGGGACTGCATTCTCTGACATGGGCGAACTTCGCCACGCGATTGATTCTGGTGTTGTGACCCTTCACACAAAAATCCGTGGTCGCTACAAGACTGTGGATGTTGAGGGAAATTCTGTTTCTCAAATTCATGAGACCACACCCGGTCGCATGATCCTTGGTGAATTGTTGCCACGTCATTACAAAATCGGCTTTGATACCGTCAACACAGAGATGACCAAGAAAAACATCTCGAAAATGATAGACTCTGTTTACCGTCATTCCGGCCAAAAAGAGACTGTGATTTTCTGTGACCGCATCATGCAGCTTGGCTTTAGCCATGCTTGTCAGGCCGGTATCTCCTTTGGTAAGGATGACATGGTTATCCCGGATACGAAATCCACCCTGGTTACACAAACCCAGGCGCTCACCAAAGAGTATGAGCAACAGTACAATGATGGCCTGATCACTCAGGGCGAGAAGTACAACAAAGTTGTTGATGCCTGGGCCAAGTGTGGCGACAAGGTCGCCGATGAAATGATGGATCGCATTAAGGCGGTTGATTATGACGAGAAAACCAAACGTCAGCTTCCGATGAACTCAATCTACATGATGAGCCATTCGGGTGCGCGTGGTTCTCCAACCCAGATGAAACAGCTTGCTGGTATGCGCGGTCTGATGGCCAAGCCGTCCGGTGAGATCATCGAAAGCCCGATCATCTCGAATTTTAAAGAAGGCCTCACGGTTCTTGAGTACTTCAACTCCACTCACGGTGCCCGCAAGGGTCTTGCTGATACGGCCTTGAAAACTGCGAATTCCGGTTATCTTACCCGTCGTCTGGTTGATGTTGCCCAGGATTGCATCATCACATCAGAAGATTGTGGAACCGATGCCGGTTTAACGATGCAGGCAGTGGTTGATGCAGGTCAGGTTGTGGCGTCACTTGGATTGCGTATCCTTGGTCGTACAACTGCTGAGGCAATCACCAATCCGGAAACGGGTGAGGAAATTCTGCCAAAGAACCACCTCATCAGTGAGGAAGATGTTGATCTGGTTGAGAACGCCGGCGTTAAGACGGTTCTGATCCGCTCAGCTCTTACTTGTGAATCGCAAAATGGCGTCTGTGGCGCGTGTTACGGTCGTGATCTTGCGCGCGGTACTTCGGTCAACATGGGTGAAGCTGTTGGTGTTATCGCTGCTCAGTCCATCGGTGAACCGGGTACCCAGCTTACCATGCGTACCTTCCACATCGGTGGTACGGCACAGGTGGTTGACAGTTCGTTCCTGGAAGCCTCCTACGAAGGCATTATCAGGCTTCGTAACGCCAATGTGTCGAAAGATTCAGATGGCAACATGATCGTGATGGGCCGCAACATGGCGGTTACCATAGAAGATGAGAAGGGCGTTGAACGCGCATCGCACCGGGTTAACTACGGGGCCCGCCTTCTGGTTGCCGAAGGTGATAAAATCCAGCAGAGCCAGCGTATGGCCGAGTGGGATCCATATACCCGTCCGCTCCTCACTGAAGTGAATGGCACGGTCGAGTTTGAAGATGTGGTTGATGGTCTTTCCGTCCAGGAGAACACCGACGAATCTACCGGCATCACCAAGCGTGTTGTTGTGGATTGGCGTGCAAACCCTCGTGGTGCGGATCTCAAGCCTGCGATTGTTATCAAAGGCAAGGATGGTGAAGTTGCCAAGCTGAAGCGCGGCGGTGATGCCCGTATCTTCCTGTCAGTTGATGCGATCCTGTCGGTTGAACCCGGTGCCAAGGTCAAAGGCGGTGACGTGCTTGCACGTATTCCGACTGAGAGCGCGAAAACCAAGGATATTACCGGCGGTCTTCCACGGGTGGCGGAACTCTTCGAGGCCCGTCGTCCAAAGGATCATGCGGTCATCGCAACCATTGATGGCACCATTCGCTATGGTCGTGACTACAAGAACAAGCGTCGGATTTCGATTGAGCCGAATGATTCCACAATGGAACCAGCGGAGTATCTCATCCCGAAATCCAAGCCGTTCCACCTGCAGGACGGAGACCCGATCGAGAAGGGCGACTACATTCTCGATGGTAATCCGGCACCGCACGACATTCTGGCAATTCGCGGCGTGGAGGCTCTTGCCTCATACCTCGTCAGCGAAATCCAGGAAGTTTACCGATTGCAGGGTGTTGTCATCAACGACAAGCATATCGAGGTGATTGTTCGCCAGATGCTGCAAAAAGTTGAGATCACCGAGCCGGGTGATACTGGCCTTTTGGTTGGTGAACAGATGGATCGCATCGAGATGGATATTCTCAACGAGCGTATTGTTGAAGAAGGCAAGAAGCCTGCTGAAGGCGATCCGGTTCTACTCGGTATCACTAAAGCAAGCCTGCAGACCCGTTCGTTCATCTCGGCCGCATCGTTCCAGGAAACGACCCGCGTTCTTACCGAGGCTTCTGTTGCCGGCAAGTCCGACGCGCTCGAAGGTCTTAAGGAAAACGTGATTGTTGGACGTCTGATCCCCGCTGGTACCGGCGGGATCATGGCCAATGTTCGTCGTCTTGCCAAAAAGCGCGATGACCTCATCATTGAGGAAAAACGCAACATGGCGGCTTCTGATGCATTGCTTTCAGACATGAGTGGAGGGGACGCTGCTGAATAGCGGTTTTTCTTAAATAGGCGAGAAATTCAAGGGCCGCCTCCGGGCGGTCTTTTTTGTGCTCTTTTCCAGATCGGCCAAAGATTACCCCTGGTATAGTTTTTTGCAGTATTTGGTATTTTTCTGAGTCCGGGGAATTGTTCGGGATATTTGGAAAGCCTATCAACGCAGATAAAGCGAATAATTGACCCCGAATTCGGGCTGGATACCGCTTCCGAACAAGCTGCCAGGTTACGAGCTTTGCAGGTAACCAAAGCCAAAATAATTCCTGGTTAAAGGGAACAATCCTAAGGGCCGCTGGTATCAGGCACAAAACCGGACTGTTTATCTGATCCGAGCCTGTAGTTTTTTGCCGTTTTTGCGGCAAATGGGCTTGACGCACGGAATCCCATTCCTTATACCGGCCCAAACAGGCCGATGTGAGCATTGGCTGTTCAACGCGTCTCGTGTTGGAAAACATGCTCAAACAAGGTTTGAACGCTGAAACATATTTGGTGCACGACCCGTTTGGGTCCTCTGCGTTTTCAAGGTTCGCAATCAGGGGTCTCCCGATTGGCTGAACCTTTTATTGCATGGGAAATACCTCGGCGAAAGCACGGTATTTCTGAACGAAACATGTCTGGCTAAATGGCCGGTAAAGATGATGAAAAGGTCTGGATTGTATGCCTACAATCAACCAACTGGTTCGTAACCCGCGCAAGCCACAGGTAAAGCGCAGCAAGGTTCCTGCAATGGAAGCTTGCCCGCAAAAGCGAGGTGTTTGCACCCGCGTTTATACAACAACTCCGAAGAAGCCGAACTCGGCGCTTCGTAAGGTTGCAAAAATCCGTTTGACCAACGGTTTTGAGGTGATCGGATACATTCCTGGTGAAGGACACAATCTTCAGGAGCACTCTGTTGTGATGATCCGCGGTGGCCGCGTCAAAGACTTGCCGGGTGTTCGTTACCATATCATTCGTGGTGTCCTGGATACCCAGGGTGTTAAAGACCGTAAGCAGCGTCGTTCGAAATACGGCGCGAAGCGTCCAAAGTAAGGGTTTTAAGAGATGTCTCGTCGTCACCGCGCAGAAAAACGTGAAGTAAACCCTGATCCAAAATTTGGAGATGTGGTTCTTTCAAAATTTATGAATTCCATCATGTTGGATGGCAAAAAATCAGTTGCAGAGCGCATCGTTTACGGTGCGCTTGACGAGGTTGAAGAAAAAGCAAAGACCGATCCGATCGAAGCCTTCCACTCAGCCCTTGAAAATGTTGCTCCTGCGGTAGAAGTCCGTTCCCGCCGCGTGGGTGGTGCAACGTATCAGGTTCCGGTTGAGGTTCGCCCGGAGCGCCGTCAGGCACTGGCAATCCGTTGGATGATTTCTGCAGCTCGCAAGCGTAACGAAACAACTATGGTTTCTCGCCTTTCAGGTGAAATCCTGGATGCTTCAAACAATCGCGGTTCTGCAGTCAAGAAACGTGAAGATACACACAAAATGGCTGATGCGAACAAAGCGTTCTCGCATTACCGCTGGTAAAACAAGTTCGAACTATCCGGGTTCAAGTAGTACTCCCAATACGCTTGAGCCAAGACCCAAAGGTTAAAAACAATGGCCCGCGAATACGAAATTAAAGACTATCGCAACTTCGGCATCATGGCCCACATTGATGCAGGTAAGACGACGACCACTGAGCGTATCCTGTATTACACGGGAAAAAGCCACAAAATCGGCGAAGTGCACGATGGCGCGGCTACCATGGACTGGATGGAGCAGGAGCAGGAGCGTGGTATTACAATCACTTCAGCTGCGACCACTACCTTCTGGAAAGGCCGTGACGGCACCAAGAAACGTTTCAACATCATTGACACTCCAGGCCACGTTGACTTCACCATTGAAGTTGAGCGTTCGCTCCGTGTGCTCGATGGTGCAATTGCATTGCTAGATGCCAACGCAGGCGTAGAGCCGCAAACTGAAACCGTTTGGCGTCAAGCTGATAAGTACAACGTGCCTCGCATGATTTTCGTCAACAAAATGGACAAGATCGGTGCCGACTATTACCGCTCGGTTGAAATGATCAAAGAGCGCCTGGGTGGCACGCCGCTTGTTCTTCAGCTGCCAATCGGTGCTGAAAATGAATTTTCTGGCGTTGTCGATCTGATCGATATGAAGGCTTTGGTGTGGAATGGCGAGGAGCTTGGTGCAACATGGGATGTTACAGACATTCCTGCTGACCTTGTTGAGACAGCCAACAAATACCGCGAAGAGATGGTGGAAGCAGCCGTTGAAAACGACGAAGCTGCAATGGAATCATATCTTGAAGGTAACGAGCCTTCCGCAGACGAGCTTCGCGCTTTGATCCGTGTTGGTACCATCACCGGCACCTATTTCCCGGTCATGTGCGGTTCTGCATTCAAGAACAAAGGTGTTCAGCCGCTGCTCGACGCTGTCGTGGACTTCCTTCCTTCTCCGCTTGATATTCCTGCGGTCAAGGGCATCGACGTCAAGACAGAAGAAGACACAGTTCGTGAAGCTTCTGATGATGAGTCGCTTGGCATTCTCGCATTCAAGATCATGAATGACCCGTTTGTTGGTTCTTTGACCTTCTGCCGTATCTATTCAGGCAAGATCGAAACTGGTTCCAGCGTATTGAACACAGTCAAAGACAAAAAAGAGCGCGTTGGCCGTATGTTGTTGATGCACTCAAACGACCGTGAAGATATCAAGGAAGCTTTTGCTGGCGATATCGTTGCGATTGCAGGCCTTAAGGAAACCACAACAGGGGATACCCTTAGTGATCCGCTGAAGCCGGTTATTCTTGAGCGCATGGAATTTCCCGATCCGGTTATTCAGATCGCAATTGAGCCGAAAACCAAAGGCGACCAGGAGAAAATGGGTATTGCCCTTAATCGCCTGGCTGCTGAAGATCCTTCATTCCGCGTTAAATCAGATGATGAATCTGGTCAGACAATCATTGCGGGCATGGGTGAACTTCACCTCGATATCCTGGTTGACCGCATGAAGCGCGAATTCAAGGTTGAGGCGAATATTGGTGAGCCGCAGGTCGCGTTCCGTGAGACCATCACGAAGACTTACGAAGCAGATTACACCCACAAGAAGCAGTCTGGTGGTTCCGGCCAGTTTGCTCGCGTCAAAATCATGTTCGAGCCAAACCCCGAATCCGAAGATTTCGAATTCGACAGTAAGATTGTTGGTGGTAACGTACCGAAAGAATACATTCCAGGCGTTAAAAAGGGTATCGAAAGCGTTATGTCTTCGGGGCCCCTGGCTGGCTTCCCGATGTTGGGTGTTAAAGCAACGCTTCTTGATGGTGCTTACCACGACGTTGATTCTTCCGTTCTTGCATTTGAGATCGCTGCTCGTGCCTGCTTCCGTGAAAATAAAAGCCAGCTGGGTGCACAATTGCTCGAGCCTATCATGGCTGTTGAAGTTGTTACCCCGGAAGATTACCTCGGTGACATCATCGGTAACCTGAACTCTCGCCGTGGTATGATCCAGGGTCAGGAAGTTCGCGGTATTGCAACCGTTGTAAACGCGCATGTGCCACTGATGAACATGTTTAAATACGTCGATAACCTGCGTTCAATGTCACAGGGCCGTGCCCAGTACTCAATGCAGTTTGATCATTATGCCCCGGTACCTTCTGCGGTTTCCAAGGAAATCCAGGAAAAATACACCGGCTAACGAAATTAGAAATTTAACCTGATGCGGGTTCAGGAATTCCCGCCAACGGATGGAGAAGCCAAATGGCAAAAGAAAAGTTTGAGCGCAATAAGCCTCACTGTAACATCGGCACGATTGGTCACGTTGACCACGGCAAGACGACGTTGACAGCGGCGATCACGAAGTACTTTGGTGACTTCAAGGCCTATGACCAGATTGACGGAGCTCCTGAAGAGCGCGCCCGCGGCATCACGATTTCCACGGCTCACGTTGAGTATGAAACGGAAGCCCGCCACTACGCCCATGTTGATTGCCCGGGTCATGCTGACTATGTGAAAAACATGATCACCGGAGCCGCGCAAATGGACGGCGCGATCCTTGTGTGTTCAGCCGCCGATGGCCCGATGCCCCAGACCCGCGAGCACATTCTGCTTGCCCGTCAGGTTGGTGTTCCTGCGATCGTTGTGTTTCTCAACAAAGTTGACCAGGTTGACGATGAAGAGCTTCTCGAACTCGTTGACATGGAAGTTCGTGAACTTCTTTCTTCTTACGAGTTTCCTGGTGACGACACACCCATCGTTAAAGGTTCTGCTTTGGCAGCGATGGAGGGTCGTGATCCTGAAATCGGTGAGAACGCAATTCGCGAACTGATGGCTCAGGTTGACACCTTCATTCCACAGCCGGACCGTCCGATTGACCAGCCATTCCTGATGCCGATTGAAGACGTGTTTTCAATCTCGGGCCGGGGTACGGTTGTGACAGGTCGTGTTGAGCGTGGCGTGATCAATATTGGTGACGAGATTGAAATCGTTGGTGTTAAAGACACTCAGAAAACCACCTGTACAGGTGTTGAAATGTTCCGTAAATTGCTTGACCGAGGTGAAGCAGGCGACAACATCGGTGCTTTGATCCGGGGTATTGACCGCGAGCAGGTTGAGCGTGGCCAGTGTCTTGTGAAGCCTGGTTCGGTTACACCGCACACCAAGTTCAAGGCAGAAGCTTACATCCTGACGAAGGATGAGGGCGGACGTCATACACCGTTCTTCACCAATTACCGCCCGCAGTTTTACTTCCGTACAACGGATGTGACGGGCGTATGTCAGCTGCCAGCAGGCACTGAAATGGTGATGCCTGGTGATAATGTTGAGATGGAAGTCGAGCTTATTGTGCCAATCGCGATGGAAGAGCGCCTGCGCTTCGCAATCCGGGAAGGTGGCCGTACAGTCGGTGCCGGCATCGTAGCAAACATAATTGAGTAGAGATAATTGACATCGGGGTGAGGGGAGACCTTCACCCCTGCGTCTTTTGAGGAATTTGACACTATGAACGGCCAAAATATCCGCATTCGCCTGAAAGCGTTTGACCATCGCATTCTTGATTCGTCGACCAAGGAAATTGTTTCCACGGCCAAGCGTACAGGTGCGCAGGTGAAAGGACCGGTTCCGCTTCCCACTCGGATCGAGCGTTACACCGTAAACCGTTCGCCACACGTCAACAAGAAAAGCCGCGAGCAGTTTGAAATACGTACGCACAAACGGCTCCTGGATATCGTTGATCCGACACCACAAACAGTGGACGCGCTGATGAAGCTCGATCTTTCTGCTGGCGTGGATGTTGAGATTAAGCTGTAGGAATTAACTAGTCGGGAACTCTGAGCAAGGCTCATTTCCCAAACAAGGAACGAACCAATGCGTTCAGGTTTGATTGCACAGAAGCTGGGAATGACCCGTGTCTATAATGACGCCGGGGAACAAATTCCAGTAACGGTTTTGAAGGTCGATAACCTTCAAGTTGTTGCACAGCGTACTGAAGACAAGAATGGCTATACCGCAGTCCAGTTGGGTGCCGGCCTTGCCAAAGTGAAAAACACAACGAAGCCAATGCGTGGCCATTTCGCAGTTGCGAAAGTTGAGCCAAAGCGCAAGCTTGCTGAATTTCGTGTTTCTCCGGAAAACATGCTGGATGTGGGTGTGGAATTGTCCGCTGAGCACTTTGTACCGGGTCAAAAAGTCGATGTGACCGGCACATCAATCGGTAAAGGTTTTGCCGGTGCCATGAAGCGTCACAATTTTAGCGGCCTCCGTGCTTCTCACGGCGTTTCCGTTTCCCACCGCTCACACGGTTCTACCGGTCAGTGTCAGGATCCCGGTAAAGTCTTCAAAGGCAAAAAAATGGCTGGCCACATGGGTTCAACCCGGATCACCACTCAAAACCTTGAAGTTGTGCGCACAGATGCTGATCGGGGTCTCGTCCTGATTAAAGGTGCGGTACCTGGCTCAAAAGGTGCATGGATCACGATCAAGGATGCCAACAAAAAGGCTCTTCCAGACAATGCCCCAATGCCGGCGGCGGTTAAGGGTGGTCAGCAGGCTGTAACCGAAGCACCTGATGCTTCTGTGGAAGCAAGTGAGGGAGCGCAATAATGGATATCAGTGTAACAACCCTCGATGGCAAGTCTTCAGGCAAAGTATCAGTATCAGATGCGGTTTTTGGTCTGGAACCTCGCGAAGATCTTCTTCACCGTATGGTGCGCTACCAGCTGGCAAAACGCCGTGCCGGCACACACGATGTGAAGAACCGCGCGGAAATCAACGCTACAACTAAAAAGATGTACAATCAGAAGGGCACTGGTAATGCTCGTCACTCCACCAAAAAGGCCCCACAATTCCGCGGCGGCGGTCGTGCCTTCGGCCCCACACCTCGCGATCATGCACATGATCTTCCTAAAAAGGTCCGTTCATTGGCACTGAAGCACGCGCTTTCTGCAAAGCAGGCATCACAACAGGTTGTTGTTGTAGATGATCTTGCGGTCAAAAAGGCAAAAACCGGCGCGCTGCGTGGTCAACTTGCCAAGCTTGGTCTGGAAAATGCGCTGTTTATCGGGGGTGCAGAACTCGACAAGAATTTTGCGCTCGCAGCCCGTAACGTACCACACGTCGATGTGCTTCCGGTTCAGGGCATCAATGTGTATGACATTCTACGCCGCGAAAAACTGGTTTTGTCCAAATCGGCAGTGGAAGCACTTGAGGAGCGGTTCAAATGACGGATGTTCGCCACTACGATGTGATCGTATCTCCGGTCATTACAGAAAAATCCACAATGGCTTCCGAGCAGAACCAGGTTCTGTTCAACGTTGCATCGACTGCGACCAAGCCGGAAATCAAAGGCGCCGTTGAGGCACTTTTCAATGTCAAGGTGAAGGCGGTTAACACTCTGGTCCGTAAGGGCAAGGTAAAGCGTTTCCGCGGCATCAAGGGCAAACAGAGCGACGTGAAAAAGGCAATTGTGACACTGGTAGATGGTGAATCCATCGACGTGACCACAGGGCTTTAAGGAAGAGGCAAATGGCACTCAAGAAATTTAACCCACGGACACCCGGTCAGCGTCAGCTGGTTATTGTGGACCGTTCCGGGCTGTGGAAGGGCAAGCCAGTCAAGACTTTGACTGAAGGTCTTTCCAAATCCGGTGGTCGTAACAATGTTGGCCGCATGACAGCGCGCCATCGTGGCGGCGGTCACAAGCGCAGTTACCGGATCATCGATTTCAAGCGCACCAAGCGCGATATAGAGGCAACCGTTGAGCGGATTGAGTACGATCCGAACCGGACAGCTTTTATTGCCTTGCTCAAATATGCTGATGGTGAGCTTTCTTACATCATTGCACCTCAGCGCCTCGGTATTGGTGACAAGGTCATCTCCGCAGATAGCGCAGACATCAAGCCGGGCAATTCAATGCCCATGCGTTCAATTCCGGTTGGTACAATCATCCACAACGTGGAAATGAAGCCAGGCAAGGGTGCGCAAATTGCACGCTCTGCCGGTTCTTATGTTCAACTGGTTGGTCGTGACGGCCCTTATGCAATCCTTCGCTTGAATTCAGGCGAACAGCGCCTCATTCACAGTGATTGCATTGCAACAGTTGGCGCGGTTTCAAACCCGGACAATTCAAACACCAACAAGGGTAAAGCAGGCCGCAATCGTTGGCTTGGTCGTCGCCCGCATGTTCGTGGTGTTGCCATGAACCCGGTCGATCACCCTCATGGTGGTGGTGAAGGCCGTACCTCTGGTGGTCGCCATCCGGTTACCCCCTGGGGCAAGCCTACAAAAGGCAAGCGCACACGCACAAAAAACAAGACATCCGACAAACTCATCATGCGCTCACGTCATCAGCGCAAGAAGCGATAGGGAAATAACACGTGGCTCGTTCAGTTTGGAAAGGACCTTTTGTCGATGGCTATCTCTTGAAGAAAGCCGACAAAGTCCGTGAAAGTGGCAGAAGTGAAGTAATCAAGACCTGGAGCAGACGTTCTACGATTCTGCCCCAGTTCGTGGGACTGACCTTCGGCGTCTATAATGGTCAAAAGCACGTTCCTGTCAGCGTAAGCGAGGACATGGTCGGCCACAAATTCGGTGAGTTCTCGCCCTCGCGTAACTATTACGGTCACGGCGCGGACAAGAAAGCGAAGAGGAAGTAACAATGGGCAAGCCCAAGCGCGAGCGTGTGCTGAAAGATAATGAGGCCCGTGCGGTAGCCCGTACGATACGTACCAGCGGGCAGAAACTTAATGATGTTGCGACCATGATCCGCGGCAAGAAAGCAAGCCAGGCACTCGCCGAGCTTGAATTTTCTCCACGTCGTATCGCCGGTACCGTGAAGAAGACGCTCGAATCTGCAATCGCAAATGCCGAGAACAATCATGATCTTGATGTCGACAGCCTCATCGTAGCCGAGGCCCATGTTGGCAAGTCGATCACCATGAAACGTTTTCGGGTTCGTGGCCGTGGTAAATCTAGCCGTATATTAAAACCCTTCTCACACCTGACGATTGTGGTGCGTGAAGTGGAAGAGGAGGCCGCATAATGGGTCAGAAAATTAATCCAATCGGCCTTCGCCTTGGCATCAACCGCACGTGGGATTCACGCTGGTTTGCCCAAAAGGGCGAATATGGTTCGCTTCTTCATGAAGACATCAAAATCCGCGAATATCTTGAAACTGAACTGTCAGCAGCTTCAATTTCAAAAATCGTGATTGAGCGTCCGCACAAGAAGTGCCGCGTGACTATTTACTCGGCGCGTCCGGGCATCATCATCGGCAAGAAGGGTGCAGACATCGAAAAACTGCGCCGCAAACTTGGTAAGATGACCGATTCTGAGGTGCACATCAATATCAACGAAGTGCGCAAGCCTGAGATTGATGCAACCATCGTTGCCCAATCAATCGCCCAACAGCTTGAGCGCCGGATTGCATTCCGTCGCGCCATGAAGCGTTCAGTTCAATCTGCAATGCGTCTTGGAGCCCAGGGTATCCGGATCAACTGTTCAGGCCGTCTTGGCGGTGCCGAGATTGCGCGGATGGAATGGTATCGCGAAGGCCGTGTGCCACTTCATACATTGCGTGCTGACATTGATTACGGTGTTGCATCCGCATCAACCGCTTACGGGATCTGTGGCATCAAGGTCTGGATCTTTAAAGGTGAAATTTTCGAGCACGATCCGTTCGCTTCCGAGCGTCGTGCGAATGAAACACAGGAACAGGGTGGCGGTCAGCGTCGCTCCAACTACTGATTGAATTGAACGGGATTAAGAGAAATGTTGCAGCCAAAGCGCACAAAATTCCGCAAGCAGCATAAGGGCCGCATCCATGGCAAAGCCAAAGGCGGAACCAGCCTGACATTTGGTGCTTTCGGCATCAAGGCGGTTGAGCCGGAGCGTATCACTGCCCGTCAGATCGAAGCGGCTCGTCGTGCCATCACCCGCCACATGAAGCGGGCAGGGCGTGTGTGGATCCGCATCTTCCCGGATGTACCTGTATCTTCAAAACCAACCGAGGTTCGGATGGGTAAAGGTAAGGGGTCTCCGGATTACTGGGCCGCCCGCGTTAAGCCAGGTCGGATCATGTTCGAGATCGACGGTGTTTCAGAAGAAGTTGCACGTGAGGCCCTTCGCCTCGGTGGTCGCAAGCTTCCGATCAAAACCCGTTTTGTTCAGCGTATTGCTGAATAATCGTTTGTAAGGAAAGGGTTGAGCCATGAAGGCCAGCGAATTGAAATTAAAAACCGCTGACGAACTCGTCGATGAGTTGGAAAGCCTGAAGAAAGAGCAGTTCAACCTGCGTTTCCAACAGGCAACCGGTCAGCTGGAAAACACAGCGCGTGTGCGTAAGGTTCGCCGGGACATTGCGCGCATCCAAACCGTTGCTGCTGAAAAGCAGTCTGCAGAAGCCAAGGCCTGAAAGCCTTAAAAGGAAAGAAGTAAGACATGCCAAAACGCATTTTGCAGGGCACTGTTGTCCGTGACAAGAACGACAAGACGGTTGTCGTTAAAGTTGAGCGTCGGTTCATTCACCCGCTCTTCAAAAAGACTGTCCGTCGCTCAAAGAATTACAAGGCCCACGATGAGGGCAATGTGAAAAAGATCGGTGATGCGGTTTCCATTGAGGAATGCCGTCCGATTTCGAAAGACAAGCGCTGGATCGTTGTTAAAGATCAAGCTTAAGGTTTGGCAGGCGCCGGACTGGGTTCAGTTCGGGGAAGAGAAAAAGAAGGTAGCCAGTCATGATTCAGATGCAAACAAATCTTGATGTCGCCGATAATTCAGGCGCCCGTCGTGTTATGTGCATCAAGGTACTGGGCGGTTCCAAACGGAAATACGCCTCAGTTGGTGACATTATTGTGGTTTCAGTAAAAGAAGCCATTCCACGTGGTCGGGTCAAAAAAGGCCAGGTCATGAAAGCCGTAGTGGTTCGTACCGCAAAAGACATCAAGCGTGCTGACGGTTCAGTCATTCGTTTTGATGGCAATGCAGCCGTTCTGGTTGATAACAAGAGCGAGCCGGTCGGTACGCGTATCTTTGGGCCGGTTCCCCGCGAATTGCGTGCGAAGCGCCACATGAAGATTATTTCGCTGGCACCAGAAGTGCTTTAGGAGACGATTATGCAAAAGCTTAGAAAAGGCGATAACGTGGTCGTACTCACTGGCAAGGACAAAGGTCGTTCCGGAGAGATCATCAAGATGATACCGAAGGAGGGCAAGGCTCTCGTTCAAGGTGTCAACATGATCAAGCGGCACCAGCGTCAATCTGCAAATCAGGAAGCAGGCATCGTAAATCGCGAAGCTGCAATCCAGGTATCTAACCTTGCACTGGCTGATCCAAAGGACGGCAAGGCTACACGCGTAGGAATTAAAATCATGGACGACGGCCGCAAGGTCCGCGTCGCCAAGCGTTCTGGAGAAGAGATCGATGGCTGAAGTAATTTACGTACCACGTCTGCGGACGCTTTATGGCGAAACCATACGTGAAAAAATGGTTGAGCAATTCGGGTATAAAAACCCAATGGAAGTGCCCAAGATCGACAAGATTGTCATCAATATGGGGGTTGGCGAAACCACACAGGATTCCAAGAAGGCAAAGATTGCTGCTGATGACCTGACTTTGATTGCCGGTCAAAAAGCGCAAGTTACCTTTGCCCGCAAGTCTATCGCCACCTTCAAGGTTCGTGAGGGCATGCCGCTTGGTGCAAAGGTTACACTTCGCGGTCCCCGCATGTATGACTTTATCGACCGTCTGGTCACCATCGCGCTGCCGCGTGTTCGTGACTTCCGCGGTCTGAACCCAAAAAGCTTTGATGGACGTGGAAACTTCGCCATGGGCATCAAGGAACACATTGTGTTTCCGGAAATCAACTACGACAATGTAGATCAGATCTGGGGCATGGACGTCATTGTTTGCACGACTGCAAAAACGGATGATGAAGCTCGGGCTCTTCTGAGCGAATTCAACTTCCCGTTCAGGCAGTAACGGCAAGCGTGAAACGAAAGGAAAACGATTAAATGGCTAAAGTTAGCGCATTTACGAAAAACAAGCGCCGTGAGAAGCTCGTTGCAAAGCACGCCAACAAACGTGCTGAGTTGAAAGCAATCACCATGAACCGCAAGCTTCCGATTGAGGAACGCTTCAAGGCTCAGCTCAAGCTGAATGAAATGCCACGCAACGGCGCGAAAATTCGTATCCGTAACCGCTGTGAAGTTTCAGGCCGTCCACGCGGTTACTATCGCAAAATGAAAATGTCTCGTATCGCACTTCGCGAACTGGGCAATTATGGCCGTATTCCCGGCCTTGTAAAATCAAGCTGGTAAGGGAGGGTTTCGATGTCTGGAATTACTGATCCACTCGGCGATATGTTGACCCGCATCCGCAACGGTTTGATGCGCAACAAATCCAGGATTTCAAGCCCTTCTTCAAAACTGCGCGCTAATGTGTGTGAAGTTTTGAAATCAGAAGGTTATATCCGCGACTATTCAACGGTTGAATTCGACAACGGCAAGTCAGAAATCGAAATCGAATTGAAGTACTATGAAGGCGCACCGGTGATCCGTGAGATTTCTCGCGTTTCCCGTCCCGGTCTTCGGGTGTATTCATCCGTCAGGTCTATTCCCAATATCGCGAACGGCCTTGGCATCAACATTCTTTCCACGCCCAAGGGTGTGATGGCCGACCATCGGGCCCGTGAAGAGAATGTCGGTGGCGAGATCCTCTGCCGCGTATTTTAACGGAAGAGGGTGAAGCAAAATGTCTCGCATAGGTAAAAAACCGGTTGCTATCCCTGAAGGGGTTACTGCAACTGTAGAGGGCCGGACGGTTACCGCCAAAGGCCCAAAGGGTGAACTCCAGTTCGTCGTGAATAAGGAAGTTCTGGTAAAAATGGAAGATGGATCAATCGTTTTTGATCCACGCGACCAGACAAAAGACGCGCGCTCCAAATGGGGCATGTCACGCACCATGGTTTCAAACATCATGGAAGGCGTAAAAGAGGGCTTTGAGAAAAAGCTGGAGATCAACGGTGTTGGTTACCGTGCCGCAATGCAGGGTAGCAACGTACAATTGTCTCTCGGATTTTCTCATGAGGTTGTCTACAAAGTGCCGGAAGGTGTGACTGTAGCGTGCCCAAAACCAACTGAATTGGTTGTTACCGGGATCGACAAACAGAAAGTCGGTCAGGTTGCAGCAGAACTCCGAAGCTATCGCCCACCTGAGCCATATAAAGGCAAAGGCGTGAAATACGCGGACGAAACAATCTTCCGCAAGGAAGGAAAGAAGAAGTAAGATGGGTACAAAGCTTACAACCGCAGAACGCCGCGCAAACCGGGTTCGTCGCCAGCTTAAGAAAGTTGCCAACGGACGTCCGCGTCTCAGCGTTTACCGTTCGTCTCAGAACATCTATGCCCAGGTCATTGATGACAATGCCGGTCATACGCTGGCATCAGCCTCCACCCTTGATAAAGACTTCAACGGCAAAAAGGGCGGTGATGTTTCGGCTGCTGCTGAAATCGGCAAACGCGTTGCAGAGCGTGCCGGTAAAGCAGGAATTAAGGAAGTTATATTCGACCGTGGTGGTTACATCTATCACGGCCGTGTAAAAGCTCTCGCAGAAGCTGCCCGTGAAGGGGGTCTGGAGTTTTAGGAATTTTAGCCAGGCAATTCGTGAGAAGCGAATATTGCCCGGTTGATAATCAAGAGTGCTACCGGAAAAGAACAAGGAATTAGGATAATGGCACAAAATGACAACAAACGCGGGCGTGGCCGTGGTCGCGAAGAGCGCGATAGCGAATTCGTTGATAAGCTCGTACACATCAACCGCGTTGCAAAAGTTGTAAAGGGCGGTCGTCGCTTTGGCTTTGCTGCATTGGTGGTGGTGGGTGATCAAAAGGGCCGTGTAGGCTTTGGACATGGTAAAGCGCGCGAGGTGCCTGAAGCTATCCGCAAGGCAACCGAAGCTGCAAAACGCGACATGATTTTCGTTCCACTGCGTTCTGGTCGTACATTGCACCACGACGTCAAGGGCCGTCACGGCGCAGGCAAGGTTTTGCTTCGCGCAGCACCTGCTGGTACCGGTATCATTGCAGGTGGCCCAATGCGTGCGGTTTTCGAAACCCTCGGAATTCAGGACATTGTTGCGAAATCACTTGGTTCTTCAAATGCTTACAACATGGTTCGCGCCACGTTCGACGCTCTGAAAAACCAGATGCACCCGAAGGATATTGCAGCTCAACGCGGCATCAAATATTCAACTCTGCAAGAACGTCGCCGTGACCTAATCGGCGCAGACGACTAAGAGGCAAGAGCATGGCTGATAAAAAGACAATTACGATTGAGCAGACAGGTAGTCCGCTTCGCCGCCCGGCAGACCAGCGTGCAACGCTTGTTGGCCTTGGATTGAACAAAATTAACCGCCGTTCCACGCTTGAGGATACGCCGGCCATACGCGGCATGATCCGCAAGGTTCGGCATATGGTCCGCATCGTCGAAGAAAACGCGTAAGCGGCGAGGAGTTAGACAAATGAAACTCAATGAAATCAATGACAGAGAAGGCGCCTTCAAGTCACGCCGTCGTGTTGGTCGCGGAATTGGCTCATCAAAGGGCAAAACCGGTGGCCGCGGCGTCAAGGGTCAGAAGTCCCGTTCCGGCGTGGCGATCAAGGGCTTCGAAGGCGGACAAATGCCAATCTACCGGCGTTTGCCGAAACGCGGCTTCTCCAATGCGATGTTTTCAAAGAACTACAGCACTGTGTCGCTTGAACGTTTGCAGCAGGCAGTTGATGCCAAGAAGCTTGATGCCAAAAAACCGGTGACCGTTGAGGCACTGGTTGAGGCAGGCGTACTCCGCCGCGCAGGTGATGGTGTTCGCATTCTTTCTGACGGTGAGTTGAAAGCCGGGCTTAATTGTGAAGTTGCCGGTGCTTCCAAAGCTGCTATTGCGAAGATTGAGAAGGCTGGTGGATCAGTTAGTGTTCTGGCAAAACCTGCAGATGAAGAAGCCAAGTCGTAAATTAGTCTCAGAAGCTCGTTTTGGCCTCGCAATTTGAGGCCGAAACTCTTATGTTCCTGCGATAGTCGGAACGTCCGGCTGATCGACAGTCGGGTCACGGGAGAAAATCATGGCATCTGCCGCAGAACAACTTGCCGCCAATCTGAGCTTTTCGTCATTTTCCAAAGCTGATGAACTCAAAAAGCGCCTTTGGTTTACCCTTGGTGCGTTGATTGTTTATCGGCTAGGCACATACATTCCGCTCCCCGGCATTAATTTCGCCGCCTATGCACAAGCGTTCGAAGGACAAGCGCAGGGTGCTGTTGGCTTGCTGAACGTTTTTAATGGTGGCGCCGTTGAGCGACTGGCAATTTTTGCGCTCGGCATCATGCCGTATATTTCCGCCTCGATCATCATGCAGCTGATGACTTCGGTTGTTCCAACACTGGAACAGTTGAAGAAAGAAGGCGAACAGGGCCGCAAAGTCATCAACCAGTATACCCGCTATGGTACAGTTATTCTCGGCACCATGCAGGCCTATGGTATTTCAATCGGGCTGGAATCAAGCCCGGGCATTGTTGAAGATCCGGGCTGGTTCTTCCGTATTTCAACGGTTCTGACGCTTGTTGGCGGTACGATGTTCCTGATGTGGCTTGGTGAACAGGTAACTGCCCGCGGTATCGGTAACGGTATCTCACTCATCATTTTCGCGGGCATTGTTGCAGCAATGCCATCAGCAATCGCACAATTGCTGGAGCAGGGTCGTCAGAACATTATCTCTACCCCAACCATGTTGTTGGTATTGATTGTTGCGGTGGCATTGGTGTTCCTGATTGTCTTTGTCGAACGCGCGCAGCGAAAGCTTTTGATCCAGTATCCAAAGCGTCAGGTGGGCAACAAGATGTTCCAGGGCGATTCATCTCACCTGCCGCTTAAGCTCAATACTGCCGGTGTTATTCCCGCAATCTTCGCGTCTTCACTGCTCCTTCTGCCACTGACAGCTGCAGGCTTTTCCGGCACGCAAAACCTTCCAGATTGGCTGACATGGATCACCAGTTCGCTGGGTCGTGGCCAACCAGCCTATTTGTTGCTTTATGGTCTCCTGATCGCATTCTTTGCTTTCTTCTACACAGCGATTGTATTCAACCCGAAGGATACCGCCGATAATCTGAAAAACCAGGGTGGCTTCATTCCAGGCGTTCGCCCGGGTGAGCGTACAGCCGAACATATCGATTTCGTACTCACTCGCATTACCGTTGTAGGCGCAATCTACCTGGTATTTGTGTGTCTCGTTCCTGAAGTCTTCATGAGCAATGTGGGGATTTCTGCTTTCCTTGGCGGTACTTCTCTGCTTATCATGGTCAGCGTCACGATGGATACGGTGGCGCAGGTTCAGGGGCATTTGCTGGCACAGCAATATGAAGGACTCGTCAAAAAATCCAATCTGCGCGGTGGCAAGCGCAGAAGAGGTAAACAAAGATGAAGTTAGTACTCCTAGGACCTCCGGGCGCGGGGAAGGGTACTCAGGCTAAGTACATCGTTGAGAAGTATGGAATCCCGCAACTCTCAACCGGCGACATGCTGCGTGAGGCCATTGCATCTGGCTCAAAGATTGGTCAACGCACAAAAGCGGCGATGGACGCCGGAAAACTCGTCACTGATGACATCGTAATCGGCATTGTGTCTGACCGGATTGACCGCGATGACTGTAAGAACGGATTTATCCTTGATGGATTTCCACGAACCTTGCAGCAGGCTGATGCGTTGGACGCATTGTTCGATGAAAAAAGCCTTGAATTGACAGCGGTCATTGAACTTGAGGTTGATGATGATGCGCTGGTTGAGCGTATCGCGGGACGCTTTACCTGTTCAAATTGCGGGGAAGGATACCACGACAAGTTCAAACTCCCGGCCAAGCCTTCGTCATGCGACAAGTGCGGCTCCGCTGAGTTTGCTCGTCGGGCAGATGACAATGAAGAAACCATGCGAATTCGCCTACGCGCCTATTACAAGGAAACGGCGCCGCTGGTTGGCTATTATTACGCAAAAGGCAAGCTTCGCGGAGTAGACGGAATGGGCAGTATCAAGCGCATTGCAGGGCTTATTGATAAGATTTTGCAGTCAACCTGAAATCCGGATGAATTGGGCACTGCCTGTATCGGTTGGGTCAAAATGCCCTGTTTCAGCGTCGAAAAGCCTCGCTGATGCGATGGCGCCGCCGGTGTTTTTCTGCTTGAATCAAAACATTTTGTCGCCAGTGCAGTTCTATTACCAATTAGAGCATCTTTTATTAAATATGAACCGCTTTGATGGCGTGAGGTTTGTGATCTCGCCAGGCGGTTTTCAAAAAGCGGGTTATACCAACGGCAATCCTAATCGCCGTTGGTGGGGTGCTTGCGTACCATGAGCTGATTGCAACGCGGCCAAAACCAAAAGAAACCTGGCCTGCGGTGCCCCAAAATTGCCCGCCGGATTAGATACCCGGTTGAGAAAAACAACAAAGCGAGAGCGCAAAGATCGCCCAAGCAGAAGATAAGAATGAAGATAAAGTATTGAATTCAAACTTGTTTTCTCACCAATTTATCGCGACCGCATGCCTTTGCCCCAGGAAGGGCGTTGCGAATTTCTTGTGGTGCAAAAACACCACGGCGCAATCCGCGCCTGTTCCTGTGACAAATTTCAGGCGGTCAAAGTGTACCATATTTAATAAAAGGTGCTCTAAGTCCAGACTCTGGTCTGATTACTGCTTGACGAGGCCTTTTTAAGGGCGTATCAGCTTGTGAATTGACAAACAGTTTTGGTCAGTACCGTGTGTTCCTTTTTTGGAGAGCCGGATGCTGGCCTTTGATGTGTTTGAAGGCAAGAACTTTTCTGCAAGGGCCGGCCTCCACCGGACGCAGACTTAGCTTATGATATGGAGTTAAAAATGGCTCGTATAGCCGGTGTAAACATTCCTGCGGGAAAACGTGCAGTAATCGCATTGCAGTACATTCATGGCATTGGTCCAAAGGTTGCAAGCGACATTCTATCTAAAACAAAAATTGACGAATCACGTCGCGTTCATGAACTCACAGATGCTGAGGTTCTTCAGATGCGCGAAGTGATCGACCGTGACTACATGGTTGAAGGTGATCTTCGTCGCGAGACTTCCATGAACATCAAGCGCTTGATGGATTTGGGTTGCTATCGCGGCCTCCGTCATCGTCGCGGCCTTCCGGTTCGTGGTCAGCGTACCAGCACAAATGCCCGCACCCGCAAGGGTCCGGCTAGGGCGATTGCTGGCAAGAAGAAGTAATTAGCTCCGCCTTGATGGGGCGGATTTACAGGTTGGGTTCTGGATTTGCCAGGACCCGGTGGAGCTGCCGGTACTACGGCGGTGTTGAGATCGAAGAAAGGTAGATTATGGCAAAAGAAGCAGGGCGCGTTCGTCGTCGTGTGAAAAAGAACATCACATCGGGCATGGCTCATGTGAATTCTACGTTCAACAATACAATGGTGACCATCACAGATGCGCAGGGAAATACGATTTCCTGGTCATCAGCTGGTGCACAAGGGTTTAAGGGTTCTCGTAAATCCACTCCTTATGCAGCACAGGTTGCAGCAGAAGATGCAGCCAAGAAAGCACAGGACCACGGCATGAAGACCCTTGAGGTTGAAGTTCGCGGACCTGGCTCCGGTCGTGAATCAGCTCTGCGTGCACTCCAGGCATCTGGTTTTACTATTACGTCAATTCGCGATGTGACTTCCATTCCACATAATGGTTGTCGGCCCAAGAAACGCCGTCGGGTTTAGTCGGGGAGTGCCTGCAGATTATCCGCAATGCAGGCTGGTGATCGGAATATGCCACGAACGGATGGTGGTAAATACCAAGGATATATTTGATGATACAGAAAAACTGGCAGGAATTGATCAAGCCTAACAAACTTGAAGTCAACACGGTTTCTCCTACCAAATCAGTAATTGTAGCCGAGCCGCTTGAGCGCGGTTTTGGTTTGACGCTCGGCAATGGCCTGCGTCGCGTATTGCTTTCCTCGCTTCAGGGCGCAGCGGTTACCGCCGTCCAGATCGATGGCGTTCTGCATGAGTTTTCTTCAATTTCAGGTGTTCGTGAAGACGTCACGGATATCGTTCTCAACGTCAAGGAAATCGCCATCCGTATGGAAGGTGAGGGGCCAAAGCGCATGGTCATCCGCAAGGAAGGCCCTGCTGTTGTAACAGCTGCAGATATTCAAACAGTTGGTGATGTTGAGATTCTCAACCCGGAACACCAGATTTGTACGCTGGATGAAGGTGCGGAAATCCGCATGGAACTTACCGTGAATACCGGTAAGGGGTATGTGCCAGCTGAACGCAACCGCGCAGAAGATGCGCCAATCGGCCTTATTCCGGTTGATAGCCTTTATTCTCCTGTCCGCAAGGTTTCCTACAAGATCGACAAAACACGTGAAGGTCAGGTTCTCGACTATGACAAGCTGACACTTACCGTTGAAACAGATGGGTCGATCACTGCCGATGATGCGATTGCCTATGCAGCACGCATTCTTCAGGACCAGCTGTCGATTTTCGTCAACTTCGACGAGCCACAAAAAGAAGAAGTCCAGGAAGAAGTTGCAGAACTTGCTTTCAACCCGGCTCTTCTCAAAAAGGTCGACGAGCTCGAGCTTTCTGTCCGTTCTGCAAACTGCCTGAAAAACGACAACATCGTTTACATCGGTGATTTGATCCAGAAAACAGAAGCCGAAATGCTTCGTACACCAAACTTCGGTCGCAAGTCCTTGAACGAGATCAAGGAAGTGCTGGCTGGCATGGGACTCCATCTTGGTATGGAAATTCCTGCTTGGCCGCCTGAAAACATTGAGGACCTCGCTAAACGTTACGAGGACCAGTACTGAGTTCCTCACAACTTCAAGGGTTGGAAGTTGTAGCAATTTGAATTCTCCGCCACCGAATTGGTCGGGGGCAATAACCGGACGGCCTCAAGAGCCAGGCCGTCCTCAGTAATAAGGGGAGCAATCATGCGCCACCGTAAACAAGGCCGTAAACTGAACCGTACCGCAAGCCATCGCAAGGCGATGTTTGCAAACATGGCAGCTGCTCTGATTGAGCACGAGCAAATTGTAACGACACTGCCAAAGGCTAAAGAACTTCGCGCAGTCGTCGACAAACTGATTACCCTTGGCAAGCGTGGGGGCCTCCATGCCCGTCGCCAGGCTATTTCCCGCACTCGCGACGTTGAGCAGACGAAAAAGCTGTTTGACGTTTTGGGCCCTCGCTACAAAGATCGCAATGGTGGTTACACCCGTGTTCTTAAAGCAGGTTTTCGCTATGGCGATAATGCACCCATGGCTGTGATTGAGCTGGTTGATCGTGATGAAAGCGCCAAAGGTGCAGCCGACCGTGCCCGCATGGAAGCCATGGATGAAGAAATGGAAGCGACAGCGGAAGCTTAAATGCTTCTCCGACTTCTTATACCACAACAACATCAATACGACCGTACCCGTTAAACCGGGTCGCGGTCGCGGTTGAATATGCGCCGACACCATAAAAAGACAGCTGCGTTCCTTCTGCAACATTGCCCGGCAACCTCAATTTGAAGGGCAATACATCAATTGGATCACAGGTTGGACCATATACAGTCCATTGCTCCAGGTCATGTGGTTCGTGGTGAACGCTCTTTAAGGCGTAACGTGGTTGCAATTTCGGAAACTGCGAAACCTCCATCAGGCCACCGTAAATTCCGTCATTGAGAAAAAATTCCCGCCGGTCACTCCGCACCGCTTTTATGGTTGTGGTAAGTGTTCCTGCTTCCGCTACAAGTGAGCGTCCGGGTTCGCATTCAAGCAGCGGAACATCTTTCCCGAAGTTTTGGGCGGTGGCTGAGGAGATGTCTGCAAAAAACACTTCCAGTGGCGGAGAATTCAATCCGGTATAGTTTGCCGGAAATCCTCCTCCGACATTGAGGAAGTCGGGGTTGATGCCAGAGGTTTTTGAAATTCTGGCCGCAGTTTCAATGTGTTGAACGTATGGTTCTGGTGTGAGTGTTTGGGAGCCGGGATGGAAGGTGAGCCCGGTTTTAAAGCCATATCGCTGAGCCCGTTGAAGCAGTTGGGCAGCTTCAAGTTCACTCGCGCCAAATTTGGAAGAAAATGCCTGAACGGCTTGTGAGGGTGCAGCATCACGAAAGCGGATAGCGATTTCAATCTCGCCCGGTTCATCGACATGTGCGGTGATCTTTTCCAACTCATCAAAGTGGTCGACAGCAAAGCGACGGCACCTGTGTTGAGTGAGCGCGATCTGTAGCTCTTCAGTTGAACGCACCGGGTTGTGATAGTGCAGCCGGGCAGATGGGGCAATCTTGCTGATGCTTGCCATTTCCGGGATTGAAGCAACATCAAAATGTGCAATTCCGGAGTTCGCGAGTTGTGAGACAATCGCTGGATCATCATTCGCCTTTACTGCGAAAGAGGTGGTGCCTGGAAACCGGTTGAGGAAGCGCTGCGCCTGTTTTGCGAGGATTGCGGATGAAATACGCAATTGCGGCACCAAAACAACATCTAACTGTTTTTCGAATTCAGTGTGTTCAGTTGGTTTTGGCGCCCATTGCAACATCGTGTTCAACCCATCATGTCATGTGGGATCAAGTGTTGCAGTTAAGTTGGCCGGGGCCTATAAGGAGCTTGTCGGTAAAACGACGAATATCCGTCAAAATAACGGAAGAAATGACGAAATGATAGACAAACTTGACGAAGAGATCATCGCAATCCTCCGGCTTGACGCACGGGAGTCGATCGCTTCGATAGCCCGGGAGCTTAAGACATCACGATCAACGGTGCAGGACAGGTTGCGCAGACTTGAGGATAACCAGACAATCAAGGGCTATTCGGTTGATCTTGACAGCGCCTTGGGCGAAAACCGGATACGTGCTTTTGTAACCGTTGCCGTTGAACCACAAAAAACCGCCATGATTGTTTCAGAACTTAAGACAATGAACCCGGTTAATGCAGTACACTCAGTAAGCGGAAAATATGATCTTCATGTCGAGATGGGTACTGCCGATACCTCTGAAATGGACCGTACCATTGATCGGCTTACTGAAATTCCAGGTGTTCTGCGAACCGAAACCTCGATAGTCTTGTCGACGAAACTCCAACGATGAAAATGAGCTTTATGCGTTTTGTAATTTCCCTTCTTTCTATCCTCCTTATTCAGCCAGCTTTCTTTCCCCTATCTCCGGCTTTTGCCCAGCAAAGCGGGGTTCTGGAGCAGACGCTCGATAAACTCCTTGGAAACCAGAATTCGTCAACGGGCACCGGCAACGCAATGCGGGTTCCTGAGAGTGAAGCTGAGATCAAGCTTTCCTTTGCGCCACTTGTCAGGAAGGTTTCGCAATCCGTTGTGAATGTCTATGCAGCGCGCAAGCCCAAACGTCAGGCATCACCTTTTGCCGGCGATCCATTCTTTGAAAGGTTCTTCGGTGGCAGAGGATTTAGCAGGCCAAGAAACCAAAACTCTCTTGGCTCAGGCGTTGTTGTATCCAGCGAAGGCTTGGTGATTACCAACCACCACGTCATCAAGGGTGCCGACGAAGTCAAGATCGCGATGGCAGACGGTCGTGAGTTTGAAGCTGAGATTGTATTGAATGACGAGGCGTCTGATCTTGCGGTATTACAGGTTATCGAACCAAAGGGTTTTGAAGCAATAGAAATTGCGGATTCAGAAGGTGCCCAGGTTGGCGATCTGGTGCTTGCAATCGGCAATCCGTTTGGTGTCGGTCAAACGGTAACAAGCGGCATCATCTCTGCTGTTGCGCGATCGACAAGCGGTATCAGTGATTTCGGCTTTTTCCTCCAGACCGATGCAGCGATCAACCCGGGCAATTCCGGCGGAGCCCTGATCGACATGAGCGGCAAGTTGATAGGCATCAATACGGCTATTTATTCGCGTTCAGGCGGTTCAAATGGTATTGGCTTCGCAATCCCTTCCAACATGGTGCGGGTCGCAATCCAGTCATCTGCAACAGGCGATACACTGAACCGGCCCTGGATTGGGGCAAGTTTTCAGGAAGTCACTGCCGACATTGCGGAAAGCCTGGGTCTCGACCGTCCTGCTGGTGCTTTGATTGTCGGTGTGGCCAAGGGAAGTCCGGCTCACAAAGCCCGACTCAAGGTTGGTGACGTTTTGCTTGCCATCAATGACAACCGGATACCGCACATTAATTCACTCGATTATCGCCTGACAACGGTCGGGATAGGCAATTCAGCTGAATTTTTGGTGTTAAGCGGCGGAACTTTTGTCAGGAAAAACATTGAATTGATGGCAGCCCCTGAAACCATTCCTGCCAATGCAACTGAAATGCCCCGGCGTTCAGCCCTTGGCGGTGCGGTAATCGCCAATCTCTCGCCGGCAATTTCCCAAAAGGTCAAGGTTCCATCAGATAAAACCGGGGTAGTAATTATCGAAATACAACGGGGCTCGCCTGCCGCATCTAACCGGTTGCGACCGGGAGATATTCTCAGGGAGATCAATGGTGAACCAATAGACATTGTTGCTGATGTTAAACCTTTGATCAGTCACGAAAGGCGACGTTGGATATTCGTGATTGAGCGCAAGGGCCGTGAGTATATCATGGATCGCAATGGCGGATTTTTCCGCCAGTACACCCGATAGGATTTTCGCGAGGGGGTTGGCGTAAAACAGAATTGCCCCCATTATCGGGTGAAAGGAACCACTGGCAGGATATTGTATTCCAGTGGATTGATTCAATCATTTGCAAAGGAACGAGCTGAAAATGGGACGCAAGTGTTTGAACCAATCCACTGGCGTGGGGGATTTGTTTGGGGCTGACAAAGAGACGCTGAAGGCCGGTTCTCCACTCGCTGAAAAACTGCGTCCAAAGTCACTGGCAGAAGTTACCGGTCAGCCGCATCTCACCGGAGCAAACGGTACAATCACCAGAATGCTGGCATCGGGCACATTGGGCTGCATGATCTTTTGGGGCCCGCCTGGAACCGGAAAGACAACCGTCGCGCGACTGCTGGCAGGAGAGGGCGAACTGGCATTTGATCAGGTGTCGGCAATTTTCTCCGGTGTGGCCGATCTCAAGAAAGTTTTTGAAACAGCCCGCATGCGTCAAACGAATGGCACACGCACATTGCTTTTCGTTGACGAAATCCACCGTTTCAACAAGGCGCAACTGGATAGTTTCCTGCCTGTGATGGAAGACGGAACAATCGTTCTGGTTGGCGCGACAACCGAAAATCCGTCGTTTGAATTGAATGCGGCTTTGCTTTCACGCTCCACGGTGCTTTCGTTCAGGTCACACGATGAAGAAAGCCTCGCACAATTGATCGCACGCGCGGAAGAATATTCCGGGAAAACCCTGCCACTGGATGAGGCAGCGCGGGCATCATTGGTTCGCATGGCAGATGGAGACGGTCGTGCAATAATTTCACTCGCCGAGGAAGTTTGGCGCTTGGCCAAAGAGAATGAAATTCTTGATGCCGATCAGCTTCAGGATATTCTCCAACGTCGTGCGCCAATTTATGACAAGGGTCAGGATGGTCACTACAATCTGATCAGTGCGCTACATAAATCCGTGCGTGGATCAGATCCGGACGCAGCGCTCTACTATCTGGCCCGGATGATGGAAGCAGGCGAGGATCGCCGCTTTATCGGACGCAGGCTGGTAGTGATGGCGAGTGAGGACATCGGTAATGCCGACCCGCAGGCGCTGGTTGTTTGCATGGCGGCCGTACAGGCGTTTGATTTTCTTGGGGCTCAAGAGGGAGATCGGGCGCTGGCTCAGGCATGCGCCTACCTGGCAACGGCACCAAAATCCAACGCGGTTCATGTAGCAATCGGCAGGGCCAAGTCATCGGCTCGCGAAAACGGGTCGCTCTTGCCGCCGCGCCATATTCTAAACGCTCCGACAAAGCTGATGAAGCAGGAGGGTTATGGTGACGGCTATCTTTATGACCATGACCAGCCGGAGGCGTTTTCCGGGCAGGACTATTTTCCGGAAGCCATGTCACGCGGAACTTACTATCAACCGGTAGAGCGCGGTTTTGAGCGGGACATCAAAAAGCGGCTTGAATATTGGGGAAAACTGAGACGGGAGCGGAATTTGTAATTTGGAGCAAGTTTCGTTTAATCGGATACGGGTAAACGAAACGCCAAACTGTTTCAAAACAAGACAGTTGTTCTGTTTTGGCTCCGCAAATCACTGTTTTGACACTTAGCGCTCAGCTTCTAAGAACCATTGCGGTCAGGGAGTAGAGCTAACCTATTGTTATTAAATAATAATTTTATCTGATTCCAAAAAAGGCAACATGGCATCATCCTTGCTTCACTCAAGTTGAACTTAACGAGGAAACAAAGGAAATTTAGTTATGCAAAATATCATCAACGATATTAAAGAAGAAACCCAATATGTAATCGGAGCAGATGTATTCAAAATCGATGCTAATTCTGATAAATTTGGTTTTGAATTCATAAGCGATGGCGGAATTGTAGTTTGGAACCATTATACAAATGATTTTGACATTTTGTATGATGTCGAACAATTGCAGTTTAATGATGTTGCCTATGACATCAAAAATGGCGAGTTTGTTGAAGTTAACTCAGGTGGCTCTACTGGTAACAATTTACGTGAAGAGCGCGGCACACTTCATCTAGAATCATCAATCAATGAAGATCCATCCCGCGATGCGGTGTTTGAAACCGGAATCACTGGGATAGCTGGACGTACCGGTCATGCTCGGACTTATGAAGTAACTTTCAACCAAGCCTTTGACGGTGCCCCAAATATCGAGTTGCCTTCTCGGGGAACCAACGACCATGATGATCAATTTGAGATTTTTCTTGGTGATGTTACCGAAACCGGCTTTACATTCCATGTATACCGCCTGGATGACGGCCAAGGAAACCTTGAATGGTGGGATGGTCCCGATTTCTTTACATGGTCAGCAACTTCTCAAGAGACTGTCGACCCAAGCGGTTCAACCGACAATGATGAAGAGGCTCAATACCTTACCGGAACAGACGACATCGACACATTCGTGATCGACGGCGATTCTTCCGACTATGGCTGGGACTTCACACAGGATGGCGAAGGCCATGTTGTCTGGTACGATGATGGACACGCTGTCCTTTATGATTACGAGCAAATCCAGTTTAATGACGTTACCGTCACTCTTGATCCTGTCTCTGGCTTTGTCCCTGGCCCTGGTCCTGTCGTTGTCCCTGGCCCTGTCGTTGATCCCCGCGTGGAAGGCGGCACACTACATCTAGAATCATCAATCAACGAAGATCCATCCCGCGATGCGGTGTTTGAAACCGGAATCACTGGGATAGCTGGACGTACCGGTCATGCTCGGACTTATGAAGTAACTTTCAACCAAGCCTTTGACGGCGCCCCAAATATCGAGTTGCCTTCTCGGGGAACCAACGACCATGATGATCAATTTGAGATTTTTCTTGGTGATGTTACCGAAACCGGCTTTACATTCCATGTATACCGCCTGGATGACGGCCAAGGAAACCTTGAATGGTGGGATGGTCCCGATTTCTTTACATGGTCAGCAACTTCTCAAGAGACTGTCGACCCAAGCGGTTCAACCGACAATGATGAAGAGGCTCAATACCTTACCGGAACAGACGACATCGACACATTCGTGATCGACGGCGATTCTTCCGACTATGGCTGGGACTTCACACAGGATGGCGAAGGCCATGTTGTCTGGTACGATGATGGACACGCTGTCCTTTATGATTACGAGCAAATCCAGTTTAATGACGTTACCGTCACTCTTGATCCTGTCTCTGGCTTTGTCCCTGGTCCTGTCGTTGTCCCTGGCCCTGTCGTTGATCCCCGCGTGGAAGGCGGCACACTACATCTAGAATCATCAATCAACGAAGATCCATCCCGCGATGCGGTGTTTGAAACCGGAATCACTGGGATAGCTGGACGTACCGGTCATGCTCGGACTTATGAAGTTAGTTTCAACCAAGCCTTTGAAGGCGCCCCAAATATCGAGTTGCCTTCTCGGGGAACCAACGACCATGATGATCAATTTGAGATTTTTCTTGGTAATGTTACTGAAACCGGCTTTACATTCCATGTATACCGCCTGGATGACGGCCAAGGAAACCTTGAATGGTGGGATGGTCCCGATTTCTTTACATGGTCAGCGTCTCAAGTGACCGATAACCAAAACTTCTTGGTAATCGACGATGCCGCCTCTGATGTTGTATTTCTTGCAGATGCTAGCGACGGTGTCTGGAACAGTGAGAATGACAATACCGACTATGATTCAGAGGTTATCCAATTTGATGATGAGCTCATTGAATTTACAGATATCGTAGCCTGAACAACCAACTAAAAAAATCGCCCGGAACTTTTTGTTCCGGGCGATTTTTTGCGTTTTGATTTTAGCGTGGACCGAATAAGAGTTCCTAAAATTCGAACCTGATTTTCTCCCTTGATGTGAAGAAGTCCATCAGTTATATCAAGTTCCTTTGGTATTAGATGAAATGTCATCCAGACTCAGGTCAGAAAATTGTGCTGCAAGGCGCAATGCTGTGATTTTCATATCCTGCTGTATTCTTATTCTTGAAATTTCGTTTTCCGTCAGCTGAATTTCTTCGCGCAACAGGTCACCGATGGATCGCAATCCGATTTCCACCTGTTTTTCAACGCCGGTAATGGACCTTCTGATTGCTTTTGCCTGTTTCGCTAGCAATTGGTTTTGACGCCGCAGTGAATGATACGCTGTCCAACTCGATTCCACTTCCCGTCTGACAAGGCGGTGCGTATCCCTTGCCGATAATCAGCGGCAATGGCGTTCGCTCTCGTTTCGTGAAAACGCGAACGATCGCTGAAGTTAACCAGTGGTATATTCACGCGAATGCCCGCTGACCAATCATAGTCCCTCATGCTCGTATTCAGAACTGTATTGTCCCGCGTACTTCCGTTTGCGAACAAGGTTACTTTTGGCAGCAACTGACCCTTGGCCTCATTGCTGTTTTCAAGCGCAGCATAGTGTGATGAAACGGCTGCATTGATGGTGTAGTTCGACTGCAATGCACGATCAACGGCAGCCTGTCTGGTTTTTGGGATCAGGTGGGATACTTTGGGGTCTGCGAGCTTTCGAGGAGCTTCGCGCCCGACCAGGTCGCGATAAATTATGCGTTGTTGTTCAAGGGTGGTGCGTGCTTGCTCGAGCTGAATGGAAACTGACGCAATTTCGGCATCAATCTGCGCAATATCGGTTTTACTCGAAAATCCGGCCTTATATTGAAGCTTGGTGGAATAGCGAATTCGTTTTAACCGGCGGACGGTGTCCGATATGGCATTAACAAGTTTCTGGGCAGAGACCGCCTCAAGATACACGCCTGAGTTAGTCAGGAAAATCTGCCGTTCAGCCGCAAGATAGTTCCACTCGGACGCTTCCGCGATATGCCGGGATTTTCGAATCCTGGCCCAATTTGCTCCCCCGGAATAGACAACCCATTGTGCTTCAACACTTGCCCGCTCGCGGTCCAAATTACCTGAGAAACCTGAGGCAGATATTCTGCTGGTATCCCGGCTCAATTCGCCGACCAGTGAAATCGTTGGCAGTAGGTTAAAACTTGCTGTCTTTACAGCCTGCCTATTTGCATTGGTGGAATAGAGCGTTGATCGCAGGGCATCGCTTCTTTCCGTGGAGCTTTCAATGAAACCCCGCATGCCGGAACCACCAGGAAAATGCAGGCGCTCCCCATTGACAAGAGATTGACCCAGGATATCGCTTGCTGTAGTGCGCAATTCCCATTGATGCCGGTCCGCTATGTGAGTTGAAAGCAAATGGTCGTCCGCAGCGATTGAATTGCGAAGTTGAAACACAGTTGAGAATTCATCAGCACGTGTTTCCCACGTAACTGGGTTGCTGACAAGCAGCAGCAACGAACTGGCAAAGACACATGCCGTGGTTTTCATCTACCCACTCCACTCAATACAATTCGGGGTAATAATTATCTAAAGTAATAAATGATCAACCTTAACAAATTGCTGATATTATTGCGGATTGGCTGCTACTGTTCCCGGAAGGCCTTACGGAAGCTGTCTGTAATCGGGCGGCCAAGGTAAGACATAAAGCTACGCGCCTCTGTTTGAATAAATATTTCGGTGAACATACCGGCTTTCAGGCGTGGGGCTATTCCCTCATCAGGAAAAATATTCATTCTGACCAAAAAGAACGGTTCCCCAGTTGCCTCATCCAGTTGTGAATCTGCCGACACATAGCTGATCCGTCCTTCAATGGGGTCATCAAGTCGTCGGTTGAATGCCGTCACAACAACCTCAGCCTTTTGTTTCAATGCTATCGATGCAATGTCTGCAGGCTGCAGCCTTGCTTCAACCTGCAAAGGTTGATTGTCTGGTACGACTTCGGCAATTGTAGCGCCGGGCTGTACCACACCTCCGATAGTGTGGATTGTAACACTTGTGAGTGTTCCAGAAACCGGTGCCCGGATTTCAGAATAATCGACCATTTTCCGGGCAGCTTTGATCCGGTCTTCGATGCTGGCAAGTTCGCTTAGTATATCTGTAAGTTCACGAGAATTATTCTGTTCATGGGTTGCGGAAGTTACGGCTATCTGGTCTTTCACCTCATCCATTTTTCCGATCAAGCCGTCGAGGTTGCCTTCAAGCTCTGTTACTTCTGTTTTGGCTTGCAGTAGATTGGATTCTAGGTCCCAGAGGCGGATTTTGGCCACATGCCCATTCTCCACCAGCGGCTCCAGCTCCACATATTGTCTTTCAAGTAAAGCAAGCCGGGCTTTTTGTTGCTCCAGCTGATTGCCCCTACTGAAATATTCACCTTCAAGACTAGTGAATTGGTTCTGCAGAAGCGAAAGTTCACTCTTATGTCTTTGTGTGCCGGCGTTGAATTCAGCCTCCTGTTCCTGATACACAAGACTTCCAGTATGCTCAGAAACCGAAACGGCCGAAGTAGACCCTCTAAGGTCAGTAAACGACAATGCTACAGTCTCCGGTATCTCATAGGTGTTCGTGCCAGACTTCACAGCGATTAGTCTGGATTTTTTTGCAAGCAAAAGATTTCGGTCAGCGGTGAGTGAAGCCAATTCTGCAATGGCTGATGCAGGCTCGATGGTTGCGACCAGTTGACCACGTTCCAGATAGGCGCCATCCTGCGCAGATATCGTGCGCACCACACCTCCCGAAGGATGTTGCAGCAGTTTATTCTGGCCGGTCGAAACCACTTTTCCAGTAGCCACAACTGCCGAAGCAAGTGGAAATGTTACTGCCCACAATAAAAACAGGCCCAGAGTAAAACCTGTTATCACATACCCTTTGCGGGATATAGGAGAAGTGTCAGTAGATACATTTTCTTTCCAGTCAGTTGTCACTCGAATTCACTTCCTTGATGTGGCATTGTTCATTGCTCGGCCATTGCTTTTTTCTGGAACGACGCAGCTGTTGCAGAAATCCGTTGCCCCAACTGATGTTGTTTCGGAGCATCCGGTTGAGAATTAGGGGTTGGCACTTCGGACGCAGGTGCAGTCCTCTCCCGATTGACATTTCCAAGCGGAACCTGCTTGCCGCATTTTATCATTAGAATTTTGTCAGCAATTTTTACAATCTGCTGGCGCTGGGCAACGACAAGAATTGTGGTGCCAGTCTCTTTCAGGCGTTGCAGAGACTGCATCAGTATGTTTTCGCCCTCCTGGTCAAGATGGGCATTTGGTTCGTCCAGAACGAGCAATTTTGGATTTGTGTAAATAGCGCGCGCTAAGGCGATGCGTTGCTTTTGGCCCCCTGAAAGCCGAAAATCATTTCCTCCAAGCCGGGTCATGTAACCATCAGGAAAGGTGTTTATCAGATTGTGGGCCCCAGCAAGATTAGCGGCCTCGACAACCTTTGCCTCGTCGGGCTTCACAGCCATTCTGGCGATATTTTCAGCGATTGTACCGGGAAACAGCTGTATGTCTTGTCCCACATACCCAACATACTCCCCCCATTGCTCAGAAGACCAGTTCTTTTGCAGACAGCCATCAAGCGAAACTTCGCCGGAGGATGCCTCCACTGCACCGGCAACAATACGGGCAAGAGAGGACTTTCCCGCACCCGATGGTCCGATGATAGCGATCATCTGACCAGGGTCAGCAGAAAAACTAATATCATTCAGAATTTCTACTTCCCGTTGCTGGCATTTCAATTGAAGCGAAAGCTGGCTCACCTGCAGATACCCTTGAGGAGCTGGTTGGCGGATTTTTTGTTCAGCTGACTTAGCTTTTTCCAATACTTCCTGCAGGGATTCATGAGCGGAACGCGCACGGTTGATCTGTTCCCAACCCGACACTACCTGCTCTACCGGCTGCAATGCGCGCTGCGAAATCATGGATGCGGCAAAGATCATTCCACCCGACATGTCACCGCTGAGTACCAGCCATGCGCCCCAGGCCATAATAAGGACCTGGAGAATTTGCCGAGCTGCCTTACTGGTCCCGAGATAGAATGCACTTTTGTTGGAAGCCTTGTCTTTGGCGTTCAGGCTAACACCCATGATCGATCCCCAACGTTGAACCAGGGACGGCAGCAAGCCCATTGCAAGAATATCTTCAGACCGATTGGCAATTGCGCTGGCAAAACCCGTAGCTTCTCCGTTTGCCTGCTTCGCCTTTGCCTGATCGTCCGCGGTCGAGGTCTTGTTGAGCCATGCGATAGCCACCAAGATGCCCAGACCGAAGGTCGTCAGGACCCCTAGTTGAAAATGCAATAAATACAACAGGATCAAAAAAAACGGTGCAAAAGGCAGATCAAACAGCCCAATCATTAACCTCGACGCGACAAATCCCTGAACGGTATTGAAATCACGTATGATGTCACCGGAGTTTTCGACAGCAACAGCGCCGTTTGTCATGCCCTGAAAAAGCGGTTCTGCTTGTTTGACTGCATATTGTGCTGAAATTCGCTGAGACAGTATGGTCCGGATTGCTTCTGTAAGCCCGAAAAGACATAGGCAAATTGCTGCAATCAATGTGATGTACAAAAGTGTTTCACCGCTGCCGGAAGCCAATACGCGATCGTATACCTGTAGCATGTGAAGCGGCGCAACCAGCATCAACACGTTGGCAATAACTGAAAATACGAATAGGGGTCGGCAAGCGCTAAAAATCTGCATTTTGAATTCTCGAAATTAAAGTAAGCAGATTATGAACATCATTGGCTAACAATTCGTATACCTTTCCAAAGACATAAATCAGGTGAGAAACTTCAACCGCACATGGACGCTGCCGGCATGTAAGGACGCGCCTTGTGACAAGTTTGATGTGGGCAATCAGGAGCAAGCTTTCAGTTGATGCGATTGTTTTGCCCCAATCCTTTGCCAATCTATGCAACCAGGCCGCAAATATCGACAAGTCGGATACTTGATGCAACAGTGCCCCTAAAATGCAGCTTCGCTGGTACTGGGCCAACAAACCTTCCAACGGGGCCAATTCGTCTGACAGAACCCATTCTTCGCTTTAGACGCGATCAGGGCACCGCGTTCACCCCGGTCATCAGTTGCTCTGCCAACACCATAGCGCCGTGACGTACCGGATCGGTTACCGGCAGACCGGTTTCCGCCGCGGTTCTGGCTATTTCTTTGGCGGCGTCTTCATCTGATAATTCGCGCGTGTTGAGTGCGATGCCAACCACCTTGGCGCGCGTTAACACGCCATTGGCCGAGGCTGTCATCTCGTTCAGCTCGATCACCTCGCGCAAAGGCGGAATGCGGATATTGCCCACAGAGGTGTCCAGCATCTTCATGCCCGCACGGTGCACCAGGATCATCGCATTACAGCAACTGCCACGCATCAACGGCAGGTTGGCTGTGCTCCCAGGATGCAAAAGTGAGCCCTGGCCTTCGACAATCAAATAGTCGTTGTTGGCGTTTTCCATCACCATCCGCTCGACCGCGCCAGCAGCATGATCAACCCGATATGCATCAAGCGGGATACCGGTGCCCATGATCGACACACCGATTTGCCCGGTGGCCAGAAAGGCAGCATCTGCGCCCAGTTCCAGGAGCGATTTATATACCTCAAGCCCCGCAGTCATCTTACCGATGGCCATGTCTGTGCCGATCATCAGCACGCGGGTGTTGGTGAGCGTTGCTGCTTGCGCTGTGGCAATCGGGGGCAGGTCGCCCTGAGGCGTGCGGATGTCCCATATCCATTGGCCGGGTCTCAGTTGCCTCCCGAACACATCATTCAGTTCATCATGCAACCCGTTGACGATGCTTAGTCCGGCATCAACCGCGTGTTGCAGCATCGACATCCATTCCGTCGGCGTGCGGCCACCTGAGGGCGCGATGCCAAGGGCCAGAACTTCGGCGCCCATTGCGATAGCCTCGTCCAGAGTGGCAACGATGGGAATATCGCTTTTCATCCAGCAAAGATCACCCACGCATTTACCAGCTGCGTGGCTGTCGACCACGGCAACAACGGGGTTCTTGCCATAGCGGATAATACCCTCCGCCATTTTGGCGTTGATAAGGCCCATCATGGCCTCGGCATAGATGGCGAGCTTCTGGTTGGCATCAAGCATCTTTCAATTGTCCTCCGTGGCCGGGCCGGTCGGCGGGCAGGGTAATGCCACCCTCGAATGGTGCGCCATCAGCCGGATCCGGCACGAGATTAAGGTGAGAATCGAGGTCGATATAGTCGAAAAGCGCGCCAAGCGAAGCTCCGGCGGCGATGGAAATCGAGCTTTCGCCCATGCAGCCGATCATGGTTTGCAGGCCAAAGGCACGGGCGGTGGCGACGATGCGCAACGCCTCGGTAATGCCGCCGCATTTCATCAGCTTGAGGTTCACCCCGTCAACGCGATCTGCAAAACTGGGGATGTCTGATGACATATGGCAGCTTTCATCAACAAAGATTGGCAGGGCGCGGTCTTTGAAAAGGTCGATCAGCTGGTCCTCGGACCCGCGCACGAGGGGTTGTTCAATGTACTGGGTACCGCGCGCGGCAAGCCATTGCATCATGTGGCGGGCATCGGCAAGCGGCCAGCCGCCGTTGGCGTCAACCCGCAGCGCCACATCAGCCCCGTTGGTGGCCTCGGTCACGGCGGCATACATGGCCTTGTCAACGTCGATCCCATCGGGCGAACCCAGTTTGATCTTCAGTGCCTTTGCACCTTGTGCCAGCAGCAGCGGTACCCGCTCGCGCACCACGTCCGAAGAGTTGATGCCAATGGTAACAGAGCTGACAACCGCGCGCCGCGCCAGCCCCAGCATCCGGTAAAGCGGCATGCCCGCCTGCTTGGCACGCAAATCCCACAGCGCCATATCGAGCGCGGCCAGGGCACAGGGGGCAACACCCGCTGCATGGGCGTTATCCCAGGTCTGATGGATAGAACTCGCGTCAAGCCCGGTCTTGCAGAAATCGCGGATCATCTCGGCTCCCTTTTCAACCGTATCCACGCCTTCGGTTGAACCCGGCGCCATTTCGCCCCAGCCGGTCAGGCCGTCCTCGGAAACGCTGACAAACAGATTGTCCGAGCCCTCAATGACACCGCGACTGATCCGAAGCGGAAAGCGTTTTTTCAGATAAAGTGTTTGCGTATCGATTTTCAGCATGACCTACCCCTATGTGATGCCGGGGAGCCTTCGATATAGCGCTTGCCGGAAGTGTCCCACACATAAATCCTCTCAGCGCCGGGCAGGCGTTGGTAAAACAGGCAACGGGTCATCTAGGCATCCTTTGCCGGAAGGGCGCTGCATTCATCGGCAACAAAGCTGACATTAACCGTGTCACCGGCCAGAAACGGCCGGCCGTTGATCATATTGATGGCTTGAAGCTGGGTATTGCCAACGCGGACGAAATAGCGGGCCAATTGGCCTTGATAATCAACAGCCTCAACCACCGCAGGGGTGGACGAGGCTTTGACGGATGCCTCTTTTGTGAGATGTAGATTTTCGGCGCGGATCATCAATTGGCTGGTTTGCGTATCGCCCAATGTGGTGGCACGGGCTGCTGGTATGCGGGTTTTTCCGAATTCGGGTGTTTCAAGAACAACGACGTTGTCGTCGCGATCTATAACGGTTGCCAAAAGAAGGTTTGAGGCCCCCAGAAAGGTTGCGACAAATTCGGATGCCGGTGTGTTGTAAACCTCGTCGGGCGCGCCGATCTGTTCAATCGTGCCTGCGCTCATCACTACGATCTTGTCTGACATCGCTAGCGCTTCCGACTGATCGTGGGTAACGAAGATTGTGGTGACGCCGATGCGATCCTGAATCGCTTTCAACTCGACACGCATATCCTCCCGCAGGTTGGCATCCAGAGCCGAAAGCGGCTCGTCCAGCAGCAAAACATCAGGCTCAATCACGATGGCACGGGCCAAAGCGATGCGTTGCTGTTGCCCGCCCGAAAGTTGTTGGGGATAGCGGTCTTCGACCCCGGGCAGGCGTACGATATCCAGCGCGTTGCGTACCTTTTCATGGGCGTCGGATTTTGAGATCTCGCGATATTTCAAGCCAAAGGCAATGTTTTCACCAATGGTGCGGTGCGGAAACAGCGCATAATTCTGAAAGACCAGACCCAGATTGCGTTTGTGGATTGGCACTTTGTTGACCTGGCGACCACCAATCATGATGTCGCCGCTGGAGGGATCAGCCAACCCCGAGACCATACGCAAGATAGTGGTTTTGCCACAGCCCGATGGACCCAGAAGGGTGGTAAAAGAGCCTTCTTCAAACACAACATTGGCATTCTTGACCGCGTGAACAGAGCCATAAGATTTCTTAATATTGATCAGTTCAACACGCGCCATCAGCAAAGAGCCCGACAAAAAAGAGAATGGGAATGCGCAGGCTGCAAAATGATGCGGCCTGCGGTAATGAAAGCGGGGTCAGCCGCCTTTGGAGACGCGGTTCCATTTTTTGGTCTGCTCTTTTTCAACAGAGTTCCAGAAAATCGGATTGCTGAATATCAATTTGTCCAGCTTGCCTGTCGGATCGTAGGCAGGAAGGCCTTCGATAATCGCAGTCATCTTGACCTTGTTGGGGTCAAGCGAGGACGGATATTTCTGGCCTTCGGCCACGGCGATTGCTGTCGCCGGGTCGAGCATGAAATTCAGCAGTTCTTCGGCTTCGGCCATGGGCGAACCCTTAAGAACGAACATGCTTTCCATCCATGCATTACCATTGGGCGGGTCCATATACGCAATCGGGTGCCCCTGTGCCTGAAGCGCCGCAACCCGGCCTGACCAGGCTTCGGTCACATAGATTTCCTCCTTGGCCAGAAGGTCCATCAGTTCCGCACCAGACGACCAGTATTTCAGAACCAATTCGCGGTGTTCGCGGGCTTTTTCCCAGACAGCATCCCAATCCTTAATATCGTTGGGGTTTTGGTTGGACTGTAAAGCACCGTACCATGCACGGTTAGCCCAATCACCGCCCCAGCCACCAATCTTGCCTTTCAGATCCTTGTCCAACAATAGGTTTGCCCCAAGTTCCTTGGCTTTTGCCTCGGATACGAACTTGGTGTTGTAGGCAATGCCGGTGGTGCCGTAGTCATAGGGTACAGCTGAAAGGCTATTCGGCGTTATGGCACGGAACGGGTCAATAATTGCAGTCATCACGTTTTTGATGTTGGGGATATTGGCCTCGTTCAACTCACTGCCATATCCGGCGTCGGTCCAGCGTTTGTACCAACTGACGCCGGATGAGTGCAGGATGTTGTGGCCATCCGTGTTACCCGCAGCCTTGACCTTGGTCAGAACTTCGGCTTCTCCGCCAAAGGTGGCGTCAATCACCTTGTTGCCGGTAGCTGCCTCGTAGGGGTTAAAAGCATTGGCGCGCAGGGCCTCGGATACGACGCCACCCCAGCCTTCAAAATTCAGCTCGGTCCCGGCGGCGCGGGCCTGCGTGGCCATTGTGGTCATGATGCCGCCTGAAACGCCTGCATAAAGGCCAGCAGCCCCCAACAGCCCAAAGAACGAGCGTCGGTCTATATCGCCATTGCCCATACGTTCGCGCAGGACCTCGTAACGTTTTGTGCTATCAATTTTTTTCATTTGTTTCACTCCTTGTTGAACTTCAGTCAGATTTTCTTGCGAGAAAAATAGCGCGCCAGTGCACCGGCAAGAAGCGGTACGCCGACGGTGATACAGATCATTACAAATCCCAGTGCATTGATTTCGGGGCTGACCGAATTGCGCAGCATTCCGAAAATCTGGGTAGGCACGGTTTCCATCCCCGCAGGGCGCCAGAAAACCGTGGCTGTGATGTTATCAAACGAGATGGTGAAGGCAAACAATGCACCGGCAAAAACCGCCGGCAGCATTAGTGGAAAGGTCACCGCGAAGAAAGTTTGCAGCGGGCTCGCCCCAAGCGATTGCGCCGCCTCTTCGTAGTCACGGCGTATGCCGACAAGACGCGCCTGAACGACAAGCACCACGAAAGGCAGCGCAATAATTGAGTGGCCCAGCAACAGCAACCCAAACGACCGCGGCATGTGCACCCAGCGCAAGAAGATTAGCAAGCCCACCGCCAGAACTGTTTCGGGCACGAGAACCGGCGCAATCAGGAATGTGGTGATCAGGTCTTTTCCACGAAATTCATAGCGCACCAGCGCAAGTGCAGCGAGAATGCCAAGTGTCGTGGATATGACCGCCGTCAGGCTGCCGAGAAGAAGCGAGGTACGAAAAGCACGTACGATCGCCTCGTTCTCATACAGCTTCACAAACCAGCGAAAGCTCAACCCCTCGATCGGAAAACCGCCGAATTGCGACGAGTTGAATGCAAGTACCAACACTACCAGAATAGGTGCGAACATGAAGGCGTAGACCAGAATAGTGTAGGTTTTTAATATGCTCCAAACGCGCATGATGCTATCCTAACTAAACGCTTTTGAAAGTTGGCTCAGCCCCATCAGACGGCTGTAGAACACGACAACCAGCCCCAGAAGAAGAAGCAGGGTGAACGACAAGGTAGCCCCCATTGGCCAGTTCAGCTCGGTTACTATGGCGTCGTAAATCAGATTGCCGAACAGAAAATCGTTGGGACCACCAAGAATTAAAGGCGTTACATAGCTGCCTCCGGTAAGAACGAAAACCAACAGGCATCCGGCGGCCAGTCCGGGCATCGACAAGGGCAGGGTCACTTCGCGAAACGCCTGCCACGGATTCGCACCCAGAGTGCGGGCTGCCGGTTCGAGGTTTTCGTCGATGCCCTCAAGGGCGACATAGATGTTGAGGATCATGTAGGGCAGGAAAACGTGGATGAAACCGATGATCACCGTAAACTCATTGTACATCAGCGACAGCGGCACATCTGTCAGGCCTAGAATCCGGAACAGCCCGTTCAACGCGCCCTGACTGCCGAAAATGTGGATCCAGCTCAGCGTGCGGATGATGAAGCTAATCCAGAACGGCAGGATCAGCAGCAGTAGCAAAAGCCACTTGTCGCGAAATTTAGTCATTGCGATGAAATAGGCGGGTATGTAGCCCAGAACCGCAGCAAGTACAGTGACAATGACCGAAAGGCGCAAGGTCTTCCAAATCGCTGTGTGGTAATAGCTGTCTGTAGCCACCTCGTTCCAGTTACCGAACTGAAAGGCAACCTTGTCCACAGCCAAGTCGATATTCTCGTAAAATGAGTAAACCGACATGAAGGCCATCGGAATCACGACAAGCATTGTGATTGCAAACAGTGAAGGCGACAACAAAACCCAAGGGCGTTTGTCTACGCTCTGGTCGCCTTGCGTCATGCTTAGGTCATGCCCAGTTTTACAGACCTTCTCAGTTTTGATCATTGGTTTTGCCATACGGTTCCTCCAATTCTGCCTGACACACTCTTCGCCTAATTTTATCTTCTCAAGATTTCATCATGGACAACCGATACTGTGATCCGCCGATTTTCTTCCATCAAGCGTGCAAAATGTCCGAACACCGCCATCGAGACCGATGATTCCGCGGCGCGATATTCCGGGTGCCACTGAACGCCGATAATCCTGTGATCGGATTCGTGCTCGATAGCCTCGATGATACCGTCATCAGACACTGCCACTGGCAGCAGGCCGTCCCCCAGCCTGTCGATGGCTTGCACATGCACAGAATTGACGTAGACCTTTTCCGCGCCAAATGCCGCGCCCAGCCGTGTTTCGGGATTGATCATGACCGGATGCGCCTTGCAATATATCTTCTCTGGAACGGGTGCTTTTTCGATCGCGAGATGGTCTGGAAACGCCGCATCGCCCATTATGCCGACTTTCAAAGTGCCGCCCAGAGCAACATTGATTTCTTGTATGCCACGACAGATGCCCAGAATAGGTAAAGTTCGTGTGCGGGAAGCA
Organism: Rhizobiaceae bacterium; assembly: GCA_965250255.1. GTDB lineage: Bacteria > Pseudomonadota > Alphaproteobacteria > Rhizobiales > Rhizobiaceae > JAALLB01. The sequence continues at coordinate 189,357 of CBDFNP010000012.1, forward strand.
TGCACCAGATAAAAAGCTATTTCATCCCTTATTCCGTTAAATGGCCCATGACTGTCGGCGTCGCCCATCGAGCCATAGCGCTCTGGTTCGATGTTCGACAGTTCCCCGGTCAAGATGACACCATCGACTAAATCCAGCATGGCGTCGACCCGGTCGTGGGTCAGAAAATTCGGAATGATAATCGGAACCGCGTTACACCCGTCAAGTGCCGCTGTCAGGTATTTGTCATCCACAGTCTGAGTACCAAGTCCAACCTCGGGGTCAGTGCTCGAATTGGCCAACACGGCGACTTTCAGTGGCAAGGCTTTATTCGCGCTATTAATCATTTAAGATTTTTGCCCCGCTTGCACAGCGAACCCGTTTACGGCCAGTGCGAAGCCCGCACACAGACTGATATTAGGTGTCCGTTTGTTGAAATACACAGTCTAACTCCTTTTCAACGAGATACAGTAATCGTAACAATGCTGCCAACATTCCAGAAAAATACACGCCTAACAAATCAACAGAATTGATCAACATATAGAAAAGCTCTATGAATACGATATGAAAAGCTCTCGAAGATTCGCCCCCACACCACAGGAAATGTCGTCGCTCGAAGCTACGGCTCGATATTGTTCAATCTCTGCTGCAGCGCAAGAACTGCATCTTGCACAACCAACAATATCCTACCATATCAAAAAGTTAGAGGACAAATGGGGTGTGGTTCTGTTTCGCAAGAAAGGCCGGAACCTCGAGCCTTCCGAGTTTCTCCACGCTATATTACCCGAAATCCAAACCATGACCCGCCAGCTAGAACATATTGGTAAAATGGTTAGTGGCCAATATCTAAGGAAAGTGTTGTCGATCAGTGTATCGCCTTCACTAGCGATCATCGTGTTGCAACGTCGCCTGAACGGCTTTCTTGACAGTTTTCCTTCTACCAGTGTTCGAATTTTCACGTCGAACCAATTCCTGAATCTCGAAAAGGAGCGTATCGACATCGCTTTGCGACTGCTTCCCCGGCCGGACAAGGCGTCTGTCCAAGCCAAAAACAATATCCTGATACCGGTCCCCGAAGAATGCTTGAGGGTAGTGTGTTCGCCAGGTTATTTTACGCGTATTACCGGGCATCATACGCCGCCAGCCTCACCCGACGGCAGTTTCTTTTCAAAAGCGCAGCTAATCCAGGAAGACGGGACAATGGTATGGAACGATTATTTCACGAAGTTTTGGCCGGATTTGCAGCTGGATTTGCAGCACAACCTGACGTACAACAATGCCGATCTGATCCTTCAGACTGCTGTTTCTGGGAATGGAGTTGCTCTTTTAAGAGACATATACGTCATGGATGCATTACGTGAGGGTCAGCTTGTTGAACCATTTGCAATGAGATTGAGGTGCGATCGTGTTTTCCAGTTCGTAACTCCTGAATTCGTGGGCCTGACGCCGGCGACCTACAATTTTGCATCGTGGTTCGGCAAGGAATTGGCTGAGCTTGTATTGGATCCAGGAGAGTGACATTCCTTTTCAAGAGCTTTTTAGGTCATTGAATCGGGAAAGCGGAAAAAATATCCCTACTACCTTTGTGATACACGCGGCTGCGAAAGCTATCGCAAGTCTATTCCACGCAGTAAGATGGAGAATGAATTCGAAGAAATCCTGCAATCCATGCAGCCATCAAAGGGTTTAATCTCTCTTGCAAAGGCCATGTTCAAGGATGCCTGGCCACAACGAGTTAATCAATCCAAGGCTAACAAACGATCAAGCGTGATCTTGCGAAGATTGAAACCTAAACTGACCAATTACTTGACCGTATAGTCGAGGCAGACAACACCCGTGTCATCAATGCATATGAGGGCAAGATTGCAAAACTTGAAAAGCAGAAGCTTTTAATGGCCGAAAAACTAGCAGGTTGCTGAAAAAGTCATATTTTTATTGCTTTGAGTTGTGCCTCGTCACCGAGATGAAATCTGAGATCGATAGTGAGGGTTCCATTGCTTTCAATTTCCGCATCGCCTGATCCCGATGCTGCATCCATTTCATCATTTCCGACCCATGTGAAAAATACGCTGTATTTGGTGTAGTGGCAGTCGATAGAGCCAGTGACGGCACCAAAGGCAAAATCACCAAGTCCTTCATTGCTAAACTGGATATAGGCTTTTTCGACAAGATCGAGATAGTCCTTGTCCCATGAATCGGCCTCTATAATACCAACGGCCATTAGGATTTACTCTTTTGACCAGGAATTATTTTGGCTTTGGTTAGGCGCGATTGGCGAAGGGGTGCTTGCGTACCATGAGCTAATTGCAACACGGCCAAAACCAAAAGAAACCTGGCCTGCGGTGCTCCAAAATTGCCCACCGGATCCGTGTTATGCCTCTTGACCAATGCGTTTTACATTGCACTTCGAGGCCTGCCTTGCCGGTAAACAATTTTGGAACATCAAAAGGGTCAATCCTAATGGCCGTTGGTATAATCCGCCATTTGCCAACAAATGGGTTGCCCGGGGTGGTCGAAGGCGTACTCATGGGCTTGCTCGGATGAGTTTGGGTAATCGGATGAGATTATAGGCGGCCATTGTGAAGGTGAACTGCCAGCCAACCTTGTCAATTCCGCGATGCCTTGTCTTTGCCATGCCACCAACGGTCTTCGCCCAGCCAAACGCTTCTTCACTGCGTTTCCTGATCCGCTGACTGATCCGATAACCCTCGTGGCGCGTGGTGCGCCCATCTATGGCGGAGTGCTTTTTCTTTGCTGCCACATGGGGCGTGATATTCATCGAACGCAACTCATTGACAAAGTCAGGCATGTCATACCCCTTGTCCGCACCAAGGGTGACGCGCTTTGGCCGGTCTGCTTTGGGCTCCATCATGTGCAGTGCCGCATTACGTTCTCCATGACCATCGGCCCGGGTCGTGGCCGCATCAACGGTCAGCCCGTGACGGTTCTCCATGCATGCATGCCCCATAAAGCAAAGCCGGGCCTGCTTGCCGGCACCTTTCTTGTATAGCCGCGCTTCACCATCCGTTGTCGAGCGGTGGGTGGCGTTGGAACGTTTTGCCCCGTGAAAGTCGCGGTCACGATTGCGCCCGTTGTTATCATTGGGATCATCACTGTCATCTGAACCATCAATGGCTCGAAAGCTTTTCATCGAAGCCCAGGCATCAATAAGTGTGCCATCCACCGAGAAATGCTCATCCGACAACAAGGGTTGTACCTCATCATGGGCAAGAATGGCCTTGAGAAAGGCTGACGCCACATCGCCCTCAAATAACCGGTTACGGTTCTTCGTAAACACCGTTGGAACCCAGACCGGATCGTCAATTCCAAGCCCGACAAACCAGCGGAACAGCAGATTATAATCCAACTGCTCGATCAATTGCCGTTCAGAACGGATTGAATAAAACACCTGCAGCAACAAGGCCCGCAGTAACCTTTCCGGCGCAATCGAGGGACGGCCCATCACCGAATAGCTATCTGAAAAAACCTCATCCATCGAAGCTAAAGCATCATCAGCCAGCCGACGGATAACCCGCAGCAGATGATTAGCTGGCACCCGCTCCTCCAAATCAACATAGGAAAACAACGAGCCTGAATGAGTGTCACAACCGCGCATCAAAACCTCCATCATTACCAAAACAACGGAATCATATTCGCCCAGTCAATGCGAGGACTTTTTCAGCAGCCTGCTAGGCGATTTCTCCTATTGCATCGGCCAGATCACCGTATCCGGTAAAACGATACCCGTATTCAAGACCGAGAAAGTCTGCCACTTCGCGGGCTTTTTGTTCCAGATCAGGGTCTCTAGTCTGAGCCAGATAAAGCGCGCTTGTATAGTTTCCGAAATACATTTCCAGCAACTCAGGATGCTTGTCGAGGCCTAGGGGGCGCTTGAAGAAGGTTTCAAAATGGCGGGCCAGAAAGTCGGTGATGAAAAAAGTTGTCAGGTATTCATCATCTGCTTCGCTGAACACCTGATTGCCCATGTAAAATGAAAAACAATGCGGTCCCGCAATTCGCTCGACACCGTGCTTTTCGCAAATTTTGTCCAGTTCACCGCCGGTTCCACATTCAGCATATCCGACAAATACATGATCAAAACCATCAGAACGCGCAATTGTAATAGCGCGGTCCATCGCAGGGGCGATTTTCTCCGGATGGTGGTGAAATTCGGCCGGCAGGCATTTAAGGTCGATGTGGTCAAATCCCAGCTGCCGGTTCACTGCCAGTACTTCGCGGGCAATCATGCCACAAGCAATAATGCGCAGGCTGGGGCGCTGGATGTTTTGTTGATCGTCTTCAAGGGGCAATGCTGACTCCTAGCCTAGTGGTCCGTTCGAAACAAATGAGTCCCTTTGCGGCGAACTCTTTATCATTTGTTTCGAACGTAAAGACCACTAGCAAGGTATTGTTTTCTAGTGGATTTTAAGATTCAAATATTTGGATGAGAGGTCTCGGAAAACGGGTTCCAAATGTTTGAATCAATCCACTAGGGTCTGGACTCAATTGGGAATTGGGTTCAGACCCTAGTTTCACCGCTGTACCATAACACAGGATTTCAGCCGTACCGCGCATTACCATGGATGTTGTCATGCGCACTTTTGTTACGGCATCTGCTCCCATTGCCGCGGCCTCCGCAATCATGCGGTCAATTGCCTGTTCACGGGCGCCGGACATCATTTTTGTATTTTCGGGAACTTCGGCGGTGGTGGAAACGATCATGATGCCTCACTTGTCGAAGTTATCTTCGTAGTAACGGTCTTCTGCACTTTTTGTATGGTCTTGTTACCAATCGCCAGGCAATATAGAGCACGAACGCCAGCACCACGAGGTCGATTAGCCCCCAAGGCCACATGGCAATGAAGGCTGTTCCCAGAAAAATACGATACAAAAGGAAGCCCAGAACGCAAATTATCAAAAAGATGCGTTCCAGAGACATGCGCTTTACCGCGCTGCCATTTGGTTGTGTTTGCGGTCCATGAATTCCTTGGCGGTTTCCACGGCAACGGCCGCATCGCGGCAATAGGCATCCGCGCCAATCGCTTTGCCGAAGTCTTCGTTAAGCGGCGCGCCGCCGACAAGAACCGTGTAGTCGTCTCGTATACCCTTTTCGATGAGCGTGTCGATCACGACTTTCATGTAAGGCATTGTGGTTGTCAGAAGTGCTGACATGCCAAGAATGTCCGGCTTGTGCTCCTCAAGCGCCGCGAGATATTTGTCGATGTCTGAGTTGATGCCGATGTCGTGCACATCAAAGCCGGCACCTTCCATCATCATACCGACAAGATTTTTGCCGATGTCATGAATGTCTCCCTTTACAGTGCCGATCACCATTGAACCAAGCTTGGGTGCCCCCGTCTCGGCAAGCAGTGGGCGCAAGATAAACATGCCCCCCTTCATTGCGTTTGCCGCCAGAAGCACTTCCGGCACAAACAAAATGCCGTCACGGAAGTCGATGCCGACGACCCTCATGCCTTCAACGAGGACTTTTGTGAGTACGTCGAAAGGGGTCCAACCGCGTCCCAGCAGAATATTGGTGCCTTCTTCGATTTCCTCTTTCAGGCCATCGTAAAGGTCGTCATGCATCTGGGCGACCAGTTCATCGTCGTCCAGTTCTGCCAGGATGATTTCATCTTCCTCAGCCATTGGCTATCTCCTCAAATACCCCGGGCATATTCGGCCCAAATCCCATGTTGAAACGCGTCAAAATGCCGATGCATGTTTTTCGCGTCCAAAAACCCATTTAGCAAGCAAAAGTAAGGGTTTCATTCCTGTTTTGCGACCGAATGGTGAATGGATGCGACGGCTTAAATCGTCGTTAACGGCTGCTTTTTCGACAATACCGTGATCCAGGGAGCTATTTCGCCAGAGAGGCCTGCATCTTCTCCCGTCAACTGATCAAGGTATTGAAAGCCAGCTTTCTCAAGCAGGTCCAGGAGTTCAGATTCGGTGTAATAGGTATAAAATCGCCCGATTTTGTCTCGTTCCTCGCCTTTGCCTGTCTTCATGGCGATGTGAAAAATGCCGTCGTCTTTTAGCGCGTTATGAATTTGACGCAAATGGCGCGGGAAATCAGAACGGGTGACGTGAAGCAGGCTGAAATTCGCCCATACACCATCATAAACGCCGGTTTGCTCAAGTTCATTGAATGTTGCAACTCGCGCATTGATATTGTAGGTCAGGTTGGCGGATTTCACCATTTTTTCAGAGGCATCGACCGGATCAACGTTCAGTCCGTGCTCGCGCATCAGTGCTGCATGATGGGCAGGGCCGCAGCCGAAGTCCAAAACATGCGCACCTTTGGGTGTTTGGGCCAGGAATTTGCGTAATTCAGGGCCTGGCGCGGCAGTGTCGCAAAGCTGCATGTAGGCCTCAACCTGATTGTCATAAATGGAAATCGTTTCTTTATCGGCCATATTGCGGTCCTGAATAAGTCGGGTAATCCTCTCACAGGCGAGAAAATCAGCTTGCGGATTTACGCCAAGGGTTGGCGCAAAGAGGCAGGTAGCTTCGGGTATCTCGCTTAAAAACGTGGGAATGGTTACACTGGGTGAGTTTCTGAGGATGATACAATGAGTGTTGACGAGAGCGCAGTCGAACAAACCGGCCAACGTAGTGGCAGACGCGGACGTGGCGGTGGTGGTGCGGCGGCACGGCGTCAGTCACGCTCGGGCCCGAAACTTGTGTCATTGCCTTATATTACCCGTGGTCTTGAACCAACGGACGTTCTCAGCCTCGAAGCGATTGAGATTATTGAAAATAACGCCGACATTTTGATGGAGGAAATTGGCGTAACGTATTCCGATGATGAAGAAGCGCTGGCAATGTGGCAGGAAGCAGGAGCGGATGTTAAGGGCGACAGGGTGCATTTTCCAAAAGGACTTTGCCGTGAATTGATGAAGACCGCGCCGTCACAATTCACACAACATGCCCGTAATCCCGAACGCAATGTGGAAATTGGTGGAAAGCACACGGTTTTTGCACCGGTTTACGGTCCGCCATTTGTCCGCGACCTTGAGGGCGAGCGCCGCTATGCGACAATCGAGGATTTTCAGAATTTCGTGAAACTTGCCTACATGGCACCGGCGATGCACCATTCGGGCGGAACGATTTGCGAACCTTGCGATGTGGCGGTCAATAAACGCCACCTCGACATGATTTATTCGCACATCAAGTATTCAGACAAGCCGTTTATGGGTTCAGTTACCGCGCCCGAGCGTGCAGAAGATACTGTAAAGATGGCGCAAATCCTTTTTGATGAAGAATTTGTCGACCAAAATTGCGTTCTTGTCAGCCTGATAAACTGCAATTCGCCTCTGACTATGGATGGTACGATGTTGGGCGCACTGAAAACCTATGCGCGCGCCAATCAGGCATCGATCGTATCGCCCTTTATTGTGGGCGGAGCGATGTCGCCGGTAACAGTCGCGGGTACGCTCGCACAGGTGCTGTGTGAAGCAACCTCTGCTGTTGCATTTTCCCAATTGTGTCGCCCCGGCTCGCCGGTGATCATGGGAACGTTTGCTACCTCAATCTCGATGCAAACCGGTGCGCCTGCTTTTGGTACGCCAGAACCGGGTCAGGTTCTCATGGGGGCCGCCCAATTTGCACGCCGTTATCATCTGCCATTTCGTTCCGGCGGATCGCTTACCGGTTCAAAAATTCCCGACGCGCAGGCTGCTTATGACAGTGCCAATACGCTTTGGCCTGCAGTGCTTGGCGGTGTGAATTTCATGTTGCATTCAGCCGGATGGATTGAGGGTGGTTTGGTTTCGTCTTTCGAGAAATTCATCATGGATTGCGACCAACTCGCCGCTGCGCAGAAATTCTCATCCGGTATCGACATGAGCGAAAACGGCCAGGCGATGTCTGCCATTCGTGAAGTCGGACCGGGAAACCACTATCTTGGCTGTGAGCATACGCAGTCGAATTTTGAAACTGCGTTCTATACCTCCAATGTTGCCGATAATAACTCCTTTGAACAATGGGAAGTGGAGGGCAGTCAGCGCATTGAGAGCCGTGCAAACAATGTGGCCCGGAGCTGGCTTGAAGCCTATCAGGCGCCGCATTTGGATGAAGCCAAGGATGAGGCGCTTATGGTATTTATTCAGGAAAAAAAGGAATCCATGCCTGACGCCTTTACCTGAAGTAAGAGAGCAGCCCTGGAATCACAAACCAGGGAGATCGTGGGCAATACGATTGTTCATAATGTCTGGAGACTGAAGTCCGATGGCTCAATCTCCAGATAAGTGGCTTGATTTTCAATCAAAACTTGGAGATCTCGGCTTGAACTTTTTTGGCGGTTTTGAGATTGTTGCAGATGAATGTCCCGCCGGTTGTGGCAATGTCGCCGGGCAACCGGCATTGCTGATTGGCAATGCGGGGCAGGCCATGTGGGAGCAGTTTTCGGTTGCGCCGGAGTATTGTGATGGCCAGTCTGACCCGATGGATCGTTGGACCCGCCGGGTGCTTGAGGGACTGGCGGGCGAGTTTGATGCGAAAACCGCATTTCCATTCGAAAAACCCTATTGGCCGTTTCAACGCTTTGCCATGCGGGCCAGCGGGTCAAACCCTTCGCCTTTGGGAATTCTGATCCATCCGGAATATGGTCTCTGGCACGCGTTTCGCGGTGCGATAATTTGGGGGATTTCTCATGAAATTGCGAGTCAAATCAAAGGGATGATTGAAACGCCTGAGGCAATGTTTCATCCGTGTGAAACATGCAAGGACAGGCCCTGTTTGTCTGCGTGCCCGGTTGATGCATTTGATGGAGAAACGCTCGATCGGGGAATTTGTCATGGGCATCTGAAATCCGGTGAGGAACCGGATTGTATGGCTGAGGGGTGTCGCGCCCGGGATGCCTGTCCGGCAGGAACGAGCTATCGATATTGTGACGCGCAGCTGCAGTTTCACATGCAGGCTTATTCACCGAAATAGACAGTTTACTGTCAGTGGCGTTTGGTTTAAGCGGAGCGGCGACGCCTGCGGGTGCGCTGTGGTCGTTCGGTATTTGCGGCAGCGGGCTTGTTGACCATGGGGCCAATTGTTCCAACGATTGTGCTAAGATCCGGTTTGTCACCCCTGGTATGAATATCGATTGCCCGTCGCATGTGCTTGAGGTGTTCGCAAGAGGTTCCACAGCATCCACCAATAATTTTGGCCCCCGCATCCATCGCAAGTTTGGTGTAATCATGCATCAATTCCGGCGTGCCTGTATATTCAACCACGTCACCCTTGATCTGAGGGATCCCGCAATTTGCCTTTGCGATCACAATTGCATCAGGATTGGCGGTTGTTATATCAAGAACCGAAGATAGAAGGTCTGAAGCACCTACGCCACAGTTCGCGCCAATGGCAAGCGGAATGTTTTCCTGAGGAATTACGCCGTGCATGTCTTCGGGGAGAAGCCCCATCATGGTGCGCCCTGCGGTATCAAATGAAGCGGTGACGACATAGGGCATTTCAACCTTTGCAGCTGCTTGCGCTGCCGCTTTGATTTCATCAGGCGATGACATGGTTTCGACCCACAATACATCAACGCCACCGTCTTTCAGGCCATGCATCTGCTCAACGAATGCCTCAACGCACGCCTCATAGGTCAGGCTACCCAATGGAGCGAGCAATTCTCCTGTCGGGCCAACAGAACCTGCGACAATGACCTTTCGGGGTGCATTTTCTGAAACTTCCCGTGCAATTTCACCGGCCAGCTTGTTGAGTTCGTAGACCCTATTCTGTGCATTGTGGAGTTTCATTCGATGGCGTGTACCCCCAAATGAATTCGTCAGGATGATGTCAGAACCCGCATCTACAAAGCCCTGATGAAGAGCCCGAATGTTTTCTGGCTTCTCCTCATTCCACAATTCCGGAGCGCCACCTGCTTCAAGTCCCATTTCAAACAGGTTGGTGCCGGTTGCGCCATCGGCGAGCAAAACACCTTTTTCGTCGATCAATTGGGTCAGTGGATTCGACATCTGGTAGTTTCCCATTTCCGCATTAGGATATAAATATGTCTTTATATGACTTTAGTTGAGAAGGAAAGATATTTCTGTCTACTCAAAACACTCGGAAACCCGAATTTTGAGTATAGGATTCTTCTTTTGATCCTTGCACTTATCCGAAAACCGGTGCCCGCTTTTCGGGTGCAAGGAGTATAATACTGCGATTGCAGAAAGTCTCAATGTTAATGATCGGGTAAGGGAATTCTAACCGGACGTTTACACTCTTAGCCTATAACAGACTTGTTTGTTGATTGAACAAACCGAAACCCGGATCAGGTATTGCGTACCGGGACTTCGAAATTAATATTGAGTAGATAAAAAGCCGGCCCACATGTGGACCGGCTTTTTTACTGGTTTGTTTGGCTGAATGGCCTTCAGAGCGCTATATTGTCGATCAATCTGACCTTCCCAAGCCATGCAGCGGCAAATATCCTGCCGTCTTCTTGGTGTGTGTCTATCAAGCCAAGTGTAGCTCCCGAGCGGTATTCGAGGTATTCCACTCGAAAGTCGCCGGTTTTCTGCAGCTCAGCGATAGCACCGGCGCAGGCTTTTGCCGGTTTTTCACCCTTCAGGATTGACTTTGCAGCAGCACGCATGTGTTTGTTGAGTTGGGGTGCGAATTTTCTTTCGTTCGGTTTCAGCCGCGCATTGCGGGATGAAAGTGCAAGCCCATCTTTTTCTCGAACGGTTTCGACCGGCACAATCTCAACCGGCATGTTTAAATCTCTGACCAGTCTGCGGATGATAAAGAGTTGCTGGAAATCTTTTTCGCCAAAACAGGCAAAATCCGGTTCGGTTTGCAAAAAGAGCTTTGCAACCACTGTCGCGACACCGCAGAAGTGTCCTGGACGATGGGCGTCACACAAAATATCTCCGCCAGCCTCAACATTTATGCTGGTTGAAAACCTGTCAGGGTACATTTCCTCAGCGGTTGGTATGAAAACGATGTCGGCCCTGGTCTTTTGCAAAGCTTCAAGGTCGTCTTTGTTATTGCCGGGATAGGTTTCAAGATCCTTTGGATTGTTGAACTGGGTCGGGTTCACAAATAGTGAAACGATCACCAGATCGGCAATTTTCCCTGCCTTCTCGACCAGGCTTAAATGACCTTCGTGCAAACCACCCATGGTCGGAACGAGAGCAACACGTATGCCGGATGTTTTTGCATCGCGCGAGGCTTTGCGCACCGCTTCAACGGACCGGACAATCTCAAATGTCATTTAGGGTCAAAACTCCATTGGGATTTGGGCTGCATTGGAATCAATCCACTAGTGCACCTATTCTTCGCCGGCATATTCGTAGACATGCTCGGGCCCGGGAAACTTGCGATTGCGAACTTCATCGGCATATTCAGCTGCCATGTCATTTACCTGTTGTCCCAAATCTGCATAGCGCTTGACGAATTTCGGTTTGAAGTCGGTAAACATGCCGAGCATGTCATCAACCACAAGTATTTGACCGTCGCAATGCATTGAAGCGCCAATGCCTATGGTCGGGATTTTCAACTTCTTCGTGATTTTGCGGGCGAGGGGGTCCGGGATTTTTTCGCAAACAACTGAAAACGCGCCGGCTTTTTGAACCGCCATGGCGTCAGCAATGATGCGTTTTTCGTCATTGCCTTTGCCCTGGATTTTATAGCCGCCAAAAATGTTGACCGCCTGGGGTGTCAACCCGATATGGGCCATGACAGGAATGCCGCGATTTACCAGAAACTCAATTGTCCCGGCCATTTCAGCGCCACCCTCAAGCTTCACGGCTCCGCATTCGGTTTCCTTCATGAAGCGCGATGCGTTTTCAAACGCGAGTTGCAGGCTTGCTTCGTAGGAGCCGAACGGCATATCGATAACGAGAAGCGGGCGTTTGATGCCACGCCGGACTGCGCGGCCATGCAGCACCATCATATCCATCGTGACGCCAAGCGTGTTTGGCATTCCGTGCATCACCATGCCAACACTGTCGCCCACCAGCACAAAATCGGTGTGCTCATTGATCATGCGTGCCACGGGTGTGGTGTATGCGGTGAGGCTCACAATGGGTGTTTTACCCTTCATGGCTTGAATATCGGGAGGGGTCAGGGCTTTGACTTTTACCGTAGCACTCATATCTTGATGTGTCCCGCTGGATTACAGGATTTTATGCATAAAGTAGGTTCAGCGATCATACAAGATGCTTGTCAAAATCACATCATTACCGGTATGTATGTCGTCGCAAGGGACCTAAGCAGGAAAGAATACAAATGAGATTACAGCTTTTTACCGCAGGAATAGTAGTTGCACTCGGAGTTAGAGCTAAATTCGATCAGATTTTGTCGTTTGACCGCAGAGATTTTGTGATCTGGTGAGGCACGTATCGCGCCGTGGTGTGATCACCACAAGTGAAACGCAACGACGTCCAGAGTGCAAAAGATCAAGGTGAAACGATTTCATTTTCTTTTTCTTTCAACAGTTTGTTTGAGCCATTGATGTCTGCTTGGCGTGCCTTTTCGCCTGTGGCCCTTCGGGCGTTCGGCGGACAAACGTCCACTGGACGTTTTGTCGGGTAAGCCCGAAAACCACGCCTCACCGTCAAAACCCTCGGCCGATCTACAGATCGCTCTCCGGTGTTTTCCTCGCCCGGACGAAAAATCATCACCATCAAACTGATCCAATCTGATCGAAATTAGCTCTCTAGTGGATTGATTCAAACATTTGGATGAGAGGTCTCGGAAAACGGGTTCCAAATGTTTGAATCAATCCACTAGCCGGCTTTCATGAGAAAAGCCGGGACATGTTCTTCGCCGCCAAATGCATGGCCTGCATCAGAATAGTCGAGTTCTTCGCCGCCATGGTTTCGCTCACGGCGAGGTTTTTCTTTTTTCGGTTTGCTGTCCGAAGGCTTTTCCTTTTTGGGAGGGGAAGCTTTTGCTGAAGCTTTCACAGGCTTATCGTCCGATTTTGCCTTGCGCCTACGTCCGCGTTTGCCGGCGCGCTCATCCCAATCAACCCGCACACCCTGCCAATTGATTTCCATCTCGATCAATTTCTCAATCGCGTCGAAACCCTTTTGTTCATCAGGTGTGACAATCATATAAGCCGTTCCTTCGCGGCCTGCACGCGCTGTCCGCCCAATACGATGGACATAATCCTCAGCGTTCACAGGAACATCAAAATTGAATACGTGACTGACATCAGGAATATCCAGACCGCGCGCTGCCACGTCGCTTGCTACCAGCACGGTAATCTTGTTGTCGCGGAACGCATTCAAAGTTGCTGTCCTGCTTGTCTGATCCATGTCGCCATGAAGTGCACCGCAAGAATAACCATGACGATCCAATGAGCGGAAAACCTCCGCAACATCGCGTTTACGGTTGCAAAAGATGATGCCATTTTTGATGTCCTTGGCGTTATCAATCAGATCTCTTAAAACTGCACGTTTCTCGTAATCTTTGACCGGGGAGGCAACCGCGTATTGAGTAATCGTCTCAGAGGTGGAAGCTGCCCTGGCGACAGTCACCTGAACCGGATTTTGCAAGAACTGGTTAGCAAGGCGTTCGATTTCCGGTGGCATGGTTGCAGAGAAAAACAGGGTTTGCCGTGTGAAAGGCAGCATTTTACAAATGCGTTCAATGTCGGGAATGAATCCCATATCAAGCATGCGATCTGCTTCGTCAATCACGAGGACTTCGACACCGGTCATCAAAAGTTTGCCGCGTTCAAAGCAATCTAACAGGCGCCCGGGGGTTGCAATCAGTATATCTGCACCCCGATCTAGCTTGCGGAACTGATCTTCGAAGGATGTTCCGCCAATCAGCAAAGCAATGTTCAGTTTGTGGTTTTGGCTATAGCGATTGAGGTTTTCTTCAACCTGTGCTGCCAATTCGCGTGTAGGCTCCAATATCAAGGTGCGTGGCATCCGCGCCCTGGCGCGGCCTTTTTCCAGAAGCGATAACATTGGGAGCGTAAATGACGCCGTTTTACCCGTTCCGGTTTGCGCAATGCCAAGTACATCACGCCGTTGCATGACATGGGGGATCGCTTGTGCCTGAATAGGGGTCGGTTCGGTGTAGCCGGACGCTTTTACCGCCGCCAATACCTTGTCGCTTAGTCCAAGATCGTCAAAATTCATGTTTTGAAAGAGTGCTTTCGTTTGTCCCTGGAGGTTCAATGCCTCTCAAGTCGCCCATTGGCTTTGATTAATATTAAGCCGCTAAGCGTTTTCCTATGGGAATCGGTCCCAAAAGTCAAACTTTTCTGGAGTATTTGATAGTTGCAGTGAATCAAAATCTTCCCCCGCGCCCATATAAAAGCGAGGGAAGGAATGTGCTTATCAGCCGAATTCGCTGGCGAAGAACTGCTGGAGGCTTGAATAATTTATTTTTTGTTCGTGTCGGGCTTGGGCCATATGCTAATGGAATCGAAATTCTCAAAGTTAAAATCATCGATATAATTTACACGCATGAAATTCATGAAGCGGTCGTGAAACTGCCTCGTATGATCATGAGCAAGTTTATCGGCTAATCCCACATCTTGGTTCTCAATGGCATCAATTATTGCAAAATGCTCCGAAGTTAACAGATGATCCTTCGGTGATGATTGAATAAAATCAAAATGCATGTGCAAAATGCGGCGCCCTTCATCCAGAAGCAGGCCATAAGCCCGTGCGAGGTAGGTGTTTTTTCCTGCACTGGCCACAGCCATGTGAAAATCCCGATTTGTTGCGGACATTTTTAGATAATTTCCTGCCTGACCGGCTTTATCGAAGGCTGTCGCTTCTTTCGTAATGTTCTCAATATCAAGGCCAGTTCTGAATTTAGCAGCAAGCCTCGTATTGATGCGTTGTAGAAAATCCAATGCCTCGACGTAGCGCGGAAAGTTCGCGAGATCGATCGGGGCGACCAATGTTGATCTGTTGGACAGCATTTCTACCAGCCCATCTGCAGACAGTCTAACCAGTGCTTCGCGGATGGGGGAGCGGGACATTGCGAATCGATGCGCGAGTGAGGTTTCGTCCAATAGTTGCCCAGGTACAAGTTCCAAGGAAAGAATCTCCGTACGAAGCTCCTCATAGACAAATTTTGCCCCACCGCCTTTGGCCTGCTTTTGTAGTCCTGTTTTGTCTTTGCTTTCCATTGTCATAGCGAAAACTTCTGCAGCAAATTTGCGTTTTATCCAGTTTAGATTTCTGACTTCCTAAAAATAGTATTGACTTGTCGGCATTTTGTCGACAAGATTTTGTTGGATACACAATGTCGACAGAAACTTTGGGAGGATTCCATGAAAAAATCGATACTTACACTAGCCGCAGCAGCAGGCCTCGTTTTTGCAGCTGGCGCGGTGCAGGCTCAAGACAGCCGTTTAAAAACCGTACTTGATCGTGGATCACTATTATGTAGTGGACACAATGGCAGTTTTCTTGGATTTGCCGAAGTGGATGATCAAGGTGGCTGGAAAGGCGTAGACATTGATATGTGCCGCGCTCTGGCTTCAGGCCTTTTTGGCACTCACGAAGGTAATTTGGAAATCGTTCCGATTAGCTGGGCTCAACGTTGGCCAGCGCTTCAATCCGGCGATATTGATGTTGTTATCAAGGTTTCGGGTTGGACTCAAAGCCGAGATACAGAGCTGAACCTTGCTTATAGTCGCCCATACTTCATCGGTGCATTTCAGATTATGTCGCACAAAGAGCTGGGAGCAGCTGCAGCTGCAGACCTGGATGGTGGGTCAATATGTGTAAGCGCGGGTACATCTACTGAGCGGGTTTTGGCAACCTTTTTGGAGTCAAACAAAATTGATGCCGAAATCGTCGTATTCGAAAAAGGTGATGAAGTGCGATCATCATATCTTAGCGGCCGTTGCGACGGGATTATTGAATGGGCACCAAGCCTTGCTGCTATGCGGGTTTCAGTGGACGATCCTACGGCACATGTAATCCTGCCCGATGTACTCGATCTGGAAGCTGAAGGCATTATAGTGCCCGAAGGTGATCCCGATTGGTTGGATGTTCAAAACTGGATGTTGTCTTCGCTTTGGTTTGCGGAATTGAAGGGCATTACATCAGCTAACGTGGATGAAATGCGCGCCAACCCACCATCAACCACCGTTGGCACGTTTTTAGGAGTAACACCTGGTTACGGTGCACGCCTGGGACTGTCGGATGACTGGGCATATAATATGATCAAGGCAGTTGGCAATTTCGAAGAGATTTATGAGCGTAACATTGGCTCTGGGTCTCCTTACAAGCTGCCGCGTGGCATTAATGCGCTTTATACAAATGGTGGAGTTTTCTACCCGATGATCATCGACTAGTTTCAAAAATTTGATGAGGTCGCATACAAACTGCGGCCTCATATCTTTATCCCAACAGCCAAAACATTCCACAAGCTTCGGGAGGAGGTTGTATGTTTTCTCTGCAAAAAAATAAGAAATTCAGAGATATTGGTTTTCAAATTGCCTTCGTTGGCTTTTTGGTACTGATGGTGGTCTCATTTATTCTTACAGCCCGATCGAATCTGGCAGCGCAGGGCATTACATCCGGTTTTGGGTTTTTGGATCGTGCGACGGGTTGGGATATCAACTTTTCTCTGTTGTCCTATAAAACCAGCGATCCATATTCACGCGCGATCTTGATCGGATTTCTGAATTCTATGTTCGTTGGTGCGATCTCATTGACATTGGCCACGCTCATCGGGATCACGGTTGGCGTCATGCGTACCTCTGGCAACAAAATGGCAGAGCTGGTTGGCACAACTTATGTTGAAATTTTTCGCAATGTGCCGCTCTTGCTGCAGTTGTTCTTCTGGTATGCGCTTCTAACGGCGTTGCCAAAGCCCAAACAAGCAACTGTGATTTTTGATACGATCTTTCTGACCGGTCGTGGGGTCTATTTTACAGGGCTGAATATCAGCGCAAGCATGGTATTTTTTGCAATAGTCGCGATGATTGTTGCCGGAAGTTTCGTGCTGTGGGTGAATACTGCACGACGTTTTACACGCATATCCGCAACCCGAAAATTGAATTTCAAACGTATGATTTGGGGCGCTGGTCTGGTTGTTGTGATTATTTTAATGGTGGTCGGGCGTATTCCTGATACCAGCTTGCTAAATTTCCCTTATCTGAAAGGTTTGAACTACCGTGGCGGCATTCGTGTATCGCCAGAGTTGCTGGCATGTATTATTGCCATTTCAATCTATGGTGCCGCCTATATCGCCGAGATCGTTCGGGCCGGGTTTAATTCCGTCAACAAAGGGCAAGGTGAGGCTGCTCATGCATTGGGGTTAAGCCGGTGGCATGCATTTAGCCGGATTATCCTTCCGTTAGCGATCCGCGCGGTAATGCCCACAATGATCAATCAATATGTCTGGCTGCTGAAGGCCACCACCATCGGTATCGCAATCGGCTTCGTCGACTTTTTCATGGTCATCTCAACCTCGATCAATCAATCGGGTCAAACACTGGAATTGATCGGGATTCTGATGGGCGGCTTTTTGGCGGTGAACTATTCAATGGCATGGGTGCTTAATCGCGTGAATGACGCGATTAAGCTCAAAGGCACGCAGGCAAGGTGAATAAGATGACAAAAAAACACAATGCCCCAACCCGCATTGATGCTTTGCGCAAGCACTATTTCTCAACCAAAGCGAACACAGCCGTATCGGTGGCATTTTTAGTGTTTTCGATTTGGATTTTATGGGGTTTGTTTGATTGGGCTTGGTTGAATGCGGTTTTTGGTGCAGAAAACCGCGAGCTGTGCCTCGATGCAGAAGCCCATACCGGCGCTTGCTGGTCAATCATAGATGCCCGCTGGCGTTTGATCTTATTTGGGCTTTACCCTTTTGATGAGCAATGGCGATCCGCGATTGCCTGCGCCGTAATTGTGCTTGTTGCTGGGTTATCATGCGTTTCTTACTTCTGGAATTTTAAACGCCTGTCAGTTTTGTGGTTGGGTGGATTTGCTCTGTTCTATGTTTTGATGCGCGGTGGATATCTGGGCATGGCAGAAGTGACTGAGCAAAGTTGGGGTGGGCTGTCATTGACGATTTTTATCTTCGCCTTGGTTGCGATCATGGGAATGCCGATGGCGATTATCTTTGCTTTGTTACGCCGGTCCGAACTTCCGTGGATATCACGTACGATGGGACTGATCATTGATACAATCCGGTCACTGCCATTGCTGTCGATCATGTTCACATTTGCGATTGTTCTTCCTTTTGTGCTGCCAGGTTGGTTAATAGGAGATAAGCTTTACCGGGTTATTTTCGGTTATTCGTTGTTTTTCGCCTGCTATCAGGCAGAGATTATCCGCGGAGGCATGCAGTCTTTGCCAGCGGGTCAGGAAGAAGCTGCCAAGGCTCTTGGGTTGGGGTATTGGCACCGGATTAGCAGGATTATTCTGCCGCAGGCTTTTCATCGGGCATTGCCGCCGACAATCAATCAATTCGTCATTACCTTTAAGGAAACAACACTTGTTGTTATCATCGGTTTTTTTGATGTCCTGGCCTCTGGAAATGCCGCGTTTGGTACGGCGGAATGGAGCTTTGCTCATACTGAAGTCTATGTCTTTGTCGCCATGATCTTCTTCATCTTTGTCTTTGCACTGTCACGTTATGGTGCTTACCTGGAACGCCGTTTGAGCGTTGCCGAGCGCTAGGGAGTGCCAATATGACCGTCCAAAAACATGCTATAAACATTTCGAAGATGGATAAATACTATGGGAACTTTCATGCTTTAAAGGAAATCAGCTTGAAGGTGAAAAAGGGTGAGCGCATTGTTGTTTGTGGCCCGTCAGGCTCTGGCAAATCCACGCTGATCCGCTGCATCAACAAGCTGGAGGATTATCAGACCGGTTCGATTAATGTTCTTGGGACAGAACTCGACGATAACCTTGATAATATTGATGCAATCCGTCGCGAGACCGGTATGGTCTTTCAGCATTTCAATTTATTCCCGCATTTGACCATTCTTGAGAATTGCACACTCGCACCAACACTCGTGCGTAAGCAATCACAGGTCGAGGCTGAAATGGTTGCGATAGAATATCTTGAGAAAGTCAAAATTCCAGAACAGGCTGATAAATTCCCCGGACAACTCTCCGGTGGCCAGCAGCAACGTGTGGCAATCGCACGTGCGCTTTGTATGAAACCTGAGATCATGCTTTTTGACGAACCCACATCCGCTTTGGATCCGGAAATGATCTCTGAGGTTCTGGATGTGATGGTCAGCTTGGCGGATGAGGGTATGACTATGGTTTGCGTGACGCACGAGATGGGTTTCGCCCGTGAAGTTGCAGACAGGGTCATCTTTATGGATGAAGGGGAAATTGTTGAAGAGAATGAACCGGAAGCTTTTTTTACCAATCCGCAAAACGAACGCACCCAAAATTTCCTTTCTCAAATTATTGGTCACTAATGCATGACGGACAAACCAAACATCATCCTGTTTATGGTTGATCAACTGACTTCTTTTGTGCTGAATACTTACGGTGGAACTGTTTGTAAGACGCCAAATATCGATGCGCTTGCAGCACGCGGTACAGTGTTTGAAAACGCCTATTGCAACTATCCACTTTGCGCACCGTCAAGATTCTCCATGATGTCCGGTCGTTTGCCGTCGCGCATCAGTGCCTACGATAATGGTGCAGAATTTGCGGCCTCCACTCCAACATTTGCGCATTATTTACGCCTTAGCGGGTATTACACATGCATATCTGGCAAGATGCATTTTGTTGGGCCCGATCAATATCACGGGTTCGAAGAACGCCTGACCACGGAAATATACCCTGCTGATATGTCGTGGACACCCGTAGCGGAATTCAAGGACCTTAACAAGGATCAGGAGCGGGCCTACACCTTCGGTGTGTCAACTATTGAAACGGTACGCGATGCGGCACCAGTCGCAAGGTCGATGCAGATTGATTATGATGAAGATGTACTTCATCACGCTGTGCGCGAGCTTTATACACGGGCCCGATCAAACGATGATCGACCGTTTATGATGACGGTATCCCTTACCCATCCGCACGACCCTTATGTAACACTTCAAAAATACTGGGATATGTACCCCGACGCTTCCATTGATGAACCCGGTACGCCGTTCATTCCGGTTGAAGAACGCGACGAGCATTCGCAATCGCTTTTCTATCACTACGGACAAGATAAAACTGATATTACTGACGAGGATTACCGCAATGCGCGCCGTGGGTATTACGGGATGATTTCTTATGTCGACGACCTGTTTGGTCGTTTGATGGATGCGCTCAATGACAGCGGATACAGCGACAACACTACAATCATCTTTGCGTCTGACCATGGAGACATGATGGGGGAACGGGGCATGTGGTTCAAAAAAACCCTGTTTAACCCGGCCATTCAAGTTCCTGTCATCATTGCGCATCCCGATCACGAGCAAAACACAGTATCAACGCCAGTGTCGCTGTTGGATCTGTTTCCAACCATTCTCGATATCGCTGGGATTGCTGCGGATGAAATACAGACACCGATTGACGGTAAAAGTCTTTTTCCTGCAATAAAAGGAGAAAAGATCGACGGACCGGTGTTTGCAGAACACATAGATGGTGGCACTGCAGCCCCACGCGTAATGGTGCGTGATGGTGATAAAAAACTGACGCTCTCTCGTGGATACCCACCGCAGTTATATGATCTTAAAACTGACCCGAGCGAGTTGCATAATCTGGCTGGCGGCGGCGACAGGGATGAAACACGGCTGACTGAATTGGCCGAAGCTACCTGGGATCTGGATGTACTGGCTGACGAAGTTCTGGTCGATCAAACCGCCCGTAAACTAGTCGATAGCGCTTTGTCGATCGGGCGGCAGGAATTCTGGGATTTCACACCCCGCCAGTTAACTCAAAATACCAACTATGTCCGTCGTGGCGATGCTTTTCCAACAGTCGAGCGCCGTGGGTATCTTCCATATAAATCTAAACAGTAAGAAGGACCAAATCATGAACCTCACTGGTGTTATGCCCGCACTTGTCACTCCTTTCGATAAGGACAACAAAATAGATTTTGGTGCTTTTGAAAAGCATTTGACTGATTTACGCGCCGCTGGTGTAACAGGTTGGGTGCCCAATGGCTCGACAGGCGAGTATTTTTCGCAGAGCAATGAAGAGCGTCTGGAGGTTCTCAAGTTTGTCAAGGATTTTGCCAATGATGACGAGATTCTGATTGCAGGTACCAATGCACCCGCAACCCGCGAAGTCATTGAAAACACCGCTGCCGCCAAAGACATCGGTTATGATTGTGTCCTATTGGCAACCCCTTTTTACACACGCCCAACCGATACGGAACTTATAAATCATTACAATGCTGTCCTAGATACGGTTGACGTGGAGCTGGTGCTTTATAACTATCCGTTCAAAGACGGTATCGAAATTTCCTTTGATGTGATGGATGCGCTGGCTGATGATCCCCGGGTTATTGGCATCAAAGAATCCAGCGGTGTATTGCAGCGAGCAATTGATATTTACAACCGCTATAAAGGCCGCATTGATCTGGTCAGTGGGTCAGATGACATCGCGCTTGATTTCATGGTTTGGGGTGCGGATAGCTGGATTTGTGGCCCCTCAAACTGCATGGCAAAAGCTTGCTGTGACCTTGACCGGACATTCCGCTCCGGTGATTTGGGCAAAGCGCGTGATCAGATGGCGACGCTTTATAAAGCAATGAATATCCTTGAAAGCGGAAAGTTTGTCCAAAAAATCAAGTATGGTTGTGAACTGCAAGGTGTACCTGTTGGTGAATGCCGAGCTCCTCTTGGTCCACTTACGAATGAAGAAAAGGCGGAATTTCGTGTCGCAATGGAACCAATCCTGAACTGGTAACTCCCCATCTGGACAGTAGGATTTCTGCCAACTGTCCTCTTTTTTAGAAGTGAAAATAAGTATGGCAAACATAGTTGTCATCGGTGGTGGCATCGTGGGTATCAGTTGCGCGTTGGAACTTCAATCCGATGGGCACCAAGTAACCGTGATTGACCGAGATCCCGCAGGGGAGAGTGCCTGCGGGGCGAGTTGTGGGTCAATTGCAGTGAGTGAAGTTCTCCCGCTTTCAAAACCGGGAACTTTGTTGCGTGCTCCAGGATGGCTTATAGACCCAGCCGGACCATTAACTTTGCGTGCCGGATCAATTCCGTCGGTGCTGCCGTGGTTCCTGCGGTTTGCCGCGAATTCGCGCATGTCGCGGATTAAGTCGATCGGCGCTGATATCTCCGCATTAACTCTTTCGGCCCTCGCAGATACCGAGCATTTTTTGGCGAAGTACAAATTAGAAAACCTGCTCCGTAAAACACCGGTGATTGAGGTTTATGACAGTCAAAAAGAACTAGAGCGTGAACGCGAGTTTCATGATCTGCGTCGTGCATTCGGGTTTCAAATTGAAGAAATTTCAGGCGGAGAAGCCTCGGAGATGGAGCCGTCAATCGCCAAAAATTTTGCCTGTGCATCCGTGTTTCATGATTGGCGGTCTGTTGTAGATCCCAAACGGTATATCTTAGAACTGCATAAAGCTTTCCGCCAAAACAGAGGGCTTGTGCAGAGAGGCGAAGTTGTTGATTTTACCCGTGATGGCGAAAAAATAACTGGAGTAAAAACCAAAACAGGCGATACATTTTCTGGAGACCAGATTGTTGTCGCAGCAGGTGCCTGGTCCAAAAATTTAGCCAAAGCTATTGGTCTTGACCTTTTGTTGGAAGGTGTGATCGGTTACCAGACCACCCTTGAAACCCCAGGTGTGGATGTGACGCATGCGCTGGTATACGCCAAAGGTGGTTTTGGAATTACACCCTATGAGAGTGGACTGGCAATTGCTGGCGGCATTGAATTTGCCGACCTATCTGCGCAACCAAACTGGAGACGCGCTGATATTCTGGTGGAAAAATCCAAACGGGTGTTACCGGGTTTGCAAACCGCTGCCGCACAAAAGCGCATAGGCCGAAGACCGATGACGCCCGACACCAAGCCGATTATAGGAAAAGTGCCATGGGCGCAGAATGTGATTTTCGCAACCGGACACGGACAGTTGGGCCTGACGCTGGGTGCTACGACTGCGCGTTTAGTGGTTGGGATCGTTTCCAACCGTACTCCCAGTATTGATATGTCAGAGTATCGACCAGATCGCTTTTAAGAAAAAGACCCCCATGACTGATAAAGTTGCTTTAACTACCGGCGGGCGGTCGCCGTCGTGACGCCAGATAATGCGCGAGCTTCCTTGCGAAGACCTTTCACTTCACCCGTATTGTCGATACTGACCGGATGATTTCATTCGCAGATATTGCTTCAGCTGCAAACGGGCCACAAGATTTAAAAGGTGAAGGCGAGTTCAAGCAGCCGGAGGCAACTTATCCGAACGGTACCCATATTTGTGAAGTCGAGATTGATCCGGACACTGGTATTACAGAAATTGTCAAATACACGGTTGTTGATGACTTCGGTGTTATTCTAAATCCTGTCCTCCTTGCCGGACAGGTGCATGGGGGGATTGTTCACGGTATCGGTCAGTGTCTCAATGAGCACGTGGTTGATGCATTGGCCCGTGAATACGGAATTGAGCATGTTGATATGCCTGTAACGCCGGCACGGCTTTGGCAGGGTATGGCAGGTGCGGGTTATTTTAGTTTCTTTGGCTTTAGCTTTGAGACCGCTTTTTAGCGCCAGCTTTCATTGCCGGTTTCTACAATCTCGCAGTGATGTGTCAGACGATCAAGAAGTGCTGTTGTCATCTTGGCGTCACCGAAGACGGACGGCCATTCACCGAATGCAAGGTTTGTAGTGACGATGATTGAGGTCCGTTCGTAGAGCTTGCTGATTAGGTGGAAGAGAAGTTGGCCGCCGGTCTGAGCGATTGGTGGAATTGCCACCTCATCGTATTCGCCGATAACATCACCAGCCAGATCAGTTCCAAGCTCGCCCGCGCATTGGGGACAAACAGCGGGCCGATGTTCAACAATCTCCGAGGGATTGCCATGCAAATTACGGAAATGACCCGCATGGCCGGGTCTGGCTCCACCAGGCCTTGCCTTCTCACCGCGGGCCTTCTTGTCAGTAGATGGGGGGCTTTGAAGAAGTCAAAGATGTTTTGGCAGGCCGCTGCAAACTGGACTGAAGCGCCAAATACGCTTCAACCAATTCCGCCTTGCTCAACTTCTGCAAATCATCATGCTTCATACGCACATAGATTCAGAACCAAAATGATTTGGCAAGGGGGTGAGTAACTACGATCCATGGAGCAACAATACATAAGTAATACTCAGCAATATAATAAAAATAAATAATAACGAAAAAATATCAGAATTCTCTCAGAAAGGAATATTCAAACATCCAGCAGTTCTTCGCCAGCGAATTCGGCATTTTCCTGGATGAACTTGAAGCGCGCTTCCGGCTTGTTGCCCATCAACTGATCGACCGCTAAACGGGTCTCGTTTTCGGCTGGCTCCGGAATTTCCACGCGCAGCAGTGCGCGCTTTTTCGGATCCATGGTGGTTTCTTTCAATTGAGCTGGCATCATCTCGCCAAGGCCCTTGAAGCGCCCGAGTTCAATTTTTTTGTTGCCGGTGAATTCGGTCTCAAGAAGCTGATCCTTGTGTGCATCATCGCGTGCATAAAGTGTCTTGCCACCCTGGGTGATTTTGTAAAGGGGCGGTATTGCCAGATAAAGTTTTCCATCACGGATCAGATCCGGCATTTCCTGATAGAAAAATGTGATCAAGAGCGAAGCGATGTGTGCGCCGTCCACGTCCGCATCGGTCATGATGATGATGCGGTCATAGCGCAAGTCGTCATCGCGATACTTAGAGCGTGTTCCACACCCAAGAGCCTGAATGATATCTGCAATCTGCTGGTTTGCAGCAAGCTTGTCGCGTCCGGCATTGGCGACGTTGAGGATTTTACCGCGCAAGGGAAGAATGGCTTGTGAAACCCGGTTTCTTGCCTGTTTGGCGGAGCCGCCCGCTGAATCACCCTCAACGATGAAGAGTTCGGTTCCGCCTTTTGCATTGGCAGAGCAGTCCGCAAGTTTTCCGGGCAGGCGCAATTTGCGCGTGGCGGACTTGCGGTTGATTTCTTTTTCCTTGCGGCGACGAAGACGCTCTTCAGCGCGATCAATCACCCATTCAAGCAGTTTGCTTGCCTGTTGGGGAGAAGCTGCCAGCCAGTGATCAAATGGATCGCGGATCGCGGTTTCAACGATTTTCTGGGCTTCGACAGTTGCAAGCTTGTCCTTTGTCTGTCCGACAAATTCCGGTTCGCGAATGAAGACTGAGAGCATCGCGGCGGCAGAGGTCATCACATCGTCAGTTGTGATCATAGAACCCTTTTTGTTGCCAACCATGTCAGCATAGGCCTTGAGCCCCCTGGTAAGAGCAATGCGGAAACCGGCCTCATGCGTTCCGCCTTCTGCGGTTGGAATGGTGTTGCAGTAGGAGTTTACAAATCCGTCATCGCCATGCCAGCACACCGCCCATTCGAGCGTGCCGTGTCCTGATGATTTGTCGGACTTTCCTGCGAAGGGTTCTGCGGTCACCTTGTGAGCGTTACCCATCGAGGCTTCGAGATAGTCTTTCAAACCACCGGGGAAATGAAATACCGCTTTTTCTGTAGCCTCAGTTCCTTCCTTGATGAGCGAAGGAGCGCAGGTCCAGCGTATTTCAACGCCGCCATACAGATAGGCCTTGGAGCGTGCCATTTTGTAAAGGCGCACCGGATCAAACTTGCAGCCTTTGCCGAATATTTCCGGGTCCGGTTTGAACGAGACTTTAGTGCCGCGACGATTGTGAATTTCGCCGGCTTCCCTGAGTTTGCCCTGCGGGATGCCCCGGGCAAATTCCTGAACATAAAGTTGGCGGTTTCGCGCAACTTCTACAACAAGATGTTCTGAAAGGGCATTGACGACAGATACACCAACACCATGCAGTCCGCCGGAAGTTTCATAGACGCCGGAATCGAATTTTCCGCCGGCGTGGAGTGTCGTCATGATGACTTCAAGAGCAGATTTGTTTTTGAACTTGGGGTGAGGATCAACCGGAATACCGCGTCCGTTGTCTATGACGCTGAGATAGCCGTCTTCACCAAGTTCCACCTCAATCCAGTTGGCGTGACCGGCTACGGCTTCATCCATGGAGTTGTCGATAACTTCTGCAAATAAGTGATGGAGCGCTTTTTCATCCGTGCCGCCGACATACATGCCTGGCCTACGGCGAACGGGTTCCAGTCCTTCCAGAACCTCAATGTCTGAGGCAGAATAGTCTTCCTTGCTGCCTGATTTTCTTGGTGAAGGCTTTTTGCCAGTTTCCATATCAGCTTCGGGAGCCGTATCAGTCATAGAAAAGAGGTCGTTTGCATCATTCATTCCGGTTGGTCCGCATCTTGTAGGAGAATCACTTGTAAAAGATAGTATGCTTGGGTTTGAAAATCGACAGCAGGGGGGCAATTTGTAATTCCAAACAAGCCTTATCCCTTTTGTTCCGGTGAGATCAACATGTTGTAGGTCATTGGTGATTTGCTGACGGCGATGGCGAGGATGGTTTTGAAGGCGGAGTGGCGGTTTCGGCGACGATTGAACCGGAAGACGAATTCATCGAGATAGGTTTGCAGATGTTTGGCCCGCAGCCCGTGATAGACACCCAAGCCCCATGTTTTGAGGTTTGAAAAAGCCCGATGCACCCAGGGCAATACGAAGTGTGCTGCCATGGGTCCGATGGTATGGGGTTGATGATTAAGACCGGGGATAATGTTGCTCACCCCCTGATAGCCGGACCAGCCATCGGTCCTTGCAATCGTTGTTGGAGCCAGGCTCCGCTCAACGAAGAGATGCAGGGATTTGGCGCTATAATCCTCAATTCTCGCCAGACGCAGCCTCCCCGGACGCCCCCTTTGGTCCACTTCGACTGCACCGGCTAGTGGATTGATTCAAACATTTGGAACCCGCTTTCCGAGACCTCTCATCCAAATATTTGAATCTTAAAATCCACTAGAAAACAATACCTTGCTAGTGGTCTTTACGTTCGAAACAAATGATAAAGAGTTCGCCGCAAAGGGACTCATTTGTTTCGAATGGACCACTAGAGCCCTTTCCATGAAATCAAAGTCGATTTCATGATAAGAAAGTGCGACAAAACAAAGGCATAGAGCATTTTAAGTGACTCTGTTTAAACTCAAAATGCTCTAGGGGCTGTTGACGTTCAGGTGAGGGATTCCTTTTTAGCATAAAAACTGATTCAAGACTGGAAAAGGAGAACGGTCTTGATTCGCAAAATTTTGAAAGATGAACAGTGGGAACGCATTGCAGCGCATTGCAGCGCATTGCTGTGGCAAAGCGGGCGATCCGGGGCAAACGGGCGGCAATGCGCGCGAGTTTGTTGAGGCGGTGTTGTGGATTGCCCGCACAGGGTCGCCGTGGCGCGATCTGCCTGCGGAATTTGGTGCCTGGAACTCTGTTTTCAAGCGCTTCCGCCGATGGGTAAACAATGGTGCATTTGAACGTATATTCAATAACTTAACCCAGGACGAGCTTGATCTGGAATATGTCATGGTTGATGGCTCCATTGTTAAGGTTCATCGCCATGGAATGGGCGCAAAAGGGGGACTCTCAATCAGGCCATAGGTAAATCCCGGGGTGGCATGTCGACGAAAATACTGGCGCTTGTCGATGGATTGGGAAATCTGGCGCGGTTTTCGATCCTGCCGGGTCAGCGTGGCGAGACAATGGGCGTTGCGAATTTGATTGAGGGCATTGAGTGCGGTGCTTTTCTTGGCGACAAGGCCTATGATGCGGACTGGCTGCGCGAATTGCTTGAAAGCCGGGATATCGAAGCCGTCATTCCGGCAAGAAGGGGAAGAAAATCTCCGGCATTGCATGACGAGGAAAAATACAAATGGCGGCATCTTGTCGAAAACTACTTTCAGAAACTCAAGGAATTCAAGCGCATAGCCATGCGTTCAGAAAAAACCGACGAGAGCTTCTGTGCTATGATCTATCTGGCTGCAACAGCCATCGCAATCAGATGAACGTCAACAGACCCTAGCATGTTTAAATTTAACGATAAACAGGCAGAACAATTGTGAGCGTTCGGGGTATCCCACCTAACGCGATTGTTTTTCGTGCGCTAATGTCCACTTAAAATAGGTGGACATTAAGGATTTTGCTGTGGCACGACGAAAGCGACGTTCATGGAGTGATGAAGAGAAGCGCTCAATTTGTTTGCAAACCTTGGCACCAGGCGTGTCGGTCTCACAGGTTGCGCGACGTTACGCGATGAACGACAATCAGATATTCAATTGGCTAAAGGATGTGCGGTTTGCACCATCCCCCGACGAGACTGATACCGCTGTTTTTTTGCCAATTGAAGTTTGCGGTGAGCCAAACCCGCTCCCCTCTGTTTTAGAACCGGACACGGTTTGCCGTTCTCAAGTCCAATCTGTGTTTGAACGGAACTTTGCTGATGCTACCGCCACACGATTTGAGTGGCACTGGAAACATACCATTGTCAGCGGCTCGTCGGCTGTCGTTGCGGTTACTCTAACAATCCATCTGACTATTGACGATACAGCAATCACCGTTCCTATTCGCTGGACCGTTTCATTAATCAAGCGGGACGACGGATGGAAATGGTTACATCGCCATGCTTCGGCTGCTGCCGGGTCACAAGAGGAAGGTACGGCTTATCCGGTCGGTAATGACTGAGTTCTATGAAACTAGAGCCCTTTCCATGAAATCAAAGTCGATTTCATGATAAGAAAGTGCGACAAAACAAAGGCATAGAGCATTTTAAGTGACTCTGTTTAAACTCAAAATGCTCTAGGGTGTGAACCCAATTCATATTGTTGATTTAGTTTAGCAAATCAGATTCAAGGCTTCCAGATATGGAGGTTTTGATGGCACGGTTTGATTTGAGTGATGAAGAATGGACCGTTATTTCGGGATTGTTGCCCAAACAAGGGCGTGGCCCTGAGCGTAAAGATGACCGGCAAATACTGAATGGTATCTTCTACATCTTACGAACCGGGGCACCCTGGCGTGATTTGCCTGCGCGCTACGTTTTACGCTGGCAATCATGGCAGCGCAGGGCAGGGATGTAAAACTCTCGGTTGAGCGTGTGGCAGGCTATCGTAATTTTGGTACCAAACTGTGGAACGCAACCCGCTTTGCCGAAATGAACGGCGTGAAGCATGATCCGTCTTTCGACCCGGCCTCTGCACAGCTCACCATCAACCGCTGGATTTTGACCGAGCTTTCAGCATGTGTCGAAACCGTCACCGCAAGCATTGAAAAATACCGCTTCAACGATGCTGCTGGTGAACTCTACAAATTCGTCTGGAACACGTTTTGCGACTGGTATCTCGAACTTTTGAAACCGACTTTCAATGGTGACGATGAGACGGCAAAGGCTGCGTCCCAGGCCTGTGCAGCGCATGTGCTGAGTGAAATCTATGCGATGCTGCACCCGTTCATGCCGTTCATGACCGAGGAGCTTTGGGATATGACAGGAGACCGCGACAATCTTCTTTGTCATTCGGCCTGGCCAGCTCCACAGGTCAAAGACGAAAAAGCTGCAGATGAAATCAACTGGCTTGTGGATGTGGTTTCACAAATCCGTTCAGTTCGTGCCGAAATGAACATCAAGCCTTCAGCGATGCTCAATCTGGAGATTGCCGAAGCAGGCAAAGAGACGCTTGCCCGCGTCGAAACCCATCGCTCCGCGCTTTCGACATTGGCGCGGCTTGAAGAAATCTCGATTGCAGGTGCTGCACCCAAAGGCTCAGCCCAGATTGTGGTAGGTGAGGCAACTTACTGCCTGCCGCTCGAAGGGGTGATTGACTTTGCCGAAGAACGCGCACGCATCGAGAGGGAACTCAAAAAATTTGATGGTGAAATCAAGCGGCTTGAGGGCAAGCTGGGCAATGAAAAGTTTGTTGCCAATGCACCAGAAGCAGTTGTTGCGGAGGAACGGGAAAAACTTGCCGAATATCAGGGGCAACGCGAAAAGGTTGCAAGTGCTCTGGATCGGGTCTCAGGTTGAAGTTTTTTCGCTGCGGTTTTGGCCGTCACCCGCTTTGCTCTGAAAATACATTCCAGCAGCAAATACTAGCAGGAGCATCCCAACAACAAAGAAAATTGTAAAAATGGTTCCCAACGTGGTCATTTGATTTCCTGACTACCTCTTATTGTATTGTTTCCCAGTGCAATGTTCAACATAGAAGCTTTGTAAGTTCTCATTGTGGTGGACAGAGTTTTTGCCTTCAAAATTGTTGGGTCCCTTTATCAACTCAGCGGTACGGTCGCAAGTTCTTTCGATTTGATCGGGTGAACGAGGATCAAAAACGCCGTCCGGCCCTACAATCACCGTACCAAGCGCAGCTGTGCCGATCATTAAGCAACCTAATGCACCGATTAATGCGGTGCGGTTTTCAGTTTTGACTTGTTTGTTCACAAAATAAATGAAATTATGTTATAGATATATGAGGTATATCAAATTTTTTTTATTAAACAATCGATAATAGAACAAAATATTGTATGTATATCATAAAATACTTTATGATTGAGCAGATTTCTGACTGAGCTATATTGGCCATCATCCCGGTTGCCATGCAAACCGGGATCCACTCTACGTCGCTGTTTTCGACAGTGCAGCCAGTCTTCACCCTGGTCGTGTCAGAATAAATGTCGCCGCAGCCGCAATACATGCGGCCTGAATAACCAGAACAAAGGATGGAACACCAAGTGAAAGGCTGATCAGAAACGCAGCCGCCATCATGATCACTGCAAGGACTTTATACTGTGTGGCAATCGCTCCCTTGTCGCGCCAGTCCGCAATCATCGGTCCGAATGTGGAATTGTTTTCGAGCCAGGCCTGAAGTCGTGGGCTGCTCTTTCCAAAAGCAAACGCTGCAAGAATGACGAAGGGTGTCGTCGGCAGGATGGGTAGTACAATCCCAATCACTCCCAATCCGAGAGAAACTACCGCAGCCACGAACCAGAAACTGCGTTTCATAAGATCAGCTCTTTTTCATCGTCAAAACCCTGCCTTTAAGATCGTTCGCGGGGGCAGGACCGAAGGAAAACACTCCAACCGCAGTGAACCCATCATAGATTTCAAGTTCACCGGCCTTATCGAACATGTCCTGCGACAGATCATACCAACGGTCATTTGAAATGACTGATTGGTAATTGTTTGCGTTCACGGCAGTTTGGCTTTGCCAAACGCCTCCACGGGGGCGGGCATAAGCCCGGCTCGCTTTGCGCTCGCATACCAGCGCCATAAAAGGGTCAAACCAAACGGCCGCAGGTATCACAGCCATCAATCGCTTCGTGCCCGGCATTTTTGAGTGCCAATCCCGAAAGCCCGGTTCCACTTTTAGCGAATAGGCGATTTCAAAGAAATTTTCGTCAGGCACTGCTCGAATCCTCAATCATGTGACGTATGGCGCAAGAGAAGCAAAAAAGTTGCAGATTTGCAACAGATTCAAAAACAGTTCTGGTTTATAGAACTTGCACCAACTCTGCCCCTTTTAGGCCACAAACGCCCGTCACGTGAAAGCATGTCTTTACCTTCACAGGTTAGACAGATAGTGCCGGGCTTTGATTTTAGCGTATTCAGGGGTGGGGACGCGAATTCAAAGGGGACACGGAATTTATGGACACAAAAGCATTCGACAAAAGCAAATTGCCGTCCAGGCACACGACGCAAGGACCGACCCGCGCACCGCATCGGTCTTATCTTTATGCGATGGGCCTGTCTGAAAACGAAATCAACCAACCGCTGGTTGGTGTCGCTTCGTGCTGGAATGAAGCAGCCCCTTGTAACAATTCGCTGATGCGTCAGGCGCAGGTTGTCAAAAAAGGCGTTGCTGCAGCACACGGAACCCCGCGCGAATTCTGCACCATTACGGTAACGGACGGTATTGCCATGGGTCACCAGGGCATGAAGTCGTCACTGGTTTCACGCGATGTGATTGCGGACAGTGTCGAACTTACCATGCGCGGCCACTGCTATGACGCGATTGTTGGCCTTGCCGGTTGCGACAAATCTCTGCCGGGTATGATGATGTCGATGGTTCGTTTAAATGTGCCATCCGTGTTTATTTATGGCGGGTCGATCCTGCCCGGTAATTTCCGCGGCAAGCAGATAACCATCCAGGACGTGTTTGAAGCAGTCGGACAACATTCCGTCGGTGACATGTCTGATGAAGATCTGAAGGAAATCGAGCAGGTTGCCTGTCCTTCTTCCGGTTCATGTGGCGCACAGTTTACCGCAAACACAATGGCAACTGTTGCAGAGGCCATTGGCCTTGCGCTTCCATATTCATGTGGCGCACCGGCACCCTATGAATTCCGCGACCGGTTTTGTTTTGCCTCAGGCGAAAAGGTAATGGAACTCATCGCCCGCAATATTCGCCCCCGCGATATCGTAACCCGCAAAGCTTTGGAAAATGCAGCAGCAGTGGTTGCAGCATCCGGCGGGTCCACAAATGCCGGCCTGCACCTGCCTGCAATCGCAAACGAAGCAGGTATCGAATTTGACCTGTTTGATGTCGCAGAAATTTTCAAGAGAACACCTTACATTGCCGATCTGAAGCCGGGCGGAAAATACGTTGCCAAAGACATGTTTGAGGCAGGCGGCATTCCGTTGTTGATGAAGACATTGCTCGAACATGGATTTCTCCACGGCGATTGCATGACATCAACTGGCCGCACTTTGGCCGAAAACATGGAACATGTTGAATGGAACGATAAGCAGGATGTTGTTTATCCGGCCAATAAGCCGATTACACCAACAGGTGGTGTTGTTGGACTGAAGGGTAACCTTGCTGAAGATGGGGCGATTGTGAAAGTCGCTGGCATGAACAGATTGAAATTCACCGGCCCGGCTCGCTGTTTTGATTCCGAAGAAGATGCATTCGAGGCCGTCAGTAACCGGAGCTATAAGGAAGGCGAAGTACTCGTGATCCGATATGAAGGTCCAAAGGGTGGCCCCGGAATGCGCGAAATGCTCGCAACAACTGCGGCACTTTATGGCCAGGGAATGGGCGACAAGGTTGCGCTCATCACTGATGGACGTTTCTCCGGTGCAACCCGTGGTTTTTGTATCGGGCATGTAGGACCTGAGGCTGCGGTAGGTGGTCCAATCGGCTTGCTCAAAGACGGTGACATCATTGAGGTTGATGCTGTCGAAGGCACGCTCAGCCACCAATTGAGCGATGAAGAACTTGAGGCCCGCAAAGCAGAGTGGAAACCTCGTGAAACAAATTACCGGTCGGGCGTAATCTGGAAATATGCCCAGACTGTAGGAACAGCACGGCTCGGTGCATTAACGCATCCAGGAGCCAAGGAAGAAATTGAGTGTTATGCCGATATCTAAGCGTAAACTGGTATTGAGTATCGCATGTGTTGCCTGGCCATTGATGGCGGGTAGCGCCCATGCGCTTGATGCATCAAAAGTTATAGGTGCGGACGCCAAGTCTTCTACCGTGTTTGAGCTGTTTTTCGATTTTATCAATGCCGGCAAGGAAGACGACGCTGTAGATGTTCTGAAATATGCAGCCGATCAGGGTAATTCCGCAGCGCAGTGGAAACTTGCACGCCTTTATGAACGCGGCGAGCAGGGCTTGAAAAAAGATCCGCTGGCTGCCTTCAATATGTACAAGAAAATTGCAGCCAATTACCCGCTGGCACGGCCTAATACACCGCAATGGCAATTTAGTGCTGACGCTTTGGTTGCACTCGGCAATTATTATCGAAATGGTATTCCCGGAACGCTGGTTTTCAAAGACCAGGGTCGTGCGCAGATGATGTATACAACTGCGGCAATGGTGTTCCGTCACCCCCAAGGGCAGTTCCAGCTTGGTCGGATGCAAATTCTCAATGACAAGGTGTTTGGTCAGGGGCGACTGGGTGTCAGAAACCTGAGCCTTGCCTATGAGAAAGGCCATGTCGGCGCCGAAGCAATGCTTGGTTATGCCTTTTTTGAGGGCGCTCACGCCAAGCGTGATGTGATAAACGGCCTGGTGATGCTAAACGGCCGGCAATGCGCACCGCCGTGCAGGTCCACGCGATCTTGCATGGATCGCACCGTTGCATGATGAGGCTTTTGCTCTTGCAAGACCAAATGAGCGAGCAGAGGCAGTCAGGGCGCTGAAAGAAACAGCACCTGCCATTCAGTAAATTCAATTTTTGAGTAATACCAACGGCGATTAGGATTGCTCTTTGGTATAGGTCCTGTCCTCAGGCTTGGGAGTAGCCCAGTCTTCGGCTTGCAGTCGGGCAGGGTGTTCCAAGGAACTTCCAGCTGGTATTATTCAAAACGCGTGAACATTGTGCCATCTGCATGCCTTTTGAGGTTCGCATGCAGATCATTGCACCTTCTGGAATATCGGCCTCCTGATGTCGGCATGTGCAGGTTTCGCCTGCATATGCAGGGAAAGTGGCCATCAAAAAGGCGATTATCGCAAATATCCTGAACATGTGTACAAGGTGCAGGCAAACATTGAACTTGTCAACGTGTCTCCTTTAGGTTGGTATAAGATATTTGATTACAAATGCTTACGCAGGAACACTCTGTGCTTCGCGAAAAGACAAAAGCTTGTAGGATTTCGAATCCCACAGCGCCAAACGTGCACAACGCAAACTCTCAAATAATGTAATCCGACTGATATCTTTTAATTCCGGAAAATCACGAATGACATCCGTAAGGCGATAAAACGGAATGTGGCTGCAAAGGTGGTGCACGTGATGGATGCCGATGTTTCCGCTAAACCAGCGCAGAACCGGCGGCAGGTCGTAATGTGAACTGCCATGCAAAGCCGCCTCGCGCCGATCCCATTCGGGGCGGCGTTCCCAAACCGTATCCTCATACTGGTGTTGAACGAAAAACAACCAAACACCAATTGATGCGGCGAGAATGGTGACCGGAAACTGGATCATCAGGAATGGTAACCAACCAACCCAATATATAATTGAAAATGCAGCAATCCCAATTCCGATATTGGTATACATTGTGCTGAGCCAGGGTTTCCAACCCATTGTCATCATGCCGATAGGCAAACGCTGCTCCAGCAAGAACACATAAGCAGGGCCCACAACAAACAGTGTTACCGGGTTACGGTAGAGCCGATACAAAAATTGTCTCATTGAAGTGCGTTCCCTGTATTCTTCAACAGTCAATGTCGTGATGTCACCAATGCCACGGTGATCAAGACTACCTGACCCCGCATGATGGATTGCGTGATTGCGTTGCCAGTAAAAGTAAGGTGTCAGTGTCAGCACACCCAACAACCTTCCGAGCCAGTCATTGGCCGAGCGAGACTCCATAAACGATCCATGTCCGCAATCGTGTTGTATGATGAAAATTCGCACCAGTAGTAAAGCCGCCGGTATCATTAAAGCTGCGGTCAGGAAGTAGCTGAGGCTCAAAGAAAGATACATTAACACCCAGACCGCACAGAACGGTGCGAAGGTAATTGCAACCTCAAACCAGGCGCGAATGTTATTCGGGGTGCGATAATCGCTTAAAACTTTCATCCAACCACGTGCGTCAAGGCGCAACACTTCTTCGGTGGTGCTGGATAAACTGTTCATAAAATGCCCCCATTTACGTTCGGGCAATGTTAGTTCGATTCGAACCCGAATTCATTCATTTAATTCGTATATCATGTGTTTATTGACAAATGCACGAGTTGCAACCGTAAAGGGTGAGCCATCATGCCGCAATCTCGATGCAAACGGGCACATGGTCGGAGGGTTTTTCCCAGTCGCGAACATACTTGTTGATTTCAGCAGTCTCCAAAATGTCGGCAGCTTCAGGCGACAATAGCATGTGATCAATCCGAATTCCGTTGTTTTTGGGCCACGCGCCTGCCTGATAATCCCAGAACGTATAGGTTTGTGCCGCGTCGGTCACATGTCGCACAGCTTCAGTCAGACCAAGATTGCACAGCCTGCGGAATGCAGTTCTGGTTTCTTCCTTGTAAAGCGCATCCCCTTCCCAGGCTGTGGGGTTATGGCAATCCTCAGGCATGGGAATAACATTGTAGTCACCAGCAAGTACAAAAGCTTCTTCCTGGTCCAGCTTTTGCCGAGCCCAAGCTTCAAGCCGTTTCATCCAGGAAAGCTTGTAGGGGAATTTTTCAGTGTCAACCGGATTGCCGTTGGGTAGGTACAATGAAACGACACTTAGTGAACTGTCGCCAACTGTAAAGACGCCTTCAATAAACCGTGCTTGTTCGTCCCCGGGATCACCATCATTCAGCAATGGCAGACCGCGATTTACCTCGTCAAACCGAAGTTTCGATAGAAGTGCCACACCATTGAAACTTTTCTGGCCATGGGTCTCGAGATTGTATCCCAACGCCTCAATTTCTTCGCCGGGGAAATTTTCATCCACCGATTTGATTTCCTGCAGACAGGCAATATCCGGTTCAGCCTGTTTCAGCCATTCAATCAGATTGTCATGTCGGGCTTTGATGCCGTTAATGTTCCAGGTCGCGATTTTCATGGTCTAAAGCGAAAAGCTTGTGCCGCACCCGCAAGAGGCTACAGCATTGGGGTTATTGACCTGGAACGATTGTCCCATGAGGTCGTCGACAAAATCAATTTGCGAACCGCCCATGTAAACAAGTGACATTTCGTCGATCAGAATCTTGCCGCCATGGGCTTCAAGGACCAGATCGTCATGCTCTTGTTTATCCACAAGATCAAATTTATAGGAAAATCCGGAACACCCGCCGCCTTCCACGGAAATGCGAAGTGCAGAATTCTCTTTATCATCGGCAAGAATTGTCGCGACCCGCTTCAGGGCTGCATCGGTTGCAGTAACGGTGTTGAGGGGCGTAGGTGCATTCATTGGGGCGTTTGATCCTGCAGTTCGTGATCCATACACAGTAAATGGAGGTTCAAGTTAGAAACTTCAACAATCAACTGTATATTGAACAGATAGTTTAGTCGATTCGACGTGGGGACATGAAGGCATTTGATGGAATTTCCTATGGCAGGGATGGCCTTGCTGTTTATGCCTGTTTTGCAGATGACAGTAGGGGGCGCCTGTTTGCCGAGCCGGCAAGCCCGACGCGGACACCGTTTCAACGGGATCGGGACCGGATTGTCCACTCAACCGCATTTCGCAGGCTAAAGCACAAGACCCAGGTTTTCGTGCATCATGTCGGCGATCATTATCGTACAAGGCTCACGCATTCGATTGAAGTGTCGCAAATCGCGCGTTCGCTGGCGCGGGCGCTGCGGGTTGATGAGGATCTCGCGGAATGCCTGGCTCTATGTCATGATTTCGGGCATACACCTTTCGGGCATGCGGGCGAGGAAACCCTTGATGCGCTGGTGAACGAGTGGGGCGGCTTTGATCACAATGCCCAAAGCCTGAGGATCGTTACAGAACTTGAACAACAATATGCGCAGTTTGATGGTCTGAATTTGAGCTGGGAAACCCTTGAGGGATTGGTTAAACACAATGGTCCCTTAACCCGAAAAGATGTCCCTGAGGCGATAACAAATTTCAACCGCCGGTTTGACCTTGATCTGGCAAGTCATGCCAGTATAGAGGCGCAGTGTGCAGCGGTAGCGGATGATATTGCCTACAATGCCCATGATCTTGATGACGGACTTAGGGCTGGCCTGTTTGATTTTGATGATCTTTATGAAGTCCCGCTGATAGCCGATCTCCAGCGCGAGGTGAACGCGGCATATCCCGATCTGGAAGATCGCAGGAAACGCCACGAAATTGTCAGGCGTCAGATTACAATCATGGTGGAAGATGTAATTTCTACTGCCCTGAAAAACCTGCGGGAGATTGGTCCGGCCAATGTTACAGTGGTCCGGCAATGTGGTAAAACCCTTGTCGGTTTCAGCGAGGCAATGCGGGTAAGGGAAAAGGGCATCAAAACCTTTTTGTTTGATCGGATGTATCGTTCACCAGAGGTTATGGTAATGCGCGATGCAGCTGGAAAAATTATCACCGGATTGTTTACGCAATATTGTGAAAATTCCGCTTCAGTGCCGGCAAATCTTGGCAAGCATCTGGAAGGGCGGGCAGGTGGTTCACGCATGCGCCGTATTGCGGATTTTATAGCTTCCATGACGGATGATTATGCTATCAAGGAATATGGCCGATTGTTTGACGACACACCCGATTTGGGATAGGCGGTAGGGAACACACCGCATGCTCTCATCCAGAGCGCAACACATAATGAGACGCGGATTTCATGAACATCTTTTCTCAGCTTGAGCAAAACATTAAACAAATCGTACAAGATCTTGAAATAAAGTCGGATATAGCGAATATATTACCGCGCATATCTGCTGAACCTCCACGCGACCCCTCGCACGGTGATGTGGCAACCAATGCCGCAATGGTACTGGCAAAACCTGCCGGAATGAATCCGCGGGATATTGCTTTGAAAATCGGCGAAGGGCTTGAAGCTTTACCCTTTGTTTCGCAGGTTTCAATTGCCGGGCCCGGTTTTATCAACATCCGGCTTTCACATTCATTTTGGCACGATCATCTAGGTGAAATCTTTTCGCTGAAGGGCGATTACGGGCGTGGCCAGGTTTCAGATGGCGAGAAGGTCAATGTGGAGTATGTCTCAGCAAACCCCACCGGCCCGATGCATGTCGGCCATTGCCGGGGCGCAGTGGTGGGCGACACACTGGCAAATTTGCTGGCCTTTGCCGGTTATGACGTAACCAAGGAATATTACGTCAATGATGCCGGTGTTCAGATCAATGTTTTGGCCCAATCCCTTTGGCATCGCGTTCGTGAGGCACTGGGTGAGGATGTTGGCGCCGTTCCTGAAGGGCTTTACCCGGGTGATTACCTCGTTGAACCGGCCCAGCTATTCGCCAAATCATACGGCAAAGATTTGCTTGTCATGGATGACAAGGAGCGCACCGGGCTTCTGAAAGAGCACGCAATCAGCTCGATGATGAAGATGATCCGTGACGATCTGGCGGTTCTCAACATTCATCATGATGTATTTTTTCCCGAACGCAGTCTTCATACCGAAACAGACGGTATTTCAACGATTGCCTCCATGTTGCAGAAAATGCGCGACAGGGGTTTTGTCTATGAAGGGCGCTTGCCCCCGCCAAAAGGGGAAATTCCGGAAGACTGGGAAGATCGCGAGCAAACACTTTTCCGTTCTACCGATGCAGGAGATGACACAGATCGCGCCTTGGTAAAATCTGACGGTGAATACACTTATTTTGCGGCCGACGTTGCCTATTTTCAGGATAAATATGACCGTGGTTTCAAGCGCATGTTCTACATTCTTGGTGCTGACCACTCCGGTTACGCAAAACGCTTGCAGGCCGTTGCAAAGGCAATTGCCGGCGATGATGCGCAGCTTGAGGTTCTGTTTTGCCAACTTGTAAAACTGCTGCGTGACGGCGAGCCGGTAAAAATGTCAAAACGGGCCGGGAGTTTTGTCACCCTTCGTGATGTGGTCGAAGAGGTGGGGCGGGATGCGGTTCGTTTCATGATGCTGTATCGTAAAGCGGAAGCGCCGCTTGATTTTGATTTTGCAAAAGTTACGGAACAATCGAAAGATAACCCGGTCTTTTACGTGCAAATGGCATTTGCCCGGATTGCTTCGACTTTTCGCCGTGTTGGCGAAGAAAAACCCGATCTTGAAGTTGGTGATAAGGCATTGGTTGATGCTGATTTGTCTTTGTTGCAGGATCCCGGAGAATTGGCGTTGATCAGAAAAGCAGCGGAATTCCCCAGAATAATAGAGCAGGCAGCAAGAGCTGATGAGCCGCACAGGCTTGCATTTTATCTCTATGACCTCGCCTCCGAACTTCATGGACAGTGGAGCAGGGGCGTAAAATCGCCGGAATTACGGTTTATTAACCACGAAAATGCACAATTGACCTTGGCGCGTCTTGTTTTGTTGCGTGCGGTCGGCTCCATAATCGGTTCGGGACTTTCCATAGTCGGGGTGGATGCCCCTGAGGAAATGCGTTGAACGAGCAGGTTGTGGATTGTGTTTGAGTACAGGCTGTAGCGTTTCCTCTTTTGATTTGTTCAAAAGAATGGATAACGCCTTTGAAGTTTAAACCGAGTTTACTCATTCACCGCTTCAATGAAGCGATGATTGAGTCTGGGGGCATATGCCCAGGCATGTTAAAGGGTTGGTAGAATGAGTGATGAGTTGCGACCGCATGGCCAAGATGACAGCCAGCTGGAATTGGAGGATGATCCGCTCGCTGAGTTGGCGCGAATAGTTGCAGGTGAAGCCGAACCTGAGGTTGCGGCACAACCGGCTGTTGAGCCTTCAACAAACATCGAGCCCCAGTCCAATGCTCTTGATACAATTGATAACCAACTGGAACAGGTTGGGAAGGATCTTGAAGCAGCACTGACAGAAGAATTTGAACCCGCTGCCGAAACACCTGCCGAGGGTGTTTCAGATATTGTAGAGGCGGAAACAGGCGAGCTGATTGCAGAAGAACAGGACGCTTTTGTCGATCAGGTTGAGGCAAGTGCTCCCCTCGAAGTTGATTCTGGGGTTGTATATCAGGATGATAGCTTTCTGGATGGTTTGCGCATTGCCATTGAAGCTGATGGCGATCTTCAACCAGCCGAAATGGCATCAAATAATCCGGCCGGATTTGAAGAAGAAATGATTTCAGCACTCAGCCAGGAAGTAAATGCTGGCAATCAGACCCAATCTCAAATTGGGGAAACGGTTGAGGAAAGTGTTGAAATCGTCCAGTTGAGGGATAGTGAGACCGAAGCGGCACTTTCTACGGAGTTTTCACAGGCAGAAGTTAGCCCATCGGTTGACCCTGTGCCACACCAAGACATTTCCGGGATGTCAAACATGGCAGATGATGCAGTGGTCGCGGAAAGTGATGTACCTGATCAAGGTGATATTGACCACACTGCAACAGCCGGGCCGTCAGCGCCACATTCTTTGGAAGACGACCTTGGTGACGTATTTGCGAATGAATTTGAGCAAATTCTCGCAAATGATCCGGAACACACAGTGACCGCTGGCAACCAATTCCAGACTTCACCGGATGCAGCGGCTGGGAGCGAATTGGATTTTGGCACGGCTTTTGCGGAGGAGCTTGGTGTTGAAAATCTGGTAGAAGCCCAGGGCTGGGATGTCAGTGATACCGCAGCTGAAAATGCTGCATTTGCAGAGGCAGCACAGCCAGTCTCGGGATATGACAATCAGAACTTTGAACCTGAATATGATCCTGCTCACACCGGCGATATTCCTGGTATTGATGACAGCGACATTATATCAGCTGCATCCGAAAATTCCGGAGGAAGCAAGAAATACGCAGTTGCAGCCCTTTTGATTGCCCTGTTTGCAGGATCAATTGCGGCTGGTTACGGGTTTTTAGGCGGTGGTGAAACCACTTTGACCGGCTCTCCGCAATTGGTGAAAGCAGGTGATGATCCCTTTAAGATCAAGCCGGATGATCCGGGGGGCCGGGTGGCTGCCAATCAGGATAAAGCGTCCTATGAAAGCGTCGAAGGGCAGGATACTGCGGCACCTGAACAAGAAACACTGGTTTCGGACACAGAAGAACCCGCAACTGTGGATGAAAGCAAGCTTGTGGAAGTCGATGAGCCAGCGACAAACGCTGCGCAAAAGTCCAACGAGCGGCTAACTGTTTCTGAAGGCGATGTTGTCAAACAAACAACGCCTGCGGACCTAACCCCGCGTGTTGTGCAAACCGTGACAGTGAAACCGGACGGAACGATTATTACCGGACCAAGCCTGAATCCGGCAAAAGTGGTTGAGGAAGCTACAAATGCCGCCGTGGAAATTGCTACAAATCCGACCGCCAAGTTGACTGAAGCGCTTGGCAAGCCAAAACCGGTCGAAACCACACTCATTCAAAAACCACAAGCCATCGATGGTGCTCAGTCGACCGGATCTCTTGGCGTCCCCGAGGCAAGCCCGTTACCGAAACCAAAACCGGTAGAAGTTGCAGCTGTAAAGCCAAAACCCGCAAAGCCCGCCGTTCGTAAGAGCGAATGGGTTGTACAGGTTTCCTCGCAGCGCAGTCCGGAAGCTGCGCAGTCATCCTACTCCAATTTGCGCAACCGGTTTTCTGCCCTAAGGGGGCGTTCGATGTCCATTCAGCGTGCGAATGTGAACGGTTCAACATTCTACCGCGTTCGTGTGCAGACGGCTTCTCGCAACGATGCGAACAAGCTGTGTGGTTCGCTGAAGTCGTCCGGTGGCAGCTGTTTCGTTACACGCTAACCACCGCAGTCTATTTCGGTGTTTGGCGTAAGTTCCTCAAAATGCTAGATTCCCGGCATGGGAATCAGTGCGGTAATATATGGATGTTCGGGGACGGTATTGACCGAAAGCGAACGCGATTTTTTCAAAAACCTTCAGCCATGGGGCTTCATTCTCTTCGGGCGTAACGTTGAAACGCCCGGGCAGGTCAGCAAGCTTGTGGGGGATTTGAAGTCTTGCGTAGATCACCAAGACGTTCCGGTATTGATAGACCAGGAGGGTGGTCGGGTGCGCAGGCTCAGGCCGCCACACTGGCCGGACTATCACAGCGGCAGAGATATTGGTGTCCACTACACGAACAACCCGGAACGCGGCAGGCGCATGGCCTGGTTGCAATCACGGTTGATGGCGTTTGACCTCACAAGACTGGGGATCAATGTCGATTGCCTTCCGGTTCTTGATGTTCCGGTGGCCGGTAGCCATGATGTGATCGGAGATCGTGCCTATTCAAATGATCCTGAAACCGTTGCAATCATTGGTCGTGCTGCTGCTCAAGGATTGTTGGATGGTGGCGTATCTCCGGTTATCAAACACATCCCGGGCCATGGTCGGGCAGGGGTCGACAGTCATAAGGACCTGCCGCGCGTTGTTTGTTCAAACCAGATGCTTGAAACCTCAGATTTTAAGCCATTCCGGGAACTCAATGACATGCAAATGGCGATGACCGCCCATGTGGTTTATGACGCGATTGATGCTGATGCACCGGCAACCACGTCCAAAGCTGTGATTGATGAAATAATCCGCAATCATATCGGTTTCGACGGCCTGTTGATGTGCGATGATCTCTCAATGCATGCACTTTCTGGGGATTTCCAGGAAAGAACGCATTCTGCTTTTGCAGCAGGCTGTGATGTTGTGCTTCATTGCAACGGTGTGATGGATGAAATGATGAACGTATCCGAAGCTCTCCGGACATTGGAAGGAGATGCCCTGAGGCGGGCCCATGAATCTACCCGGTGTTTTTCTCATTCCACACCAGATAATGAACTTGATCTGCGCGAAGAGTTTGCGCAGTTGCATAGGGAAAGGGTTTACGCCCTTGATCCTACGGAAGGACCAGCGTGAGCAACGAGCACGAAACACAACCCCAACTGATCGGTGTTACGTCGGAAGACTGGAATGCAGAGCCGGCGCATTTTGGACCTGACGACGAACAGTTAACGGTTGATGTTGAAGGCTTTGAAGGCCCGCTTGACCTGTTACTTGAGCTGGGCCGCAGGCAGAAGGTCGATCTTGCAAAAATTTCAATCCTTGCGCT
Organism: Rhizobiaceae bacterium; assembly: GCA_965250255.1. GTDB lineage: Bacteria > Pseudomonadota > Alphaproteobacteria > Rhizobiales > Rhizobiaceae > JAALLB01. The sequence goes on from CBDFNP010000012.1 coordinate 232,845, forward strand.
TGCTGAGCAGTACCTCGAATTCATCGGGAACCTGCAGAAACTGCGGATCGAACTGGCGGCGGATTATCTTGTTATGGCCGCTTGGCTGGCATTCCTTAAATCCAAGCTTTTGATACCACAGGAAGAAACCGGCGAAGGCGAAATGAGCGGTGAGGAGATGGCAACTCACCTTGCGTTCAGACTTCAACGCCTGGAGGCAATGCGTGAAGCGGGTACGCGTCTTGTCGGTCGTAACCGGCTTGGGAGGGATTTCTTTTCCCGCGGCGACCCGGAACCAATTGTAGTTGACCGCCAAAAGGAATATTCAGGCACGCTTTATGATCTGTTGTCCGCCTATGCGACACAACGCCAACGCCAATCTCATTGTCATGTTACGATTGCCCGGCGTGAAGTCTGGTCTTTACAGGAAGCGCGGGAAATCTTGATCCGCATGGTAGGGCAATTGTCGGATTGGACTACGTTGGACGCATTTTTGCTGCCGTTAATACCATCGCCTGAATTGCGAAATAGCGCGCTTGCCAGTTCTTTTGCTGCCAGCCTTGAGATGGTACGCGAGGGAAAACTGAAAATTCGACAGGAAGAAGCCTTTTCTCCTCTTTACCTCAAATCGACTGGTACGGAATCTAACAATCCCACAGGGAGCATGTGACATGTCACAATCCAACGAAGCACAAATCCTTACATTCAATCCGCCAGGAGGCGAAGGACAGACAAATCAGCTGTTTCGCGAGCATCAGCGGATTGTCGAAGCAATTGTGTTTGCTGCAAGTGAGCCTGTGTCTGAAAGGGCTTTGGTGGAACGACTTCCACAGGGGGCTGAACTGGAGCCGCTCATGCGCGAACTTCAGCAAGCCTATCAGGGCAGGGGTGTTAATCTTGTCAAGGTAGGCGGGTGCTGGGCGTTCCGCACAGCAGATGATCTTGGCTTTTTGCTACAACGCGAGGCAACGGGGCAGAAAAAACTATCCCGGGCAGCGCTCGAAGTCATGGCAATCATTGCCTACCACCAGCCGGTCACACGGGCAGAGATTGAAGAAATTCGTGGTGTTGCAACATCAAAAGGCACGCTTGATGTGCTGCTGGAAACCGAATGGGTTCGCATGCGCGGTCGCCGTAAAACGCCAGGCCGCCCAATTACCTATGGCACTACGCTGGCATTTCTGGATCATTTCGGACTTGAGGAATTAAAAGACCTGCCGGGCCTGGGTGAATTGAAGGGAGCTGGGTTGTTGCGGTCGCAACTTCCGGCAAACTTCGTGGTGCCGGTCCCTAACGATAGTGAGGAACTTGAGGCCGATGAATATCCGTTTGAGGCACACGACCTTGAAGAACTGGGCCTTTTGCCGCCGTCGGGTGAGGAAGAAGAGGGATAGATTTTACTGCTCCAAGCAGGTATATCCCCGGTTGTAGAAAGCCGGAACTCATTTTCTTATGGCAAAGTCGGAAGCAAAAAACGTGCAGGCTTCAAACTCCGCAGATAGCCCCGTCGCGCCTTGGAGGAGCCAGCCATCGGTTGGTGTATCCATTGCTTCGGGGATTACCTTTTCAAATGTTTCCTACCAAATCGGCAAGCACCGGATATTGGATGATATCTCGCTTGAAGTGAACCCAGGCCAGGTGCTTTGTCTGCTCGGGCCATCGGGATCGGGCAAGACCAGTCTTTTGCGCGTAGCAGCCGGTTTGCTTGAGGGAAACTCGGGAACCATCCAGATCGATAACCGGGTTATTTCTGGACCGGGCGTGTTTGTGCCGCCTGAAAAACGGGGTGTCGGATTGGTTTTCCAGGACTATGCACTGTTTCCTCACATGACCCTTTTGCAGAATGTAGAGTTTGGCCTTACGGCACTTAGTGGCTCAGAGGCGCGAGAACAGGCTTTCAGGGTATTGGCCCGGGTTGGACTGGAAGAAAGAGCTGATCAATATCCCGGAGTTTTATCCGGTGGTGAACAGCAACGGGTAGCACTTGCACGGGCGCTGGCACCACGCCCTGGCATATTGTTAATGGATGAACCATTCTCCGGCCTGGATTCGCGGTTGCGCGAGACAATTCGCGAGCAAAGTCTTGAACTCCTGCGTGAAACCCGCTCAACCGCGATAATCGTTACCCACGATGCGGAGGAAGCTTTGCGGGTTGGAGATCATATAGCGCTCATTCGCGACGGCAAACTTGTACAGCAGGGAAGCGCCCGCGATCTTTATCACAATCCGGTCAACCTTTTTGCCGCAGGCTTCTTCTCAGAAATCAATGTCATTCCGGCGGAAATTCGAGGTGGCGAGGTTGTGACTGTGTTTGGAAGCAAGAAAACGCAGCTATCACAAAATGGAACTGTGAAAGTGGCAATCAGGTGTTCTGACATAAATGTTGTGTCCTACGATAAAGGGGATCGGTATATCCCCGGCCGAATTGCCTCCAGACGGTTCCTTGGCACTTCGGAATTACTTGACATCAACCTGCAGGGATTGAACCAACCGGTTCAGGTTCGGGTCAAATCGGGCGAGGTTCATCGTGATGAAAAACTGGTTCGCATCGCATTTGACCCCGAATTGATGATGATTTTCGGCGTTTGAGCCCAATTTACGCTGGTAACCATGTTCACCTTATCCTATTTAACGAGAGGGTAGTGGCTTGCGGCCTGTTAATGCGAACGGGTATGATGTGGGCCAAGTAATCAGGTGCGGCAATCTTAAGCGAAACAAATCGCTGGATTGCCCCAGTGCAGACGGGAGTTGGTAATGAATATTGGTGTCTGGCAGATTGTCATCATTGCAGTAGTGGTTGTGCTGCTGTTTGGTCGTGGCAAGATTTCTGACTTGATGGGTGATGTTGCAAAAGGCATAAACTCATTCAAAAAGGGCCTTAACGAGCCTGAAGACGAAGCTGAAACCATCGAAGCCAAGGCTTCTGAAGTTGTCAGCGATGCAAAGGACAAAACCAAGGCCAGCTGAACTTCTCTTTTGGTGCGCTATCTGTTGCAGCGGCATCGAAAACTGTTCAGCTTCATCTTGCGCGGAAAATAGGCGAAATAGGTCTTGTTTAGCAATTTTGCATGGTCTGAAATGTTGGTGATTGCTTGTGTGGCGATCATTGTGGTGGGTCCAAAAGACCTGCCTGCAATGTTACGTACATTTGGCAAGGCTATCGGCAGCGTGAAGCGCATGGCCGGAGACTTCCAGCGTCAGGTCAATGACGCAATCAAGGAAGCTGATCTTGATGGTGTGAAGGATTTAACCTCCACCAAGGGGTTTGGGCCGCTTGAAGACGCGAAAAAATCCATGGAAGAGTTCGCCAAGACAATGAAAGACCCGATGGAGCCGGATCCGCAGGTCGATGTTGCTCCGCCGCCGCCTGAACCCAAGCCGAAATCCGCCAGGAAACCTGCGGCAAAAAAAGCAGCACCTAAGAAAACAGTTGCGAAGAAGCCTGCTGCCAGAACAACAACAAAGGCTGCCGCTGCAACTTCTCCCCCGGCAAAAAAGCCAGTGCCGAGGAAAAAGGCCGGTACACCAAAAGCCAAAACCAAGAGTGCAACATGAGTGAGCAGGAAGAGCTTGAAGATACCGGTGCCCCGCTAATGGAGCATCTCGTCGAGTTGCGCCAACGGCTGATGTATTCCATTGCTGCAATCGCAGTCTTTTTCCTGATCTGCTTTTATTTTTCCGATGATCTCTTTAATCTGTTGGTCATTCCCTATCAGTGGGGCGCAGGTACGGCGGATGTGAAATTCATCTACACCGCCCTTCAGGAAAAATTTTTCGTCGACATCAAGATTGCATTTTTTGGTGCAATGTTCATTGCCTTTCCGGTTATCGCTACCCAGATCTACCGGTTTGTCGCGCCCGGCCTCTACAACAATGAGAAGGGCGCTTTCCTGCCGTTTCTGATTGCCACTCCAATCCTTTTTCTAATCGGCGCGTGCCTCGTCTATTTTCTGATCATGCCGCTTGCCACGCAGTTTTTCCTGTCACTTGAACAGGTTGGCGGAGCGGGCAGGGCGGAAATTCAGAACCTTCAGGCTGTTGGCAGTTACCTGGGCTTGATCATGACGCTGATCTTTGCTTTTGGGCTGGTTTTTCAACTGCCGGTGGCGATTACACTGCTCTCCAAAGCGGGGCTCGTTAGCGCCGACACACTGGCCGATAAGCGCAAATATGCGATCCTTCTTGCCTTTGTCGCAGCAGCAGTTCTTACACCACCTGATCCTGTAAGTCAGCTTGGCCTTGCCATACCGACCATCCTTCTCTACGAAGTTTCTATTCTTGCAGCTCGCAGGATAGAGAAAAAGCGTGACGAGCAGGAAAAGTCCGACGAATCAGATAATACTGAAGCCAGATCTTCTTAAGAGTCCAAACGAATATTCCCGTGAGGTTTGATTTTGTGAAAATTTGTTCAATATCAAGGATTTATACGCAGGGACGGTCCCTGACCATTTCAAGTATAAAGCCGCTGATAGTGGGCAATTTTGGCAAAACCCTTCGGGCGGTGCATATTTCGGCTATTTCTATGCAAAATCAAAACCAAAGGGGTGGCGCCCTATGGCCTTGATTTTACTTCAAAATATCTCAAAATATGCTACCGTCAAACCGTGCGCGAATATTCGTTTGGACTCTGAGAGTCCAAACGAATATTCCCGTGAGGTTTGATTTTGTGAAAATTTGTTCAATATCAAGGATTTATACGCAGGGACGGTCCCTGACCATTTCAAGTATAAAGCCGCTGATAGTGGGCAATTTTGGCAAAACCCTTCGGGCGGTGCATATTTCGGCTATTTCTATGCAAAATCAAAACCAAAGGGGTGGCGCCCTATGGCCTTGATTTTACTTCAAAATATCTCAAAATATGCTACCGTCAAACCGTGCGCGAATATTCGTTTGGACTCTAAAGTTCGGCTGGTTGCCTGTGTTTCCCGAAGAGCCCAGCAATATTTGGTGATAAAATGTTTGATATCAAATGGATAAAAGAAAATCCTAAAGCATTTGATGAAGGTATGCGCAAGCGTGGATACGAAGCTTCGGCAGCGGAGCTTGTCAAGCTTGATGATGCCCGTCGTAAACACATCGCCAAATTGCAGGATGCACAAACAAGGCGTAACTCCGCCTCCAAGGAAATTGGCGCTGCAATGGGCAGTGGAGACACAGAAAAGGCAGAAGCGCTGAAGGCGGAAGTTGCCGAAATAAAAGCGTTTATCCATTCAGGCGAAGACGAAAATCGTAAGCTTGCTGCTGCTCTCAATGATGCGCTTGCAGCAATTCCAAATTTGCCGCTTGATGATGTGCCTGAAGGCGTTGATGAGGCAGATAATGAGCTTTACCGCACGCATGGTTCTGCACCGGAAATGGCGGGTGAGCCAAAAGAACACTTCGATGTTGGGGAAGATCTCGGCGGCATGGAATTTGAAGCCGCAGCTGCAATTTCCGGGAGCCGCTTTGTAATTCTCAAACACGGAATTGCCCGTCTGGAGCGTGCGCTTGGGCAGTTTATGCTTGACCTTCACACACAGGAACACGGATACACGGAGGTTTCTCCTCCTTTGTTGGTGCGCGATGAGGCAGTGTTTGGAACCGGCCAATTGCCAAAATTCAAAGAAGACCTGTTTCAGACAACGGATGGTCGTTGGCTGATCCCGACCGCTGAAGTTCCGCTTACCAATTTGGTGCGTGAACAGATCATGGATGGCGGCGGGTTACCGCTACGGCTTACGGCACTTACGCCCTGCTTTCGCTCGGAGGCGGGTTCTGCAGGACGTGACACAAGGGGCATGCTGCGTCAGCATCAGTTCTCCAAGGTGGAGCTGGTTTCGATTACAAAACCGGAAGAGAGCGAAGCTGAATTGGAGCGGATGCTCGATTGCGCCGAAACGGTGCTGAAGAAACTTGGCATACATTTTAGGACCATGACCCTTTGTTGCGGCGATATGGGCTTCTCGGCCCGCAAAACCTATGACATCGAAGCTTGGTTGCCGGGCCAGAATGCTTATCGTGAAATTTCCAGCTGTTCTGTTTGCGGAGATTTTCAGGCCCGCCGCATGAACGCCCGGTACCGGCAGGATGATGGTAAATCCATCGGCTTTGCTCACACCTTAAACGGTTCGGGAGTTGCGACCGGCAGAGCGTTGATTGCGGTTTTGGAGAATTATCAAAACCCTGATGGTTCCCTCACAGTTCCGGATTGTCTCCAGCCTTACATGGGTGGGGTGAGCAGGATTGAAAAGGCGGGCTAGATTTGCGTATTCTTCTGACAAATGATGATGGCATCAATGCGCGCGGCCTGGCGTCGCTGGAAAAAATTGCTCGCCAGTTTACCGATGAGGTTTGGACGGTAGCACCTGAAAGTGATCAATCAGGCCTCGCGCATTCGCTCACCCTTAGTCATCCACTTCGGCTCCGCAAGCTGGAAGACAAGAAGTTTGCCGTTACCGGAACTCCAACGGATTGCGTGATCATGGGAGTGCGGGAATTAATGGACGCGCCACCGGACCTGATCCTTTCAGGCGTAAACTCAGGCCAGAATATCGCGGATGACATTACTTATTCAGGTACGGTTGCCGGTGCAATTGAAGGCTCGCTGCTTGGCATTAAATCCATTGCCCTTTCTCAAGGCTACGATTTTGCACAAGGATTACGGCAGGTAAAATGGCAGACTTGTGAGGCGCTGGCTCCAAAAGTCATTGAAAAATTATACGCCCACAAATTTCCTCCAAAAACGCTTGTGAATGTGAATTTTCCAAATTGTGAACCCGAAGAAGTGGTTGGCACAGATATCACCAATCAGGGAGCATTCACCCATGGTCTCTTTATGGAGAAACGCCATGATGGACGCGGCTTTCCTTACTACTGGCTGAAATTTGGTCGCGATGTGCCAAGCCAGCGCGAGGGTTCGGATATCCTGGCGTTGAGGGATAACCGGATATCAATTACGCCACTCAAGCTTGATTTGACCGACGCCGACTTTATGAAGGATTTAAAATTGGAATTCTGATTCACAACTAAAGTGTATTGAACCGTGGAACCATATAAAAATTGACGGACAGGCGTGAAAATGGGTGATAAAAATCGTGAGGATCTCGCCAAATTTCTATTGCGACTTCGATCCCGAGGGATAACCGAGCATCGCGTCTTGTCTGCATTTGAGCAGGTCCCGCGCAAAAACTTTGTACCCGTAATTCATCTCACAGAAGCCTACTCACCTGGCCAGATGCCAATCGAATGTGGGCAATCCATGACAGCGGTGTCGATGGTAGCCAAGGTGTTGACTGCGCTTGATGTTGAGCCGCAGCAGCGGGTTCTGGAATTGGGAGCGGGGACCGGATATCAAGCTGCACTTCTTTCCGTGCTTGCTGAGAAGGTCGTGTCGGTTGAACGCTACCGGACGCTCCAAGACAAAGCCCAAACCCGCCTTGCTCAACTGGGCATTGATAACACGCTGGTCAAATTGATGGACGGATCTTTCGGCGGTTCTGAACTGGGTATCAATGATCGAATAGTGTCCAATTTCGCCTTTGAAGATATCCCGCGGGATTTCATAGACAATCTTGCTTCCAATGGTTTGATGATTGCGCCGGTCGGGCCCGTGGGAGGGGTTCAGATGATGAAACGGATCACAAAAGTTGGTTCGCGCCTGCAGGTCGAAGATTTATTCCCTGTTCGTGTGCAGCACGCAGTCAAGGGCATATCCAAGGCAATTTAGAGCGCACAACCCGGTGGCCAAACGTTCCCCCGCGTAAATTTCAGGTTTTCCGTATTTGCTTAACTGATCAGTAACATTAACAGGGTTTAATCAATCCAGTTTAGTTTTTCGTAGAGTGTTAAGTATGAGTTCGGTTGTTTTGCGTCACCGCATTCGGAATTTGATGATAATGTCGTCTGTCGGCGCCTTGTCCATTTCCTTGAGTGCCTGCAGTTCTGGTTTCCAGCGGTTTGATCGGTCGATCTACAACGAAGCAGTTCCGGGCCAATATTCCTCAAATACTCAAAACGCTTATCCTGGTTATGTTGATTACACCACAACCGCGAGCACCCGTAACGTGCCAATTCCGGCTGGAGGTGTTGGGCAGCCAGCAGTTCCGCAGGGCGTGTATCATAGCCCTGAGCCGACTTATGTTCAGCCACAATACACGCAACCGCAGCCGATGCCGGTGCAGCCGCAATATCAAGCGCCAACACGCCAACCATACAGCGGCTACGAAGCCAACTCGCGTTCCACATCATCTTCCTGGAGTAATTCTTCCGGTGCGGTTAAGAGCTCAACGCTTTCAAAAATCGAAAAAACGCTCTTTGAACCCGCGAGCGCTCCAAAGGAGTTGAGCTATACACCGCCCATTCCCGATAGCACGCCGAGGATGGTTTATATTCCCGAAGCACCGGATACGACAGCAGTTACCGCCACGGTCAAGCGGGAGAGCACAGGTGCAACCGGGTGGACCGGAACGGGTGGAACAAGGCTTACCGTTCGTCAGGGTGAAACACTTTACAATCTGTCCAAGCGCTATGGCGTGCCGGCCAGTGAAATTCGCAAGGTTAATAATCTGAAGTCCAGTGCATCCTTAAAGGCCGGACAAACAGTAATTATCCCGACCTATGTATATGGACCCAATACAGCAGTCTCTGCGCCGGATAATGATCCGAAAACCCGTGCGGCTTCTGCTGGAACCGGTTACATCGGAGAATCACGAAGTGCGGTTACTGCAGTTCCATCTCCCAAGCCCGTATCATACACGCCGATTTCATATGCACCCCCGGCGGTAGAAAGCGTATCACCTCCGGCAGCCTCTTATGATGGCAGTGTTTATGTCGTTCGCTCCGGTGACAGTCTTTCCGCCATTGCAAGCCGTACGGGAACAACGGTTTCAGCTTTGAAGGCAGCCAACAAACTTTCCGGTTCCAACATTCAGGTTGGGCAGAAGCTGATTATCCCACAAGGCATTGATGCAACGACGACGTCATCAATAAATCCGCCCGTTGATGATGTTGATCCAATCGTTACAGGGCCGATCAAACAACCAAAAGAGACTTCAGCCACGGAGATATCAAGTGCATCTGGGCAACTTGAGGCACCGGAGCAAACAGGAATTTCGCAATTCCGTTGGCCGGTTCGTGGCAAGGTTATTGAAAATTTTGGTGATTCTGTAGCGGAAGGCAAGAATGAGGGTATTGATATCTCTGTGCCAGAAGGAACAGCCGTACGGTCAGCGGAAAATGGCATCGTCATTTATGCCGGTAGTGAAATTTCTGAGTATGGCAAACTGGTTTTGGTTCGCCATACCAATGGCTGGGTATCGGCTTATGCGCATAACCGTTCTTTTGAAGTAAAAAAGGGCGATCGCATCAATCGCGGCCAGATCATTGCCCGGTCAGGTAAAACCGGCAATGCGGAGCGCCCAAAGCTGCATTTTGAACTGCGCAAAGAATCGCAAGCGGTTGATCCGGTTAAACACCTGGCGGCATTGTAGAGTAGGGGAACTGATCCTTTATCCCGGTCAGTTTCAAATAACACCGCCTGAACTTTGGTTCAGGCGGTGTTTTTGTTTTGTTTGCCGGCCAGTTCCTGGATAAACTGCCACGCAACACGTCCGGATCGGCTGCCACGGGTTGTAGACCACTCCAGGGCGTCGCGATGAAGATCAGGATCACCATCCAATCCGAAATGAGTGGCATAACCGTCAATCATTTCCAGATACTCATCCTGACTACACTTGTGGAAACCGAGCCACAAACCAAAACGATCGGACAGGGATACTTTCTCTTCCACCGCCTCGGATGGATTGATCGCCGTTGATCGTTCATTTTCCATCATGTCGCGTGGAAGAAGGTGGCGCCGGTTGGATGTCGCGTAAAAAATTACATTGTCCGGGCGTCCCTCAATCCCACCATCAAGAGCGGCCTTTAAGGATTTGTACGACGTATCATCATGATCAAAAGAAAGGTCGTCGCAGAACAAGATGATGCGTTCGCCAAAGTCACGCAGGAGATTGAGAAGAACAGGCAGACTGTCGATATCTTCGCGGTGAATTTCAATCAGCTTCAGTTTTGCTTGTGGTATGGACTGAAGAAGCTCGGCATGGACTGCCTTTACCAGCGAGGATTTCCCCATCCCGCGCGCCCCCCATAAAAGCGCGTTGTTGGCAGCAACACCGCGCGCAAAGCGCTCGGTATTTTCAACCAGAATGTCTCGAACCTGGTCAATGCCTTTAAGCAGGATCATTTCAACCCGGTTGACCCTGGCGACAGGCATCAATGAAAGACTATCGGCATTCCAGACAAACGCATCGGCTGCCTCAAGGTCGACATCTGACGTCTTGTCTGAAAATCGCTTCTCAAGCACTGACTTGATCTCCGCCAGAACCTGGATCAATGGGTCATTTGTCTGATCTTTCACACTTGCCTCTCTTGATGGGAAATCGGTCCGGTAAACATGCCTTTAGCACCGCAAAGCAGCGATATAAAGAGACCCTCACGATACGTTGCATTATTGCGCTCTGACGTTATAGTCGCGCGATCTATGGGGTTATAGTCGCGCAGCCTAAGAGTCCAACCGAATTTTCCCGTGAGGTTTGATTTTGTGAAAATTTTTTCAATAACAAGGGTTTATACGCAGGGACGGTCGTGGACCATTTCAAGTATAAAGCCGCTGATAGTGGGCAATTTTGGCAAAACCCTCCGGGCGGTGCATATTTCGGCTATTTCTATGCAAAATCAAAACCAAAGGGATAGCACCCTATGGCCCTGATTTTACTTCAAAATAACTCAAAATATGCTACCGTCAAACCTCACGCGAATATTCGTTTGGACTCTGAGAGTCCAAACGAATATTCGCGTGAGGTTTGATTTGTGAAAATTTTTTCAATAACAAGGGTTTATACGCAGGGACGGTCGGGGACCATTTCAAGTATAAAGCCGCTGATAGTGGGCAAATTTGGCAAAACCCTTCGGGCGGTGCATATTTCGGCTATTTCTATGCAAAATCAAAACCAAAGGGGTGGCACCCTATGGCCTTGATTTTACTTCAAAATATCTCAAAATATGCTACCGTCAAACCTTACGCGAATATTCGTTTGGACTCTAAGGGAAAGTCGGTTTACGTATTGATTTTATGCGCCTCAACGCATAAATGCAGGCTTTATCCAACACCGTTTTTTCACGGATCGTGTTGATTGTTCAGGAGATAGAATTTCATGTTTGTAACGCCGGCCTATGCCCAAGCCGCAGGAGGTGGAGCCGATCTGGTTTTAAACCTGCTGCCTTTCATCCTTATTTTCGTAATCATGTATTTTCTGATCATTCGCCCGCAACGTCAGTCGGCAAAACAACGCGATACGATGTTGGCTGCAGTCAGACGCAATGACACAATTGTTACAGGTGGCGGCGTGGTCGGCAAAGTAACCAAGGTGGTGGATGATAACGAAGTTGAAGTAGAAATCGCAAAAGGCATCAAAGTTCGTGTCATGCGCGCTATGATCGCTGATGTCCGTACCAAGGGCGAAGCCTCCTAATAACCTGCAAATCAAGGCACTCACCCGATGCTTTATTTTTCAAACTGGAAGATCGCAGCAATTCTGCTAACCGTTTTTGCCGGGATTTTGTACGCACTCCCAAACCTGCTGAGCGAGGAAAGTGCTGAGGGCCTTCCAGGCTGGATGCCAAAGCAACAAATGACCCTTGGTCTTGACCTAAAAGGCGGTGCGCATCTTTTGATGCAGGTCGATCAGGAAAAGCTGATTGAGGAACGCCTTGAGGCGCTTCGGGATGATGCCCGGGTAAAATTGCGTGAATCCAAAGTACGGGGCAGGGCACGTTCTTCAGGCGGTCGCGCGGTGGAAGTTCGCTTGAACGATGTATCTCAATCACAAGCCTTCCAGCAATCCATGCGCGAACTTCTCCAACCCACAGTCACAGGTGTACTGGACGGATTTGGTATTGTTGAAGTTAAGGAAACAAACCCGTCACCCGGTGTTTTTGTATACACGCTCACAGATGAGGGCGTCGAAAACCGGGTATCGCGGGCGATCACGCAATCAATCAGTGTATTCGGCGATCGTTTGAATGAATTCGGCACAACAGAACCGATTATCCAACGCGAGGGCGCAAACCGTGTTCTGGTTCAGTATCCGGGGCTTGAGGCGAGCGAAATTCCACGCCTCAAGGCGTTGTTGAATACAGAAGCCAAACTCAGCTTCCACCTTCTCAGTGATGCGGCATCTGCAAATGAATTGCTGAATTCAGGCCGTACACCCCCTCCCGGGACCCGCATTCTGTTTGAAGATTCAGACCCGCCTGTTCCTTATCTAATCCGCAGCAGGGCTATTGTGAAAGGTGAGGAACTTACCGAGGCATCTTCCGGCTTTGATCAACGCAACAACGAACCGCTGGTGTTCTTTCGGTTTAATGCAACCGGGTCACAAAAGTTTGCGCGTGTGACCTCGGAAAACGTTGGCCGGCCATTTGCGATTGTGCTGGATGAAACCGTACTTTCCGCGCCGGTAATCAACGAACCCATCATCGGGGGGTCCGGTCAGATTTCCGGAAATTTCACACCGCAAACATCCAATGATTTGGCAGTTCTTTTGAGTGCCGGCGCGCTTCCGGCAAGTTTTGAGTTTGTAGAGGAACGAACCGTTGGACCGGGGCTGGGTGCAGATTCCATTGATGCGGGCCTCAATGCTGCAATCATCGGTGCCGTACTTGTGCTGGTATTTATGGTGGTTGCTTACGGGCTGTTGGGTGTAATCGCCAACCTTGCATTGATTGCCAATATTTCAATGTTGATCGCGCTCCTGTCAGTTTTGGGGGCAACACTTACACTTCCAGGTATTGCCGGTATCGTGCTCACAATGGGTATGGCGGTTGATGCAAACGTATTGATTTATGAGCGTATTCGGGAAGAGCGGCGGAGCGGACGCAATTTGATCCAGTCCTTTGATGCGGGCTTCAAGCAGGCGTTCACAACCATTTTGGATGCTAACATCACGACCCTGATTGCCGCTGTGATCTTGTTTTATCTGGGCTCGGGCCCGGTTCGGGGTTTTGCGGTAACACTTGCCATCGGCATCATGACCACCGTCTTTACAGCCTACACCTTCACGCGTTTGATGGTATCTCTGTGGGTCAAGTACAAACGGCCCAAGGAACTGCCAAGCAGGCTTTTTGGCATATTACCGGAGGATACAAAATTTGAATTCATGAAGCACCGGCGCTTCAGTTTTCCAGTAAGTTGTATTGCAATCCTTGCCTCAATTGTTTTGTTCTTTGTGCTGAGCTTGAACTACGGCATTGATTTCAAGGGCGGTACATTGTTCGAGGTCAGGCCAAAGGCAGAAACCACGATCGAAACTCCTATAAACGACATTCGAACCCGTATGGGTGAAATCAATGTTGGTGAGGTGCAGGTACAAGAATTTGGTGACGCAACAGATATTTTGATCCGCGTTGAAAGCCAGGGTGAGGGAGATGGCGCGGAACAAAGTGCTGAAGCATTGGTGCGTACCGTACTTGAGGATGACTATAATTTCCGGCGTGTAGAGGTCGTTGGACCAACCGTTTCCAACGAACTGAGGATTGCCGGTACAATTTCTGTTATCGCAGCACTGCTGGCCATTATGGCCTATATCTGGATCCGGTTTGAATGGCAGTTTGCCTTGGGTGCAGTGATCGCAACTCTGCACGATGTACTGCTTACCATCGGCATATTCTCGATATTGCAATTTGAGTTTACGCTCGCGACCATTGCGGCATTGCTCACAATTGTTGGCTATTCGCTTAACGATACGGTGGTTGTTTATGACCGAATTCGCGAGAACTTACGGAAATACAAAAAGCGCCCGGTGGGCGATGTGATCGATATGTCGATCAACCAGATGCTGTCGCGAACAATTCTGACATCGGTTACCACATTGCTTGCTCTTTTCTCGTTGTACTTCCTCGGAGGAGAAGTGCTGGCTTCCTTCACATTCGCGATGATCTTCGGTGTCTTTGTGGGCACCTATTCTTCCATCTTTGTTGCAGCACCTGTGTTGATCCTGTTCAATCTCCGTCCGGGGCAAGTATCCGGTAACGACAAGGACGATATCGCGGCAGAGAAGAAGGCAACCGCCAACACTGCCCCGATTGAACTCATGGATTAAAGAGACGTGGAAATCACTCAGTCTGGATTTGAAATTCATGCGGCACATTTTCCGGGCCAGGCACCGATTGATGCCTATGGCAAGGGCGGGTTCCGATTTGCCAACATGTCCCACACCGGAAGTCTGGTTTGTCTTCCTTCGGGTATTTATGCGTGGGAGCAAACCGATCCGGAAAACCTCACTTTGGACAGTTTCTCGAAAATATTTGAGGAAGCGTCAGATATTGAAATCCTGCTGATTGGGACCGGCTTTGAACTCGTGCCGGTAAAAGAAAATCTTCGCGACAGCTTTCGCAAGGGCAATATTTCTGCCGATGCGATGGCGACCGGATCAGCGGTGAGAACCTACAATGTGTTGGTATCAGAGGGTAGGGCAGTGGCTGCTGCCTTCCTGGCTGTGGAATGAACGAAGACGCTGATTTTGTTCTTCGAAGCCTGAAAGAGACTGACCAGGTAAAATATCTAGCCTGCCTTTATATTCCTGAAGATGTGAGGGCTGATGTTGCTACCCTTTGGGCATTTGACGCAGAGATTGCCCGTATTCCTGATCTTGTCTCAGAACCGATGCCCGGCGAAATAAGACTGCAGTGGTGGCGCGATCTCCTGAAGTCAGGTGATTCCGGCAATAATGTCGGGTCCGGTCCCCTGGCTCGTCGCTTGATAACCGTTATCGAAAGACACAATCTCCCGCGCCAGACGTTTGACACCTATCTTCAGGCGAGAATTTTTGATCTTTACCAGGACCCGATGCCGGATACCGGTACTTTTGAAGGGTATCTCGGAGAGACCGTTTCTGCGCTGTTTCAAAATGCGGCAGGGTGTATGGGAGTGGAGCGCACAACACTTCTTGCAGATGCGTGCGGGCATGCAGGAATGGCAGCTGGGGTAGCTGGATTACTATCAGCGACTGGCGTTACCCGCACACGAAAACAACTCTTTTTTCCCATCGACATGTTGGAAAAACACGGGCTTGACCACGAAACCTGGCTGGGCGAAGAAATCTATGGGGAACATCTGGAGGTGCTTGGTGAACTCAATAGTTTGGCGCTATACCATCTGACATTCTCGCGAAAACTGATTGGACAATTACCACAAGCTGCAAGACCTGTTTTTCTTTCGTTAGCGCTTGTCGAGCCGGTGTTAAATCGGGCCCAGGCCTTGGGTGGTAAGGTTTTCGAGGCACCGATCAGTTTGTCAGCAGTAAAGCAACATTGGCATCTGTTGTGTGCAGCGATGCGGGATATTCCATAAACGGCAATGAATTCTGGTTCCCCGGAATTGCTTTTCTGGAACCATTATTTCCCCTAGGCAGTCTCATTTTTTTCTGATGAAATACCCTTCAATATATCTTTGCGTCCGTTTTGAAGGAAACACCGCCATGAATGAAATATTCAACATGAACGACATCAGCCATGTAGTTGAAGCCGACAAGGCCCATGTGTGGCACCATCTTACCAATCACTCGAAGTTTGACGCAGCTGACCCGTTGATTATCGTCGAGGGCAAAGGCATGCGTGTCTGGAACCAGGCTGGCTGTGAATACCTTGATGCGGTGTCTGGCGGTGTGTGGACTGTGAATGTCGGCTATGGTCGTGAAAGCATTGCAAATGCGGTTCGCGATCAACTCGTCAAAATGAACTATTTTGCAGGCGCCATGGGTTCGATCCCGGGCGCACTTTTTGCAGAACGTCTGATTAAAAAAATGCCGGGAATGAGTCGGGTTTACTATTCAAACTCAGGTTCCGAAGCAAACGAGAAATGCTTCAAAATGGTTCGCCAGATTGCGCACAATAAATATGGTGGCAAGAAGCACAAGATACTCTATCGCCAGCGTGATTATCACGGCACCACCATCGCTACTCTTTCTGCTGGTGGTCAAGACGAACGTAAGGACCATTACGGGCCATTCACACCAGGTTTTATCGAAGTGCCGCATTGTCTGGAATATCGTTCGCAGTGGGGTGATGTGGATGATTATGGTATTCGTGCAGCCAATGCGATTGAGGAGGTTATTGTTCGCGAAGGTGCCGACACTATTGGTGCACTTTGCCTGGAACCCATTACTGCCGGCGGTGGCGTAATCATACCACCACAAGGCTACTGGGAGCGGGTTCAGGAAATCTGCAAAAAATACGATATCCTTTTGCATATCGATGAAGTGGTTTGCGGAATGGGACGCACCGGAACCTGGTTCGGATATCAACACTACGGTGTTGAACCTGACATGGTCACAATGGCCAAAGGGGTTGCTTCCGGCTATGCGGCAATCTCGTGCACGGTTACCACCGAAAAAGTATACGAGCTTTTGAAGCCGGAAATGGCGGACACAATGGGCTATTTCCGTGATATTTCCACATTTGGTGGTTGTACCGCCGGTCCTGCAGCTGCATTGGAAAACATGCGCATTCTGGAAGACGAAAACCTTCTCGATAACACGGTCCGGATGGGGCATTACTTTCTTGAAAAACTTGAAGACCTCAAAGGCAAACATGACATGATAGGGGATGTGCGTGGCAAGGGACTGTTTACAGGCGCTGAACTGGTTTCTGATCGCGACACCAAAGAACCGGTTGCTGAATCCATTGCCCAAGCAGTGGTTGCAGATTGCATGAAAGAAAATGCAGTAGTGATCGGTGTCACCAATCGGTCGCTCAAAGGCTTTAACAACACGCTTTGTTTTTCACCTGCACTGATTGCAACGAAGTCGGACATAGATGAGATTATTCATGCAGTGGACGGCGCTTTGACAAGAGTTGCGCAATAACAAAACGTACACTCCTTCTTTGAATTTGGAACATCGGGGCTATGTCCCCGGTGTTATACCAACGGCCATTAGGATTTACTCTTTTGACCAGGTTTCTTTCGGTTTTGGCCGCGTTGCAATTAGCTCATGGTACGCAAGCACCCCTTCGCCAACCGCGCCTAACCAAAGCCAAAATAATTCCTGGTCAAAAGAGCAAATCCTAATGGCCGTTGGTATTACTGCGTTGTGAGGGTGTAAAAAAACCGGGGTTTATCTTGATCAAGGATTGCGCTCACTAAGGGTTCAGCGAATAATTTGCAATTCCAGTGACAAGAATTTAATGGAGCGGATATATGAGATGAGAAATGTATCATTTCCCGGTAAAATGAAAGGGATAATTAGTCTGGGATTGTCATTGATGGTTGTCTTCCTTGTTCCGTATAGTGCATGGGGGGCGAGCGTCCCACAAACATGTGGCACACAACTTTTACGGGATTTTGGCGTCGGGGCAACTCCCAGCGTTACCTTGCCATTCGGCGTAACAACCACATTTAATCCATACGATTTCGATGGAGGATTGGACGGCGGTCAATATGTTTTGGTGAGGAATCCGGATTTGGTCGATGATTTTGGCGGATCATTCAATAACCAGTGGCATAACAGTCCTGATCATACGGGCAATCTAAATGGTCGAATGCTTATAGTGAACGCCTCTTTTACACCTACTGTGTTCTATAATGAAATATTGTCTAATTTGGTGCCGGGCGCGACCTATCGTATTTCCTCATTTATCGCGAACATCCAACCGACAGACACCTCGTTTGGCGTCCTGCCCAACGTCAACATTTCTGTCTTCAACAGTAGCAACTTCATTATTGCAGGCATTAATACTGGCCCTATTGCTCAAACGTCCAGAGCTGCCGGAATGCTTTTTAATGAGTTTTCGTTTTTTTTCACAGCAACTGAAACTTCCCACAGGTTGGCTTTTGTGAATCCTGCAGGAAGTGGGTCAGGCAATGATCTTGCTGTAGATGATATTTCAGTAGGTATAGCTTGTGATGGAAGCGATGCATTAGGTGTATTCGGAAATGCACAGCACGTTGTTTTGCCTGGCATTTCTATCGGCGGCGGCCCCGATATTGATTTAAATCCATTTAGTTCTGTCAATGCAAATAGTGATGATTTGAGTGGTTTTGATGATGAGGAGGGCGTAACTCTGCCCGGGTTCATACAGGGAGTATCGGCCTCAATCTCAGTGGCAGTAACCGGGGTGGGTGGTTTTTTGCAGGCGTGGATCGATTGGGACGGTAATAATTCATTTGCCGACGCGGGTGAACAGATAGCCACTTCGGTTCAAGATGGTGGAGTTGGAGATAGTGACGGCACAATAAATGGAACGATAGAACTGAACATTGGCGTACCCGTTACAGTCACAACCGCTCAAACTTCAGCCCGTTTCCGCTGGTCAACCGACACCTCAATTGGGATTGCCGGCAGCGCGCCTGATGGCGAAGTTGAGGACTACGTACTTACAGTTATTGCTGGTACTCCGTCTCTTCTTGTTGTCAAAACTGCCAATGACACCACTGACGTTGCTGTAGGTCAGTCAATTATTTATACTTATGTTGTTACCAATAATGGCAACCTGCCTCTGACAAACATTTTCTTAAACGATGTCCACGGTGGCAGCGGTTCCACTCCTGTCCCGAACAATGAAACCCTGACCAACGATGCCAATGGCATCGGAGATTCCACGGATTCAATCTCCAATAACGGTATTTGGGATACGCTTGGTGTTGGTGACAGCGTCACATTTACTGCCGCGTACTCTGTAACCCAACAGGACATTGATACTTTACAGTAATCATTACTTCCTGTTGCAAGCCATCCGACAATGGGCTGTGGGGATCATCCCCGACCCTGGTATTGAACGATAAATTCACGCAATCTTTCATCCAAACAAAGCAGGCTGGCTGATACCAGTTCAGGCCGAAATGTGGCGCTTCACATTCTTGAGGCCGACGGGTACAACTTGAGATTATACCAACGGCCATTAGGATTTGCTCTTTTGACCAGGAATTATTTTGGCTTTGGTTAGGCGCGGTTGGCGAAGGGGTGCTTGCGTACCATGAGTTATACCAAAGGAAGTTGATATTGGCCCATCTGACCTTAATAGATTTGACGTTTGGTTCGGTCGGCGTCGCACCCGGCTCGTGGTACTGGTACCAGATCGCCGTTCGCTCCTGGCCAAACGTCAAATCTATTAAGGTCAGATGGGCCAATATCAACTTCCTTTGGTATTAATTGCAACACGGCCAAAACCAAAAGAAACCTGGCCTGCGGTGTTCCAAAATTGCCCACCGGATCCGTGTTATGCCTCTTGACCAATGCGTTTTGCATTGCTCTTCGAGGCCTGCCTTGCCGGTAAACAATTTTGGAACATCAAAAGGGTCAATCCTAATGGCCGTTGGTATTAGGCGGCGCTGGAAACCTTCTGTTTACCTTCATAGATAACCTCTTGGAAACTAATTTAATGTACTTGTACCAAGGATATGGGATTTCAATTGGTAGGTAATTAAATTGAAAACGTTCTGTTTTGGGCTTGGGATTAGAATGAAACGGTTTCTTGGTGAGACGGCCGGAAACGTTGCAATGATAACGGCACTTGTTGCGCCGGTGTTGTTGGGCGCTGCGGCACTTAGTGTCGACTATGCCGTTGTCAACAACCAAAGATCTGCACTGCAGCAAGCAGCCGATGTGGCAGCACTGGCAAGTGTCAAGGAACTTTCCCTTTCTGGAGCGTCGGAAGCCTTGATTCAGCAAGTAGGAACATCCTATGCGATAACCGCTTTTCCAGATGGTCAGGCGATTTCGAATGGTAGCGAGGTTTTGTCAGTAAACGTCGAACCGTCCAGGGCGGATCAACAGGTCACGGTAAATCTTTCTTACAAATGGCACCCGTTCCTTGCCCATGTTTTTGACTACAAGGTCAATCCCATTGTCGTTTCTGCTACCGCTGGTTTGGCCGGCGATTCATTGACTTGTATTATTGGGTTAATGCAGCCCCAACCTGGTAGGAAAGCACCAAAATCAAGTATACACTTGGATAATAATTCTGTGGTTAGTGCAGATGGCTGCGCTGTTTTCAGCAATTCAACCTCCCGATATGGCCTGAGGGCTGACGACGCATCACAAATGTCTGCGAGCACTATTTGTTCTGCTGGTGGTGTATTTCAACCCGGTGGGGGCAGCACATACAAATTTACTCCGGAGCCGCTGACAGATTGCCCGAAAATCGATGATCCGCTTGCTTCCAGACAAAAACCAAATGTCGGTTCATGTGATTTTACAAACCTTGAAATTTCAACCGATGAAGCCCTGAGACCTGGTGTTTATTGCGGCGGTATTACGATGAACGGCAATGCTGACGTGAAATTGGAGCCGGGTGTTTATACGATGAAAGACGGTCCCTTGGTTGTCGCTGACACGGTGTCACTTTCAGGGACAGGCATTACATTCTTCTTGACCGGAGCCGATTCAGTATTTGATTTTCAGGTTGACACTTCAATTGATCTTTCTGCGGCGGAAGTGGGCTCCACAGCGGGTTTGCTCTTCTTCGAAGATCGGAGCGTACCCTATAGCTTCAGTTTCGATCCATATGATTTGAACAATATACCTGCAGATGTTCGCATCCATAAAATTTCCAGCAATGATGCCCGCAATCTGCTTGGCACGATTTATCTCCCGAGAAGCATCTTGCTTGTGGATGCCGAAGCACCGGTTGCAGACGCTTCAGCATACACCGCCATCATTACCGGACGGTTGTGGTTGCGGGAAGGGCCGATTTTGACCCTGAACGCAGATCTTACCGATACAACGGTCCCGGTACCGGACGGTCTGATCAGTGTCGAGCCGCGATTGGTTCACTAGTGGATTGATTCAAACAGCGACAACGCGTACCTTATTTGATTTCACTCACGCATTTTGTTTAACCGATGCCGCTTAAACGAATTTTGCTCTAAACTGCCCTGTTGCCGGGTCCTGTTACAGGGTTATTGTGTACCCGTCTCGCGGATCACTTTTCCCATCCACCATGCCAGCATAAATGCCATCCAGGCCGTTTATTCCCTCCAACGGCTTCAACTTGAGCCATGCGTTGCTCTTGATGGCAGCATCCATAATGAATGCAGCAGATCGTTTGCCAAACTCATCAGCGCCCCGTTCTTTCATGCGTTTTTGTATCTGGCTTGGTGCAAAGAAAAATTCGCTGCGATCGCGGATTATCCTGTCGTCTCTGCGGGCGCTATCCCAATGGGTAAGCCCGACATTGAGCGTTTTCACCATGTTATCGCCCAGATGGGCATGAATTTGGCCGAGTATTTCCCCATTGCCGGACATGTCGACTATAGCGGTCGGAATATCGGCAACTTGTCGGGCTACACAATCATAAGCAATACCTTCATCATAAACGCCTAACTCGTTCACGAAATCCAGATTTCGTGGCGATGTCAGCCCAATGCAGTCTGGCTTTTCAGGATCACTGTTGATGGCATAGGCGAGCCCGATGCTTGTCTTACTGGAAGCACTGACAATGATCACCTGTTCAGCGCCATACCAGTTGTTCTCTTTCAAGGTGTCCCAAAGCGCAAAGGATGTGGCGTAAAGCGGGAAAAACAACATCTGCATGTCATCGCCGGTTGAATTGTAAGTGGGGTCTGCCGCGACCCGGCGATAAACATTATAACCTTTTGGCAGTTCGGCGCGGTGAGGGGTTGCGTCAAGGAAATGCGATTGAGTTGCGTCAGTTGGCGCCATAATCAGATGCGATGCCGGTGGAAAATACCCGAACAACCGCTCACCTTGGGGTATTTGGCTGTGATTTGACCTGGTGACTTCGCCAAAGCCCCATACCGGCACAATACCCCAGCCATCCGGGTCTTCTCCGGCTGGCTTGAAAAACTGCCAGTAGCCAAGTGTCTCACCGGCAACCGCATAGGTAATGTTGTTGGTGGAAAATCCGAACTTGTCAATACGAACCAGTATTTCACCGTTACCGGGTTGAAGCGCTGCTTCATCAAGTTCGACAATCCGTGTTTGGTGGATATCATTCTTGTTGGTTTGGAACTGTGTCATTCCGCTTTCTCCCCTTGAGCCACGAGTTTCTGCAGATTAGCCATAGCCGGCATTGAATTGTCTTTCATGTGCATTATATGCAATTGCCGTTTGATCTTCACCACCGGTCAGGAAGCAAAACTCTTTCTTACTGTCTCTGCGCCTTCTCCACCAAAGCGTGTTGCAAACCAACCGATGATAGAGCCGACAATTGCACCTTCTGCAACAAACCAGAAAGGAGAGGTTATTACGTCAGCAGTGACAAGGTCTGCCATGAGTGAAGCAAACTGATCATAAACAAAGAGCGTCAGAACAAAGTTCATCCAGGCACCGATGAAGGGTGCCCTTATCCACCAGGGAAGCGGCAGGTTAAGAACCGGATGCCGGTCGTAAACTCCGAAAACGCCTATGACGGCTCCAAGTGTTGCATACCAGAGCAGTATTCCCCATCGAAGCATGAGGCCAGACTCCGGTGCGATGAAGGGCAGGGCGATAAAACCGGCAAGTCCGATGATAAACCCGACCAATTTGCCGACGCCGATACGCAATGTCAGCGAGGGTTTGGACAAAGCACCAGTATCCATAAGCTGTCTCCTATTGCCGTTTGGGTTGTGATCAGACTGTAGCAGTATGAAAGTGTCAGCAAAGAGAGATAATCAAAATGCAGTACTATTCTTCGCGCCGGTCAATCTCAACTGTCGGCACACTATATCTCAAAAAGCATGACATTACCTTGATATAAATCAATCCTGATCATCCACTAGTGGTCCGTTCGAAACAAATGAGTCCCTTTGCGGCGAACTCTTTATCATTTGTTTCGAACGTAAAGACCACTAGCAAGGTATTGTTTTCTAGTGGATTTTAAGATTCAAATATTTGGATGAGAGGTCTCGGAAAACGGGTTCCAAATGTTTGAATCAATCCACTAGCAACGGATTTTCAAGAACCTGGGCACGAATCCGCTCTGCAATAACAGGCGCGGTTCTTTGATCCGTGTTCATCATGCAAACGGCAAATTCTTCGCTTCCCGACCGTACAATGACGCCTCACGCTTCTTCTGCAATCATTGCCATGGCCATTTGGCTGAGAACCGGAACTGCTGCGCCATAAAACTTTGCCCGCTCAGGATTGGAAGCGTTTCCATCCACTGAACGTTTGTAAACGCCTTGCAGGATCGCCCCGAGGCGAAAAAAGGAAAAGGCAACGTAAAACGGCCAGCTTGTAATTTCCTCGATGTTTCGGCGTTCGCAATAGCGTTTTACATAAGTTTGCTCGGTTGGTATTCCAATCGCTTCGCGATCAACTCCTGCAAGCCCGCGAAAATTTCCAGCGTTCGGCAAACGCCATTGCATGCACTGATAGGCAAGATCAGCAAGGGGATGACCAAGGGTTGAGAGTTCCCAGTCAAGAATGCCAAGAATTTTGGTATCGGTTTGTGCAAATACCATGTTATCCAACCGATAATCACCATGTACAAGTGAAACGACACCATCATCTTCCGGCATATTGGCTTCGAGCCAGGCAATTAGCGCATGCATGCCATCGTTTCGATCAATTTCGCTCGCATGATATTGTTTGGTCCATCGTGACAGCTGGCGTGCGAAATAACTGCCGCGAACACCGAAATCGGATAATCCGGCTTTTTCAACGTCAACGCCGTGAAGGGCAGCGAGGGCAGCATTCATGGCATCATAAATTTCGCCGCGTTCGTCATTGGCGTTATCAGGCAATTCAGACAAGGCCGGGTCCCAGAATATCCGCCCGTCCACAAACTCCATGACAAAGAACATCCGCCCGATCGGACTACCTTCATCGGCCAGATGCAACATGCGGGGAACCGGAACGCCAGAACCGTGCAGCGCTTTCATCACCCGATATTCGCGATCAACCTGGTGTGCTGATTTCAAAAGATCGCCGGTCGGTTTTGCCCGTAGAACATAATCACCGGTATCGGATTTTATTCGATAGGTTGGATTGGATTGGCCGCCGGAAAATTTTTCAATGCTCGCTATTTCGCCAAAACCACTTATCGCGTCAGAAAGATAATCTTTCAAAAGCTCAAGGGAAATGTCGTTTGAATTTGAAGTCATGGTCATGATGTGCCGTTGCAAAGCATGGCTGCCATTGTTAGGGGAAGTGGGTAACAAGGCAAGCCGAAATCACCATGTCCAACCGCTTTCTAACTGTTTTACGCCAGTCCGGCGGCAAGGTTATGCTAACCGGTACACTGGTGATTGGTGTGTTGGTAGCCATCGGATACATCGGCAATACGATAAATTTTGAAGACAAGTTTCGAGGCTTGCCGTTTTCATCTGATCCCGGGTTGCCCTGGTATCAGGGGCCAGCCGGGTTTGCGCTGCTCGGTGCGCTTGCAATTTGTATCAGCTGTCCGCGTCAGATTGTCAGTTTTTTCGCCGGGTATTTTTTTGGATTGTGGGCAGGGACAGGAATAGCTCTTGTCGCAACAATCCTCGGTTGTATCCTCACATTTGCGATCGCCAGAACATTCCGTGCAACGTTTGGCAAATTTATCCGGGGCAGGCTTGATGTGGCGGTTCAGTTTTGGAAGGAAAATGCATTTTTCGCGACCCTGATCTGGCGGTTTATGCCTGCGGGTTCAAATCTTCTGACCAATCTTGCAGCAGGAGCGTTGGGAATTCCTGCAATCGGTTTCTTTTTGGGGTCAGCGATTGGCTATATCCCGCAGACAATCGTTTTTGCGGTTGTGGGATCAGGTGTGAAGTTGGAATCAGGCATTCAAATTGCCGTATCAGTTGGCTTGTTTGTTGTTTCGGCATTGATGGGGTTGGCGCTTTATGCCCGCTACCGTCACAGGCTGAAAGGTGATGGGAAGGTTTAAAGTTCAAGCGTATCCGGCGCCTTTGTTCGCTTTCGCAACCACCGAACACCAACCAGATCATAAAGCCCAACCAATGCACGGTTGAAGTTGTTGTATTTTGAAACCCCCATTGATCTGGGGCGATCATTGACCGGTACATATTCGCATGTGTAGCCATAAGATTGAAAAAGTGCGGGAAGGTAGCGATGGATGCTCGTGAAGAATGGCAGTTTGATAAACACCTCTCGCCAGTAAACCTTCGTTCCACATCCTGTGTCCGGGCAATTGTCGTTTAAAACCCAATCGCGAATTGCATTGGCAGCTTTGGAGGCCCAGCGTTTCGAACCGGTGTCTTTTCGCTGGGTCCTGACGCCGCCAACAAGGGCAGGGCCGCTTGAGCCAGGCTTCCCGAGTTTGGCAATCAGCTTCGCCAAATCAGCGGGATCATTCTGTCCGTCACCGTCTAGTTGTGCGATGATTGGAAACTTCGCGGCAAGCACACCTGTGCGCAAAGCCGCACTTTGTCCTGCATTTGTTTGATGTTGCAGGACCCGGAGTTTCTTGTGAGCATCCTGCAGTGGTTTCAACTCTGCGGCAGTTTCATCAGTTGAACAATCATCGACCACAATTATCTCACCGATCATGGATGCGGAGATTGTATCCAGACACTCTTCTACCAGTCCGGCAATGTTGCCGGCCTCATTGAAAACCGGAATGATGAGAGAGAATTTCATTGGATGATGTAACCGGTCCTGCTTGACTCGTGCGCTGCGTTGTTCCCATACAAACACGCAAGAGGCAAGCAGGAGATCAGGCAATGGCAGCGACCCGCATTAATCATGGCATGTCCATGCTTTTGCCGGTGATGGCTGTGATCCTTGCAATTCGTCTGATCTCGCTCTGGTTTAACAATTCAGAACTGTTTTTTGATGAGGCCCAATACTGGTTTTGGGCGCAGGATCTGGATTTTGGCTACTTTTCAAAGCCGCCGCTGCTTGCCTGGATTATTGCCGGCACGACGGGAATTTGCGGTTCGGACAGCGGGTTCTGCGTCAGACTTGCCGCGCCCTTGATGCATGGTGCAACAGCAGTTTTCATTTATCTTTCTGCTTACCGTCTGTTTGACGCGCGAACCGCGTTTTGGGCGGCATTGTTATACGCAACCATCCCCGCTGTTTCGCTTTCATCAACGATCATTTCGACCGATGTGCCATTGTTGTTGATGTGGAGTATTGCGCTCCATGCCTATGTCCGGCTCTGGCAGGATCACGATTGGAAATCAGCCCTGATCCTTGGTCTGGCCATCGGTCTTGGCCTCAATGCTAAATATGCGATGGCATATTTTCTGGGGTGTGCGTTAATCCATGCAATGATTGAGCAACAAAACCTTACGCCGCCACGCCGGAGTTTGTTCTGGGTTGCGCTGCTGATTGCAGTTGCCATGCTGGTTCCGAATATTCTGTGGAATTTGAACAACGGGTTTGTCACGCTGGCACATACCGGCGACAATATCGGGTGGACCGGTATTAGGTTCAACTGGCGGGGTATCGGCGAGTTTTTTGGCTCGCAGTTTGGTGTTTTTGGTCCAATCCTCTTTGCAATGTTTCTGGCAACAATAATCCGGATGCTGGGCGACAGCATTTCGCGCGAGCATCGGATGTTACTGGCGTTCTCGTTTCCTGTTTTTTTCCTGATCCTGTTTCAGGCCTTGATGAGCAAGGCTTACGCAAACTGGGCTGCGACCACTTATATAGCGGCAAGCATTTTAGTTGCGGAAATTCTCGTTAATCGCGTGTCATGGAATTGGATGCGGGCGACGATTGCAATTCACCTGAGTGTTTTTCTCGCTCTTGCGGTCGCAGTTTGTTTTGCAGGCCCTGGCCAGTTGGTATTGCCAAATGGTGTTGAACCGTTTGCCCGAACGCAAGGCGCTGCCTTAATCGCGGTTGAGACAGAAAAGTTACTCGACGCGCAAGAGTATAACGCCCTTATCACGACTGATCGAAAACTTTCAGCGCTGCTCCAATACAATTTGCGACATCGTGAAGAAACAATCCTTGCGTGGAGGTTCGGAAAAGTGGCACGGGATCATTTTCAGTTGGCCGTGCCATTCCAGGCTTCACCCCGTGATCCGGCTTTGGTTGTTTCGCGGCAAGGTGGCATCAAGGCTTTCTCACAGGCTTTCGATACCGTAATACCCCTTGGATCTCGCGATATAAGTGCAGGTGAGATTGAAAAAGTCCATTTCTTCAAGCTTGAAGGGCATCAGAGCTTCAAATGAGTGTGGGCGGGAAAAACAAATTTGCCCATCAAGGGATGCCGTCCAGGCGGGAAGCGCTGGCTTTTGTTTTTTTAGGGCTCGTGATCACATTTGTCTGTTATTCGGTATTTAGTCGCTGGCCTGATCTGGACATCGAACTCTCAAGAATGTTTACCAATGAAGCTTCGCGGTTTTATCTACAAAGTGATGGCCTGATCACCATGTTTCGCAAGGGCGTATTGTTTCTGATTTTCGGATTTTATGTGCTTGTTATCGGTGGTTGGATTGATGCCTATAACAGGCAAACGCCGGTCCTTGGACACGAATGGCATCGCTGGTCATTTCTGGGTACTGCCGGGTTGTTGGGTCCGGTGTTAATCGTAAACGTAATCCTGAAAGGAAATTGGGGCAGGGCACGCCCCCAGTTTCTGGAGGAATTTGGCGGCTCACTGGAGTTTACACCGTTTTGGGTATGGTCTGACCAGTGTCGGGACAATTGCTCATTTTCCAGCGGCGAGGTTGCGGCAGTTGCAATGGTGTTCTTGTCACTGGCATTTCTATTACGACCCATTGGGCGTTATCTGACGCTGGCAGTTGGTCTGGTCTGCGCGATAATTATCTCCTGGAAACGGTTGGCTTTGGGCGCGCATTTTTTGTCAGACACCATCATGTCCGTGGCCCTCATGTGCATGAGTGTTTCGCTGGTGTACTGGTTTTTTTATCTGCGCCCGGCAAACTGGATTGGCTGGTTTGATCAAAAGCAAAATGAAAAGCTTGCTGCAAAAGCTGCGCGATCAAAAATCGCGAAATAGCCGGAATAATCAACCGCGCATTGCAGATGCAAGCGCCATGCTGGCAAGTCTTGCCGCTGGTGGATCGGCACGGCTGGTAAGCAGTACCGGGATTTTTCCACCCATCACAATCCCCGCAGCACAACCGCCACCAATATAAACAAGCGCTTTGAAGACAGCGTTTCCGGAAACGATGTCTGGCACAAGGATCGCGTCAGCCTTACCTGCTACGGGGTCATCACCAAGCCCTTTTGTGTCGGCTGAGGATTGTGATAGCACGAGATCAAGGGCAAGTGGTCCACGCACATCCGATGTGGGAATATTGTGATTTGCCCAGTCAGAAAGTTCGGCTGCTTCAAGCGATGAAGGTACAGAGGGGATGGCGGACTCGGTCGCCGAGAGAATAGCAATTTTCGGACGCTTAATGCCGGTCTTTCTCGCCATTTCATCAACCAGAACAAGTGCTGCTTGCCGGGTTTTCATATCAGGTGCCACATTGACCGCGGCATCGCTGACGATTAGCGGGCGCTGTTCAACCGGATCGGTAATGTAAAATATATGCACGAGGCGGCTTGAGGTGCGGATGCCTGTTTCTTTCTTGATCAGGGCCGCCATGAAGGCATCGGTATGAAGATTACCTTTCATCACCACATCAATTTCGCCGCGATTTCCAAGTAGCGAACCCTCATCGGCTGCTTCTTCTTCGCCCCTGGTTTCCACCAGGTCGAATGCGGAGATATCCCAGTTTAGACTTTCCGCTTCACGGCGGATGTCGTCCGCTTCTCCCACAAAAACCGGCTCAATGATGGCGTTGTCGCAAGCCTCTTTTGCGGCCTGCATCGGGAGTGCGGAACCCGCGCGGACGATAGCCGTTCGTGCAGGCGGGTTTTTCCTGGCAAGTGTCAACAGATGTTCCGGACAAACCGGTTCCCGGTTGGATAAAAACGGATTTGCTGACACGTGGCTATTCCTGACCTTAAAGAGCCCCTTGCTGAGGACGCATATCTGAAGCATTAATTCCTGCAACAGAAACCGGCTTCTTCATGGCATCACGACGGAATGGCTCGCCCAATTCCTGGTTCAGCACAACTTCAATAAGGGTTGTTTCGCCGTTCTTCATCTGGCCTTCAACCGCTTTGTCAAGTGCAGCAGTCAAATCATCCATTGAACGCACCTGAACGCCTTTTAATCCACAACCCTCAGCCACCCTGGCGTATTCAACACCGAGATTAAGTTCTGTACCAACGAAGTTGTCATCGAACCAAAGCGTGGTGTTACGCTTTTCGGCACCCCACTGATAGTTGCGGAAAACAATCATGGTGATTGGTGGCCAGTCGTTACGGCCACAAGCTGTAAGTTCATTCATGGAGATGCCAAACGCACCATCACCGGCAAAACCGACAACCGGTGTATCTGGACAGGCGATTTTCGCACCCAAAATGGCAGGAAGACCGTAGCCACATGGGCCAAACAGGCCAGGTGCCAGATACTTTCGGCCCGCTTCAAATGTTGGATAGGCGTTACCAATCGCACAGTTGTTTCCGATATCAGAAGAAATGATTGCTTCTTTGGGAAGTGCCGCCTGAATAGCGCGCCAGGCCATGCGTGGGGACATGCGATCCGGCTCACGATTACGAGCCCGTTGGTTCCAGTCTGTGCCTGGATCATCATCTTCATGATCCATCGAGGAAAGGGTTTGCAGCCAGCTTGATTTGGTCTTGTGGATCAGTGCCTCACGATCGCTTCGACCTGCATCACCGGCAGAAGGTGAAAGGCTTGTGAGAAGTTTTTCTGCAACAACTTTCGCGTCACCGTGAATAGCAACAGTTACTTTTTTGGTGAGGCCAATACGATCCGAGTTGATATCAACCTGGATAATTTTTGCCTCTTTTGGCCAGTAGTCGATGCCATAGCCAGGCAGTGTCGAGAATGGGTTGAGACGGGTACCGAGGGCAAGAACCACATCAGCCTGTTCAATCAACTCCATCGCGGCTTTTGAACCATTGTATCCAAGCGGTCCAACACCAAGAGGGTGGGAGCCCGGGAAAGCATCATTGTGCTGATAGCCAGAGCAAACCGGTGCGGAAAGTTTTTCAGCCAGTGCTTGTGAAGCCGGAATAGCCTTTCCAAGGATAACGCCGGCGCCGTTGAGGATTACCGGGAATTTGGCTTCAGAAAGCAATTTGGCAGCTTCCGCCACTGCTGTCTCACCCCCCTGGGGCAGTTCAAGGCGAACAATTTGTGGAAGCTCGATATCGATAACCTGTGTCCAGAAATCACGTGGCACGTTGATTTGGGCAGGAGCAGAACAGCGCCATGCTTTTTCGATGACCCGGTTGAGCACTTCAGCCATCCGGGAAGGATCACGAACTTCTTCCTGGTAGCAAACCATGTCTTCGAATAATTTCATTTGCTCGATTTCCTGGAAACCACCTTGACCAATGGTTTTGTTAGCGGCCTGCGGAGTAACCAGAAGAAGCGGAGTGTGATTCCAGTAAGCGGTTTTAACCGGTGTCACAAAGTTTGTGATGCCCGGACCGTTTTGCGCGACCATCATAGACATTTTACCTGATGCCCGGGTGAAGCCGTCAGCGATCATTCCACCGGAGGTTTCGTGAGCACAATCCCAAAATGTTATTCCTGCTTTTGGAAACAGATCTGAAATTGGCATCATCGCGGAGCCGATAATCCCGAATGCGTTTTCAATTCCATGCATTTGCAACACTTTTACAAACGCTTCCTCGGTTGTCATTTTCATCGGGCTATTCCTTGGGTTTCGTGCCTGTATTGGTTTTCGGGAAACATGGTCCCAAATTAAGGTCAATTAGACTGCGAGAGCCAGTGATCTTCTAGGTCCAGATACGAGGTAGCTTGATGCCAGTTCAGACTGGTTCATAACATGCATCATTTGGTTAGATCTTTGACCATTTCGGCAATTCTGGAAATACCTTCTTCGATTTTTGTGGCAGATATTGATGAGTATGCAATTCGGAAATAGTTTTTGGGCGCATTATCCCGGCTGAAGAATGTCGAGCC
Source organism: Rhizobiaceae bacterium (assembly GCA_965250255.1). Classification (GTDB taxonomy): domain Bacteria; phylum Pseudomonadota; class Alphaproteobacteria; order Rhizobiales; family Rhizobiaceae; genus JAALLB01. The sequence goes on from CBDFNP010000012.1 coordinate 263,739, forward strand.
AGTATCAATCAGCACGTTTTTATCCATCAGCTTTTGCGCCATCAAATCTGCATCAAGGTTTTCAGGTCCACGTATCCAGAAACTTGTCCCGCCAAATTTTGAGGCAGATGAATCGACAAGACCATGCGATTGAAGTGCGGTCCCCATTATCGAACGTCGCTCGGAATAGCTTCGTTTAAGCTTCCGCATCTGTGATCCATAGTGGCCGAGCGCCATAAAATAGGCAGCAGTGCGCTGGCTGTGGCCAGGAGGATGGCGGAACATCAGGTGACGCAGCTTGCGTGCTTCATCAATCAGGGTATCCGGACCTGCCAGATATCCCAACCGAAGCCCGGGAAACAGTGATTTTGAAAAACTGCCTATGTAAACAACTCGTGCCTTTTCATCCATTGATTTCAAGGCGGGTGAGGGCGATCCCAGAAAGTTCATTTCAAACTCATAATCGTCTTCGACAATGATGAAGTCGTGCTCTTCTGACAGGCGTAACAATTCTTTGCGTCGTTCAACCGGCATGGTAGCAGTTGAGGGCGATTGATGGCTGGGAGTAACAAACACCATGTTGCAACGTGAAAGTTTCTCTTCGTCAAGAACCAATCCCTTGTCATCAACTTCGAAGAGTTCGATATTTTTGGTTCGTGATGAAACAATGTTGCGAATGTCCGGATAGCAAGGCTCTTCCAGCCCCACTGTGGTTTCCGGGCAAACCATCAATTCGGCCACCAGGAAGAGGGCGTTTTGTGCCCCAAGGGTCACCAAGACATGTTCCGGCACCTTGTAGATGCCGCGCTGGGGCAGGCTGTGGCTTGTAATATAATTTACGAGCATTGGGTCGTCACTGAAACCGAAATCGCCTGCGAGCGCTCCAAAATCACGGGCTCCCAAGGCCTGTCTGGCACATTCACGCCATTCAGAATGGCTGAATAAATCGAAGTCTGCCTGTCCATAAACAAAGGGAAATTCGTATTCTCGCCAGTTAAGCGGCTTGTGAACGACATTCAGTTCACCGATATGTTTGCGAATCCGATGTTCCCAGCTAATTTTTTCAGCGCCGGGCTTCGAGCTTTTAACAAACCCAAGCGGATTAACCGGCGCATCCTCATTCACCACATAGCCGGATCGGGGTTTTGGAGTAAGATATCCATCATCAGCCAGTGCCTGATAGGCAAGTGTTACCGTATTGCGCGCAACCTTGAGGTGTTTGGAAAGACTTCTACTTGATGGCAATCGTTCCCCTGGAGCCAGCGCCCGGCTCATGATCGCGTTTACCACCTTTTCGCGCAATTGCGCCTGCAGGCTGGCAGGAAGGGATGCATCCAGTTCAAAAAGGATTTCTTTCATGCACTAAACCTATAGTTTTATCTGGCACCATGTAAAGAGGCTTTTGGTACTATCTGGTAGGATTATTACCAACTAGTTTTTCGATTGCATCGTGTGAGTGATGCAAAGGGACATGGCCAACGGGAGGGACATTCTTGGCTGATCAACGGTTTCAACCCGTTTCTGGTATGGAATTGCCACGCTTTGCAGGCATTCCAACATTCATGCGGCTGCCGCATGTGCAACCAGAAGATGATCTTTATAAGAAAACCGAGATAGGGTTTGTTGGCATTCCCTGGGATGGCGGAACGACCAACCGTCCCGGCGCGCGGCATGGCCCGCGTCAAATTCGTGATTACACCACCATGATCCGTTCAACCCATCCAATTTCGATGGTCAAGCCGTTTGAAATGTGCAATTGCGCCGATCTTGGGGATGTTTCGCCCAATCCTTCCGGTCTGGAAGACACACTGGAGCGGGTTAGGGTCTTTTACGAGCGTCTTCGAAAGGACAACATAACCCCGATTTCAGTTGGCGGTGATCACCTTACCAGCCTGCCGGTTCTACGTGGACTTGCCGATGGCCGCACACTTTCGATGATCCATTTTGATGCCCATACGGATTTGTTCGAGGGTTATTTTGGTGGCACCATGTATACCCATGGCACGCCATTTCGACGGGCAATCGAAGAGGGGCTTCTGGATCCAGAGCGTGTGGTTCAGATCGGCATTCGCGGAACCATGTATGACGGCGACGATATTGAGTGGGGACGCGAACAAGGGGTTACCATCATAGGCATGGATGAAGCCCGCGAACGGGGTTATTCAGATGTCATGAAACAGGCTCGCAAGATCGTAGGTGATACCGAGACTTATGTAAGTTTTGACATCGATTTTATTGACCCGGCATTTGCGCCCGGAACAGGCACTCCGGAAATCGGCGGCCCCGATACCTGGACAGCCCAGCAATATGTTCGCGAATTGGCCGGAGTAGATATAATTGGGGCGGATTTGGTGGAAGTTTCACCGCCATTCGACCAATCCGGCGGTACAGCCTGGGTTGCCGCTTCCATTTTGTTTGAAATTCTGTGTATTGTGACTCAAACTCGAAAAGGGCGAGGGGCATAATAATCGGATTTTGATTGTGCAGCGCGGTCAGAATCCAAAGTAGTTCCGCTGTGAATTTAAAGGGAGAGACTAATGAAAACTCTTAAAACTATGGTAGCAGCGCTTGCAGCATCAACAGCGATGTTCGTTGCAACAGCTCCTGCTCAGGCACTTGACGAACTGACAGTTGCTTACTTCCTGGAATGGCCAACACCAAACCAGTATGCACAAGCAAACAAGCTTTATGAAAAAGAGCTTGGCGTTAAGGTAAACTGGGTGTCTTTCGATGCCGGTACTGCAATGTCTGCCGCGATGGCTTCAGGCGATGTGCACATCTCGTTTTCGCAAGGTGTAACCCCGTTCCTCGTTGCAACTGCAGCCGGTCAGGACCTTCAGGTTGTTGACGTAGCTGTTTCTTACTCAGACAACGACAACTGCATTGTTCGTTCTGAGCTTGAAATCTCCAAAGACAATGTAGCTGATCTTAAAGGCAAGAAAGTTGCTGTGCCACTCGGTACTGCTGCTCATTCAGGCTTTCTGGCCCAGATGAAACATTTCGGCATTGCTGAATCAGATCTCACTATCGTTGACATGGCTCCATCAGACAGTGCTGCAGCTTTCTCACAGCCAAACACAGACCTTGCAATGGCTTGTGGTTGGGGTGGTGCGCTTCGCACAATGAAGAAGCATGGTAACCCGATCATCGAAGGTGCAGAAAAAGAAGCTGTTGTTGGCAAGGTGTTCGACGTGACATCTATCCCGACTTCATTCGGCGAAGAAAACCCGGAGCTTCTTGCGAAGTTCCTAAAAGTTACTGCCGACATGAATGCTAAATACGCAGGCGACAGTGGTCCAATGATGGAATCCATTTCAAAAGCTTCTGGCATGGACATGGAAGGTACAACAGCAGTTATCGGTACATTCGTGTTCCCAACTGTTGCTGAGCAACTTTCAGACGAGTGGATGGGTAAAACTGTTGCTGAATATCTGGCAAATGGTGCTAAGTCACTCGAAGAGTCTGGCAAGATCAAAGCTCTTGGTGATTACAACGCAGTTGTAAACTCAAGCTATCTTGAAGCTGCTTCAAAAATGTAATTTGCCTTTGGCAAAACCAGCGCAGCCCATCCGTGGGCTGCGCTTTCCAATATAATAACAACAACAACAATAGGGGAGAGATTATGTCAGGTCTGTTAATTGACGATGTATCGATGACCTTCGAACTGCCCGATGGCGGTAAGGTCGAAGCACTCAAGAACATCAATCTGGACATCAAGGAAGGCGAGTTGCTTTCGGTTCTCGGTCCATCGGGTTGCGGGAAAACTACCCTATTGAATATTGTTGCCGGGTTTTTGTCCCCAACCGCAGGAACGATTTCCCTGGGTGGTGGTACGGTTTCAGGCCCAGGGGCCGAACGCGGAATGGTGTTTCAGAAAGGCGCTTTGTTTGAATGGATGAGCGTGCGCAAGAATGTCTCTTTTGGTCCCGAGCTTAAAGGCATGGCAAAAGGTGAAATGAAGGACAAGGTCGACCATCTTCTTGATGTGGTTGGTCTGCAGGACTTCAAGGAAAAAGCAATCTACGAATTATCCGGCGGGATGCAGCAGCGTGTGGCTTTGGCCCGCTGTCTGGCAAACGAGCCCGATGTTATTTTGATGGATGAACCGCTTGGTGCATTGGACGCGTTGACCCGCGAGAAAATGCAAGGGCTGGTTCTTAAACTCTGGAAAGAAACCGGCAAGACCATCATCTTGATCACTCACTCGGTGGAAGAAGCGCTGTTGTTGGGTGAACGCCTGTTGGTGATGGCGCCGCGCCCGGGCCGTGTACAAAAAGAATACAAGCTTCCCTTTGCTGAACTTGGCGTAGGCCAGGATTTGCGCGAAGTGAAGAAACATAAACAATTCGGTAAAACCCGTGATGAAATTCTTACCATGATCTGGGATATGGAAGAGGAAATCATGGGCAGAACCGAGAGCGCAGCGTAAGGAGGCGAACATGTTTTTTACTGATCCTGATTTTATCGCTGAGTTTGGTTTTGCACTTTCAACCGCGTTTTGGATGATTTTCGGAATAGCGGCGATCTTCGGAATTTATCTTTTATTCTCCGCCGCATTCTCATTCCTCTATGGCATTTATGCAAAAGGCAAAGAGGCCAAGGGTTTTGGAAGCCTGAAGACTGTTACCTTCGGTGATGAGAGCTCAGTTGTGGCTAACCGTATCGCATCTGTACTGGGGGTTATCACCATCTTCTTCCTTTGGGGATTGGCAACTGAATCCAAACTTTTGCCTTTCAGTCTGCCTGGACCATCAAGCGGCGACTATCAGTTTGAATACACCGCCAAAAATGCTGCCGGCGAAACCGATAAAGCAACCATCAAGTTCCGCATTTCCAAAGAAGGTGCGGATGTCGAAAAACTGGAAGCTGAAGATACATCCGCAGGTTTTGCCAAGGATGATGCGGTGATGATGATCGAACGCCGTAACAAGATCATCAAGGCGCAGAATAACGATGTTGGCGGTAAAGAAGATGGTTATGAGATCACGGAAATCAACGGTCAGTCAATTGCACGCGAAAGTGTGACGTCAATTGACGGTGGCGAAGTATTGTTTACCAAGCGTGGAAGTTTCTCGATCCGTCCTTCAGGCGGCATGACCATGGAAGCGCTGTTTTTGCCCCCGCCGGAAAAGGTCTGGAGCACATTTGTTCAACTTCACAACGAAGGCTATCAGGGCGTTTCACTTTGGGAAAACGTATTCTGGTCACTGGCCCGTGTTTTCATGGGCTTCTTCCTTGGGTGTTTGTTCGGTATTCCGCTGGGCTATGCAATGGGTCTTACAGGTTGGCTTCGCGGCTGGTTTGATCCGATTGTCGAATTTATGCGTCCGGTTCCGCCCTTGGCGCTGATCCCGCTGGTTATCATCTGGTTTGGTATTGGTGAGCAGGGCAAGGTTTCACTGCTGTTCCTGGCAGCGTTGTGGATCATGACCATCGCGGCACGTTCTGGAGTTTCCGGCGTGAACATCTCGAAGGTTCATGCAGCTTACTCGCTCGGTGCCAGCAAGGCGCAAATCCTGACGAGGGTCATCATGCCCAACTCACTGCCTGATATCTTTACAGGTGCCCGTGTTGCGATGGGTGTTTGTTGGGGAACGGTTGTGGCAGCCGAACTTGTTGCTGCGGAAAAGGGGATTGGCAAAATGATCATTGCCGCATCGAAGTTCCAGCTAACCGATATTGTGATCGTGGGTATCGTGATCATTGGTGTTATCGGCTTCGGTATCGAAGTGTTGATGCGGATGATGGAGAGCCGCCTGATCCCGTGGAAGGGACGCGGCTAAGCCCGGTCAGCTTTAATCCAAGCCGGGATGGGGAACTGTCCCGGCTTTTTTTATGGGAATTCGATATGACCAAAAGTGCCTTCACAAAACCGTTCACCCAGCAAGAAGGTATGTCACAAGAGGCAATTGAAAGAGCCGTTGAAATTTTGAAAGGCGGACGCCTGCATCGTTACAACACGCTTGAAGGAGAAATTTCGGAAGCCTCACTGCTCGAAGAAGAATATGCTGAGTATCAGGGCGCCAAATTTTGCGTCGCGTGCACATCGGGCGGTTATGCAATGCAGGTAGCCTTGCGGTCTATCGGGCTGAAGGCGGGTGACCAAATTTTGGCAAATGCCTACACGCTTGCGCCAGTGCCGGGTGCGATGTATGCGGCAGGCGGTGTACCGGTTTTTGTGGAGTCGGATGATAATTGGCACATCGATATCGATGATTTGCAGGATAAAGCCAAATCGTCTGGTGCAAAATTCATGCTGTTGTCCCACATGCGTGGTCACATCGCCGATATGGGAGCGATCATGGAGATATGTGATGCTCACGGTATCGCATTGGTTGAGGATTGTGCCCACACTATGGGCGCGCGTTGGAAAGGCACGATGTCCGGTAATTTCGGAAAGGCCGCCTGTTTCTCAAACCAGACATACAAGCATATGAATTCAGGCGAGGGCGGGTTCCTCACCACCGATGATGAAGAAGTTGCTGCTCGCGCAATTGTACATACGGGTTCCTACATGCTTTATGCCCGCCATGGTCGTGCTCCAGGTGAAGAAGTGTTTCGCCGGATCAGACTTGAAACGCCTAATATGTCCGGGCGTATGGATAACCTGCGTGCCTCGCTTCTGCGTTTCCAACTGAAGGGGATTGATGAAAATATCCGCCGCTGGAACGAACGCTATCAGGTGTTGGAAAGGGGTTTACAGAAATCCGACCACCTGTTTCTTCCTGTACGTGTGCAGCATGAAGCCTATGTAGGATCGTCCATTCAATTTCAACCCACCGGCATTAAGCCTCAGGACATTCCCGAATTGGTGAAGCGGTGTGCGGAACGCGGTGTGGAGATCAAGTGGTTCGGTTCTGACGAACCTGTCGCTTTTACCAGCCGGTTTGATTCCTGGCAGTATCTCGGCAATCTTCCCGAGTTACCCAAGACCAAAGCGGTCCTGAGCCGCACCTGTGATATGCGGGTTCCGCTGACCTTTGATCTTGAAGATTGCGCATTGATTGCCGAGATTATTTGCGATGAGATCGCGGAAATGACAGACCACTAGGGTCTGTGGACATTTAACGTAATGCTATGATTGTAGCAGCGATATTCCATGAAGCCTCAAAACTGACATCGGTTTTATCATATCGCGTATTAATCCCTCGGAACTCTTTGATCTTGCTGAAGTAATTTTCAATGAGATGCCGCCATTTATAAACTTCCTCGTCATGCGGGATATGGATTTTACGGTTTCGCTTGGCAGGGATAACAGCCACTGCACCATTTTCATATAAAGCCCGGCGCAGATGATCTGCATCGAAAGCTTTGTCGCCTAGCATTGCGCCGAATTTCAAACCTTCAATCAGTTCGTGTACACCAACAATCTCACTGCGTTGACCGGGAAGAAGCTTGAAGCGCACAAGATTGCCAAGCGCATCTGTCAGGGCCAGAACCTTGGTGGTTAACCCGCCCTTTGAACGTCCTATGGCCTGATGGAGAGTCCCCCTTTTGCGCCACTTGCTTTCTGGTGAACGCTGACAATAGTACCGTCTATAAGAATGTATTCAAAGTCAGGATCATCTGATACAGCTTCAAAAAGTCGTTGGAATACACCACGTTGCGCCCATCTACGGAAACGACGGAAGACAGAATTCCATGCACCAAATCCAATAGGTAGATCACGCCAGGGACCACCAACCCGGACCTTCCATAATACCGCTTCCAAAAACAGGCGGTTATCTTTTGCTGTGCGACCTCTGTCACGAATACTGCCTGGCAACAAAAGCTCAATAAGTTTCCAGCTTCTATCTGATATTACAAATCGTTCCTTGCGCATCAAAACCTCCTTAAAAGAAAGCTTGAATCACATTATAACTGATTTGGGAATCCTATATGTCCACAGACCCTAGAGCTTTTCGCACTTTTGTGAATTCATAAAAGTGATAACGAAATGCGTTCCTTATTTGCTTGCCTCAGCCTATTGAGACTGCTGGTGCCAATGATGGCTCTGGTTGGGCCCTATTTTTTGGGTGTAATCGAGTATAACCGCGCATATCAAATGCCCTGCAATGTGTGTTCTAAAAGTCTCGGTTATAACGAAGCTGTTTTGGCAGGCTTCCATCCGTCAATCAATATGATGTATTAGAATACGGAAAAGAGTGGAATCGAGATGACATCCCTTCCGACACAAATCACCGGCAAAAAGCTTGGATTGGTAATTGATCTTGATACCTGTGTGGGTTGCCATGCTTGTGCGGTCAATTGCAAGGAATGGAACACTGGTGGCTACGGCGCTCCCCTGTCTGATGTTGACCCCTATGGCGCAGACCCGGCAGGGTCGTGGCTCAACCGCATTCACACCTTTGAAGTGACACCGGAAGATGCGCCTGCGCAGATCGTTCACTTTCCGAAATCCTGCCTGCATTGCGATGAGGCCCCATGCGTGAGTGTCTGCCCGACCGGTGCCAGTTATAAACGCGGCGAAGATGGCATTGTACTGGTTGATGAAACCCTGTGCATCGGGTGTGGTTTGTGTGCCTGGTCGTGTCCCTATGGAGCCCGCGAGATGGATCCGGTAGAAAACGTCATGAAGAAATGCACACTTTGCGTGGACCGGATCTACAACGATAATCTTCCCGAAGAAGATCAAATTCCTGCCTGTGTCCGGACCTGTCCGGCAGGTGCGCGGCATTTCGGTGATTTGGGAGATGCTGAATCTGATGTCTCGAAATTGGTGGCTGATCGAGGCGGCATTGACCTTATGCCGGAGATGGAAACCAGTCCGGTAAACAAATATCTGCCACCCAGACCCAAAACACCTGCGACACAGGGGCCCAAAAAGAAGCGGGGCAAGAAGCTGGACGCAAAGGGTTTCCTGGGATGGCTTGATAAAACTTTGGAGAAAATCTGATGCATCCGGCGTTTTCTGTCATATTCTTTACGGTAACATCAGGTGCCGGTTTTGGTTTTCTCGCTTTGATCGGCCTCGGTGTACCCTTGCCCGAAAGCGGCGCAGGAGCATTTATTGCGTCACTAATAGCAGGCGGGCTTGCGGTAGCCGGACTGATTTCATCGACCTTTCATTTGGGTCACCCGGAACGCGCATGGCGTGCGTTTACCCAATGGCGGTCATCGTGGCTTTCGCGTGAGGGTGTGTGTGCGGTGATCACGCTCTGCCTGTTTGGGTTTTATGCTATGAACTGGGTGTTCTTCGAAACCCGCATTACCTGGCTTGGCCTTTTGATCAGTGCCGGCGCTTGCATGACGGTTTTCACAACTGCCATGATATACGCTCAACTCAGAACAGTTCCGCATTGGAACACCCTGCTCACCCCAATTTGCTATGGTCTATTTGCCCTTGCAAGCGGCGTGTTGCTTGCGGCCAGTTTTGGTCATTGGCAAGCGAGCGGAGGCTTGCAGGTCGCGCTGATTGGAATGCTCGCGGTAGCAGTAGCATGGGGCGCTAAATTTCTTTGGTGGCAAACGGCATTCGCGAACAGTCTGAGAGCGAGAGGGAGTACACCTGAAAGTGCGACCGGTCTTGGAGCAATCGGCAAGGTGAGACTTCTGGAAAAACCGCACAGTGGTGAGAATTACCTGACAAAAGAAATGGTCCATCAGGTCGGTCGAAAACATGCTACTAAACTGCGGATGATTGCGATCTGGTCTGGGTGCGGTCATTCCGCTGATGGTTTGCCTCGCGGTGCTGGTACTACAAATCACGGCCTATGGGCTGGGCCTGGCGTTTGTGTCTCTTCTTGCCGGCCTGTTTGTAGAACGCTGGCTTTTTTTCGCGGAAGCACAGCACGCCGTTTCGCTCTACTATTAGGGCGTTTATACCAACGGCGATTAGCTCCTCAGCATTCGAAGTATGAGCCCGTCGCGCTTTATGAAGTGATGAAAGAGTGCGGCACCAATATGCATCAGGACAAGAAGTGCCACCACGAGGCCCAGATAATGGTGAATTTCGAGCAGGAAGTTACCAAGCGCCCGGTCTTTTTCAACAATCCTTGGAAGGGTCATCCCAAAGAAGAACGGGATTTTTGCAACTCCCCAGGCATTGGTTGCATACCAACCCAGGAGAGGCTGGATGATCAGCAGGACGTAGATGAGGCCATGTACAATCCTTGCAGCCCATTGTTGAGGCCCTGGAACGCCGACATGAAGAGGAATTGGTGGTTTGGTGGTGAGTTTCAGGCAAAATCGCAGGATGATCAGCAACATTAACAAAAACCCGGTAGCGCGGTGATAGTTGTAGTGGGCACCAACTTTAAAATCATTGCCCATCAATATTCCAACGATAATTACATAGATCATCATTGCCGCCATCACCCAGTGTAAAATGCGCATCGCAAAAGAATAGCCGCGCTTTAGGGCTATAGGCGCTGTTTCGGGGGTTGAGGTATCATTCGGCATTGTTCCCTCCCAATAGGGTACAAGACCCTAGCTGTTTGCAAAATCCGGTCAATTGACGGGTGTTCACAGTTGCGGCATGTGGATTTTCGCCCGGGATAAAAGAGGGCGTGCAACAGCTGCAGAAATTGAACTTCTGTACAAAATCTTAGACAGAGAGCACCGAGATTCCATTGCCCGATGACACTTATACTCAAAACACTCGGAAACCCGAATTTTGAGTATAGGATTCTTCTTTTGATCCTTGCACTTATCCGAAAACCGGTGCCCACTTTTCGGGTGCAAGGAGTATATTTAAAAAGTTTCTGTCATCTGAAACTCAGTCTTGCACTCTTGATGATTTCGTCCTAGAGACGGGCGTGCAATCACTGCACCGCGCAAATCTCGCGCAAGAATGCCCCTATAGCTCAGCTGGTAGAGCAATTGATTTGTAATCAATAGGTCCGCGGTTCGAGTCCGTGTGGGGGCACCAATTCATCGTTTCATGACAGTTCAAATTGTTCCAAAAATCCTTGATTTACAAGGGTTTCAGCATGGTTTTTGGTTCATGTTGTTTCACCCTGTTTCATTGTTTTGCACTCGTTTTGGTGCTATAAATGGTGCTATCTCAATTCGATTTGGAGATGTAGCACCAAAATGCCCTTAACTACTATGCAAATATCCCTTTTGTTCCGGTGGTAAGAACTTTTCGCCTCGAAAGACTGACCAATGGTTGAGTGATGAAAAGGGTTTGCGTCTACTGATAAAGCCCAATGGTTCCCGTTATTGGCGCATGAAATATCGTTTTCACGGCAAGCAAAAAACCCTCGCCCTCGGTATTTTTCCAGAAGTTGGCTTGAAAGATGCGAGGATATCCAGAGACAAAGCGCGACTGCTGATCTCAGATGGAATTGATCCCAACGAGGAAAAGCAACGCATTAAACGAGAGGAAGCCCTTGATGGTGGAGTGGCGTTTTCTCACGTTGCCAGACAATGGTGGGAACATAAGAAAGGTACATGGGATCAGCACCATGCAGGACGTGTTTGGAGAAGGCTTGAGATAAATGCGTGTCCAGAACTTGATAAGCGACCCTTTGATAAAATTCGACCGCAAGATATTTTGTACGCTGTTCAAAAAGTCGAAGAACGTGATGCGCTCGATGTTGCAGCAAGAACCTTGCAGGATATCAGGCGTGTGTTTCGGTACGCCGTTCAAATGGGAAAGCTGACGTACAATCCATCTTCTGACCTAACAGGCGTGGTAAAAACCCGAAAGGTCACGCATCGTGCTTCTCTTCCCAATTCAGAACTTGGGCAATTCATAAGCGATCTACGACAATATAAAAAGCGCGGACGCCTCCTCACACAACTTGCATTAGAACTGTTGGTGCTGACGTTCGTTCGTCCCGGCGAATTGGAAAGAGCAAGGTGGGATGAGGTCGATTTCACCGAGAAATTGTGGCGAATTCCAGCGGAGCGAATGAAAATGAATGCAGTGCATCTGGTTCCTTTGTCGGATCAGGCAATCGCCGTGCTGAAAGAAATCGAGCCAATCACTCATCAATATGATTTGGTTTTTCCATCAGAAAAACGTTCAAACGAAGCCATATCAAATGGTACCTTGCGTCTGGCAATGTTCCGTATGGGATACGATGGCAAGACCAAAGGGAAATCCCGGGCAACGCCTCATGGTTTCCGAGCAAATGCTTCATCCCTTATGAATGAAAAAGGCTTCAATGCCGATGCCATTGAGCGACAACTTTCTCACAAGGAACGAAACCAAGTTCGTGCAGCATATATGCACCATGCCCAGTTTTTGGATGAACGCCAAGAAATGATGCAATGGTGGGCGGATTATTTGGAAAAGGAGTTGGAGAAAGCTACACAACATCTTTCCGGTGATCCATCCACTGACTGACTTCGCTAAATCGCCAACCAACACTCCCAACACCGAGGCAGACACGATTCGGAAACGTACCTGATTTTTCCATGCGCCAGAGAGTGGTGCGGGATAAACCAGTTATTTTTGCAACTTCCTTCGCTCTTAATATCCGCTCTGGCAGATCGCCGGAATTTGCAGTTGGAGTTTTATTTCCTGTCACATTTTCCAGCAAATATTCCAACAATTGAAAACCAAAAAACTGGAATTCTGTTTGCGTAACTTCAATGCAGTTGAGTTTTCCAGAGTGCATGAGTTTTTCCACTTCCGATTTCTCGCATCGTAGAAACAGTGATGCTTCGTTCAAGGAAAATCGTTGCCATAGAGTAATCCCCATGCTTTCTGCGATTTTCTCGTATGAATCTGGAAAGGATTGCTTCATACTTGAGTTCATACAATCTAATATGGTAAGCGCAAAATAGTTATTGAGGACTTGTAAGATTTACATGTCAGATTCTGCCCATATACGTCAGTTTGGTGATGGTTCGCTTGAACATCGTGTTCGCGAATATCATGCGGCACGTTCGGGGTATGAAAATGTGAAACTTAGCAGACAATTGGTTGATGACCCGAAATGGGCAGACACGCTGGGTGAACCCGAAGACATTGATGTTGCCGAGGAGATAATGAAAACCAGTCTGTCTCTGGCTACTGGTGCGATTGGATTAGGCGAAGTTGCTGATATTGTAGAATTTGGTTTGATGACCGAAAGCGAAGCTCAAAAGTTTTCTGAGGAAAAACAAAAACAAGAATTCAGGGATAAATTGGAGCAGCAACGGCAATCGGAATCCGGTTCTGAAACTGAGCAAGACATGTAGCTGTCCTGTTGAGGTTTCGTTGCACAGTTTCGCGTCCAAAATTCTCAGCCCGAATTATTTCCAGATCTTCACTGTATGGATGTTTCGATCAATAAATAATTCTCCCGTCGGTGTCTCGCGGAACGTAGCATTTCGGTAAGCGTCGAAACTCCCACATAGTGGAGATGCGTTTGACATGCGGATAGGGAGTATCGGTGGTAGGGAGACGTATGGGGCCAATCAAGTGTATCACTGCCGCTGGCAATCAATTCTAGCTGACCGCCCAACTGGGTTTCTTACTTGCTCGATTGGAAACATAATTATTTCCTGCGGTATCTGTGATCACAACTTCGACCTGGTCCCAGTTTTTTGAAAATTGCGAAAGCCCTTTTTGTGGCACGGCAATTATTTTGGGTGGATCTGCTTCGCCAATTTTGAAACCAGAAATTGTTTCAGCTAGAATTAATGGATTCTGTTGTCTTGAGGCTCTCACATACGCGTGGGATAGATAGACAGGTCGACGCCCAATGTTTGAAATTCTTAATACCCCCACTTTGTCATCGTTATCTTGTGGTGGATCGGTATTCATGTCCCATTGGAGAAAAACTTCCACGTTGGCCTTGTCTCTTCGGTAACTTAGAATTCCCAAAAATGTGCCGATTGCGCCAGACACAGCTCCAAATACAGCTAATATTGGCGTGATCCATTCCATAAATTAAGGTTCCAGTATGATTTGTTGTTTGATGCTGGTCTTTATGCAGTTCAATGGCTCAAATTGTGACGATAGTTATTCATTTTGAACCTGTTTTTATCTCCTTCTCTACCTCTTCGACAAATTCAGCCATCGACATTCCAACAGCCTTTGAAAGCAGATGGAGGGTTGAAATCGTCGGCTGGCGTTTGTTGCATTCCAGCAGCGAGACATATCGCATGGCAATACCGGCCCGGTGCGCCATTTCCTCTTGTGACCATCCTTTGTCTTTGCGTAATTTTCGTAACACGGTGCCAAATGCGACCCTGATTTTGTGTGTTTGCTCATTCTCCATGTCGGTGCCTCCAAGCGGCACCGTTTGGCAAAAGTCAGCAATTTGCCATGAACCATAGTATCAATTCATGAACTATTGTGTGAATCCCTCGAAATGGCAGACTGGTATTCCAAATGAATTCTCAGGAAATAAGATCATCAAACTGCAAGCCAAGTTGCGCGGATAATCTTGCGTTCCGGGTTTACTGGATACAATGAAAACCACTCAGGGATGTATTTTGATCACGGAATTTTCCCATGACAAACACGCCCGGAGAATCCCCTGAAAGTCTGCTCGGTATCGAGTATGAAAGATATTTTGCCCAACCTCTTGCTGGTATATTTGCCTTTGGTGAACATGAGTGGTTGCAATTTGCACCCGAAACCTATGGCGATGATGCCGGTGAGGTTTGGGCAAGTGATATCTTTCCCAGATTTCAGGCAGGGAATCTCGAAGAAATAGATCTGGAAGATTTACAACGTTACACCCCAAACATGTTGGAACAACTTTCTGGCATGACAGAAACACCCCTCACAGAAATCAGCCTCTGATATTTTCTCAATTCCCTTGCAGGGATGACGTAGGGCTTCACGCTTGCACGTAAATATGAACTATGGTACCTAAATACAAATTGATACTATAGTGTGAATATGTGGAGCAAAATATGGGATTTCTCAGAGACGTAAAAGCGAAAATGACATCGGACAGCACCCATGCTCGTGGGCTGCAAAAGGGAACACATTCAGAGAATTGTGAACGTTGCAAACACTCTGTGCGCAACCCCAAAAGTTCGACGGGACTGACATGTACCCATCATCAGGAACACGTTCCTGCCGATGGGAAATGCGCCCTCTTCACTCGATAATTCAAAGCAAGGAAACCTAAGATGTCTATGTCCTACGAATGCTGGGCGTATGTGAATGGCAAACCCCATAAGATGGTTCACGTTACTGCCAATTCAAAATCAGAAGCTGAGCAACTTGCTGCACAAAAGTTTCAATATCTTGGCGTCAACTACGACTACATCAACTGCAAATGAACACGAACGAATTATCCCCGCGCAACGCATGCGTAGATGAGAACCGTAGGGCTTTGCTCACAGCCACATTTGGTGTTGCGATCACCAGCTTTTTTGCAGGTGCAACCACACTGGTTTTGGCACAGGAAATAAAACCCAAGTTTGAGTACATTCCCTCAAAACTTGGAATCGACTATTATGCTCTGGCTCCCAGCCCACTTGCGGAAATACTTTCGCAAGGTGAATTGGAATGGATGGAAAATGCCACGCCGGTATTTGGCGAAAAATCGGCGAGATACTGGAAGGGAGTTTCAAAGTCTGTTGCAACAGGCAATCTAAGCAAAGTCATGATCGATTGGATTCAACAATTTTCCCCAAATATGCTGACAAAATTTGCCGTGGGGCTTCATCCGCAAGACCCAAAATATGGTGGTCTATGGTCTGTTGGAACAAACCATGTCGCATCAGGCCTTGCAAATAACTCGTAAGATTTTTGCATTTCAGCGCATCATATAGTAAAATTGAAGAATACTTCCTCATTCAACATATGACAGAATTTTCCGAAAACAGCCCATTCCACGAATGACCTGATTCTGATATGCAGTTGGAATTTTCGGCGTGAGATACACTGGCAGAAGCGAAGCGCAAAAAAGAGCTTTTGCTTGCTAAAGTAACAAACCCTTCTTCCAAAAAACTTGCTGAAATCGAATTAGTCGAGCTAGGGTCTGTGGACATATAGGATTCCCAAATCAGTTATAATGTGATTCAAGCTTTCTTTTAAGGAGGTTTTGATGCGCAAGGAACGATTTGTAATATCAGATAGAAGCTGGAAACTTATTGAGCTTTTGTTGCCAGGCAGTATTCGTGACAGAGGTCGCACAGCAAAAGATAACCGCCTGTTTTTGGAAGCGGTATTATGGAAGGTCCGGGTTGGTGGTCCCTGGCGTGATCTACCTATTGGATTTGGTGCATGGAATTCTGTCTTCCGTCGTTTCCGTAGATGGGCGCAACGTGGTGTATTCCAACGACTTTTTGAAGCTGTATCAGATGATCCTGACTTTGAATACATTCTTATAGACGGTACTATTGTCAGCGTTCACCAGAAAGCAAGTGGCGCAAAAGGGGGACTCTCCATCAGGCCATAGGACGTTCAAAGGGCGGGTTAACCACCAAGGTTCTGGCCCTGACAGATGCGCTTGGCAATCTTGTGCGCTTCAAGCTTCTTCCCGGTCAACGCAGTGAGATTGTTGGTGTACACGAACTGATTGAAGGTTTGAAATTCGGCGCAATGCTAGGCGACAAAGCTTTCGATGCAGATCATCTGCGCCGGGCTTTATATGAAAATGGTGCAGTGGCTGTTATCCCTGCCAAGCGAAACCGTAAAATCCATATCCCGCATGACGAGGAAGTTTATAAATGGCGGCATCTCATTGAAAATTACTTCAGCAAGATCAAAGAGTTCCGAGGGATTAATACGCGATATGATAAAACCGATGTCAGTTTTGAGGCTTCATGGAATATCGCTGCTACAATCATAGCATTACGTTAAATGTCCACAGACCCTAGAGCGGTTCACAAATTAATTGAATCGAATTGGGATTCCCTTTTGTTTTGAATTGTGATTCAAGATGTATGCTGGAGCAAGGAGGCCAGTATGCATGGTTAAACCTTATTCAAACGATCTCAGACAACGCGCTGTGTCGGCAATGGCTGGCGGCGATCCTGCAAGTGTAGTGGCGAAGCGGTATGGCGTTGCCAAGTCCTCGGTGATCAAATGGCATCAACGCTATCGGGCGACAGGCAGCGTTACACCGGGCAAGATGGGTGGACACCGTAAGCGCAAACTTGACCCCCATCATGATTTCATCATGGAAGCGATCGAGCACACATCCCATCTGACGCTACATGGCTTGAAGGATTTGTTGGGTAAACGAGGTGTCTTTGTCTCGCATAATGCGGTGTGGCATTTCCTTAAACGCGAAGGCCTCAGCTTCAAAAAAAACACTGTTCGCCATTGAACAAGGACGCGCTGATGTGGCGCGCAGACGCAAGCGCTGGAAGGGTTTTATGGGACAGCTTGACCCGCGCAGGCTGGTCTTCATTGATGAAACCTGGATCAAAACCAACATGGCCCCAATCCGCGGTTGGGGCAGGAAAGGGAAGCGGTTAAGAGGCTTTTCTCCCCATGGCCGCTGGAGTACCATGACGTTTGTCGCTGCCTTGCGCTATGATGGCCTGAGCGCGCCTTGCGTCTTCGATGGTCCTATCAACGCCTTATGCTTTCGTGCCTATGTGGAACAGGTTCTCGCACCGACCATTAAACCCGGAGATATCGTCATCCTGGACAATCTGGGAAGTCATAAGGCAAAGGTCATCCGCCAGATCATCAGGGCTGCCGGGGCAAGATTATGGTTCCTGCCTCCATACTCCCCAGACCTCAACCCAATCGAGCAGACTTTTTCCAAAATAAAGCACTGGATGCGCATGGCCCAGAAACGAACTATCGAGGAAGCTTGGAAGTACGTTGGCCATCTCGTTGGAACAATCACTCCAAAGGAATGTGCAAACTACATCAAAAACGCCGGATACGGTTCAATCTAAATGTGAAAGAGTCTAGCCAATCTCGAAGAACGAATGGCCTGAGATGAAGCTGGGATATTGGAAGCACGAAAAGAATTTCAAACCGACATCAGTGCACTTTATACTCTGGAAGAAAATTTTTGAGCACTCCCAAATTTTGGAAAATTCACAACCTTTCTGACCAGCTGAGCATTATCAGCCAATGAATTGGAAGGCCTCTACAATTCTATAAATAACCAAATTCTGAACAATGATTGAGTTAATCTAGAAGCGGAATTTACAACGACAGGGTTTCCAACTTCCCGTGGTTCCTATGCACAGTTTGCAAACAGGTTTGGCATTCAAACCAGTACAGATTTACAAGCTGATTTTGATGCGACAAACAAATCCCTATTTCTGAAATCACTTCCTGCATTACAGGAACTCACGAAGTTTTCAGAAATTTCGAAACTTCATTCCATGCTTCTTGATCTACAAGAGCTGGATTGACCGGATGCTCAAAACCAAATGCTGGCAATCAATGTGTATCTGGTATGAGAAGACGGACAGAGCGGAAACCTCGATGCGATTCTGACAGCTCTCAAAAAGCAGGACGCGGAAAATACCGCAAACGGAAATCCATCCAGATTTCTGCATACCTTTATCCGCACCGCGCGTGATTTTTCGCCAGACATTTCGGGTCGCATAGATCTGTTTCTTGCTGCATTAGAGTCCGAAGCCAATGACAATTCGCTTGCTGAATGACGCTATCACCAACAGGCGATTATCGATGCAAATATCCCGGCAGGTTCGAAGTCGAAAACGGATTCTGCGGGGAACACGATTGCTACGACGGACTCAGGCGACACCATCAAATTCTCAAACAGTGGGGCAAAACATTCTCGCTTTTATTCTCTAAACGGGCCCCCATTTTCATTGCCAACCAAAATGCAAAAAGCTGAGCTTTCCCGTTTGAAATCTGAATATGATGCAAACAGACTTGGCATCAATTCCAAACTGAATCACACTCGACACGCACTCCAATTTTTACAAAACCCCTCATTCGCTGATGTTCCCCTTGCAGATATGCAGACCGGGTTACGAAAAACACTTTGATACACGCAGTACCAAAAATTGGGAGTTGCAACTATCAGCGAAAAGCAGGCTGTAATTGCGTTACTCAACGAACAAGTTGCTGATTACAGAAATCAGCTTTCAGAAGCGAAGCGCGGATATGAGAAAGCTGTAGACGATGCCGTTCTTGCAAGCCAAGAACTTCAGAAAGACGCTGATGAAAAAGTCAGAGCAACCTTAAAACGTATCCAGTTCCTGGGGTTGGAAAAATGGGATTTAGATTATCTACTGGCTCAGGTTTCTGCCGGTCTTTTGGTTCCTGATTTATGAGTTCAGTTTGATCCACAAAATGTAAATCTTGCCGAACAGAATTTTTGAGAATCCCGTTCTCTGACAAATGTGTTTGATCGCTTTAATGAAAACCTCACCCGTTTCGCCAACAAGGGATTGACCGGCAACCCGGAAGGATTGGATGAGGATGGAAACCTGATCGGCTTCTCAATTGATCAGGCTATCCGCAATCCAAATGCACAAACCAAAACAGATGGAGAGATCGTGAACCTCATGCAACGTTCTGGTATTTGGTCGGAAACAACAGGGTTCAACAAAGCCAAGGCAGTGGAGAATTTGAGAAAGCCAGTAGGTGATGCCAATTCGATTTCATAACGATTACTGAAATCCAAATTGACATTCTCACAATCTGCAATACACTGTATTACAGATACTTCCTAAACAAGGATTATGCAACACATGGCAACCTCTGTCCCTTTCTCCATGCGTATGGATGAAACACTCAATGAAGATTTGAAGCAGGAGGCACAACTTCGTGATCGCCCTGCTTCCTATGTGGTATCCAAAGCAGTGAAGGAGTTTCTTGCGCGTGAGAAGCGTGAAAGAACGATCATGCTGGAACGCTTGAAAGAGGCGGATAAGGGTGAATTTATTTCTGAAGAAGCAATGACGGAATGGTTCCTGTCACTTGGTTCAGAAAATGAACTTCCAGAACCCAAAGCTGATGTATTTCTCACTCGTTCGTAATTTATGAAACTCATTTTTCTTCCCAGCACGAAGGACGACCTTCGTTGGTTCAAGCGTTATTACACGAAGGTATTTCCAGACGGGAAACCCAAGGCAGATAAACAATTTACTTCCCTGAAGAAGAATCTTTTGGAGAAACCATTCATTGGGCATAAATCAGAAATGTTTCCGCATCTGCTTGAATTTCATATTCCAAAAATTCCATTCACAATT
Source organism: Rhizobiaceae bacterium (assembly GCA_965250255.1). GTDB lineage: Bacteria > Pseudomonadota > Alphaproteobacteria > Rhizobiales > Rhizobiaceae > JAALLB01. The sequence goes on from CBDFNP010000012.1 coordinate 283,758, forward strand.
ATCTATGAAGTTCGTGAAACGGAAATTCGTATCCTGCGCCTCCGAGATCAACGCTCAGGTAGATCATAACCAATTCAACGATACCCGACATCATTGAGAGAACGAATCCGATGGCGAAAGTTCAAGAACTGACTGAATACGAAATCGACACCCTCAATGATTTTCTTGGATATATTCAGGGGGCAGCGATCCCCAACGTTGAAGCGTTGGATGGCTTTCTTGCTGCAATTGCCTGTTGCCCCGATATGATTATGCCCAGTGAGTACTTACCCTTCATACAAAGCAGTGAATCTGGAGCAGAGGACCTGGTATTTGAAGACATTGATGAAGCCATGATGTTCACGGAACTGGTTACCCAGCAGATGAACTATGTCAATCTGCAGCTCCGCGAAAAGGAAGCCTATTTACCGTTCGTGTTGGAAGACGAAGACGGCAAATATCAAGCCAATGATTGGGCAAAAGGATTTTTGCGAGGAGTCGAATTGCGTCGAGATATATGGCACGAATTGTTCGAAGATGAAGAACGGGGCGGATCTATCATTCCCATTTTTGGATTGGCATATGAAGATCGCGAAGATCCAGAATTTCGCCCATTTGACGAACCCGTAACTGATGAACATCGTGAAAATTTATTGGTGGGTGCCGCAGCCGGTGTCATGCAAATGTACCGGCATTTTCTGACCGAGAGAAAATACTATAAGCCAGAAACAAAGACCTATACTCGTGATCACCGCAAGGTTGGCAGAAACGAACCATGCCCCTGTGGTTCTGGCAAAAAATACAAGAAATGCTGTGGAACAGGTGCGACGCTACACTAATATTTTTTGGTTGAGGCATGTTCTTTTCCACTTGCCATATTCTCTAAAAACGATTTCCACTCACTGAAATATTGAGTACGATATTTGTACTTTCAGGGAGGGTGCAAGATTGCAACTTTCGGCGTAAGGTCACTTCGTTCTTACACCTAAAGTGCATCTTGTGAGGGTTTTACCCTTCAAACCCAACAAAGAGGATACCCCTTTGTAATCCCCATATAGCAATCGCATTTCCGTATTCTTTTGAGCAGTGCCTGTGTGGGAATCAAAAGAGGAAATGCCCTTACAGGTCACATCATGCCATCAAACTCCGCTGAGTACCAACGACAATATCGAGCCAAAAACAGGAAATCCCGCAGGGAGGTTTCCGTTAGTTTGCCGATTTCGTTGCACCGTGAGTTTTCTGCTTTTGCCAAAAAGCAAAAGATGTCTCTGTCAGCTTTGATGCGTGAATCCACGGATTTGCAAATCCGTGGCTGTCAGCTCAAAAGCTCGTCAATCGAAGCCGAATTGAAAGAGCTTCGCTTTCAGATCTCGGGCATCGCCAATAATGTGAATCAGATGGCCAGGCACTCCAATACGGTCAAACAGGTCACAGATGAAAATGCAGTGTTTCAGAAACTGCATGAGCTGGAACAGCTCGTGACCGATTTTACCAATACTCGTTTGAAGCCTACTCCATGATTATCAAATCCATGAGCCGTAAAGAGCCATCCTTCGACCAGTTGGTTGCGTACATGTCATCCGAGAAATCAGATGCGCGTTACGATTTGCACCAAAACTGTTTCTCTCGCGGTAGTGAAGATATTGCGAGAGAATTTTACACCAACAGCCAGTTGCTCGCGAAACGTCGAAACGGCAATAATCTCTACCATGAGATCGTCAGCCTCAAGGTAAAACAGGGGCAGGACCAAAGACAGATCAAGGAGGATTTACGTGACATAGCGGAACGCTACATTAACGAGCGCAGTCCGCATAATATGGTTTACGGCTGTCTGCATGAAGACCATGATCATAATCTGCATTACCACTTGATGATCAGTGCTAATGAACGTGGCGAACGTGTTCGCCTGCGTTTGACCCAGAAACAATTTGATGCGGTCAAACGTGATCTGGAAACGCATGTGCTGGAAAACTATTCTCATCTGGAACAACAGCAGCTGATAACCGCAATTTCCACATCCGAGAAAATGTCGGTCAAAGCTGGTGAGATGAAACGCCGAACCGGCGCGCTTCCGAAACGTGAAGAAATTAAACACACGATTCAGGAGGCAATGAACCAGACGAATTCAATGTATAACTTCAGTTTCTTTCTCTCGGAACGTGGCTACCAGTTTTACACGCGAGGTAAAAACTTTGGGGTGGACGTGCAACACGAAGATGGCACATCGAAGAAATATCGTTTTTCCACGCTTGGCATCCACGAGGAATTTGAAGCCTTCCAAAATGACATGCAATCGAAACACACCGAGGAAATGCATTCACAGGCTCTCAGAGATTCCGAAACGGCAAAAGAGCATCTGAGTAGCACCGAGAAAATTGAAATCGTTCAGGAAGAGAATTCTGAGACGGATGATCAAACCAATGAGGATATTTCGGATTCAGAATCTTCGGATCAAACGGGTACCGCTACTCAAAAACAAACCTTCAGGGAAACGCTGCAAGAAATCCGTGAAAAAAATATTGAAGATGAAAATACAGACAATAATCAAGATGAAGATGATTCAACCCTGTGATACAAACTCAGACGAATACAGCTTTTGATACGTATGCGCATCAGAAGCATTCTTGCCCAAGCGAATAATTTGAAAGCCTTATCCCTTTTATTCCGGTGGTACAATATGTAGTGGCATTGCCGTTTGAATGATATAGAACATATAGTGAACATTAGGCCTTATGTAAGGGAGCTCGGCGATGCTGTTTACACCAACATCCTTGATTGAATTTCAACACCGTTTTGCCGATGAGGCGGCGTGTGCTGCGTGACTTTACGAGATGCGCTGGCGCGATGGATTTGTGTGTCCGCGATGCGGGAACGATAAGGCATGGGCGCTGGAGACGAAGGCCTTTACTTACGAATGCAAACGCTGTCATCGTCAGACTTCGGTGACCAGCGGCACGGTGATGCATGGCTCGAAATTACCCCTGACGGTGTGGTTTTGGGCAGCTTTTTTGATGACCACCCATTCCAACGGTATTTCCGCCTTGCAGTTGCAGGGCCAGTTGGGCCTTGGTTCTTATAAAACCGCGTGGTTATTGTGCGCCAAATTACGCCGGGCCATGGTGGATAGTGATCGCTCGCCCCTGCAAGGCCTTGTGGAAGTTGATGAAACCGCGATTTCCTGCCGTTCGAAACAAGAGCCCGCCATGGGAGGGCAAGGCCGCTCGCATCAGGGGAAACTATTGGTGGCCGGTGCGGTTGAAGTGGACCAAAGGGGGCGTCCGGGGAGGGGGCGTCTGGCGAGAATTGAGGATTATAGCGCCAAATCCCTGCATGTCTTTGCCGAGAGGAGCCTTGCCCCGTCAGCAATTGCAAGGACCGATGGCTGGTCCGGCTATCAGGGGGTGAGCGACATTATCCCCGGTCTCAATCATCAACCCCATACCATCGGGCCGATGGCAGCACACATCGTATTGCCCTGGGTGCACCGGGCTTTTTCAAACCTCAAAACATGGGGCTTGGGTGTCTACCACGGGCTGCGGGCCAAACATCTGCAAACCTATCTCGATGAATTCGTCTTCCGGTTCAATCGTCGCCGAAACCGCCACTCCGCCTTCAAAACCATCCTCGCCATCGCCGTCAAAAAATCACCAATGACCTACAACATGTTGATCTCACCGGAACAAAAGGGATAAGGCTTTAATTTGAAATTACATCTATTTCATTTTCCACAATGAAACACGTACGAACAAGACGATACTGATTAATGAGTTTTCTATTTGACCTAACAAAAAATTTGGTGCTGGGGCCGTTTTTGCGTCGCAACGAGGGAGCGAGGTTTTCCACTTCACGGGAAGTACGGAATTCTTTTTCAGCTCGCAACAAAGGGCTTCTACTCGATGGCAATGACAACCGCCTTTCGGAAACTCAGAGTTTTCAAAATACCTGTGTCATTGCCGGTGTTGGAGCTGGGAAAACCACCCGCTACGTCATTCCCAATTTATTGGATCGTGCCAGCAGAAATTGTTCCGTGGTAGTCAATGATCCCAAAGGTGAAATATTTGATGCGACTGCTGGCTACATGCAGGCCAAAGGGTTTCGTATTATCTCGATTGAACCGGAGAATGTTACCGGTTCCCACTACTTCAATCCACTGAGCGAGGCACAAGATGAAAAGGAGCTCGAACAAATTGCCGAGATCCTTATCCGTGCCAGTGGCAACCAGTCCAAGGACAAGGATATCTGGAACCAAGGAGCTATTCGTCTCGTATCCGTGCTTCTCAAGTTTTTGAAAATCGCCAGTAAAGATGATCCGGCATATTTCACCCTTGGTAATCTCTATTACCTGCTCCAACATTTTGGTGACAAGGGCGCAGGGTTAGATGAGTTCATTCTGGAATATGGAGCAAGTAATCCAAGACTGTGGAACGAGTGGCTGGGAGCCATCTCGGGAAACAAGGAGGGAGTGAACAGTTTTCTGCTGACCGCGCTGACTTCACTTAAGGCAATGTCTAATCCTGATTTGGATTTACTGACATCCCATTCCAGTTTTAAATTGTCTGATATCCGCAAACGGAAAACCGTGGTGTATATAAAAACGCCACCGCAATACGTTGAGTATTACGGATTTTTCATCAGCATCTTTTTCCGTAGCGTGTTCAATATGAGCATGCGCCAGCTTCCCGGTTTTGGCACCCTGCCCGTGTATTGTCTTATGGATGAATTTGGCCATATGACGCTTCCAAATTTTGTCTCAACGGCAAATACCATTCGTGGATACAAGGTATCGCTTTCCATCATCCTGCAATCTATCTCGCAATTGTCTGACAGATATGGAACGGAATATGCCAAATCCATTCAAGGTGGTTTCAAAACTTACATCACCTATACGGGTTCCGACGCCAGTACCCGACAATTCTTTGAAGAGCTTTCCGGAAAGACGGTTCTCTGGGACAAAAAGAAAGTGGAAGACATCAAAGCATATAGGCAGGAATTCAATTTGATGAATGCCGGGGATCTTCGAACCTTGCCAGATCATGTGGCCTATGTGGTGACCGGCAATATGCACCCCATCATTCTGGCGACGGTGCCGTATTTTGCCAATCGCAAAATGGTTCGCAAGGTCAAGGTTGGATACATTCCAGAAAAGGTTGAAAACCGAACCTATGAAACCAAACGCGTTCCGTTGCAGTGAGGTCAGGAAATGGTTTCGGGGATGGATAAGAAGGTTGTTTATAAGCGCATCAGGCAAACCAAGGCCTATCACGAAGAACGCTTGGAACTGCTGTTTGGTATTATCTACCGCAATCCCAAAAGAGCGCTAGAAAAATGGAAGCAGCGGATTGCACGTTCCGGTTTTGAAAAGGCATTCAGGAAACAACGCAAAAAAGCCAGGGCACTTGGAAAACTTAAAGGCCGCAGTCTACTCGGTTTGTATCAGTCCCATGACCGTCAAAAGACTGAGCATGCCAATGCCGAGTTCCACAAGATGGCGCGGACCTGGTACAGCGCTGTTTTGGAAGAGGAAGAAGCAGATCGTTTGGAGCACTTGCAAACTGAGCAAGCAACTCAGGAGGCACAAACGCAGGCCAATGAAAAAATGGTTGAGCAGGCTCGTGCGTCCGTAAAAATACAACTGGAATCCATTCGCGATTCTGATCAGCAAGCAGAATCCGAAGATGGGGTAGAACTGTAATGTGGGATTCACTGTATTACTTACCCCATGAGATTGGCCGTTTCTGGGGAGCCAATATTGGCATCAAGGCGCAGGTTTTATTCTTCCTGTTCCTCTTGTACCTGCTTGGATATTACAGCTCCAAATTACTGGTGAACCGCAATATCTGGAAATGGGCGTTGTTTATTTTTCTTGCCCTGCCATTTCTCCTTCAAATTTACGCTTCCAAGCAAATCATATTCGTATTTCCCGTTGCGCTTGGAATCTGCAAAGGGTTCTTCCTTGGTCAACGAAAGGGCTGGACAGAAAGCGTTACCAGCCCCTCATGACGACACTGATGAAGAGATAAAACCAAAAGTGGAAACGCCATAATTTGCGAATCCCTCTTGGTTTCAAAAATTTGATAAATTAATATCCAAAGATGAAATATTATATGTTGAGAAAATGGTTTTCGATAGGACGAACTTCCGCTTCTATTTAGAAGCGGGACGCAAGAACAATAAGCTGTTTGCTTCTATGATGAGCAAATTTTGAAACTTACATTTGCGTATATCCTGCTTATGGATATCATCCGCATGATAGCGGATTCATAATTCTAAAAAAATGAGCAAAAAAGCATCTGGAAAACCTGCCCCTTGGAATAAGTGAAAAATTGTTGGTAGGAAACCACCACTTACCCCCGATCAAGTACAACTCATTCGCATGTTGCTGTGACAGACGGGAAATTTGCGTGACATAGCAATGTTTTCTGTTGCGATTGATTCAAGTTTGCGAGGAAGTGACATTGTTCGCCTGAATGTTTCTGACGTGTTGATTGGTGATACCGTGAGAGACCGTGTGACAATCCAACAGAAAAAAACACACGAGCGAGTGACGTTTTCTCTTTCGAAAACTTCGCAACGCGCAATCCATGAATTGGTAAGAAAACTGGATTTAGGTTATTGTGATCCGTTGTTTTCCAGCCAGCACGGAAAGAACCTTTGAAAGCGCATCACCGTCGACTGGTACAGAGAATTGGTAAAACGCTGGATAAAACTGGCGAGGCTGGATCCAGCAATATATGGATCTCATTCCCTCAGACGCACCCGTGTTGCACACATCTACAAAAAAACCGGAAATTTAAAAGTTGCTCAACTGCTGTTGGGACACAAGAACATTGAGACGACGGCGAATTATCTCGGAATTGAAGAGGAGCAGGCATTGGGCATTGCTGAGCAATTTGAAATTTAGAAAATCTGGGCGTGGTTGGATTAAATCGGCATTAAATTTGAAAGATGCCTTCGAACATAGTTTTGACAACGGTGATAGGGTTTTGAAATATAAGGAATTTTCTAATTCCTTACCTACCAACCCATGGCGAAACCGCAGAAAACAAAGACAAAAAAACTGATATTTACGTGTGTGTACAACGAAAAATATCAAGAGGGAGACGAGACAGATTTGAAACTCGCCCTCACACTTGGAAAATTGGGGCTGTTTAAATAGGCCATATTCCTGAAACAAATTTTATCCCCTAAACGCAGGTTATGACTGGAGCAAAATTTCTGAGGGTAGGATTTTACATCCGTGTTTCAACCGAAGAACAAGCCAAGGAATGATATTGAATTGAATATCAAACCGATGCCATCGAACAGCTTGTTGAATTTAAATCAACGCAGGTACCATATTGGACGCACGACAAACGACATAGGTACATTGACGAAGGCGACACCGGCTCAAATCTTGATAGGAAGGATTTTCAACGAATGATGGCCGATGTCAAAAACTGAGAATTGGACATTATCGTCGTTTGGAAAATTGACAGATTGAGCAGGAATCTCTCGCATCTGCTCAGAGTTTTTGAAGAGCTGAAATCCTATAAGGTTGGATTCTATTCCATCAAGGAAAACCTCGATTTCTGTTGACCTGTTGGAAAGCTGATATTTCAGATATTTTGAGCGCTCGCTGAGTTCGAACGTGAAATGATTAGATCGAGAACCAGTGAATGAAAAAAAGCCAGCGCAAAGCGATGAAATTATATTGGAAACGGAATTCCGTACTGATTGGACCGTATTGAAAAAGCAGCCAACGAAAAAGGAACGAGGCTAAGAATCGTGAAAATGGAGGCGAAAATCGTACGACAAATCTTTATTCGGTTTGTTTTTGATCATTGGCATTACGCTAAGATTGCAGGAAAACTCAACGACATGAACGTATCAAAATGAGTGGCATCGAGAGCCTGTAACAAGGGCACAAGATGGCATCAATCGACTGTCAAAAACATGCTTCGAAGTACGGCTTATGTTGGAACCAGAATCGAGAACATCAAAGATGACGACGGGGAGCCGGAGCGTATTGAAGTTTCGGTGCCACAAATTGTCGATGATGAAATTTTCGAATTTGCGCAATTGCGTATCAAGGAGATCGACGATGAAAAAATCGGCAAGAGGTGTTGATGAGGGGAAAACAAATATTTGCTGAGCAGAAAAATTGTCGACGTGGAAACCTGAAAATGCCTCGTAGGATATACCCGTTTTCGTGGTTGAACCTATTGATACAGGCGTAAGGCGTTCAAGGACAAGATTACTGGAAAGTCGTACAAGAATGTCGATATCACCTGAGAAGCTGTCGATACCTATGTCTGGGAGCAGATTCAGGTGGCAATAACCCGACCTGAAAAATTATTTTTGATGTTTCAAAAACAGGTTGCCACTTGAAATGATTTGTCTCAGTTGAAAACCTTGGCAAAGGATCTATCGGAGCTTATCGATCAAAACCTGACTGCTATGGAGGCCATAGAACTGGATTACTACAAATGACAAATCAACGAGCAAAAGAAGGCAACCCTGATTGGAAAAATCGCAAAGACCAATGCCAGATTGGAAAAGCAAAAAGCAGAGGCTGATGAGAAAATCGAAAATCTGGTAGCTACGATTTATTCCAAGGAGCTGCTAAAAAAGACAGCCAAAAATTTCACCAAAAATCTCAAGGATCTCAGCTTAGAACAAAAGCAGCTTATCGTTGGCGCATTGATAGACAAAATCGTCGTGAAGGTTCACGACGATTGAGAGAAACATATCAAAGTCATTTTTAGGTTCGACCCGAAAAACATTGCTGAATATGACGGTAAATCCGAACCCAAAGATGGCTTCCATAAGGGTAAAACCGGTATAGATAGTCCTGCATGTAGTCTTAATGGTAACCGAAGCCAGCAAGGTTACTTTTATCTGTACTTGAGTGCCAAACTGCACACCTATAGAGAATGAAGGGTTTGGAAAAGTAAGTTCATCAGTGAGCCGTTCAAGGCAGTCACTTGGTTGCCTTCCCAAACTTCCGACCTGATGAGTGTATTGAAAAACTAAAAATCACCAAAACTTTTTGGGGATTTCTGTTCAGGCTAAAATGCTGGCGTTTCTCACCACGACTGAAAAACTTGGCAGATGAAATCTACAGAGAGACATGAGGTTACTTTTTAGGAGAATGGAAAAGTAAAGAAGTTTCAGTCCAACAATCATGAGAATTTAGAAAGACTGACAGATTTCTGTGGAAAATGGTGCTACATTGCGCCCTATGCGGGAATCAAATTCGGTTCGATTTTGATATGAAAACGGGACTGGTGCTATATATGGTGCTATCGAACGAAACTATATATTAGTTCTATATAATTCTCAATATGTTAAGTATTTGATTCGAGTCCGTGTGGGGGCACCATTAATCTTTATAACCCATTGTTTTTATTAAGTAATTTGGATTGTAATTTTTTCAAACCACCCTGATATTTGCGGTAAATTAGTTGTGTATGAATTACTATCTTCACCATTCGGCCAGATGAAACGGTATGATGATCTTGCCAATATTCACATTTCCGACTAGCCTTTAGGTGCTCATGAGCTTGTCACTCAGAGCGTCAGCTGATGCTCCAACTTTCAAAGGAGACAGCTGATGAGCTTATTATCGAAGAAACAGGTGGAGGGGCAGTCAATTTATAAAATTGGACTATCGGTCAGCCCCGAGACACGACGGCAGGCATTTCAGAAATCCATGCCGCGCGGTGCATTTTGTTGGGAGATCGTGCGAACCAGTAAGCGCTCAGGTCTCAAAGGGTTTTCTTCCTTTGAAGCCGCGGTTGCAGGGGAGGACACAATAAAAAAACATCTCGCTTATTGTTCAGAATGGTTAGGTGGTGAATTTTACCTTGCCACAGAGGAACAGATCAATGAAGCTTGGGAGAAAGGAAATAAAATAACAAATGAATACTAATTCCATCCCTTCTGTATCTGTCACCTATACTTGTAATGGTTCATCGACCAGTTCAAATGAGCTGGGCATGCGTCCTATGCAGGAGCGTGCTTTTGAAAAACGCGGTGAGCAATATCTACTAATCAAATCACCACCCGCTTCAGGCAAGAGTCGGGCACTGATGTTTATTGCTCTCGACAAGCTGGAAAATCAGGGACTCAAACAGGCGATTATCACCGTGCCGGAAAAATCAATCGGTGCCAGTTTTAATGACGAGCCGTTGTCAAAGTTCGGTTTTGCGATTGACTGGAAAGTGGAGCCGAAATGGAATTTGTGTAACGCGCCAGGCAGCGATGGCGGCAAGGTCAATGCACTCGGCAAATTCCTTGAATGCGATGACAAGATATTAGTCTGCACCCATGCCACTTTCCGGTTCGCCGTGGACAAATTTGGTGTGGAAGCGTTCGATAACCGTCTGATCGCGGTAGATGAATTCCATCATGTCTCGGCTAATCCCGACAACAAGCTGGGTGCACATCTTGGCGAGTTTATTACCCGTGACAAGATACACATGGTTGCAATGACCGGGTTCCTATTTTCGTGGCGATGCCGAGCCCGTGCTGATGCCAGACGACGAGGTAAAATTCGACAGCATCACCTACACTTATTATGAGCAGCTTAACGGTTACAAGTATCTCAAAAAACTCGATATTGGATACTATTTTTATTCAGGTTCCTATGTGGATGACATCCTGAAGGTGCTTGATGGGCAGGAAAAAACTATTGTTCACATCCCGAATGTAAATTCGCGAGAAAGTACCAAAGACAAGATCAAGGAAGTCGAGCACATCATCGAAGAACTTGGTGACTGGAAAGGCATTGACCCGACAACCGGTTTTCATCTGGTCGAGACAAATGATGGACAGGTTTTAAAAATCGCCGACCTTGTTGATGATGAGCCAGCCAAACGCGACAAGGTTTCATCCGCCCTCAAAGACCCTACACAAAAGAACAATCGCGATCACATAGACATCATCATTGCCCTTGGCATGGCAAAGGAAGGCTTCGACTGGATTTGGTGCGAACATGCGCTGACTATAGGTTATCGCTCTTCCTTGACCGAAATCGTGCAAATCATTGGCCGCGCCACCCGCGATGCCGAAGGGAAAACCCGAGCCCGCTTCACCAATCTGATTGCCGAGCCAGATGCTTCCGAAGAAGCTGTTACCGAAGCGGTAAACGATACACTTAAAGCCATCGCGGCCAGTCTCCTTATGGAGCAAGTACTCGCTCCGCGTTTTAACTTTGTTCCCAAAAATCCTGACAGTGGACCCGTTGAAAGTTTTGATTATGGTGAGGGAGGCTATGATCCGCAAAACACCAATGTAGGTTTCAATGAAGATAGCGGCCAGTTCCAGATTGAGATTAAAGGGCTTGCTGAACCCAAGAGCGAGGAAGCAACACGTATCTGTCAAGAAGACTTGAATGAAGTCATCACGGCCTTTGTTCAGGACAAAACGAGCATTGAACGGGGTCTGTTCGATGAAGAACTGGTATCCGAAGAATTGACGGTGGTTCGCATGGGCAAGATCATCAAGGACAAGTACCCAGAGCTTGATGAGGAAGATGGCGAAGCCGTGCGCCAGCATGCCGTAGCTGCTTTGAACCTCACCCAAAAGGCCAAGGAAATTGCTCTGGATGAAGACAAAGCTAAAGGCAATACTGCCCTGATTGACGGGGTGCGTAAATTCGCCATGGACGTGCGTGATCTTGATATCGACCTGATTGATCGCATCAATCCATTCAGTGAAGCCTATGCAATTCTGGCCAAAACCATGAATGAGGAAAGCCTGAAACAGGTTGCTGCTGTCATATCCGGTAAGAAAGTCAAAATGGACATTGACGAAGCCCGTGCCTTGGCGAAACGCGCCCTCAAATTTAAGCAGGAGCGTGGGCGTCTTCCAGAGATTACTTCTGCTGATCCTTGGGAAAAACGCATGGCTGAGGGCGTGGCCTTTCTTGCCCGCATGAAAGCAGAGGCCGCCAATGGCTGAACTCACCAAAGAAGATGATGCGCTTCTTGCCGAACTTGGTATCGAAATCGAGATTAAAAAGGTGGTGAGCCACACACCGCGTGAAGAACGCATCATGGCAGGTTTTGAAGACGTCCAACGCTTTGTCGAAGATCATGGGGCTGCCCCGCGCCATGGCGAAGATTATGACATTTTCGAGCGGCTCTATGCCGTGCGGCTGGATCGTATGCGTGAGTTGGAAGAATACCGGACGCTTCTTGAACCACTGGATCATCAGGGTCTTTTGTCTAACGCTGAAATTTCTGTGCTCGCGAAACCAGGTGAAATGGACGATGAGGCACTTCTCGCAGAGCTGGGTGTTGAAGCCGAAATCGCAGACATTACTGAACTGCGCCATGTCCGTTCGGCGTCAGAAAAACGTGCCGCCGAAGAAATCGCCAATCGCGAGAGTTGCGAAGATTTCGACAAGTTCAAACCGCTTTTTGAGCAGGTTCAGAACGATCTCAAGATAGGCGTTCGCATTTCACGTGTTATTCGAAAAGACGCAGGTTTCCTGAAAACTGACATCAAAAAAGATGAGTTCTTTATTCTTGGCGGTCAAACCTTGTTCATTGCCGATGTTGGTGAGCCAATCAAAGCACCTAATGGTCAAACAGATGCTCGAATGCGAGTAATCTATTCCAACAAAACAGAAAGTAATATCCTGCTGCGCTCACTTCAGCGCGCAATCTACAAGGATGAAACAAGCCGTAGAGTCTCAGAGCCGACGGCAGGACCTCTCTTTTCAGGCGAGTCAGGTGAAGACGATTTGGCAAGTGGAATAATCTATGTCTTGCGCAGTAAATCAGAACATCCGGTTGTCGCTGAAAATCGAGAAATATTACACAAAATTGGTGTTACGGGTGGAGATGTCGAACGCCATATCGCAAATGCAAAACTTGATCCCACCTTCCTGATGGCTGATGTCGAAATCGTGGCAACCTACGAACTCTACAACATAAACCGCACCAAACTGGAAAATCTGATCCATCGCATTTTCGATTCTGCACGACTTGATATTAAGATTAAGGATCGCTTCGGGAGGCCTGTTGTTCCAAGGGAATGGTTTCTTGTACCCCTTTTTGTAATTGATGAAGCGGTTGAGAAGATAAAAGACGGAACAATTTCCAATCATAATTATGATCTGCAAGCAGCCAGCTTGAAACTAATGAGATGATAGTAACAGTTGGGGATGAGTTTACATTTCGGTTCTGGCAATCCTTGATGCGCTTTTTGAACCTCAAATGTACTTCCTATAATCGCTACTGACTGTTGTCCCTTCAGGCAGGTACTTTAGAACCTCACCCACTTTGCGGGATGCCCGAATTGGGATGGGAAGTTTCTGGTTCATTTGGGTTGAATTCCAGTTAATCTTGGTGAGAGAGAAAACCTCGTCAGCTATTTGTGAAATTGTGCTTTCGCTACTTTCGTGGGGGCAAAGCAAAAGCGGATTCGGCACGTATTGACCGGGATATGTTCCATAATATGGGATACTTCCGTTTGTGTAGAGTAACCCTTTACCATCCAGATCAATAAAGGTTCCTCGCAAAACCGGGTAGTCACCGTCACGTAGAATTTTTGCGGAATAATGCTCTTGTACCCAAACCAAATCACGCAGTTCAGTATTTTGCTCGTCAAGCGCTTCTAGGAAACCATCAGCCTCTTCATCGCGGAAACGCGATGTCTTCATTATAATAACACGGGCAGGATAGTGCTTGTGATGAGATCGGTAAGCTTCCAGCACTTTTTTAACAAGTTCATAGGCGTCTTCTTGTGTCATGTAAGGGTGTCGTCCGCGGGTTTCCGTCTGGGCTCTCCCGCCTTTCATTATGAAACCCTTACCGCGTTCATCGAACATTTGAGCAGCACTGGTCCATAGTTGCTGACCGTCTACATCCCGGTAGAAACTGATACCGATAAAACTCGATTTATATTCGCCGTCTTGAGGCAAGCGCCGCCAAGGTACCCGACCGCTTCCTTTATAATAAAGCGTTGTAAGTAGGTTCCACGAGCGTCCCGCAAGGTCTTGAATTTTACGGTTAGAGGATTCTTTGATCTTTCGAGGAATTTTTGCTTTTTCATCGAGGACATCTTCCCACACGATCTGGATGGGGAAACTGAACACCATGGCTTTGGCTTTTAGCATACCACGAAAATTTGGTGCGTCTGATCCGCCACTATCTTCTTTTTCGCTTGTTCCACGTGCTTCTACCCGCGCGCTCTAAACACGTTCGATCAATTTAACTGGGAGAGCAATAATTGCAACATCCGGTCTATTGCCACTTTCCTCAAGAACTTGAAGGCGTTCACATATCGTATCCACGGCCATTTTAACCGCCTTTGTGTGGTCCGGTTCTTTGGAAATTTTAACGAGCTGGGACTTGGAGAGTGTTTCAGTGCCACCTACTTCTATCTCAAAGTTGCAGCGAAACGGGTTTTGATTTTGCAGCCCAGGGAAGTCAGGGTGCAAATTGGGATGTTTTTCGGTGTTGCCCTCAAAGCCTTCGGCTGCGGCTGTCATGAAATTTTGGGTATCCTCGATGGTTTTGGAACTGCCGACTACACCAATCTTGATAACTTCCCCAAGATGAGTTTGCAGAGGACCAGCTTCAAGCAGTCCGAGCCGGGGATCGGAATGGCTATGTTTGTCGCCAAACTCAAGCAAGGGTTCATCAAATATCTTACCTTCGAATTCAGCCAAGATCGAATCCTCCTTGGCCATTGTCTTGACTGTCTTCATCTGCGACCTTTGGCTTTGACGTGTTCCAAGCTTTCTCTGGAACAGTTGTCGGCAAAGCCACAGTGGGTGGAGCAGAGAATGTCAGAAACTTGGGCTCACTATCACCAGATGCAAAGAGATCACCACTAGTCTCTTCACCACCTGAGAGGAACCGATGCCACATAATGACCTGACCACGTAGAGAGGCGTTATTGTCCAGCCGTTTTTTCCCAGAAAGCAGAGCGGCTGGGTAGGAATGAGGGACGAAACCGTTGGTCGTAAAATGGTAGGTTGGGCTGACAATCAGGAACCACTGATCGAGCATCAGTTCAAATCGAGGGGTGAATGCATGATGGCGCACAAATGAGATTTTTCCGGGTTCTTTTTTATCTTCGGAGGCGTTGACAACATCTGTCTCAGTTCGGTTCTTGGTCGCCAAATATTTAAAAGTTCGGGAGGTGTTTTCTGCCTCAGCACGAAAATAGAAAATCTTGTTCCCTTTCTCCCAGCCGAGGTCTCTGTCGAACTGATGTCGCAGCAATTGTCTGAGAAAGAAGGAAAAATTGTATTGTTCATCAAGGTCTTCATGCAGAGAAATATCTGAGGTGCCGATAACCTCCACTTGGTCTTGATCTACAATGTGGCGCGTGCATTCGCTGCGCGGATCATGAAATGACCAAAACGTACGTCCTTTGATAACCCAGTCAAACCGTGGAGTTTCATCGCTATCAAATAGGATCGCCATTGCCTGTTTAGATGAATAGGGCGTCGATGATACATAGGTTTCGTCAGGCAGTGTAATAGGAAGCATATTGACCAAGGCATCTTCTCCACCACCAAGCGGTGGGACATAATAACCATGCCCAGATTTTGGTACGGTCAATTGGGCAATTGCATCAGCTGAATCGCGGCTGAGAATGTCAGATGATTTATCAAACTGTAGCTTGCGCTGATCTACTGCAAAATCGTGTGGGATTTCTTTCCAATAGAAACTTTCATCGGACTGGCGATAAAGCACCAAGATAACGGGTAGGTTTGATGTGCGCCAATACTCAAGGTCTTCAGTTCTCAGAAGAAAACTAAAACTTTGGTCATTCTCGCTTGCATAATTAGCTGTTTTTGTTGCTTTCACTTGCACTGCAATCATCTTGGCAAGCGGAATACCCTCATCCATAACCTCGGCGATTCCATCTATTCCAGCTTCCAGTCGCGACCTTCCATCGAATTGGAATCCCAATGTTAGGAAACGGGTTCGTACAGCAGATTCGCCAATCTCCCCAAGAATTTGGTTTGGTGTGAAAGCCTTATCCCTTTTGGTCCGGTGGCACAATATGTAGTGACATTGCGGATTGAATGGTATAGAACATATAGTGAACATTGTGCTTATGTAAGGGAGCTTTGCCATGCTGTTTACACCAACATCCTTGATTGAATTTCAACACCGTTTTGCCGATGAGGCGGCGTGTGCTGCGTGGCTTTACGAGATGCGCTGGCGCGATGGATTTGTGTGTCCGCGATGCGGGAATGATAAGGCATGGGCGCTTGAGACGAAGGCCTTTACTTACGAATGCACACGCTGTCATCGTCAGACTTCGGTAACCAGCGGCACAGTAATGCACGGCTCGAAATTACCCCTGACGGTCTGGTTTTGGGCAGCTTTTTTGATGACCACCCATTCCAACGGTATTTCCGCCTTGCAGTTGCAGGGCCAGTTGGGCCTTGGTTCTTATAAAACCGCGTGGTTATTGTGCGCCAAATTACGCCGGGCCATGGTGGATAGTGATCGCTCGCCCCTGCAAGGCCTTGTGGAAGTTGATGAAACCGCGATTTCCTGCCGTTCGAAACAAGAACCCGTCATGGGAGGGCAAGGCCGCTCGCATCAGGGGAAACTATTGGTGGCCGGTGCGGTTGAAGTGGACCAAAGGGGGCGTCCGGGGAGGCTGCGTCTGGCGAGAATTGAGGATTATAGCGCCAAATCCCTGCATCTCTTCGTTGAGCGGAGCCTGGCTCCAACAACGATTGCAAGGACCGATGGCTGGTCCGGCTATCATGGGGTGAGCAACACTATCCCCGGTCTCAATCATCAACCCCATACCATCGGGCCGATGGCAGCACACTTCGTATTGCCTTGGGTGCACCGGGCTTTTTCAAACCTCAAAACATGGGGCTTGGGTGTCTATCACGGGCTGCGGGCCAAACATCTGCAAACCTATCTCGATGAATTCGTCTTCCGGTTCAATCGTCGCCGAAACCGCCACTCCGCCTTCAAAACCATCCTCGCCATCGCCGTCAGCAAATCACCAATGACCTACAACATGTTGATCTCACCGGAACAAAAGGGATAAGGCTTTGGTGTGATAAGTTTAGACATGAATCAAATATAGAACATATTAGGAACAAGTTGTAGCGACTATTTAGGTTTTAAGTTGCGAAATGAACTGCGTGGCGAATATTTTCTCGATAAATGGTCTGCTGTGTTATTATTTACTCAGCATATTGGTATTTTGCGGAGAAACGAGCATCTATTCACCGCATTGTATGCGGATAAAAACCTTGCTTTTGCGATAAATAACAGATATAATCTCTGCAAGAGGTGCGGAGATTATGGCATATACCCATGAAAGAGACGACTGGCCAGAATTCCACTGGGATGAAGGAGCACTAGCGGCCAAGCTGGCAGATGTACGTCATCGTCAGGGGCGCTTGCTTGGGCGCATGGAAGGGTTAGGCTTCGATCTACGTAACGAAGCCATGCTCAGTACCTTGACTCAGGATGTAGTAAAATCCAGCGAAATTGAAGGTGAAATCCTTAACGTTGACGAGGTGCGTTCCTCCATTGCTCGGCGACTTGGCATTGATATTGGGGCACTCATGCCCGCTGGCCATGATGTCGAAGGCATTGTTGAAATGATGCTGGATGCAACGCGAAACTACAAAAAACCTTTGAATGCCGAGCGTCTTTTTGATTGGCATGCGTCTTTGTTTCCTACGGGACGCAGTGGCATGAGTCGAATTGTTGTTGGTGCATGGCGTGATGACAGTTCTGGAGCAATGCAGGTGGTGTCGGGCGCAATCGGGCGGGAGCGCGTTCATTTTCAAGCTCCAGAGGCGGCACAGCTTGATAAAGAAATGGACACCTTTCTAAAGTGGTTCGAAGAAAAATCAGAAACTGATCCGGTATTGAGGGCGGCAATAGCTCATTTATGGTTTGTTTCCGTTCATCCATTTGAGGATGGCAATGGTCGTATTGCACGGGCGATTGCTGATATGGCGCTTGCACGTTCAGAAAAAAGCCAACGGCGTTTTTACAGCATGTCGATGCAAATCCGCCAAGAGCGAAACGCCTATTACCAGATACTTGAAACCATCCAGAAAGGTGATCTCGATATCACAGAATGGCTGGACTGGTTTTTAGGATGTTTGGGCAGGGCAATCGATGGCGCAGAGACTATTCTTGAGAAAGTTTTTGCCAAGGCACGGTTTTGGGAAAAGCACGGAAAGCTATCAATCAATCCCCGCCAGCGAGACATGCTTAATCGCTTGTTGGACAACTTTAAAGGCAAATTGACTTCATCGAAATGGGCGAAAATTGAAAAATGCTCTCCTGATACAGCTTTGCGCGATATCAATGAGTTGATTGCTCACGGTGTATTAAAGAAAGATGTGGGCGGCGGGCGTAGCACCAGCTATTCGCTTGTCATGCCGACTAATTGAAATACCGTGTAGGGGTTACCACCTCATATTTGGTGCATGTAGATCAGAAAATAAAGAGTACAACCTTTTCCTGCTGATATAAATTAACTCAATGGAATTCTGGACCGCCCAAACCGTAGATCAATTGCAAGACATCCTGTCCAGTTACGGCAAGGACGCGTTGTTTCGCGGGCAAGTGCGTCAATTCGGCACCAATGAAGCGCCAAGAATGAACACCTCGTTCTCACGAAATGGCTGCATTCCACCGCTGATGCTAAGATGGTCGCATTACGCAAGTTTTATTCTCGCCGCACTTTTAGAGAGGCAGCATCGAGACATTAGCTTGGAGTTTACCCAAGCGATATTGCAGCACTACGGCTGGCGCTCCTTTTACTTAGATACATCGTCTAGCTCGGCCGTTTCTGCTTGGTTTGCTGCCCACACATTTAGTATCCACTCATCAGGTTTAAACCCTCCGACTTCGGTCGGACAGCTTCAGCGCGATGTGACTTAAGAATGACCATACTCTCCGGAAAAAAGGAACGGGCTTAAGCCGTTAGTTCCTTTTTTCTGGAGAGTATGGTCATGCAATATCAAAAAGGTAAACACTGCGTATTTTACCACCGTTATCACTTGGTTTGGTCAACAAAGTATAGATACAAGGTTCTGACAGGAGACCTACAAAAGCGTGTTCGGCAGATAATCCGCCGTGTCTGTGTAGAAAATGAAGTTGATATCATCAATGGCGTATTGTCGTCGGATCATGTGCATATGTTTGTATCAATTCCGCCTAAGCTTTCGGTTTCTGACTTCATGCGCAAGGTAAAGGGACGATCGTCATTTTTGATCCAGAAGGAATTTCCTGTGCTGAAGAAGCGCTATTGGGGCCAGAGGTTTTGGGGAAGAGGGTTGAGCTGTAAAACAGACCATCAAGATATTCATCAGCCTGCGCTTCACCAAAATGATCTATTGTATATCGGGCAATTTCTTTGATGTTGGAACGGGCAAGTTCCGATAGCTCATATTCCATGCTTTATGTCGTCCAGCACTTCACGCATAATTTCTGCTTTGCTGGATTTTGACGCAGACGGACCTTGCAAGCCCTTTTCAACATCAGCCATGACAACCGCCTGTTGCTCTGCTGGGCTAAGCGAATTCCACAGTTTCATATCTTCGTCGGTGGGAAACACCGTCGAAGTGAATTTAATTTTTGAAACGTCAATCGTATCTGTATCGCTCATGATTCCATTATACCATAATGTGTCAAAATCTCATGCTTTTTCTTCCAGCCGCTTGATTGAACGGGTGATTGTCCATGGAGCAACTCCATAACGCGCTGCAAGTTTCTTTATGGTGACACCCGCCTGAATTTGATTCTTAGCCAATAATATCTGCTTGTTTGTCAATTTGGGTGGTCTACCAAGCTGGCTACCGCGTTTAACAGCCTCTTTCAGCCCCTCAATCGTGCGTTCGGATATTTTCTTTCTCTCGCGCTCTGCCGCTGCCGCGCGGGTTTGAAACTCATGATTACCATCAGCAGTAGAGGTATTTATCTCGATATTCACCGTAATGAATTCAATGCCGTTTTCTCTGAACATCCTTTCATGAACAATGGCATCCTCCGTAGAGCGAAAAGCTCTATCTAAATCCCATACAATGAAAGAATCCCCGTATCTCAAGTTTTGCATCAATTTATCAAAAACAGGCCGTTTTGCAGCAACAGCGGATAGTTTTTCGATATGGAGCTTATCGCACAGCCCCTTAAGCCCATTTATTTGACGATCTGGGCGCTGTCCTTTGGTACTGACACGTAGATATCCTATTTTCATTGCGTTTCAATCACTTAGACGATTATTTGTCATGCGGCTGCATGCCACAAAATCGGTCCTTTTTGTGATTGTGGGTTTCAGGGGTTTTTGGCTAATCGGTCTTGCGTGTAAGGCACTGATATTCCACAATTACAATAATATTAAAGCCTTATCCCTTTTGGTCCGGTGGTACAATATGTAGTGACATTGCGGATTGAATGATATAGAACATATAGTGAACATTAGGCCTTATGTAAGGGAGCTTTGCCATGCTGTTTGCGCCAACATCCTTGATTGAATTTCAACACCGTTTTGCCGATGAGGCGGGCGTGTGCGGCGTGGCTCTACGAGATGCGCTGGCGCGACGGATTTGTGTGTCCGCGATGCGGGAATGATAAGGCATGGGCGCTTGAGACGAAGGCCTTTACTTACGAATGCACACGCTGTCATCGTCAGACTTCGGTAACCAGCGGCACAGTAATGCACGGCTCGAAATTACCCCCTGACGGTCTGGTTTTGGGCAGCTTTTTTGATGACCACCCATTCCAACGGTATTTCCGCCTTGCAGTTGCAGGGCCAGTTGGGCCTTGGTTCTTATAAAACCGCGTGGTTATTGTGCGCCAAATTACGCCGGGCCATGGTGGATAGTGATCGCTCGCCCCTGCAAGGCCTTGTGGAAGTTGATGAAACCGCGATTTCCTGCCGTTCGAAACAAGAACCCGTCATGGGAGGGCAAGGCCGCTCGCATCAGGGGGAAACTATTGGTGGCCGGTGCGGTTGAAGTGGACCAAAGGGGGCGTCCGGGGAGGCTGCGTCTGGCGAGAATTGAGGATTATAGCGCCAAATCCCTGCATCTCTTCGTTGAGCGGAGCCTGGCTCCAACAACGATTGCAAGGACCGATGGCTGGTCCGGCTATCATGGGGGTGAGCAACATTATCCCCGGTCTCAATCATCAACCCCATACCATCGGGCCGATGGCAGCACACATCGTATTGCCCTGGGTGCATCGGGCTTTTTCAAACCTCAAAACATGGGGCTTGGGTGTCTACCACGGGCTGCGGGCCAAACATCTTATTTCGCCATCGCCGTCAGCAAATCACCAAGATCTAAGGCTTTAATATTATAGCAAAGTGGCAAATAACTAAAATAGACCGATTATGTGGACTATAAATATTAACATATTAAGTAAAAATCAATCATTATGCATAATAATACTTACAGTTATATTTGTTGCTACAAATTCGCAGCAAGCAAAGGCATTAACGGCGGGAGACGTTTTGAACAAAATGAATGCAGAACAACAAAATAGTTAGGGGCTGACCCAGATAACTCAAAAAAAGGGTTATCATGGGCAGTATGCGAAAGAGTCGTTTAAGTGGGTATAAACAGGATCACCTGACTGAGCATTTTATCTCGGGATCGACAGCGCGAACTGCGGCCAGTTTGTGTGGTGTGAACCGCAAGACCGCCGCGTTTTTCTTCCTGCGTTTGCGTGAAATCATTGCCTATGAGTTGGGGGCTGAATCCGAAGCCATGTTTGGCGGCGAAATAGAAGTGGACGAAAGCTATTTCGGTGGGAAACGAAAGGGCAAGCGCGGGAGGGGTGCTGCGGGCAAAGTGCCTGTTTTTGGCTTATTAAACAGGGGTGGGAAGGTCTACACCAAGATTATTCCAGACGCATCCGGGGCCACTCTGATCCCGATCATTGAACGCAAGGTTATCCCCGATAGCATCGTCTATTCTGACTGCTGGCGCGGCTATAACGTGCTGGATGTCTCCGACTTTCACCACTTTCGCATCAACCATTCAAAGCTCTTCGCCGATCGTCTTAATCACATTAATGGTATTGAGAATTTCTGGAATCAGGCGAAGCGCCATATGCGTAAATTCAACGGTGTTCCAAAGGCCCAATTTGGGCTATATTTGAAGGAATGTGAGTGGAGATTTAACAACAGTGACCCGTCATCTCAATTATTGCAGTTAAGACAATGGGTTAGACGCTATCTAAGGTAGTTATCTGGGTCAGCCCCAATAGTTATTTAGCTGGCCTAGTCGGTGGCTTCGCCTACTCACGATATTTGCGTGACAAGCCAATCCAAACAGGCATGAACTGCATTTATGACTGGTATCACAAGGGTGGCATCAAAAACCAGAGGCGCATTAATGCATGGTTTGATCGCCATCAGGATAAGCCAGCAGAACCATTATTGTTTTGTACTGATTAAAAAGGAATGCGGAGAATAAATGATTCAATTGAGTGAACATTTTGGAAATGACAGTCGCTATTCTCCCGAGGCCGCGCGCCGCAAGCAATGGTTCATCAAAGCCAGACAGGACAAAGCGCATCAGGAAGATTTAACTGAAAGAGCGGCGGACAATGCTACCGCCTTTGGCGTCTCGGCTATTGTCGCAACTGAAATTCAGATTGAGCAATTTGAAGCCAAACTTGATGTTTATGACGAGGCTACCGTCAAAGCCCTAATGCTCAATCAGGAAAAACTGGATGCAGTAAATGCACAAATTGAGGACATGCTTGAGCGGGCCTATGTCATGGAAGATGGTCGCCGTGTCTTCAAAACTGAAGACGGTTCGCAGGTCTTTGATGAGAACGGAAAAGAAGTCACGCAGGATGAATTAGATTTCTCTGCTATTGATCCAAATAACCCCACTTGGGAATCCTACAAGCCAGTTCACGATGAGAAAACCCGTATTTTGCAAGAACGCGAACAGATTCATGCGTTTCAGGAAAAAGTAGATGCTGCGCGTGAGCGGGTTGCAGACGGTGAAATCTCAAAACCCGATCTTGATGATCTGGACGCAGAACTCGCTGACGCCATGCCGCCATCTGTGAAGACACATGTGTCTGGCTTTGATACTGCCGGTAACGCAGCCGCTGCAAAGACAGCGTTTACCGCGAACGCAAATCCAGAAACTCCAACGAACCCTGTCGCCCCCACAAACGATTTGCGTTTTCAGTAGTTAAAAAGCCAAATGCCGACATTCAAACTGCAACTAATGGTTTGGCAACGGAGGTCGGCTCAGGGGACAAAGTGACCAAACTTAAGCTGGCTCTGAATGTCTGCTTCAGATAATAATGCGACTCATTTTATAATCTGAATGTCCTTTTAGCCTGATCATATAATTTGAGCGATTATGAATTCACAAGCATTGCATAAAAATGAAGGGTCGAAGGTCCTAATTTTGGGCGCCTATGGCTTATTGGGATCAGGCATTGCAGCGCATCTTTCATCGCAAGGTATCAAGGTGACTGGATTTGGGCGTAACTTGCAAACTGCTAAAAGAGTTTTACCAGAGATCAATTGGGTTATTGGCGATTTAAGAGCTTATTGTAGAAATGAAGACTGGGATATAGCACTCGAAGGCATCACGGCTGTCGTAAATTGTTCGGGTGCATTGCAAGACGGACCCAATGACGAACTTGAGCATATTCATCACACAATGTTGGAAGCTCTAGCGACCGCATGTCTGGATCGTAATATTCAGCTAATTCAGATTTCTGCCGTCGGTGCATTAGTCGATGCTAGCACGAATTTTCTCTCCTCAAAGGCCCGTGGGGATCGTGCCATCAGAAATTCAGGCGTGCGATATGTTATCTTTCGACCCGGACTGATTTTAGCGCCATATGCCTATGGAGGAACTGCTTTACTGCGAATGTTAGCGGCATTTCCAATGATACAAGCTATTTCCTATCCTCAGGCCAAAATTCAAACCGTCTCATTGTCTGATGTTAGTCAGGCGGTGGAGTTAGCTTTGATTGGCAATGTACCTGATAAATTCGAATGTGATTTGGTGGAAAAACAGACACATAATTTACAAAGCGTGGTTATAAAATTGAGGAAATGGCTTGGTTTTAGAACTGCAAAACTGAACCTCACTGTTCCAAACATGGCGGCGCACGCAATTTCCAAATGTGCTGACACCTTGTCTTGGTTAGGATGGAATTCTCCTCTGCGATCAACAGGCGTACAAGTCCTGCGAGAAGGTGTTAAAGGTGATCCGGCACAATGGAATAGTTTGAATCTATTTGAAGTTTCATCACTCGATCAAACGTTAAGCAAAATGCGTGCCACAACTGAAGATCGACTTTCAGCAAGAGTATCAGCGCTGTTTCCCTTTCTAGTTCTTATTCTTTCTTTGTTCTGGATATTGTCTGGAATATTTGCTTTCGTGAGCATTGATGTAGCGGCTGATGTGTTAGAAAATATTGGCTGGTCACAACAGTTGGCATCTATCAGCGTAGCGTTTTGGGCAATGATAGATATCGCACTTGGCAGTGCAATTCTTTTGCGAAAATTTGCCAAGGTGGCGTGCATTGGAATGGTCATCACCTCTATCTTTTATCTGGTGGCCTCAAGTATATTTGTGCCTGAATTATGGTTAGACCCACTTGGTCCGCTTGTTAAAGTTTTGCCAGCAATTCTACTTGCTCTCGTAACCAGCATTGCGTTGGAGAATCGCTAATGGAATGGCTAGACCTATTGCGATGGTTTCATATTTTCGGTGCCTGTGTCCTTATTGGCACTGGCTCTGGTATTGCGTTTTTCATGTTAATGGCGAACCGTACATCTAATCCAGTTCTCATTTCTCATACTGCGTCTGTGGTCGTGATTGCGGATATGATATTCACTGCATCTGCAGTTATAGTACAGCCGATCACTGGCGCATTTCTTGCTTCACAGATGGGATGGAGCTTGTCAGAAGGGTGGATCATTCTGTCTATTGCATTGTATGTACTTATTGGCTTGTTCTGGTTGCCTGTCATAGTCATACAAATGAAAATGAGAAAGGAAGCCGCTTTTGCTTCCGAAAATGGACTAAAGCTGAGTACTAGATATCACAAATTATACAAGATATGGTTTGCATGTGGCATACCCGCATTTACAACAATACTTGTAATTTTGTGGTTGATGATCACCAAACCCACAATTGCGCTTTGGTAGTTTAACACGCCAAAGCAGACATTCTCGCTCCACACATCATTGGTAGAAACGGGCTCGGAGAAGCCATTGATCGTAACTGAAAGGTCCCAAGATTGCCAATGGCTGCGTATTCCGGACGATCCGGCCACTCATTCCGACAATATCCGGCCACCTAAACCGGACTATCCGGCCACCCCTATTTTGTTAGAGTGTGCGTTGCGTTGAGGCGTTGGTTTTGTTTTTCAGTTTTGTTCGGTTTCGTCAACGTTGTTTGTGGTTGCGGTTTTGGTTTTTCGCATTGATTGTCCATCGAGTTCGACGCGATAGGCGTTGTGTACGAGGCGATCGAGAATAGCGTCTGCGAAGGTTGGTTCGCCGATCACGTCATGCCATTTACCGATGGGAAGCTGGCTTGTGATCAGTGTTGAACCGGCCTCATATCGATCCTCCACAATTTCCATGAGGTCTCGACGCTGACTGGAATTCAGCCTGTCAGGTCCCCAATCATCGAGGATCAGAAGCTGGGTTTTGGTGAGGCTTTTGAACAGACGCGGGAAGCGTCCGTCGCCGTGGGCCAACTCCAATTCATCGAACAATCTGGGCATGCGTTTGTAGAGAACGGTGATGCCATCACGGCATGCTGATTGTGCCAAAGCGCATGCCAGCCATGTTTTACCAACGCCGCATGGGCCGGTGAGCATCAGACTGCGTTTGTCCTTGATCCAACGGTTGGTGAGCAGCTTCTGGAATAGGGCTTTGTCCAGACCGCGCCGTTCCATTGTCATTACCATGTTTGTCGCAGGAGCAATTGGTGGTCTGGCTGGAACTTTTGAGGTTCTGGGCCTCAAGTACCGGCTTTATCATCTGTTCTCACCGGGTTATGGATTTGACGGCATTATCGTGGCCTTTCTTGCGTTCCTTAATCCAATACTGGCGCCAGTCTCCGCCTTCTTCCTGAGTGGTCTAAAGGCGGGGGCATTGGTAATGCAGCGAGCAATGGGGCTTGAAAGTACAGTCATTGAAGCCATTCAGGGCCTCGTCATTATATTCGTCGCTGCAAGCCTTGCCTTTACCTATAACCGGGACTACTGGACCCAATTTATGGCCCGCAGACGCAAACTGGATGCAACTCTTGATGCAGTCCTTGATGATGATGATGTGTCGGAAAAGCAGGAGAGTTGATTTGGATATTTTCAGCAATTTAACAGCTCTGAGTGATTTTTTAGCTACCAGTTTGCGGCTTTCAGTACCAATCATTTTTGCAGCTATTGGCGGAGTCCTGTCGGAACGTTCAGGGGTTTTTAATATTTCCCTAGAGGGATGCATTCTTGGTGGAGCATTTGGGGCCGCTGTTGGTGCATTTCTTAGTGGCACACCGTTAGGCGGGCTTTTTCTAGGGCTTGCTGTTGCTGGTTGTGCAGGTCTAGTTCTGGCTGGGTTGGCTGTCGGTCTTGGCATCAACCAGCTTGTGGCTGGAATTGCGATCAACATTCTCATGATCGGGCTGACTTCATTTCTGGCGCGGATTATTTTGGGTGCAGAAGCAACTTCAACGCTCCCAGGTTTTCACGCCATTGCAATTCCTGGACTTGTATCCGTTCCTGTAATTGGCCCGGTGTTGTTTAATCAGGATTTCCTGACTTACCTTATGTACCTGACTGTCCCACTCACATGGTGGTTTCTCTACAAAACACCTTGGGGACTTAACGTGCGCGCGATTGGCGATTATCCGGTTGCAGCCGATAGTGCGGGTGTCAGTGTGCCGATGGTGCGAAGCATCAGCGTCGTTGTAAGTTGTATGCTGGCTGGCCTCGGTGGCTGCTATCTCGTACTCAGCCATGTGTTTGTATTCACTGAACATATGAGTGCTGGAAAGGGTTTTATCGCGCTTGCCGCATTAATCTTGGGGCGCTGGAACCCGGTAGGAGCCTTCTTGGCATGCATTTTCTTCGGGCTTTCAGATGCCCTTCAATTACGCCTGCAATTCAATAGCCCTGATGTTCCCTATCAACTATTATCGATGGTGCCTTATCTGGCCTCATTTCTGGCACTGGTGTTCCTTGCCGGAAAAGTACGGCCACCAGCCGCTATCGGCGTAAGATATGTAAGAGGTGGAAAATAACCATGAATTTGCAACAATCGTTGATTGCCAATCCGGTACCCTGGCCAGATGGAGCCAAATGCGCGTGCTGCGTCACGTTTGACATGGATGCTGATAGCCTGATTCATCTCGATCATCCAGAAGGCGGACACACCCGAGCTTCTGGCATTTCGATGCTTCAATATGGACCGGATATTGCTATTCCACGAATTGTTGAAACGTACAGACGGCTTGGTATTAGTCAGACATTTTTCATCCCAGCCTGGTGTATGGAGCAATATCCGCAAGCAGTTGAGGTGATTTTAGCGGGCGGTCATGAAATCGGCCATCATGGTTATATCCACGAAAATCCTCAAACCCAAAGTAAAGAGGAACAAGCATATTGGCTTGACCGCTCGATTGAGGTAATCAAGAAGATGACTGGTGCTAGGCCACGCGGTTGGCGTGCACCACTCTATAACTTTTCCAACCATTCGGCTGATCTGCTTGTTGAGCGAAATTTTGTTTATGACGCTTCATTGATGGGGGATGATGTTCCCTACCTGATCACTACAAAGAACGGCCAACTGGTAGAATTGCCCTCTCATTGGGGGCTGGATGACTGGCCACAATTTGTTCAATCATCTGATCTTGATTACATGATGCCGATTCGTGCTCCCCGTACAGGGTTTGAAATTTTTGAGCAGGAATTTGAAGCCGCTTATAAATATGGCGGCCTTTGGGTTCCTGTTTTACATCCATTTGCGACCGGTAGGCTATCACGATGGGATGTTGTGGCAGAGTTTCTTGCAAAGATAATCAATCGTGGTGATGTATGGTTTGCTCCAATGGAAGAGATTGCTACCCATGTTAATAAAGTTACTGCATCTGGTGAGTTTACACCCCGTTCGGTTTCAATGCCACAATATGATGGGCCAATTAAGCCGACCTCGCCATTTCAAGCATAAAGGAGTTTTTGATGTCATCACATGGTTACGAAACTGGCAGACTTGATCTGCCATTTGTTGGAATTTGTACATTCGGGAAGTATCCTTACATCGCAGACTGGGATGCGATTGATGCCGATGTCGCTGTTCTTGGCGCTCCTTATGATTTTGGTTGTCAATTTCGCAGTGGTGCACGGTTCGGTCCACGGTCCATTCGCGAGTCCTCAACTTTGTTTTCCTTCGGCCATGCCGGTGCCTATGATCATGAAGACGATGTTACCTACCTTGCTGCAGGCAAGACGAAAATCGTTGATCTTGGGGATGCGGACATCATTCATACCGATACGATGGGAAGTCATGCTAATATCGAGTTCGGGGTACGCAAAATTTTGAAAGCTAACGCTATTCCCGTGGTTCTTGGTGGAGATCATTCGATTAATATTCCCTGCATCAACGCATTTGATGATCAAGAGCCTATTCATGTGGTGCAGATCGATGCTCATCTTGATTTTGTCGATGAGCGGCATGGTGTGCGCTATGGTCATGGTAACCCGATGCGTCGGGCAGCAGAAAAAGATTACGTCACAGGGCTCAGCCAGATTGGTATCCGCAATGTCTCATCAACAGCCCGAGACGGATATGTGGATGCGAGAGCCATGGGCTCAGATATTCAGTCAGTTCGACAGTTCCGAAAGCTGGGTGTTGAGGGCATGTTAGACAGAATTCCTGAAGATGTGCGTTATTATGTTACCATCGATATTGATGCGTTTGATCCTTCTGTCGCCCCTGGTACTGGCACGCCGAGCCATGGTGGGTTTTTGTATTATGAGGTATTAGAACTTTTGGACGGCCTAACAAAACGGGGTAATGTTGTTGGTATTGATCTTGTGGAGGT
The DNA here is from genome assembly GCA_965250255.1 of Rhizobiaceae bacterium. Lineage (GTDB taxonomy): Bacteria > Pseudomonadota > Alphaproteobacteria > Rhizobiales > Rhizobiaceae > JAALLB01. The sequence goes on from CBDFNP010000012.1 coordinate 312,781, forward strand.
TGCTCCCGATTACGATCATAGTGGCTCAACCTCAACGCTTGCCGCACAGCTGTTGTTGAACTTCATCGGGCGCATTCTTCATAATCGCTAATCAATAATAATTGGATTCAGCTATCTCTGGGAATTTACTTAAATCGTGTTGAAATAAATACTTGTTTATAGTTTGCTCTGATCACTTAGAGCGAGCAAAATAACAACGCCCCGGATCGTGAGCCATTCAAATTACGACACGCTTGCTTCGGTAGAAATTGGGCGCGGAGCACCAATTGAGTATAAATGCTGAAGTGCAACGGGCAATGTCTCCTTCTAGAACTCTTATGTCAGGGCACAACGGATGTCGAAACAGTGGTTCTGATATTTGTTAACCCGTGAATCCAAGTTTGAATTTCGTGATGTTATAAATGTGATGCATGGGGTCCAGATGGCAATCCGTCGCTTTTCTTCAAAAGAACGAAAAAGATGATTTCTGCGCTCCGCAAGATGTGGTTTGTAGAGCCGACGTTTGAAAAGCTCAAAGCTCGAGATCCCAACAATACAATCGAATCCAGCTTTGCTGATTTCGAATCGGACGAGCTTATCACTGTAAAAACGAAAGGCTTTCCATTTGGGATGGAGCTAACGCCAACCGCCGACCGGCTCCTCAGTCATGTCAGAAATTTCTCCATGCTTGCGGCAGCACATGCAGATTGTTTTCTTGAGGGCGTGGATCCTGACCTGCCCAAACTTCAAAAAGCCGCCAGCAAAAGCATGGCTACAATAAATCCCATAAAAATTGCCTGGCGGTTTTCGCTTCTCTGTATCGTAAGAATTGTGAACCGTGATGACTTGGGGCACTGGCATATCCCGCAATCCTATATCCAACGAAAGGGGATGCCCGAAAGCGTTAATGATATCATGAATCATGACATTATCGGGTATGATCGCAGCACGCATATTATTGACGGTTTCAAAAACTTCGGACTAACGGTCAAACGAGACTTCTTTGTATTCCGATGCGACAATCAAATAGTCTGTTGGCGTATGGTGGTTGCAGGTTTCGGTATTGGTTTCAATCAAACCAGAATTGGTGAATCCGAGCCCAATGTGGTTCCGATCACTTTAGCAAGTGGAGCAGGCACAATGCCAATTTGGCTCACCGCTCATTCCGATTTGAAAAACAGTGCCAGAGTGCGGTGCGTGTACGACTACCTGGCTGATGCTATAGCCAGGATAGTTGGGTGACCAACCATTTTAAGAATTTCAGCTGGCCAGGAGAAGGACGCTTAAAAGTGTTTTATTGTGTGGCCCCATTGCCGCTATCTCCATTCAGGTCGATGTCGATATTTGAATCGTTGCCGCCGCCCGGCGCACCACCTGCTGCTCCACCGGAACAGGCATTAATCCGCAACCGGAGGCTTTCGCGAAGCTTCGACTGATCGTTGGCAAAGGGGAAATACTTCACCCTATCCCTGGAGCCAGGCCCAACGATTGAAATTGTGCGGAGGCCAAACAAGGCAACGGGTTTTGTCGTCATTGCCAGACGTTGGGTGGTGGAGCGAACTTTCGCATGGCTAGGGCGATGCAGGCTGCTGGCAAAGGACCGGGAGGAGACAATATCATCGTCAACAAGTTGGTTGCTTGTTGCCTCAAAACGCAGAGCTACACGCCACATCGTGAAGATGATAAAAGCAGGTCAATAATTTCCAATCAGCCCCTTAGAGCGTGATGCGCTTAGGTGAATTCATTGTGTCGAGGAGATTTTGCGTCAGGATCAAGCGAAAAACGCAGGACATATCCGCCGATACGGGCGAGGCTTTTGGCGAGGATAACTGGCGTAAAATCTCCCGTCCCTAAAGGATTTTACCCCGTTGGGCGTAGAACCAAAGCCTGCAATCCTCGACCGATGCTGCGGCATCGCCCTGCGGTTGCAGTCATCCAAACGCGCGCAACGGATGAAAAACAGAATTTAAATCCAACCAAACGCATCACGCCCTAGACTGAACGAGTTCTTCTAAATGATAGAAATTGGAACTTACCATTTGTTTAAAATTTCTGTCTGGAAATCCTTGCTCTTGCCCCGTTTCCGGCCTAAAAGCGGCGCAGAAACATATGGCTAGCGGTTCCTCCCAAGATTAGACGCAAGCCGGTCACTCAAGACATTCAAGGCCTGATCCAATGAACATGCGTAACATCGCAATCATCGCCCATGTTGACCATGGGAAGACAACCCTTATTGATGTGCTGCTACAGCAGTCCGGAACGTTCCGAGAAAACCAGCAGGTTGACGAGCGCGCAATGGACTCCAACGATCTTGAAAGAGAACGAGGCATTACAATCCTTGCGAAAGTGACGTCTATCCAGTGGAAGGGAAACCGCATTAACATTGTTGATACGCCGGGCCATGCTGACTTTGGCGGAGAGGTGGAGCGCATTCTCAACATGGTCGATGGTGTCATCCTTCTGGTCGATGCAGCCGAAGGTCCGATGCCACAAACCAAGTTTGTGTTGCAGAAAGCTTTGAAACTTGGCCTCAAGCCAATTGTTGCGATCAACAAAATTGACAAGCCGGACGGGCGGCCGGATTGGGTGCTGGATGAAGTGTTTGACTTGTTTGCTGTACTTGAAGCGAATGAAGGGCAGCTTGATTTCCACACGCTTTATGGTTCAGCCAAGCAGGGCTGGATGGCAGTGGATGCCGAAGGCCCCAAAGTCGATATGGCCCCGTTACTTGACCTTGTTATGAGCCACGTTCCGGAACCCGCTGTGGAAGACGGTGAATTCCGCATGCTCGCGACCACGATTGAGGCGAACCCGTATCTCGGGCGTATCCTTACCGGCAAAATCACGTCCGGCAAGGCGGTCCTCAATCAGGCAATCCATGCACTTGATCAAGATGGCAAGATCATCGAACAGGGGCGTATAACCCAGGTCCTTTCATTTGATGGCCTTGAGCGCAAGCCGGTGACACAAGCAAAGGCAGGCGACATTGTTTCAATTGCGGGTCTCACCAAGGCGACGGTTGCTGATACGCTGGTGAACCCGGGCATCAAAGAGCCAATTGAAGCCCAGCCGATTGACCCGCCAACGCTTTCCATGACTTTCCGGGTGAATGACGGGCCGCTTGCGGGTCGTGAAGGCGACAAGGTACAAAGTCGCGTCATTCGCGAGCGTTTGATGAAGGAAGCCGAAGGCAATGTTGCGCTTAAAGTTACCCAAGCTGATGGTACAGACGCTTATGAGGTTGCTGGACGTGGTGAATTGCAGCTTGCAATTCTGATCGAGCAGATGCGCCGCGAAGGCTTCGAGATGACCGTTGGTCGTCCTCGCGTTTTGATGCAGCGGAACGAAAATAACACGAAGATTGAACCAATCGAAGAAGCAGTCATTGATGTTGATGATGAGTATTCTGGCGCTGTAGTTGAAAAACTCAGTCAGCGCCGTGCTGATCTGGTTGAAATGAAGCCCTCCGGCGGTGGCAGGGTGCGTTTGGTGTTCCATGCGCCGACACGGGGTCTGATCGGCTATCTCTCTGAACTGATGACAGACACCCGCGGTACCGCGATCTTTAACCGTACTTTCCTTGCGTATCAGCCCTACAAGGGTAACATAGAACAACGCCACACCGGCGCATTGATTTCCAACGGTGACGGTCAGGCGGTAGCATTTGCGATGTTCAATCTGGAAGACCGCGGCCCGATGATGATCCATCCCGGCGATAAGGTGTATCAGGGCATGATCATCGGCGAGCATTCGCGCGGCAATGACCTGGAAGTCAATGTGCTGAAAGGCAAACAACTAACCAACATGCGTTCATCCGGCAAGGATGAGGCGGTGAAGATCACGACGCCTATCAACATGACGCTTGAAAAATCACTCGCCTATATCACTGATGAAGAACTGGTTGAGGTGACGCCGGAAAACATCCGCCTTCGCAAGCGTATCCTTGATCCGATTGAGCGCAAACGGGCAATGCGAGCAGCTCAGACGGCGAGTGATGGTTGCAGCCGGGTTTGAATGATCAGGGTCAGTCTACCAGGATTTTTCATTCCTGCCATTCAGGGCATACGGGCCATGATGATCACCCGCTCACACCCAAAATAACCACCTTTAGCGTGGCTAGCAACTGTTCCAGATGTTCTTTGCTTGTAGCCTTTATTTTGTGACCCATGGCAGTATGCACGATGAAGTCTGCAAGGGCAGGGGCGCGAAGTTCCGTAGGCACGTTGGCTGGAACATGCGGTTCAACCACTGCAATCATCGCGCCAGAAAAACGCTGCTTGCTCTCTGCCATCTCTTCGCTTGCAGAGGTTTCAAGCGCCTCCATGATCTCGCCGCCATGATGGGTCTTGCGCAGCAATTCGTAAGGTTTGCGCGCGAAATGATCGAATGCAAGTTCCAACCCGCCCGCGAGACTTCCATTTGATTGCGCATGCCCGGCGAGCGCTGTGCAGGTTTCTTCAATATGTGCCTGAATGAGTGCGCGCAGGATTGCTTCCTTGTTGGCGAAGGTATTGTACAGGGTCTGGCGTGCAACGCCTGCCTCCGACGCAATGTCATTCATCGTCGCGCGCTTTACTCCGTAACGGGCAAAAACATCAAAAGCCGCCGTCAGAATGGTTTTTTGTCTATCCAACATAATTTTTCTTATTGACAAATTCTGTCAAAATGTCAAACATTGGACAGAAAGATATATATTTGTACAATCAGTCTTGCAGCATCTGTCACGCTTTCGGCTGGGTTCTGGTTGTTCATAACAGCACATACAAGCAGGAGAGCTTCCATGAAACTCAACATCAACACTCGGCTGGTCGAAGTCGGCGATGATCCTGAAATGCCATTGCTTTGGGCATTGCGGGACATTGCCGGAATGAAAGGCACCAAATTTGGTTGTGGCATTGCCGCCTGTGGTGCCTGCACTGTGCATGTGGATGGTGTGCCAACCCGCTCGTGCCAACTGGCTGTAGGCGATGTCACCGGTGCGGTCACAACCATTGAAGGTATTGGCGACAAGGCTAACCTCCACACGGTTCAGCAAGCCTGGGTCGAAGAGCAGGTTCCCCAGTGCGGTTACTGTCAGTCCGGCCAGATCATGGCTGCTGTGGCTCTCCTGGAAGAGACGCCGGAGCCGACAGACGAAGATATCGATGATGCAATGACCAACCTGTGCCGCTGCGGTACTTATCCGCGTATCAGGGCGGCGATCAAACGCGCTTTTGAACAAATGAAGCAGGAGGCATAATCATGGGTGTTGCAAAAATTGCCCGTCGCACATTTCTGATTGGTGCCGCTGCGGTCGCGGGTGGCGTTGCCATCGGCTATTATTACGTCAACAAGCCCTATGCCAATCCGCTGGAAGACGATCTTGCAGAGGGAGAATCTACCTTCAATCCCTACGTTAAGATCTCTAAGGACAATACGGTCACAGTCATCACGCCGCGCTCAGAAATGGGGCAGGGGGTTCACACTTCGCTGGCGGCACTGGTTGCTGAAGAACTCGATCTGACACTGGATGATATCGTTACCGAACATGGCATGGCCGACTGGGCCTATTACAATGGCGGCATGCTGGAAGATGGTGTTCCGTTTGCAGCTTTTGACGAAAGCTTTCTCGCAGAAGCTGCACGCACCGCAATGCCGGCGCTCGGGAAGGTGCTCGGCCTTCAGGTAACGGGCGGTTCATCATCCATCAAGGATGGTTACGACAAAATGCGCCAGGCTGGATGTGCCACCCGTTATGTGTTGCTTGAAGCTGCAGCGAAAGAATTGGGAGCAGAAAAATCCAACCTGACGATCGAAGGCAAGGCAATCATTGATTCTGCCTCCGGTAAATCCAGGACATTCGGCGAGCTTGCATCCATTGCCGCTTCAATAGAAATACCATCTGAAGTCGTCTTGCGCGACCAGAAAGACTGGAAGCTGCTTGGTAAGTCCCAGCCGCGTGTTGATATTCCTGACAAGGTAACCGGCGGTCATATTTTTGGCATTGATGTGGAACTGCCGGACATGACCTATGGTACAGTGAAGATGTCTCCGCGCTTTGGAGCCAAGGCGAAGTCCGTTGATGATACCGCAGCACTGGCAGTTACCGGTGTCAGGAAAATCATTCCGCTTGAAACCCAGACCGGCAACGGGTTCGGCATCATCGCCGACAATACCTGGGCTGCGTTCAAGGGGGCTGAGGCGCTTGAAGTTGAATGGGAGGAAGCACCCTATCCAAAGACCAGCGAGGCGCTGATGGGGATCATCGCCGCCGCACTGGATAGACACCATGATCAATCGCTGCGTGACGATGGTTCGGTCGTGACCGCTTTTGCAGACGCCCCGCGTGAAGAACTGCTGGAAGCTGATTATTCCGTGCCTTGGCTTGCCCATGCTTGCATGGAGCCGATGAATGCGACTGCCCAATGGAAGGATGGAAAGCTCACCGTTTGGGCACCAACCCAGGGGCCGACCCTTATTAAGATGGTTTGTTCCGATCAGGTAGGGGTTAATTCCGATCAGGTGGAAGTTCACACCACCAGGCTCGGTGGTGGCTTTGGCCGCAGGGGCGAGGTGGATTTTGCAATCTATGCGGTTGAACTTGCCAAACATACTGATGGGCGCCCGATTAAGGTAACGTGGAGCCGTGAAGAGGATACAAGACACGATACTTATCGACCGGCTGCGATGGGGCGCATGAAAGCGCGGGTCAAACCCGGCGAATTGCCATCGGCGCTTGACATCCACATTTCCTGCCCGTCAATCATGGCGAGCGTTTTGGGAAGAACTTTCCCCGGACAATCCCCCGCAGGTCCAGACAACACCCTCTCGCATGGTGCCTTTGATCAGCCGTATACGATCACGAACTATCGTGTCCGCAGCAGTAAGGTGGATTTGCCAATTCCAGTAGGATTTTGGCGCTCTGTGGGTAACTCGTACAATGGTTGGTTCCACGAAGGGTTCATGGATGAGATTGCCGGGAAAGCTGAAATGGATCCGCTGGCAATGCGCCTGGAACTGATGAAGGACTATCCTTGTGCAATCAATGCCCTCAACAAGGTGGCTGAAATGTCCGGTTGGGGTAGGGAAATGCCGGAAGGTTCCGGCCTTGGTCTTGCGCATGTTCTTTCATTCGGCACATGGGTGGCGATGGTGATTGAAGTATCCAGCCAGGATGATGAGATCAGCATCAACAATGTCTGGGCTGCCTGCGAATTCGGTACGGTAATTGACCCCGGCATTGTAAAGGCGCAGATCATGTCCGGAATTGTATTTGGACTGTCATCTGCAATCGAGCAGGAAATTACATTTGATAAGGGTGAGGTTGTCGAGGGTAACTTTGACGGGTTCGATGCAATGCGCATGAACCAGTGCCCGAACATTCATGTCGAGCTGCTTGAAACCTATCACAAGCTGGGGGGTGCCGGGGAACCCGGCACACCGCCAAGCATACCGGCGTTGGCAAATGCGATTTATGCCGCAACCGGCAAACGACTGCGCACCATGCCATTCAGTAATGATGTGGATTTTGCCTGATAGCTGATTGTTTATAAAAGCCCGAGGTTTGCAAGTTCGACGCGAAGCTCGGGGGGCAGGGCATTGACCCCGGTACCACCGCTGACAAGATCAGTTGGTGCATCTTCCTGTTTCAGGTAGCGCCAGCCCTGAAATGCACGACGTGGTTGCCACTGGGTGAGTATCAGGCGTGATTCCATAACCAGATCACAACGACTGATGCCCTGTGGGTCTGTGAAGGGCCGAATATCTGCAAGATGTTGACGAACCTGAATTTTGCCCTTGATCACCCAATACAGGGACCCGCCTTCAAGAAGTTCATCACGGCGTCTGGGAACCATGCGGGTGGTGTGGGTCTGAACTGGTTCCAGTCCCCGACGTCGCTTCTCGTCGGCGCGATAGTCAATCCATGCTTGCAGTTCTTCAACTGCAGACACACCTACACAGAGTTTGACCAAATTAAGCGCCATGCATCTGTTTTAAAGGGTTGTCGGGGTTCATGCCAGAGGGTGTTGCATCACATCCACAGCGGGAAAATAAGCGGGGTCAACACTCCACAACATTGACAGCCAGCCCGCCCTGACTGGTTTCCTTGTAGCGGGTGTTCATGTCCCTGCCGGTTTCAAGCATGGTTTTGATACAGGCATCCAGTGACACAAAATGTGTGCCATCACCACGCAACGCCAGCGCCGCCGCAGAAACAGCCTTGATGGCGCCGAGACCATTGCGTTCGATACAGGGAACCTGAACCAGGCCACCAATCGGATCACAAGTCATGCCCAGATGGTGTTCAAGCGCAATCTCGGCGGCGTTTTCTATCTGCTCCGGTGTACCGCCCATGATAGCGGCAAGGCCCGCAGCCGCCATTGCAGATGCAGAACCAACTTCACCCTGACAGCCAACTTCTGCACCGGAGATTGATGCGTTTTGTTTGATGATCCCGCCGACCGCTGCAGACGTCAGCAGAAAGTCTTCAATTTGTGGTTGTGTGGTCTCTGGAAAAAATTTGAGATGATACATCATCACCGCCGGAATAACACCGGCCGCACCATTTGTCGGTGCGGTTACAACCCGGCTTCCAGCTGCATTTTCTTCGTTTACAGCCATTGCGAAGGCCTGCAGCCATTCATTGGCAGCGATGGGGTTGAGGCGGTTAACCCCCCATTCTTCATTCAATTGATCGACAATTGGCGCAGACCGTCGTTTTACATCCAGGCCACCTGGAAGAATTCCGTGTTCACGCACACCTCTTTCGACACACGAGCGCATGGCATCCCACACCCGCGCAATACCGAACGCCAACTCGTCCGGTTCCATCGACGTGGCTTCATTCGCCCGCTTCATGTTGGCGATGGAAAGGCCGGATTCACTTGCCATTTTCAACATCATGTCTGCATTTTCAAATGGATAGGGCACACGGTCAGACCGCGAAGCCTTGAGGTCTTCATAGGCGCGAAGGCTTGCCTCATCGACAACAAAACCGCCGCCAACCGAGTAGTATTCTTTCTTCAACAACAGCTTCCCGTCATCCGCCCATGCATTAAAAGTCATGCCGTTTGTGTGCAGCGGCAGGAGAACTTCGTAATCAAAAATGAGATCCGTCTCAAGATCAAACTGGTAAGCTGGATGACCCGGTGGTGTAATCGACTTATCCGCGGTTGCCTTTTCGATGATGGGTTTCACGCGATCGGCGTCAACGGAGGATGACTTTTGCCCGGCAAGGCCCAGTATAATCGCCTTGTCCGTTGCGTGCCCCTTGCCCGTGAATGCGAGTGATCCATGCAGTTTAACTGATATCCGAGCCGGAACATCGCCTTCACGTCTTGGCCATTCTCCGGTCAGGATTTCATCCAAAAAATACTCAGCCGCAATCATCGGTCCCATCGTGTGAGACGAAGACGGCCCGATGCCAATCTTGAAGAGTTCAAATATCGATAAAAACATGATGCATGACCAAGCCAGACAGAAATTACCGGATCATATAGAGCGGGATTGGTGCAGAGTTATACACCAAAACCGCCATTCATCACCGCAAATTACGTAAATAGGCGACAGTTATTCTGTGAAAAGACGAGGCTGGCCAAATTTTGTCTGTGATGTGAATTAAAAAGGCCGGTCCACAACCAGCCTTTGATATGAATTCTCTGCGTGAATTTGCTTACTGGGCAGCAACCGCGACGACTTCACTTCCAGTGAAAAGGCCACCAACAACCATCAACCCCACAAAAACACAAATTGCCACGCCGGCAATATACCATACAGATGGCTCACGTTTTTCTTCTAACATCTTGTCCCTGTCCAAAAAAGAGGCCTCTCTTGATGGAGGCCATTCATTGGCGCGGAACCTATTGTTTTGGGCAGACGACATCAAGCGAAAACTGATCCAAATTTCACAGTGCAGCCATGCGTCACATGCATGGCGAAAAAGTGTCCAAAATCAGGCTTGTATCGGGCGCTCTTTCCTGCAACCTGTGTATTCTTCTGTTAATTGTTTGTTCGTTGAATGTCCAAAATTGCCAAACCACAAGCCAGTGACCTTGTCCTTTTGATTCTCGTTGCAGTGATTTGGGGATCATCCCTTACTGCTATCAAACTCGTGGTCGACGATCTCGGTGCGATGTGGACTGCTGCCGCACGTGTGGGGATAGGGTTTGCGGTTGTTCTGCCGTTTTTTCTTTTCAAGGTGCAATGGCCTAAATCAATGGCGGCTTGGTGGTCGCTCACATTGGTGGCGCTGCTTAACATGGTGATACCGTTCATTCTTGTTTCCTGGTCGATGAAGCATATTGATGCAGGCATTGGAGCGCTGTTATTAGGAACAACGCCGTTTGTTGCGATGGTTATGGGACATTTCCTCACTCAGGATGAACGCATAACAACTTACAAGATTGTCGCGGTCATGCTGGCTGTAAGCGGCATTGCCATCCTCGCCGGTGCTGATGCATTGCGTGGCATTGGTGCTGCTGCAATTTTTGCGCAATTGGCGGTAATTCTGAGTGGAGCATGTTACGTCTCCGCGGGTTTTTTGATGCGCAGGATGGACCTCAACCCTGTTGCTTTTACAACATTGGCGCTTGGAATTGGCACTGCAATGCTGGTTGCCGTATCGTGGTTCTGGGTCAGGTTGCCGCAAAACCTGCCTGCGGGAAGTGATCTGATTGCTCTTGTTTGGTTGGGGGTGGTCCCGACCGGGTTGGCATATGTGTTGCGTTACTTCCTTGTTCGAAGAGTAGGCGTCTCTACATTCGCGCTGGCCATGAATGCGGTTCCAATATTTGGTATCATCATTGCAGCAGCAGTTCTTGGTGAAGCAGTGGCCTGGACAACATTACTGGCATTAGGTCTGGTGTTGACAGGTTTGATGGTCGCCCGCAAAGACCCGGCAGCCAAGGAAATTGCAGAAGGAGCAAAATGAGCGCGAGCCCCCGGATAGATTTGCTGGATATTGCCCGCGGCATCGCACTGGTTGCGATGACGGTCTTTCATTTTGCATTTGATCTTGAACTGTTTGGGTTTCAGGAACCGGGCTTCATATCGCAGCCGCACTGGGTTTATTTTGCCCGTGCGATTGCGAGTTCCTTTCTCTTCCTGACGGGGTTCAGCTTGTTTCTTGCGCATGGCAGCGCGATTACCTGGGCACGTTGGAAGCCCCGTATGGTCAAGATAGTCGCTGCAGCACTGCTCATTTCGGTCGCGACTTATTTCGCCACGCCGGAACAATACATCTTTTATGGAATTCTGCATGCAATCGCGTTTGCAAGCCTCGCCGGTCTTTTGTTTCTAAAACTACCGGTCGTCCTGATTGTTGCCTGTGCAGTCGCCGTATTTGCAATTGGTAAAGGCATCGAAACCGTTTTTTTAGATCATTGGATTTTCTGGTGGACCGGTTTATCAGCAACACCAATTATTTCGAGCGACTATGTGCCGGTCTTTCCGTGGTTTTCTGCGCCACTTCTGGGAATTGCTACAGCCAAGCTGGCTATGAGCCGCAATCTTGTGCAAAAGCTGGCCGTCTACAAAGCGCAGAATATTTCAACGCATTTTCTGAAAATCCTGGGTCGCAACAGTCTTGTTTACTACTTGCTGCATCAACCGGTACTGATCAGCCTGATCTTCGCCGTGAAGTTTATCGCTGGTATTTGATGAACGGAGTAACGGTCGCAACCTTGTCATAGAGCGCACGACCGGCTTCATTGAAATCCTGCGTAAGCCAGTAAACCGTCTCGGCCTCTGCCTCGTCAGCTGCCGTATACACAGCTTCAATCAAAGCGCGGCCAACGCCTTTTCCACGAGCATTAGGCGAGGTGAAAAGATCATTGAGATAAATGCGTTGCTTGGGTGACCAGCAGGAACCGTGAAACAGATAATGGGTGAAACCAAGTAATACCAACGGCCATTAGGATTGACCCTTTTGATGTTCCAAAATTGTTTACCGGCAAGGCAGGCCTCGAAGTGCAATGCCAAAGCATTGGTCAAGGGGCATAACACGGATCCGGTGGGCAATTTTGGAGCACCGCAGGCCAGGTTTCTTTTGGTTTTGGCCGTGTTGCAATTAGCTCATGGTACGCCGCACCCCTTCGCCAATCGCGCCTAACCAAAGCCAAAATAATTCCTGGTCAAAAGAGTAAATCCTAATGGCCGTTGGTATAACTCATCATTTTGTTCCGCCACAAGGCAAATTGGTTCTGACAGATCATCGCTCAAAAGGCGCATCCACAACCCTTCCGTCACATCATCGAGATTTGTTTCGTAAAATTCCTGATACCCCTTCCACAAAACTTCCCATTGCTTGCGATCACTCTCTTTTGTCGGTCTGATTGTGAAATCTTCACTCATGTCTGTATTCCCAGCTCTGCCATCCGGGCAAGGCATTGCTCTTCAACCTGATCAAGCTCGACAATCGTTTCTTCAATATCACGGCGTTTTTGACAGAGAATTTCACGCTTCTCATTTACTTTTTGAAGAAGCAGTTTCAGCTGCCCATGCTCACCTGGCGGGCTTTTGTACATGCTGAGGATTTCGCGGATTTCAGAAATCGAAAATCCAAGCCGCTTGCCGCGCAGAATAAACATCAGCAACCGACGGTCCGAGGGTTTAAACAGTCGGGTTCTGCCCCGCCGTACCGGTTGGATCAGATCCTCGTCTTCATAAAACCGGATGGTGCGGGTCGAAATATCAAACTCGCGGGTCAGGTCGGTGATGGTGTAAAAATCTTCTGCAGTTGATTCCGGCATATTCTGCTCACTTGGTATTTAGAGTAGCTTACGTAAAAGTAAGACATATCAGCCAAGTGTGTGTTTGTCTTGCATAAACAGGGAGCCGCGCACAGTTTACTGAAGGCGGGTAAACGACGTTCAGAAGCCAAACCACCAGGCGGCCAGTCCCAAAAATGCAAAAAAACCAACGACATCGGTAACCGTTGTGACAAACACACTTGATGCAATTGCCGGATCGATATCCATCCGGTCCAGAGCAATCGGAATGAGGATGCCGGAAAACGCCGCACACAACATGTTGATGCTCATTGCCAAACCGATCACCAGCCCCAGTCCCGGGTTGTCGAACCAGAAGGCCGCAACCAGGCCGATCAGAACTGCGAAGAACAAACCATTCCAAAAGCCGACAAAAACCTCGCGGCGAATGGTTCTGAGCATGTTGTAGCTATCTATGTCTTTGGTTGCGAGTGCTCGTACCGCGACGGTCATGGATTGCGTACCTGCATTGCCTCCCATGGACGCAACGATCGGCATTAAAACGGCAAGCGCCACCATTTGCTGGATGGTCGCATCAAACATGCCAATAACCAGGGAAGCCAAAATCGCGGTCGCAAGATTGAGGAACAACCAGGCAAAACGTGATTTGGTAATCTCGAAAACACTGTCTGACAGTTCTTCATCGCCCACACCCGCAAGACGCTTGATGTCTTCGTCTGCCTCTTGCTGGATAACGTCAACGACATCATCAATCGTCAAAACCCCGACAAGTCGACCGGCTTCATCGACAACCGCTGCTGACAGGAGGTCATATTGCTCGAATACGCGTGCCGCTTCTTCCTGATCCAGGTTGACGTCGATCGGATAAATATTTTTTTCGCGAATTTCTTCAATCGTTTCAGATCGTCTTGTTCGAAGAAGGCGATCAAGCGCAACATAACCGGCAAGACGAAAACTCGGATCAATGACAAAAATCTCGTAAAACCGTTCTGGCAAATCTCGATCTTCTCGCATAAAATCGATCGTCTGACCGACAGTCCAGAAAGGGGGAACGGCGATGAATTCAGTCTGCATCCTCCGTCCCGCAGTTTCCTCAGGATAGTCAAGTGAGCGGCGGATCCTAAGCCGTTCTTCAAACGGTATTTTTTCTAGGATATCCTCCTGATCTTCCCTTTCCATATCTTCCAGAATGAAGACTGCATCATCGGATTCGAGTTCTTTTACAGCCTCCGCAATCTGCGCATTCGGAATGGCATTGACGATCTCAAGCCTGATCGCCTCGTCTACTTCTGTTAGGGATGCAAAATCAAACCGATCGCCAGTGAGATTGACCAGTCTGGTTCGATCTTCTGCTGCCAAGGCTTCCAGCACGTCGCCAAGTTCTGACTCATGCAGCGGCTCAATCAGATCGCCAAGTTCAGACGCTTGTTCTTTATCCAGTAGTTCGCGCAGCCCGGCCACGAAATCCGGCCGCACCGTATCATTCTCTGTATAAACGGAGTTTTGCAGCGAGGTTTCGTTTACCTCATTGGTTTCCTGCAGATCAGACATGGTTTCTTATAGCTGTTCAGATCAGGCCATAAAGCACAAAAACCCGCGTTAGCGGGTTTTTGACAGTCTTTGCAGCAGGGAGCGTAGGTTGCTTTCGGTTTATTTACTGAGATACAGACTGGCTACAGCAGTTGCAATTTTATCAAAGGATTCTCCAAGTTTATTACTGTCTCGCGCCTTGAAATAATTTGCTCCGTTGGTCGAGCAGTTGCGAAGCATTGTTTCAGTGTCGGCGGAAATTCCGCTACCGAAACCAATTGTATAAAGTGTGATGTCTTCATCCTTTATCTCGTCACAAGTTTCCAGTGTCATTGCATTTGCCTGATCGATATCGGTCCCAGTGTGGAATTTCGTATCTGAAGGGTCAATTGACGAAAAGTTTTCACCATCAGACATGAGGATCATCATTTTTTTCGTGTTGGTGCTTGCTGCCGCTGTTTTGTTCGTGCCTCCGGTAATCGGTTTTTCAGCTGAAGAGTTCTAAGTCCCCAAGTCAATCCTGCCGGAATGTATGTATCGTCGTATGGTGCAAGGCTGTTGATAGAATCGAGCAAAGTTGTTCGTGATGCAGTCAATGGTAAAATTGGCACTGGACACCAGACCCCTTCACCTCCAATGCCTGGAACGCGGGTTCCGTAACTTTCATCCTTGATGTTGAGTGGATAATCCCGTGAACCCACACACCCAACCCAATCATAGGTGGTGATTTTGCAGGTCTCAACTGGATTGCCATATTCATAAGCGGTGCACTGTTCAGCTTCATAAGGAACTCCGTCATAAAAAAAGGTTTGCATTGAGCAACCTGATTTAGCGACGACTGGCCTATCCGTTATACAGATATTTTCAGTGCGGCTTTTCGGAGCATCAAGCCAAAATTTATTTTTGTTGTGCACACCAACATTTACGTATTTAGCAAACGGAACAATACCGATTTTGATCTTCTCTTCATTGGCATTCAGGTCCATCAACTGGTTGACAAAAGATGACGCAGAGGCTTTCAGGGCATCTATTTTTTCATCAGCGGTCATTGAGAAGGTAGTGTCGAGCACTAGGGCAATTTCAAAACGTTTGCCATTCAACTGTACCTTTGCGAGCGGGTTATAATTGAGCGTAGGAAAGCCGGCCAACCCAAGTAAGTTGGTTGGATGTTTGGCGGCAACTTGCACTTCAAGAGCGTTCTTCTTGTCGGATTGTATTATTTCAATCTTGTTGATTTCAAGATATTGAGACGGTGGGAGATGGACTTTCAGATGGTTGCGTATCTCCTTTTCGATCTCTAGTTTGTTTTTCGACCTAGAATCCGGGGCCACATACAAAAGCGCTGAATCAACCGCATTTTGCATTGCGGTGTTTTTTCTAATCATGTTGGCATAATCAATGGCACTGCCAGCCATTAACACCAGCGGAACGCCAACTAGCGCTGCTATCATCGCGACATTGCCGCCCGTATTTTTTGAAAAGCTGCTCACAATCTTTTTCCTATCCCGCGTCCAAAATTCAACAATTATTTCTTACCTGCATTGTAAGAAGTTTGTGTTAAAGGTTGGTAAGAACGACGAGGGGCTGGGTTAATAATTTGTTAGGGATATCTTTATACTCAAAACACTCGGAAACCCGAATTTTGAGTATAGGATTCTTCTTTTGATCCTTGCACTTATCCGAAAACCGGTGCCCACTTTTCGGGTGCAAGGAGTATAATGCATTGAAAAATAATAATAAAACTAGCGGTTTTTAAAAACTTAACAAATACCGCATAATTTTTATCGGCTTTGTAGTACCATCACGGCCGTTGGTTTTGGCAATATCCATTGGACAGGCCGAAACAATGACCAGCACATCGGTCTCGCATCGCATTTCCAGGTACTGACCTGGCTGAACCTTGGGTGCTATGATTGCAAGTTCGCCATTGCTTCCAACACTAACATTTTGAAAAATGTTGAATGGGCTTGGAAGCGCATGGGCGGTTTTTCCGGCAGCTTCCATAGCAACGCACAAATTCTCAGCGCATGAGCGATGATATCCGACATGACCCAGCAGTTCATATCTGCGCGGGTCACATGCAGACATGAGAAAATCATGCGCTCCAGGAGAGGTATCTTCAACAATTGTCAGCATGGGAAAGCGGCGATTTGAGTAAAGTCTGTCGCCTATTTTGGGGACGAGCTTCTCAAGAGTTGATCTTGTATGCTCGGCAGAAAGAAAAACACTCGTGTCCCGGGTGTCAAAGGCCCAGAAATCGGCGACCTGTGACCCTTCGGGACACGATATGCGAATAGTTTCGCCTTTTGAAAGATTCATGGTGCCGCCATGCCCGGCTTTTACAACCAATTCTTCGACAAGTTCCATGATCACTCCGTTAAAGGCTTTTCAATTGACGCGATGCTGTAGCCAGCGCTTCATCAAATCATACACATTTACGGGGCAGGGCAAAGTCATCAATCGGTAGTGGGTCAGCCCCTTCTTTTTTTGTGAACGGCTGTAACTGGTATGTTAACTTTACACGAGGTACATTGATTACCATATGCATTTTGCTTGGTATTTTAGATTTACTAAAACAATTTTGAAATGTTGAGCTGTTAATGTACTGTTAGCCCAAACGGGAGTCGTAAGTAACGAATCACTTACGGAAATTTGCCATGCCTGAAGGTTTGCACGGAGTTGCCAGAATAGCTACTGGCGAAATTGAAGACAATAAGAAATCTGGTCGTGTTCGTTCTGGAAAAGCCGGAGCGAAAGCGCGTGCGGAAAGTCTAACCACCGAACAACGCAGTGAGATTGCGAAAAAATCTGCAAATGAGAGGTGGTCGTGATGTTAGAGAAAAATCAATTTGCTAACTGTAAGCACGTTGCCACTTGGATACTAAACCACGTAGACCGTGGTTCCGGCGAAGCTATTACGCATTTGAAACTTCAAAAACTCGTATTTTACGTCGAAGCTTGGTTTCTAGCTAATTTTGATAGACCTCTTTTTCAGGATGCACAAGCTTGGACACATGGACCTGTGTTCCGCTCAATCTATAACAAATACAAAGGTTCTCAATGGGAGGCTCTTCCATCAGAGAGGGTTGTAAAGTTTTCATCCGAGCTAGAAGGGTTCATTTCAGCGGTGTATGAAGAGTATGGCCAATTCAGTGCAAAGAGATTGGAGCGAATGACGCATGAAGAAGACCCTTGGAAAATCACCAGAGGTGACCTTCCGCTTGAAGCTCGCTGCGACGATCCAATTGATAAGCTCTTGACCCGCAATTACTACGCACAACGCCTTGGCAAAAAAGACATCAAAACGCTTCAAAATTGATTCTAAGGCAGACGCTTCTGCAAAACCCGTTTCTTCTAGTGAAGCAAAAGCTAGAAGCGATGACAAGGTTCACGTGAATCTACGATACTACCAGAAAGGATTCGAGTGTTTCTCCAGCTGGCAGCCGAAAGAATTAAAGGGGTTTTCGAGCTGGGTGGAAAAGATGTCCTCTCGAACGCCTTCAGATGTTCAAAGTATGACCCAAACCTGCCACGCACATATCGGCAGACCCAAACCACCACCGCAATCTATTAGCCCAGAAGTAAAGTTATATGGACTGGACGTTGGCCAAAAGGCTAGGGTCCATGGTTTTTTTCAGGGGGGCGATTTTTTCCTCTTGTGGTTAGATCGTAAACATAGAATTTTAAAATGAAAATAATGCTTTCTATTGTGGCAGGCCTTGTTGATGAAATCTACACTACCGAGTTGATTGTCAATCTTATTGAGGCAAGAGCACCAGCCCCTAAAATCGTGGGCCGTATAAGAAGCGAAACGTTGATCAATTTTTAAACTGACCCACTACCCATCAATCCGCATGTTTGACTTAAAGGAGAAATGGAAACCCGCCTTCGAGTTTCAACAATTCAATTTTGCGTTCGACACCTCCGTCTCCTGAATAGCCGCCAATGCCGTCAACCGCCAATACCCGATGGCAGGGGATGATAATCGGGATAGAGTTTGCTCCACAGGCATTGCCAACCGGTTGTCCATAGGTATCAAGTTGCTTGGCAATGGCACCATAGGTGGTGGTTTCTCCGTACGGAATATCAAGCATGGCATTGCAAACAGATTGCTGAAACTCATCACCCCTGGGTTTAAGGGGGAGGTCGAAGTTCTGGAGTTGGCCGGCAAAATAAGCGGCCAATTGGCGTGCGGCTTCCCTAAGCAGGGATGACGAACCTTCAGTCTCCGGCTTGTTCCAATCGACCGCAATAATTGCGCCTTCTCTCTCACTGACCGAAAGCGGGCCAAAAGGAGATGGTATTTCAGCCGTAATCAACCTGTCTGCCATTGAAAGGCCCCGTCATAATTTTCATGTTTTGCTCAGCCATGCTCCAAGTTTAGGTGAGACCCTTGCAGATGCAATCCAAAACCTGCGGAAAAAAATAAATTTCCCCGAATATCCGAATCAGAAAAGCAGAATCTGCTAGTGGTCCGTTCGAAACAAATGAGTCCCTTTGCGGCGAACTCTTTATCATTTGTTTCGAACGTAAAGACCACTAGCAAGGTATTGTTTTCTAGTGGATTTTAAGATTCAAATATTTGGATGAGAGGTCTCGGAAAACGGGTTCCAAATGTTTGAATCAATCCACTAGTGCGGCGAAATTACTGGAATGCGACCGCCCTTTATCCGTGTGTGATCCATTTTGCGTTAGCGAATAATGTTCCGGACAGGCGGTTTTTCCCGGTCATCTGTCATGGCCAACCCTTGCGTGTTACGTTAAGCTTTTGTCCCGGTTTCACATTCGCAATAGTGCAGTGCAAACGTCACAATATGATGATCCGGTTTTGAAGATTGGAAAAGTTGATGGAAAAACACACTGGCGGGTGTCTTTGCGGGGAAGTTCGGATTGAGGCATCAGGGCCTCCAGACAGAATTGGTGTGTGCCATTGCCTCGACTGCCGAAAACATCATGGAGCAGTATTTTACGCCGCCGCTATCTATTCGGAAGACACCGTGAAAATTGAAGGTGAGGCCCATAATTACCAGGGACGGCACTTTTGTCCAAAATGCGGTTCATCGGTTTTCGCCCGCAACGATGGAGAGGTTGAAGTGCATCTTGGAACGCTGGATGCGCCTGATCTTTTGACGCCCACATACGAACTCTGGACCACACGCCGGGAAGGTTGGCTGCCGGAGTTTGCAGATATGACACAGCATGCCCGTGATGAGGAAAAATCTTGAAAGTTCTGATCGTTTATACCCATCCGGTGAAAAAATCCTTCAACCGTGCCATTCTGGAAGCCGTTAAAGAGAGCTTGATTGAGGCAGGGCATGAGGTCAAAATTGCGGACCTATATGATGAAGGCTTTCAGCCCGCGATGACCGAAGAAGATTTCAATCAATTCAACGATAAGCCGATGCCAGCGGATGTTCAGCGCGAGCAGGCCCGCGTTGAGTGGTCAGATGCAATGGTTTTCATCTTTCCGTTCTGGTGGTGGTCGTTACCCGCAATGCTGAAGGGCTGGATAGACCGGGTCATGTCTTATGGCTGGGCCTGGATTGATCCGGCGAAACCGGATGCCGGCTATCTGAAAGACCGCAAACTTCTGGTTCTGACAACCGCAGGTGCAAGCGCCAGGGCTCTCGCCAAACGCGGCTATGACACAGCGTTCCACACCCAGCTGAATGTTGGTATCTGTGAATATTGCGGCTTTAAAGACGTTACCAACCACATGTTCTGCGAAATCGATGGATCAACCGAAGACATTCGCAAGCGCTATCTGGAAAAGGCCGGGGAACTGGCGCGGAAATTCATTACTGAACCGTAAGTTGACTGTACTGCGATTAGTCGGCATAGGCTATTGTATCAAAAGCCTCGAAAAGGTAATATCCCGTGCCCAGATTCCGCTTCGGAATTGCCACAGCATTAACTTTTGCATTTGGAAGTCTGGCGTTGCTGTCGACCGGAATTCTGCTGTTTTTCTCGTTTGCCAATACGCTTGATTCAACCCGCAGCGTGCTGAGCACCCGTCTTGAAAGCCTTATCAATGAAGCGGAGCAGGTTTCGTTGGGATTTTTCCAACCCATTGAACGCCAGGCTGAATGGATGGCGAAAGAGATCGTGGAAGGCCGTATCAATCCGGAAAATTCGCTCACGCTTTCGCAAACCCTGAAGGGGGCTCTCGCATCTTTTCCGCAGGTAACCGGTGTTTCGTTTCAAAAACCCGATGGATCGGGTGTTTTTTACGATTCTGGTGAATCGCAAATACACGCCATAGATTGGCCGAAGGAATGGCAGGTTCGGCTCAACCGCGACGATACCAATCCTCAGACCCAGCCGCCCTCCAATGGCGTTTGGGTTCTTCGGCCTTCGGTATTGAATGGAGAACCGGAAAGCACATTCATTTATCCGGTTCGCACCAACAGTGGCGATTTGGGAGTGGTGGCCTTCAGGGTCAATGTAGCAACACTTTCAGACCGGATTGCAGAGGATGCGAAGCTCGGGCCGTATGAGCTTGTAAGATTTATCCTGTTCAACAACCGGATTGTCGTCGCTCACCCGGAACTCAAAGGCATGAGCGAATTGGGACGCCCGACGGTTGATGATCTCAAAGACCGGTTTGTAAAACGCCTTGATACAGCCGAACGCATCGAGTTGTCTCTCATTAATGATATCGAGGGTGTGAAATCATTCGGCATCGCCGACGGCGACGAGGTTATGCGTGTCTTTGCGATCAAGGAAGACACTTATCGTCGCTCTGGCGGCAATGTCCTGATAGGCGTTCATTTCAGTTCGGCAACTGCAACGGTGGAAATCACCAGA
This sequence comes from Rhizobiaceae bacterium, assembly GCA_965250255.1. GTDB lineage: Bacteria > Pseudomonadota > Alphaproteobacteria > Rhizobiales > Rhizobiaceae > JAALLB01. Next base: position 333,804 of record CBDFNP010000012.1, read on the forward strand.
CTTGTTACAGTCGGGGCAGTCGGGTTGGCGTTGTTGCTGGCATCGCTGATCGGCGCATATCTGCTTGGACGTTGGGCGGCCCGTCCTATCAAAAAGCTGTCTGAGGCAGCACAGCTCGTTCAGAAAAACCAGCTTGATAAGGTTGAACCGCTTCCTGCAAGCCCGGTAATCGAGCTTTCATCTGCTCTGGGTGCATTCAACGGAATGGTCGATGGGCTGCGCGAGCGCGAGCGGATCCGGGATCTGTTCGGCAAATACGTGCCGCAGGATGTGGCGGACTTGCTGGTCGCCGATGACCGGATGGCAGAACCAACTGATGCTATTGCCACCGTTTTGTTTCTCGATCTCGTGCAGTTCTCGGCGCTTTCCGAAAAACTCGGCCCGGCGCAGGTGGTGGAAACCATGAACAGTTTCTTCTCGCAAGCCGTTGGGATTATCGAAGCGGAAAGAGGCATTGTTACGCAGTTTCAGGGCGACGCAATTCTGGCCGTCTACAACATTCCCGTTGAGCGTGCCGACCATGCAAATGCTGCACTTAGAACTGCAAAGGCTATTCTTAGGGAGATAGATGCTCAGACCTTTGGCGGACATCAGCTTGATTGCCGGATTGGCATAAACACCGGTCCGGTGGTAGCAGGTGCAATTGGCGCGGAGGACCGCCTCAGCTATACGGTTTATGGTGATGCGGTAAACGTGGCGGCGCGGCTTGAACAAATGAACAAGGAACACGGAACGCGGGTGCTGGTGGCGGAAGAAACGGTTAATCAGTCGAGCGGTATCGGGTTTACAAAAATCGGCCTGCTGAATGTGCGAGGCCGGAAAAAAAGCGTTAAAACCTTTACGATTGCATAGGCCCGAGCCATTGAAGTAGTTCGTTGCAGGACTGCGTTTAACCCGGCCACACGCTTGCAATGGTTTCCATCGTCACAATGTTGGAGGAGCCGATTGACCTAGCGCCTGAGATGACAGCGGTTGAAATCAGGACGCCGATAATCCCGTACTCCAGTCCGGTTGTTCCAGCCTCACAGCGGCAGAAACGGGTTGCCAATTCGCTCAGTTTCTCAAAATGAGCCATATCGCTCTTGCTCCTCGAATTATCAACAAAGCAGCAAGATGCGTGCCAGTTCTATGCAGTCAAACCTAATCGCCGTTGGTATGAGAGGAGGATGTTCTCGCTCATTTGTTTCTCCTTGCTCGCGATCCCGCGATCCCCGTTCTGGATCAAAACCAACATGGCCCCACGCGGTTGGGGGGCAGCCAAACGCTTCGCCTGGCGCTGCCACGGATGGGAGGTGAGATTCTGCAATTCGATCTCGACTAGTGGATTGATTCAAACATTTGGAACCCGTTTTCCGAGGCCTCTGCATCCAAATATTTGAATCTAAAAATCCACTAGAAAACAATACCTTGCTAGTGGTCTTTACGTTCGAAACAAATGATAAAGAGTTCGCCGCAAAGGGACTCATTTGTTTCGAACGGACCACTAGCTACACCCACTCGTAGCCCCACACGTATCGCATTTCTCACACGTGCCGTTGCGGACCATGGTGAAGTTACCGCAATCATCGCACGAATTGCCCGTATAGCCCTGAATCAGCGCTTTGACCCGCTCCTGATTGGCATTGACAGGGGCGAAGGTTTTGTCCGCATCCGCGAGATCAGCAACCGTTTCAGTTTCCCTCACAACCTCCGTGGTCACCGCAGGCGCCACATCGGCAGAAGGGGCGGCTTCGGGATCAAGATCACGCTTGAAGGCATTCGGCTCCGCATTGATGTTGGCTGCAACCGCCGCTGAGCTTGAACCAAGCACACCACCAGAAATTGCAGTTACCGGAGCAGACTTCGTCGGCGATGGGCCGGTAGCAGGCGAGGCGGCTGAACCTTTTGGTTCACTGGCGCCGGGACGAACAACCGAGAGGTTGTGCCCGCGGGTCAGACCCTTGGAGACGATCTGCGTCTTGCCTTCTTCCACACCCTTGCCCATGGCAGTGGCCGAGAAGTCGGATTGATCCACATGGGCCAATTCGTGGCGACCAAGATAGGAGATGCCAAGCTCGCGGAAGATGTAATCAAGGATCGATGTTGCAGTCTTGATCGCATCATTACCCTGAATCATGCCGGCTGGCTCGAACTTGGTGAAGGTGAACGCATCGACATATTCTTCAAGCGGTACACCGTATTGAAGGCCAAGCGAGATGGAGATCGCGAAGTTGTTCATCATCGCGCGGAATGCGGCACCTTCCTTGTGCATGTCGATGAAAATCTCGCCGAGGCGACCATCATCATATTCACCGGTCCGCAGGAAGATGGTGTGACCTTTGAGTTTTGCTTTTTGAGTGTAGCCCTTGCGGCGGGTCGGCAGGTGCTCCTGCTCACGCGAAACCCGTTCGATAACACGCTCGACAATTTTTTCGGTCACGGTTACCGCAGCGGCAGCCTTCGGTGCTTCGAGCAGTTCCTCCAACGCATCCTCGTCGTCATCCTCCTCGATGAGGGCAGCGTTCAAGGGTTGCGAAAGTTTGGAACCGTCGCGGTAAAGCGCATTGGCTTTCAGTGCCAGCTTCCAGGAAAGCATGTAGGCGTCTTTACAATCATCAACGGATGCATCATTCGGCATGTTGATGGTTTTCGAGATCGCACCGGAGATGAACGGTTGGGCAGCAGCCATCATGCGGATGTGGCTTTCCGCAGAAAGCGAGCGCTTGCCGATCTTGCCGCACGGGTTGGCGCAATCAAAGACGGGCAGGTCTTCTTCCTTGAGGTGAGGTGCGCCTTCAAGTGTCATCGCACCGCAGCAATGAATATTGGCCGCTTCTATGTCTTTCTTCGAAAATCCGATTGCGGCAAGAAGGTCGAATTCGAAGTCGTTGAGCTGCGCGTCATTGAGCTTCAATACATCCTTGCAGAACGCTTCACCAAGGGTGAACTTGTTGAAGGCAAACTTGATGTCAAAAGCTGAACCAAGACCGGCATTGATCGCTTCGATCGCTTCATCGGTGAAGCCTTTGGTCTTCAGCGTCGATGGGTTGACGCCCGGCGCCTGGTTGAGATTGCCGTGCCCTACCGCATAGGCTTCGATCTCGGCAATCTGTGCTTCGGGATATCCAAGCGTGCGTAGCGCTTCAGGCACGGCACGGTTGATGATCTTGAAGTAACCGCCACCGGCAAGCTTCTTGAATTTCACCAGCGCGAAATCAGGCTCAATGCCGGTTGTGTCGCAATCCATGACAAGACCAATGGTGCCGGTTGGTGCAATCACGGTTGATTGCGCATTGCGATAGCCGTGTTTTTCGCCAAGTGCGACGGCACGATCCCACGCAGCTGTGGCGTGGCTGACCAGGTTCTCCTGCGGACAGGACTTTTGGTCGAGCGGCACCGGATTGACAGATAGCCGTTCATAGCCCTCTGCCTCTCCATGTGCTGCCCGTTGGTGGTTGCGCATGACACGCAACATGTTTTCGGCATTTGGCTCATGACCCGGGAATGCGCCGAGTTCTTTCGCCATTTGCGCGGAGGTTTCATAGCAGATACCGGTCATGATCGCGGTGATCGCACCACAGATCGCCCGGCCGTCAGCAGAATCGTAAGCAATACCGGATGTCATCAACAACCCGCCAATGTTGGCAAAGCCAAGTCCGGTGGTGCGGTATTCGTATGAGAGTTTCGCAATCTGCCTGGATGGGAACTGCGCCATGAGAACCGAAATCTCAAGCACGATCATCCACAGGTGCGTGGCATGTTCAAAGCTTTCCACATCAAATGACAGCGGGTTCTCGGCAGTAGCGCCTTCCTTGTCGCGGAACTGCAACAGGTTGAGGGAGGCAAGATTACACGCCGTATCATCCAGGAACATGTATTCAGAACACGGGTTTGATGCTCGGATAGGACCTGCGGAAGGGCAGGTGTGCCAGTCGTTCATCGTGGTGTTGTAATGAAGTCCCGGATCAGCGGACTGCCATGCAGCGGCGCCTATTTTTTCCCAAAGGTCACGCGCCCGAACTGTTTTGTAAACATCACCATTGATGCGGCCGATCAGATCCCAGTCGCCATCTTCTTCAACTGCGCGCAGGAAGCCGTCTTTCAGGGAAACCGAGTTGTTGGAGTTCTGACCGGAAACGGTGAGGTAAGCGTCCGAATCCCAATCTGCATTGTAAATCGGGAAATCAACATCGCTATGACCTTGTCGTGCCAGCTGGATCACGCGCTTGATGTAGTTTTCCGGGACGGCTGCCTTTTTTGCAGCACGCACTTCGCGTTTCAGTGCAGGGTTGAGTTTCGGATCAAAGCAGGTGTCGCCTTCGCCTTCGCAATTAATGCAGGCTTTCATGATGGATTTCATGTGCTTGGAGACGGTTTTCGAGCCGGTGACGATCGCCGCAACCTTTTGCTCTTCTTTTACCTTCCATTCGATATATTCTTCAATGTCCGGGTGATCGATATCGACCACAACCATCTTCGCTGCACGGCGTGTTGTGCCGCCGGATTTGATTGCACCGGCTGCCCGGTCGCCGATTTTCAGGAATGACATCAGGCCGGAGGATTTGCCCCCGCCGGAAAGGGATTCGCCCTCACCACGCAGATACGAAAAATTTGAGCCGGTGCCGGAGCCGTATTTGAAGAGGCGCGCTTCACGCACCCAAAGATCCATGATGCCGCCTTCATTGACGAGGTCATCAGCGACCGATTGAATGAAACAGGCATGCGGCTGTGGATGCTCATAAGATGACTTTGATTTGACGAGCTTGCCGGATTCAAAGTCTACGTAATGGTGTCCCTGAGCAGGGCCATCAATGCCATAGGCCCAGTGAAGGCCGGTGTTGAACCACTGTGGCGAGTTCGGCGCGACCATCTGGCGGCACAACATATGGCGCAATTCGTCAAAGAATGCGCGCGCATCGGCTTCGCCATCAAAATAGCCGCCTTTCCAGCCCCAATAGGTCCATGTGCCTGCGAGACGGTCAAACACCTGTCGTGCGTCCATCTCAGAGCCGTACCGCTCTTCTTTCGGTAGTTTCGCGAGTGCATCCTTGTCAGCTTCCGAGCGCCACAGCCAGGACGGTACAGAATTCTCCTCTACCTTCTTGAGAACGGCGGGAACGCCGGCCTTGCGGAAATATTTTTGCGCAATGATATCGCCTGCCACCTGGCTCCACGCAACAGGCACATCTATGTCTTTCAGCTTGAAGACAATTGAGCCGTCCGGATTGCGGATTTCACTGGTTGCCTTGCGGAACTCAATTCCTTCATATGCGGATTTGTTTTCTTCTGTATATCGCCGTTCAATGCGCATTTTTATTCCCTCTATCTAACGCCTGAAATCCGCATCGGGTTCCACCCCTGAATTCAGGCAAAAATTACCTATGGCTGGCCCAAACGCGCCAATCCCAAACACTTCAAAATACGCCTGTTGTCTCCCTGTCCGAGCTAACAATCAGCATATCGTTGATGCTGAAAACCCAGACACAAACCCCGGATACTGCCCCCGGTTTTCAGGGATTAGGTCCTACCAATCATGCCCTAATCCCAGTGAGCTGGAAATCTATATCTTGTTGCCAGTCTACCCGTAGACACTAAATATAGTATTAAATATCACTTTTCACAACAAGAATGTTTACGCTCAAAATCACGCTATTCCCAAAAATAAGGCACACAAACAAGCGCCCGGAACTTGCATCCGGATGACCCTAAATTACCAATTTTGGAAGGAACCGATCCCTTTTTTGCAGAAGTATGAGCTTCCCCCAAAAGCTGCATCGGTTCAACGCCACTCTGAGAACTGAGTTAGTCAGACTCGGATTGAAGCGTCAAGATATTGTCATGCAAATTGTAAAAAAAACTACATCTAGTGTGTAAGGTGTGGATTGCGTGGAAAAAGTTAAAAAAAAGATTCCGTATGGAATCAACGGGTTGTTTGAAATGCCCGAAATTGCCCTGAAAACAGGTATTGAATTCTTAACAATTTCGCGACTCACGATTCTCTACGCTTGCATTGCCGAAAACCTCGCGAATCAGTTGGGTAATTTTGTGCCAATTCTAGAGATCGTCGCTTATGCTCTCAGCCCTGCTGTCCCGCTCTTTTTTGGCAGATGCAAAATAATCCCTCCGCAAGCGATAGTGTTCGGCCTGGAAATCATCATGGGTTTCGCGCATCGCTTCAATCAAGTCTACGCGAAAGTTTCTGAAATCCTTCCGTAATTCGCAATATCCGGCCAGGAGGGTCGAATTGTGAAAGAACAGAAGCGCAATCGGTTTGACGCGCCTTGCAGTCATCTCCCCATCAATTCGGCGATAATCAATCTCGATGATGGTTCGATTGCGAATAGCAATCCGGGCTCTTGTTAGAGTGGGGTCTTTGTATTCGGGTTTTTCTCCGACCGCATAAAGATCAATCGCATCAAAGTCTGCAATGCCACGAAGTCCACTCTGAATTTTGGCGAGGATCGTATCTGCTGCCCGGCGCATCGGTTCATCGCCCTCGCGAAAAACGATTCGCAATCCAATCGACAAGATTTCCAGTTCATCCTTGGTGAATTGGAGAGCAGGGGCATTGAAGTGGGATGATAACATATAGCCAACGCCTGCTTCCCCGGCGATTGGAAGCCCCTGCAGGGAGAGCAATTTTACATCGCGGTAGATCGTCCGCTCCGAAACCTCCAACTCGCCGGCCAATTGTGTGGCGGTTATTGGCCTTTTGGCGGACCTCAGCCGCTCAAGTAAGTGAAACAACCGTTCTGTTCTTCGCATTAAACTCTCCTGACATCTTTATGTCAGTATGCCTGTGCTAGCAGCATAGGTGAAGGAGAAATCGATTTGACCGCATTACCACATACAAAGCGGGCAGGCGTGATATTGATGCTTGCCTCTGCGCTGATGTTTTCGACCGCCGGTCTGTTCACCAAGGGTGTGGAGGCGGGGGCGTGGGAAATTATTTTCTGGCGTGGTATCTTCGCCAGCCTTTTCACCATCCTATTTGTTGCAAGCCAAAATCGGTTGCGGGCAGAATTTGCAGAAGTGGGTAAATGGGGCATTGCCGCCGGGTTCGTTGGCGCGTCTGGTACGGCAGCCTTTATTCCTGCATTCAAACTAACAACCATTGCAAATGTTGCGTTAATTTACGCTTCCGCTCCCTTGGTCGCGGCACTGATGGCTTGGCTTTGGATGTCCGAAAAAATGAGCCGTGCGGCGGTTCTAGGCAGTATCGCCGCGATTGCCGGCGTCATTGTTATTGTTGGCAGCTCCTATCAAAACGTCAACATACGAGGCGATTTGCTTACGCTTTGGATGACGGTTTCGATGGCTTTTCTCATGGTGATTTATCGAAGGTTTCCACACATTCCTTCTGCTGGTCCGGCAGTACTTTCTTCCGCAGCGCTTATCCCGTTTGCATTGTTGTTTGGTAATCCACTTGCGACGCCACTCCTGGAAATTTTCATAACCGCAGGCTTTGGTTTGGTTTTTGCAATAGCCGCCGTTACCCTTTTGGAAGGCGCAAAGCGATTGCCTTCAGGAGAGGCGGGACTGCTGAGTTCATCGGAGGCTCCTTTGGCAATCATACTTGCCTACCTGGTGCTTGCTGAGGTTCCGGCAATGACCAGTGTTATTGGCGGTATTCTAATCATTGCTGGTGTTGCTGGAAGCCAGATCAGGACGAAGGGGGAGAACTGAAATGGGAAAAGCACAAAAACTAAATTCCACGTTGAGCGCAAAGCGCGCTGGTTCCGTGAAAGCATTTTTAACATCGGATGTAGAAAGTGAAGCGGGTTCAGCGGTTGAAGCATCATCGGTCTCATCATCCACAATCATGAATTTTGGCTGCGGGGCACGCGACATGGTCTCAGGCCGCAACAAGTATCGGAGCGCTACGCTCTTTGTAGTCGCGATAAACTGCTTGTTTCGCCAGATAAGTACCAAATGCAAACATCAAGAACCCTGCTGGAAGGTCCATTAAATGATGTCCGCCGTGAATGAAGATGCCCGGTAAAATGAGCAGATTGAGTGCCAGAAAAAACTGCGCAACAAAAGGAACATTGCGCGCCGCGTAAATAGCGGTAAAGGCCAGGACTGCATGGTAAGAGGGAAACGCAATCAGCCCGCGTAATTCCTTCGGCGATATCAAGCCCGGCCCATTGGTGCTGATGTGAAGCAGGTCTTTTGCGTATTCCTCATTCACAATCGGATTGATTGCGGCCCAGATTTCAGGCGTCAGAACATACATCGACTTCGCGCCGAGGGACGGGAACAGGCCCCAGAAACAAATGGTAAGGGTAGCGGTAATGGTCACTGACGTGATCATCACATGCAGGTCCCGCAATCGGCCGGTTAGGCCAAGAATGACAACCAATGCCGCGAACTGCGGAATTGTCGTCATGTAAGCAAGTTTCATGATCAATGTCGGGGTCGGATTTGCAGCAGCCCAAGCCATCACATCAGGCCAATAATAACCCCAAATGGCATCAAAACCTGTAATATGAATATCGATCAAAGGGCGGGCAAGCGGCAAAAGCAGATAGTTGAACAGCGCCAGACAGGCTGAGAAAAAAATGAACGAGCCGGAGCAAATCAAGGCAGAGGCAATCCGTTCGCTGCGTCCGCTTATGCGATAGTAAAGCCCGACCGGAATGACCAGTAAAAGCAAACCTACAATGCTGCTGTAGCCTGTTATATCCACGCGCGCACCCTTATAGGCGATCAGCGCCACATCAATCAGCACGGCAGCCACACCAACCGTCAGCATCAACAGTTCTGCTGGTTGCAGTCGAAGTGATTCACACAGTAAATTGCGCAATCTCATAAACGTTCCCAGAGCATTATTCGCGCTGTCTGGTTATCAGGCAGGCGTTAAGAAACCTTCAAAAGAGAAGGTCCTAGGTTTTCAGAGGCACTTTAGGGACCGAACCGCCGCCTTTGCCATTTCCTTTTCCGCGAGGTTTGGATGCCGTTTTCGACTTGGCATTTGCGGATTTGGCTTTTGACCGCTTGACGGGCTTGTCTTCAATAACTTCAAGCGCAAGGCTTTCCTTGTCTTCTTTGCTCTTTTCAAGCGTCACCTTGACGGTGCCGCCACGTTTCAATTTCCCGAACAAAACTTCCTCGGCAAGTGGCTTTTTGATGTGCTCCTGGATAACACGGCCCAGTGGTCGCGCACCCATTTTGTCATCAAATCCCTTCTTCGCAAGCCAACCGATTGAATCCTCAGAGAGTTCAAAGGTCACATTGCGTTCAGCCAGCTGAGCTTCAAGCTGCATGATGAATTTCTCGACAATTTTGTGGACAACAGGGGTTGACAGGGAGCCAAACGGCACAATTGCATCAAGCCGGTTGCGGAACTCAGGTGCAAACATACGGTTGATTGCTTCTTCATCGTCACCGGTGCGTTTGGTTGAGCCAAACCCGATTGCAGATTTTTGCGCCTCAGCGGCACCGGCATTGGTGGTCATGATGATGATGGTGTTGCGGAAATCGACCTGTTTGCCATTGTTGTCGGTCAGTTTGCCGTGGTCCATGACCTGCAGCAAAATATTGAAGAGGTCCGGATGTGCTTTTTCAATCTCATCAAGCAGCAAAACACTATGTGGATGTTGGTCAACACCGTCCGTCAAAAGGCCTCCCTGGTCAAAGCCGACATAGCCCGGAGGCGCGCCGATCAAACGCGAAACCGTATGGCGTTCCATGTATTCAGACATGTCAAACCGCAGAAGCTCAACGCCAAGTGCACTTGCCAGCTGGCGGGCAACTTCGGTTTTGCCAACGCCGGTAGGTCCGGAAAAAAGGTATGATCCGATTGGTTTATCTGGTTCACGCAGTCCTGCACGGGATAGTTTGATTGCAGATGAAAGTGCTTCGATCGCATCATCCTGACCATACACCACACGCTTCAATTGTGCGTTGAGATTGGAAAGCACGGTCTCATCATCCTTGGAGACAGATTTTGGCGGGATCCGGGCGATCGTCGCGATGGTCGCCTCGATTTCCTTCACGCCAATCTGCTTTTTGCGCTTTTCTGCCGGGACCAGCATTTGTGACGCGCCTGTCTCATCAACCACGTCGATTGCCTTGTCCGGCAATTTACGGTCGTTGATGTATCGGGCAGAAAGTTCAACCGCCGCCTTCATCGCATCGTTTGAATATTTAACCGAATGGAACTCCTCAAAATAGGGCTTGAGGCCTTTCATAATCTCGATTGCATCTGGAATGGATGGTTCCTTAATGTCGATCTTTTGGAAACGGCGAACCAGTGCACGGTCTTTTTCGAAAAATTGTCGATACTCTTTATAGGTGGTCGAGCCAATGCAGCGGATTGTACCCGATGCAAGGGCAGGTTTGAGAAGGTTGGAGGCATCCATGGAACCGCCGGAAGTAGCACCGGCACCAATCACGGTATGAATTTCATCAATGAACATAATCGCGCCGGGCGTTTCTTCTATTTCCTTGACGACCTGCTTCAGCCGCTCTTCGAAATCGCCACGATAACGAGTTCCGGCAAGCAAGGTTCCCATATCAAGCGAATAGAGCGTGGATTCAAGAAGCACCTCAGGCACATCCTTTTCGACAATACGCTTGGCAAGGCCCTCGGCAATTGCAGTTTTACCCACGCCCGGGTCCCCAACATAAAGCGGGTTGTTCTTTGAACGCCGACACAGAATCTGGATTGTCCGGTTTACTTCTTCTTCGCGTCCAATAAGCGGATCAATGCGACCTGCCATCGCTTTTTCATTGAGGTTGACGCAATAGTTTGTGAGCGCATCACCTTTGTTAGCGACTTCTTCTTCACCGATTTGGGCTTGATCGTCATCCATGCCTCGAACAGGTCTCGTTTCAGAAGCGCCGGTTCGCTTGGCAATCCCGTGCGAAATAAAGTTCACCGCATCGTAACGGGTCATGTCCTGCTCTTGCAGGAAATAGGCGGCATGGCTTTCGCGTTCAGCAAAAATAGCAACCAGAACATTGGCGCCGGTTACTTCCTCGCGTCCGGAGGATTGAACATGAATGACCGCACGCTGGATCACCCGCTGGAAGCCGGCAGTTGGTTTGGAATCCTCATTGTACCCGGTAACAAGATTGGCAAGCTCTGTATCAATGTAGTCCGTCAGGTTTTCCTGCAATAACTCAATATCTACACTGCACGCCTTCATGACACCTGCGGCATCTTCATCATCTGTCAGCGCCAGCAACAGATGTTCAAGTGTTGCATATTCCTGATTGCGTTCGTTGGCGAACACAAGAGCCTTGTGAAGGGCATTTTCCAGGCTTGATGTAAAAGAAGGCAAAAGCTCGTCCGTTCTATTTTTTTTCCATTACACATTGCAATGGATGTTGGTGTTTTTGTGCAAGGTCCATAACCTGGGTTACCTTGGTTTCGGCAACCTCATAGGTAAACACTCCGCATTCGCCCACGCCATTATTATGCACATGAAACATAATCTCGGTTGCCTGTTCCGGCGTTTTCGAGAAGAAGCGTTCCAACACATGAACAACAAATTCCATCGGTGTAAAGTCGTCATTCAACAATAAAACGCGATAAAGGCTCGGTTTCTTTGTCTTTGGCTTCGTCTTGGTTGCGAGACCAGTGTCTGTTCCAGTGTCTGATCCGGATTGATCTTCGTCCTGCATGATTATCAAGGGTTCAGTCCGCATAAGGCTTCTGTCGATGGGGTTGGCGTTAAAGAAGCTGCCAAAAGGCAGTGCTGCGATAATCATATAATATCCCAAAGTACCGCTGCAATAGGTGCAAACTACCTTGAACACGGTTTTCTGCCTCTTGGTAAACACCAAAATATGGGCAACACGGGGCAGATCGATTTTGTTTTACAAGAATTTTGGGCGATTCGTTTTGCATAAACCGTTTGGTAACCAAGAGCATATAGCTTCTCTCAAGTCGGGCGACAAAGAGTTGGCCTGTTTGTACCAAGTATACCCCCTTCAATTCGGGGGACAAAGACGGGGAAAAGGTATTGCGTACCCTATCTGCTTTTCGCACCAGTGCATGTCTGGTAGCGTTGACTTTAATCTTAGCTATTTTTGCAGTTTCTGCAGATGTCAAATCTGTGCAGGCAAATGCGAAATATTCGGGCATTGTAATTGATGCAAAGACCGGCAGGACCTTGTATTCTCACAAGGCCGATACTTTGCGTTATCCCGCATCGCTTACCAAAATGATGACGATGTATATGATGTTCGACGCGTTGGCGAGCGGCAAGCTTTCTAAAAAGACGCGAATTCGCATGTCAAAATATGCGGCCTCCAGGCCACCGTCCAAGTTGGGCATTAAACCGGGCCGTTCAATCGCGGTGGATCATGCCATTCTGGCCCTTGCCACTAAATCCGCAAATGATGTTGCCACTGCAGTTGCTGAGCATCTGGGTGGTTCAGAAGTTAACTTCGCGCGTATGATGACCGCGAAAGCCCGCAAACTTGGCATGAAACGCACCACGTTCAAAAATGCCAATGGCCTGACAGCAAAAGGCCAGCTCACCACGGCACGGGATATGGCAAGGCTTGGAATTGCTTTGCGTGAACATTTCCCGCGGCATTATCGTTATTTTTCAACACGTAACTTTAAGTATGGAAAAGCGAATTACCGCAATCATAATCGCCTTCTCGGGCGTGTAAAAGGTGTTGATGGCATCAAAACGGGTTACACACGCGCATCCGGTTACAATCTTGTGTCTTCAGTTCAAGCCAATCGCCGCTCTATCGTTGCGGTTGTCCTTGGCGGGCGCTCCGGCAAGAGCCGTAATGCACAGATGCAAAACCTGATTTCCAAATATCTGCGCAAAGCTTCAAGAGGCACCAAGAAGCGCCTGATTGCGTCTCGCAGATCCACCTCGATTGTCGTTGCATCTGCCAATAATATCCGGCTTCCAAAGCGTGGACCCATTCCGATATTCAGGGAAGTTGCCAAAGCCAAGCGCACAATAGATGTTGCAAAACCGGTTACAGTCGCAGCACTTGTAGCCAATGTTCCAGCCACTCGGATTGAACTGGCTACAATTACCGAACGCATGGCTCAGCAACCCGTTGTTCCAACCGCGCGACCTGTCCAGCCCATCGCCTATGTCGACCCGATTACCACGGCTGCAACGCCGGTAGTCAATCCAACCGGTTGGATAGTGCAGATCGGCACTTCAGGTAGCAAAAAGGGTGCATTGACCCTTCTTTCAAAAGCCCGGAAAAATGCACCGGGAATAGTCGGTAAGCGTCAAATTTATACCGAAACAGTAAAAAAGGGCGGATCAGTTCTCCATCGCGCCAGGTTTGCCGGATTCGGCAGTAAGAATGCTGCGAAAAATGCATGCAAGGCATTGAAAAGAAAGCGGATTGACTGTTTCGCTCTTAGGAGCTGAGCAGGCGGTGAACTATAGCGTGTCGCTTTTTGCCGGATTCATTAGGCACGCTGTAAGTCATTGTTTTTACGCATTTCGTTATCACTTTTGTGAATTCACAAAAGTGCGAAAAGCTCTATAGCGTTTCCTCTTTTGATTGGCTCAAAAGAATGGATAACGCCCTTGAAGCTTAAGCCACGTTTGCTCATTCACTGCTTCAAAGAAGCAATGATTGAGACCAGAGCAATTTTCGTTTAATCGGAACCGGATAAACGAAAATATGTGAATGAAATCAAATCAGTAACGCGTTGTTGCTGTTCTAATTGTACGCAAAACGATCTAGCATAAGTCGGACGAGTAGTATTGAGTCAGGAAGTCTGAGATGAGTAGAAAACTAATCAGGGGTTCACTTGAGAAGCGTTTGCTTGGCCTCGTTGATACGGGCAGCAAGAAAGGTAGAGCCTCCACTGTCGGGGTGAACAGCTTTCATCAAACGCCGATGGGCCAACCTGATCTCCTCAGGCCCAACTCCCGCACCAAGACCAAGGACCTGATAGGCCTCCTCCTTACTCATGGCGCCAGAGCTAAACGAGCGTCGCTCTCCCGTCGCGTTACCCGGCTCCACGTGCTCACGCCACTTCGGAATCCGGCGATCAAGATACGCTTCCAATAAAGCTGCACTGTCACCGTCATCACCCAAATTCTGGTAAAGAGCCAGAAGCTCGGCTTCCTCAAGGCGGGAGAGGATTTTCCCCTCATGGGTACCCGTAAGGATCAATCCATCAAGATCGCCGGTATCATGGTCTAGCTTCATTTCAAGCCAGGCTGAACGAACCGTCGATGTTTTTTGGCTGGGCGTGTTTATCGTGCGCACCTTGCGATTTCGCATCAGCCACGTTCCGCCAAATACAAGCATTGGAAGCCCGTATGTTGCGCGGCCAAACCATATCAAAACGATGCCCGTAAGGCACAACAATAAGGGTCCAATCGTTCGCAATACATCTGCAATCGCGCGTGGCGATACTTTGCTGAACGCAAAGGCGAACATCAAAATAACAGCAAGCATTGTGGCTGCGGTGAAAAAATATCCCATCCCAAGAGAATAGGTGCTTGTTCTAGCGTTTCAACTGTTCAAGCAGGGCCTGCCCTGGTTTTCCACCAAGGCTTTCCAGCGCTTTCATGCCGCCACTGGCAAATGCAGCCACCGCGCGCAACAGTTCTTCCAACTCCTTTGCAGAGTTACCTCCAAGTTTCATATAGGCACCATTGGTCAGACGGGCAACTTCACGGAATGCGGATTCAGTCGCGCCATCACTGCCTTCCTGAAACATGAAAGCCTTGGTGCCAAGAACACCGAGCTTTCCGGCAATTTGGCACAAACGGTCGGTCTGCTCTTCCATGGCATCCCCGATAAATATCAAAGCGGCGACGCGTTGTTTTCTGGTTTCGGTGTTCGTGTGTGATAACACTTTACCGATCTGGGTAGTCCCGCCACGACACTCAATGCCGGTCATCATGCCCGCCAACAACTCGGCTTTTGTGACCCATTTAGAAGCTTTGCACTCACCAAAGCCCCGAAAAAACACCAGTTGAACCGAAAGCCCGCGGGTCTTGGCGGCGGCCTCAAACATCGCAGATTGAATGGCGCTGGCACGGTCCCATGTCGGTTGACGGCTCATTGTCGCGTCAAGCGCAAAGACCAGACGTCCGACGGGTTTTGCAGATGTTTCCTTGGTTGCCTGCAGAAATTTTGCAACATCCTTTGTTGATGAAGCCGCAGGTGTTGCTGCGGATACTTCATTTGCAATGGTCGGAATGGGGCGTATCCTGTCTGCCATGCAGCGATTTTGAGGTATTTTTCCAAAGTTTCAAGAAAAATCGCATGTTCACAGATTTCACCAAACTGTGTCTGGGTGTTGTTCTTGAATGCGAATACGATCTGAAGTGACAGAGGATTGCGCTCATGAAGCAAATAATTTTTTCGATTTTTCTTGTGCTGGTTCTTCAGATTTCCGCTTTTGCCCAGACCGCATCAGAAGTCCCGTTGACCAACCCGCAAGTGCTGGCGCCGCCGAAACGAGAGCAGGGTATTAGTCCAAAACCGGATCAAGACGAAACCGTAGCGCAAGCAGAGCCCGGTCCCATGACATTCGGTCGGTTGTCGGAAATCGTGTTGGTTCTTGATGCCAATGCACAGGTAGGGGAGCGGGGCATGCAGCTTGCAATTGAAGATGTTCCAGTCACGATTGTGGTTGATGAACGTGCCAATCGGATGCGTGCATTTTCGCCTTTCAAAACATTGGATGGAGTGGATGGCCAAATCCTTTACCGGATGATGCAGGCAAATTTTGATTCTGCACTTGATGCACGATATGCGATCGCAAAAGGGCATGTGATCAGCGTCTTTATTCATCCATTGGGAGAACTTCAGAAAGATCAGTTTATTGAGAGCCTGGGACAAGTGGTCAATCTCGTGCGTACCTATGGTACCGCCTACACCTCCGGGGCAATGACGTTTGGAGGCGGGGATAGCAATCAACTTCTCCGCCAGCTCATCGATGAACTCCTCAAAAAGGGCGAGGAAATTTGAGCGAAACTGCGATTTACACCTTTGAACTCCCGGCCAGTTCATAAGAGTAAATCCTAATTGCCGTTGGTATTATGCACCCGTTTGAGGAAGTTTGCGTTAAGCGGTTTTCGGTCAAGCGTTCCACCACGGCCAATTCCGAATACATGCAACGAACTGACGGGGAGTCCCAAACACTCCCGCAACCGGATTAACGGATTAAACCGCCCGCAAATTTGAGAGCATACCGGCTGATTTCATCGGCAAACACTTCGTCTTGTCCCCAAAAGCATTCCAAAGCACCGTGACCTGTCATAGTATACGAAAGACCGGTTTTCGGTCAATGCAGATGGTCCACGCACCGGGAACTCCAGGGGAATCTTCATCAGAGCGGAGCGCAAAAATGCGTAAATTGATTTAGCCTCTTCAACTTCGACCTCTGGACGTGCTCCGCCGGAATAGCTCATGGACCAGACCGGTTTGTTCTTGAAATAGACCACTTCCATGCCCGTAAACAACGACATGCCATAATACACATCGCGATAAAACCAATCTTCATCCTGCCATTCAAGTTGTTTGCTGCCGCTGAACAATGGGTTTGTTATCGTGGCATCGTCGTCTAAACCAGCGTAGGTGCGACGTTTGGCTTCGACCAAAAAAGTCGCCAACTTATTAATTGGTGCCTGAGTGCTCATATTTGGAAACTCCTGATCCGAACACCGTAAATACCACAACGACAAATTAACTGGAACTCCAGGTCAGTCCGACTGCGCATTATAGACATATTCGATGGTCTGCGTGACCGCTGCACCGGCGGAGGGTTCCCGTGTCGCCTTGCGCAAAACCGTTCCTCTTTCCTCCGTCAGGCGGTTGGCCGGATTGGTGACATGCAGGTTCGAGGCATTTGAGATTATACCAACGGCGATTAGGATTGACCGTTTTGACCGTTGGTATTATACCAACGGCCCATTAGGATTTGCTCTTTTGACCAGGAATTATTTTGGCTTTGGTTAGGCGCGATTGGCGAAGGGGTGCGGCGTACCATGAGCTAATTGCAACACGCCAAAACCAAAAGAAACCTGGCCTGCGGTGCTCCAAAATTGCCCACCGGGCCGTGTTATGCCTCTTGACCAATGCGTTTTACATTGCGCTTCGAGGCCTGCCTTGCCGGTAAACAATTTTGGAACATCAAAAGGGTCAATCCTAATGGCCGTTGGTATTATCCGGTTGCCTACTATCTGCGCATATATACTTGAAATAGTCTCGACCGTTCCTGCGTATAAATGCTTGATATTAAACATTTTTGACAAAATCAAACCTTACAGGAATATTCGGTTGGCCTCTAACTACCTTGCCTTTACTGATTGCAAGTGCGAAATGTCAGACGATGGACATTCATATGAAGGGTAAATCATAAGGTATAATGATGTTAAAGCACGCCGCAGTCTTTTGTGTGAAACAAATTCGTAGTATTTTGTTAATTTGTACTGCGGCGTTTTTTCTTCTGCTATTAATATATCCCTCCTCTGCTCAGGATGCAGACCTGGACGGAATCGTAAGTAGCATCGATATCGATGATGACAATGACGGGATTCTTGATGTAACTGAGGGACTAACTGGCGTAACCAAATGGGTAACAGGAGGCACGACTGGTGGAACTGGCGATCATAATCCAACCTTGAGTATTGGTGCTGAGGTAGCAAATATTACCGCCTCAGTGAGTGGCGGCGCAATATTTGTCACGGGTTCTGAGACCGATGTCTTGCGCTTTAGTGAAAACCAAAGTTTTGATGGGGAATTTACAATAACATTCGATAGGCCAGTTTACTATTTTCGCCTTTTTCTTAGTAGCATCTACCGGGACACCACCACGGAAGTTCGCGTTGGTAACTTTACGTTAACATTAAGTGACGGGACGGTAGTTTCTAATGCGGACTTTACAATTGATAACAGTGCTGGCAGTTTTTCTACCCTGGGAGCGACCGGTGATTTAGAAAAAATAACGGATGCTGGGACGTTTTATGCAAGATATGATGACATAGGAGATGCGAGTTCTCAGAAACAGGGAAGAGGTTTTATTGAAATCACAGCACTTGCAAACGGGGCGGGTTTGTCGAGTATTTCTTTTGAAAAAATTTCAACTTTAGCATTGGATTATTCAGCGCTTGTGGGAGTTGAGGGCGCACTTGGTCGAGATTCTGATTCTGACAATATCGCAGATTTTGTCGATCTCGACAGCGACAACGATGGCATCCCGGATAACATTGAAGCACAAACGACAGCTGGATATACACCACCCAACGGATTATATGATGCAAGTGGCGTTGATACTGCATATGCGGGTGGGCTAACACCGATAGATACACAAGCAGACGGCACGGATGATTTTCTCGATCTCGATACGGATAATGACGGGGCAGATGACGCGACTGAATCCGGCTTCACCCTAACTGGTGTTTATGGAACTAACGGCTTGGATAGTGGCGCTGAAAGCGCTGATGACTATACAGATCCCAACGGGCAGGCATATGGTAGCGGCGTCTTTACACTTCTTGACGCCGACGCTGATACGTTAATAAATGGATCCAATGCATCTCCACCTGCAATTGATTTTAGCTATCGCGATAACGATGAAGGAGCCCCGTCTTTATTGATCACAAAGACTGCTGATATTACAGTAAATGCAATTCTTGGGCAAATCATCACCTATACATACACAATCGCAAATAACGGGAATCAACCAATAAGCAATATCACTCTGAATGATACTCACAATGGTACAGGAAGCCCACCTGTGCCTGATGTTGATACTGCTGTTTTAACAGATGTAGCGCCAGTCGGTGATTCAAATAACGTGGTAACAGGTTCCAATAGCTGGGATTTATTAGCAGCAGGAGACATCTTGACCGTGACAGCAACTTACACTGTCACACAACAAGATATAGACACGTTGCAATGATGTTCATTATATTCGTGCGCATGGATCAGGACATATGCTTTGCCTCTTGCGATCAGTCAATAATGGTCTGCCATATCTGACATCGGCTTATACCAACGGCGATTAGGATAGACCCTTTTGATTTTGGCCGCCTCACGCTCTAGTGGTCCGTTCGAAACAAATGAGTCCCTTTGCGGCGAACTCTTTATCATTTGTTTCGAACGTAAAGACCACTAGCAAGGTATTGTTTTCTAGTGGATTTTAAGATTCAAATATTTGGATGAGAGGTCTCGGAAAACGGGTTCCAAATGTTTGAATCAGTCCACTAGCCGGTGCAGTCGAAGTGGACCAAAGGGGGCGTCCGGGGAGGCTGCGTCTGGCGAGAATTGAGGATTATAGCGCCAAATCCCTGCATCTCTTCGTTGAGAGGAGCCTGGCCCCGTCAGCAACTGCAAAGACCGATGGCTGGTCCGGCTATCATGGGGTGGGCAACACTATCCCCGGTCTTAATCATCAACCCCATACCATCGGGCCGATGGCAGCACACTTCGTATTGCCCTGGGTGCACCGGGCTTTTTCAAACCTCAAAACATGGGGCTTGGGTGTCTACCACGGGCTGCGGGCCAAACATCTGCAAACCTATCTCGATGAATTCGTCTTCCGGTTCAATCGTCGCCGAAACCGCCACTCCGCCTTCAAAACCATCCTCGCCATCGCCGTCAGCAAATCACCAATGACCTACAACATGTTGATCTCACCGGAACAAAAGGGATAAGGCTTATTTTTATAACTGAACCCGGCTTTGCACAGCAATTTCGAAAGGTTTGAAGGATCAACCTCCACGCCTGTAGTCTTATAAAGCCACTCCGCCAGATCAGGCATCGTGATATCCGGTTGGTTGCTCCTCCACTTTGGTAATGATGGCCTCTCGATGAGGCCCCAGTTTGCCGCTGTTCGCGGGACGTCCCACTTGGCCCGGTTCGAGCGAACCAGTCTCTTCAAGTCGTTTTTGCAGACGAACAGCGGTCGCGGGAGAAACAGCAAACTGATCGGCTGCAGCACGGCGCGATTTTCCTTGGGATATGGCTGCCGTGACACGGCAGCGAAGATCAAGGGATAAAGCTTTGGTCATAGAACCACCTCCATGAACAAAAGAATCACATTAAAGACAAACAGGGAATCCCTTTCGATTCCTAAAACACGCCCGACGCCCTAGTCCGCCATGCCGCTCAATTGCTGTTTGAGCCAACCTTTGGCGATCCAGTGGCCGCCGCCATGGACATCGAGGCTGACCGATTTGCCGGATGTGCAGTCTTGCCATTCATAGCGGGTAAATTTCTGGCTGGTTTTCCATTTTGAGGTGTTGTTGGGCTCTGTGGCGCACCCGTTGATGCGCTTCCAAAGCCTGACCGGGCCGGTTTCCTCGCCATTTGGACCATACGGATAGTCCATCACCGTGTCCTTGAGGCCGTGTACGTGGCGAATGTTGACCGGGCCGGTTTCGCAGTGTTCGGATTGATCATAAAGCGTTCCGGAAATGCTGAAGAGGATCGAGACGTTGTTTCCGGCCTCGCAGGCAAACCTCCAGGCCATTGATGCTCCCCAGGAGTAACCGGATACCATCAGGCCTTTTCGGTCAATTGCGAACTTGCGCTCAACATCAGCGAGCACATCCAGTGCGAAATCTGTATCACGGGAACCGGCTTGCCAAAAATCCCAGGATTTTCCCAATCCATTGGGGGCAATCAACAGCACCCCGCTTTCGCGTGTAACACCGCCGATATGTTTGTGTTTTACGGCAACATTGCCTTGACGACCCCAACCATGAAAGTAGAGCATTGCTGGAAGGGAAGAGTGTTTATCCCAGCTGTTGGGAGGTAGCACCCAGTAAGAGCGCTCTCCCAATTGGCAGGCTGATTGACCTGTAAGGCATGATTGGGTGGATGCTTTCACATTGTCTGGTTTATCTGCCGCGAGGGTGGATACGACAAGCCCGGCAATGAGCAAGCACAGAAACCTGAAATTGATCTGGTTCTTTTCCATCCAGTTCAAATAGCAAGCTTTGACACCGGTTTGAACATTGAAATTGCAGTTTTCACGTAACCGTGTCGTGATTTGAGCGTAGAGGCCAGGGTCTGTTGACGTTCATCTGAGTGCGATGGCTGTTGCTTTAACCTTCCCGCTCGCCGGAGATTGGGGCCGCATAAGACAAGTCGAGGTCCCATGGGAAATAAATCCAGGTGTCTTGTGATACTTCGGTCACATAGCTGTCGATCGTTGGCTTGCCTGAGGGTTTTGCATAAACCGTTGCAAAATGTGCGTTTGGCAGGACTTCCCGAACCTTTTTTGCGGTGGCACCGGTATCGGTCAGGTCGTCAATGACCAAAACTTGCTCGCCTCCATTGGTCGCCTCAATCAATTTATCGGATATTGATTTAAGGACCTCCAGATCCCCCTGTTCTTTGTAACCAAGGTAAGAAACAATACAGATTGTCTCAATGTTTCGTACATCCAGCTCCCGTGCAACAATCGCCGCAGGGACAAGTCCTCCGCGTGTTATCGCGATTACCGCTTTCCATTTTCCGTTTTCATTGCTGATACCTGCGAGCCGCCAGGCGAGCGCCTTGCTGTCACGGTGAAATTGGTCCCAGGATACCGGGAAAGCTTTTTGAGATGGATTGGACATTGCGAACCTGTTGGTTGATAATTTTCTTCTGAATAGGTCCAAATGATTGTGAGTGCAAGAATGATTGATGCAAGTTTTGTGCGAACCATGGCGGAATATAATCAATGGCAGAACAAAAGCATATATGGGGCTGCTGATCTTCTGTCCGATGAAGATCGGTGCAAAGACCGCGGAGCGGTATTTCGTTCGATACACGAAACACTTTCGCATCTGTTGTGGGGTGACCAGATATGGATGAACAGGTTTGCTGATTTGCCGATGCCGAAGGTTGATAGCATCGCAAAATCCGCTTCCATGGTTGAAAGCTGGGAACCCTTGAAAAGTCGGCGGCTGGAAACGGATGCGGCAATTCTTGACTGGGCGAGCTCTGTCAGTTCAGTATTCCTGAATGGAAGTTTAAGTTGGTATTCCGGTTCGCAGAAACGGAACATAACCTGTTCCGCCGGAACGCTGGTTGTACATATGTTCAATCATCAGACACACCACCGCGGGCAGGTGCACGCGATGATTACCGCTGCTGGCGGAAAACCTGAAGATACGGATTTGTTCATTCTGAAGATGCAAATATATACTCAAAACACCCGGAAACCCGAATTTTGAGTATAGGATTCTTCTTTTGATCCTTGCACCCGAAAACCGGTGCCCGCTTTTCGGGTGCAAGGGGTATAATATTCTATTCAATAGCGCCAGTGATTTCCGCGTCAACCCTGTCGTAAATGTTGCCGCTATTGCTTCCAGCTGAGCTTGCGCCTGCTACAACTGCAATAGATACCATTGCTGCAACTATTGCATATTCAAATGCCGCTGCACCGTTCGTTGCTTTTAGAAATTTTCGAAACATGATCTTACAACTCCTGCACGCTGTTTCTGGACCGTTTCGGAGTTTCGACAGAAACGGGACAGCGGTGGCTTCCGCCTGATTTCACTTACGAATTCTTGTTTTCCCGAATCCGTCAAAACAAGAATTGCTCTAAAAGTGCCACGGTTTTGTTAAGATTTTGTTAAGCAAATGAATTAGAAAATTGACTGAAAATCGCGGAGCATTGCTTCAATTTCTTTTGCCGCCTGGTCTATAGTTTCCTGCTCTCGCCCTCGAATTACAATTTGAGTTGAATAACCGGTTCCATCAAACTTTGGATAGGATCCAATTGAGGTTTTCGGGTGTGATTTCTGGATGTTCCCCAGTGCATCTCCGATGGTTCCTTCACCGTGTGAGCACTCAATAGCGGCTGAAAGCATTTTTGCCCCTCCTTCCAGTTTCGGAAGAATTTCATCCAGCATGGCGTTGAAAACCGATGGAACCCCGGCCATCACATGCACATTGCCGATAATAAAGCCGGGTGCTTTTGACACCTTGTTGTGAATGAGGTCAGCGCCATGTGGAATTCTTGCCATGCGTTTTCGGGCGGTGGTGAATTCCAGTTTTTGTTTTTCGTAATGGTCGGTCAATATCGCCATTGCACGGCTATCGTGATCAATTCCCACATCAAAAGCTGCGGCAATGGCATCCGCTGTGATGTCATCATGGGTCGGCCCAATGCCGCCGGATGTAAAAACATAGGAGTATCGGTTGCGCAAGGCGGTGATTGCATCAACGATTTCATCATGCTCATCCGGCACAATTCGCACTTCCTTTAAGTCTATGCCCTGCAGGGTCAGGGAGCTGGCAAGGTGACCAATGTTCTTGTCGCGCGTTCGGCCAGACAATAGTTCATCACCAATTGCCAACATGCCGGCAGTTACGATGGCGCGAGAAGGGGTGTTCATTTTGGAACTGGCCTCACTTTTGGCGAATCAGCTGATGTTTCGAATTGTAACCTGAAGCGCTGGCTGCAATTTCAGATTCAATTATGATGGTCGTTGGTATAACTGTCAGAGCGCGTTTTATGAGCCAAAATTGTCGGCAGTGACAATGTTGAGAGCGGGGAAGAACCTGGGTCGCAGGACATGCGTAAACGGGCGCCCACACGCTGGAATGATATGCTGAAAGGTATCAGACCCCGCCAATCGACGAGGCTGTTTGCGAAAGGCATCAGGCCTTTGTGGCAAAACGCAAGGAAGAGATGCCGGACGCCTGGTATTGATTAAACCTTGAAATTGATTCCAAACTTGACCGCATCAGAGCCAAATTTGTCCCTGACATTGTCGATTGCCCGTTCGGCATCTGCTCGTTTGGCGGCATCCAGATCAACAAGGTCGTAAGGGTCAGCATTTTCGTCCGGGCCCAATGTTGAAACACCAATTCCCAGAAGCCGAAATTTCGTGCCATCCAGTTCTGGCAGGATGAGGTCGCTGCCGGTTCTGAATATCCGGTCTTCCAGCTGGGTAGGATCAGGGATCTGACGGGAACGGGTTCTTGATTTGAAGTCAGCGGTTTTCAATTTTAAAACAATAGTTTGCCCGGCAATGTGTTTGTCTTTCAGACGTTTGGAAACCCGCTGAGAGAGTTTCCTCAGCACAGGCAAGAGTGCATCTGCACTGCTGATGTCATCGCCAAATGTGGTTTCAGCGCTGATTGATTTAGCGCCACTGGACGGCGAAACGGATCGGCTGTCTTTTCCTCTCGACAGGCGTGAAAGGTGGAGCCCCATTGAGCCGTAACGGCGTGCCAATTCATTTTCTTCCATGTCTTGAACGGTCGAAAGACTGGTGATGCCATCTTTGGCAAGCATGTTTTGTGTGACTTTGCCTACACCCCAAACAATTGAAACCGATTGTTTGCGCAAAAAAGTGAGCGCTTCCTTTTGTCCGATAACCGAAAACCCGCGCGGCTTGTTCATGTCTGAAGCTACTTTTGCAAGGAACTTGCAGTAGGAAAGACCGATGGATACCGAAAGTTTGAGTTCCTGATTGATCCTGTCAGCGAGCCGTATCAACATTTCGGCAGGTGGTGCGCCGTGCAAACGTTCGGTTCCATTGAGATCAAGAAAAGCCTCATCAATTGAAAGGGGTTCGACCAGGGGAGTGAGTTCTCGCATCATTTCGCGTATTTCGTGGCCGGCTTTGGCGTATTTTTCCATGTTTGGCCTAATGACAACCGCCTCCGGGCACGCTGCAAGCGCCTTGAACATCGGTTGGGCTGAGTGAACGCCACGGATACGGGCTACATAGCAAGCAGTTGATACCACCCCGCGTTTCCCGCCGCCAATGATGACCGGTTTATTTGCCAGGTCGGGGTTGTCACGCTTTTCAACGGAGGCATAAAATGCATCGCAATCAATATGACCAATGGCGAGGTGATCCAGTTCCGGATGGGTTGCAAGTCTGGGGCTACCGCATTTTTTACAGCGCTCCGGACCGGTCTTTTCCCAAGTGAGGCAATCTCGGCAAAATGAGATATTCGACGCTGTTTGTGTCATCAAAAACTCTCTGCATCCATCGGGGGTGAGAGCGCAAAACGTGCTGTTTTGATGGAAGCTGGATCAATATCCGCGCGTGCCGCAAATGCCAAAAGGGTTGGTTCGTTGCCAAGAAAATAATCTAGGATTGCAGTCATGAAACCGGGTGTGGTGGCCATTGCCCTGAATTCATTGGGGGCAATTCCGGTCAAGGAGACAAATCTTGAGAGTTCTTCGGTGTCGCCGGCAATGTACTGCAATCCGGATATGGCAATGTCTGAGGCACGCTCGGGGGTCATTTCGCTAAATTTCCTGAAAAACGGAATACCGCATTCTGTTTGTTTTTCGTCAACCTTATTTGACTAGACTTATCCGTCAATAGAGCAGGTGGGACGGTTTGTAATTTTTGTGCGGATTGCGGAGTTGATGGACGAATGGCAAAAACGATCCTGATTGTAGAAGATAATGATCTCAATATGAAGCTTTTCAACGACCTGTTGGAGGCCAAGGGGTATGATATTGTGCAGACCCGAAATGGCCGTGAGGCCCTGGAAATAGCCCGGTCAGACAAGCCTGACCTGATCCTCATGGATATTCAGTTGCCTGAGGTGTCGGGGCTCGATGTCACGAAATGGATCAAGGAAGATCCCGCCACCGCAGATATTCCGATAATTGCTGTAACTGCATTTGCGATGAAGGGAGACGAAGAACGTATTCGGCAGGGTGGCTGTGAGGCCTATATTTCAAAGCCGATTTCGGTCGCTGGTTTTCTTCAAACGATTCAATTTCACATTGGTGATAGTACCTGACGGAGGCATTTTTGACTGCGCGTATCCTGGTTGTTGATGATGTACCCAGCAATGTGAGGTTGCTGGAAGCTCGGCTCATCGCCGAATATTTTTGTGTTTTGACCGCAAGCAATGGAGCTGCAGCGCTTTCAATTTGCGAGCAGGGGAAATGCGACATCATCTTGCTGGATGTGATGATGCCGGAGATGGATGGTTTTGAAGTTTGCCGCCGCCTAAAGGAAAACTCGGCCACAATGCATATTCCGGTAATCATGGTAACAGCGCTTGACAGTCTTGAAGATCGGGTGCGGGGTCTGGAGGCTGGCGCTGATGACTTCCTTGCCAAGCCAGTAAACGACCTGGCACTTGTAACACGGGTTAAGAGCCTCGTTCGGCTCAAGATGATTACCGATGATCTTAGAATGAGGGCCGAGTCCGGTGAAGAAATTGCCCTCGACCATTTTCGTGAGCTTAAAAAGCATGGAGTGGATGAGGGGCTTGCCCAGCTGGTGATTGTCGATGATCGCGAAACCCAGTACCGGAAGTTGGTCGATAGTCTGTCCGCGCGTTGCAACATCACCATGATGAGTGATGCAGATGAGGCGTTGATCCAGATTGCGGAAGGAAAGCAGGATCTTGTTATTGTTTCGCTTGGATTGGAAGGTAGTGATGGATTGCGACTTTGTTCGCATCTGCGTTCTTTGGAACGCACACGTAATCTGCCAATACTGGTCGTAACCGAAGTTGGGCAGGATGATGTTGTCAGTCGGGCTTTGGAGCTGGGTGCCAATGATTATGTCCATCGCCCCCTTGATACGCATGAGTTGCGGGCACGTATCGCTACCCAGCTGAAACGCAAGCGGTATAATGATTGTCTTCGTTCGTCTGTTCAGCAAACCATTGAAATGGCAGTGAAGGATTCACTTACCCAGCTATACAACCGACATTATTTCGAAAACCATTTTTCATCGCTTTTTGAAAAAGCAGTTGCCAATGAAAGACCAATGTCAGCGATCATGCTGGATATCGATCATTTCAAAGCGGTGAATGACACGCATGGTCATGACGTCGGCGATGCGGTTATTCGCGAATGCGCTGCACGGTTGCGTAAAACGGTTCGTGGGATTGATTTGGCATGCCGGTTTGGCGGTGAAGAGTTTGTGGTTATTATGCCGGATACTGATATTGCGATAGCCGAAGTGGTGGCTGAGCGTATCCGGCTCGCGGTGTGCGGCGAACCTGTGGTGGTAAATGCCGGAGAGTGTGAAGTGTCGATAACGATCAGCCTGGGTGTATCCGGCCTTGAAGCGGATGGGGACACCCATGAGAAGCTGTTAAAGCGCGCCGATATTGCACTTTACAATGCGAAGCGTAATGGACGTAACCAGGTTATGTCTGAGGCTGCCTGATACCCCTTTAAAAACTGAAATACGTACGTAATCCGCCGTGTCACATTATGGTTGGGATTTACCATTAATGCTAACCACGCCATCAATGTGTGTGCTTCCATGGTTACCAATTCGTTGATTTTTGAAGAAAAATGAGTCAAAACATAGATCAAGCGGCGCGATGGGAAGGTTTCAAATACCCTACGGAGTGCTCAGGTCCGCCGCATCTCCTGGGTCCGTGGGGTCGTCGGTCGGCGATCGGGTTAAAATGGCCTCCTCGTACCATTTCCGAAAACCGATCGACCCCTTTTCCAATCTTTACAAATCGCAATCCCGTAAAGCCTCTGCCGTGAGCGTTTCGGTTCGTATGGGATTCAATCGGCTGATTTGTTCCTCACCGGGAAAATCAGAATCAATCGGTGCCATGAGAAGTTTGATCCGCTTTGACATTTCTGCATAATCCGGCGGGAAATTTGAACCAAATACAACATGTGCTGCTGCGTGATCCCAGTCCAAACACTGTGGAAAAACTTCACAAATTGCTGAGATCTTGGCCTGATATTCGGGGTCCATGTTGACGAGATTTGCCACCAACACACCATCATCTGCCATTTTTGCTTTGCATTCTCGCAGAAATTCCACCGTAGCAAGATGACCGGGGTGTTCTCCCTCACCAAAAAACACATCGAGTATGACAATATCATAGGGCCCGGTTCTAGAGGCATAGTCTTCCCGGCTGTCAGCCACGCGAATTTCATGGCGGTGGTCCAGATGCAATCCAAAATAATCTTCGCAGACAGTGATCATTGTTGGATCAATATCCGAGCCGTCAATCTGAACTTCAGGAAACAAATGGTGGAATACCATCGAGAGGCGACCGCCACCCATGCCGGCAATGTATATGCGTTTGGGATCATGCGTGCGCCAAACGGCGGAAAGAATAGCGGCCTGGTTGTACTCGGCACCGAGTTTAAGCGGATTGCTCAGGTCGATCCTCGACATGATTTCGCTGAGGGTTTTGTTTTCGTGATTGTAGCAGTAAAGCTCCAGGCTCGTATCAAACCGCCGCAGGAATACGCCCTGGAATTCTGACGTGATAATCCTTGCAAGTTCTTGCTGCTCTACTATCGGTGCAAGGCGCGTGTGAATTGCTGCAATATTTTCTTCCTGCCAATCACGGCTTGATGTCACTGGCGTGGGTTGTGAGTTCATATCGTTGGTCCTTTTAACAAAAGGACCATGACATGGATCGGTTAAAAATCAGCTTATCTGGATGTTTAACTCCGGTTGCAGAGTGTATAAATAAGCAAATTCGGAGCACCTTTCAAAGGCTGTAGCTTCGCCAGGTCAAATCCAGAAACAAAAAAGCCGCCTGACGGCGGCTCTTGAACGTCCAGAAATTCCTGAATTACTTGATCTTGGATTCCTTGAAATCAACATGCTTTTTGGCAACCGGATCGTACTTACGCTTAACCATTTTCTCGGTCATTGTACGGCTGTTCTTTTTGGTTACGTAGAAAAAGCCGGTGTCAGCTGTGCTTTCGAGCTTAATCTTGATGGTAGTGGCTTTTGCCATGGTTTCGGTCCTTGCAAGGAAAATAGAAGGGGCCGCAAATTTGCGACCCGTTGGCGCGCAACCTACTCATGCGCGTCCAAAAGTCAAGGCCGAAAGCCTCACACAGAGGGAGGTTTTGGTGTTTCCTGCAGATGGTCGCGTTTTGTCCAAACTGTCGCGCCATTTGCTCCTGCTGTTAGCTCAACTGAACCTCCCACGGGCACTCTAATCCACGATTGTACCTCAAACTCCTCACCGATTGCGCTGAAAGAGCCGGCTGTTACAAGGATTTCCAGGCCATGAGGGGGATCAAGTGATACAGACGTGCCGGGCGCCCAGCGTTCCATGCGGACATGCTCACGTGCGTCGGTGTATAAATCCAGGGTTTCAACGCCGCTCTGGCCCTTGCTCCACTCAGCAGTATTGGTATCGATCCGCATTTGGTGGCGATCTTGCAGGTCAAATTGCCAAAGTTTGACGAAAATCGTGCAGCCGGGTTTGGAACCGGGGGTATGGCTTGAGGTGGGTGGATTGCGAACATAGGTGCCGGCAGGAAAATCGCCGTGTTCATCCTGAAAAACACCATCAAGGACGAAAAACTCTTCTCCGCCTGTGTGCGTGTGTCCGGAAAAATGGCTTCCAGGAGCGTAGCGCACGATGGTTGTGGCGCGGGCCACTTCATCGCCAATCCGGTCGAGCATCCGTCGGTCTACTCCCCTTATGGGGGAGGCGACCCATTTTTCCCGTCCGGCATGAACAATTGCTGTTTCATCAAAATTTGCGTTGAGTTTCATGACCTTTCCTCACGCTGCAATGCTGGGCCTGGAAGATATCCGTTCATGCCATGCTTTTAAAGCGCTGCAATTTTCGGGAATGTCAATTTTTGCGAATCCTGCAAAAATCAAACCTGCGAAAACTGTGATATCCGCCATGCTGAATTTTGAACCGGCAACGTAATCGTTGTTCTCAAGGATTTCGTTGAAGTAGTTCATTCCTTCGATGGCGCGCTTACCCTGATGTTCGCCCCATTCGGAACATTGGTAGGTTTCAATATCCGGCCCAAGTCCCGGTGTTGCATGGTGAAAATAAGTCGCTACAGCATCCAGAAGCCCCGCTTCTGCCCGGCGTTGCATCATATGAATAACGCCTCGGTCCTGCGGTGTTTCGCCGGTTAGCGCAGGGGCACCGTCCAGATGATCAAGATATTCGGTAATTGCGGTACATTCGGATAGTACTGTCCCATCGTCAAGTTCGAGTGCGGGCACCGTGCCTGATACATTCTTCGCGAGAAACTCCGGTTTGCGATGCTCGCCTTCGGGAAGGTTGACCGAAACGAATTCCACCTTGTCGGTCAGGTTTTTCTCAGCCAACGCGATACGGACGCGCACAGGATTGGGAAATCCGGCAAATTCATACAGTTTCATGATGCTCTCCATTTGTTGCACTGATTTATTATCTATCTATCAGTAGGTAGAACTTCTCTTTGCCATTTACAAACAACCGAGTCAAGCCTATCTATAGGTAGATATGTGAATTGTGAATGAAGAGCTTCAAGATGAGTGAAACCGTTGAAAATCTGCTGGACAGGGCAGAGGATATGATCCGGTTAAAGGGATTTCATGCGGTGAGTTTTCGGGATCTCGCGGATGATCTGGGGATCAAGAGTTCGAGCGTTCATTATCATTTCCCGCAGAAGCAAGACCTTGGGGTGGCGTTGGTCAATCGGTATTCCGAAAGGGTTCTTTCAGCCGTTGATGAAGAAACCCGTGCTGCTCAATCTCCAGATCAGTATCTGGGCGGGTTGGTGAAGGTGTATCGGGAGGCTTTGCAGGGAGCTGACCGTATCTGCCTTTGCGGCATCCTGGGTGCAGAGAGTGCCGGGTTGCCGGATGAAGTCGCAAATGCAGTCTCTCAATTTCTGGCAGCGAATATTACGTGGCTCTGCGCTCATCTTCCAAACGAAATGTCTAATCAACAAAAACAGGCACGGGCAACCCAGATTGTCGCAACATTGCAAGGCGCGATGATGATGGCAAACTCGTTAAAGGATCACCGGGTGTTTGACCGGGCTGTGGAAGGACTATCCGCTGGGGCGTAAATTCACCCGAACCACATATATGGCCAGGTAAAAGAGAAAGAAGCAGCAAAGGCCCCAGCCAAAGCCATATAGCCCGAAGAAATCCATCGACAGACCCACCAATTGCGGTCCTATCAGCATTCCAAAAGCATAGCACATTACGAAAGCTGCATTGGCCTGCGCCAAATCTGCTCCGGCAAGACGGGAGCCAAGGTGTGCAAGGCCAACGGTGTACATACCGCCGATGATGCTGCCATAGGCAAATATTGTTGCGTAGAGCAGGAAAGGGGAGTGCACCAATACCGGGACAAGCAGTGAGACCGCTATGCCGATCAAGGTGCATACCAACAGAATTGTCCGTCGATCTTTGACCCGGTCACTCCAAATACCAAGTGGAATTTGCCCGAAAACGTGACCAAGTCCCAAGATTACCAACAGGCCTGTGGCATCAACATCACTGAAACCTGCTTTCACGC
This sequence comes from Rhizobiaceae bacterium, assembly GCA_965250255.1. GTDB lineage: Bacteria > Pseudomonadota > Alphaproteobacteria > Rhizobiales > Rhizobiaceae > JAALLB01. The sequence continues at coordinate 364,938 of CBDFNP010000012.1, forward strand.
CAAAAACCGGTAACAGTGCGGTTTCTGCTTGGTCAACAGCACCAAAAACGAACCCGGCGCCGGTCGCAAGCGGTACCATGGTAAGATAGGGAATGATGGAAGGAGTTTTCTCTGTCCTGTCCATCACTGGTTGGTGGCTCTGGGCAGCTGTTACCGGAATTACAGCACAAATGATGATCAGGCCTCCGATTGCAAACGGCAAAAATCCTCCAATTCCGGTAATCGTAATGATGGCCGGGCCGACTGTAAGGCCGATGCTCAACAGGGTTCCATAAACGCCGAGAACAAATCCTCGGCTTTCCTCAGCAGCGGCCGCGTTGATCCAGAATTCACTTAGAACAAATGTCATCGTAAGCGTCATGCTGAACAAAAAGCGCAGCAAAAACCAGAATGGGACCGGATCAGTAAAGTAGAATATCAACAGGAAAAATGAAGATAGCACTATGTTGAGTATGAGTGTATTTGCGACACCAATTCTCATTGCTGTTGCTGTTACGAACGGGACAGCCATCATAGCGGCAAGGCCTGCGACCGATGTATTGGCGCCAATCATGGTTGATGAAAGGCCGTCCTGTTCCATAAGCAAGCTGAGGAGTGGTCCAGAAAGGCCAAGTCCCATTCCAACAACTGAAATAGAAATGATTGCCGCCAGAATGGGGCGCATGTCGCTGTCGCCGAAAAGTTTTTGATACCGGCTCATTTTATCCCGACCTAAATCATGACTTTTCTGAAGCGGCTTCCCTTGGTGTGATAAAACGGGGCGGGGAAGTCGTCTGACAGGTTTTTATCCTGCCGCAGGCGGTTGATTAGTTCAACCAGCATGACGCGGGTGATCTCGCGGGTATTTTCTGTAATGGCTTGCTCCGGGCTGATCCACTGCAGTTCTTCAAGTTCACCGTCCGGAGCAAATCCACCTTTTGGTGTGAAGCCAACTTCATCGCGATGGGCAAGGAAGAACCAGGTATCAAAACGCCTGGCCATTCCCGGAGGCGTGATTGCGCGGGCAAACAACCGGATACCGCTTAAGGATGGGACAATTCCCGTAGTGCGGAAGTCGTTCCAATGGTCATGGGAGTTTTCAAAATTCCCTGGCTTGCCAATCAACAATCCGCTTTCTTCGGCAACCTCACGAACAGCGGCGATGCCCAATGCCCTTGCCCCCCGGTTTGTTGAACGTCCCCGCATGGCGTTCTTCAATCGGCTTTGGGTGGTGTCCGTCAATTCCTGTGAAGCGAATACGGAGCCATCATACGGATCAACCGAACCCCCTGGAAAAACCAGCGCACCGGGCATGAATTTCAATTTTTTGTTGCGCTTGCCCATCAAGATGCGTGGCTTATCAGCCGGTCCGTCAATCAGAACCATGGTTGCAGCATTGCGCGGACGCACATAGCCCATGCGTTCGCGGTTTTTGCTGCGCAGGTCACGAACCTCCGGTGAATTGATCATGGTTTTTATGCGATCAACTTCTGCTGCCAGTTCGTGGGTTTTTTCAGACGGAGTGTTAGTCGTCATTTCCGCCAAATCCATGCATACGCGTTGCCCATTGTGCGCCTACCACCATTCCCTTAAGCGGGCGCATAAGCGCGACCGCCAATATGATCGCAAGGGTACAGGCGAGTGCAACCAGCGTCCACATCCCGATGATCTTCATATCCATAACAATCATCGTGAGGGCCACGACAATATGTCCGATCACAAAAATATTGAGATAGGCTGGTAGATCGTCAGCGCGATGGTGGTGAAATTCTTCACTGCATGTTGGGCATTCTTCCCGGATTTTCAAACCACTGTCGAAAAGTTTTCCGGATCCACAGGACGGGCATTTTCCCGCCGCACCGTTCATCATGGCGGCAGTGACAGACCTTGCAGGTTCACAGAGTTCTGCTTCCGAGGTGATTTTTTCCAACGGCATTTGGTTTCCTATCGTTTGCCACGTCTACCGGGTCCGCGTCTGCTTCCTGCACCGCGTCGGGAGTTATTGCGCTTGTTCGAATTTCTTGAACGCGGCACGCCTTTAGATTTAGTGCCTTCGCTTAACATTTCAAACCGCAATGCACCGGCTACCGGAGCTGCTTCTACCAGCCTTACTTCTACTTGTTGACCCATCTGAAAATTTTCCCCGGTTGTTTCTCCGGTGACAGAATGGGTTATCTCATCATAAATGTAGTAGTCTTCGCCGAGCATGGATATGGGTATAAAGCCGTCAGCGCCAGTGTCATCAAGCGTGACAAACAGCCCGGCTTTTGTGACGCCATTGATGCGGCCGGAAAATTCACTGCCAACCTGTTCAGCAAGAAATCCTGCAATCAGTCGGTCGATTGTTTCGCGCTCCGCCTGCATGGCGCGGCGTTCAGTCAACGAAATACTGGCTGCAATTTCATCCAGTTTCTTTTCTTCTGATGGCGTTATCCCGCCTTTTCCAAGGCCAAGACTGCCAATCAGTGCCCTGTGAACTATGAGGTCGGCATAACGCCTGATGGGGGAAGTGAAATGGGTGTAGCGGGAAAGCTGAAGTCCAAAATGCCCGATATTGTCTGGCGTGTATTCTGCCTGACTTTGGGAACGCAGGACAACCTGGCTAACAAGTTCGTCGTTTTCGGTGTCTTTGACGCGTGACAAAATCTGATTGAAATGCATTGCCCGCAACTGGCCGGGGCGTGCAAGCGAGATGTCAAGCGTATTGAGAAAGTCCCGCAACCGCTCCATCTTGTCGAGCGAGGGTGCATCATGAACACGGAAAATCAGTTTCTGACGGTTGTTTTCAAGGGTTTCCGCAGCACAGACATTGGCCTGGATCATGCATTCTTCAACCAATTTGTGGGCGTCCAGACGTTCGGGTACAATAACCTGGCGAACCGTGTTATCCGCGTTAAGCAGAATTTTGCGTTCAGGCAGATCAAGTTCCAAAGGCTGGCGGTTGTTCCGACCTTTCAGCATGCAGCGGAAGGCCGCCCAAAGCGGTTCAAGGACAGTCTTCAGAATTGGTGCCGTCTTTTCGTCCGGATTTCCGTCGATCGCAGCTTGTGCTCTTGGGTAGGCAAGATTTGCGTGGTTGCGCATGATAACCCGGTGGAACGAGTGCGAGGTTTTGCGACCTTCAGCGTCAAATTTCATTTCAACGCCGAGGGCAGGGCGGTCCTCGCCTTCACGCAAAGAGCAAAGATCATTTGAAATGCGTTCAGGAAGCATCGGCACAACCCGATCCGGAAAATAGACGGAGTTGCCACGCAGCAGCGCTTCGCGGTCCATCGCATTGTCGGGTGTCACGTAAGCGGAAACATCGGCAATTGCGACACGCAGAATATGACCGCCAGTCACCTTGGGGTCCGGTTCTGCCTGGATTGCATCGTCATGGTCTTTTGCATCTGCCGGATCAATAGTGATCAGTGGAATGTCACGCCAATCCTCCCGACCATCCACGTCGACAGATTTTGCTTCTTTTGCGGCATTCAATACATCTTCAGGAAATACGTGCGGAATTTCATTCGTGTAGATGGCGATGAGTGAAACAGCTTTTTCGGTATTGTAGGAGCCGATCACGGATTTAACCCGGGCCTTTTTAAGCCCATAGCGTTTCCCGCGCATGGTTTCTACCGTAACCAGATCGCCATCAGCCGCGTCGCCCAACATATCATGCGGAATTTCAAACTCCGGCTGTTTTCTGTGCGCTGGCTCCAGGCGGATCATTTTATCGCGGATGCGGACGACACCAAGTGTTTCTTTGTCAGCTTTTGGAATGATCTTTATAATCTTTGCGCGATAGCGGTTCGCACTTCCGATGCGGGCAAGTTTGGCGAGTACACGCGTGCCAATGCCTGCCGCCTTGCCCTTGCCCGAGGTCTTTTGAGAAATTTCAATGAGCGGCGGCTTGCCGAGTTCCTGTTCGTTCCAGGTTGAAGGAACGCCAAGCAACCCGCCATCGCGGTCGCGGGTCATGATGTCAACAACACTTACCGGGGGTAGGGCGCCGGGTTCAGTGAGGCGTTTTCCGCGCTTTTCGATCAGACCTTCATCAACCAAATCACGGATTAGCGCCTTTAATGCGATTTTGTCTGTGCCCTTGATGTTGAAAGCCCGCGAGATATCTCGCTTGGATGTGCGCTGGGGGTTTTCAGCAAGAAACTTTAAAACCTGTTCCCGGGAAGGGGATTTTGCCGCTGCCCGCTTTGCGGCACGCGCCTTCTTTTTCTTGGGAGGGATTTGTTTGGCCAACAGATGTTACTTCTTCTTTTTTCCTTTGGCAGTTTTTTCTGTGATCAGGATTACTGCTTGTTCAAGGGTGACCGATTCGGGTTCCTTGTCTTTTGGAAGGGTAGCATTGATCTTGCCATGTTTGACATAGGGCCCGTAGCGACCGTTGTGAACTGTGACTTTGCCGCCGCCATCCGGGTGTTCGCCCAGATCTTTCAAAGCCGCTGCCGCGCCGCTACGTCCGCCGCCTTTTGCAGCTTTTTCTGCAAGCAAAGTTACGGCGTGGTTGATGCCGATCGTAAATACATCTTCGGGACTTTCCATGTTGGCATACAAGCCATCATGCAAAACGAAGGGTCCGTAGCGGCCAAGACCGGCGGTGATCATTTTTCCCGATTCAGGATGTTCTCCGATTTCGCGTGGGAGGGATAAAAGCCGTAACGCTTTTTCAAAATCGACTTCCAGCGGATTCCACCCTTTGGGAATGCCTGCGCGTTTTACGTCTTTCGCCTTGCCTTCTCCAAGTTGGATATACGGACCAAACCGGCCTTTGCGAAGCGTGATTTCAAGCGAGCTGTCTGGATCTATGCCAAGTATTTTTGGTCCGTCATTGGCAGCTTCAAGTGCTGCTTCTTCGTCCGTCTGTCCGAGTTGGCGGGTGTACGCGCATTGTGGATAATTGGAGCAACCGACAAATGCGCCAAACTTTCCGACCTTCAAACTCAACTGCCCGTTGTCGCAGGTCGGGCAGGCCCGGGGTTTGGATCCATCCGCGCGTGGCGGGAAGGCGAGAGGCGCGAGTTCTACATTGAGTTTGTCGAGAACTTCTGAGACGCGCAGGTCTTTGGTGTCGTCAACACTTGCAGCGAATTGTTTCCAGAAACCGCGCAGAACGTCTTTCCACTGGAGGTCACCTGCAGAAATCTGATCGAGTTGTTCTTCGAGATTGGCAGTAAAATCGTATTCCACGTAACGGTTGAAATAACTTTCGAGGAAGGAGGTTACAACCCGACCCTTTGAAGCAGGTGTAAACCGCCGTTTTTCCAAAATTACGTAGTCACGATCCTGCAACGTTGAAAGCACGGACGCATAGGTTGATGGACGCCCGATGCCGAGCTCTTCCATTTTTCGGATCAGCGAGGCTTCAGAATAGCGTGGCGGTGGTTCGGTGAAATGCTGGTTTGCTTCAATTTTCTCGCGGTCGATGGCCTCCCCATTGCTCATTGCCGGGAGGCGCTTGCCATCCTCGTCTTTATCGCTCTGGGCTTTTGCCTCGTCATAGGCTGCAAGGAACCCGTCAAATTTAATGACCGATCCGGTTGCACGCAGACGGGCAGATTTTCCACTGGCTGATGCTGAAATGTCAACGGTTGTGCGTTCCACCTCTGCCGATGCCATCTGGCTTGCAATGGTACGCTTCCAGATCAGATCGTAGAGTTTGCGACCATTTTCATCGAGGTATTGTGTCATCTCTTTTGGCAGGCGTGAGATTTCTGTCGGGCGAATCGCTTCGTGAGCTTCCTGAGCATTTTTTGCCTTGCTTGAATACATCCGTGGACTTTCAGGCACATGACGATCGCTGAAACTTTTGGCAATCTGCCCCCGGATCGAAGGAATGACTTCAGGTGCGACTTGAACACCATCCGTCCTCATATAGGTGATCAGACCCACAGTCTCGCCACCGATATCCACGCCTTCATAGAGTTTCTGCGCCACCTGCATGGTTTGCTTGGCTGAAAAACCAAGCCTGCGGCTGGCGTCCATCTGCAAGGATGAGGTCATGAAAGGCGCATAGGGGTTGCGCTTTACAGGTTTGGCCTCAACACTTGAAACACTGAGAACAGCAGCTTCAAGCATGGATTTGATTTCCATCGCCATAGTTTCATCGGCGATGTCCTGGCGTTGAAGTTTCCGGCCGTCATATTCAGCGATACGAGCTTCGAAGGCTTGACCAGAGCTGTTTTTAAGGCTTGCAAGAATTGACCAGTACTCGACTGGTACGAAACGCTCAATCTCGCCTTCCCGGTCGCAAATCAGCCTGAGAGAAACCGATTGAACCCGTCCGGCTGAACGTGCGCCGGGTAATTTACGCCACAAAACCGGGGAAAGAGTAAAGCCGACCAAATAATCCAAAGCCCGACGGGCCAGATAAGCATCCACCAACGGTTCATCAATCTGGCGCGGGTTTTGCATTGCTTCCAGGATTGAAGTTTTGGTGATTGCGTTGAAAACGACCCGCTCCACGTCTTTGCCCTTTAATGCCTTCTTCTCGCTGAGAACCTGAAGAACATGCCAAGAAATTGCTTCACCCTCGCGATCCGGATCAGTTGCGAGAATAACCTTGTCGGCTGATTTTACCGCTTTGGTAATATCCGAAAGTCGGCTTTTTGATTTTGAATCAACCTCCCAGGACATCTCAAAGTCTTCATCCGGCAGTACAGATCCGTCTTTAGGGGGGAGGTCGCGGACATGGCCATATGAAGCAAGGACTGTGTAATCCTTGCCCAAATACTTGTTGATGGTCTTGGCTTTGGCAGGCGACTCAACGATGACAACACTGTGGGTCATTGGCTTCCATTTGTAATTTTGAGTGTTTCAAAGTTGCCGACATGGACAGTGATTGGGCAATCGTCAAGTGAAATCTTGGTTCTTGGCCCTCATTTGGAAAAAATACACGTATAGGTTGTTATAATAATTTATTCTAATTATACTAGAAAATGTTTGATCGTTGAAGTAGTGCTTCGGGATTAAACCGCCGGGCTGGGTATTGATAGGAACAGACGTGACAACTACCGATGAACGTAAAATTCCGGAATTTGGTGTACCCTTGCCGGCGGAACAATTTGAGTATATAGCAGATCTTTTGAAAGAACTGCGTTCAATGGCGCTGGGACTTGAGGCTGATGTTCTCGCGCATATTATTGAAGTGGCAATGCTTGAAGCACTTTTGCAGTTTGAGATCGAAACAAATCCGGAGATGAACAAGGTGTAGCGGGACGCTCTAGTGGATTGATTCAAACATTTGGAACCCGTTTTCCGAGACCTCTCATCCAAATATTTGAATCTTAAAATCCACTAGAAAACAATACCTTGCTAGTGGTCTTTACGTTCGAAACAAATGATAAAGAGTTCGCCGCAAAGGGACTCATTTGTTTCGAACGGACCACTAGCCGATTGTTTCAAACATTTGCATCCCATTTTCAGTTAGCGCGTTTCGCGCTTAATCAGATCAGCGACAACGCGTTGCTTATTTGATTTCATTCACGCATTTTCGTTTATACTCAAAACACCCGGAAACCCGGATTTTGAGTATAGGATTCTTCTTTTGATCCTTGCACTTATCCGAAAACCGGTGCCCACTTTTCGGGTGCAAGGAGTATAATCGGATACTCTAATCAAAAGAGGAAACGCTCAAATGCTCACTCAATGTCATCCAGGTTTGAATGTGTCGCGGCTGCACGCATGCGCATGTCGGAGCTGACATCGCGATTCTTGATGTTTTCGCGATAAATCATCAAGATCCCTCCGGTGATGATCAGCGATATTCCGATCCAGGCGTTGATGCTTGGCCATTCTTCGAAAAATACAATGCCCCATAACACCGCCATGGGCATCGCGACATATTCAAATGGTGCAATGAACGTTGCCTCCAGGTTTGAATAGATGTTGGTTGAAGCAAATGCCAGCAGGAGCACAATAGCACCGGTGATCCCCAGATAAAGATAATCAAAACCCTGTGGCGTATGCCACCCCCGGAGCAAAAATTTACTTACCTCATCACCGCTTGCAGTCGGTTGAAAGACCCAGATTAAAACAACCCCCAGTGAGCCGAAGCAAAAGTAGATCACATTTTGCACAGCAACCATGCTGATGACCGGAGCTTCGTTTCGGATGTATCGGGTGATCAATTGAAAGGCAGCATACGAAATTGCCGAGATGATCGGCATGGCGTAGGCAATTTCCAAACCATTTGAGGTTGGTCCAACAATAAAGAGCACGCCGATAAAACCAATAAGAACCGCAAAAATCCGGAAGACTCCAAGCTTTTCACCCAATACGGGGACAGACATGACGGATATGATCAGTGGGGCGGTATAAAATATTGCCGTAACCTCGGCTAAATCGAGGCGAGCCAGGGGAAGAAAGAAAAACATCATCGCTGCAACCAGGCAAAAACCGCGAAGCATCAATTTCAGAATGGTTTTGAATTTCAATTGGCGCATGGCCTTTATGGTCACAGGTATGGAAAGAACGATTGCAAGGCTTACAACCGCGCGTAGCGACAGAATCTGAAATATTGAAAACCTTTCGCTCATCAATTTGATGAACGCATCGTTTAACGGGATCAATGCCATTGAAACCATGAACAGGATTAGTGCAAATTTGGGGCGTGTAATGAATTCCATGATTGTGGCGGTCCAGCATCCGTTGGTGGATCAGTTTTCAAACCATGAATATGCGCTCCGGCCGAAGGATTGTAAGGAGCAATATGCGTCATCAAATGTCTGAATTCAGATGGTGTAATTGGCGCCCAGGTATTCAGGTTTGCGCGGTTATGCCAAGAAATGTCCTTGTCTCAGATTTGACCGGCGTGCCAGTTGCCTGTCTTTCAGTCGCTGGTAATACGTCTAAACTTGGCCAGAGGCCACTTTTCAGACAATCTTGATAGCCATTTTGCAAGCCAGCGTCGACCATGGCGGTTGCTGTCGCTTCATGGTCATATTCAAGGTCACTGATCGTCGCTGACAATTGTCTACCGGTACTTTCAATCGTCGCATACCAAACCCGGGGAGTGCCGTCATTGGCAGGCATTCCGGCTGCGCCCGAGTTAATCCATGCCCTGTTATCGCATTCAGCAAGAAACGGAATTCCCGAATGGCCAACAATGAAACCATCAATCGGATCGACAACTCCCGGAAATGATTTTCTGGAGCGAATGTCTGAGAGAAACACAAATTCATTGATGGATTTAGGCGTGGCATGGGTGCAGAGGAACCGATGCTGGCCGATCTGCGCTACCAGTGAGCGGGGAAGCGTTGCCATCCATCTGCGGTCCGCCATATCAATTTGTTCACGGCAAAACTGATACCATTGCGCAGAAAGCGCATTGCAGGTTGTGCCTTCTTCAAATCCGCATCCACAATTATCCGCATCTGCTACAAGCGCTTCTTCGCAATTGCCCATGATTGCGTGAATGCCGCTTTTTCTGATCAGATGTACGGTCGCAACGGGTTGTCCACAATAAGCCACCGTATCTCCGGTGAAAATTACTTCATGGGGCAAGTAACCAAGCGACCATGCTTTCTCCAAAATGGCCCTCGTTGCTTGCAGGTTGCCATAAGCGCCGCCAAAGATGAAAGCCCGTTGCTCGATCTCAATTTCTGGCTTCAAAAGCGGTGCATTCATATCAGGACCTTCTATTGATTGCTCCGTATAAAACATTCCGCCAGTCTTGCAAGACGGCATCTTATAAGCCATAGCCGTTTCATGTCTGGAACCAACCACAAACTTGAGCTTTTAACCGGCGGGCCGATCATCATTTTGGTAGAGCCCCAGCTCGGTGAGAATATCGGCATGGTTGCACGTGCAATGGCAAATTTTGGCTTGAGTGAATTGCGGCTCGTCAATCCGCGCGATGGTTGGCCAAGTGAAAAAGCACAGGCCGCCGCGAGCCGTGCTGATCACGTAATTGACCGGGCGAAGGTTTTCGAAAAACTCGAGGCGGCAATCGGAGACCTCAATCATGTGATGGCGACCACTGCCCGGCGGCGAGAATTGCTAAAGCCCGTACTTGCGCCAGAAAAGGCAGCTGCACTTGCGCGAGAACGAATTGAGAGCGGAAGCAAGGTCGGTATCTTGTTTGGCCGCGAGCGTTGGGGGCTTGAAAACCACGAGCTGGCTCTTGTGGATGAAATTGTGACGTTCCCGGTTAATCCGGCTTTTGCCTCATTGAATATCGCCCAGGCTGTGCTTTTGGTTTCTTATGAATGGATGCGTGCATCTTTCACCGACACGCAATCAATTTTTGCCGAGCGTGTTGCGCAACCAGCTGCTCGCGAAAGCTTAATAGGGCTGGTGGAACATATGGAAGCGGCGTTGGATGACGCAAACTATTTCCATCCGCCTGAGAAACGTGAGCGAATGATGACAAATTTGCGCAGCATCTTTGCAAATTCCGACCTCAAGGAACCTGAGGTGCATGCGTTGCGCGGGATGATTGCAGCGCTGGAACGTCGATGGATGAAAAAGAGTGCAGAACATAAAATTGATACTGATTAAAACACTTTGTTGAAAATACTGAACAAGCTTATTCGAGTGCCTCCGAAGGTATATTTCCTTGCAAATACAGGGCTAATCCTGCAATAAAAAGGACACTCATATTGCCTTTACGGCAGGGATAAACAGGGGATAACCATCATATATTGGCTTAACAATATAACCGGGTTTTTGTGTTTGGTGTTGAACCGCAGGGTATCAACCAAATTTGGTATTCTACCAAGCCCAGGAGCATGCGCGGCAATTTTTCTGGCGGTGGCAGCGATGATTGCATTTGCATTTTTCTTTGCGGATCCTCCTTTTTTTGAGCGGTATTATTCGCGTCTTTGGCATCAGGACAGGTCCGGTATTTTTTACCTTACTACCGACTTTGGCAGATCTGAGTGGATGCTCTGGGGGAGTGGTGGACTAATGGCGATCATGGCAATTTGCGCCCCGGTTGGCGGCGAGAAGCTCGACATTGCCAAATGGCACCATCAATTCATGAAGCTCTGCTTCATATTCACCGCGGTTGCATTTGCTGGATTGATTTCCCTTGGCCTCAAGCTTTTGATCGGTCGGGCTCGTCCGGTGGGTACGCTTCCGCAAGATGGGCAATGGAATACTCTGTCAATTTTTGATGTTGCCGGTCATGCCAGTTTTCCGTCAGGACATTCAACCGCAATCGGGGCATTTTGCATGGCAATGGCCCTGCTGTTTCCACGTCTGCGTGTTTGGCTTTTATTTCTTGCCCTCTGGGTGGGGTCGACCCGCGTTATTGTGGGAGCGCATTTCCCAAGCGATGTTGTTGCCGGGCTCTCGTTTGGGTCGTTGTTTGCCTGGACTCATGCGCGTAATTTTGCAAGGCGACGGCTGCTCTTCCGGTTTGAAAAGGACGGCACGCTCGTGCAACGAGTGTGTCCCGGCAAGTCAGAACCCCTGCCGATCGAGGACAGGCTTGGGACGTTGGAACTTGATGCCAATGCCGGGGTGAAAGCAAGGCCGGAAGCGTGACAATTCTGGTTTTTGATTCCGGGATCGGGGGGTTGAGCGTTCTGCGAGAAGCGCGCGTGTTATTGCCACAGCAACATTTTGTCTACGTGGCCGATGATGATGCATTCCCATATGGTGATTGGGATGAGGAGCCGCTCAAGCAACGGATGATTGGGTTGTTTGGCGAGTTTATTTCCCGTTGGAAACCGGAAATCATGGTGATTGCCTGCAACACGGCATCGACACTTGGAATTCATGCTCTGCGTGAGGCCTATCCGGAGCAGGTATTTGTGGGCACTGTCCCGGCAATCAAACCGGCTGCTGAAAGAACCGTATCCGGACTTGTTTCCGTGCTTGCGACACCTGGAACTGTACAGCGACAATATACCCGTGATCTGGTTTCTGATTATGCAAGCAAGTGCGATGTGAATTTGGTGGGCAGCACAAAGCTTGCCGCACTTGCCGAGACTTACCTGCGGGGTGGGTTTGCAGACGAAGAATCCGTGAGCCGAGAGATTGAACCTTGCTTTGTTGAGCGTGAAGGCAAGCGCACCGATATTGTGGTTCTTGCATGCACGCATTATCCGTTTCTCGCCAATCGAATGCGAAAAATGGCAAAATGGCCGGTAGACTGGATTGATACCTCAGAGGCGATCGCAAGGCGAGCTGCAAGCCTGTGCAGTTCCGACAACCAGCTTGTTGGTGAAAAACCCACACGTGATGAAGCATATTTCACATCAGGAAGTGTTGATACAGATACGCGGAACCTGCTTTTGGGTTTTGGTCTGAGAATTGGTTGATCGTGCGTGTTCAAGGGTTTGTGAACGCACGGCAATTTGAACAATCAAACATAGGTTTTGGGTTACGGTAAAGTATCAAGCAGGAGGATTGCATGCCCTATCCTAACCGACTGCCGTTTTTTATCACGTTGTTTGCTTTGGGACTTGTATCTGTCAGCCAAGCCCAGGACACATCTCCGATAGAATTGGATGCCCATGTCAGGATCAAGTCACCAGCCAAGTTGAACCATGATGAGGCCAATGCGGTTTATGACCAAATCAAGCAGCAAATGGCTGCCGGATACGCCCTTTCATCGAAAGCGCCAGCAAAAACCTACCAGGAGTGGAGGCAGTTCAGCTCAGCGCCCTATCTGTCTTCAGGCCATGGTAACCGCTACATCAGCAACTTCGGTAATGAACTTTCCAGTTCCTATGCTGATCTTGATGAGGGGTCGCAAATGCCCGCAGGCGCGATCCTTGCCAAAGATAGCTTCACCGTAACCGGCGATAAGCAAGTGTTTCCGGGCGCTTTGTTCCTGATGGAAAAGCTTTCGGAAGACCTAAGTCCTGAAACAGGAAACTGGCGATATGTGATGATCCTTCCTGAAGGATCGGTGTTTGGTGATACCACCGGCGGAAACCCGGAATCGATGGAATTTTGCCACGATTGTCATCAGCAGGTTGAGGGCACAGACTTTCTGTTTGGTATCCCGTCGCGATACCTGGCGGATTAGGGAGCACGCTTGTACCGAGCGTTGCATGCATGCCGCTTCACAGATCACCCCAAAATGCTTGACTAAATCAGCCGTTTTGGGTATCTCGCAGTGTCGGTTGCATTTATGATGCAGCCGACTTTACGTATCCCGTGTTCAATTTCACAAAACGTGCGTGAATTGATCTGTCATCTAGTCCAACAAGACTGGAAGAGGAGGGTGCGTTTCCACTTCATTCAAAACTTTAAGTTTTGGATGGAAACTGTTGTTAAAACGCAAGGAAATGTGATGAGCAAGCGTAGTTCTACCAAATATAAAATTGACCGCCGCCTTGGCGAAAACATCTGGGGCCGTCCGAAGTCTCCAGTGAATCGCCGTGAATACGGACCGGGTGAGCATGGCCAGCGCCGCAAGGGTAAACCTTCTGATTTCGGCGTTCAGTTGCGCGCAAAACAGAAACTTAAAGGCTATTACGGCAATATTTCTGAAAAACAGTTCCGCCGGATTTACGGTGAAGCTGTGCGCCAAAAGGGCGATACATCCGAAAATCTGATCGGCTTGCTTGAAAGCCGCCTTGATGCGCTTGTTTATCGTGCAAAGTTTGTGGCCACTGTTTTTGCGGCGCGCCAGTTCATCAATCACGGGCACGTCAAGGTCAATGGACAGCGCGTCAGTATTCCATCATATCGCTGCAAAATTGGTGACGTGATTGAAGTGCGTGACCGTTCCAAGCAACTGGCTTTTGTTCTCGAAGCTATTCAGCTTGCAGAGCGGGATGTGCCTGAATATGTCGATGCGGATCATTCAAAATTGACAGCAACCTATGTACGTAAGCCAGCCTATGCTGAAGTGCCATATCCGGTTCAAATGGAACCGAATCTGGTTGTCGAATTTTACTCACGTTAGAAACTGAATTCCCGCTTCTTCTGACTTACTAAGGGGAATTGAGCAGTTTTTGTTGCTTTTGGGCAACAGTTTCGAAGGCCCGGCGTGTCCGGGCCTTTTATTTTTTTGTAATATTCTCGTGATCTGCTGGTTGTATCAAGTGTTTGGTGTTATGAAGCGGTCACAATATCGGGGGAAATGCGCCGCCCCCTGGGTTGAATTTGATCCGCCTCAAATGATTGAGAATATGAGGAAAAGATGAGCAAACTTCGTATTATAACATGTGCAGCACTTGCGTGTACCGTATTAGTTACCCCCGTTTTGGCGCAACAAAAGCGGAAAACGCTGCTTCAGGTGCTGTTTCCGAAAGCCCATGAACGCAAGGTTAAACGCGAACAGTTGAAGCAGGATTTGTTTGAACAAAGCAAACCCAAAAAGGCCGCCAAAGCCGCCAAGGCGGCAAAAGTGCCCAAGACCGTCTACTACACCTACAAGGTAGCCAAACGCGCACCGATTAAGTTGGTTCCGTTGGCGGTTGAATATGCTTTTGTTGGATCGATTTCTTCCAGTGACCATCCAACCCTCAACGATGGTTCGCAATCCCCGGAAAAACCGGCAGAACCTTCCGCGATGACCAAGGACCTGTTGCTGGCTGAAAGGCAAGCCATGTCTGCTGAAGCTTATCTGGCAAAGACGGTATCTGACTATTATTCGCAAAATCAAGGCTATGTCTGGCTCAATGAGGAGGGTGAATGGAATGCCCGGGCGCGTTCGGTAATCGCCTTTCTCGAGGCTGCGGAAGAATTTGGTTTGCGCGGCGAAGACTATGCGGTTAATGCCCTACCGGTTTCCGCGGATGTAGCTGACGAAGATCAAGACAAGAAGTCAGCTGGATATCGAATTCGCCGTGAGGTTTCGATGTCAGTAGCGGTGCTTCGCTATGCAATGGATGCCAAATTTGGAACGATAAATCCGAACCGGTTAAGCGGCTATCACGATTTTCCTGTCCACCATACAAAAGCGTCGGCGGTGTTTGAAGACATTTTTGGCACGGGTTTGCCTGTGCGTAACCTGGCAAGCATGCATCCAACCAATGACAAATTTATGGCGCTGAAACGCGAACTTGCGTCAATTTCCCAGACCGAAGATGATGTGATTGACCTGCCTGCCAAAGTGCTGATCCGGCCAGGTATGAAACACGAGGCGTTTCCGAAATTTGTTGCTGCCATTCGCAAGCGTGCATCACACGAATTGCTTCAGGCGCATTCTGATTTCCTTGCCGCGTACACAGACGATGAGGTCTACACAAAGGAAGCAGTCACGTTTGTAAGGGACTATCAAAAAGAAGCCGGCCTTGGCCCTGACGGTGTTATTGGACCCAACACATCGCGCAAGCTTGCAGGGCTTGCTGCCGGGCAGCGGATTGATCAGGTGACGCTGGCCATGGAGCGGTTGCGCTGGCTTCCGCATGAGCTTGGCTCGCGCCATGTGTTCATTAACCAGCCCGAATATCGTGCGCGGTATATGGAGAACGGTGCCGAGAAACTTTCAATGCGCATAGTGGTTGGCAAGAAATCCAATCAGACCAATTTCTTCTATGATAAAATTGAGCACGTTGTTTACAACCCTTATTGGGGGGTTCCACGTTCGATCATCGTCAACGAATTCGCGGCGAAATCCATTTCAAACCCGGGTTATCTTGATCAACGCGGCTATGAGGTTTCAACATTTGGCGGAAAGAAAATTTCGTCTTCTTCGATTGACTGGAGTTCGGTTGGAGTTCACCCGAAATTTGCGGTTCGCCAACCCCCGGGCGCCAAGAATGCTCTGGGCAAATTGAAGATCATGTTTCCGAACAAACATTCAATCTACATGCATGATACGCCTGCAAAGCACCTTTTCAGCCGATCGTCGCGTGCTTACAGTCACGGATGTGTGCGTCTGCATAATCCGCAGGCGATGGCGGCAGCGGTTCTTGGCAGGTCCAAGGGGCATATCAACTCGATGATTTCGCGTGGAAAGAACCAGACTGAGAAGCTGCGTTCAAAAGTGCCGGTCTATGTTTCGTACTTTACTGCCTGGCCTCAAAAAAATGGTTCGGTGAAGTATTTCTCCGACATGTACGGTCGCGACAACCACCTGATGAAGGCGATCAAAGCCACGCAAAAAGCCCGCTCGGTGAGTATCAGTTCTTAAAGACTGCTAGGGGCCGCTTCTCTTGAGCGAAGGGGTGCCTGTGTGCCCTGCGCTGATTGCAACGCGGCCAGAACCAAAAGAACTCTGGCCTGCGGTGCCCCAAAATTGCCCACCGGACGGTGTTACGCCAGCGGCTGTTTGGTTTGACTCATTGGTATACTCAAAACACTCGGAAACCCGAATTTTGAGTATAGGATTCTTCTTTTGATCCTTGCACTTATCCGAAAACCGGTGCCCACTTTTCGGGTGCAAGGAGTATATTTGTTTGCGCTCACGGCAGTTTGGCTTTGCCAAACGCCCCCACGGGGGCGGGCATAAGCAGGCTCGCTTTGCGCTCGCAGGCCAGCGCCATAAAAGGGTCAAACCTAATCGCCGCTGGTATAAAATATCTTTCGATATTATCCCGATTTGCTGAACGAGATTGTGCCGACATCAAAAACCTTGCCGGTTTCAGGATCGGATCGGCGAATGCGCACGTCAAAGAAATTCGAACTCTTGGAATTCAGTTTGATCGTTGCAATCACGTCCTGTCTTGAAACCCGGTCATAAGCCTTGAAGCTGAAATTGATTTTGCTTCCGCTGCGCTTACCGGAAAAATTGTTTTGCTTGAGGTTCGCCAGGGAACGGAACATGGATGCGGTGTAAGAGTTCTTGCTGCCATTTTGTTGAATATAGCCATTGAGGCTGAAAACAAAGCCACTCACGGCACAATTGCCTGAAAGGTCCAGTCGGCCATCCTTTGACGACGGTATGTTTTTCATTTTGCATCGGATGGATTCTTTTTTGGCCTTGGCAGAAGTCTTTACCTTGCCTTTGCCGCGCCATTTGCCGGTCAGTTTTTCATAGAGTGCTGGTGAAGCCTCGACAAAATGGTTGGGAGCAGTCGCTGGAACAGCTAACAATGCGAGCATTCCGATAAGTGCCATTTTCTTCAGCATTTTGATTTCCTTGTTAAACCTGCAAAAATTTTCTCAGCACTGATTATACGCGCCGCCCCAATAGTGCAAGATAGGCGGGCAATTGAAATAGATCAGCAATGAAGGCAAAAACAAGTGTCATGACCACGACGGCGGAAAATACCGCCATTGCCGGCAGGCTGCTGAAGCTCATGACCAGTAAGCCACCAGACAAGATCAGTGTGGTAGAGAATATTGCCGGAGTAACTTCCTGAATTGCCCCAATGATCGAAGCGGATTGTTCATCCTCTTCCCGATTGAGCAGATACTGATTGATCATGTGGATGGAATCATCAACCGCGATCCCGAAAGCGACAGTAAGCGCCACGGTGATTGACATGTTGAGCGGAATTCCAACCAGATACAAAATCAGCTCTACGCATACGATTGGCAACAGGTTGGGAACCAGACACGCAAGGCCCAGCGACAAAGAGCGAGTGGCAGTTGCGATTACCGCAATTGACATGAAGACAGCGAGAAGCAGGCTGATGCGGAGCTTGTCCATCAATCTTGGTGCGACCACGCCGGAGAGAACGGGATAGCCGGTTATCCTGCTGAATTGCGAAAGCCCGCGTTCTTCGAGTTCAACATTGAGAGCCTTCAGCTTGTTCTGCATTTCGCTTGCGGAAAGATTTGCCGAGGAAAAGATTGTCACAAGAAGTTTTGTTTTGTCGTTGGAGATGAAGCGGCTGGTGAGATATCGCGGCAGTTCATCGATCAAGCTTGCATCTAGTTTGCCGCCAGCCTTTTTGATTTCATCGGCGAAATCGGCGAGCGAATAAAAGGAGCCTGGGCCAAAAACTTCCGTTACAGCAACCGAAGTATCATAGACCCGTTTTTCATTGCTTGGGTCATCAAGCGGGAGGCTGGTGTCCATGTCAACGATTACGAAAAGAGGCGTTGTCCCATGGTATGTCTGGTCGATATACCCCTCGCTTTGACCAACCTCGGATTGATCTCCCAGATAATCAATCAGCCGAAAGCGGCTGTCGATGTTGTGGTGTGCATAAAGCCCGAATGCACATCCAATCAGACCAATGGCGATTACCGCCTTTTTGTATTTCAACAGCCCTATTGCAGGCTTAGATATCGCATTCAGTTTCATCGCGTTTGGGGGCGAGTGGAAAAAGTTCGTTTTTGATGCCCAGTAAATCCCAAGCGGCAGTCCGGTGATCAGGCAGATGAAACCACCCAGAACTCCAAGTGCACCTACAAGTCCAAGCTCAAACAATCCGAAATTGCCGCTGACACAAAGGGAAAGGAGCGCAAGGGCGGTTGTGATCGAGGACAGGGCACAGGCTGGACCGATGCGTTCGGTCGCTACTTCAATACCCTTGATAGCGTCGCCCAGTTCGTCGGTTTTCTTCTGCCATTTGAGATAAAAATGCAGTGTGTCGGCAAACACAATCACAATCAGCAGAACAGGGAGAATGTTGGTCAGGAAATTGAGCTTTATCCCGGCAAGGCTTGCAAGACCTAAAAACCATACAATTGATATGAGCGAGGGAAGGGCGCAGAGCAACATTGCGACAGGGTGGCGGAACAGCAAGAACGCAACTAGCGCGCACAGGGCCAGTGCCACGGGTGCAAGCCATATCAGATCAGAAAAAATCGAATGGATCATGTCGGCCCTTATTGCCGGCTGACCTGCGATGCTGAGGCTGGTGGTCTCCGTTTCAAACTCTTTGGCAAGCTCGGTAAGCGCATGCATGGTTTCTTGAACGTTTTCGTCCTGCGTGGCTTCTGCCTTCGTGTAGACAACCATTACGGCAGAGTTGAAATTCTCGCTGAACAGAGACTGGGCGCTTGGGATGTCGGTCGCCAATTGTTTAAGGGCTGAAAGAACCTGCTCATCCGTTTCAAACTCTGCCGGAAGTGCAGATTGCCAGCCCTGTTCTTCACCGCCGTATTTTACCAGGGAGAATATCGAAAGGATGCTTTCGACCCGCTCGTCCAGCTGAAACTCAAAGTTAACTTCCCGGAACGTTTCGATCCCCTCGACAGTTGCGAGATTTTCAAGGCGCATGAGCATGACGGCGTCATTGTTGAAGTTTCTGAAATCAGCCAGAAGCTCGTCATAATCTGCAAGTTCCCGGGAATCATCGCGCAGTATTTCGATGTTCTCGCCGGAGAATTCGAGCTTTGTCAGTCCAAATATTGAAATCAGCGTGATCAGAAGGAAAATTACGCTTGAGAGTAGGGGCTTGCGTATCGCGAAGATACCAAGGCCCTGTAATCCGAAACCGTTTAACATGTGTGCCCGAATCCGTCTGCTGTCCTACCTTCTTCTGTTTAGCCCAGACGGGCATGAAATTCGACCCGAATCCGTTACATTTCACGAAGTAGTAAATAGGGCTCTAGTGGATTGATTCAAACATTTGGAACCCGTTTTCCGAGACCTCTCATCCAAATATTTGAATCTTAAAATCCACTAGAAAACAATACCTTGCTAGTGGTCTTTACGTTCGAAACAAATGATAAAGAGTTCGCCGCAAAGGGACTCATTTGTTTCGAACGGACCACTAGAAAAGCTTCAAGCCTTTCATGCTCGTATGGCCGTCTTTGGCAATGATGATGTGATCATGGACTGTAATGTTCAGCGAATCGGCGATTTTGGCGATTTTCCTGGTCACCTCAATATCAGTTGACGAGGGGGTAGGGTCACCTGAGGGATGATTGTGGACGAGTATGATGGCCGTTGCTGATAGGTCCAGCGCTCGTTTGATCACCTCCCGCGGATAGACAGGCGTGTGATCAACGGTTCCGATCTGCTGGACTTCATCCCCGATCAAGCGGTTTTTCTTGTCGAGAAATAAAATCCGAAACTGCTCACGTTCTTCAAAAGCCATTGCAGCACGGCAATAATCCAGAACGGATGACCAGGAACCCAGAACCGGTTTTTACCGCACATCCCCCTTTAGCAAGGCTGCAGCCGCGGCTTTGATTACCTGAAAATCTGAAACTGTTCCTTCACCAACGCCACTGACTTCTTTCAACCGCTCTGGTGCAGCATTGAGTGCTTCCGCAAATGTTCCGAAAACAGAGATGAGTTCTTTTGCAATGGGTTTGGTATCACGACGCGGAATGGAGCGGAAAAGAACCAATTCCAGCAATTCATAATCCGCCATGCCATTGGCGCCAGAACGCGAGAATTTTTCCTTTACCCGGGCGCGATGTCCCGAAACACCCCGGTCGCTGCCTTGCGTTTCGGCGAACCTATCTGTGTCGTTGTGCATGTATTATTCCGCCTGTCGAACAGTTTATACTGAACGAATACCTGTATATACGAATTATGCGTATGGCGGTAGTTTATAACCGGCAGGTGAAGCTGTAAATATCTCACACCCATCTTCGGTGACACCGATGCTGTGCTCGTATTGGGCGGTCAAGGACCGGTCACGGGTAACTGCTGTCCAGCCATCGGGCAGGACCTTAACGCTTGGACGGCCGAGATTGATCATTGGTTCAATTGTGAAAATCATACCCGGGCGTATTTCAACACCGTCGCCGGCACGGCCATAGTGAAGAATATTTGGTGCGTCATGGAACAGGCGACCGACACCATGGCCACAAAATTCGCGGACAACCGAACAACGCTCTGCTTCAGCATAGGTCTGGATTGCTTCGCCGATATGTCCGGTAGTGTTGCCGGGCTTTACCGCTTCAATCCCCAACATCAACGAATTGTAGGTGACCTCAACCAGACGTTCCGCCGCGCGCTTTATTGCTCCAATCGGATACATTCTGCTGGAATCACCATGCCAGCCATCAACCACAAAGGTTACATCAACATTGACGATGTCACCTTCGCGCAAAGGTTTTTCGTTGGGAATGCCATGGCAAACCACATGGTTTATTGATGTGCAACATGATTTTGTATAACCGCGATAGTTCAAAGTTGCCGGCAGGGCATCATTGGCCCGGCCGAATTCAGAAACGAAATCATCGATTTCCTGAGTAGTTGTCCCGGGTTTGATGCGGTGAGAAAGTTCGTCAAGGCATCTGGCGGTTATCTGGGAAGCATTTCTCATCCCGTCAAAATCAGCCGGTCCATAGAGTTTGATGCTGCCGGTATTTTTCATCGGCGCGGTCTGTGCATCAACATAGGCAGTCATCTGCGGGCTCCATGGTCCAAGATTAAATGCTGGTATCTAATGAAATAACGCCTGCTGCGTCAATTCCAAGCGGCGAGAGATTACAGATCAGCGCATATGCTTCTACACCGGTATTCGTTGCGCGCTTGAAAGCGTCAACATAGTTGGGGTCTAGGTCAGCTGCAAGGCGCATCCGATCGCCATCATTGCGCTGGATCACATAAAGCATCGCCGCACGGTTTCCATTTTGTACCTCCCGCGCCATTTCATCAAGATGTTTTGCACCCCGGGCAGTAACGCTGTCGGGAAATTCATGCAACCCTGGGGTTCGGACAAAGTGTACGTTCTTAACCTCAACATAAATGTCCGGCGCATTGTCGTTTTCAAGGAGAATATCAATCCGTGAATTGGTGCCGTATTTCACTTCCGTGCGCAGACGATCAAACGAAGAAAGTTCGGGGACAAGCCCCGTCTCGACGGCTTCCCGAGCAAGCTGGTTTGGTCGATGGGTATTTACGCCGACGATGGTAGAACCAATTTCCACGAGTTCAAGCGTGTACTGTAACTTGCGCTTGGGATTGCAGCTGTCGGAAATCCACGCTCTGATACCAGGGGCGGTTAGCCCCGTCATAGAGCCGGGATTGGGACAGTGCACCGTGAGCACTGTGCCATCCGGCATTTCAACATCAGCCAGAAAGCGCTTGTAGCGCTTTACCAGCCGTGTTTCGATCAAGGGTGGATCAAACTTCATAAACCTTTAGCCAATGGCGTGCAATTGGTGGGGTAGAAACACTCTCTTAGAGTATCGCGTTCAATCCAAACAGCGACAACGCGTTACTCATTAAATTTCATTTACGCATTTTCGCTTAACCGGTTCCGATTATACTCAAAACATCCGGAAACCCGAATTTTGAGTATTGGATTCTTCTTTTGATCCTTGCACTTATCCGAAAACCGGTGCCCACTTTTCGGGTGCAAGTGGATTGATTCAAACATTTGGAACCCGTTTTCCGAGACCTCTCATCCAAATATTTGAATCTTAAAATCCACTAGAAAACAATACCTTGCTAGTGGTCTTTACGTTCGAAACAAATGATAAAGAGTTCGCCGCAAAGGGACTCATTTGTTTCGAACGGACCACTAGGAGTATAAACGAAAATTATTCTAGAAAAAACCTTCGCCGCGGCTCCACCAGCTTTTTTTCCTGAGCTTTTCTTCTTCCCCACCGTTTTCAGCATCAGCCGAATTTGAAGCATCTACCGGTTCGCTGACGCTGGCATTATCAGTATTTTCAGCTGCCAGTTCTGTTATTGCCTCACTATCCTCCGGTTTTTTGCGGCGGGTGGTGCGGCGACGTGGCTTTGGCGGAGGAGGGGCCGGATCATCCTCATCTGAGGAAGCCCTGGTTTTGGTAGCTTCGGCGGGTGTTTCTTCCTGCTCAGCCTTTGTTGCAACCGGTGCTTTCTTGCGGCGGGTGCTGCGAGAGCGTGGTTTTTCGCCAACTTCAGCTTCTGAGCCAGTAGAGCTTTCACTATCACCGGATGGTGTAGCGGCTGCAGCTTGTTCGGAGGCGTTTTCTTCGGTCGTTACGGCATCCGCTTCGCTGCGTCGAGTGCCACCGCGCTTGCCGCGCCTGCGCTTGCGACGGGGTTTGTTATCTTCGCCGTTATTGTCCGTAGCTTCTGAGGAGCCTGCTTCCTGCTCTTCCGTTGCCTCGGCCTCGGCGCTCTCGTCGTTTGAGCCTTTGCGGCGGCTGCGACGTGAGCGTTTTCGCTTGCCGTCCTCTTCTTCTGAATTATTCGCACCAGAAGTATTTTCGCCGTCATACCCAACCACATTGGTCTGACCAGCATCTCCGGATTTGCCGCCTTTTTCAATCTTGAATTCCTGGCCGGAAATGTCTCCCTGGCCGAGAATTATGATTTGAATGCCATACCTTGTTTCAAGTTCAACAAGTGCAGCGCGCTTGTGATTGAGAAGGTGAGCGGCAATTTCCGGCGTGGTTTTTAGTACCGCGTCGCGATTTTTATTGCGCGAAACATGCTCTTCCAACGCACGGAATACATGAAGCGCAATTGCCGACTCGGAACGTACAAAGCCTACGCCTGCACAATGTGGACATACGTCCATGGTGCTCTCGAGAACGCTTGCCCTTATCCGCTGTCGTGACATTTCCATTAGCCCGAAATGTGATATCCGGCCAACCTGAATGCGGGCGCGGTCGTTTTTCAGACAATCCTTAAGCTTCTTCTCGACGGCACGATTGTTGCGCCTTTCTTCCATGTCGATGAAGTCGATAACGATCAGGCCTGCAAGGTCCCGCAACCGCAATTGACGGGCTATT
Organism: Rhizobiaceae bacterium; assembly: GCA_965250255.1. Taxonomy (GTDB): domain Bacteria; phylum Pseudomonadota; class Alphaproteobacteria; order Rhizobiales; family Rhizobiaceae; genus JAALLB01. The sequence continues at coordinate 388,347 of CBDFNP010000012.1, forward strand.
TCTTCAGCTGCTTCCAGATTGGTTTGGAGTGCAGTTTTTTCAACGGAGTGTTCGCGTGTTGCACGGCCCGAGTTAACGTCTACCGCAACCAGCGCTTCTGTCTGGTTGATAACGAGATAACCGCCCGATTTGAGTGTTACCTGTGGCGAGACCATGTTTTCAAGGTGATTTTCGACGCCGTATTTTGTGAAAATTGCCTGCGAACCATTGTATTGTTTTACCCGATCAACATGTTCAGGCATCAACATGCCCATGAAGTCACGGGCTTCCTTGTAACCTTCATCACCGGAAACAATAATCTCATCTGTATCCTTGTTATACAGATCCCTGATTGAGCGTTTGATCAGGCTGCCTTCCTCATAAACGAGGGAAGGTGCAGTAGAAGCCAGTGTCAGATCGCGGACCTGTTCCCAAAGGCGCATGAGGTATTGAAAATCGCGATCAATCTCATCTTTTGTGCGCGCCGCACCAGCCGTGCGCAGGATTACGCCCATGCCTTCCGGCACCTCCAGTTCCGAGGCAATAGTTTTCAAGCGCTTACGGTCGGCAGAATTGGTGATCTTGCGCGAAATACCCCCACCCCGGGCGGTATTTGGCATCAGGACCGAGTAACGACCGGCAAGGGAGAGATAGGTTGTAAGGGCAGCGCCCTTGTTGCCACGTTCTTCTTTCACCACCTGGATCAACAGCACCTGACGGCGCTTGATGACTTCCTGGATTTTGTACTGGCGGTAGTTGCGACGCTGAGCTGAAAGCTCTTCAAGCGCATCGTCCTGACCAACGGATTCAACCGGATCGGGCGCGTCACCCTCATCGTCATCTTCGCCTGATTTTGCAGTATTATCTTCCTGCTCAGCCTTTGCTTCTTTTGCTTCAGCAGGTTTTTTCTTCCTGCTTGGCGAACGGCGCGAGGTTCTACGCTTCGGTTTAGCTTCTTCAGCGTCCTCAGCGGCTTCACCGTCAGCAGCATCGGTGGATTCTTCCGCTTTTGCGGTATCAACCGCTTCTTTCCCAGCCGTATCAGCCTTGGCTTCTTCTGTTTTTGCCTCAGCTTTTTTCTTGCGAGGGCGTGCTGTCCGTTTACGTTTTGGTTTTTCTTCTACCGGTTCGGCTTCTTCTGCCGAAGGTTCTGCTTCTTCATTGTCTGCAGATGCATCTTCGTCGCCGGGAAGGGGCTCTGAAATTTCATCCATCTCGACCATGGCGGCCATTGTTGTCGGCGTGCCAGATTCGTCATCCAAACCATCGTCTGATTTAGTGCTTTCGGCAGCATCGTTTCCGGAAGCTGATGCTTCTTCGGATACGGGCTCTTCCTTTACCTTGCGGCGACGGGTTGAGCGACGTTTTGGCTTCTTTTCCTCTTCGGCTGGTTGCGCATCGTGGGAAGAAGCCTTGGCATCGGTTGTTTCTTCACCGGCTTCATCAGACGCTGGTTCATCAACTGCCTCAGCTTCGTCAGCTTTTTTGGAAGCTGATTTTGATCTCGAAGAGCGTCGACGCCGCGATTTTGGCTTGGGTTTTTCTTTTTCACCCTCATCTGATGCTTCTACATCACCGGAAGCGTCGTCCTGAGTATCTTCTTTATTATCGTCTTCAGCCTCTTCTGCTTCGCGCATGGCGCGTGCTTCTTTGGCTTCAGCCTCAAGCAGTGCCTGACGGTCAGCGACCGGGATCTGATAATAGTCCGGATGAATTTCTGAAAAAGCCAGAAAGCCATGGCGATTGCCGCCATAATCAACAAAAGCGGCCTGCAGTGACGGCTCGACCCGTGTCACCTTTGCCAGATATATGTTGCCTCTTAGTTGCTTTTTCTCCTGTGATTCAAAATCAAATTCTTCAATTCGGTTACCACGCACCACCGCTACCCGGGTTTCTTCCGGGTGGGATGCGTCGATTAGCATTTTGTTTGACATGTATTTTCGACTCCGCAAGCCGAACCGGTACAACGAGAGGTCTGATGACCTCCTCAATCCGTGCAGCAAGCGCCCATACGCTGTCTGATGCACGGCTCAATAAACTTATACCGGTGTGGCCTGGATTATTTCTGCGAAAATGAGTGGATTGGACACGTAACGATATTCCGCGAACTAACGCGCGGTAGCAATTTCTTGCCAATCGCAGTGTTTCCAGAGAGTTTGTTACTTTCATTTCCGCATCTGTTTCAAAGGGCTGAAAGGGTTCAGCCGGTGAAGCCCCATTCTGCGAGTAATAATTACCGCAAGACGTGCTGTATCGATGTGATCGTTTGGAAAATTTTGTTTCCTGATCACGCGAATTTCAGGTCAGATTTTTCGGTTTACCGAAAACAGTGCTCCTGCCTGGGCTTTGCCCGCGACTCATTCACATTTCTGACATCTTTTAGATAAGCAATGCCGAGCCATTCTACAAGTGAATTCCGTCCAGAGGGTAAATAATGTTCTGTCCGGGAATCCGGCAAGTGAATTCGGCGGAAATATTTGTTAGACGGGGGTATGAAAGTGATTCACCCGATAGTTCGGCAGTTACTGGTGCCGGCATTGCTGTTATTGCAGTTGATTGCTGCAATAAATGCGGCGCAGGCTCAGGAATTGCCGGTCGCATTCAATGGAAAAATTGCGGGCGATGACGCGACCACGCGGTTCTTTCTGGATTTTGACAAAAACCTGCGCCTGAAGACCTTTTATATGGACGAGCCGTACCGGATCATCATTGATCTGGAGGAAGCCCGGTTCAATTTTGGGGAAGCCGGTGAACCCCGGCCGCGAGGACTGATTTCAGCCGTTCAATATGGCAGGATTTCAAAAGGACGATCGAGGATCGTTTTGACCCTGTCTCAGCCTGCAGAGGTAATTCGTGCTTCCATGCAGCAAAAACTGGATGATAAGCATTTCCGCTTTCTACTCGATATGGACTCAACGGAGCCGCAAACCTTCACCGGTCTTCTTGATACCCAGGAGAAGGAACTCGGCGAAAGCGGGGCTGTAGCGATAAAGGGAGACAGAGTGCGCCCTGTCATCAAAGAGCAAGGGCGTTTTACAATAGTCCTTGATCCGGGACATGGCGGCATTGATGGCGGGGCCGTTGGCAGTGGTGGGGCAAGGGAAAAGGAGATTGTTCTCCAGGTAGCGAAGAAGATACGTGCTGAGGTTGAGGCACTTGGCCCCTATGATGTGGTGATGACACGCGACGATGATATGTTTATCTCGCTACGGGAAAGACTGGATTTCAGCCGAAGGACAAAGGCAGATTTGTTTGTTTCGCTTCATGCGGATTCGCTGCGGCAAAAATTCGTTCGCGGTGCCAGCATTTACACGCTTTCCAAAAACGCCTCTGACAAGCTTTCAGAGCGTTTGGCAAAGGCTGAAAATTCGGTTGATCTTGTGGCCGGACTTGCTGCGGAAAGTGATGTGGAGGCAGTGACCGGAATTCTGGTCGATCTTACGACCAAGGAGACCAAAAAATTTTCCAAGGCTTTCTCGCGTATTTTGGTGAAAAACCTCAACGGCGAAATTCAACTGATCAAGAACCCCTTGCGGTCGGCCGCTTTTGGCGTACTGAAGGCTCCGGATGTTCCTGGAATTTTGATGGAACTTGGCTATCTTTCCAATCTGGAAGATGAAAAGCTTTTGCAGGATCCGGCTTGGCAACAGCGGCTGGCATCAGTCGTTGCTAAATCGATTGATGGATTTTTTAGCTTGAGAAAAGACCGATAAAACATTACGTAGGGTAATAGTTTGGGTTGGAACCTCAATTCACCATGGTTTCGGGCGCGAAAACAGGGTTGATCACGCTTCGAACATAAAATGATCTATATTGTGTTTCACGTAAGGGAGCAAATGTGGGGTAAGTGCAGTTTCTGTTAACATTTACGTTTATGATCTCAAGAAAATGCTTTGATTCGGAAGTGGGCTCTTAATGTTTCTTAGACTAATTGGATATTTGGTCGGCTTTGGCATGCTGCTGGCGATTATCGTCGTGGCGGGTGTTGCCTGGTATATTGACGAGATGTCGAAAGACCTGCCGGATTATGAAGTGCTCAACGCGTATGAACCTCCTGTTACGACCCGGATACATTCAGCCGATGGTGCATTGATGGCGGAATATGCCAAGGAGCGGCGGCTTTATCTGCCAATCCAGGCAGTTCCTGAAACCATCAAGGCTGCATTTCTTTCTGCTGAGGACAAGAATTTCTATGGCCATACCGGTGTTGACCCGATAGGCATCGCAAGGGCTATCGTCACAAACCTGCAAAATTACGGTTCGGGACGTCGTGCCGTCGGTGCATCCACCATTACCCAACAGGTTGCGAAGAACTTCCTGCTGACAAATGAGCGATCCTATGAACGCAAGATCAAGGAAGCTCTCCTTTCGCTCCGTATTGAGCAGGCTTACTCCAAAGACCGGATTCTCGAATTGTATCTCAACGAGATTTTTCTTGGACTGGGTGCGTACGGAATTGCGGGAGCCTCACTGACTTATTTTGACAAGTCAGTGAATGAAATCGAACTCCATGAAGCAGCTTATATGGCGGCTCTTCCCAAGGGGCCAAATAACTACCATCCATTCCGGAAGACTGAAAAGGCTATTGAGCGACGTAACTGGGTTATCGACCGGATGGTTGATAATGGATTTGTGACCCGGCAAGAAGCGCAGGAGGCAAAGGCAAAATCTCTCGGTGTTAATCCGCGACGCAAATCAAGCTATCTTTTTGCTTCCGAATATTTCTCAGAGGAAGTGCGTCGTGAAATCGTTGATCGATATGGCAACAACGCACTTTATGAGGGCGGACTTTCCATTCGCACAACGCTTGATCCTGAATTGCAGATCAAGGCTCGCCATGCACTTCAGCGTGGTCTGATCAAGTTTGATTTGAAACGTGGGTTCCGTGGCTCTGTTTCAACGGTCGAAGTTAAAGACGACTGGGGTGAATCCTTTGGCGAACTAAGCGCATATTCAGATGTTCCAGAATGGAAACTTGCGGTGGTTCTTGCAACATCTGCCGAAGATGCGACAATTGGAATTCAACCAAAAAACAAGGTATCCGGCAAACTTGGTGACCTGCGGCGTGTGGGAAGTATTGTCAAAGATGACATGAAATGGGCGATGCGGGTTCGTATTGGCGATGACCACCGTACGGCCAAAGGCGTAGATGGCGTACTTAGTGTCGGTGATGTTGTTTATGTGGAGCCTTTGGGCGAAGACCTCGATAATACAACCCGCTTCCGGCTTCGACAAAAGCCTGAGATTTCTGGCGCAATCGTTGCAATGGACCCCCATACGGGCAGGGTGCTTGCAATGGCTGGCGGGTTTTCTTTTGCCGATTCACAATTTAACCGGGCAACGCAGGCGTTCAGACAGCCGGGCTCGTCCTTCAAACCCTTCGTATATGCAGCCGCGCTGGATAATGGCTACACACCATCATCCGTGGTTCTTGATGCTCCGATCAAAGTGAACCAGGGCGGTTCTCTTGGTATCTGGGAACCAAAGAACTATGGCGGCAAATACGCCGGTCCCTCGACACTGCGCCTGGGGATTGAACGGTCCCGGAACCTGATGACAGTTCGGCTGGCCAAGGATATGGGCATGGCGCTGGTCGCTGAATATGCCGAGAGGTTTGGCGTTTATGACAAAATGCTGCCGGTACTTTCGATGTCACTTGGGTCAGGTGAAACCACCGTTATGCGCATGGCAGCGGCTTATTCAGTGCTTGCAAATGGCGGAAAATCCATCAAGCCGTCATTGATTGACCGTATTCAGGACCGCTATGGCAAAACCATTTTCAAACATGAAGAACGCGTATGTTCTGACTGTAATGCCCGCACTTGGGCAGGGCAGGAAGAACCGGTCTTGGAAGATGATCGTGCCCAGGTGCTTGATCCAATGACCGCCTATCAGATTACTTCCATGATGGAAGGTGTCGTTAAACGCGGTACCGCGCCCGTAGTAAAAGAGCTTGGTGTGCCGGTTGCCGGCAAGACCGGAACGACCAATGAAGAAAAAGACGCCTGGTTTGTTGGTTATACCCCTGACCTTGTTACCGGTGTTTATATTGGTTTTGATACACCGCGCTCTATGGGGAAAGGGAGTACCGGTGGCGGACTTGCGGCTCCGATTTTTACCGAATTCATGAAATCCGCGGTTCCAAAGGAAAAAGCCGTTGAATTTCGTGTGCCTCGCGGTTTGAAACTGATGCCGATCAATCGCAAGACCGGGCTGCTCGCTCAGGCTGGACAGCCGGGTGTGATCATGGAAGCATTTAAACCGGGTACTGCTCCTCCAGATCGTTTTTCGGTCATTGGGTTTGCAAAAGATTTGCTTAGCGGCAATACCAGTGTATCTCCTGCTGCCAATCGTGCCGTGACCCTTGGTACCGGCGGTCTGTATTGATCCCGAAACCAGGCTCGTCAGCTTATCGTGAAAAACACTTCTAATTTGTGATGCCTGCCTTTACTTGAACCGGGGGCAACCGTATGTTCGCGCCGAACGCTTCACCAAATCAGTTGTTTTATCCGGGAAATCAAATTCATGCGGGCTGAAACGCTAGCTACTATTTCTGACATCAAGCAGGCGGTCAGTCTGTTGAGGAGGCATCTTTGACTGGGATGTAGCCAATGCCCGCCTCGAAGAACTGAACGCCAAATCAGAAGACCCTGATTTGTGGAATGACCCGGCTGAAGCGCAAAAGGTCATGCGTGAACGCCAAAGCCTTGAGACTTCTATCAAGACCATTCGCGAGATTGAATCTGAACTCGAAGACAATCTCGGGCTGATCGAACTTGGCGAAGAGGAGGGTGATGAGGAAGTTGTTGGCGAGGCCGAGGCTGCCCTTGCGGCGATGAAAGCTGATATGGGCAAGCGCCAGGTAGCGGCACTTCTTTCCGGTGAACTCGACAACGCCAACTGTTTTTTGGAGGTAAATGCCGGGGCCGGTGGGACCGAAAGCCAGGACTGGGCCAACATGTTGTTGCGGATGTATACACGATGGGCTGAAAAGAACGGGTTCCAGGTTGAAATTCAAGCGATCACTGCAGGCGATGAAGCGGGCATCAAGAACGCTTCGATCATGATCCGCGGTGAAAATGCCTTTGGCTGGGCGAAAACTGAATCCGGCGTGCACCGACTGGTGCGGATCTCGCCCTATGACAGTAATGCGCGGCGACATACCTCGTTTTCCTCAATCTGGGTTTATCCCGAGATTGACGACAACATCGAGATTGATATCCCAGATAGCGATATCCGCATCGACACCTATCGCGCGTCGGGTGCGGGTGGCCAGCACGTCAACACCACCGACAGTGCGGTTCGGATCACCCATGCGCCAACCGGCATCGTGGTGACATCTTCGGAAAAATCACAGCATCAAAACCGTGCCAATGCGATGAAGGCGCTACGGGCGCGGCTCTATGACATGGAGATGAAGAAGCGGCAGGAATCAATCCAGGAGGCGCATGATTCCAAAACCGATATTGGCTGGGGACATCAAATCCGCTCCTATGTGCTGCAACCTTATCAGCTTGTAAAAGATTTGCGCACCGGGGTTGAATCAACCTCGCCTGACACTGTGCTGGATGGCGATCTCAACCCGTTTATGGAAGCAGCCCTTGCCCATCAGGTGACGGGCAGTGAAGGCGGGGAGGTGGAAGATCTTGAGTAAAACCGGGAACTTTCAGAACAAACCCCATTGAAACAATGGTTTAGTACTCCCATATTTAGAGTCCAAACGAATATTCCCGTGAGGTTTGATTTTTTGAAAATTTGTTCAATATCAAGGGTTTATACGCAGGGACGGTCCCTGACCATTTCAAGTATAAATCCGCTGATAGTGGGCAATTTTGGCAAACCCCTTCGGGCGGTGCATATTTCGGCTATTTCTATGCAAAATCAAAACCAAAGGGGTGGCGCCCTATGACCTTGATTTTACTTCAAAATATCTCCTGCTACCGTCAAACCTTACGCGAATATTCGTTTGGACTCTTAGGTAATGGCCGCTGGTATTAAAAGATGCCCGTTCTGCCTCAGAGCAGGCCCCGGATTTTGTAACCAGCCTTGATGTATTTTGCCGGATTGCGGGTTTTGTCTGAGCGGCGCAGTTCATAGTGCAGATGAGGGCCGGTGGAACGTCCGGTTGACCCGACTTTTCCAACGATTTTTCCGCGCTTGATGCGTTGACCGACTTTCACATGGATGCGGCTCAGGTGAGCATAACGTGTGGTGTAACCGTTTTTGTGTTGTATCTCGACAACCTTGCCGTACCCCCCCTTGCGGCCAGCCTTGATGACCACACCATCACCGGTTGAAAGAACCGGCGTGCCACGAGCGGCTTTGAAATCAATTCCGCTATGCATGGCTGAGCGTCCGTTGAACGGATCAATGCGGTGGCCATATCGCGAAGAGATTATTGCGCCGGGCAGGGGAGTGCCAAGGGGTATCTTTTTGGCGATGGCCGAGACGCTGTCATATTGTTTCAACGTGCTTTGCAGGGCTTCAAGATGGGTTTCAAACCGGACAGAGTGATCAAGCGGGACGAAAGGGCCACCAATATCGCTGGTCGGCAAGGGGTTTACCTTCACGCCAATTGATTTGAGTGCCGAACTGATGGTGGTTGCGCGTTGGGCTGCTGAAATGCGGATTGCATCGATTTCCTCACGCTGTTTGGTGTCGATAATACCGATTGCCTCGGCAACGTTGCCGAAAAGCTCACGGGTAAATGCGTTGGCATGTGCTGGCGCATCAATGCCGTTGCCGATGAATGAGTTGATCTTGGCCCGAGCGGTATTTGTTGCAGTGTTTGTGCCGGTTGATCCTGCGAAACCGTTGATCAGGCTCCCGGTTTGGAGAGCGTCGATTTCAGGATTTGTACCGCGCAATGCGCTGTGCTTTATCGGGTTTTCTAAAGGAATAGGAACGTATCCGCTTGCAGGAATTGCGCCAAGGCCACGTTTACGAGCCTCGTTCAAGAGTTCCTTCATGGTGCCGCCGCGACCACCGATTACCTTTTGGCGGGCCATCAGTTCGCTGACTTGTGTTTCAATTGCCTGTTGGTCCAGCAATTGACGGGAAGTTACACGGTCCAGCTTGGAGCGGAGGGCTGCTATGCGATCTTCATATTCGTGCTGCATGCGGGCCTGGGTGGCATAGGAAGAGCTGATCAGGTCGTCGCGAAAGATCAGATAGGCGGTCGCACCAAAATATCCGAACAAAAACATGAACATCATGCCGGCAATGGCCGTAAACACCATGGGATTGATGTTGAACTGCCGTTCCCGGCCATTTCGAACTACAATGATTTTGTGGGGTTCTGCACGCTTGCCGAAACTTGCAGGCTCGCGAATTGATGCGGTACTCATTCTGGGACTCACCTCTTACTAAACCTCCAGGAGTTTCCCAGATTATAGTTAACAAAGGGTTCTTTAGGCCGGTTTACAGACCCCTAGTGGTCTTTACGTTCGAAACAAATGATAAAGAGTTCGCCGCAAAGGGACTCATTTGTTTCGAACGGACCACTAGTTCCCCAAAGGTGAGAGGCTTCGATAAAATAACGGGGTGAGGCCGCTTGCGCTGCGGGCCCGGTCGTTGAAAGGCGGTCTTAGGGATCCACGAAAATGGATTTGCACAAGTTTTAAGGCAAAGGTCATCCGCCAGATCATCAGGGCTGCCGGGGCAAGATTATGGTTCCTGCCTCCATACTCCCCAGACCTCAACCCAATCGAGCAGACTTTTTCCAAAATAAAGCACTGGATGCGCATGGCCCAGAAACGAACTATCGAGGAAGCTTGGAAGTACGTTGGCCATCTCGTTGGAACAATCACTCCAAAGGAATGTGCAAACTACATCAAAAACGCCGGATACGGTTCAATCTAAATGTGAAAGAGTCTAGTGGTCTTTACGTTCGAAACAAATGATAAAGAGTTCGCCGCAAAGGGACTCATTTGTTTCGAACGGACCACTAGTTCCCCAAAGGTGAGAGGCTTCGATAAAATAACGGGGTGAGGCCGCTTGCGCTGCGGGCCCGGTCGTTGAAAGGCGGTCTTAGGGATCCACGAAAATGGATTTGCACAAGTTTTTTGAATGTGGCCGCCGGATCAAGGCCATCTCTAGCGCACAAGAAGCGGAACCATTTGGCTCCGACCGCGACATGGCCTTTCTCGTCTTCGTAAATTATTTTGAAGATTTCTGCGGTTTTTGTGTCGCCGAAGGATTTGAGTTTTTCAATCATGGGCGGGGTTACATCCAGGCCGCGGGCTTCCAGCACGAGCGGGACGATTGCCAGGCGAGCGCCAAGATCATGACCGGTTTCACCGGCTGCTTCCCACAATCCGTCATGGGCGGGAAGGTCTCCGTAGTCGGAACCATGCTCTTGCAGGCGTTCTCGCAGCAGGGCGAAGTGTTTTGCCTCTTCTTCCGCAACCATCATCCAGCCATCAAAGAAAGAGCGCGGAATGCGTTGTCCTGCGAACCTGACAACAATATCAAGCGCCAGATCAATGGCGTTGAGTTCGATGTGGGTGATTGCATGAATAAGTGCGATGCGGCCCTTTTGGGTTTTTAACAGGCGCTTTGGCACCTCTGAAGGTGGTAACAAATCAGGCTTTTCCGGCCTACCTGGTCGTTTGGGAGGTTTCACAGGTTTGCCTCCGGTCAAAGAAAGCGTGCCGTTCTTCCACAGTTTTGCGGTTTCGTTTGTAAGCCTGACTTTCTCATCAAGATCACACGAAATGAGTGCGTCAAAAGCACCATCAACAAGACTGTTTGGGCGAGGTGTCATGTGTAAAACCAACTGCGGGGGTTAGCTTCAGTGGTGCAACCGGATGTGTCATCCTTTGGATAGAAGAACAATACGACAGGCGCTCCTGAATGAGCGGATAAAGAGAACGATCCATCTTTATCTGTTGGCAGGGTGAAATCCGGTGCAAAATCGCCCTCGGTGATCTTTGTCATGTGCCTTCCTTTCGACAATAACACGTGTATGTATCCGTCCAATTGATATATAATTGGAATCAATTTCCGCAACAGCGTGAACGCGTTTTGCTGCGGTTATTCACATGCCTTGGAGGGGCAGGCACACTGACAAAAAGCGACCATTTCGTGGGTAACGGCCAACACGACCGAACCGCGGAAGGACAGAACCGTTCGGCTCGTCCCAAGCGACGTTCACGTATGACCAAATTGCTGCGCGGTGTTTTGGCGTTCACAATTGGCTTGGTACTTATTGCAGCTTTGGGTATTGGACTGTTGTTCTTTCTTCTTCAGGGACGGGCGGACAATACATCTGCCGTGGCTGAGCGAGTACAGGTTGAACTTCAAAATCTGGTCGGTGAAAATTTTGCGGTAAAGCTCGGCGACACGCATCTCGATTTTTCAGATCTTGGGCGCATGCAACTTAGCAGCGATGATATTCGTATCACCGAAATATCGACCGGTCAGGAACTGGCAAACATTGGACAGCTGAAAGTTGGTGTCCAACTGCTGGGTTTGTTGAAGGGGGATGGCGGGTTTGACCGAATAAAAATTGAAAAAGCGACGATTGATACCGGAGTTTTGAGTTCGGGTCAGGCGGTTTTGCTTCCAAAGTATCTTGATGAACCTTTAGATGTAACCGGAGCAACGTTCGCCCGAATGAACCAGGCGTTTTTGTCGCAGAGTTTTCAATCGTTCGAAATTGCGAATTCACAAATTGTCGGGCCGGTTCTGGGCAGGCGCAACCCCAACCCTATCAACGTTTCCGAAATTCGTATTGCACACGGCGAAGAAACCGGATTCGTCGCGACTGGCCGAATGGATACCGACCTTTCGGACGTGGTATTTTCTTCAACATATTCAACACAGACTGATGGGCAGATTGCTTCGGACTATCGCTTTCAAGCAAGTGGTATCAACCTTATGGAGTGGCTTGAAAACCCGGAAAGTGAAACCGGGTTTATTGCATCTGATGCGATGCTTGATGTCTCGGGAGTGCTTCCGTTTGATGGGAACAACAATGCCCGGGACCCGGAGATAAGAATTGTTGCCGCGCCGGGCGCTTTTCGGGTAGGAGATGCTTCCAGAACAGACATTAAGAGCCTTGACCTTAATTTCAGATTGATTCTTGACCTGAACCAGGTCGAGCTTGATCCCTCGCAAATTGCGATTGGCGGGCTGACGGCAAAGTTGATTGGTGGGTTAAAGCCGGAAGACGATGTTGACGGCTACCATGGTGCGATCCGTTACGACATGGTCATGAAATATGGGGTCAACGAAGTAAAAACCGAAGGCGAGCAGCCCGTTGCAGCAGCGTTTAAATTTGCTGGAGTATTTGACAGATTGGCCAAAGCAGCAAGCCTAGAGCGTATGATCATGACCACAAAGACCGGTTTGATTGAAGGGACAGGAAGGCTCGGGTTTTCGGAATCATCACCTGCCATTCAGATAGATGCGAACACCAAAGGTATTTCTGTTGCTGCCCTCAAGCAGTTTTGGCCATTTTTTGTAGCCAAAGGTGCGAGGAAGTGGATGCATGAACATGTGCTCGATGGCTGGATTGGTTCAGGAGTTCTCAAGGCCGATATTCCAGCCGGGGTGATCCAGAATCTGAAAAACGGAGCCAAGTTAAAACCGGAAGAATATGATGTGGTTCTTAATGTGGAAAAATTTGAGTTCAGACCCTTTGGTGACCTTCCTCCGATCAAGAACGCCAAAGGCAAAGTCAAACTTCAAGGTATGAAAGTCCTGGGTAGCATTATCGAAGGCGTTGCATCAGTTGATGGCGGAACCGTTAAAATTGAAAGCGCCAATTTCGCGATGGAAGACTTTGCGGCAAAGGAACGCTGGGGTGAAGCGGAGCTTGAACTTTCCGGCGGGCTGACGGCGATTGCGGCGATTTCCGATCGCGAGCCATTGCGGGTCATGAAGCGTATGAAGGTAAAGGCAGCGCAGTTTTCTGGCAAGGGACATGCCAATATTGCTGCCCGTTTCCCAGTCGGGCGAAAGAGCGGATACAATGAAATCAATTGGAATGTTCTCCTTGATATGGAGGGTGGCAAGAGTACCCGTAAATTAGCAGGACGGGTTCTTTCAAATGCCGATCTCTTAATCGATGCCAGTCCAACCGGGGCTCAGGTGACTGGCACAATGAATATTGACGGTATCAAATCCCGCGTAAACATGATCGAGCCGATAGGGAATTCCGGTAAGGTTAAGCGAAAAAGGACAGTAACTTCCACGCTGGACAAGAAGGGGCGTAAGAAACTGGGCATCAATCTGGGTCCGGTTTTGGAGGGACCTGTTGGTGTAAAAATAATCCAGGAAGGCAAGATTGAGCGCTATGAACTGGATTTTGAGAACGCGAAACTCAACCTGCCTTGGGTTGGCTGGAGCAAGGGCAATGGTATTGCTTCGAAAGGTTCATTTGTCCTGAAGCGATTAAAAACCGGCGTGCGGCTTGAAAAATTCACGCTTACCGGTTCAAGTTTCACAGGGAAGGGTGTGTTGGAAATTGACAAGCGCGGCCTCGCCTTTGCTGACTTGTCAAAACTTAGCCTGAACGAAGGCGATGACATGCGCTTAAAAGTTGAGCGTACCAAAACTGCGTACAACATCAACGCATCCGGTCTTTCCTACGATGCGCGTGGTCTTCTCAATACGTTAATTTACAAAGCCAGTTTTTCAAACACTCAAAAGGGTAGGTCAGTCAATCTGGTTGCAAATTTCGAAAAAGTGAAAGGGTTTGGAAATCGCATCGTTCGAAATGTTGTCATGATCTATGACAGCGTGAATGGTCAACTCAAGAAACTTGACCTTCGTGGTGTCGGTAGCCAGGGAAGAAAGTATGGGGTTCAGGCACAACATAACGGCAATGACACCTTGTTCACGGTCAAAACAAACGATGCTGGAACGGCTCTCGCTTTTATGGATATTTATACCCGAATGCAGGGGGGTGAAATGGAAGCCAATCTTCTGCAGGGCGAAAACGGGCCTTATGTTGGCCCTGTAAAGATCAAGAATTTTGTGGTGGTAAATGAGCCACGTCTTAAGAGCATTGCGTCAAGTGCGAAGAAGCAAATACAGACCACAGACGGAGAATGGGAGCGAACATTGTCCGGTGACGGTGACGGTGACAAGAAAGTCCGGTTTCAATTAGCCGATGCGTTGATTGAAAGGGGCAAGGGATTTTTCAACGTCAAAGACGCCATTATTCGCAGCACAGGAGTGGGCATCGCGATGGAGGGTGTGGTCTATGATGAAAATGACCGGATGAACCTGACTGGAACATTTATGCCGGCAAATGGTGTTAATCTGGTAATCTCCCGCATTCCGCTTTTGGGCCAACTGTTTTCCGACGGCAAGAAGAATGCGTTGATTGGAATAACCTATAAATTGCAGGGACCGCGTTCAAACCCGGAAATGTTAATCAACCCACTTTCGGTTGTGGCGCCGGGAATTTTCAAAAAGGTTTTTGAATTCAATTGAGCTTGATGACCGCTGGTATTACCCTATTCAGGTTTGATCAGGAAGTGCTTTTTCTTGCCCATCGACAATTTGATAGCACCATCATCATTCAAATAACTGCTTGTAACCGAGAGCTTTTCGTCGGAAATGCCTTTGTCATTGAGCTTGATTGCGCCCCCTTTAATGTGGCGGCGTGCCTCGCCATTCGATGCGGCGAGGCCGGCCTGAACAATGAGGGATAATAATCCTATGCCACCATCCAGTTCATCGGCAGATACGGTAACGGCAGGCAATGTGTCGGCAGCCTGTCCTTCTTCAAAAGTCCTGCGTGCAGTTTCAGCCACCTGATCGGCAGCATCGCGACCATGAACCATGGCGGTTGCTTCAGTCGCCAGGATTTTTTTCGCGTCATTGAGTTCTGCACCTTCAACACTGGCACAGCGCTCAATTTCCTCCAGCGGGAGCGTGGTAAAAAGCTTCATGAAACGGGCGATATCCGCATCTTCCACATTGCGCCAGTATTGCCAGTAGTCATAAACCGGCAGATGATTTTCTGACAACCAAACGGCGCCATCTGCTGTCTTGCCCATTTTGGCCCCCGATGAGGTGGTGAGTAGCGGTGTTGTTACAGCGTAAAGCTCAGGGGTTCCCATCCGGCGTCCCAGATCAACGCCGGAAACAATATTTCCCCACTGATCCGAGCCGCCCATTTGCAGGCGGCAATTGTAGCGGCGGGCAAGTTCGGCGAAATCGTATGCCTGGAGGCACATGTAGTTGAATTCCAGAAACGACAGATGTTGCTCGCGTTCCAGACGCATTTTGACCGAATCTCTGGCCAGCATTTGGTTGACGGACAGATGACGCCCCACATCGCGTAGAAATTCGACATAATTGAGTTCAAGCAGCCAGTCGGCATTATCTACCATGATCGCCTGATTGCCATCCTCGCCAAATTCAAGGAACTTTGAGAAAACTTCCCTGATGCCGCGCTTGTTTTCTTCGATCAATTCCGGTGTCAGCATCTTGCGGCTTTCGTCTTTACCGGATGGATCACCAACCATGGTCGTTCCGCCGCCCATCAATGCGATTGGGCGGTGACCGGTTTGCTGGAACCAGAAAAGAAGCATTATGGAAACGAGATTTCCCACATGCAGGCTGCCGGCGGTTGCATCAAAGCCGATATAGGCGGTTGCCATTTCTTTCGACAACAGAGCGTCAAGGGCGGTTTCATCCGAGATTTGATGAACGAACCCACGGGATTGCAAGGTGTGCAGGAAGTCGGATTTGAATGCTGGCATATCGTTTCGGCTGCTTTTGGTGGAAAACTTTCTAAGAATCTGATGTGCTTTAGCAGGAAGAACCAGAAATTTCACGCGAGAAATTGAAATTGCCGGAAATCAAGACAGCAATCGGCCTGATGAGCGGTACCAGCATGGACGGCATAGATCTTGCGCTCGTGCAAACCGACGGTGTTTCATTTCTGAAGCGCGGCGAGTTTCCCACTGCTGATTTGCCCTATACCCATGACGAGCGGCAACAGGTCAAAGAGTTGCTGGCCTGTGCCGAAACATCGATGCGTGATCGTGACCACCGGCCGGCAGCCTTTGCACAACTGGAAGCGGCGCTGACCCGGCGTCACGCTGATTTGGTTACTCAATATTTGCAAGCTCACAAAGATATGCTCCCGCCCATAGATCTGATCGGGTTTCATGGCCAAACCATCCTGCATCGGCCGGAAAAAAGGCTGACCATTCAACTCGGTGACGGGCAGTTGCTGGCAGATTTGACCGGCATTCCGGTTGTTTTCGATATGCGTGCAAATGATATGACGCAGGGTGGGCAAGGGGCTCCGCTGGTTCCAGCCTATCACCGGGTCTTACGGGAAAACCTTTCACCGGTTGACACGTTGCACTCAGCGCTGGCTGATATGGACCCGGTTGCGATAGTGAACATTGGCGGCATTTCGAATATCACTTATGTGGGCGAAGAATTAATTGCTTTTGATTGTGGGCCGGGCAATGCCCTTATTGACCAATGGGTGGAGCGTCATCTTGGTATAACTTACGATCAGGGAGGAACTATTGGTTGTGAAGGGCAGGTTGATCCAGGCTTCGTTGCCGGATACATGGCTCACACGTATTTTGATGCAGCGGCCCCAAAATCGCTGGACCGAAGTGATTTTCAGTTGCCAAATGATAATCCGGTGTCAATCGAAACCGGCGCGCGCAGTCTGGCCCGTGTTACCGCTGAGGCGATCTTTAAAAGTGCGAAGCATTTTCCCAAGATGCCAAAGCTGTGGATTATTTGCGGCGGTGGAAAGCATAATCCGAACATCATGGATGATTTGCGTGAACTTGCGAACGTAAACGGTGTTGCCGTTATTGCAGCAGATAAGGCGGGACTGGAGGGTGATTTTGTTGAAGCTGAGGCATGGGGCTATCTTGCGGTGCGTTCTATGTATGGACTGCCACTCACTTATCCTAAAACCACCGGTTGTAAGGAGCCGGTATCTGGCGGGGTGTTGGTAGAACCGAAGCCCTATACCAACGGCGATCAGGAATATTCGGTTGGTCTCTAACGCAGCAACATGGTCTCTTCGACCCCACCTGGAATGATGCCGAGGCGTTTGTCGAGATAGGTGCCACACTCGTCAATCAGTTCTTCCTGATGCTCGGTGAAAAAGTGGTTGGCGCCTTCCATGGTATTCTGGGTAATCAGTATACCCTTTTGGGCCTTAAGCTTGTCTACCAGCCCCTGAACTTCTTCTGGCGGGCTGACGCGGTCGTCTGAACCATGAAGGATCAGGCCGGAAGCCGGGCAAGGAGCGAGGAACGAAAAATCATAGATATTCGGTTGGGGTGCAATTGACATGAACCCTTCAATCTCCGGACGACGCATCAACAATTGCATGCCGATCCATGAGCCAAAGGAAAATCCTGCAACCCAACATCCGCGCGCATCCGGATGCATGGTTTGGACCCAATCAAGCGCTGCTGCCGCGTCAGATAATTCGCCCTGGCCATGGTCAAATTCTCCCTGACTTCTGCCAACGCCCCGGAAATTAAATCGAAGGACCGTAAATCCGCGTTCCAGAAACATGTAAAACAGATCGTAGACGATCTGGTTGTTCATGGTGCCACCGAATTTCGGGTGGGGGTGAGGGTGAAGAATGAGGGCAATAGGCGCGGTTTTGTCTTTGGATGGTTGGTAGCGACCTTCAAGTCTGCCTACAGGGCCGTTGAAAATTACTTCGGGCATCTGAACTCCGGTACGGAAACGCAGGTGGAAAGCATCAGGATTTCCGTTTCTGCTCTTGACGATGAGGTGCTGGATTTCTACAACAGTTTAGAACTATTCAAAACTGGGTTACTGCGCCAGACCTGCCTGAAGCGCCTTCATAGACAATTGCGGGTGCCGAATTCAAGTAAATTGCGAATTCAGTTTAATTTGGCATCAAAATCCGCAGCAACCTGTCATCAGATACTGGAAATCTCAACATACGCCGATGGAAAATCAGCCAAGGATATATTTTGACTATAATGCCAGCGCGCCGCTTTTGTCGTGTGCTCGGGATGCAATGGTCGATGCTTTGGAGAATGATGGTAACGCATCCTCGGTGCATTTCGAAGGCCGTGAGGCCCGTAAAAGGGTCGAACAGGCCCGTCGTCAGCTCGCTGATCTTATTGGTGCCAGTCCGGCCAATGTGATCTTTACATCCGGTGCGACAGAGGCTGCCATGCATGCGCTTTCCCCGATCATGCGGGGAGGCGGCCAGGAAATTACCGCTTCCCGGCTTTATGTTGGCGAGACAGAGCATCCTTGTATCCTGGCCGGCGGACGCTTTTCCAGCAAACAGGTTTCAAAGATCGGCGTTCTGGAAAGTGGTGTACTTGATCTGGATGAACTCACGGCTGTGCTTGGTGCCCATGATTTTGCCAAAGGATTGCCTCTGGTTTCGGTACAATTCGCCAATAATGAGACCGGTATTGTCCAGCCAGTCGCTGCAATTGCCAAAATTGTCCACGCCCATGAAGGGCTCCTGGTCGTTGATGCAGTACAGGTGCTTGGAAAATTGCCGCTTAGCATGGCTGATACCGGTGCAGACTTTTTGATCCTTTCAAGTCACAAGATTGGAGGGCCCAAGGGAGCAGGTGCTTTGGTGCTTGCCAATGGACGTTTGTCGCCAATGCCATTTTTGACCGGTGGTGGACAGGAAAACTTCCACCGGGGAGGGACCGAAAATGTATCCGCCATTGCCGGGTTTGGTGCTGCATGTGAATGGCACAGCCATAACTTGACAGAAAATATCAAGAAATATAGCTTGCGGGATCTGATTGAGAATGCAATCAGTTCTATATTACTGGGTGCTGGCAATGGAATTGCGCAACCGGTGTTCTTCGGAAAATCTGCGGAGCGGCTTGGGAACACCTCGTGTTTTACTGTTCCGGGAGTAAAGGCGGAGACCGCTTTGGTTGCACTTGATCTTGCGGGAGTATCGGTTTCGTCAGGTTCGGCCTGTTCGTCTGGAAAGGTGAAGCAAAGTCATGTGCTTGCAGCGATGGGAGCTAACCCGCAAGAAATAGCTGGCGCGCTGCGTGTCAGCATAGGCTGGGATACAACTGAGGAAGACGCTTCGCGTTTTGTGGATGCATGGAAGACAATTATTGGCCGATTGGCCGCATAAATTAGACTTGGAGTTTTAAAAAATGCCAGCCGTACAGGAAACCATTGATGCTGTCGCAGAAATTGACGTCGGCAAGTACAAATATGGCTTCGCGACAGACATTGAATCCGAAATGGCTCCCAAAGGTCTGAATGAAGATATCATCCGATTTATTTCCGCAAAGAAGGAAGAGCCCGAGTGGATGCTCAAATGGCGTCTGGATGCCTTCGAGCGCTGGAAACAGATGGAAGAGCCGACCTGGGCCCGGGTGAATTATCCAAAGATCGATTTTCAGGACATCTATTATTACGCTGCTCCGAAGAATTTTGAGGATGGGCCCAAATCGCTGGATGAAGTTGATCCGGAGCTTCTCAAGACCTATGAGAAACTTGGCATTCCGCTGAAAGAGCAGGAAATTCTGGCAGGCGTTCGTCGTCATGATGAGCCAAGCAAGCTGGACGAAAATCCGGCAGATAATATCTTTGCGTCTGGACGGGTGGCGGTGGATGCGGTGTTTGATTCTGTTTCTGTGGTGACAACCTTCAAGGAAGAGCTTGCAAAAGCCGGCGTGATCTTCTGTTCGATCTCAGAGGCGGTCAGGAATCACTCAGAGCTTGTTCAGAAATATCTCGCATCTGTTGTGCCGGTTACGGACAACTATTACGCGACCCTCAATTGTGCGGTTTTTACCGACGGTTCGTTTGTTTACGTACCCGAAGGGGTGCGATGCCCGATGGAGCTTTCAACCTATTTTCGTATCAATGCCGAAAACACGGGCCAGTTTGAACGCACCTTGATCATTGCCGAGAAGGGGGCATACGTTTCCTACCTTGAGGGCTGTACCGCACCGCAGCGGGATGAGAACCAGCTTCATGCAGCTGTAGTTGAACTCGTTGCGATGGAAGATGCGGAGATCAAATATTCCACCGTGCAGAACTGGTATCCAGGGGATGAAACCGGCAAGGGTGGCATTTATAATTTCGTGACCAAGCGCGGCGATTGTCGGGGCGATAATTCCAAGATTTCATGGACCCAGGTTGAGACCGGTTCTGCAATCACCTGGAAATATCCCTCTTGTATCTTGCGCGGCGATGGTTCGCAGGGAGAATTTTATTCGATTGCGGTTTCCAATGGTGCACAGCAGGTAGATAGCGGCACAAAGATGCTGCATCTGGGTAAAAACACCAAAAGCCGGATAATCTCGAAAGGTATCTCTGCGGGTAAATCGCAAAACACCTATCGCGGGCAGGTTTCTGCGCACAAGAAAGCGAAGGATGCACGTAACTTTACGCAATGTGACTCATTGCTGATTGGCGACCAATGCGGTGCGCATACGGTGCCGTATATCGAGGCGAAGAACTCGACGGCTCAGTTTGAACATGAGGCGACGACCTCGAAGATTTCCGATGATCAGCTTTTCTACTGCCTGCAACGCGGTATCCCGGAAGAAGAGGCGATTGCGTTGATTGTGAACGGCTTTGTGAAGGAAGTCATTCAGGCGCTGCCGATGGAATTCGCTGTTGAAGCGCAAAAACTCATCAGCATCAGCCTTGAAGGAAGTGTGGGCTGATGTCTGAAGAGGACGAAAAAGAAGCAAGAGAAAGTGCCGGACTGGTTACAAAATATGTTGCGGTTCTTGCCGGAAATCTGTGTGCGATTTCCGCCATCTATTTTGCAGTTCGCAATGAGTTCATTATGCCGCAAACCGCGCAAGTGGTGGGCATTTGGTTCATGGTCTGGTTGATTTTGGTCATTCTGGTTCACATGCTGGTCAGGCCCTGGCTTGAAAAGCGCAATCTGCGAAAGCGTGCATTGGGTAATGTGAAATGAACCGAACGCAGCTTTTCTCCTCCAAATGGATGCGGGTGGTCATCTTTTTCTGGATGATTGTATTCCCGATCGTCTTTATCGCCCTACCGGCGCTGGAGATGTTTACGGACGGGCAGGAAAAAAGCTGGACGCCGGTCTGGGCGCTGATTGTGTGGATGCTGGGACCATGGGTGGCTTCAATTGTGATGAAATATGCCGGTGACGGTATCAACCAGCAAGGTGGCGAAAATGAATAAAATGTTTGCTCTAACGGGTGCGCTGGCACTCAACATGGCAGGTTCTGCCCTAGCGGAAGAAGTTTTTATCCCGGAAGGCTATTCAGATTTTGGATCGCCGGGTGCAATTACGGTTTCCCGCCCGGTTCATGCAGTTCTCGATACCCTGATCGGGTTTCCCGAGAGCCATGGGTCCGGCAGTGAGAGGTTGGAAATGAAGTCCTATTTCGATCGCGCCGACAGGCTCGTACTTGATGTGACCGAGAGCGGGCTTGCAGATGACAGTGTGAGTGCGACAAACCGGAAGTTTGTTTTCAAACAAGCGGAAAGGGGAAGCTACCAGCTATGGGGTTACGGGTTTCGCCGGCAATGCGCCCGGTCAGAAGACATAGAAGAATGGGTGGCAACTGCTTGCCCGTGAGGTGTTGCCACAAAGTACCAATACCCTTCCTGCGCGACAGGAAGATCATGATGACGGAAAAGAATTAGAATGCTTGAAATTAGAAATCTCCATGTCCGTATTGCGGCAGAAAAAACTGAAATCATCAGGGGCTTGAGCCTTTCCGTTGCCGCAGGCGAGGTGGCCGCGATCATGGGGCCAAACGGTTCGGGAAAATCGACGCTTTCCTATGTGCTTGCGGGCAAGGAAGACTACGAGGTCACAGAAGGGGATATCCTGTTTGATGGTGAGAGTATTCTCGACATGGAACCCGATGAAAGAGCTTCGTCGGGAGTTTTCCTTGCATTCCAGTACCCGATGGAAATTCCAGGTGTACCGACGATGAACTTCCTTAAAGCGGCAATGAATGCCCAGCGCAAAGCGCGGGGAGAAACCTTGTTCACAACGCCTGAGTTCATCAAACTGGTAAAATCTGCCGCAGCAGATCTAAGCATTCCATTCGATATGTTGAAACGCGGATTGAATGTCGGGTTCTCCGGCGGCGAGAAAAAGCGCACCGAGATTTTGCAGATGAAATTACTGGAACCGAAATTCTGTGTTCTGGATGAAACCGATTCAGGCCTTGATATTGATGCTCTGAAAATTGTGTCCGATGGTGTAAATGCGCTGCGGGGACCGGAGCGAGCTTTTCTGGTGATCACACACTATCAGCGGCTTTTGGAGCATATCGTTCCGGATACGGTTCATGTGCTCTATCAGGGCCGGATTATTGAATCCGGCGACAAGTCGCTGGCGTTTCACCTTGAAGAAAACGGCTATGCAGACGTGATTGCACGCGCTGCCTGATTGGGGTCTTGATGATGAGTATTCAAAAGACTGCCGCTGAAGAGACGCTTGGTTTCATGCTGCCAACCCGCCGGGTTGAGAGCTTCCACTACACAGATCTCAGGTCGCGTTTAAGTCACGTTGGTACACCGGCAACCCGTCCGGATGAGGCGGACACCAGGACTATCGGCAGCTCCTTCCCGAGGCTGGCGTCCAATGCCTGCGTTCTACATTTTTATGATGGGCATGGATTTGATCGTGATGAGACTTTGCCTGAAGGTGTGATGGTCTCAAGGGATTTACCGGAGGCATTAAGCGTTGCGAGGGAACTGGATGATGCGATCCCTGCAATCAACGGGAAAGTTACGACTGACGGCGTTCGCATTGCGATTGCCAAGGGTAAGGAAATTGACCGTCCAATTGGTTTGGCACATGCGCATTCTGGTGCTCCAAACAGTATTGCATCCACCCGGTTTTCAATCACCGCTTCTGAAAATTCAACCAGCCGGTTTATTGAACGACAAATGGGCTGCTCGAAAGAGGATCACCTGACAACATCTGCGGTTTCATTGAACCTGCAGAAGGGTGCGAAAGTCCAGTATTTCATCGTTCAACAGGCGGGTGAGGGCGCAAGCCACCTGGCGCGGATGAATGTTTCACTGGCGCAAGGTACTGATTTATCGATTTTTGTTCTGAATGCTGGCGGAGGTCTCGTGCGTCAGGAGATCAAGGTTGCTGTTAATGGTGAAAATTCCAGCCTGGCGATAAGGGGCGTAAATCTGGTTGGCGACAATGCCCATATCGATGTGACCACGGTGCTTGAACATAACGTTCCAAACACCAATGCAGAGGAGCTGTTTCGCAATGTTGTAGCCGGTGGCGGTCACGGTGTTTTCCAGGGGCAGATCAAAGTTGCACAGCCAGCTCAAAAGACAGATGCCCAGATGGCGTGTAATACACTGTTGTTGACAGATGATGGCGATTTCTCGGCAAAGCCAGAGCTTGAAATCTTCGCGGACGATGTGATCTGTGGGCATGGTGCAACGGTAACCGACATTGATGATGAGCAGATGTTTTACATGAGAGCCCGTGGCATCGGCGAAAAGGCTGCCCGCACTTTGTTGATCAAGGCGTTTGTTGGTGAGGTGGTCGAGGATTTAGATACGGGCGATGAATTGGAAGAGGCGCTGACCGGCATCATCGATAACTGGCTGGATGAGAATATCTGATGGGGTATGATGTAGATGCCATTCGGGCTGACTTCCCGATCCTGTCACGCGAAATCCATGGCAAGCCGCTGGTTTATCTCGACAGTGGCGCGTCCGCACAAAAACCCAAGGCGGTGATTGACGCGGTCAGTCATGTTTACTCCCATGAGTATTCCAATGTTCATCGTGGATTGCATCACCTCTCCAATGCAACGACTGAGGCTTATGAGGCTGCACGCGAAAAGCTGAGGGCGTTCCTTAATGCGCCCAGTGTTGAAGAGATCATCTTCACCAAAAGCACCACCGAAGCGATCAACCTTGTCGCCTATGGCTGGGCAATGAAACACCTGCAGAAAGGCGACGAGATCGTCCTTTCCATCATGGAGCATCATTCCAACATCGTGCCTTGGCATTTTCTGCGCGAACGCATGGGTGTGAAGTTGAAATGGGTCTATATCGATGAAGATGGTTCATTCAACATGGACCGTTTCCGTGACGCGTTAAGCGATAAAACACGGCTCGTTGCAATTACACATATGTCAAATGTGCTGGGTACCGTTGTGCCACTCAAGGAAATTTGCGCGATCGCTCATGAGCGCAGCATTCCGGTTCTGGCAGATGGTTCACAGGGCGCGGTGCATTTGCCGGTTGATGTACAAGACCTTGATGTCGATTTTTACTGCGTGACAGGCCACAAGCTTTATGGGCCGTCAGGCATTGGTGCGCTTTACG
This sequence comes from Rhizobiaceae bacterium, assembly GCA_965250255.1. GTDB lineage: Bacteria > Pseudomonadota > Alphaproteobacteria > Rhizobiales > Rhizobiaceae > JAALLB01. Next base: position 412,623 of record CBDFNP010000012.1, read on the forward strand.
GCAAAACAGCGCTTTTGAAAGACACGCAACCGTTTCAGGGCGGCGGCGAGATGATACAGGATGTGTTTGAAGACGAAATTAGCTATGCCGACCCACCACACCGGTTTGAAGCGGGTACACCGCCCATAGCGCAGGCTATCGGACTGGGCGCGGCACTTGACTATATCGAGGGAATTGGGCGAGAGGCGATATTAGCCCATGAAACCGAGCTCGGCGAATATGCCCAAGAGCAATTATCAAAAATCAATTCGCTGCGGATTTTTGGTAATGCGCCCGGCAAGGGAGCAATCTTTTCGTTCGAACTTGAGGGCATTCATGCCCATGATGTTTCGATGGTGATTGATCGCTCAGGTGTTGCAGTGCGGGCAGGGACCCATTGTGCCCAGCCGCTCTTGCAAAAATATGGCGTCACCTCCACATGTAGGGCAAGTTTTGCTATGTATAATACAATGCAGGAAGTTGATGTGCTGGTAGAAGCGCTTGAAAGAGCGCGCGGTTTTTTTGGGTAGGGAAGATGGAAGAAAGTAACCTAGTTGACATGGAGGCTCCGAACGCGGTTGAGATGAGTACGCAAGGTGCCTCATCCATTCCGGCGGACGAGTTGGAGAGGTTGTCAGTTGATATAATTGCTGCGTTGAAAACCGTTTATGACCCGGAAATTCCAACGGATATCTATGAACTTGGCCTAATTTACAAGGTTGAAATTGAGGACAACCGTTTGGTCAAAGTCGTCATGACCGTGACGGCTCCGGGCTGTCCTGTAGCGGGTGAAATGCCAGGCTGGGTCCGCGATGCGATAGCCACTGTGCCGGGTATCATGGATGTGGAAGTGGACATGACCTACGACCCGCCCTGGACGCCTGAGCGTATGAGTGAAGAAGCCCAGGTCGCGTTAGGCTGGTACTAAGAGTCCAGACGAATATTCCCGTGAGGTTTGATTTTGTGAAAATTTGTTCAATATCAAGGGTTTACACGCAGGGACGGTCCCTGACCATTTCAAGTATAAACCCGCTGATAGTGGGCAATTTTGGCAAAACCCTTCGGGCGGTGCATATTTCGGCTATTTCTATGCAAAATCAAAACCAAAGGGATAGCACCCTATGGCCTTGATTTTACTTCAAAATATCTCAAAATATGCTACCGTCAAACCTTACGCGAATATTCGGTTGGACTCTAAGGATTGTCCGATAACATTCTGTTCTGCACAGACCAAAACGTTCTTGAACAATCCTTGCATGCTGCATAGATTTTAAAAAGGTCGGAGAAAGATAATGGCATTCGAAGTCATCACCATAACCGAAGCAGCGCGCAGGCGCTTAAGCGAAGTTCTTGGCAATCATCCAGTTGCGGCCGGAATACGCATTGGCGTCAAAAATGGCGGCTGTGCGGGGATGGAATATACTGTTGATCTCGCCGAAGAAGTGGTTTCAGGTGAAGACAAGGTCGAAACGCCTGAGGGAACCGTATTTGTTGATGCCAAGGCGGTGCTGTTCCTGCTTGGGACGCAGCTTGATTTTGAGGTCACGAAACTGCGTACAGGATTTGTCTTCAACAATCCGAACCAGAGCTCGGCTTGTGGATGTGGTGAAAGCGTTGAATTGACGCCGGCTGAAATGACACCGGAGATGATCCAGGCGCGTGAGTTGGCGAATAGTTAGAAAACTTCCGACAAATGTCAGGCGATGGGGATGAAGCGGTTTCCGGTAAATGGTCTGGGCAGGTGCAGCGCGGTTGTGTCGGACGGTTTCGTCTATGCGGTGGCAACCGATCCATTTTGTGCTGATGGAATTGCAGCGCAAACTCTGAATACATTGCAGGCGCTGGATAAGGTGTTAGCCGAAGCAGGAACCACAAAGGCCGGGCTAATACAGGCGACTGTATATCTTAGTGATATCTCAGAGAAACCGGATTTGGATTTGGTCTGGATTGATTGGATTGGCCATGAACAAAATTGGCCACAACGGGCTTGTGTTGGTGTTGATCTCGACGAAGGGTATTTGATTGAGATTGTCGTCACGGCTAAAGTGTTGTGAGGAGAATGTCAGGCGTGGACCCCTCAGGTTTTCGGTACCTTCCCCCTTCGTCCACTTGAAGAACCCCGACCCCGTTTCCGTCAGGGTCATAGAAGAAAGATTTGGTGCCATCCTTCAACGGCGATGTTTCCGAAATCCGAATAGGTAATGCTTTTTCGTCCGGTGATTTTTTGCAGGCGTTTATGTCGTCAGCTGTGAACGCAATGTGACCTTTATCGACCGGATTAACTGCATGACCGGTGCGGATGCCCACTTCCATATCCCTTTTTACGCAGATGAAACTGGATGTCCCCGTCGGTTAGAGCAAATTTCGTTTAATCGGAAACGGTTAAACGAAAATGCGTGCGTGAAATCAAATAAGGAACGTGTTGCCGCTGTTTGGATTGAACTACGTAGATACTGCCGATTGAATAATCTCGTCTGCTGTGCCAAAACACACAGTAACAAACATCTAGTAAGCGATAAGTTTGAAACACAAGAGAGCAGATTACTGCTTTTGGATCGGAAATTTCGGGGGAAATCTGATCAAAACGCTAAAAAATTTACTGGTGTTATTATGACAAAATTACAAGAATCCATTACGCCCGATCAGAGCATTCATGAAGCCAAATGGTTGTTTGCTGTTGTTGGATTGTTTGCAGTGGCGGTGTTGTCCAGCGGTGTTGTCGCTGCGGCACTCGGCGCGTAATCAATCGATTTAGATCGCAAAAGCTGGATAATTGAATGCCCGGCAATTGCGGTCATAATTATTGCTCCGCCGATCAGCGTGTTGCGTGTCGGGGTATCTGCGAATATCAACCACACCCAAATCGGCGCTAAAACTGTTTCCAGCAAAAAGAAGATTGCGACTTGCGGTGCCGGAATGTAGCGCGGTGCAAGCGACAGTGTGTAGCCCGCCAGTGGAACAATGACCAGCACATTCAGCAACAGCCAATGGGCTGAACCCGGCATTTCAAAATTGAGGATTAATAGCGGCAGGGCAAAAAGCCCTGAAACCATGCCACTAAGGCATCCAGAAAGGGACAAATCCTTGCCGGATTGACGGGCCCGCGTTATCGAAAGTGCAAGACATGTTGCGGTCACAAAGGCTGCGAGGTCGCCCCAATACGAACCAGATTGCAAGCCATCCCCGACAATGATTGCCACGCCAACAAGTGTCATCGCTATCGCGATCCAGGTAGGAAGTGACGGGCGTTCCCCAATAATTTTCCAGGCAAACAGGGCAGCAATCATTGGGTTGAATGCCAGGATGAACACAAGGTTTGCGGTCGACGTGTTGAACACGGCAAGCGTAAAAAAGATCGCGCTTACACCAAACAGAAGGCCGACATCGACCCAGTCTCGATCAGCAAATGGATTGTGCGGTGTTTCAGTCCAGTCAGGGGCAAATTTCAGGATCATCCCGAGCACAAGGCTCAAGCCAAACCCACGCATGAACATCACCATCCACGGGCTGCCTTCGGCAAGTAAGATCACCGGTATGTCGATAGAGATTAATAGCCCGCCGGAGAGCGCAAGAAAAATCCCAAGTCCCGTTCTTCGTTGAAGTTGCACTGAAAGCCCGCCTCGTAAAATATAGCCGTCTAATCGAGACGCTGCCAACCGGTCATGGTCAACTGCTCCTGGGGCCTAAATCTGGTCTTGTAATCCATTTTTGAGGATCCATCGACCCAATAGCCCATATAGACATAGGGAAGTCCCATCTTGCGGGCCATGCGTATGTGGTCGAGGATCATAAAAGTTCCGAGGCTTTTGTGGTCTTCATCGGTATCATAAAAACTGTAAACCATAGAGAGGCCGTTTGCGAGGATGTCGGTAAGGGCAGTGGCGATCAAAGGGCCGTCACCACGCTTTGTAATAGCGGTATCTATGCCACGTTTGCGATATTCCACCACCATCGTGTTTACGTGCGTATCCTCTACCATCATCGCATAGTCGAGCGATGTCATCTCCGCCATGCCGCCCGCACCATGACGATCATCAAGATATCGCCTGAACAGGGAAAATTGCTCTTTGGTCGGCGCGGCCGGTAGTCGGTTTCCGGCAAGATGCGAATTGTCACGCGATGCCCGGCGCAGTGATGCACCCGGCTTGAATTCGTTAACCAGAACCCGCACGGAAACGCAGGCCTTACAATTCTCACAGGCCGGGCGATAGGCAATGTTTTGCGACCGGCGAAACCCGCCCTGGCTCAGCATGTCATTGACCTGTTTTGCTCGTTCGCCAACCAGGTGGGTAAACACTTTGCGTTCTTCCTTGCCCTTCAAATATGGGCATGGAGACGGTGCAGTCAAATAAAACTGAGGGGTGTCGAGCGCGTGCTTGGTCATCACATTTCCAGTTCTCCCAACGAGCGTAGCCGATTTTCAAAAAAAGAACCATGGGGGCAAAAGAATTCGCCGGATTGAGGATCTTTCGGTATGTCGTGATCACGAAAACGTAATCGCAATTCCAAATCGGTGAATTGAATAGGGCGTGGCGTTAGGAGTAATATCGGGCGAAATCCCAAGAATAGCCACCGGGAGTACCCCCTTGAAGAAATTTATCGTAAAGTCTGCGTTTGCTGGTGCGATCATGCTTGTTTCAGGAGCAGCCCATGCAGCTTGCACCGCACCTGCGGCGGCAGATGATTTGACAGATGAGCAAATTGTTGAAGTTTATGACTGCATCAAGGAAGGCCTTCGGGCAGGCTATGCCAAGTCTGAGAATTCCTGGGCGACAGATTATACAAGCTGGCAAACAGCCTCTACACAACCGGCTGCTCCCGGACCACACGGCAACCGCTTCCTCAATACATACGTAAACGAGATTGGCCATGCAGAGTATGTAACATTCTCCGAAGAGCGCGGCGCGATGCCGACAGGTACGGTAATTGCCAAAGAATCTTTTGCAGTGAAAAAAGAAAACAAGGTCCGCAAGGGTCCTTTGTTCTTCATGGAAAAAGTAGCGGCAGGCAATGCCGATGAATATGGCAACTGGATTTATTCAGTGGTCCAGCCCAATGGCAAACCGGCAAAGATTTCTCAGAAGTTTTGTCACGACTGCCATGGTGCTTTTGAAGACCAGGATGCGCAAGGTTATCCAGATGAGGACTACCGCGTTTCTGCAGAGTAACAATTTTTATGGCTTTCCAAGCCCTGGTTGAAAAATCGTCGCCGGAGATATCCCTTGCGGCGGTTTTTGTGGGTGATGGATGGAATATCGCTGGTCCGAAATACCCAAAAACGCAATTTTCCTGATAGGATAGCTTTCGCTGGAGGTTTTATAGAAGGCCCGGTTTTAAGCGGCACCACCAGGCGTCAGGAATGCGCAATGCCAAACGCTCCCATCTACGACATTGATCCAAAAACCTTTTGGCTTGATCCATATCCGGACTTGAAGAACCTGCGGGAAAATATGCCGGTGGCGTTCGTGCCGCAACTTGGCGCAACCTTGATTACCCGCCGCAACGATATTTTTGAGGTCGAAAGGAAGATTGAGTATTTTTCCTCAGATCAGCCTGATGGGTTGATGACACGATTAATGGGGCAAAACATGATGCGCAAGGATGGTGACGCACATTTGAAAGAGCGTCAGGCGATTTTCCCGACAATTTCTCCAAAAACGGTCAAAGATGTCTGGAAAGCCCAGTTTGAAGAATTCACCAAAAATATTCTGCTTGAGATAAAACTGCAGGGCCGCGCTGACATGGTCAATGACATTGCCAAACGCTTGTCCGGCGAAGCCTTGATCGCAATCACCGGCCTGCGCAACATGTCCTGGCAGGAAATGGATCGCGTCAGCCAGGGGATGATCGATGGTTGTGCCAATTATTCAGGCGATAAAGAGGTCGAAACGCGCTGCCATGCGTGTACAGCGTCAATCGACCGACACATCGACGAGATGATGCCGACCTTCGAAAACAGCCCGGATCATTCTCTTCTTTTTGTACAGATGGAAGCAGGACTTTCCCCCGAACAGATCAGTGCCAACATCAAGCTTGCAATTTCCGGCGGGCAAAATGAACCCCGGGATGTAATCGCAGGCATGGTATGGGCGCTCCTTACTCACCCGGATCAACTTGAAAAGGTGATAGAGGGGCAGGTGAGCTGGCTTCAGGTGTTTGAAGAATATGTGCGCTGGATGTCACCGATTGGCATGTCTCCACGCGAAATGGCGAAGCCCTACACAATTCACGATGTCACACTGGAGCCGGGAGAACGGATATTTCTGATGTTTGGTTCGGGTAACAGGGATGCTGACGTATTTGCAAATCCGGACGTGTTCGACGTTTCACAAGAAAATAAATCATCCATAGCGTTTGGAGCAGGGCCGCATTTTTGCGCCGGTGCATGGGCCTCCCGCTGTCTGATTGCAGAAGTCACAGTGCCTGCGATATTTAAAACGCTGCATGGCCTGAAACTGGACGGCGAAACACGCTTCGGCGGCTGGGCCTTTCGGGGGCCAATCAGTTCGCCCGTTGTGTGGAGTTGTTGAATATCACGAGACCGCAGTGAGGGATATCACCCCAGTAATTCAGCAACCCTCGGTGCGAAGTAGGTAAGGACCGCGTCGGCACCGGCGCGTTTGAAGGCGGTCAGGCTCTCAAGCATCACGCGCTCTTCATCCAGAAATCCCATGCTGCCGCCAGCCTTGATCATCGCGTATTCGCCGGAGACTTGATAGGCGAGCGTTGGAACCCCAAATTCATCCTTCAGTCGGCGGATAATATCAAGATATGGCATGCCGGGTTTCACCATGATCATGTCCGCACCTTCCTGAATATCAAGAAGCGCTTCCTGGATAGCCTCATCCGAATTGGCCGGGTCCATAAAATAAGTGCGCTTGTCACCTTTCAACATCTGATCGGTCCCGACCGCTTCTCTATAGGGGCCATAAAACCCCGAGGCATATTTGGCGGTATAAGAAATTGTGCCAATATCTGTGTGTCCAGCATCATTAAGCGCATCTCGGATCGCACCCATGCGTCCGTCCATCATCTCCGACGCTGATACAATATCTGCACCCGCATCCGCTTGTAGAACCGCGGCTTCTGCCAATTGTTCGACCGTTTCGTCATTGACGATGATACCGTCACGTACAATCCCGTCATGTCCGTTGTTGGTGAAAAGATCAAGCGCCACATCGGTGATCACCCCGACGTCTGAAGTTGCGTCTTTAATGGCTTTGGTTGCCTGATTGATGAGGTTGTCGGGGTTCAGCACCTCTGAACCCGTCACATCGCGTTTTTCAAGTGCAACATTGGCAAAGGTCGCAATTGCGGGAATGCCGAGGCTTGCTGCGAGTTTCGCCTGCTTGCCAATCCGGTCAACCGAATGGCGTGAGACGCCCGGGAGCGTTGCAAGCGGTTCGCTCACCCCTTTGCCCTCGCACAAAAACACCGGCCAGATCAGATCATCAGTTGTAAGCCGGTTTTCGCGCACAAGCCGACGGTTCCACTCAAACCTGCGGTTTCGCCGCATTCGGCGATTGCCGGTGATCTCATCAACACTGCGTTTCATGCCTTCTATCCTGTCTTGTATGCTGGACATTGCAGAGTGTATTGGTATGTATCAGATCACGCAAGAATGCGAAGACAAAAGGCCAGCATGAGTCAAATCCCCCAAACCGCAGACAAGAGCCTGAGCAGTTATCGTTATTTTGTGTCGCTGTTGCTCAAGCTGATTGGACTTGTGCTGTTGGCTTTTTCCATAGGCTATTGGGCAAGGCTTGTCGGTATCTTTGATGCAGCCATCGGGTTCGATACGTTGCCGAGCTATTGGAAAGCGGCTGGAGCAGCTCTGGTAATCTTGATGCCGATTGCCGCACTCGGCCTTTGGGGCAATGCAAAATGGGGCGTAGTGGTCTGGATGCTGGTCGTTATAATCGAAATTGTCATGTACGGATTTTATCCGCAACTCTTTGGAGAAGCGCGAAGTGTCCTCTTTTTTCATATTGTTTCGGTGCTGGTATTCGTTGTCTCCATGCTGCTGGTGTTTTATGTTGAACAAAAAAACATCGGCGGACAACAAATTTGACGGGCTATATTTCCGGCAAATTCTAACGATCACGCTAACGCAAAATTAATCCTACGTTTTAATTCGAATTTTAGACGATTGCCGTAAAACAGTCTCATGAGCGGGAGGCAACAAGCCCGCATCAATAACAGTGAGGCTATAATGAACAATATTCCTGAAATGGTTGGAAAAGCCATTGAACCATCATTTGAAGGTGATCTCGAGACCCTTTATCTTGAATCCCTAACCATGGTTGAACGCCTGCACCGCAGGCTGCTCGACGTTATCAAGGACGAATTTGAGCGCCAGGGCCGTAATGATATTAATCCAGTACAGGCATTGCTGCTTTACAACATCGGCAATACCGAACTGACAGCGGGTGAATTGCGTACGCGCGGATATTATCTCGGATCGAACGTTTCTTACAACCTCAAGAAACTGGTCGATCAGGGCTACATCAATCATCAAAAGTCACGCGTAGACCGCCGTTCAGTGCGTGTCAGCCTTACCGAATCCGGTATGGGAATCGCGAAAATCGTCAATGGTTTGTATTCACGCCATGTCGGTTCAATTGAACAGGTTGCAGGGATCAGTGGAGACGAATTCTTCCGCATGAACCGTTCGCTGAAACGTCTTGAGCGTTTCTGGACCGACCAGATCCTCTATCGTTTGTAATCAACCCCTGACATCACGAGATTTTGAAAAGAGCCCGCCTTTTTGGCGGGCTTTTTGCATTTTGCCCACAAATTCACCACAAATGACTGCGATCAGAGGATTTGTGGACTGGAAAACCTAGGCGTTGCGCCATTTATGAGAGGCAATTCGCTTTTGGGTCAGTGGTTTCCAAAACTTTAACCTTGTTTACACACACTAGCAGGCATATTTGTTCTGCAGTAGATTCGATTGAAAAAGCTGAGTTATTGGGCACAAAAGCATGAAGCGCAGAAAATTTTTATCAGGAATGGCAGCCTTGGGTTCAAGTGCCGCCGCTGCACCGGCTCTCGCGGATAATCCAATCGCCGCAATTATCAAGTCGTCCAGACGCGATGTCTGGAGTGATCAGTTCGATTCACGGCGTGGTGACGCCAAGCTTTCTTCGACCAATATTCCGGTTTTCTCACCCCAAACGCCTGTTTTTATTGAGCGTGCCATCAACGATTATCGCGCTCTTTCAGGAAAGGGCGGCTGGCCGGTTGTGCCCGCCAATAAAAAGCTGAGATTGGGTGATACATCCAAGAATATCAGGCTTCTGCGTCAACGCCTTGTAATTTCCGGTGATCTTGATGCCCGCACCGGTCGTTCTGATGTTTATGACACCTGGGTAGACGGAGCGGTTCGCCGTTTTCAGTCCCGGCATGGCCTTCCCGCAGACGGAGTAATGGGCAAATACTCCTTTGCCGCGATGAATGTGCCTTCGAGCATTCGCCTTGGCCAGCTTGAAACCAACCTTGTCCGCCTGCGTTCAATGTCTGGTTATCTGGGTGATCGTTATGTGATGGTCAACATTCCAGCTGCGCAGATCGAGGCGGTTCGCAATGGCAAGGTGGAATCACGCCATACTGCAATTGTAGGCAAGACTGATCGCCAGTCTCCAATCATTGCCTCGAAAATCTATGAGCTTAATCTCAATCCTTACTGGACCTCTCCGGTTTCAATCGTCAAAAAAGACCTGATCCCGTTGATGCAGAAAGATGCAACTTATCTGACACGCAACAATATCCGGATTTTTGACAGGGCTACCAAACAGGAAATAGCGCCTGAAAGCATTGACTGGAATTCAGATGAAGCGGTTCAATACATGTTCCGTCAGGATCCGGGCAAAATCAATGCGATGGGTTCTGTGAAAATCAACTTCCCGAACCCGCACGCTGTCTACATGCATGATACACCGCAACAGAGCCTCTTTTCAAAACTTCTGCGTTTTGAATCATCAGGCTGTGTGCGCGTTCAAAACGTGCGTGATCTGATTACCTGGCTTGCCAATGAAACGCCGGGCTGGAACCGCCGCCAGATCGAGCGCTCAATAGAATCTGGTGAACGTATCGATGTGAAACTGGCGTCAGCAGTTCCGGTTTACTGGAGCTACATTACCGCGTGGTCGACACGAAATGGTGTGGTTCAGTTCCGCGATGATATCTATGGTCGCGATGGTGCCGAGCAACTTGCTTTTTCCAACTGGAATTAGGGTCTGGACTCAATTGGGAATTGGCCTGCACGGCTGACCAATTTTTCAGAATTTAGGCGAAATCGACCGACATGACTTTCCGTCAATGAGGAGATTTCAACGATAATTCGGGTAAATTGGGCGCTGCCCGAATGGGTTGGGCCAAAAACGCCTATTTCAGTATTAAAACGCCTCGCCGATGCTTTGGCATCGCCTGTGTTTTTCACCTCGAAATAAACCATTTTGTCTCCAATGCAGCCACATTTCCCAATTGGGTTCAGACCCTAGATATTTTCCTAAACCGGACTTAAAATTCTTCAGCTAATTGTCGATTGTTCATGACCTGGCGTTGCAGGGTGCGCGTTTTTGCCCATTGCCTTGTGTTTAACGGATGGATAATTGGCTTTCGGATATTCAACTTTAGTTGGATTAAACGTCACACCGCTGGCTTCAAGCGGCTATTTGCCCAAATTATTACAAGGGAATGTACCTATGTCATCCAATCTTGATACTTTTTTCAACGCTTCCCTGAGTGAAGTTGATCCAGAGATTCATGCTGCAATTCAAAGCGAATTGGGACGGCAGCGTCATGAAATCGAGCTGATCGCGTCAGAAAACATTGTTTCGCGTGCAGTGCTGGAAGCCCAAGGCTCTATCATGACCAACAAATATGCAGAAGGTTATCCCGGCAAGCGTTATTATGGCGGGTGCGAGTTTGTTGACGTTGCAGAAATTCTGGCAATTGACCGGGCAAAACAATTGTTTGGATGTGAATTTGTAAACGTTCAGCCGAATTCAGGCAGCCAAATGAACCAGGCCGTATTCCTCGCTCTGCTGCATCCAGGTGATACGTTTATGGGCCTGGACCTCAATTCCGGTGGTCACCTTACACATGGTTCTCCGGTGAACATGTCAGGCAAATGGTTTAATGTTGTGTCTTATGGCGTTGATGAAGAAACGCATCAGCTCGACATTAATGAAATTGAGCGCATTGCCAAGGAACATAAGCCCAAACTGATTATTGCTGGCGGCACTGCTTACTCCCGTGAATGGGATTGGGCTGCATTCCGCCGGATCGCTGACAGTATTGATGCGTATCTCCTCGTTGACATGTCTCACATTGCTGGCCTGGTTGCAGCGGGAGTACATGCATCTCCTGTTCCGCATGCACATGTGGTGACGACAACGACCCATAAATCCTTGCGAGGACCTCGCGGCGGCATGATTTTGAGTAACGACGAAGCAATCGCCAAAAAGATGAACTCAGCGGTGTTCCCGGGCCTTCAGGGAGGTCCATTGATGCATGTGATTGCAGCTAAAGCGGTAGCCTTTGGAGAGGCGCTACAGCCTGAATTCAAAGCTTATTCTCAACGCGTAAAAGATAATGCTCGCACCCTTGCTCAGAGCCTGATGGATAATGGCCTTGCGATTGTCTCAGGCGGCACAGACAACCATTCGATGTTGGTGGATTTGCGGCCAAAACGGGCAACCGGCAAGCGCGCAGAAGGTGCCCTTGGCCGAGCCAACATCACCTGCAATAAAAACGGCATTCCGTTTGATCCGGAAAAACCGTTTGTAACATCCGGCATTCGCCTCGGTTCGCCGGCCGGCACAACACGCGGGTTTGGTGAAGACGAGTTCCGTGAAATCGGCAACCTCATCACCGAGGTGCTGGATGGCCTGATGGTAGCAAATGATGACGATGCCAATGAAGCCGTTGAAGCAGCAGTTAAGGCGAAAGTCGTGGAAATGACTGACCGTTTCCGATGTATTCGTCGATGTAATCTGGCGATTATATTTCAACAGTGCTAAGAGTCCAACCGAATATTCCTGTAAGGTTTGATTTTGGCAAAACCCTTCGGGCGGCGCATATTTGGGCTATTTTGCCTAAAAATCATAGCCAAAGGGGATTGGCCCCAAGGCTATGATTTTTAGGCAAAATATCTCTAAATCTGCACCCGTCCAACCGCACAGGAATATTCGGTTGGGCTCTATGAGCCTTTCATTACATGACGGAAGGCTTTTTCGTGCGCTGCCCCTACTGCACTCATGACGATATCCAGGTAAAAGATTCACGCTCCGCAGTGGATGGGAGCGCTATTCGTCGCCGCCGTATTTGTTCAGGCTGCGGGGGCCGTTTTACCACTTTCGAGCGTGTACAGCTGCGCGAGTTGATGATCCTGAAGAAGTCGGGAAAACGTGTCTTGTTTGACCGCGACAAGCTTGCCAAGTCAATTGATACAGCAACCCGCAAGCGCGATATCGCTCCTGAGAAACTGGAGCAGATGATTTCCGGCATTGTTCGCCAGCTCGAAAGCCAGGGCGAGGGTGACATCAAGTCCAGTGAAATCGGAAAACTCGTAATGGAAGGCTTAAAGCAGATCGACGAAGTTGCCTATGTGCGCTTTGCATCCGTCTACAAGGATTTCCAGGAAGCACGGGATTTTGAGGGTTTTCTCCGCGATATGGGCGAAGAAGAATAATGCCCTGGAAACGGATGGCTATGGAAATGGGAATGGGGACCGATATCCGCGGTACCGATTATACCAAGGCAGCGACCCGCGCAGTCCATAATGCGTTGCGGCAAAATTCACTTGTGGTAGCAGATGCTTTTGGCAAACCCCGCGAAGAAATGCGGGTTGATATTCATATTGGTGTTCAGAAACCGGAAAAAGTGAACCTCGACGCGGTTGCCCAAGAATTGCCTTACGGCAAGGGTATACTCCGGGCGGTATTTGGCGGGCTGAATATTCATGACGATGTGTCAGACCGCACCAGTGTTATCGTCAATGCGGGGATCATTGTAAGGTTGCCAATGGCATGATCCGCATCTGGATAATTTATTTGCTTTCGAGTTGTTTCGCCGTGATGCCTGCCAGGGCAGGGGAGGTTTGGTCAGGCTCGGCTCCAGGAGCCCACGGCTCTAATGAAATTCTCAATGCCTGCTTTGACAGGCCGGATCTGGGCGCAAAGCCAGGAGAAAAGAAAACCCGCCGCCGTGTCAAAGGCAGCTATCTGGCGCCCCCTGATAAAAAAAGGCCGGTTCGCGCGAATGCCGTTCTCAATCCCGAATTCTACGGTTCAATCCGACGCGTTGATGTGGGAGAGCGAAAGATCGCTGCACTCGGGTTCGATATCGGTGAACAAAACCGCACGCTTGCAGGTTATGATGGTGAAATTATCGATTTTCTGAGGGAAAACAAAATCAAGGCCACCCTTTATGTAGGCGGTAAATGGATGGCAACGCACCGGCAGCGCGCCAAACAACTGATCGCTGATCCGCTTTTCGAAATTGGAAATCATGCCTGGACACATGGCAATTTCCGGCTGTTGAACAAGTTGGAGGTTGAAGATCAGATTTATTTCACCGAAGTAATCTACGAAGAATTGCGCCAGGAACTGGCAGCAGACCCCTGTACCACAAAAATACAAATGGCGAGTATACCCGTGCGCATCCCTACCTTGCGATTTCCCTATGGGACCTGTAATGCCCGATCGCTCAAACAGGTGAATGATATTGGGTTCCCGGCGGTACAGTGGGATGTGGTCACCGGTGATCCGTCACCGCGGCAATCACCGCGTGCGATTGGGCGTGCACTGCGTTCCATCAAGCCCGGTTCAATTGTCGTCGCGCATGCCAACGGACGCGGGTTCAACACAGCAAAAGCGCTCAAACGAACCCTTCCGAAGTTGATTGAAAGCGGTTGGGAATTTGTAACCGTTACCGAACTGTTGCAGGCTGGCAAGCCGGTAATCGCAAAGACGTGTTACGAAAACCGGCCCGGTGACAATAAACACTACGACCGGATATTCGGAAAAGGAACGGGTGGATGAGCAGTTTTGACGATGACGCCTATAATCTTGGAAGTTGTAGTCTCGCCCGACTGTCAAAGGAGCAAACCATTTCGCTCGGCATTGCACTTTCCAGGATAAATCCCTGGAAAGAGCTTGGAACCGAACCTGAGGCAATTTCCGGTCGATGCGGAACCAAAGGTAACAAAGAGCCGGGTTGGGGAATTTTCTTCGACGAAAAACCGGTCGGCCTGCTTCAGGTAAAACCCAAATGGCTGTTGGGTCCCTATCTTGAGTTGATTGCACTCCTGCCGGAGGGTCAATCCCGGGGTATCGGAACCGCGGTGATGAAATGGTTTGAACATCAGGCTGTTCAGGCAAAGTCCCGAAACATGTTTTTGTGTGTTTCAACTTTCAATGACAAGGCAATTAAATTTTATTCAGGCCTGGGCTTTGAAAAGGTCGGCGTGATTGAGGGGCTCATTGTTGATGGTTATGACGAGATACTGATGAGAAAACGGCTTCAATAATCCGGCGTTTTGCTGCATAGGATGAACATGAATTCCTGCGCCACCAACGATCATAAATTTATGGATGCGGCTTTGCGCCTTGCGCGCCGCCACCAGGGGCTGACCGGCACCAATCCGTCTGTTGCCTGCCTTATCGTGGCCGACCTTGGACAGGGTCCGGTAATCGTTGGCTCAGGTGTTACCGCAAGGGGCGGTCGCCCCCATGCGGAGCCACCGGCTTTGGCGGAGGCCAGTGAACATGCAAATGGCGCCACAGCCTATGTCACGCTTGAACCCTGCGCTCATCACGGAAAAACGCCGCCGTGCGCGCGGACACTGATCGATGCGGGCATTAGCAGGGTGGTGACCGCCATCACTGATCCGGATGAGCGGGTCAATGGCAAGGGCCATCAAATGCTGATTGATGCGGGCATTGAAGTAAAAATGCTCGATGGTGGTGAATTTATTAGCCGGGTGATACAAGGTTACCTCAAGGCGCGTTCGGGTTT
Source organism: Rhizobiaceae bacterium (assembly GCA_965250255.1). Taxonomy (GTDB): domain Bacteria; phylum Pseudomonadota; class Alphaproteobacteria; order Rhizobiales; family Rhizobiaceae; genus JAALLB01. Next base: position 427,626 of record CBDFNP010000012.1, read on the forward strand.
CCTGCCTTTTGTCACACTCAAGATCGCAATGGATGAAAATGGCCTTATGGGGTCTCGCAAGAGGGGCAACATGCGCATTTCCTGCGAAGATTCGATCCGCCAAACCCATTTGGCCCGCATGCGGCATGACGCTATCATGGTTGGAAGCGGCACTGTACTCTCCGATGATCCATCTCTGACGTGCCGACTGCCGGGGCTTGAAGATCGTTCTCCTGTACGCGTCGTCATTGACGCAAAATCAACGCTGACAAAATCACATCGAATTTTGTCAGGCGACCAACCCATCCAAACCTGGGTAGCGGGTCAACCAGATGCTCCGCAAGACTGGGTGTCGATGCTAAATCAAAATGGTGCACGGTTTCTGCCCTGCGAGATGGATGGCAGCCGGATATCCTTGCCAGAGCTTTTACAGGACCTTCGGTCGAATGGAATTCTGTCGGTAATGGTTGAAGGTGGGGCCGAACTATCCCGCAGTTTGCTGGAAGACGATCTGGTAGATGAAATCATTGTCCATCTGGGAACTGAACCGGAAGCGCTTGACAACGATGAAGACGCGGTTTTTGCGTCATTCACGCCGAATAAGTTGCCTGATGGCTTTGTAATTGTTCAACGCCTGGAATTTGGCAAAGATATCTCCCTGCGCCTGCAAAAGAGCGTCAATAACAAGGAACAGAAGTAATGTTCACCGGATTGATCACGGATGTCGGACTGGTGGCAACTGTCACCGAGCTTTCTCAGGGCAAGCGGTTCAGGGTGAATGCCGCCTACGACACCGCCTCTTTTGATATCGGCGCATCCATCGCTCACAACGGCGTATGCCTGACCGTCGTTGCAAAAGATGGCGGCTGTTTTGATGTCGAAGTCTGGGAAGAAGCTTTGCGACTGACCACACTTGGCTCTATTTGCGCTGGCGATCCCGTCAATCTCGAACGTTCCCTCAAAATCGGTGACGAACTGGGAGGCCATTTGGTTTCTGGTCACGTTGATGGCATTGCTGAAATTGCCGAGACAAAGGAAGAAGGTGATGCGGTCCGGTTTACAATCGATGCGCCGGATCATCTGGCCCGATTTATTGCCACAAAAGGATCGGTTGCTCTTGATGGAACCTCGCTTACCGTCAACCAGGTCGAAGGGACCAGGTTTAATGTCTTGTTGATTCGTCACAGCCTTGAGGTCACCACTTGGGGAACCCGTAAAACTGGAGAACTCGTAAACCTCGAGGTCGATCAGATGGCTAGATATGCTGCGAGACTGGCTGAATTCTCATGATTGCCTTTGCAGGCGAATTTGCACGAACTTTCATGTTCGCCAAACATTAACCAAAATGTGTGACTAAGACTTAAGTCAACCCACCAATTGCCGAACGGCTATATGCGTATTTCAATCCCAGCCTTTGTTTTGTGCCTGCTTTTTAGCCTCAGCGGCTGTGTGGCAGCAGGCGATAACGGTGCGTTCAATTCTGCGGTCACACCTGCACCCATTGCCGGTAATACTGTTTCCAAAACCGAGAAAACTTCGGAGCAAATCACTGAGCAAAGCGAACTGCCTTACGGCCAGCCAACTGCGATTGAACAACCATGGCCTTCCCGGCGTATATTTGCTTCTCAGCAAAGAGAGTTGGGATCCGCCTATCGCTCGAGGAACAAGAAAACCTATTTAATCAACGGCTTGGCCAGCAGTGTTGAATCGATAGGTTATGGTTTCACCAATCTTTCAAAAAAGATCCCCGGATCGGTTCTGCACAACTATGCTTCGGTTGTTGAAAGTTCGACGATCATCCGTTCCAAGGTGACCCGCGAGTTGAAAGCTGCTTATCGAAGAGATCAAAACATAGCGATTAATCTGATCGGTATCAGCTTTGGTGCCAACATTGTGACGCTAATTGCAGCAGATTTAGACCGCGCCGGTGTGCCGGTCAACTATCTGGTCACGTTGGAAGGGCCGGCGATGGTAGCGATTGGCGACAATGTGAAAACCGCAGATAATTTCAGTTGCACAAACCTTGATTGTTTCCGCACCAAACCAAGGCTCGCCTGGGGCAACAGGGTGACAAAATTCTCGACTTTCAAAATCAAAAGCTCGCACATACCGTTGGCTGATCACCGTGATGTTCATCGCCGTATTCTCTCCGTGATAAACCGCCGACCGCCACCGCTCGTTACCACTCAGTAAACTTACCGCTTGCCAAGCGTGCCGAGCCATGTTTTGAGAAGTTGGAATTATTCAGACAGATGAAATGGTCAAAGATGAGCGATGCACCGCATCTTTTGGTGATTGACGCACCGTATTATTCGCATATCTCGAAAAATCTCATGCAAGGGGTAAAGGCAGTCTTCAATAAGGCTGGCGCAACCTATGACTATGTGACAGTCTCTGGTGTGCTTGAAATTCCGGCTGCTGTTTCAATCGCGGTTAGTTCGGGCAAAGCTTATGATGGCTATGTTGTAATTGGCTGTGTAATCCGGGGAGAGACAACCCACTACGAGATTGTATCGAATGAATCAGCACGCGCACTCATGGACCTTGCTGTTGAACACCGACTTGCATTGGGCAATGGTATTCAAACCGTGGAAAATGAGGCTCAAGCGTTGGTTCGTGCAAAAGTTAGCGGCAAGAACAAGGGGGGAGGTGCGGCTGAAGCGGCCCTTGCCATGATCGCCCTGAAAGAAGAGCTTGGATAAACAAGTGAGCACGTCTTCTGACCCTGTTTCTAACGTTAAGCCGGTTAACAAGCGTGGTGTTGCCCGGCTTTTAGCTGTTCAGGCCTTGTACCAGATGGATATCTCCGGTGGTGGTATTGCTGCCATCGTCGAGGAATACGAAGCTCTGCGGATTGGCAAGGAAGTGGATGGTGATGAGTATCTTGAAGCAGATGTCGCGTGGTTTCGTGGCATCGTATCCGGTGTTGTAAACAATCAGCGCGAGCTTGACCCTCTTATACACACTACCCTGCCTGATGACTGGCCGTTGTCGCGCATCGATATTTTGCTGCGCTCAGTGTTGCGTTGTGGGGTATTCGAACTGATCAATCGCAAAGACGTGCCTGTAAAAGTAGTCATTTCCGAATATATAGAAGTTTCGAAAGCGTTCTTCGCAGAAGACGAGCCCCGGCTTGTAAACGCAGTGCTTGATCATATTGCCAGGGATGTGCGGGCTAATGACTTCCCAGACCAACAAGCCGAGTGAATTTACACTTATAGCAAAGTATTTTGCACCTTTGGCAGGTGAGGGAAGTTTTGGTCTTGCGGACGACGCTGCGCAATTTACGCCAACAAAAGGCCATTCATTGGTCGTGACCCAGGACTCGATCGCCGAAGGCGTTCATTTCTTCGATTATGACCCGCCAGCGACAATTGCCCGGAAAGCTGTTCGGGTAAATTTGTCCGATCTGGCGGCCAAGGGTGCGACACCCAAAACCATCTCCATTGCACTTGGGCTTGGAAGCAATTGGACTGAAGGCTGGGTCGCGGAATTTGCTGATGGTATAGCCGCAGACTGTCAGGAATTCGGGATCACGGTGAGTGGTGGGGATACGTTTGCCACCAATGCTGGCACGGTTATCTCGGTTACAGCAATCGGCGAGGTGCCCGAAGGACAATACACTTCCCGTCTAGGGGCAAAGGATGGCGATCTGGTATTTGTAACCGGCACAATTGGCGATGGTGGTTTTGGTCTTGCAGCTCGACAGGGCAAATTATCAAATATCAACGAAGATGATTTTGCCTGGCTGATTGACCGCTATCTGCTGCCGAAGCCACGCATGCAAGCCGCTAATCTGATCCGACAATACGCAACGGCGTCGATGGATATTTCAGACGGCCTTATCGCGGATGCGGAAAAGCTTGGTATTGCCTCTCGCCTTTCAATGAACATCAAAAGCGAGAAAGTGCCGGTTTCCAAAGCGGTTGAACGCTTGTTGACAGATGAGTCGAATTTTCTGGAAACAGTGTTAAGTGGCGGCGATGATTACGAAATTCTTTTCACCATCGCACCAGAAATTTGTGCGTTGGTTGAGCGGCAAGCAAAGGAGCTGCCATTTGCGCTTACCTGTATTGGCGAGATGCGGGCGGGACAAGGCGTAAGAGTGTTTGACAGCACTGGTCACATCCTTGAGGTTGCATCCAAAGGTTATGATCATTCCGGAACAAATCAATGACATCAAAAACTGCGACTTTTATCGACGAACAGGAAAATGCGGTCGCAAAAAAGAACGTCGTACTTTATCTTCTTTGTCAGGCCTTCGGCGGGGCATCCGCACCCATCAACATCGCGCTTGGCGGGCTTGTGGGGGCGCATCTTCTTGGAGACGACAAATCGCTCGCGACCGCTCCCGTGACCGCCTACAATATTGGTGTTGCGGTTGGTGCTCTGTTTGCAAATTTCATCATGCTGCGGATCGGGCGAAAACTTGGCTTCATGTTTGGAACGGTCATCGGTTTCAGCGGTATGATTTTCACAGGCCTTTCGATTGCAGCGGAAAGTTTCTGGCTGTTCTGCGCAGCATTGGCAGTCAACGGGTTATCAGGTGGTTTTGTTCAACAATATCGCTTTGCAGCAGCAGATCGTGGTACGGCTGATTTCAAGCCAAAAGCAATTTCTATTATCATGGCGGGTGGCATAGCAGCTGCCATTATCGGCCCGCAGCTCGTAATCTATGCCAGCGACCTTGCTGCACCGGTTCCTTTTGCCGGTGCGTTTTACGCAGCGACGGTTCTTTTTGTCTTGAGCTTTACAGTGCTTGCGTTTCTCAATCCTTCTAACCTTTCTGCCCGTAAGCAAGACGGAGAAGTTGAGCATGCGAGACCGTTATTGGAAATCATGATGCAGCCAAGGTTTTTCATTGCAGCTTTGTGCGGCACAAGCGCTTATGGTCTAATGTCCTTTGTCATGACCGGTGCACCGCTCGCCATGGTACATCATGGCCACACTGTAGAGCATGCAATGCTTGGAATTCAGTGGCACGTGATGGCGATGTTCGCACCAAGTCTGTTTACCGGGTCACTGATTGCACGCTTTGGCAAGGAAACAATCGTTTTCGTGGGGCTCTTGATCCTGGTTGCATGCGGGATCGTTGCGTTGTCCGGTCTGGAGCTCATGCATTTTTGGGGATCTCTGGTTCTTCTCGGTCTTGGCTGGAACTTTGGTTTTATTGGTGCAACCGCGATGATCACGGATACCTATCGCCCCGAAGAAAAAAACAAGGCACAAGGGGCCAATGATTTTATCGTTTTCGGCTCCGTCGCGGCCGCCTCTTTGATGGCAGGACAAACGCTGAATGCCTTTGGATGGGACTTTCTGAATTGGGCTATTTTCCCGGTTGTCGTGATTTGTCTGCTGGGTCTGGTCTGGTTAAGGGCAAAGTCGCCCTCTTAATCTACGCAAATAGTCGTAATTCGCGGCAATTTCAGTGCGATTCCCTAACAAAATCTTGACGTTTGAACCATTCTGGCTAGTGTGCGCGGCGGTTGGACCGGTTTTGCAGGAATCCGGTCTTAATGACATAATGGCGTGACCTGGGAGAGGGGATTTCTGCCGCGTTCATGCCTCCACTTTAAAAAAACAGGGAAACAGGAAAATGGATCCTCTAATTCTGGCTATTCTTGCCGGGTTGTTGTCCGTGGCTTATGGCGCATGGGCATCAAAATCGGTCATGGATGCAGATGCGGGCAATGACCGCATGCAAGAAATCGCAGGCTTTGTGCAGGAAGGTGCGCAGGCTTATCTTTCACGACAGTATATGACAATCGCCATTGTTGGCGTTGTGGTCTTTGCACTTGTTGGCTGGCTTCTGGGCTGGCTGGTAGCCATTGGCTTTGCAATTGGTGCTGTGCTTTCAGGTGTGGCAGGCTTTATCGGCATGCTGGTATCTGTTCGTGCAAACGTTCGTACCGCCCAAGCATCAAGCCAAAGCCTCGGCGCCGGTCTTGAGGTTGCATTCAAGTCAGGTGCCATTACCGGCCTTTTGGTTGCGGGTCTCGCACTTCTGGGAGTTGCAGTCTACTACTACTATCTTCTCAACATTGCTGGATTTTCTAACACAGATCGTGTCGTAATTGACTCTCTTGTAGCGCTTGGTTTTGGTGCATCGCTGATTTCCATCTTTGCCCGTCTGGGCGGTGGTATCTTCACCAAGGGTGCTGACGTTGGTGGTGACCTGGTTGGTAAGGTTGAAGCTGGTATTCCTGAGGATGACCCTCGTAATCCTGCAACCATCGCGGACAATGTTGGTGACAACGTTGGTGACTGTGCCGGCATGGCAGCTGACCTGTTTGAAACTTATGCGGTTACCGTTGTAGCCACCATGGTTCTTGCTTCGATCTTCTTCGTTGGCGAACAGGCTTCACAGTTGATGCTTTTCCCGCTGCTGATCGGCGCGTGTTGCGTGGTGACTTCAATCATCGGTACTTTCTTCGTGAAGCTTGGTGCAAACAACTCAATCATGGGTGCTTTGTACAAAGGTTTCATCGTAACCGCTGTGCTTTCAGCGATTGCTTTGGTTGGCATCGTGCAATTCTGGCTTGGAATGGACACCAGCTTTTCGGTTGGTGACACCACGTTTACCGGGCGGCATTTGATGTATTGCGGTCTTGTCGGCCTCGTCATCACCGGTCTGATCATCTGGGTAACCGAATACTACACCGGCGTTGATTATCGCCCTGTACGTTCAATCTCTCAGGCATCTGTAACCGGTCACGGGACCAATGTTATTCAGGGCCTTGCCGTTTCTCTTGAAGCAACCGCGATCCCTGCAATCATCATTATTGCCGGCATCATTGTCACTTACTCTCTTGCGGGTCTTTTCGGCATCGCGATTGCTGTTTCTTCAATGCTCGCTCTTGCAGGCTTTGTGGTGGCGCTTGATGCTTTCGGTCCGGTAACAGATAACGCTGGCGGTATTGCTGAGATGGCTAAACTTCCTGCAGAAGTGCGCTCAACCACAGATGCGCTTGATGCGGTTGGTAACACCACGAAAGCTGTGACCAAGGGTTACGCGATCAGTTCTGCCGGCCTTGGCGCTCTGGTTCTTTTTGCCGCATACACCGAAGATCTCAAGTTCTTTGCTTCAAAGGCAGAAGCAGGCTCATTCTTCGAAGGTGTGGCGGTCGACTTCTCACTCTCCAATCCATACGTGGTTGTTGGCCTCCTGTTTGGGGGGCTTCTGCCATACCTGTTCGGTGGCATGTCGATGACTGCCGTGGGTCGTGCTGGTGGAGCTGTGGTTGAAGAGGTTCGCCGTCAGTTTAAAGCTGATCCTGGCATCATGAAGGGGACTTCCAAGCCCGACTACGGCCGTGCAGTGGACATGCTGACAAAGGCAGCCATCAAGGAAATGATTATTCCTTCCATGATGCCTGTATTGTCGCCAATCTTCTGTTTTTACGCGATTTACTGGATCACTGGCGACAAGTCTCAGGGCTTTGCGGCTCTCGGTGCTATGTTGCTCGGTGTGATTGTGACCGGTTTCTTTGTCGCGGTTTCCATGACTGCCGGTGGTGGTGCATGGGACAATGCGAAGAAGTCATTCGAAGATGGCTTCGTCGACAAAGATGGCGTTAAGCACGAAAAAGGCAGCGAGGCTCACAAGGCTTCAATCACAGGTGATACGGTAGGCGATCCTTACAAGGATACAGCAGGTCCTGCGGTTAACCCGATGATCAAGATCACAAACATTGTGGCGTTGCTGTTGTTGGCGGTTCTTGCGCACTGATCTGGTGCAACGTTTTTCAACCAAAACCCCGTGGAGCAATCTGCGGGGTTTTTGATTCTGTAGTAGTTCAGAACTGGTCAGTCGAACTGCGGTCTGTCGGACCCAAAATCGATGACGGGCTTGCCTTGCCGGTCAAGACCTGACGCAGGAAGGTAAAATCCTCGCCGCTGGTGGGCGTCGTTCGTGTTATGAAGTCAAACACCCTGCCATCCTGAAGCCCGTAATTGGCAATGCGGTCTACGGTTTGCTCATCGTTGAAATAAACCGACAAGACGCGCTGGTCGATCAGCTTTGGTTTTTCAAACTCGTATCGTTTGGCCCGCTTTTGAGAAATGTAATAGAAAACGTCCGCACCAAATTGACCGGTGGTGGATGGACTGCCCAATGCCAGCAGCACCTGTTCCTGACTGGAACCAACCGGAACCAGGTCAAGCTGGTCCTGAGTGATGACCGGACCATTGTTGAAAACCCGTTGTTCCACACAACCTGCCAGCAATGGCAGAGCGATTGTGCTTACAGCAAGTAGCTTGATAACAGGCAAGTTTTTCATATCTGTCGTGTCCCCACAATGAAGTTTCGATTTAACTCGAAATCTAGTTTGAAGTCCTTATATGAAAGCCAAAATTCTTTCAACCGAAAGCAATCTGTGTCAATCAAAAGTGACGCAACCACTTTCGAGCATGACAGGTAACAATGTTCTCACTGTTTTCCAAATCACCACACAATGGGGCCATACCAGATGCACTTTATGGCACGGTTATGGCGAGGTCACGCAATCCGGTATTTTTTGCCCGATACGGTATTGAAGACACAGTGATGGGGCGTTTTGATATCCTGTCACTGCATGTTTATTTGTTTGCACGCCGTATGAAGCAGGAAGGCGGCGAAGTTGCACTGGCGTTGGGCCAGGACATATTTGACCGCTTTGTCAGCGATGTTGATCGAGCATTGCGGGAATTGGGTATCGGGGACACGTCTGTTCCGAAGAAAAAGAAAAGGATGATTCGCAGTTTCTACGGTCAGATTGAGGATTTTGATGGCCCACTTGATGCGGGGAATATGGAAGAACTCACAATCCGGGCCTTAAAGCGCTTTTATGGAATAAAAGGACAATCGGATGCAGGCAGGGAGATTTCTGCCTATATGCTGGAAATCGGCAAAAGGCTTGGTGAAATTGACTTCACGACCATAACCAAAGGCGAATTTAGCTGGCCCGAAACAGCGGATATCAAAAACTCATGAGCCAGAATTTTCCACCAAACCAGGTCAATGTTTCCCGTTTGCCAAAAGAAGGTGAAACGATCACCTTGTCAGCCGATGGAGTGATCCTCGACACGCTAAGCGCCAATACTGCCGCACAGGAGGTCCTGGCCTTTGAGGCAGAAATATCAATCAAGCGCTGGAAACAGGCAGGAGCAGTCCTAAGCGGTAACATCAAAACTCACATCGCGCAGGAATGCGTCGCAACTCTCGCGCCAATGGAAACAAAGCTGGACATTAATTTCGAGCGGTTTTTTCTTCCATCCGGAGATCCTTTATTTGCCAGTGAAACCATGATGGACGGTGAATTGCTTGTTGAACCCGAAGGCGAGGATATGCCCGACATACTTGAGGGCAATGCCATCGATATCTGGGAAGTTGTGCTTGAAGAGCTAAATCTGCAAATCGACCCATTTCCCAGAAAGTCGGAATTTGCGTGGCAGGGAAATGCGCGGGAAGAAGCGAATGTGGATGAAGAGACCCGTAAGCCTTTCGCAAACCTCAAAGAGTTGATAAGCAAAAAAAATCCCCACTAGGGGAGAAAAACGCTATACGCTGTTTGAGTTAAGCTGAATATCAGGAACTTTACCTTTTCAAGACATGTCAGAAATCCGTTCCATATCTCTTGATGCCATGGGTGGCGACAATGGACCAGAAACCGTTATTGGCGGTGCGGATATTTCACTTCTGCGCAAGCCGCATCTGCGGTTCGAAATCTTTGGCGATGAAGAAACCGTTCTGCCAATCTTAAACGAGCACCCAAAGGTGGAAGCGGCGAGTAACTTCCACCATTGTGAAGTTTCCATCGCGATGGATGACAAGCCCAGCAAGGCTCTCCGTAAAGGGCGACACAAATCAGGGATGTGGCGGGCAATAGATGCTGTCAAGATTGGCAATGCGGATATTTGCGTTTCTGCCGGCAATACCGGCGCCTTGATGGCGATGTCGAAGTTTTGCCTGCGGACACAACCAGGTATCAGTCGCCCAGCGATGGCAGCGATCTGGCCCAATCTGGAAGGTGAAAGCATTGTTCTGGATGTGGGAGCGAATGTGGGCGTAGACGACGCTGATCGACTGATCGAATTTGCTGTCATGGGCAGCGCCATGTGCCGCGCACTTTATGATGTTGAACGCCCATCGGTCGGATTGCTCAACATTGGTGTAGAAGAAGTCAAAGGTGTGGAAGCAGTCCGTGAAGCTGGCGCATTGCTGCGTCAGGCAGGTTTGAAGACGATGAATTATCACGGGTTTGTCGAAGGAGATGACCTTGGCAAGGGAACCGTCGATGTGGTTGTCACCGAGGGGTTTGCAGGCAACATTGCGCTCAAGACCGCGGAGGGTACGGCCAAACAGATTGCTGAATATCTTCGCGCTGCCATGAGCCGGAGTTTGTTTGCCCGTATCGGCTATGTCTTCGCCAAGGGTGCTTTTGACCAATTGCGTGAAAAAATGGACCCGAGAAAGGCCAATGGGGCTGTGTTACTCGGTCTCAATGGTATAGTCATAAAAAGTCATGGTGGAACGGATGCAGAAGGGTTTGCATCGGCGATTGAATTGGGCCATGACATGGCGTCCAACGGGTTGTTAAACAAGATTGAAACCGATCTTGATGACTTCGCGGAAATACGCATTCAACTGGGCGCAGAATCCTCTAATTAGTGGAGCCTGATCCTTAAATCGACTGCTGAACCGGTAGCTGCATTAGCTGGGAACAAAAATGAATAAATCAGTAATTGTCGGCTGTGGCTCCTATACGCCTGAACATGCCATGAAAAACGCAGAGTTTGAGGAATTCCTTGACACCTCCGACGAATGGATTGTCCAGCGTACCGGCATTCGTCAGCGTCACATCGCTGCAAAGGACGAAACGACCGCTGATCTGGCGGAACATGCTGCCAGGAGGGCTCTGGTCGCATCGGGCGTAACCGTTGACGAGATTGATCTGATTATTGTTGCAACATCCACTCCGAACAACACCTTTCCTGCCACCGCAGTTGAGGTCCAGCACCGGCTGGGAATGAAGCATGGCGCAGCTTTCGATACCCAGGCGGTTTGCTCCGGTTTTGTTTTCGCGTTGACAACTGCAGATCAGTATATTCGCTCCGGTCAGGCGGCGTGCATTCTTGTAATCGGGGCAGAAACCTTTTCGCGGATATTGGATTGGAAAGACCGCACAACCTGTGTGTTGTTTGGCGATGGTGCTGGGGCCGTGGTCTTAAAGTCAGAGGAATGCGACAACGCATCTTCTGACAGTGGAATACTGACCTGCCATTTGCGCTCGGACGGGGCTCATAAAGACAAGCTTTATGTGGATGGCGGTCCGTCATCAACCCAGACCGTTGGCTGTCTGCGCATGGAAGGCAAGGAAGTTTTCCGCCATGCAGTGGGTATGATTACAGACGTAATTGAAGCGGCCTATGATGCAACCGGATATGGATCTGATGATATTGACTGGTTCATACCGCACCAGGCAAACAAACGCATCATTGACGCATCCGCCAAAAAACTCGGCATTGATCCGGCCAAGGTGATTATCACGGTTGATCAGCACGGCAACACCTCAGCTGCGTCAATTCCGTTGGCACTTGATCACGCGGTACTAAATGGCACGGTTAAAAAAGGCGATTTGATTCTGCTTGAAGCAATGGGGGGCGGATTTACCTGGGGCTCGGTCCTGCTTCGCTGGTAACCAGTTGATTCCATATTTGATCAATGGTTTCATTCACGGTCAAAATTTGAAATTAATGAGGTAATCACTCCCAGTTATGTGTGATTGTGCAGTATTTGGTTTACACTTATTACGTGAAACAAGGCTTTGCAACTTTAAGTGGAGTTGCTTGTTTTTCAACCCCTTGTTTCGGCTCAAAAATTGGCCTACACATTAATATGTGCTTTCTTTGAAGCAGATCGGATACAATATAGTTTAATCAATTTACGCAGTCTGAAAGAAGTGGTTGTAATATGAGCAGCAAGACGGTTACCCGCACGGATCTGAGCGAAGCAGTTTATCAAAAGTTAGGGCTTTCGCGAGTTGAATCGGCAGAACTTGTTGAGATGGTTCTCGAAACCATCGGTGATCGCATTGTTGAAGGAGAATCAGTAAAGCTGTCTTCCTTTGGATCGTTTTTGGTGCGCAGTAAGAATGAGCGCATCGGCCGTAATCCCAAGACCGGAGAGGAAGTACCAATCACCCCCCGTCGTGTGATGGTCTTCAAGCCTTCCAATATTCTTAAAAAGGCAGTTTTGGACGGTAACAAATAGACTTCCTGATTGTTTTTTACGGATCATTCCGTAGTCTGTTCATCAGGGTGAATCAGGCAGGAGGTTTTCGTGAACAAGGATGCTGACGCATTTCGCACGATAAGTGAAGTAGCGGAAGAACTTGATCTTCCACAACATGTATTGCGGTTCTGGGAAACCCGTTTCAAGCAGATCAGACCGATGAAGCGCGGTGGCGGTAGACGCTACTATCGCCCGGATGATGTTGCGCTTTTGCGTGGCATAAAAGGGCTTCTCTACAGTGAGGGATACACCATTCGAGGTGTGCAGCGGCTTCTCAAGGAATATGGAAATCGTGTGGCTATCGAATTTGGAAAATCCGGCGAACTTGATCTCGTTGCATCACAAATAGATGGGCCTTCAGAAGGGGCAGGGCAGGCTGCAAGGCAAGTTGGCGATCTGGAAAAGGAAATGAAGGGGAAAAATAAAGGCCCCGGAATTCTTGGACGAATTGCTTCACGTGCTGTAGCTGGCAGCAATCAAACGAACGACGCACCCCATATATCAGCCTCGGATATCTCGGCGCTTCAATCTACCTTGCAAGAGTTGCTTGAATGCAAGAGGCTTTTGGACCAGACCCGTCAAAACTGATTGTGCTGGAGAAATTCAGCCGCTATACAAATTGTCAGTCGGGGCGTAGCGCAGCCTGGTAGCGCACTTAGCTGGGGGCTAAGGGGTCGCAGGTTCAAATCCTGCCGCTCCGACCATTCTGAAACTACCCATTTCCCCCAATATGTGATGCCAATCCTAATGGCCGTTGGTATAAAGTTTAAAGTTGGCCACTCTATTTTGTTTTTTGAAATACCGGGCAACCATTGATGGACAGCGAGTTACCGGAGCTCCGTGTGAAATATATGCGGGACTTGAAGTGTGCGTCCAGATATATGCAAGCCTGGCCGCTTCGTTTCGGATCCGTCCCGGGCACATATATTGCCAGATCTTCTGACAGCATGATTCCATAAAGCAACGACCAGAAAAATAGCGACCCTGTAATCAGGTATTTAAACATAACAAGTTCCTTGGCTACTTGCGCCCGGTGAAGGGTTCAAAATGCATTATGCTCCGGTATTTTGCAGGCGATAAGCATCCCGCTGCCATTTTTGTTCAAGCAGAATGCAGCCCCATAGTATGCCCATCAACAGGTAAACATGGCGCCAGTGGTCGATATCGATGACCCACCCAACCAGCAGGTGACCGGCAAATGCCACATAAGCGATCTGGAAGTAAACTTTCCATGGTCGCTCTCTGAATAGCATTGTAACTCCTATAATGATTGGTATTAAAACCATGGCAAGCCACGAAACAAACCCAAGCCAGCCATAACTCAGGAGTGCGCGCAAATAGACATTGTGCTCGTCTTCTCCGTAGAGAAATCCGAATTCAAGATTGCCAATGCCGAGTGGATTTGTAGTGGCAAGCTGAAATCCGATTGCATGGCGAGCAAACCTGCCCAGTCGTCCACCATCGTACCCCTGTACAACCTGAGCGCGCTCGGCAAACAATGAATAGATTGCATCAATCTGCAATGCGCCGGCCAGGCCGATGATAAGCGCCGCCAGACCGGCAACACCCATCAGGATATATTTGGCCCGGATACGGCTGTTACGCTCGCCAATGAGAAGGATCACATAAAACATTCCGGCTGTAAGAAGTGCAAGCCCCCAACCGGCTCGCGAAAAGGCAAGGAGAATACCAAGCAAGATTACAAACAGCAGTCCGGCGCGTATTGGAAGCTTTGTTACGGAGCGGCTCATCACGCCATACATCAGATACAAAATAGGGGCAACCAGGAACGGTGCAAACACGTTCGGGTCAGCAAACGCACCCTGGGCTCGGTTATAGCGGGTGAAAAGCTCAAACCCGGGGACATCAAAATAGCCGATAATTCCGAGAATCGACGTAACTACCGCTGCTATAACGTAAGCCCGGAAAATTAGTCTCAACCGTGTCATGTCCTGAAAAATAACCAGTGCGAAAAACACGCTTGTCAGCCCAAGAAACAGCGTTACGAGATTGTAGATCACGCCGCGCATGTAGTCATCGATCATGAAGGATGAGATCAGTCCACCGACTGCAAATGTGGTGGATGCAACAAGTAACGGGAGTATCCCGCGGTGAAGGCGCAGTCCGAAGAGGAAGAAGATGGCAATCAAGCCGGCGAGTAAAACCTCATAGGGAGCGGGTTCAAACAGCACGAACCCGCCCGAAAAGACAGCCAACGCGATGAGCCAGTCAGCAAGCCGCAGCGCATTAAAACGCGTCGCTGACCTGTTTTCCTTAGTTTGCGTTTGCGTCAGTGCTACCATCGGTTTTGAGGCTCATGCCCCTCCCATCAGTAAGCGTTTTCTGTGTTCATGAGTTTGAACGGCGTCATCGCAAGAATTTTCAAATCAAGGAGGAGGGACCAGTTTTCGATGTAATAGAGATCATGCTCTACACGTCCCTGGAGCTTTTCCTCATTGTCGATTTCGCCACGCCAGCCATTGATCTGTGCCCAGCCTGTCACACCTGGCTTTACCCGGTGACGGGCAATGTAGGTGTCCACAACTTCGGTCCATAGCTTATTGTCAGTTTGAGCATTCGCTACATGCGGACGAGGTCCGACAAGTGAAATGGTTCCACCCAGAACGTTGAACAGCTGCGGCAGTTCATCAATTGAAGTTTTGCGAATGAACCGTCCAACCCGGGTTACACGACCGTCGTTCTTGGTCACTACGTTGATGCCGCTTCGGTCATCCTGATCACTATGCAAAGAGCGGAACTTGTAGATTTCAATCTCTTCATTGTTGAAACCCTCACGCTTCTGCTTAAAGATGATTGAGCCACGGCTGTCGAGTTTAACAGCAATCGCGGTCAACAACATGATCGGGCTCAGGGCTACAATAGCAAGTGCGGCGATTACAACATCAAACCAGCGCTTTGCCACGTAATCCCAATCAGCGATAGGACGCTCGTACACATCAAGCAACGGCACAGACCCCTCATAGCTGTAGGAGCGAGGACGGAAAGCCATTTTGCTTGCGTGCGCTGACAGGCGAATATCAACCGGCAAAACCCAAAGCTGCTTCAACAGCTGCAAGACCCGCTTTTCCGCACTTACCGGGATCGATACGATCAACATCGTTATGCGAGCTTTACGGGCAAATTCGACCAGCTCAGCCACATTTCCGAGCTTAGGATATCCGGCAACGATTTCCGGTGAACGATCATCGTTACGGTCATCAAATACACCACAAATTCTGATATCAGAGTTGCTGCTTGCTTCAATCGAATAGATCAATTCGGCGGCAGACTGACCACCGCCAACAATCACAGCGCGGCGTTCCAACTGTCCGCTTTGCATCATTTTGTCGACCATTCGACCACCGATGAAGCGCGATAGCATCAAGAAAATCGCACTGGCGCTAAACCAGCGGGCAAGTCCGTTGATTGGCACATCATCGATGCCATTGATCACAAAGACAAACAGCAACATAACAACCAGTGCCATGGTCAGCGCGGTGATTGCCTTGGAGAAGGGGTGGGCGAAGCCACGCAATGCGGTAATCAGATAACCATCAATCCCTTGCAGGAACCCGACGATAAACATAGCACCGCAAATTGCCCCGGCTGCCTGAATGCTCAAGAGGCTTGCTTCCGGGAGATGCTGCAGAATAAGGACAACTATCCCTATTGTGGCCAGCGCCAGAAAATCGAACAGGCGAACAAAGCCGCTGACAATGAAAGGCGAAACAGATTTGGTCGACAATTGTTCCGCGACCTGGCTTGCCAATTCGTTCAGTTCAACTGCGCGGTCGGTTGAAATTTTTTCCTTGGCAATAGCATCCTTGATTGCCTGGCGGGAAAATCCATTCCCGATGTTGTTGTAGCTATTAGACATAGGTCCCATTCCCGTAATTACCGGAAATTACCTAGCGTATTATTCCTAACAAAGGCTGGGATGGAGGCGCGAATCGGCCCTTCATTTGCAGCTATAGCTAACAAAGAATTAAGAATCGGACAGTTTGAGGTATTTTCACCCGTCGTAGACGTTTTGTACGCCTTCAGCCATCGCGGGCAACGAGAACCGCTCTTTCAAAGAAATGGCAAAATTTGCAGCTTCAGCCTGGGCAGTTTTACGTCCATGGATTTCCAGCATTCGATCTGCGAGAGCTTCAACATTCCCGGGCTCCACGAGCTTTGAACTGTCATCGCGGAAGATTTCAGGAATGCCTCCGACATTGGCAATGACCATCGGCTTTTGCGCTGCGAGAGTCTCCAAAACAAGATAAGGCATCGATTCAGCACGTGAAGGAACTACCACTATTCGAGCCCCTGCAAACGCCTCTCGCGCTGGCATCGCGTCGTGAATGCTGACGCTGTCAGAAAGGCCCAATGTCTCAATTTGCTCAATATATTTTGGCTTGTCCGGCCCATCGCCAACAAACATGCCCGTCAATGCCGCCCCGGATTTCTTCTGTGCCAGATGAAGCGCATCAAGAAAAACATCAGGTCCCTTAAGATCGCGCATCATTCCGATGTAAAGGAAATCCGCTGCATCTTCTGCCGGGAGTACGGCATCAAACTCATCCCCGGCCAGGCCATTGTAGACAACTGCTTCGCGACAAGCCGGTTTGCCGACTTTTTCGTGATATGCATCGCGCTCGTATTCGCTGACAAAAATGAGACTGTCCGTAAATCGCTCCATGGTCCGTTCTGCAAAGAAAAATACCCGGCCCTTCAGTGAACCTGCTTCATAATGCATCGCTCCACCATGCGGGCAATAAAATGATTTTATCGGGGCTTTTACGGAGCTGCACCACTTGGCTGCCAATCTTCCATGAATGCCTCCCTTGGCGCCATGGGTATGAATTACGTCGGGTTTCAGTCCGTATATTAGTCTGCACGAGGTCAACAACGTTGCGAGGTCACGTGGCGCAATTAACCTTGTCATCGGGATGCGGTGCAATCCCAGTTTGAGACCAGGTTTTATTTGTTCAAACAGCTGGTCTTCATAATCGCCACCGGTAAGGCTGTCGCAGATGATGCCAACTTCATGCCCAATTTTGGATTGCTGATCGAGCAAGTCGCGTACGTGGCGAAAAATACCGCCAACCGGAGATCTGAAAAAATGGATGATCCGCACTTTAGAACAATCGTTCGCGAATTTGAATTGTATCTCCAGGCAAGATCGGGTCGCTGATTGGAACGCGCCCGGTGATGATGTCACCATTAATTGCGCGCGTCACGTCCACATCTTCTTGTTCCGCACGGGCCGAGAAGCCACCTGCAATGGCAATCGCGTTTTGCACGGTCATTCCCGGCACATAAGTGTACTGACCACCGGTTCCAACTTCGCCCATAATGAAGAACGGTCGGTAAGTGGAAACCTCCACAGAAACGTCCGGGTCACGCAGGAAATTGCGGCGCAGTTTTGCAGCGATGTTTCGTTTTATCTGCTTGGTGGTTTTGCCTCGGGCTGCTATCGAACCGACAAGAGGGAAGGCCAGATAACCGGCCTTGTCTACCTGATACGTATTTGTAAGGTCATCCTGATCAAACACCGTTATCCGCAATGCGTCGCCAGCATCAAGCGTATATGGTTTGTTGAGAACAGCGTGAAAAGCCGGATCCAACGGTTGATAGGTTGCGCAGGCTGACAACAAGAGCGCCGCGACAATCAATACAACGTGAATTTTTAGGATACTGCGCATTACGAAACTCTTTTTTCCTGACGTGCAAACAACGCCATGCAATGAAAATTAATGCTCTGTTATGGTTAATATCGCGTAAATTCGTGACTCGTGCCCGCAGGCGGCGCAGAATAGGCCCGATTAGCGAATGTTATTAACTCCTTGGTTACCAAGTTCATTCATAGATTGTTCACCATAAATGTTGCGCCGTTTTTTGGCGGCGATTTGAATGGAATCTGGAAAAGGTTTTGCAACAGTCGGGAGTAATTGATGTCAGGACCTGATGCCCTAACCCGGGATGATGACATAGATATGGCCGGCATGGTCGCAGCATTGAAGCGGCGATGGTGGGTCATTTTGCTCGTCGCTGCGGTTACAGGGGGGGGGCTGTTCTACATCCTGTCATCAATGGATGAACGTTTTTTATCTGCAACCAGAATTCTTGTGAAGGACGGAAACAATGCATTTACCCGCACGACAGCAGAATCAAATCAGTTGCCCCGGACAAATGCGGTTGATCAACAGGCTGTGCGAAGTGAAGTGGAAATCGTCCAGTCTGACCTTATCGCCCTTCAGGTCATTGATCAGTTAAACCTCGTTGAAAAAGCGGAGTTTATCGAAGGAGCAGATTCAGGGCTTTTCCGCTCGCTGTTCTTGGGAAGAAAGAAATCTGTTGAAGCTGATCGCAACGAAGTACTGAACGTATTCAGGGAGCGCTTGAGCGTATTTTCAATTGAGCAATCCCGCGTAATTGTAGTTGAATTCTGGTCTCACAATCCGAGATTGACCCAGAAAATAGTCACAGCCGTGGCTGAAAAATATTCTGAGTTCAAACTAAGGGAAAGCGCACAGAGCCAGGAAAATGCAACAACTTGGCTGGATCCACGCATTACAGAGCTTGAAAATGCGGTCAATCAGAAGGAAGCAGCTGTTGCAAGCTATCGCGCCAGTGAAGACCTGTTACGTGTCGACAACAGTAATGCCCTCCTTGCAACCCAGCAGTTGTCTCAAATTTCGACTGAGTTGTCGCGGCTGAAAGCGGAACGTTCTTCTGCGCAGGCTCGTGCATCATCCATCAGCTCTGCACTGAAAGTTGGCGTACCTATCGATGTTATACCAGAAGTACTGGATTCAAATCTCATTCAGCGCCTGCGTGAACGTGAAGTTGATCTGGAATCGCAAGTTTCTGATCTGTCAGTAACGCTTCTTCCCGGTCACCCAAGGTTAAAGTCACTCAACTCGCAGTTGAAGAAGTTGAAAGATCAAATACGATCAGCGGCCAATGATGTGGTAACCAGCCTTGAGCGTAATGTTGCGGCTACTCGTGATGCCGAAGCTGATCTTGCCAAGGAAATTATCCGGCTGAAAACAGAAGCAGCCCGGGTTGATGAAAAACTTGTAGAACTAAGAGCGCGCGAACGCGAAGCCCAAACCGCTCGTGAGCTTTTGGCAGAATACAAAAGCCGGTCACTGGAGGCAAAAAGCCGGGCAGGTCTGGCGCAATCAAATGTGGAAATCATTTCACCGGCGAGTTTCCCAATTGATTCTTATTTCCCAAAAGTCATTCCATTTACAATCGCTGGAACCGCAGCGGCAACGCTTCTGAGCTTCTTGTTTGTTGTCGCCTCCAGCCTGTTGACGACAGCGAACACTCGTGAGTCTGCAAAAGACGAGGCAAAGCCCAAGCCACCGTCGGAAAAGTCGGCTGACGCAACCAAAGAGCTTCATCAGGTAATGGGGTTGGAACCTAAAATGAAAGGTTCCGGCAATAAGCAACCGCCAATCCAGCCTCCCGGATTTCTAACCGGACGCTCAGGCGCGCTACCGGTATCTTCAGACATTCAACCGGGACAAGAGGTTCTTGCTGTCCGGCATGCGGCCACAGCATTATTAAAGCTGGGTCGTAGCCGGGTAGCTATTATGTCTCCTGGTGGCCAGCCGGGATCAAAAACAGCCTGGGTTCTCGCTCGTCATCTGGCAGGTAAAAATAAAAAAGTCGTAGTGATTGATTTCGCCACCGGTGCCACTTCAACGACAGAAATGTTGGGTAAACCCAACAGTCCCGGCTTTTTCAATGCCTTGAGCGGCTCTGTTCGCATTGATAAGGCAATGTACAAAGACCGCATGTCACGGGCACGAATTGTACCGGGCGGGTCTTTGTTCCCGGGCCATCCCACGCCACAACCTCAAGCTGTTTCAGATTTGGTGGATGCATATGCCGGATCGTTTGATTATTGCATTCTTGATTGTGGGAATGTTGAGATTGAAGATCTCAACGTGATTGCAGATGATGATACGGTAGCAATTGTCAGCACCATAAAGGCAGACCCGGCAGATTACCTGGAGGTCGTTGATAATCTTGAAATGGATGGCTTTACTGACGTTTTACAATTATTGCCGGACCGTGAAGATCTAAAACCCGGTCAAATACAAGCTGCAGCCTGATGTTAAAAAACTCCTCACAAATTTAGAGCTTTTCGTACTTGTGAATTCACAAAAGTGATAATGAAATGCTTAAAAACAATGACTTATACCAGCGGCCGTTTGGTTTGACCCTTTTATGGCGCTGGTATGCGAGCGCAAACAAATACCAATGGGTCATTTCAAATGAACGTTGGTATTATAGCGGGCCAAATGAATCCCAATAAAAGCGGCACGCTATAGCTGCGTACAGACCCTGGTTTTGGATTTATCTGAAAAAGAGGCGTGACCGAATACGTCGGAATTGTTTGATCTTTCCCCACATGGCCGGATTGGCTTTAATGCGTTCCTTCATGGCAGTCAGTAATTTGATATACAGGGCAATCGGCTTGGCGGCCATTCCCATTGGATAAACAGTTTCCTGGAGGGTGGACGGTTCTTTACACCATGAATGTTTGTATCGCTCCTGTCCGATCCCAATATCAAAATATTCAAACCCGCTGTTCACCAGATGCTCGATCATCAAATAAAGAACCATCTCTCCCGGGCTTTCTTCTGAAAACTCGTCATATTCAACAGCATTAATAAACGAGTAACACCGCTTCTTGGTGGTGCAAGTGCCATACATGGCCCGCATTGTTCCCGCCACTTTCAAAACAAAAAGGCGCAACGGCTGAATTCCGTCTTTCTCCGGCTGAAGCGCAAGCCTGGTCAAAAGGTCTTTTGCTTCCTGAGATGAGAATACATCGTTCACGCCTAATGTAGTGAACCGTGATGTCTTTAGGCGAAAAAATTCATCAATAGTGAATGAAATTTCTTCCTGTGTATCCGGGATACTCAACTCCCAACCACCCAGGTGATCCGCGACCCTGCATTGACGACGAAACAGTTTGCGTTTTCTTTTTCCATTTCCCTGGTCGAGGACAAAATCAAATCCCTTGGTGAGATCAATTGGAAACAGCGGATTAGGACCAGCCTGGCTGGGAATAGCGAGTATCGGATTGGGAAAACCCGAAAGTTCAGCGGGTTGGTTTTTCAGATGAAGCAGTATTGTGCCTGGAAGAGTTTTGTTTACGAACCGCATTAGATCAGGCATCAGTCCGTCGGGTGGCGCTGCTAAAAATTTTCTTGAAAAGAGGCCGCAGCCAATGTTTGCATGATTGTTTCCAGGCCATCGTAAAATTGACGGGAATCCTCTTTCCAGCATTAGCGGGATTAGGAATGCTGGCTCGTTGTCTTGTGTTGCGTAAAGGATGACCGGCGTATTCTGGCGTTCAAATGTTTCACAGGCGATCTTGATCCAGTCATAGGTCTGGTAAGCAGTGCTGGTGCCCTGAGCGAATAGCGCGTGCCACGGCGTAGCCACGGCAGCCAGATCGTGCAGAATTTCTACATGCAAACCATGCATATCGGTTTGCGCCTTGGTGTTTGTTTGGTTTCTCATTTCCCTACGATACTGTTTGTGCATCGGTCCAGCTGAAACTTATCAACGATTTCTAAAGAAACTGTGTGTAGATATTGGATTATTGAGGACTTGGATTATGCTTAGAAAAACCGTCCTGAACGGATTATATTATAGCAAGTTGGACGAGCTGCTGTCACCTGTTACACAAGGCATCGGCAGCGTGTGGATGCTGCATCGTGTAAATAATGCGATGCATGGGCCATTCTCGCCAAATTCCCATCTCGCGATATCGCCAGAATTTCTCGATATGGCAATCCTGCAATACAAATCGAAGGGGTATCAGTTCGCCTCCATGGACGAGATGGCAGATCATCTATCGTCAAACGATATCGATAGGGCAGGCAGAAAACTGATTTCGATTACACTCGATGACGCCTATCAGGACAATTACAAACAAGCGTTCCCGGTTTTTCATCGGCATGATGTTCCCTATACAATCTTTGTGGCTCCGGGGCTGGTTGATGGCACACATACGCTTTGGTGGGAAGATCTGGAAAAAGCGGTAGCCGGAAACCGGAAGATTACTTTCAAGGTTGGCGGAAAAATCAAAACTCTTGAAACGGCAAACTCCCGTGACAAACTATACGCCTATTGCAAACTTCTAAGATGCCTGTCGAATGATGTGAGCGAGGATGAGCAAAGGGAAATTGTCGCAAAACTCTCACTCGACACAGGACACGACGCAACCGCGTATGTAAAAAGCGAAATTATGGACTGGGATCTGCTCAAGGAAATATCAGCCAACCCATTGTGTACGCTGGGCGCACACACAATGGGGCATTACGCTTTGGCGCGTCTCGAAACTGAACGCGCAAGGAGTGAGATGCTGGAGAGTAAAGCTCACCTTGAAAAGTTGATTGGAAAACCGGTCGGGCATTTTGCTTACCCTTATGGCTATGCATCAGCTGTCGGTGAGCGGGAATTTGGATTGGCAAAAGAGCTTGGTTTCAAAACCGCGGTTACAACCAAGCACGGGATTGTTTACGCGGCGGATAGTGAGAGAATGCATAACATTCCACGCATTTCCATCAATGGGAACTTTCAGTCACTGCATTATTTACGCCCGCTGATTTCAGGCCTGACTACAAAGTTCGGCCGGTTTAGCGAACTGATGAAGGTTGCCTAGTGGATTGATTCAAACATTTGGAACCCGTTTTCCGAGACCTCTCATCCAAATATTTGAATCTTAAAATCCACTAGAAAACAATACCTTGCTAGTGGTCTTTACGTTCGAAACAAATGATAAAGAGTTCGCCGCAAAGGGACTCATTTGTTTCGAACGGACCACTAGAGTATCCGTTTAACCGGAACCGGTTAAAGAAAATGCGTGAATGAAATCAGAAAAGGAACGCGTTGTCGGCGTTTGGATTGAACGCATCACGCTGCTAGAACACCCTGACCCTGACTAATCAACCTTGCTTTTTGGTGGTCGCGTCATCCAACTGATGATGAACATGGCAGGCGCCACCCACAAAACCCCAGTCACAAGAAAATAGACGAGATGCACCCATCCACTCGCATCCGCGAGCTTTGCTGATGCGATTGTCGTGGTGATCAATGCATAAAGGATCGCGATAACAATGATCACAACTGATCCAATAAGTTTTTTAGCGCGTACGTTCATTTCCATCAAATACCGTGCCGGAGTGCAGTTTCCAACCATGTCTTACGCGACGGCTTGTCACGCATGGCATGCTTGAGAAAACTGATGTGCAGTGCCATTTCATTCAGAACGCAGAGGACTGCAAATGAACACTGAAATTGCCGAAGCGCTTGCGCATCACAAATTCGCTGCAACCAATCGCACTTTGGTTCGTGTTTGGCTATATTGCATCTGTTTTCTGATTTTGGTCATGGTGATTGTCGGTGGCGCGACGCGACTGACGGATTCCGGACTATCGATTACCGAGTGGAAGCCACTGCTGGGCGCCATACCTCCGCTCAATGCCGATGACTGGGAACTGGCATTTGAGAAATATCGCGAGATTCCCGAGTACACCGAGATCAACAAGGGGATGGGTCTTGCGGAATTTCAATTCATCTATTGGTGGGAATGGGGCCACCGTTTTCTTGGTCGATTGATTGGAGTGTTCGTCGCAGTCCCACTCGTATTTTTCTGGATAACGGGGAAACTCGAACCTTTCATGAAGCCCTGGTTGATACTGCTCTTCGCTCTGGGCGGATTGCAGGGTTTCATCGGCTGGTGGATGGTGAAGTCCGGCCTTTCCGAGCGGGTTGATGTCAGTCAGTATCGGCTGGCGGCACATTTAACGTTCGCCTGCGTGATTTTCGCTTATGCGATGTGGCTTGCCCGCGGATTGGCGGCTCACAGCGATGAACCGGTTACACAAAACGTGGCTTTGCTGGCACCGGTCAGCGTTGTGGTAATTGTGTTGCAGATATTCCTGGGCGCGCTGGTTGCCGGAATAGATGCCGGTCTTGCTTTCAACGATTGGCCAACCATGGATGGTGCAATTATTCCTTCTGATCTGTTTGTCCTGCAGCCATGGTGGGCCAACGCATTTGAAAATCCGAAGATGGTTCAATTCGTCCATCGCATAAGTGCTTATGCGGTGTTGGCCTTGATCCTGTTCCAGATGGTCGTCGCATACCGGTCCAAAAGCGGAGATACCCACAAGCGCAGAACTGTTGTCCTGCTTGCTCTGGTGCTCGCACAGGCGGCAATCGGCATCATGACGCTGGTTCTGCAAGTTCCCTTGTCCTGGGCGCTATTGCACCAGGGTGGGGCAGTTGTTTTACTCGGCTTTTCCGTCGCACACTGGCGGGGGGTGAGGGGAGGGTATGATTAGGGAGTTTTCTGAGTGTTCGATGTGGGTTCGAAATGTCGGAGTCAATCCACTATAGCGTGCCAAATGAAACCAACAAAAAGCGACACGCTATAGGATCATTTCCCCAATGAATTGCCCGTCAAATATTAATAACGGGAGGCCATGAAACAATTGGATGTGGAATTTTTCCAATATTATATGTACGTATCAAATAAAATGGATCGAGTAAAAGACAGTATATATTTTGTTCGGCGAACTTTTTTCTTGTCAGGCCGGAAACTTAGAATAAATTGATTTTAATGGAATTTATGCTCGGGAAATAAACATGATCAAAATATCTTTACTGCTTTCTATCTCGGTTTCTGTGTTTTTCGTTACGAACCAATCCTTTAGCCAATCAAATAGAGTTTGCAAGGAACTCCATGAGAATAAATCAAAAGGATTGTACTTTTCGACACCTCGCGGAGAATTAACTCAAATTAGTGAAGGTGTGCGCTTGCCATATAATCAATTTGGCCAGTTTGTGTTTGCTGATGACCGGTTAATTAGTGCGCGGCCATATGTGGTTAGAACCAAAACCACCTCGATTGGCAACCGTGATCTGGCGAATGATGTACTGCTGAGAAGGAAAACGAAGAACAAAGTAGCATGTAAGAGCACCTCGCCACGAATTCGTTCAGAAACAAGCGTGTCAGTAGAGCGTTCCAACTATCGCATTTATCATGGTGAAGCCTCTGTTAGATCGCACCGTGACATCCGCGACGGATTTCATTTTAAGTATTCAACCGATTTGACGGGAAATAATACGGAATGCCTGCGTACAGACGAGGTGTATGATGTGCCAGGCAAGTATCAATTTGTCGACGCTCAACAAAATATTGCTTTGCTGCAATCGACAACAGACGCGTCCGCCCAAGCATCAGAAAATCTTAAAACCAAATACAGTAGTTTGATCTCTGATCTTAAATATACAAGCACTCCAGAACATCAGTGCCTCATATTCAAAGCCCCAATTCCAACACAGCGTAGTCGCTGGAAATTTTGGCAGGGTAATTATGGAGCTGTAGCTTCATACCGGGCGCAGGCTGTTAAATGGAAGCCAAAGAGTTCTGTCGTTACCATTAAATCAATTCACGATAACAGCTTGAATATGTGGTTTTCTGTCAATTGGGCGCAACGCAGGTAATTATCCATATGGCGAGCCTTAGTGAATTATTAACCAATGAACTGCAAAATCTGGCAGAGTCCCCTCCTAATTTCGTCAAAGTTTTGATGGCATTTAGGCTGCCAGTTTATAGGTCAAAAGATTTGGAAAAACAGTCAAAAGAAATTTTTGGTAAAGCATTATGGCTTGTTATACCAGCGCACTTTTATGTGTTAACTCTGGTTTCCAAGGGCACAGTGTTTGGTGCGCCGGCAAAACTTCTGGCATCATCATTGGTTTTAATTGCGGTGTTTATGCTTGGGTATGTATTAGCAGTCTTAAACAAACCCTCCTCTTCAAGACAATGGTCAAAATGGGCAAGAAAATGGACGGTTTTACTGTTCTCGAACTGGGCATTCGGAATAGGTCTAATGGCTATTTTAGCTGCCGTTTACCAATTGTTCTTTCAAGGTGAGTATGACACAGTTACACTGTTTGTTGGTGAACTTACTTTTCAGGGCACAAATCAAGGAACAAGCATTGGAGCTTGGTGTTTGTTAAGCGCTTTGTGCGGGTTTTTTCTTATTATTCCGGTAAAAAAACTGCTGGCTGCGGCACGCAGGTATTACTTCAATTTGCAGTTCCAGATACCGACATATCAGAACTCTGAGATTGGAATTTCTCTTATGCAATCGGCGTTAACTGTCGCTGTAAGTACCTTGCTCCTGTTTTTCTCTACATATATTGTCGTAAAAAGCTGACGCGCCTTTTACCAACGGTCATTTGAAATGAACCATTGGTATTTGTTTGCGTTCACGGCAGTTTGGCTTTGCCAAACGCCTCTACGGGGGCGGGCATAAGCCCGGCTCGCATACCAGCGCCATAAAAGGGTCAAACCAAACGGCCGCTGGTATTAAAGGTTCGGCTTGCGGTTATCAAAAAGCTGAAAAAGCGAAACAAAGGGTGGCAATGTGAATGACAATATGGGTATTCCACCGTCACCTTTATTAGGTGTCGACCTCCAACGAACTGCACACCTGCACAACGAACATTCACCCCCCCAGGACCAAATCCAGGTTCTGCACCGCAGCACCTGAAGCCCCTTTGCCGAGGTTATCGAGCTGTGCCACCAGATTGACGTGGCCGGTTTCTTCATCCCCCAATACCCAAAGCTTCATGTCGTTTCGCCCGGCATAGTCTTCCGGTCGAATTTGTGCTGCAGATGTACATTCATTCTTGCCTGCCACGGTGACAAATTCCCGGCCTTCATAATGAACCTTGAGCGCACCGCGGGTTGTGTCTGTGTCCGCCGATTGCAACTGCTCAAGGTGAAGCGGAATACTGACCAGCATGCCTTGTGCGAACCGGGCAACGCCTGGCATGAAAAGCGGACGTTTGGTCAATCCGCCCCGCACCATGATCTCGGGCACATGCTTGTGCTTGAGACCCAACGCATAGGCATGAAACGAGGTTTCGATGTGATCATCCCGCGCCGTATCTTCCATTTGCGCAATCAATTGTTTGCCGCCGCCTGAATAGCCTGAAACGGCATTGATGGTAATCGCGAGGTCCGGCGCCATGATGCCAGTATCGATCAGCGGCTTGATCAGCGCGATTGCCCCGGTTGAATAGCATCCCGGATTGCTGACCCGCTTGGCATTGCGGATTATTTCTGTCTGCTCCCCGGAAAGTTCCGCAAATCCAAATGCCCAGTCCGGGCTGGTCCGGTGAGCCGTTGACGTGTCGATTATTTTGCTGGTGTCGTTGCCGGTTTTCTCAATCATCGAAACGGCTTCCCGTGCCGCGTCATCCGGCAGGCACAAAATTGCAACATCACACGCCCCAAGCATCTCACGCCGCTTTTCATCATCGCGGCGGTCTTCCATCGCAAGAGACAGAACTTCAATGTCACAACGTTCGGCCAGCCGCTCACGAATTTGCAGGCCGGTTGTGCCATGTTCGCCATCAATGAATATGCGCGGTTTCATAATATTATCCTGAATATCAACATGTTGAGCAATTTTTCAGAACCAGAATCAAAACACATGGTTTTGAATATTCTCTTAGAGTCCAACCGAATATTCGCGCACGGTTTGACGGTAGCATATTTTGAGATATTTTGAAGTAAAATCAAGGCCATAGGGCGCCACCCCTTTGGTTTTGATTTTGCATAGAAATAGCCGAAATATGCACCGCCCGAAGGGTTTTGCCAAAATTGCCCACTATCAGCGGCTTTATACTTGAAATGGTCAGGGACCGTCCCTGCATATAAACCCTTGATATTGAACAAATTTTCACAAATTCAAACCTCACGGGAATATTCGTTTGGACTCTTAAGAGAGTGTTCGTTCTGCCCGAAGTGCAATCATATACGACGCAACGGCCGCACCTGCAATTGCTGTAATGTCGGCATGGTCATAGGCCGGAGCCACTTCCACCACATCGGAACCAACAATATTGAGGTCCGCCAGTTTACGCAGGACAGACAGCATTTTTGCAGAGGACGGTCCGCCTGAAACCGGTGTGCCGGTTCCAGGTGCATAGGCGGGGTCCAGACAATCAATATCAAATGTCAGGTAAACCGGACCCAAGCCGACCCGGCGGATGATCTGATTGGCGATTTCCTCGGTTGATTGCTCATCAACCTCATCGCCGTAAATAATTTCAATGCCGTAATCCTCGGGCGCATGGGTGCGGATGCCGACCTGGATGGATTTGTCCGGATCGATAATTCCGTCTTTTACAGCGCGGGTGATGAAGGTCCCGTGGTCGATTTCCGCAATCCCATCATCGCCATCATTGGTTTCCCAGGTGTCTTGATGTGCATCAAACTGGATCAGGGCAAGAGGGCCATGACGCTCCGCATGGGCCTTGAGAAGCGGCCATGTTACGTAATGATCGCCGCCGAGAGAAAGGAGATAGGCACCGGTATCAAGGATCGATTTTGCGCCGGATTCAATTATTTCCGGATTTTCCCAAACCCGGTTTGTACTCACCGGACAATCGCCGTAATCAGCCACAGCAAACCGGTCAAAATAATCGACGTTAAAGGGATAAATCGGGTCAGTATCCATAATGCAAGATGCGCGCCGGATGGCTGCCGGGCCAAACCGTGTTCCCGGCCGGTTGGTGACAGAGGTATCCAGCGGGATGCCCCATACCACAAGATCAGCGCCATCAACATCCTTGGTGAACCTGCGACGCATGAACGACATCACACCGGAAAACGTTGAATCTTCGCCAGCCCCCAACAGGGAATTGGCGGTCACTGCATGATCAGATTGGTCTTTCTTACCCATTTTCGGCCTCTATGCGTCGTTTATGTCGCTTAAATATTATTGCCAAGTCTCCCCGCCCGTATCAATCTCAGGGGTAAATGGCAAGTCTTTGTGCAGGAGGATCGAATGACAGGCTTGAACAAAGTACAGGTTGAACAATACCTCAGGGATGGATTTCTGTTTCCTCTGCGTGCCATGAATGCAGAGAAGGCACATTCTTGTCGCGCCCGGCTGGAATTGGCGGAGGCAAACCATACGCCCGATGGATCAAAACGCGATTTCAATCAGTATTTGCGCGTAAATGCCCATCTGGTGATGCCAATGGCTGTCGAGATTGCCGGAAATCCCGTCATTCTCGATGCGATTGAAAGCATCATTGGATCAAACATCTTGATCTGGAGTGTCGAGTTTTTCATCAAGGAAGCGAGAACCCAGAAGATTGTTTCCTGGCATCAGGACATGACTTATTGGGGTTTGGGTGAAGACATAAGCGGCGATACCGAACATCTGGCGTCAGCATGGCTTGCACTTTCGCCTGCAACCGAACAATCGGGATGCATGAAGTTCGTCGCAGGTTCGCACAAGGGGGATATTCTTCCACACAATGATACGTTTGGAATTGATAATCTGTTGTCTCGCGGACAGGAACTTTCGGTTGATGTTGCACCTGAAGATGAAGTGCCAATTGAACTCCAGCCCGGCGAGTTTTCAATCCACCATGGGCGCATGTTTCATTATTCCGGGCCTAATGTTTCAAACGACCGCCGTATCGGATGTGTCGTGCGGTATGTGACGCCTGAAATTCGGCAACTTGTTGGCCCGCGAGACTATGCCATGTTGATGCGTGGTGTGGATGCAAAACAAAATTGGATCAACGTTGCTCCGCCGCTTGCAGATTTTGAGCCTCATGCACTTGAGCTTTATGAAAAAGTTTTGTCAGATCAGGCGCAGGCATTGACGCAAGGGGCCGACAATGTTGCTCTGTATGCAGATAAGGAACCGGGTCAAAGTCAGGCCACCCAATAAAAAGCGGAGACGGGTCATGGACGATCAACCGACAAAAACTGTGTCATTCATCCAGATGAAGGATGGAACGAGGGAGGATTATGAGCTCCTTCATGAGCTTGAAAAACCCTTCCTTGCCATGACTGCTGATCGCATTATGCGTGAAATGCATGGTCAGGCGGATGACACCATGGCCGGCTACAAGATCACCCGTCTACAGCATGGGCTGCAGTCGGCAAGCCGGGCTGAAGAAGATGGTGCAGATATCGACTGGATCGTGGCGGCACTTCTGCATGATATCGGCGATGGACTGGCACCGCAAAATCATGATCGCTTTGCAGCTGAAATTATCCGCCCGTTTGTTCGTGAAGAAGTTTCCTGGGTGGTTGAACATCATGGCTTGTTCCAGATGTTGTATTATGCACATCACCTTGGCTGGGATCCTGAAGAACGCCAAAAACACAAGGATCATCCATATTTCCAAACCTGTGCCGACTTTTGTGAGCGATGGGACCAGTCGTCTTTCGATCCGGAATACCCCATGAAGGGCCTTGATTATTTCGAGCCAATGGTGCGCGAAGTATTTTCCCGCAAGGCATATGACCCTGTGGTGCTGTGCGAAGGCGAGGTGAGGGGCCTTGGCTGAACAGTCATTTTTACGCCTGGGCGGTGCCCTTTGTCTGGGTAATCGGCCCGGAGATTGCAAAACGGGTTGCGGATATCAAACTGGCACAAACGTCTACCCGCATTTCACCAGACAGTGTTGATCCGCGCATTAAAAATTACCATTGGGGAGACATGACGAGGGCTTTGTTTGAAGCACTGGATGAAGGCTTTGATACCACTGTTCTTCTGGATGGAAATGGTTTCGTGGCTGAGGTGGATATTTCCTCAGAGGAATTTCTCAATGCTGACGAAATTTTTACTGCTACCACTGGTGGAGGCCCTGTTGTTGTGACCAGAGTCAATCATCGTATTTTCGGAAATGATGCGCCAGGGGAGGTCACGACGCAGATTATCAAAACCTATTGGGATTGGCACAAAACCCCGCGCTGATCAGTGAAATAGACTACAATTCATTTTAATTTGATGTGAAGCCTTTGAAATCTGGCTGGGCATACCTTACCTTGGGGAAAATAACCACACCTCAGGAGGATAATCATGGGCATGCTCGGAACACTGGCCAAGGTCGCAATCGGAATTGCAGTTGCAAAGGGAATTGGCGGCATGATGAAGGGAGGACAATCCTCCGGCGGTGGCATCCCGCAAGGAAGACAACCTGCACCCTCCGGACAAGGCGGCGGTCTTGGTGATTTGATGGGTGACATTCTCAGTGGTGGACGTCGTTCCGGCCAGCCCGGAGGTTTGGGCAAAGGAAGTGGCGGGTTGGGTGACCTTTTAGAGCAACTGGGAGGCGGGCACAGATCTGGTAACGCCACCTCGGGTGGCGGTATCGGCGACGTGATTGGCGACCTTGCGGGCGGTAAAACCCGGGGGGATGATGATCTTGGCAACATTTTCGGAGATTTTCTGGGTGATAAGCAGTCAGAGCCGGAACCAGAACGCGGTGGCGGCTCGTTCGGGGATATATTCAACGATTCTCTTGCGCGCGGCGGCGAACCGGAAGTGCAACCTACCCGCCATCAGGAAGCAGCGGCGGCCTTGATGTTGCGCGCGATGATTCAGGCGGCAAAATCCGATGGTAAAATTGACGAAGCCGAACGTGCAAAACTAATTGAGAACCTGGGTGACATCACCCGCGAAGAGCGCGAATTCGTAAACCGGGAAATGCAGGCTCCAGTTGATGCGGAAGGGTTGGCGCGTCAGGTTCCTCCCGGTCTTGAGCAACAGGTATATCTGATGTCAGTTGTTGGAATTGACCTCGACAACAGGAAAGAAGCTCAGTACCTGCACGATCTGGCAACCGCTTTGGATATTGACCGTGACGGCGTCAATACCATTCATGACCATCTCGGTGTTCCCAGCATTTACGGATAATACCAACGGCGATTAGGGATGATCCGAGAAAACGATGTCGTTGCCCGCATTGGTGGTGAGGAATACGCAATTCTGGTTTCAAGAATTGACCACAAGTTGTTAAACAACCTTGCAGAACGAATGCGCAGAGCCGGTGCTGATGTGTTTGTCGATTTTAAAGATGCAACGATCAGGCCAACCCTTTCGGTTGGCGCGGTATTGAGTACGGATCATGACAATGCGGATCAAAAGCTTGTTGCCGCAGACCGATACCTTTACCGGGCAAAGGAACTCGGTCGCAACAGGGTCGTCACAAAACCTGATCTGGAAGACGAAAAAGTCGAATTTACCCGCCATGCGTACGGGGATAACCGGATGCCTTCGATGGAGCCCATCCCTTCGGAGGCCCGGATTCGGGTTTGAATACATCGACCCGGAGCGCATAGCATTGGGCATCTTCACTTGAATGCGTTGAACTGCAATCACCGCCGGGGCATGCAGACAAAGCGCCCAAGAGGTCAATCTCCGCAAAAAATTCCAGATAATCACCCTTTCTTACAGGGCTCGCCTTCATGAAATATTGATGCGTATCCCGGGTAAAGCCCGTACACATGAAGACATTCAACACGTCGTGAACATGCGGTTCAGCATCGCTCAACGATAAATTACGGGCTCTGGCGAGACCTCTGGTGAGATTGGAATGGCAACAATAGTGGTAGTCATCGCCACTCAGGAGTTTGTTTGTGTAAGGATCGCAGCGGGTACCGATCACATCATGCACAGAGCCTCCAAACTTGTCGAAACCATACCAGTCCAGCGTGTCATGCGTGATCGTGGCCATTGGCCGGAAGTGCGGTAGATTGCTCCACAACCGATCTGCGGTACTAACATGTGTGCCGTGCAGTGCCCTGGTTTTGCCGCTGAAAAACCGCTCACCAAGATCATCCGCATTCCAAAGATTTAGGTCACCTACCTGTGGTCCGTCCGGACAGGATATTCGGAAGAAATTACCAGCGGGCACATAAAAAGTACCGGCATCTCGCGGCTCGACCATCACAGTTTCTACCCGCGTCAGGCTTTCCCGAGCTTCTGAATAATAAGATGGATCAAAGTCGGGAAGCGAGTCTGTGGGATAACAAACTACCGGCTTTACCGATTTGCGGGCCTCCGCATCAGCCGGGGGCGGAGTAAATGGAGTGTCAGGTTTCATGCCGACCTCACGGAATCAGAATGGTTTGCCCGGTGGTGCCGCGTCCTTCCAGACTGCGATGGGCAGTTGCTACTTTTTCAAGCGGGAAGGATTGGTTCACCTGTAATTTGATCTTCTCCTCGCCAATCATCTTGAATAACTGACGAGACCGTTTTGCAAGTTCTGTGTGGCTGGCAATGAAATGAAACAAGGTCGGGCGCGTTACAAACAGTGAACCGTGAGCAGACAGGTCTCCCAGTTTGAAATCGGTAGCTGGTCCGGATGACTGTCCGAAGCTCACGAACATGCCGAAATCTTGCAACACTTCCAGAGACCCGGGATAGGTGTCCTTGCCAACAGAATCATAAACGGCTGCAACGCCTGCCTTTTTGGTAATCCGCAATGTTTTGGCGACGAAATCATCCTTGCGATAATTGATGACATGCATATATCCGGCCTCTTTGGCGAGGCGGCATTTCTCAGCTCCACCGGCCGTGCCGATTGCTTCAATTCCCTTGTCAGCCAACCACTGGCCTACAATGAGTCCGACACCACCGGCAGCAGCGTGAACCAGCACTGTGTCGCCTTTTTTCGGCTTGTAGCAATCGTGGATGAGGTAGTGCGCAGTCAGGCCCTTAAGCATTGCGGCGGCTGCCACCTCGTCAGTGACAAATTTCGGAATTTTTACCAGCCGGTTTGCCGGCATTACGCGGTGCGAACAATAAGCGCCACCAGGAATGGTATAGGCGACGCGGTCACCAACCCGAAAACCTTGTGTGCCACGCCCCATGCTTTCAACCACACCGGCACCTTCACAACCCAGGATTGCAGGAAAGCCTCCCGGTGCCGGATAAAGACCGGATCGCTGGTATACATCGATGAAATTAAGCCCAATGGCTGTATGCCGTATCAGCACCTGGCCCTTTTTGAGGCGGGTTGGAAGCAGGATTTCCTGTCGTTTGAAAACTCCGGCTCCGCCAGCCTCATCAGCCACCATTGCATACGCCATCCGTTTCCCTCCCGCCGGCACTTCGCATTAATCCTGACATCTACAGGAAAATTCAATGTGGGTGCAAGCTGATTCGTCCTGACAGACAACTAAAGTGGAAAATGGTCAGCTATTCTTCGTCCGGAGCATCAAGAATTGAGCTTTCAGAGATTGAGTATCAAAGCGTTAAATTTCAAGCGGTTGGGCCCACCCATTACACCAACGGCCATTAGGTGTCAGCCAGCCATGTCTATCGACGGAAGCTTACACCGTGAACACTTCATCAGTCGGCACTTGCAGGGCAGTAACGAGGTGATTGGTTTTTCCAGCCATACCAATGATGGAAATCAACTCGCTGTGTTGCGCTTCACTCATGCCCTTGGCTTTTGCAGCGGCTGTGTGGGAGTGAATGCAATATTCACATCCATTCGCCACGGAAACCGCAATATAAATCATCTCCTTGGTAAGCGGATCAAGGGTCCCAGGGCCCATGATCGATTTCAGATCTTCCCACACCACCTTAAGTTGAACCGGATCATGAGCAAGTGCGCGCCAGAAATTGTTGATGAAATCAGAGCCGCGTGTTTCCCGGATATCGTTGAATACATCCAAAACTTCCCGTGATGCTTTGTCATCTGAAACAAGGCTACGCGTTGCCATTATTAATCCTCCTCATCAGGCCGGGTGCCGCTAAACGGATTGTCGATTTCAACGCAGTTTCGCAAATCCAAATGTTGCATTAAACGGCACACAGTGAATGAACAATCTGGAATAGTCGCCGGGATGGATGTTAGCAGGAACAACATAGCTCTGGGCGCCTGAGATGGATTGCAATTTGCCTATCCGTTTTTCAGGCCGGTCATTGCCGAGATAGACCCACAGGGAGGGGCCGCGCTTGGTTTTGAAATTGCTTCCAAGTCGTATTTCATGACCGGAGGATGTTTTGACAATCCGAACCGATCCCGTTGTCCATTTCACACTTTGTCCCTGTATTGTTCCGGACCTTATGACTTGCGCCGGGGTTGCGGACATTGGGAAAATGAAAATCGCGACCAAGAGTGAAATCAGCACTGCCATTCGCATATCAATCTCCTTTGCGGCCAACCATGGCATGATTTTTGGCTGTCTGGTTTCAACCTCTATCAAAGAACCGTGAATATTGCCTCCTTGTTTCGCGCCGCGAAAATGCAAATTGATGTTGTTCTCCGGAAAATTCTACTTATATCAAATCTGTCACCAGCGGATACGCAATGGCAATAATCGCATATGAGCATGGATGAACGGGCCTGCCAGCATCGTGGCCAACCCCGGGACTATTCTCAGCCCAAAACCTTGAAAAGCATCTGTTGTTCAGGGACACAAGCAGACGGCCTGGCAAGTGTTATACCAACGGCGATTAGGATGGTTTGAAGAGGTCTTATGCGCTGACGGGATCAATCGGTGTGCCGGTATCTCCCATCACCCTTTCGACAAACCGCGCAGCTTGAAGCAGCATGGCTTCCCCCCTTGGAGGGCCAATCAACTGAATGCCGACCGGAATGTGTCCCGGGCCCAACCCGACCGGAACTGACATCGCCGGAAGTCCCGTCGTAGTGGCCAGAAAGGCCGGTCGGAGCCAGTCCATATACCCTTCAAGCTTGACGCCGCCAACTTCGCGCACCCATTCCTCGGTTTGCAATCTCGGCATATTGCCAACAACCGGGCAGGCGAGCACGTCAAAACTTTCAAACACCGTAAGCATCTTGTTGAAGATTATTGTGCGGTTGAGATGGGCATCAACAACATCGTCCAGCGTCAACCGTTGTCCAAATTCAAGATTTTCTCTCAGCACACTCTTGAAGTGTTTTGTAATTTCGTCTGGCTCGTGTTTGAATTCTGCTGCCCACATAATCCCACGCAGCGTGTGATAAGTGCGCGCAAGCTCGGGCAATTGTAGCAAAACCTCTTCAACCACCGCCCCTGCACCCGCAATTTGTTTCATCGCACCGGCAAGATGATCGGCCATTTCCCGGTCTACGGGAAAAAAGCCATTCAGATCCGGGGAAAATGCTATGCGGCAAGTGTCTTTGACCTGGCGAACACTTTCCAGAAAAGGCACCTGGGGAGCTGGAAATGAAATCGGTTGTTGCGGAATATATCCGGCCATCGCATCGAGAAAAAGCGCACAGTCTTCGACCGTTCGCGCCATCGGTCCTTGAACACCTTCAGTTAAAAAGCCCGCACTTGGCCCGGCCCCGCCAGCTCTTCCCGGTGAGGGACGCAGACCTACTATGCCGCAATACGCTGCAGGCGTGCGCAGCGACCCTCCATGATCAGAACCATGCGCCAGCCACACCTCGCCAGTTGCAAGGGACGCCGCAGCACCCCCCGATGACCCCCCCGCGTTGAGGTATGTGTTCCAGGGATTGAGGGTCGCACCAAATACATCATTGAAGGTATTCCCGCCGGCGCCCATTTCGGGTGTATTTGTCTTGCCAACGACAACTCCACCACGCTCTTCAAGACGCACAACCAGCACATCACTGCTGGGGGCGATATTGTTTGCCCTTCCAAGGGTGCCTTCGGTTTTCAGGACACCTTCAACCCGCGTCAGATCCTTGATGTTGATCGGTAGACCGGCAAGCCAAGCTGGATGGTCCTGGTTTTCCATGTTGAGCGAAAGTGCTGCATTGTCTGCCCGTTCGCGGCATTGAATTGGTGTTGCATTGATGTCCGGTTCGACCTGTTCCATCCGCGAAAAACTGAGGTCCAGAAGTTCCTTGGAACTCACTTCCCTTTTCTTGAGAAGTTCAACCACTTCAACGGCTGTCAGTTTCGATAATTCATTTCCCGTGAAATTGTCTTTCGGTGCAGATGTCATGCAATTTGTCCAGTCGGTGTCGTAAAACTCACGCCAGCTTTGCAAAATGCGGCGCCGGGAACAAGCTGAAAATGAGGTGCCTCTGAATGTGCTTTGATACTCAGTTTTCCGACCCGACCGGCCCTTGCACAACCCATCAAACCCACTATATTGAGGTTGATCCGTTGGGGAGCCAGAGTTCTGGCTGAGAGGTGCTTTTGCCGACCCATCGAACCTGAAACGGTTAGTACCGGCGAAGGGAACGGGCATTTCTTGGGCAACCCGGTACTGCGAAAAGTTCTCCTTTTGCCAAACAGCTGGAGAAATAAAATGCGATTGATGCTTGCAACCCTGATGCTTGTGCTTGGCACGATCACAGCAAATGGCGCGGACAAAATGACCCTGATCCTCGATTGGTTTATCAATCCCGATCATGGTCCGATAATCATTGCCCAGGAAAACGGGTATTTTGAAGAAAACGGCCTTGAAGTCGAGGTGATTGCACCCGCTGACCCGTCTGATCCGCCAAAGCTTGTGGCGGCGGGAAAGGCCGATTTGGCAGTCTCGTATCAACCGCAACTGCATCTGCAAATTCACGAGGGACTACCGCTCCAGCGCGTCGGCACACTCGTGGCAACGCCGCTCAATTGCCTGCTGGTTCTTGAGGACGGACCGATCAAATCCATTGCGGACCTGAAAGGTAAAAAAGTCGGCTTTTCTGTCGCTGGCGTTGAGGAAGCGGTTCTGACTGCAGTTTTGAAGCCAAGTCGTTTGAACATGGATGATATTGAACTTGTTAATGTGAACTGGTCATTGTCGCCATCGCTGATGTCAAAACAGGTTGACGCCGTGATCGGCGCTTTTCGCAATTTTGAGCTCAATCAGATGGACATCAATGGGGTGAAAGGAAAGTGCTTTTATGTTGAGGAGGAGGGGATGCCTTCTTATGACGAGCTCATCTATGTCGCCAAGCCGGATACGATGGACAAAGGGAAGATTGCACGGTTCCTTGCTGCGACACAAAAAGCGACCCAGTTTATCGTCAACCACCCGCAGGAAAGCTGGGAAATCTTCGCCGGCTCATCAGCAGAACTCAACGATGAATTAAACAAACGCGCCTGGGTGGATACTTTTCCGCGTTTTGCCCTGCGTCCTGCTGCCTTTGATGCTGGACGCTACGAACGCATGGAAGCGTTTTTGAACGAGTCCGGCCTGGTGCCTGCCATCAATCCGGTTGAGAAAATCACCGTGGATGTGACTGCAAAATGAGCGCACCTGATTATAACTCCCCTGTATTTGCTGCCTGGCGCGCGGCAAATACGGATGTCTGGAGGGCTTTTACCACGCATCCGTTTGTGAGCGGACTGGGCGATGGTTCGCTGCCCAGGAAGGCGTTCATCCACTACCTCATTCAGGATTATGTCTTTCTGGTTCATTTTTCCCGTGCATGGGCGCTGGCGATAGTAAAATCAAAGACGATGGAAGAGATGAAAATCGCCACTGGAACGGTTGACGCGCTGGTCAATCATGAAATGCAGTTGCATATCGAAACCTGCGCAAAGGAGGGTATATCGGAGGATCAGTTGTTTTCTGCAATCGAAGAGCCGGAGAACATGGCTTACACGCGTTATGTAACCGCTACCGGACTGACGGGTGACTTTCTTGATATGATGGCAGCATTGTCGCCGTGTGTTTTCGGATATGGCGAAGTCGGTCTGAACCTTGCTCAACCGACCGGCAAGAATACTTCATACCGTGACTGGATCAACACCTATGCCAGTGAGGAATATCAAATTCTCTGCCGAACCGTGGCAGCGATGATCGAGAATGCCACAAGATCAAGATTGGGCGATGATTTCATGGCCAATCCACGGTGGTCGAACCTTTGCGAGACCTTCGGAAATGCGACCAGACTTGAGGTAGGGTTCTGGGATATGGCGATGCGTGGCTGAAAATGATCACACTTGCCGGCAGCCTTGAAACGCAAACTGGAGAATGGCTCTTCAAGGGAATTGAGCTTTCATTATTTGCAAAAGGCTGGACCTGCCTGCTTGGTCCCTCCGGCGTTGGTAAAACCACGATTTTACGTCTGATCGCAGGTCTTGAAACTCACGGAACTTTCAACGGGTCAATCACTGGTAAGACCGGGAAAGCTTCGATGTCATGTGCTTATATGGCTCAGCAGGATTTGTTGATGCCATGGCTCAATGTTATCGACAATGTATGCCTGGGTGCACGGTTGCGCGGCGAGTGTGCAGATCGCAAACGTGCGGCAGATCTGGTGGACCGGGTAGGGCTGTCAGGTCATCAGCATAAGGTTCCAAACGAACTTTCAGGGGGCATGCGCCAGCGTGCGGCATTGGCGCGAACCTTGATGGAAGATCAGGAACTGGTTTTGCTGGATGAGCCTTTTTCAGCACTTGATGCGCGAACCCGTGCCGAAATGCAGGAGCTAGCGCATGAATTACTCCAGAACCGCAGCGTGTTGTTGGTGACCCATGATCCTGCAGAAGCGGCCCGTTTGGGAGACAGGATCGTGATCCTTGATGAGAACGGGTTGCGCGAAACTGACAGCAAAAAGCAACGCAGTATGGTTTCTGCGGAAGCGAGCAGCACCCTGAAACTGCAGTCACGTTTGCTGTCAAAGCTGCGGGAGAGGGCCTCATGAAGCGTTTGTTATGGTCGCTTCTGTCAGCCGCATTTGCGATTGGTCTTTGGCAATTGGTAGTGAGTTTGACGGGGGTTCCGCATTTCATATTGCCTGAGCCTGCAAAGGTTTTAGATACTCTCATTGCTTCACGTGCGTTAATCATCTGGCACGCCTCAATCACAATCATGGAGGTGATTGCCGGTCTGATTATCGGTTCGCTCCTCGGTATTGTTACGGCGCTGCAGTTGATGGTTTCTCCGGCTGCACGGCGATTGGTTATGCCGATCCTTGTCTTCAGTCAGGCGGTGCCGGTGTTTGCATTGGCGCCCCTTTTAACACTCTGGCTTGGATATGGGGTCGGATCAAAAATCATGATGGCGATCCTGATTATTTATTTCCCGGTCGCCTCCAACTTTCTTGATGGATTACAGCGCACACCGCCTGGATATCTGGATCTTGCAACAACCATGCGGGCAAAGCCGATCGAGGTTTTGAAAAAAGTACGCATCCCCGCAGCACTCCCAAGTCTCGGTTCAGGCCTGAAACTTGCGGCGGTATATGCGCCCATCGGTGCGATTATCGGTGAATGGGTAGGGGCCTCTAACGGACTGGGCTATTTGATGCTGCTTGCAAATGGTCGGGCAAAAATTGATTTGATGTTTGCAAGCCTCTTCGTGTTAGCAGCTTTCACGGTGCTATTGCACTTCGCGGTTTCCCGCTTTTCAGACTGGCTTACCCGAAAATCAACCGGCACTTTAAACACCGATTGAGTGCCTGGTTTCACGATTGTTAAAAGTTACCGCTGAGGTGAACGCTTGACGGTGTTCACTAGACAGCGTTGAATGAAAGGGTGCGGAAAATTCATGAAGGAGAAAATGTCATGTGCGATTTATGTGTAATTGGTTCGGTAAAACAACGAATGTTGTCGCGACGGGATCTGTTCAAGGCAGGAGCAGCACTTGCTGCAGCCGGATCAATCGTAAGTGCAACCGCACCTGCTGCAATGGCCGACGGTCACAGCAAGGTTGAAGACCTCACTCACACTTATGATGACAAGTTTCCAACATACTTTGGGGTACCGGGCGTCGAGTTTGAGCAGAAGTTCAAGTTTGGAGACAGTGGTTTTAATCTGTTTCAACTCAATTTGAACGAGCACACCGGCACCCACATAGATGCGCCTTTACACTTTTCCGCCGATGGTCATGGCGTGGATGAAATCCCGGTCAGCAATCTGGTTGTTCCGCTGTGTGTTGTTGATATTGCCGCAAAAGCTGCTGAAGATGCCGATGCCCAAGTGACACCAGATGATCTCAAAGCATGGATTGGAAAGAATGGCCCAATCCCTGACAACGCCTGTGTCGCTATGCATTCAGGCTGGGACAAGCATGTGGCAACAGACAAGTTTCGCAATGTTGGGGATG
This sequence comes from Rhizobiaceae bacterium, assembly GCA_965250255.1. Taxonomy (GTDB): domain Bacteria; phylum Pseudomonadota; class Alphaproteobacteria; order Rhizobiales; family Rhizobiaceae; genus JAALLB01. The sequence goes on from CBDFNP010000012.1 coordinate 468,711, forward strand.
ACGGCAAGACCATGCATTTCCCCGGCTTTCATCTGGAAGCTGCAAAAATGCTTCTGGAAGAAACCGGGGCGGTTGGGTTGGCGGTCGACACACTTTCGCTCGACCATGGGCCTTCAGGAGATTTCGCAACCCACTATGCCTGGTTGCCGACAAACCGTTGGGGCATTGAAAACATCGCCAATCTCGACAAGGTTCCGGCCGCAGGCGCAACGCTGGTTGTTGGCGCTCCAAAGCATCGCGGTGGCTCGGGCGGGCCTGCAAGAATTTTTGCAATGGTTTAGACTTGAAGCATCCTGCGCTTGTTGGGCGCATGGGATGAGAATAATCTGAATACAAGGGCATCTCGTTCTTTCAATTGATGAGGTTCGGGATGCTTTTATTTTGACACGGTAACGTTGGAGAGCGGAGCATGGGGATGCTGCTAAATCGCAAAATCTGGACCTGGTTTGATGGGGAATGGCATGAGGGCAATGTTCCGATCATGGGGTCGGCGGACCACGGTACCTGGCTGGGAACCATGGTGTTTGATGGTGCGCGTGCATTCAACAATGTAACGCCAGACCTTGATCTTCATTGTCAGCGGGTAAACAACTCCACACGTGCGATGGGTATGAACCAGGTGATGGAAACCGGTAAAATTCTTGAGCTTGCACAAGAGGGCGTGAAAAAGTTTGAGCCGGGCGCAGAACTGTATATCAGACCCATGTGCTGGTCGACGGAAGCAGGCGCGATGACGGTTGACCCGATGCCGGAATCAACCCGGTTTGCACTTTGTCTTGAAGAAGCGGCTATGCCGCCTTTTGTCGGTTCAACACTCACCACAACATCATTCATCCGACCCACGCTTTCAACCGCCGTGGTCAACGCCAAGGCGGGTTGCTTGTACCCGAACAATGCGCGGATGCTGAAAGAGGCTCAGGACAAGGGCTTCACCAATGCAATCAGTTGTGATGCGCTCGGCAATGTGGCGGAAACCGCCACTTCCAACATCTGGATGGTAAAGGATGGGGTTTATTTCACGCCGGTCGCGAATGGGACTTTCCTTGCAGGAATTACCCGGGCGCGCATATTGAACCTGCTCCGCCAAGCTGGAGAAACGGTTTATGAAACAACCCTGACCCTGGAAGATTTCCGCAATGCCGATGAGATTTTCATGACCGGCAATTACGGCAAAGTTTCGCCGGCAGTGAAATTTGATGATCACGACTATGACGTTGGTTCAAAATCCACCCAGGCGCGCGATATGTACATGGAATGGGCTGGGGCTTGACAATTAGTCGCAAAACACTCGGAAACCCGAATTTTGAGTATAGGATGCTTTTTTCTAGAATTGGATCTCAAGCCGCACTTCTGGAGAAAGGTCACGAATACCCTCAATTCTGGAGTTCGGAAGGCCGGAATATTCTGACATTGAATTTTTTCCTCAGGCAAAGAACGGTTTGGAAAAGGTTGCAGATTAAAATCAAGTTTCCGGGATTGTTGTCCAAAATCATTGCCGTAGCAACGCAGGTGATCGAATAATACCAACGGCCAATAGGATTTATTATTTTGGCTTTGGTTAGAGCGTTTCGCGTTCAATCCAAACAGCGACAACGCATTCCTTATTTGATTTCATAGCTGCTGTTCTCAAGTTTTTGCAAAACTTCATCGAGTGATCGCTTGAAACCGGGTTTCAGCTGTTGAAGGGTCTTGGCTGTGACATGGCTCCAGTCATACATCAAGTAATCTCCATCGTGATCCAATACCTCAAAACTGTCGCTATCTTCATAAAGGACCATTGCCGGGTCCCAAATTGTAACAGCAGGAACCCGGTTTTTCAGCTCTGAAAAAGCGTGATCCTGTCTCCAGCGTGTTTGCAGGTCTTGCAATTTTGTGATTTTGCAAACACTTTCGCCTGCCAATGTAATCTGGAGTGCGCATGTTTCAGAAGGGGTAACCGACGCCATCAAAGGTGTATCGAGTGCAAGCAAAATTCCAGTGTTGCGCTTCGACAATGTATCAAACATGCCCGTCAGATTCCCGATGAGATTTTCAGTCTTTTCATTGCTCGTGACGTGTTGCCTTATCGGAAGGTGCTGGTTCCAGTTCTTGTTCTTGTTCAACCGCCCTCGGTGAAAAGAAATCATGACAATATCACCCGGCATGGCGTTGTCGCGGGCATATTGAAAGTCTGACGGCAGAACGCCACGCAAACGCGTCAGAGATTGAATTCCGTGCTTTCTGCTTTCAAAATTCACAAAATTGATCGAATAGGGGCTGGTTTCCGTTACCTCTTCAAGCATGGGTATCAGATGGTTTGCATGGGAGTCTCCGAGCAGGAATATTTTATTCGGTGTGTCCCTGGTTCGCTCACTGCCCAGACATTCTTTCAAAGGGTCTTCCATTTTCGAGGTCCGTACTTTTCCATGGCACATATGAAAAGTCTGTTCAGGTGGCTGCGGAACGTCGAAAGCTTGTGCAAGTACGGTATTGCTCGAATTGGAGAACCTGGGAAACGTGATTAGAATGAACGCAAAAAAAGCAATCGAGAGTGCGGCTGCGAACCGAAATTGATTGACCAGCTTATTTTCCGCAGGAAGCGGTTTCGTGTGCCGAAACGGGGTTTCGATGCAGTGATAACTGAACATCGCCATAAGAACTGTGGCTATCAGGCAAAGAGCAATTGATAGCGGAGTAATACCGAAAGAATGTTTGAGCAGAACCACAGTTGGCCAGTGCCACAAATAAAGCGAGTATGAAATTTTGCCGATATAAGTGATCGGCGGAGAACTCAAGACGGGAGAAGGAACACTTCGAAGTCCAATGCAAGCAAGAGCCATTGCAGTAAAGACAGCAATCAGAATATGTGCCGGTAAAATCCAGTTGTTCGCGGTGGCAAAGACGATCAACATTCCGGCTACAGGAATTCCCAGAGGCACTTTTTTCACGGTCGAAACAAACCAGCCTTGATTGGTCGCGATGTAGGCAAGAATCCCCAATCCGATTTGCCAAAGCCTGGCAGGCATCATGTAAAATGCGAATGGGTAATCTATTGAAAACAAAACAACAAAGCCGATCAGGGAAATTGTTGAAACTGCAATCAGGGGTGCAAATAATCTGCGAGCATTGAAGACTGGTGCAACCCGATCGCCAAGAAACCAGATTACGATTGGAAAGATCAGATAGAACTGATCTTCCACCGCAAGCGACCACATGTGGGTGAACGGGTTTAACTCAGTTGAGATCGCAAAATAGTCTAGCGATTCCGAATACAGATAAATGTTGGCAAGACCGATGATCGAAAAAGCACCTGTCTTCATGCTGGTTTCACTGCGTGAAATGATCAGGACTGCAACAATTGTTGTAACCAAAACCACAAACATCAAAGCGGGTAATAGCCGCCGAATTCGCCGGAGGTAAAATCGTGCCAAGAAAGACTGAAATCCGTCGGGGGTCGGATAGTTTTGTAAGCTTGCAGTAATTACAAATCCGGAAATAACAAAGAATGCGTCAACGCCCAGATAACCTGCGCCGCCCAGTTGTGGAAAAAAATGATATAGAACGACAGCAACAACACTGATCGCCCTCAGGCCGTCTATATCTGCCAAATAGGTATTCTTTGACGTCATCCGCGTTTTTTGCGCAGCCTGTCAGCAAATATCGCAATGGTTTTTTGATAATTATCCGAACGGTTCCATTCCTGGATCAGGCGGTAATTTGAATTCCCCGGCAAATAGCCACCACCGCGCTTCCAGCCCCGTTTCCGAAACCAGTTGGCAGTGGTTGCCAAAGCATCCGGTGCCGACCTGTAAACATTAATGCCGCCGCCATCATGGTCTGCAGCACCAAGCAAAAAACGTGTCGCGAGCAATTGGGTTTGTCCAATTTCTCCTGCCCACGCGCCTTTTCGCTTGGACAGATCAAGCAACCCCCGATCAATGATGGTCATCGCCGCCAACATCTCGGGAAAGAAGAGTGATTCTGATCGTCGACAATCATAGGCCAGTGTGGCGATTGATCGAAGAATGTTCTTGTTTCCCAGATAGCGTCCAAACGCGGTTTCCAATACCCATATCGACATCAAAACTTCTGCTTGCACACCATACTTCTTTTCGATCGAAGCAAGGGTTTTGCGGTTATTGTTCCACCTCTTCAAGGTGACACCCATCGCGCCCTTGGTACGGCGCTTATAAAAGCTGTCGAATGTACCTTTGAAGCTTTTCTTGTTTCCACGGTCCGATTTGATGATTGAAGTATCGTAGGACACTGCATCAAGTTTTGCCAAAGTCGATTTTTTGAAGCGTCCTGAATATTCTTTCTTGAAAGCGCTTTTCCATTCGTTAAACCGCTTTCCGTCATTGGAGCAAAACAGTTTTGCCCGGGCGGTGGAAATACCAACAACCGGCACCGGGGTAAAGCCAATGGCAATCGCCAGGGAAAGGGTGGTAATGATGGTTCTTTTCATGGTTTCACAACCTCTTTGATAGCCTTGATTCTATTCAAATATTTTTTCAACTTATGACACAACATTAAGGCATGGCAAGAATTGGGTTGTGGAGGGAAAAATTCGATAAAGGCAAGCACTTCACGTTTCACCATCGTTATCATTTGGTGTGGATCGCCAAATATCGCTACAAGGAATTGAAGGGTGACATGCGATTGCGGGTGCCAGATATCATCCGGCAGGTTTGCGCTGAAAATCGGGTCGAGATCATTAAGGGCGTGCTGGCCGTTGGTATAAGATGAAGGGACGATCCTCACACAAGGTGCAGCGGGAGTTTACGCAGTTGACGGAAACGTTACCGGGGAAGGCACATTTGGGGTAGGGGTTACTTTTCGACAACCAATGGTGCCATTACAGAACAAACCGTACTTCAGTTCCTCGACCAGCACTCAGAAAAATCTACCGATGCCAGTCAGTATTTAAGTAATATTTACGGTTTGTCGGCAGTGCATAAGTTCTCTACGGTTAATGAAAACAATCGGCAAAGGCTGAATTTGACATTGGGATTGGTGAACTAATTTGGCGCGTGCCTTTTGGGCAGTACGAGCGCTCAAGCAAGCATCCTAGACCCGATCATTGCTTCCTTGAAGCGGTGAATGAGTGAATGAGTGAATGAGTGAATTCGGTTCAAACTTCAAAGGCGTTGTCCATTCTTTTGAACAAATCAAAAGAGGAAACGTTTTTGGGACAAATTCGCCAGATGAAAAGAGTGATAACAATGGCCACAATCAAACCTAACTTGGATGTCCTGGAGGATGTTGGAAACCTGAAAATCAAGTCGGGCGCAGACAGCAGCGGGTTGGGTGCGGCGTTTAACCGTAAAAAGAGAGCCAGCTCCCAACAAAAATGCTTTCTTACGCATAGTTCAATTTTTGCCCAATCCACCAATCGAATATCCGATAAGGGTATTAGAACCGTCGGATATGCAAAAGACCCGCAGACCGGAATTGAAAGACCGATCAAGACCATCGCGTTGTCGGTTGTGCCTGGATTGGGTTCGCTTGCCGAATTGGCTGAAAAAACAAGGATCAAATCGTTGACGCGTTCGCTGGTAGGGGCAGCCAGGCCGCTTGGCAATCAAAATAAACTCCGCGCATTTATGTCCGATCCTGAAAAGCAGTCAGGGCTGAGAGATGATCTCTCCACGCTGAATACTGCTGCAAGTAACGATACGTTCCTGGACATTCTTGAGGATATTCCGGCCCGCGATGTCGCGATGGTCAAAGGCCTGTTCGCACTTGCGTCACTCCATTGACCGGGCTTTCCAAATATCCCTGCGCACGGCCTTGGACTTGATCCGAGGGGCACGCGCAAGCATTGTATCCCACAAAAGCAAAGGCCCGCCAAATAATTGACGGGCTCCCGCAATAGACTTTTCATGGATACTCTAGCGTTTTGAGAACTGGAATGAACGGCGGGCTTTTGCTTTACCGTATTTCTTCCGCTCAACCACACGTGAGTCACGCGTAAGGAACCCGCCTTTTTTCAAGACACCACGCAGTTCCGGCTCATAATGCGTTAGCGCTTTGGAAATGCCATGACGAACCGCGCCGGCCTGACCTGAAAGGCCACCGCCTTTTACGGTCGCAACAATGTCGTATTGACCATCACGATTGGCAGTAACGATCGGCTGTTGCATAACCATCTGCAGAACAGGGCGAGCAAAATAGGTTGCAAATTCACGTCCATTGATGGTGATCTTGCCAGTGCCTGGTTTTAGCCAAACACGAGCGATCGCGTCTTTACGCTTGCCGGTTGCATAGGCGCGGCCTTGTGCGTCGATCTTTTGTTCGTAAACGGGAGCTGTGTTTTCGGCAGCTTCTGCCGCAGGCGCTTCACCAGCACTTTCAAGTGCGCCGCCCAGCTCTTCAAGAGAATTGAGTTCAGCCATTATGATGCAATCCTTTTGTTCTTGGAATTCATGGAAGCAACATCCAGCACTTCCGGTGATTGAGCTTCATGCGGATGATCAGATCCGGCATAAACCCGCAGGTTTCTCATTTGGCGACGCGAAAGCGGGCCACCCGGCATCATGCGCTCAACAGCTTTTTGTAGGGCACGCTCGGGAAAACGGCCCTCAATGATGGCGCGTGCTGTGCGCTCCTTAATGCCGCCTGGATAACCGGTATGCCAGTAATATTTCTTGTCGGTGAGTTTCTTGCCCGTAAGCTTCACTTTCTCCGCATTGATCACGATGACATTGTCACCATCATCCACATGCGGTGTGAACGTAACTTTGTGCTTGCCGCGAAGACGGTTGGCAACGATTGACGCAAGACGACCCAGAACCACGTCTTGAGCATCAACGATCAACCATTTTTTTTCAACCTCGGCAGGCTTCTGCGAGAAGGTTTTCATTTCGTAAGCCTTATTAAGATGGATAAATCTCGCCAATGACACGAATGCCATCGGATTGATGCGGGTTATAGGGCAGGGGAATTTATTGGTCAAGCGGTTTGTTTTGAAAGCGGTTTGAAAAGTACCGTAAAAACAAAGGGATATAAATATGGTATTATGATACCTGATGTAAAATGGCAACGTTATATTTGAGCCAAAGCCACTCCAAGTTCAAGGGGGGCCAAAAACAATTCAAATTCAGACCCAATTGAAGCAAAGCCCGATTTCAAAAATCAGTCTTGCTTTACTGACTCAGCCCCAGCCAATTTCTTCTAGTTCTCATCAAACCGCTTTTCATCGTTTTATGGCGCTGGTATGCGAGCGCAAAGCGAGCCGGGCTTATGCCCGCCCCCGTGGAGGCGTTTGGCAAAGCCAAACTGCCGTGAACGCAAACAAATACCAATCATTCATTTCAAATGACCGTTGGATCACTAGTGGATTATCCAAACCATCTATTTCCTGATCACTAGATATCGCATCTGTTACTTTCAGTTTATAACCGGTTGGGTTATGGCTTTGTGATACATTTCTAGACTGGTACACAACCTCAATGGATATCCCGATTTATTACGCGCTGCTGGCCGGTGCGATATCTTTTTTATCCCCTTGTGTGTTGCCTTTGGTCCCGCCCTATCTGTGCTACATGGCCGGTTCCAGCATGAGTGAGCTGACCGGGAGTGGGGAAGGGGGAAGGGATGCAGCGCTCCGTCGCAAGGTCGTTATAAACGCACTTTTGTTTGTACTCGGGTTTTCCGTCGTGTTTATCTCACTTGGCGCATCAGCGACCGCAATAGGCAAGTTCCTTCTGCAATGGTCAGATGTACTCGCCAAGATTGCCGGGATTGTCATCATCATCATGGGCCTGCACTTTTTGGGTATTTTCAAAATTGGCCTCCTGCAACGCGAGGCGCGTTTTCAAGCCGGTGGAAGCGGGCTTGCCGGAAGTTTTGTGATGGGGCTTGCGTTTGCATTTGGCTGGACACCGTGCATCGGTCCAATTCTTGCGCCGATCCTCGGGCTTGCCGGATCCCGGGAAACCGTAGGTGAGGGTGCGTTCCTGCTTGCTGTTTATTCTGCCGGGCTTGGCATTCCTTTTGTATTGTCAGCGCTGTTCGTTGGTCCGTTTATGAAGTTTCTGGGCCGGTTCAAAAAGCACCTTGGTCGGGTTGAACAATTCATGGGACTGCTATTGGTTCTGACCGGTATCCTGTTTTTGACAGGCGGCTTGCAAATTTTTGCTTTCTGGCTGCTCGCTACTTTTCCGGTTCTCGGGCAAATCGGTTAGAAGGTTACGTTTGCCTCCTTCGATTACAGATAGTGGCAGGAGACAGGGTGGGCTGTTCAATTCCGGCCGGATTCGCTATGTGAGCAGCATGACCTTGGTTCGAATCAATTTTAGGAAAATTCCATGCCCAGATCCTGCCTAGCGCTTGTCCTGGCTGCAGGGGAGGGAACCCGCATGCGTTCTTCCATCCCCAAGGTAATGCATCAGGTTGCTGGAACTCCGATGTTGCATCATGTTCTTGAGGTTTCCGCAAAGGCCGGCTGTAATGACATTGCGGTCGTGGTCGGCAATGGTGCAGAAATGGTGACAGCGTTTATCGGTGAAAAAAATGCGCAGGCCAGCGTGTTTGAACAGACCCAATGCCTGGGCACTGCCCATGCCGTTCTTGCGGCGCGGGAGGTGCTGGAGAAAAGGCCGGACGATGTGCTGATCCTGTTTGGTGATACACCACTTGTAACTACCCAGACCCTTGAAGCGATGCGTACGCAACTTGCCAAAGGCGTTGCCGTATGTGTTGTCGGTTTCCGTGCTGAGGATCCAACAGGATACGGCAGATTGTTGGAAGAAGACGGAAGACTGCTGGCAATCCGTGAACACAGGGATGCGAGTGAAAAAGAACGCGAGATTGATTTCTGCAATGGCGGGATCATGGGGCTGGCAGGCAGCAATGCGCTTGAACTCCTTGAGGCGATTGGCAATGACAATGCCAACGGTGAATTTTACCTGACCGATGTAGTTGGGGTCGCCAATCAAAAAGGATTGGCTGTATCTGCAATCGAAGCTTCAGAAACTGAGGCAATGGGCGTTAATACGAAAGAGGGATTGGCGGAGGTTGAGGCGCTTTGGCAAATCCGGCGTCGGCAGGAAATGCTTTTGTCCGGTGTCGCAATGACGGCACCGGAAACTGTATTCTTTTCCTGGGATACCGAGATTGAAGCGGATGTATTGATTGAACCCAATGTCGTTTTCGCGCCGGGTGTGAGGGTAAAAAAAGGTGCGAGAATTAGAGCTTTTAGCCATTTGGAAGGTGCAGATATCGGCGAGAATGCGGAAATTGGGCCCTATGCCCGTTTGCGCCCCGGAACGCAGCTTGGCCCCGGAACCAAGGTCGGAAATTTCGTCGAGATCAAGAAAGCGACAATTGCAAGTGGCGCCAAGGTCAATCATTTGAGCTATATCGGCGACGCGGAAATCGGCGAAAAAGCGAATATAGGTGCAGGCACCATTACCTGCAATTATGACGGCATAAACAAGCATTTAACCAAAATCGGTGCGGGTGCCTTCATCGGCTCAAACAGTGCGCTTGTTGCACCTGTAACCATTGGAAATGGCGCTTATATTGCTTCGGGAAGTGTCATTGATAGCGATGTTCCTGATGACAGTCTTGGTATTGCACGCGGAAAACAGGCCAACAAATCCGGCTATGCGGCAAAGATCCGTGACAGAAATGCCAAAATCAAAGCTGAGCGCGCTGCGAGGAAATCGTAACCTCGCCTTAACCATGTACGCTTTCTCAATTGTAACCACTATCCTCTAGAATTCCAGAAATGTTTTGAAACCTGAATTGAGTTTCCAGAGGATGGAAAAAACGCTAGCTATCAAGTCAGGGTTTTTAGGGGACAGAAAAAATGTGCGGTATCGTTGGAATAGTTGGACAGGAAGCTGTTGCGCCATTGTTGGTGGATGCGCTTAAGCGGCTTGAATATCGTGGTTATGATTCCGCTGGCGTTGCTACCATGGAAGAAGGTGGGCTTGATCGCCGAAGAGCTCAGGGAAAGCTGGTAAATCTTGAGGAACGGCTGAATAATTCGCCACTGCAGGGAACAACCGGTATCGGTCATACACGCTGGGCAACCCATGGTGTGCCCAATGAAGTGAATGCACACCCGCATTTTTCTGAAAATGTGGCACTGGTCCACAACGGGATCATCGAAAATTTTCGCCAATTGCGTGATGAGCTTGAAGCTGATGGCTACGTATTTTCTTCTGAAACCGATACCGAAGTTGTCGCGCATCTGGTTTCGAGGTACCTGAAATCAGGATTATCCCTGCGAGAAGCGGCGCTTGAGACGATTAAAAGGCTGGAGGGCGCGTTTGCGCTCGCAATCATGTTTCGCGATGAACCTGACCTGATTGTCGGCGCCCGCAACGGCCCTCCACTTGCAATTGGTCATGGCGAAGGAGCGATGTATATCGGATCCGATGCAATAGCGCTCGCCCCCTTCACCAACAAAATCACCTACCTCGAAGATGGTGATTGGTGCATTTTGACCCGCTCGAAGGTTGAAATCCTGGATTTGAAGGGCAAGCCGGTTGACCGCGTCATGCAGCTTTCTGTTGGTTCAAGCTTGATGGTCGACAAGGGCAACCACCGTCACTTCATGCAAAAAGAAATTTATGAACAACCCGAAGTTATCGCTCATACGCTTTCGCATTATATGGATTTCGGGACCTGTGAAACCAGACTGCAGGAGGCTTTGCCGTTTGATTTTGCCAAGCTGGACAGGGTCGCTATCTCGGCCTGCGGCACCGCATATCTGGCGGGTCTGGTCGGGAAATACTGGTTTGAACGCTATGCTCGTCTGCCAGTGGATATCGATATCGCGTCAGAATTCCGTTACCGTGAAATGCCGATGGCTGAGAATGGTTTGGCGCTCTTTATTTCGCAATCTGGTGAGACAGCAGACACCCTTGCATCCCTTCGTTACTGCCAGGAACAGGGCCAGCATATTGGTGCCGTTGTGAACGTCCGGGAATCGACCATTGCCCGTGAGGCAGATGTTGTTTTCCCAACGCTGGCTGGTCCGGAAATTGGAGTTGCTTCAACAAAAGCTTTTACTTGTCAATTATGTACGATGATTTCTTTAAGCATTGCTGCAGGTAGAGCTCGCGGCGTTTTGTCGCCTGAACAAGAAAAGCAACTCGTCCGCGACGTGACCGAAGCACCCCGCTACATCAATCAGGCTTTGAAAATGGAATCAGAGATTGAGAAAGTGGCACAGGAGTTGCAGAAGGTCCGTCACGTTTTGTATCTGGGCCGAGACACCAGCTATCCGCTTGCCATGGAAGGAGCCCTTAAGCTCAAGGAAATTTCGTACATTCATGCGGAAGGCTATGCAGCCGGGGAATTAAAACACGGTCCTATCGCTTTGATTGACGAGGAAATGCCGGTAGTGGTTATTGCGCCCCATGACGCAATTTTTGACAAGACGGTATCCAACATGCAGGAAGTTGCGGCCCGTGGCGGGCGGATCATACTGATTACGGATCAAAAGGGCGCTGATGCATCCTCCGTCAATGCGGATCACACCATCATCATGCCGGATGTGCCGGATGTATTGACGCCTTTGATTTATGCAATGCCGATCCAGCTGCTTGCCTATCACACTGCGGTGTTATTGGGCACAGATGTTGATCAGCCACGAAATCTTGCCAAGTCCGTCACAGTAGAATAATTCGTGTGTGACATCACTTGAATGTTCGCTTATGGATAACACTTGTGATGTGAATTTAAGAAGTTTGCCGGAATGAGTGAAGAGCAATCCAAACCAAAGCGCATTGGTGGGCTAACGCGGATTAGAAATTATTTTCTGACCGGGTTTATTATCTGTGCCCCGCTTGCGATAACTGCCTATCTGGTATGGACTTTTATCGAATGGGTGGACGGTTGGGTTAAGCCTTATATCCCGCACGTATACAACCCGGATAACTACCTGCCATTTTCCATTCCGGGCTTTGGCCTTCTCGTCGCATTTTTCCTGATTACGCTGATTGGCTTCCTGACAGCAAACTTTATTGGGCGGACAATTGTCGGATACGGGGAGCACATGCTCGGACGCATGCCTTTCGTTCGCAACCTTTATTCAGGATTGAAACAGATATTTCAAACGGTGTTTTCCGAGCAGGAAACCTCGTTTGAAAAAGTGTGTCTGATTGAATACCCCCGCAAAGGACTGTGGGCACTTGCTTTCATCGCGACTGATACAAGAGGTGAGGTGAATTCAGTTTTGAATGAAATGGGTCATGAAACCGTGTCTGTGTTTTTGCCAACCACACCAAATCCAACTTCGGGATTTCTTTTGTTTGTTCCCAAGAAGGACGCCAAACTTTTGGACATGAGTGTTGAACAGGCCGCTAAGCTGGTAATTTCTGCAGGACTGGTGGCACCTGAGCAAAAGGAAGTTGTAAAGAAACTGGCCAAGGGCAAAACCCGCGCCAAACGCCGATAGACAGGACTGTTTAACCTGCTCGCAACAGCCGGATTGCCTGATCCTGCCCGAACAAATACAGCAAAATCCGCAAAGCTTCTCCGCGTTCACCTTCCAACTCCGGATTTTGTGTCATGATCAGTTTGGCGCTATCGCGTGCAATCTCCAGAATATTGGCATGATGTTCCAGATTGGCGATGTTGAAGCCTGGAGTGCCGGATTGGCGCGTGCCCAAAATTTCGCCCTCTCCACGGAGCTTCAAATCTTCTTCAGCGATGACGAAACCATCCTCGGTTTCACGCATGATCTTCAGCCGCGCGTGGGCTGTTTCGGATAGCGGTGCGTAATAAAGCAGAATACAGCTCGACGCATCAGCCCCACGCCCAACCCGTCCTCGCAACTGGTGCAATTGGGCAAGACCAAACCGTTCTGCGTGTTCAATCACCATGATGGTTGCATCCGGCACGTCAACCCCAACTTCGACAACGGTTGTGGCGACCAGTATTTTCGTTTCGCCTTGTTTGAAACTTGCCATTGCGCCGTTTTTTTCTTCAACACTCATCCGACCATGAATGAGACCAACTGGAAAATTCACTCTCGACTGAAGGTCTTTGTGGCGATCTTCCGCCGCCATTGCCTGAACTTCCTCGCTTTCTTCAACAAGCGGGCAAATCCAGTAGATTTTTTGACCTTCGCCAACCGCAGAAATAACCCGGGCAATGAGTTCTTCAACCCGTTCCGCGCTTACTGCATTGGTCTTTATGGGCTTTCGTCCGGGTGGTTTTTCGTCCAGGCGCGAAACATCCATATCGCCATAAGCGGTCAAAACAAGCGTCCGGGGAATTGGCGTTGCGGTCATCACAAGGATATCTGTGGCATCTCCCTTGTCACCTAATGTCAGGCGTTGATGCACCCCGAAGCGATGCTGTTCGTCAATCACCGCCAATCCAAGTGAACGAAACTCGACCGAGGATTGAAACAGCGCATGTGTGCCGATCAGAAGGTCAATCTCGCCGTCCTTTAGCCGATGGAGCGTTTCTTTTTTTACACCAGCTTTGTCTTTTCCTGTAAGCAGTGATACCTTGATGCCGATTTGCTCGCATAATGGCTCAAGCGTCGCGAGATGCTGACGGGCAAGGATTTCAGTTGGTGCCATGATCGCGGCCTGATCGCCGCTCTCTATCACTTTGAGTGCTGCAGCCAGTGCCACAACTGTTTTGCCAGACCCGACATCCCCTTGAAGCAATCGCAACATCCGTTCGGGTTTTTCCAGATCTTCGGCTATTTCATGAATTGAGCGATGCTGCGCACCAGTCAGTACAAATGGAAGATGTTGAATGAGGAACCGGGTTAGTTTGCCGGTTCCAATTCGCGCCTTGCCACTCGATTTTCGCAAACGGTTTCGCAGCAAAGCCAGCGCCAGTTGACCGGCCAGCAGTTCGTCATGCGCAAGCCTTTGGCGCGATGGACTTTGAGGATCAAGGTCCAGGCTGTCTCGGGGTGCATGAATGCGGTCAACCGCATCGTTAAAGGCCGGCCAATGTTCCCGGTTAAGAAGATTGTCATCTGCCCATTCCGGCAATCCTGGCAAAGCGGTTACTGCAGAACGCACTGATCTTGTCAAAACCTTTGCGGAAAGTCCGGCCGTTAACGGGTAAACCGGCTCCACCAGCGGCATTGTTTTAAACGCTTCTTCGCTCACCATATGGTCAGGATGCACCATATTGAGTTTACCATTGAACCATTCTGGTCTGCCACTCACGTAACGCGTTTCGCCGACCGGCATGGTTTTACCCAGCCATTCAGCCTGCCCCCGGAAAAACACCAGCGCCATCTCACCGGTTTCATCATGAACATCAATGCGATACGGAATGCGTTTGTTGCCACGTGGTGGAACGATGTGTTTGTCGGCATGGACCTTGAATGTAGCAACCTGTCCCTCAACAGCATTGCGAATGCCCGGCTGATTGCGTCGGTCGATAATTGAATGCGGCAGATGAAACAGCAAATCTGCAACGCGCGCAGGTTCGCCAGCCTCTCGCCCATGGAACAGCCGGGTCAAGGTAAGTGTAAGCTTGGGCCCAATTCCTTCAAGCGCTGATACCGGGACAAAGAGTGGATTTAGGATATCGGGTCGCATCAATTTTACCGTTCGATTTTCTGGTAGGAGACTCGTTTCTACGGCTGACAAACAGCATCTGCAACTCTATAAACCATTCGAACACGCAATCCCAAATCCGGCAAACTCCCCGTAATGAATGACACAGAAAAACAAATTCGCATCAAACGGTTGAAATACCGGGCAAAACATCGCGGCATCAAGGAAATGGACATTATCCTGGGCGGATTTGCAGATACCTGCCTTGATACACTGAACGATGAGAACGTTGACAAGTTTGAAGTGCTGATGAGCGAGCATGACCGCGACCTTCTGGTTTGGTTCACGGGAGAAGCGCCGTTCCCCCACAAAGACCTTGTGTCAATGTTTGATACCGTGCGTTCGCATGCATTTGGCAAGGCGCAAAATGGTTGACACGACACTCATCAAAAATGCGTTGTCAGAAGGGCCACCAACAGTAATTGGCAATGTGGCATCGGGGCAGGAAGCGCAGATACTGTCGCAACTTTTTGCCGAAATGCAGGACACAAAAGGTGTGCTCCACATCTGCACCAATCCACAACAACTGATCAGTATCGCGGATACGATTGGATTTTTTGCACCCTGGTTAGAGGTTCTGACGTTTCCGGCGTGGGACTGCCTGCCTTACGACCGCGTTTCGCCGAGTTCTTATGTTATTGCTGAACGCATAGAGGCCTTGAGCCGAATTGCGAAGGCGCGTGACGATGGTGCGCCATTGCTCATTTTGACCACGGCGAATGCTGTGCTTCAGCGAAACGTTCCAAAAGATAAACTGTTGGGTCAGCAAACATCTTTTGCTCCCGGCAATCGCGTTGATATGGATGTCCTTACGACACAGCTCGCCAATGACGGCTTCGAACGGGTGCCAACAGTTCGCGAGCGCGGTGAATTTGCGGTCAGGGGCGGTATTCTTGATTTATTTGTGCCGGGGAATGAGACACCTGTACGGCTTGATTTTTTCGGTGACACGCTGGAGTCAATCCGCGGTTTTGACCCGGCAAGTCAACGCACAACAGAACAGCTAAAGCGTTTTGCGCTCAATCCCATGAGTGAGGTCAGCCTCAATGCCACCATGGTTCAGCGCTTCAGGAGCGCGTATCTTGCGGAATTTGGTGCAGCCACCCGTGATGATGCACTTTATCAGGCAATCAGCGAAGATCGACGTTTTGCCGGTATGGAGCACTGGTTGCCATTCTTCTACGAGAAGCTGGATACAGTGTTTGACTATGCTACCGGATTCCGTTTCACCTACGCCTTCGATTTAGCAGAGGCGATGACCTCCCGGGTTGAGCAAATCGAAGATCATTATCAGGCACGGTTACAGGCAATAGAACAAAAGATCGAGGGTGGTACTCCTTACAAACCGGTAAAGCCGGGGGCGCTTTATCTTGAAACTGACGAAGTGATGAATGCCTTGCGAAACCTTGATGCTATAGGCATATCTGCCTTTGATCAGCCGGAAACAAGCGCGCTCAGAAGTCTGTCGGCTGGCGGTAAAGCTGGAAGAAGTTTCGGTGCTGAACGGGCAAGTGGGCAGAATGTCTTTGAAGCGCTTGCAGAACACGTAAAGACAGAAAGCAAGAACGGCAAACGCGTCTTGTTGGCCGCATGGTCCAAGGGTTCCATGGACCGCCTGTCCCAGGTGCTGGCTGAACACGAACTGGACAAACTCAAAGTTGTTGCCAATTACGGTGAATTTATTAGTGCGCCTTGCAAGTCTGCCTGCCTTGCCGTGTTACCCTTGGAGCAGGGATATGAAACCGCAAATGCGGTTATTCTGGCTGAACAGGATATCCTGGGTGATCGCCTGGTTCGTCGCAGCAGGCGCAAGCGGCGTGACAAGGATTTCATTTCAGAAGCGGCAAGTCTTGCAGAGGGCGATGTCGTTGTCCATGTGGATCACGGAATAGGCCGTTTTGTTGGGCTTCGCACAATCGAGGCAGCGGGTGCACCTCACGATTGTCTTGAATTGAGATATGCCGGTGAGGATAAGCTCTTTTTGCCGGTGGAAAATATCGAACTTCTATCACGCTATGGTAATTCGGATACGGAAGTCGCTCTCGACAAGCTTGGCGGAGTGGCCTGGCAGGCGCGAAAGGCTAAACTGAAAAAACGCCTGTTGGAAATGGCAGACCAGCTGATCAAGATTGCAGCCGAACGGGCACTCAGAACTGCTCAGCGGATAGTGCCACCGGCCGGCCTGTACGATGAATTTGCAGCGCGTTTTCCGTATGAAGAAACCGAAGATCAGTCGCGTGCTATCGATTCTGTGTTTGATGATTTGGGTTCGGGAAATCCGATGGACCGCCTTGTCTGCGGCGATGTCGGGTTTGGCAAAACGGAAGTAGCACTGCGAGCGGCTTTTGTTGCGGCGATGTCCGGCCAGCAGGTTGCTGTTGTTGTTCCTACAACACTGTTGGCACGCCAGCACTTCAAAACATTCACTGACCGCTTTAAAGGCTTGCCGATCATTATTCGCCATGCTTCTCGCCTGGTTGGTGCAAAAGGGTTGTCTGACACCAAGGCCGGGCTTTCAGATGGTACAGTGGATATTGTCATTGGAACCCATGCGCTGCTTGGTAAGGCAATCGAATTCAAGCGATTGGGCTTGCTGGTTATAGATGAAGAACAACGGTTTGGTGTGAAACACAAGGAGCGACTGAAAGAGCTTAAATCCGATGTTCATGTGCTGACCCTGACTGCAACGCCTATTCCCCGAACGCTTCAGTTGGCACTGACCGGAGTGCGAGAACTGTCACTTATCACAACCGCTCCTGCCGACAGGATGGCGGTGCGTACCTTCATAACGCCGTTTGATCCGTTGACACTCAGAGAAGCCTTGTTGCGAGAGCGGTACCGTGGGGGCCAGAGCTTTTATGTGTGCCCTCGTGTCAGAGATATAGAAGAACGCAGGCGTTTTTTGCAGGAACATGTACCTGAGTTAAAGATCGCAACCGCCCACGGTCAAATGGCGCCGGGTGAACTCGATGATGTGATGAATGCGTTCTACGATGGCCAGTATGACGTTTTGCTTTCAACCACCATTGTTGAATCCGGCCTGGATATTCCAACGGCAAACACCTTGATCGTGCATCGGGCGGACATGTTTGGCCTTGCTCAACTTTATCAGATACGGGGTCGGGTGGGGCGCTCCAAAACCCGTGCCTACGCAATTTTCACCCTGCCAGTGAACAAGACGCTGACAGCATCCGCCGAACGTCGCTTGAAAGTTCTTCAATCGCTCGACAGCATCGGAGCAGGATTTGAACTTGCAAGCCATGATCTCGACATCAGGGGATCCGGTAATCTGCTCGGAGAAGAGCAGTCCGGACAAATCCGGGAGGTCGGCTATGAACTTTACCAGCAAATGCTCGAGGAGGCGGTGGCTGAACTGAAAGACGGTGATGATTTCGTTGCAGACGAAAAATGGTCGCCGCAAATCTCCATTGGAACAGCGGTGCTCATTCCGGAAGGCTATGTGCCTGATCTTCAAGTTCGTTTGAACTTGTATAGAAGGCTTTCTTCTCTGCGTGATCCGGTGGAAATTGATGCCTTTGGCGCAGAAATGATCGACCGCTTCGGGCCGCTGCCTGAGGAAGTGGAATACCTCTTGCGCATTGTCTTTATCAAGGGCCTTTGTCTGACTGCAAATGTTGAAAAACTCGACGTCGGTCCAAAAGGCGCGGTGATAGGGTTCCGCAATAACGATTTTCCGGCGGCAACCCAACTGGTAGGCTGGCTTGGAGAGCAGGGCCCGCACGCCAAAATCAGACCGGATCAAACGATTTATTTGTCACGGGATTGGGAAACGGCGGAAAACAGGCTTAAAGGCGCCGCTGTTGTGTTGTCCAAGCTGGCGGGGTTTGTAGAAGCCGCTGACAAGGCGGCGTAAACTATGCCCGAACGCGCTATCGTCTTTTTGGCATTGGCACAAACCTTGATCTGGGCATGCACTTCCTACAGTTTTCCGGCGTTGCTTTTGTGGTGGGAAGAAGATTTGGGTTGGTCTCGCGGAGTGCTAACCGGTGCATTTACCTTGGCACTTCTTGTTTCCGCCTGCGCTTCACCTTATGCCGGGCGCCTCATTGACCGCGGGCAGGGACCAGCAATGATGGGGCTTGGTACAATCTGTGCCGGTATTTTCATCGGTTGCCTCTCCATGATCAGCGAACTTTGGCAGTTTTATCTCTTGTGGATACTGATAGGCGTAGCAATCAGCGGATGCCTTTACGAACCCTGTTTCGCGTTGATTACCCGGGCACGCGGCATAAAGGGAAGGCGCGGCATTGTGATCATCACCCTGTTTGCAGGTTTTGCCAGCACCCTTAGCTTCCCAACCGCCCATTATCTGTCTTCGGTTTATGGCTGGCGGATTGCTGTACAAGTCTTCTGTGCCGTTGCCGTATTCATTGCCGCCCCGTTGATGTTTGCCGGGGCGAGGTCCGTGGAGGCGAGCTATAAACCCGCATCAGAGCCACAAGAGGAGCGCGAAATACCCCAAGTGCGTCACTCGTTTTTGAAACGTCCGGAATTCTGGCTCCTCGGCCTTGCATTTGCCTTCGGTGCGTTGATGCAGCAGATCACCATTCACCACCTGTTGGCAATATTGGAAGATCGAAATGTCGTACGGGACATCGCCGTTATCGCGGCGGCTTTCATCGGTCCGATGCAAGTTGCAGGCCGTATTGCAATGATCTTGACCGAGCGCCGCACCTCAACTTACGCGATTTCGATCGCTGTGTTTATCGCCATGGCGCTTTCTGCCGTGATGTTGATGCTTTCAGGTTCCGGATTGGTGTTTGTTGCAGGTTTCGCAATTTTGTTTGGGGCTGCAAATGGCGTTGTAAGCATTATTCGCCCGGTGCTGGCCTACGAAATTCTGGGCAAGGAGGACTTTGGAGCAAAATCCGGAATGCTTGCATCACTCTTTTTCGTTGGTGGGGCGGTCGCACCATTCACCGGTTCCGTGATCTGGAAAGCCGGAGGATACAACATCGTTCTTGGATTTATGATGATGCTTGCGTTGATTGGCCTGTGTCTGTTTGTGCTGGCTTACCGCAGACGGTTAGCAACGGTGTAGGGATCAAGCTTCAGGACCCTTGTCCCGTTCGGCCAGAGCATGCTGCATGGCATTAACCAGTTTTTCAGCCGGCTGCGCACCCATTACGGCATATTTGTTATCAACGATAAAGCAGGGAACACCTTGAATTCCCATTTTCCGCGCATGCTCGATATCTTCGGAAACCCGGTCTTTGTCCTCATCTCCTTTTAAAAGGCGATCAACAATAGCGGGATCCATGCCCGCATCTTGCGCTGCCTTGACCAGCACTTCGTCCAAACCGATGTTCCCACCTTCCAGGAAGAAAACCCGGAACAATGCGTCAACCAATCGGTTTTGAATGTCAGTACTTTGCCCACCCGCCCACAAGATCATGCGATGTGCATCCAATGTGTTGGGAGACACTTTCATACCTTCAAAATTGAAATCAATTCCAAGCTCTTTGCCGGCATCTTTAATCCTGCCGTAAACTTCTTTTGCGCCCTCTTCGCCGCCAAATTTGTTGTTGAGATAGGTTGCACGATCCAATCCTTCTTTCGGCAGCGTTCCATCCAGCTGATAGGGCCGCCAGCGCACCGCAACATCCACACCGTCCATTTTGGCGATGGCCGCATCAAGATTTGTCTTGCCTATATAGCACCACGGGCACATCACATCCGAGATTACGTCAACTTCCAGTTTCTGATTTTCACCCATCCATTCTTCTCATTGTGTTTTTTCAGTCTGTGCCTCGGCGTCGAACCACCAGGTTTCATACTGATAGCCATAAAGCGAAGTGGCACCAGGCCTCTTGATGTGACCCCAGCGCGCTACCCATTGTTGATTGATATGAAATAGCGGAACAAGATAATCACCTGAAATCAACAATCGGTCATAAGCTCTCACCGCGGTTATGAAATTTTCCCGCGACTTGGCTTGTAACATATGATCAATCATTGCATCGAGGGCCGGATCCATAGCGCCAGCGAAATTGAACGTTCCTGGAATATCTGCAGCCTTGATGCCCCACCGCCAGATTTGTTCAATCCCGGGGGACAAAGACGCAGTATAAGTCTGCATCACCATGTCATAGTCGTAATCCTGGACACGGCGCTGATACTGCGCATCATCAACCGTTCGGATCGACACTTCTATCCCAAGTTTTGCCAATGAGCGGCGATAGGTAATGGCAAGCTTTTCCTGTCGTTGCGAGCGGGTGAGGATCTCAAATTGCAAAGCGTTGCCGTTGCTGTCCGCCAATTTGCCGCCGTTTTGTCTGTAACCTGCTTCCCGAAGGGTTTTATAGGCCTTGCGCAACAAATTCCGGTCACGCCCACTGCCATCTGAAACTGGCGGCCTGTAGGTCCCGTCAAGCACAGACGGTTTCATGCGATCCATATAGGGAGACAATAATGCCCGTTCCTGTGCACTGGCCGGAACTCCAAGCGAGGATAATTCGGAACCATGCCAAAAACTTCCGGTTCTCTCATAAGCATCGAAGAAAAGGTTTCGGTTGATCCATTCAAAATCAAACAACATGACAAGCGCTTCGCGGAGTTTTGCGTTCGCAAACATCTCGCGACGGGTATTGAACACAAATCCCTGCATTTTGGCCGGCGTACCGGTTTCAAACGCGTCTTTTATTACCCGCCCATCTTCAACCGCTGGAAAATCAAATTTTCTGCGCCAGGCTGCCGGGTCATTTTCCGGGAATACATCAAACAGGCCTTTCTTGAATGCCTCAAACAAGCTGTTTGAATTGCGGTAATACTCTACCATCACTTCGTCGAAATTCGCAAAACCAACACGTGATGGCAGTTCTTTTGCCCAATAATTGTCATCGCGCACATAAATAATGGATTTTCCGGGAATAATTTCATCCATACGATATGGGCCGCTGCCGATCATCGATTTCAGGGAAGACTGATCGAAGCTGTCAAAATCTGTAGCGTGCTTGGGAAGAACCGGGCTGAGCGAAATGATCATCGGGTATTCGCGGTCGGCTTTGTCGTTGAACGTAAACCGTACTCTTCGCTCGCCGGTTTTTTCGATCTTTTCGATCTTGTTCATGCGTGAATTATACGGCGGACGACCTTTTTCGGTGAGAAGTTCATAGGTAAAGAGGATGTCTTCAACCGTTACCGGCACACCATCGGACCATTTTGCATTTGGATTTAGCGTAAATTCTATCCACTTGCGATCATCGGGCCATTCTACCTTCTGCGCAAGCAAGCCATACATCGTGAAAGGCTCATCCCTGGATCGAAAAAGCAGGCTTTCAAACACGAGATGCCCAAACTGATGGTCCCAACTTCCCCTGGCATTGGTGCGCATGCTTTTAAGGATAAACGGATTGACGGAATCGAAAGTTCCCTGAACTCCATAAGTAATCCTGCCACCCTTGAGCGCCAAAGGGTTGGCATAGGGTAGGTGCGTAAACCCTTCTGCAAGTGCAGGTTTGCCGTGCATTGCAATCCCATGCGCCGGTTCACTTCTGGGCGTGTCTACCAGAGCGCAGGAAATGCAAAAGACCATAAATAACGTGAAAAAACGAATCTGCATTGCAAAAAGCTATCACAAATAAACCGGATTTCGCGATAGAAGGCTGGAAA
This sequence comes from Rhizobiaceae bacterium, assembly GCA_965250255.1. Taxonomy (GTDB): domain Bacteria; phylum Pseudomonadota; class Alphaproteobacteria; order Rhizobiales; family Rhizobiaceae; genus JAALLB01. The sequence goes on from CBDFNP010000012.1 coordinate 490,874, forward strand.
TTCGCCGGATTAAAGGCTATTGAGCGAACAACTGGAATCGTAATCTCCGTCCAATTTTCGGCTCAATTGTAGTGTCGAAGGAATTCGGGGCAGAAACACTACCGCAAGGACAACGTAATGAACAAGATTTCACCAGCAATTGCAGCATTCTCGATTATCGCAAGCAGCCTGGCGCTTTCCGGAGCAATCAACACAGCAGACGCTCAATCGCTTCGCTCCAATGGCTGGTACAAAGCCTGTTCCGATCAGGGCAACAATAAAATTTGCAACGTGCAATATCAGGCAGTTGCGTCAACCGGGCAGGTGGTAACTTCAGTCAATCTGGCAACCATAACCGGCGAATTAAAGCGCAGAGTGTTTCAAATCACCGTCCCTACAGGCCGTTCGATCCCTCCTGGCATCGGGCTTCAGGTTGATGGCAAGAAGGCAACCGCAGTTCCCTATTCTTTCTGCACTCCGCGCATTTGCGCTGCGGAAGTCAAACTTGATGATAATTTGATCAAAATCCTGAAAGCAGGGGGCGAAATGATTGTTGCGTCCACCAATTTTCAGGGCAAGCAAAACCCGATCAAGGTCACATTGAGTGGCTTTACTGCTGCCTTTGACGGTCCACCAATCAAGCAGGAAGAGTTGCAAGATCGCCAACAAAAACTGGCGGAAGAGCTAAAAAAGAAAGCTGAAGAAACGCAAAAGAAGCTTCAGGAAGCTCAGGATTCTGCTACAGAGGACGACAGTTCTACAAGCAATTGATTTATACCAACGGAAACGCAAAAGCCCTCGAATTCTGGAGGGCTTTTTTGTTGGTAAAGCTGGAATTGCCGCTATAGTTCAATCAAAAGATGAAACGCCTAATGGCAGCTCAAATCCCGGGCAGAATAAGATCCGTCAGAATTCTGAACGAATATTTCATCAATCTCCGGGTGTCGCAGGGGGGCACCGGTTTTATCCATCAACAAATTCTGCTCCGAAACATAAGCCACATACTCTGTCTCGTCGTTTTCCGCGAACAGGTGATAAAACGGCTGGTCTTTCGACGGACGAATATCCTCAGGAATGGACTGATACCACTCGTCCGTATTGTCGAACTCCGGATCGACATCAAATATTACACCGCGGAATGGAAATATGCGGTGCTTGACGACTTGACCGATTGTGAATTTGGCGGCTCTCATCATGAAAAAGTAGTCCTGTTATCTCTGATTCTAGAATAAGCTTTGTTGTGCATTTTTCAACCGCTGTGCGACGAAGAAGGGCAGACTATTTGAATTGCAGTGGAGAAAGCCCCAGTTTCATTGCCTGTTTGCGCAAGGGTAAGATATTTGCCAACAAGTGCATTCCTGCAGTTCGGGCAATCTGAACTGGAAGGAAATCGGAAAGTAAACTGCGGTTAAGCATGTCAACACCGATCGTCCTCGTATTGATGTCTCCGGCGCGTTTCAGATGGTATTGATGGCCCAAATTTTCAAAAGAAGCAAACCGCCCAAGTGCAATTGAGAGCTCTTTGATATCTCTGATCCCGAGGTTAAACCCCTGGGCGCCGATGGGTGGAAAAACATGTGCGGCCTCACCAACAAGCGCATGGTTATGGTCACCAAAACGATTGGCTGTGAGGCCTGCCATTGAAAATTGATGCGGCTCTGACACAACCGCAATCTTGCCAAGACATGATTGCATTTTTTCCTCAATCAGCAGGTTGAGGGAAGGCTTATCAAGTCCGGCAATCTCTTGTGCGCGTTCAGGTGTTTCCAGCCAGACCAGACCCGCACGGTTTGGTGTTTGCGGGACAAAAGTAAAGGGTCCGGTTTCGGTGTGGAATTCGGTGCTTGTGAACTCGCTGGCAATTTCATGTTTAAAATCCAAAACCAGAGCGCTTTGCGGATAGGACCAATTCCTGACACCATGCGCAAAATGATCCCGCACCTTCGAATTTTTGCCATCTGCTCCAACAACAAATCGGGTTTTGATGACTTCTGTTTTGCCGCCTTCCAGCGCAATTGTTGCCGATACCGGCTGATCATCGGTGGTTTTCAGAGTTTCAAAACTGCCGTGAATACGCATGACATTTTCCATGTCAGCCAGTTTTTGCTCCAGTAGGTCAATAACATCGGCATTTCGTAAATTATAACCAAATGCATCAAGCCCAATTTCAACTGACCGGAAGTCAGTTTGTTGAAATCTGAATAACCGGTTGGTCGCATCAACAAGGCGCATGATTTTGAGCGGATGTGCGGAAGGTTTCAAATCTTGCCAAAGCCCGTGCTCAGTCAAAAAATTTACAGACCCGTCAAGAAGGGCTGTTGTGCGGGGGTCTTTATTCGTGTTTTTGGGCGCACAGAGAGCAGTCTTCATGCCGGTTTTGCCGAGCACAAAAGCAGCGGTGAGGCCCACGAGGCCACCGCCAACTATCAAAACTTCATATTGTTTCGGCATATGAGATATCGCAATCATCAAAGATAGAATTGATACACAAGATAATGCGAAAAAATCCACCTCTAAGATGACATAAACGCACATGGATGCTAATTGAAATGTGCAGGTTCATCATGGAATAGAACGCTAATGTTTGGTATTTCGCGCAACGCATTGTGGGCATTTGGCGTTCATATTTTAACAGCGTCCGGAGCGTTTCTCGCATTTTTATCAATTGTTGCAGCAGCAGACAACGAATTCGCCAAGGCGTTTTTCTGGCTGGGAATGGCTCTGATTGTGGATGGGATAGATGGACCGCTTGCCCGCAAGCTTGAGGTCAAGAAGTGGTGGCCCCATTGGTCTGGCGATACGCTGGACAATGTCATTGATTACACAACATTTGTCATGATCCCGGCCTTTATTCTCTACCAGAGCGGACTTCTTGACCAGACCGATGCCTATGGGCGCAAGGAAGAGCTGCTCAGCAAATTCATGTCATTTTCCGCCGCTGCAGTAATAGTTATCACCAGTGCGATCTATTATGCAGATACCCGCATGAAGACTGAGGATTTTGGGTTCAAAGGGTTCCCGGTGTGTTGGAATATGGTGGTTTTTGCCCTGTTTGTGGTTTCGCCATCACCGACATTTTCTTTGGTGTTTATTCTTGCGACCGCTGTTCTTACATTTTTACCAGTGATTTTCATTCACCCGGTTCGCGTAAAAATACTCAGACCTCCTAGCATTGTAGCGTTCATTTTGTGGGGTGTGAGTGGGCTTTCGGCCGTATTCTTTAATCTCGACAATCCACTGTTGATTGATGCGGTATTTATTGCCTGCAGTCTGTATTTGTTCTGCATAGGCTTCTTTCTTCAACTAATGGGCAAACTGCACTAAGCGTTTCCTCTTTTGATTTGTTCAAAAGAATAGACAACGCCCTTGACGTTTAACCCAAATTTGCTCCAACCAAGCGTGGTAATCCTTCCATAATTCACACATTTCCTTGGGATTTGGCTAAATCCTGCTGGATTTCACGCGTGCATGCAGCATTATGGCGCTTGTATTTCAGTGTGGGCTCCAATATGCCAAGACCTTCAGATTCAGCTCTTTCAGTCCACGGCCTTACAAAAAAGTTCGGAGATTTCTTAGCCAACAATTCAATTGACTTTGATCTCAAATCCGGCGAAGTCCATGCGCTGTTGGGGGAGAATGGGGCTGGCAAGTCCACACTCGTTCGCATGTTATATGGTTCACTGCAGCCAATTTCAGGTGAAATCAGACGCGAAGGCAGTCGGGCCGAAATTCACTCGCCGCTTGAGGCGCGCAGCCTTGGTATCGGCATGGTGTTTTGCCATTTCTCCCTGTTTGAAGCTTTGAATGTCGCGGAAAACCTGTTTGATACGTTTGAGACGCTGAAAGACGAGGGGCGCTCCATCATCTTCACCACTTCGTTTGGTTACACAAACATGCCGGATGATGTTGTTGCGATGGCAAAACAAACCCAGGCAAACCTCACCGCAAACGAGTTTGAGCCATTCACCGGGCCAATAACAAGGCAGGATGGCTCCGAGTGGCTGAAAGACAGTGAAGCTGCTGACATTGGTACGCTGCTTGGCATGAATTTCTATGTCAAAAGTGTCGATGATCAACTGCCACAATAAGCTTGCGCACCCACGTTTTTGGGAACGGGCCATCCTTGGCTCCTTTTTTATTTTCCCCTCTTGAAAATCTCGAATGAATGTCGCATAGCCTTCTGGCTAACCACAGCGTGCACGGAGAGGTGACAGAGTGGTTGAATGTACCGGTCTTGAAAACCGGCGTGCGTGCAAGCGTACCGTGGGTTCGAATCCCACCCTCTCCGCCACTTATTTTCGATAATACATTGATTTAAATAGAAAAACTTCGTTTAACTAATCTTTGTTATGTACTCAGTTATGTACGAAGGATTTGTGCAAGGGAATTTTAGGCTGAATTATTGCCAAAATGTTGTAGCCTTTTTACAGCGTCGAATAAATCATCATTCTGTAACACCCCATGGGATGCGCGCGTAAGTGCTGCCGAAATATCTTCAATTTGTTAAGCCGCAAGTTTCGCCCTGTGTTTTTGCCATCGCGCTAACTGTGCCTGCCGAATGCGCTCAATCCCTTCTTTGGTTTTTGGTCCGGTGGACAAGCCGCCATGGAATTTGCACCTTGCTTTTCCCGGAAGGGGTTTGCACTGGCAGGGTGAACCCTTGCGGGTTTTGGCAGAACAACGTTTCGGCGGCTCAAGGGGCTTTTTGTCCATGACTTGTCCGGCTTCTGACAGAACGGTCACAAACCTATCAACTGCCACGCCGCTGATAAGGCCGCTTTTCTTTTCCCAATAGAGAACTGTGCCTCGATTAAACCCTGACTTTGCGCCAAGGGTTGCTTGAGTCCAGCCCAGTGCTTTTCTTGCATTTCGGATGTCGTATGATTTGTATCGGGTGTAATATGTCATGCAAAAATTATTCCTCGCGTTATGACTTCGGATAAATCTTCACGCTTGCTCTGATTTGCTGGTTAATCATCGCAGCCGGATAGGCAAGGATTGCATTCTCAATGTCCATGAGTTGCCAATATAGCTCTCTGTGACGGTCAGAGGCGTTTCTGTAGTCCATATACTCAGGGAATACCTCCAGCTCTGTGACGGCCTTCCTAAGCCTGTCTATTGCCGCTTCGAGGCCTTTGTCACGTGCAATCTCTATGCGCTTTTTGTCGTCACCGTATTTTGCAAGGCCTTCATAATGCTGGCAGACGATTTCAACGCCCTGATCAAAACCGCATACGGCACTACGAGGCTTCTGTCCCTTGTCGATTTCAAACATGCCAATGTCCGGATTATTGGTGCGCCAAAGAACTATTTCATTGCTGGCTTTTGACAACTCAACTTTTGTGTCATGCACACACTCTCAAGTCACGCACCAATGAATTATGTAATATTTCAAAAGCCTTATCCCTTTTGGTCCGGTGGCACAATATGTAGTGACATTGCCGTTTGAATGGTATAGAACATATAGTGAACATTGTGCTTATGTAAGGGAGCTTTGCCATGCTGTTTACACCAACATCCTTGATTGAATTTCAACACCGTTTTGCCGATGAGGCGGCGTGTGCTGCGTGGCTTTACGAGATGCGCTGGCGCGATGGATTTGTGTGTCCGCGATGCGGGAATGATAAGGCATGGGCGCTTGAGACGAAGGCCTTTACTTACGAATGCACACGCTGTCATCGTCAGACTTCGGTAACCAGCGGCACAGTAATGCACGGCTCGAAATTACCCCTGACGGTCTGGTTTTGGGCAGCTTTTTTGATGACCACCCATTCCAACGGTATTTCCGCCTTGCAGTTGCAGGGCCAGTTGGGCCTTGGTTCTTATAAAACCGCGTGGTTATTGTGCGCCAAATTACGCCGGGCCATGGTGGATAGTGATCGCTCGCCCCTGCAAGGCCTTGTGGAAGTTGATGAAACCGCGATTTCCTGCCGTTCGAAACAAGAACCCGTCATGGGAGGGCAAGGCCGCTCGCATCAGGGGAAACTATTGGTGGCAGGTGCGGTTGAAGTGGACCAAAGGGGGCGTCCGGGGAGGCTGCGTCTGGCGAGAATTGAGGATTATAGCGCCAAATCCCTGCATCTCTTCGTTGAGCGGAGCCTGGCTCCAACAACGATTGCAAGGACCGATGGCTGGTCCGGTTATCAGGGGGTGGGCGACATTATCCCCGGTCTTAATCATCAACCCCATACCATCGGGCCGATGGCAGCACACATCGTATTGCCCTGGGTGCATCGGGCTTTTTCAAACCTCAAAACATGGGGCTTGGGTGTCTATCACGGGCTGCGGGCCAAACATCTGCAAACCTATCTCGATGAATTCGTCTTCCGGTTCAATCGTCGCCGAAACCGCCACTCCGCCTTCAAAACCATCCTCGCCATCGCCGTCAAAAAATCACCAATGACCTACAACATGTTGATCTCACCGGAACAAAAGGGATAAGGCTTTATTTCAATTAGAGGTGTATCGTCAGCGCACGAACTATTCTGATACGCTTTTAACTTTTCCTGCGCTTCCTGATTGGAGTTCGTTTTGGTGGCAAGCATCTGCTCAAGGCTATCAAACTCTTTGTAAGTTAACGCGCTTGGTATGTCCTCGCCATTTGCGGTTGCAACAAAGTTGAGCACAACACGCGTTTCTTGATATTCTAGCTAATATAGTCAAATGTTGAAAATCCAACTCAGCGAGCTTGTATGGCAATCCTATGCGAGTTCTGGCTCTGGCGGGATGGTTGAATTGTGCTTTTGATAGGAAGTGCATATTCGCTGACTGAACGTTAACAAATGTTAACATATTTCAACAATCGATGCTGAAGGCCTGAAATTTTTATACTGGTTTTACTGACCGGCCCTGGCGAATGATCAAAGGCGTTGAGCTGTGCTTGTTCCCAAAAATCATACATTTTCGGCTCCATTCTCACGTGGTGGCTGGTAGCCACTAAGTAATATAAACCCTTCCCCCTTGGTATCATCCTGCTGATTGGAAATAGAACTCAACTGGTAAAGGTGAGCGCCAGCATTCAAACCGCCTCGCTTGACCATGGTAATCAATCCTGCTTTCAACAATGCATCTGCAGCTCGTCGGTATCTGTTTTCTGACCAGCCAGGAATAACATCTGCTCCAGTCATAGCTTGTCTCGCAATGGGAAAAGGCTGACCGCAATGATTCTTACCTGCAAAATTATGACGCAAGACATGGAGAAGAAAATGGCCTAGTTCGCCATCCTTGACTTGCGACAATGCTTTGAATTCTATGTTGGTAGTCTGCACGGCTGAATGCGCTCCCGCCCAAAGGTTGTTATCTAGTCTTTTTTGCCACGCCCAATTTGCACAGTTTCGAATTTCAGCATTGGTCACTGAATCTGGTTCTAGGCAATACCAATTTACCGCTGCCCGTAGTTCATCGAAAAGTTCATCTTCTGAATTGACTAACGGGCAATATTCGATTGCTTTTGGTGACAGAAATTTGGTGTAACGCTGACCAACTGGAACTTTCTTAGAAACAGGATCAATTCGTTTGGGGTGCTTGTCACGAAAGAACGGTGTTTTTTTTAGGTCTTGGACGTGACCAATTTCAACCTCATAAACGCTATTATCTGGACGTATAGAACCTGGCCCCGCAACGTATTGGTTCGGGCCAGTTTTGATATCAATTGAAACCATCGGTTCACGAATTGTAAACGGCTTGGCTGGAGCTTTGGTTCTAAAATAATAGTGCCGCCCGCGTGGGGTTTTTACTTGAAAATTTGAACTGCCGAAGCGGTTTTGAACGTATTGCCGAGTTTCCAGATTGTCAGTGTCACAATCAACAATCACCAGCCTGTGTAAGCGAATGCCGTATATTTGGCTTTCCTTTTTGCTCATCAGTCGATGGATAGTTTGGAGTGGAAGGCGCTCACGCCCTCGATATTTTGCGAGCGGCGCTTTACCGTCAGCCCCGCCGCCCAGCGGCACTAGCGAAAATCCAGCCGCATGAAGTGAGCTGATTTCGGACACTGGGCCTGCTGGCCGTGCTAGCTTTTGAAGGATGTTATAATAGGGAAAAGCGTTGCAGAGGCGGCGTTTGGGATGATCTTGGCATGGACATAGCCATTCCTCTTCAAAAGCCCGAAGACAGGAACCTTGCCGCCAGCACCACGGCCTCTTTTGCCTTTGCGCCTGCCGCCAAAATAACTCTCATCCAACTCAATCTCGCCGCTCATCATGGCCGGTTCTTCGCTGACGATTTCTGCGTGGATGGTCTCGCGAAGCTTGTGAAAAAAGAGGATTGCTGTGTTGCGATTCACGCCTGATAATTCAGCCGCAGAACGCGCTGTAGCACCCGCACAGAAATACTTGATAAGCTCAATTTGAATACTTGAAAAAGGCTCTTTTAAACAATCCCCTCATAGGTCACGAATCCGAACTTCATCCACCACTTAGAGAGGTTGCAATTCCCAGAACGCCTTTCACGTTGATATACCAAGTCACACAAACAGAGATACGTGTTTTACGCTTGAGAGACCAACGTTCAGGCAAGGTTGTATAGGGGGTGTCAATTTGACGAAGATGAACTTCCCTTGAAGGGAAGTTTCTTTGTTGTCATGATCGTTTCAATCCAGAGTGATGGCATGTTTTTATCTGCCTCTCCAAGCCAAGGGCTTTGCGGAAACACCGAGCGTAAATCAAAGGTTGATTGAACGTATCATCTTGACTGTCCTCAATTTGCGTTTTTCAAAATCACGTAATATTTGTAGTCATAATCAGGAACCATGATCTCAAAGTCAAAAAATATTCCAAAAATGGGAATTAGGTTTCCCAGAATGTTACTACACAAATCTGACCTAATCCCCACATTTAGGGCAAGTCATTCAGGGAAATGGATTTGTGTAGTGCAAGCATGATACTCAGAGACCAATTCAAAGCAAATTTCAGTTAAGCCTTATCCCTTTTGGTCCGGTGGTACAATATGTAGTGACATTGCCGTTTGAATGGTATAGAACATATAGTGAACATTGTGCTTATGTAAGGGAGCTTTGCCATGCTGTTTACACCAACATCCTTGATTGAATTTCAACACCGTTTTGCCGATGAGGCGGCGTGTGCTGCGTGGCTTTACGAGATGCGCTGGCGCGATGGATTTGTGTGTCCGCGATGCGGGAATGATAAGGCATGGGCGCTTGAGACGAAGGCCTTTACTTACGAATGCACACGCTGTCATCGTCAGACCTCGGTAACCAGCGGCACAGTAATGCACGGCTCGAAATTACCCCTGACGGTCTGGTTTTGGGCAGCTTTTTTGATGACCACCCATTCCAACGGTATTTCCGCCTTGCAGTTGCAGGGCCAGTTGGGCCTTGGTTCTTATAAAACCGCGTGGTTATTGTGCGCCAAATTACGCCGGGCCATGGTGGATAGTGATCGCTCGCCCCTGCAAGGCCTTGTGGAAGTTGATGAAACCGCGATTTCCTGCCGTTCGAAACAAGAACCCGTCATGGGAGGGCAAGGCCGCTCGCATCAGGGGAAACTATTGGTGGCCGGTGCGGTTGAAGTGGACCAAAAATGCGGCTTGACCAATACGGGATACTCTTGGCGCTATCTTTTTGAAATGGTTTGCTTTTCCTCAACAAATCAGCCCAACAGGTGTTGGACTGTTTTGTTTCGGGCAAACCACTAACTGGATGATTGTTCTCGGTATTCTACCGAATTTTCACTGTCATTCTAATTTTTTTTTCTTTACCTCTGCGATCAATTCGTATCAAAATGAAACGATCTGTTCCTTTGTTTTTCCCAGCAACATAATACGCACGTTTTCCGGATTTTGTCTTGCCAATACATTGTTTGTAAGAAGAAGTTGACATCTTCCAACTCTCTTTTTTCTCAATAACTTTACCTAATTTCGGATCTTTCGCGGTCGTATAACTGGCATAGCCAGTTGTTTTGCAACTTTCATCGAAATGCGCCCATCCATCCAGTCGAACTTTTCCTCCAGCTTTGACGCTGACTGTCCCACTGAGTGCGGGGGTGGCCACAACACTGGCAATTGCAATAACGGCAAATTGCAGTTTCATTTTTTTGAGCATTTCAGTCTCCCTATTTTTGAGCATTTCAGTCTTCTTATATGAACAAAAATTAATACCAGCTGCCAATAGAATTGGCAGTTGGTATAAGTTATTCTATTTGGGCAGCGCGCACTATATGTTGTGGTTTGCAGATATACAGCGTTTTATCAGAAATACCAAATTCTTATTCTTATTCTTATACTCAGACTCCCCAATAAAGCAGTTTGAGAATTTTCCTGCCAAACTGTTTTGGACGGATTCTACCCTTGTTGCATGACAGGCGGAAAATCATTTTCACTGACCCAGGAGAAACGGAAAGGGCTTGAACAAGTTGTCCGGCAGCTTACAGTAATTCCTGACTGAGATTGGAACCTATCTTGAGAGACCGCAAAGGGTCGCCTTTACAAATTTCCCTATTCTTGGATTCCTGCTGAAATTAAAATTTTGAGATAATCCCTTTTCTTCTTTTACCAACAGCGATTAGGATTAGCCCTTTTGACCGGGAATTCTGGGCCTTCTGCCGATTGGATACAAGTCGACGGATGGCATCAAGATGTCACCGCATCAACAGGCATCAGGCAACGACAAGAAAATTCGGCGGAATTGAAAGAACAGGAATTTCAGTCTGGCCGCGATAACATTGATTTTCCGGGGTAGTTGTCATCTGCGCTTAAACCGGCCAAACCCAAACAATCATCGGTACGGCAACAGCCACGATTAAAACCTCCAAACCCAAACCCATGCGGGCATAGTCCGTGAACTTGTAACCCCCAGGTCCCATAACCAGTGTATTGGACTGATGCCCAATCGGGGTGAGAAATGGAGTGGCACACCCAACAGCAACGGCCATGAGAAACGGGTCGGCGGCAAGATCAAGCTGGTTTGCAATCGCAACACCAATAGGTGCCATCAAAACGGCAACCGGCGTGTTTGGAATTATATCCGAAAGCCACATTGAAGTGACTAACAGACTTGCAATAATCAGCCATGTCGGCAGCCCTTCAAATGTGGTTGTAAATGTTTCTGCAATCAGCGCCGTACCGCCTGTCGCTTGAAGGGATTCACCGACTGGTATCAAGGCACCCAGCAGCACGATCACCGGCCACTCGACACTGTTATAAACTTCACGCGCATTTATGGTGCGGAGGGATATCAATGCAATAACCGCGGAGACAAACGCTATCGATGTCGGTAGTATCCCCATGGCCACAAGGCCAATTGCGAAAGCAAATACAGCAACAGGCATCATGACATGAAATCGTTGCGGCGAACGTAGACCGCGTTCGGCAAGTTCCAACAAGCCAAGCGCCCGGCACGCTTCCTCGATGGCATTGGCTTCACCCTGGATGAGTAAAATATCGCCTACCCGAAAACGAATATTGGCAAGACGGGTCTTTGGACGTTCTCCTCTTCGGGAAATTGCCAGCAGATTGATCCCGTGGCGATCATGCATCCGCAGACCACGCATGGACCGTCTTTCAATCGAGGAATTTGGCAGGAGGACTGTCTCGACAACCCGCACATCTTTCGAACCCAATCTAACGTTCTGTTCACTGACGCTATTGGCCAATTCAAGCTTGCCTACTGTAATTAACGGAAAGCCTTATCCCTTTTATTCCGGTGGTACAATATGTAGTGGCATTGCCGTTTGAATGATATAGAACATATAGTGAACATTAGGCCTTATGTAAGGGAGCTCGGCGATGCTGTTTACACCAACATCCTTGATTGAATTTCAACACCGTTTTGCCGATGAGGCGGCGTGTGCTGCGTGACTTTACGAGATGCGCTGGCGCGATGGATTTGTGTGTCCGCGATGCGGGAACGATAAGGCATGGGCGCTGGAGACGAAGGCCTTTACTTACGAATGCAAACGCTGTCATCGTCAGACTTCGGTGACCAGCGGCACGGTGATGCATGGCTCGAAATTACCCCTGACGGTGTGGTTTTGGGCAGCTTTTTTGATGACCACCCATTCCAACGGTATTTCCGCCTTGCAGTTGCAGGGCCAGTTGGGCCTTGGTTCTTATAAAACCGCGTGGTTATTGTGCGCCAAATTACGCCGGGCCATGGTGGATAGTGATCGCTCGCCCCTGCAAGGCCTTGTGGAAGTTGATGAAACCGCGATTTCCTGCCGTTCGAAACAAGAGCCCGCCATGGGAGGGCAAGGCCGCTCGCATCAGGGGAAACTATTGGTGGCCGGTGCGGTTGAAGTGGACCAAAGGGGGCGTCCGGGGAGGGGGCGTCTGGCGAGAATTGAGGATTATAGCGCCAAATCCCTGCATCTCTTCGTTGAGCGGAGCCTTGCCCCGTCAGCAATTGCAAGGACCGATGGCTGGTCCGGCTATCAGGGGGTGAGCGACATTATCCCCGGTCTCAATCATCAACCCCATACCATCGGGCCGATGGCAGCACACATCGTATTGCCCTGGGTGCACCGGGCTTTTTCAAACCTCAAAACATGGGGCTTGGGTGTCTACCACGGGCTGCGGGCCAAACATCTGCAAACCTATCTCGATGAATTCGTCTTCCGGTTCAATCGTCGCCGAAACCGCCACTCCGCCTTCAAAACCATCCTCGCCATCGCCGTCAAAAAATCACCAATGACCTACAACATGTTGATCTCACCGGAACAAAAGGGATAAGGCTTTTAACGGATCAAGAATGGAAGGATCGCCTTCCAAAATCAGGATGTCTCCCTCACGAATTGTTTCAATCCCGCTGGGGGCGTAACGTTCGCGCCCGCGACGGATAATCAACATGACTGTCAACTCGTTCTCACAGTCACGTTCGAGTTGGCGTATCTGGCGGTCAATAATAGACGAACCGGGAGGCACAGAAACCTCTGATATGTAATCTTCAACATGGAAAATTCCGGAATCTGGCGCTGCGGAAATCCTTTTCGGCAAAACACGCCATCCAATCAGGGCGAGGTATAAAATCCCAACTACGGCAACCGCAGCGCCGACCGGAGCAAAATCGAACATGTTGAACGATTGGCCGGTGAATTCCTTGCGATAAGATGAAATGATAATGTTTGTTGGCGTGCCTATAAGTGTAACCAACCCTCCCAGTAACGAAGCGAATGACAACGGCATAAGAAAAATCGATGGCGAACGGCGTGCTTTGCGCGCATTTCGAAGCGTCACCGGCAGCATAAGCGCTAACGCTCCAACGTTGTTCATTACGCATGATAAAAGTGCGACCAAACTGGAACCGGCGGCAACCTGACGAATTGTTGTACTTCTGGTTGGCGCTAACAGACCAACCAGCCACGATACAGCACCGGAGTTTTGCAAGGCCTTGCTGATTACAAGAACCGCAGCAACTGTGACTACGGCCGGATGACCAAAACCGGAGAAAGCACTTGATGCAGGAATTACGCCGCAGTAAACACCGGCCATGAGAGCAAAGATTGCAACAAAGTCATACCGAAATTTTCCCCATGCAAACAGAACCAGTGTGCAGGCCAATATTCCAAAAACAATCAAATAGTCGGGGGCCAATTAATTGCTGTCCTTCCACGGGCGGTCCAAGTAAAATTACAGGTGCAACGCGTTACCCGTACCATACCTGGCAATACCAGTTTCATGAAAACTAATTGGCAAATGGTTGCATTTGTCTCATCTGAGGGCGAAACAAGCGTTTCTCCACCCTCATTCATGGTGTGAAGGATTACTACATGAGCAGGGGACAGGCCTCTGCAACGGAAAAACCCAAATGCCCGGAAATATTCGCCAGCCAGGGACGTATTGCCGCATGCTTCGATTCTCATCGGCATCAGGGTTGCCGGTCATTCTCATTTGCGTCTCCTGGCAATATAAGCGATCCGGACTAAGCCGGGGTCGCGTGTGGGGTTGGTATAACACGAACATCAAAGTAACTGGAAATGTCCTTTGATGATTTGAATATTTGGATGATATGCAAAGACATCTGCGCTCAAATGCACACACCAATTGATGCGAAAGTTTTGTGACTTAATGGGTGGCTGGATCCGGCTCGTCGCTGTCAAGGGCATAGCCAAGCAACATTTCCAGCGCTTCGCGGACACTCGCATGTCTTATTTTGTCGCGCCCCAATTCACCAAATTCAAAGCGTTCGACAAACGCACCTTCTTCCTCATGCGTTGCAACAGCAATAAACACCAGGCCAACGGGTTTTTCCGGCGTTCCTCCTCCTGGACCGGCGATACCGGTAACAGCGACGGCTGCGCCTGCATCTGCGGCCCTGAGGGCTCCTGTCGCCATCTGAACCGCGCATTCTGCCGATACCGCACCGTGTTCATTCAAGGTATCTTCTTCCACACCAAGCATTTGTTGTTTGGCACTATTGGCATAGGTCACCATGCCCCGTTCAAAAACCTCAGATGATCCCGCAACCGAGGTAAGGGCAGCAGCAATCAGGCCACCGGTGCAAGATTCGGCGGTTGTTACAGTCATGTTTGCTGCGCCAAATTCCCGGATAGTCATTTCTGCGAGCGCTGTTGTTTCTTCATCAAACATCTGAACTTCCTGAAATTGGGCCAAAGCTTGCATTTGCTGAAGCAAGTGCTGCAATCCCTTCCTCACGACCTATGAATCCAATTCGTTCATTCGTGGTTGCCTTAACCGAGACGCGTTGCAATTCAATACCGCAAATTTCTGCTACACGATTTCGCATTGCTTCACGATGCGGTCCGATTTTTGGAGCCTCACAGACAAGCGTCACATCCAGATTTGTGATCATTCCACCTGCTTGTGAGACAAGATTAACCGCATGTTTTAAAAACTGATCGGATGAGGCACCTTTCCACTTCGGGTCGGACGGGGGGAAGTGCGAACCTATATCGCCTTCACCAATGGTACCGAGCAGGGCATCCGTCAGCGCGTGCAGACCAACATCTGCATCAGAATGCCCCTGAAGCGATTGCGAGTGCGGAATTTCAATGCCGCAAAGAATGACCCTATCGCCTGGACCCAGCGTGTGGACATCGTAGCCGCTGCCTGTTCTCACATCCGAAATCATCATGGTCGTCATTTCAACCCTTTCTCTTGCCGCATCAAGATCATTTTGCGTGGTAATCTTGAAGTTGTTCCGATCTCCGGAAACAAGCTTTACCCTGAGACCAGCCCATTCGGCCACCGCTGCATCGTCGGTAAAATCGTCAAGTCCGGCCGCTAAGGCCTGGGCATGGGCTTTGTGTATTTCCTTGCAAACAAAACCTTGAGGGGTTTGGGCAAGATAAAGATTGTTGCGCTCAAGGGTACTGGCAACATGTCCATCCGCGTTCGCATTTTTTAAAGTATCGGCCACCGCAACAGCAGGGAGAGAACAGGTGCCTGATGAAACGCCGTCAAGCACATTGGAAATGACTGCGGGAGACAGGAATGGACGCGCGGCATCGTGAATTAGGACGGTTGCACAATTGTGGCAGGCGATTGCGTCGGTTCCGGCCTTGCAGCTGGCTTGCCTGCTTGCACCACCAAAAACCGGTTTCAGGAGCTTTTTATCGGGCTCAACGGATTTGCTGTAAAGTTCGTGATCATCTGAATGAATAACAACCTGTATCAGATCAATCTGCGGATGACTGACAAAACAGTCAATTGTCCTTTGAAGAACGGATTTGTTTCCCACAGTGCGATACTGTTTGGGGCCGCCATCGCCACCTAGTCTTGAACCCCGACCTGCCGCTACGATTACCGCTGCATTTTTTGTCAAAGCGAACCTTGCCCCGCAACAATTAGTTTTGCGCTTTCATAGCATGGGAATTAAAGCGATCAAGCTTGTTACGTCAGGCTCAAACGTATAGAAGATCAGCGCAATGCCTAAACTTTGTGCAATCTGGTTTATTCAATGCTGCAATCACCACCGGACATCGATCTTTCCAGTCCAATAACCATCGGAGGTGTTGAACTCCGCAATCGATCTTTCCTGGCGCCGATGTCAGGCGTTACAGATGCGGTGTTTAGAAATCTTGCATGGAAATTCGGGGCCGGCTTGGTGGTGTCTGAAATGGTGGCGAGCCAGGCCCTGGCGGAAGATGATGAGAAAATGCACCGTAAAATGTGCGCAGCGGACATTCCGGTCCATATGGTGCAGCTGGTAGGTCGCGAAACCCGCTGGATGGCGCATGCGGCAAAACTTGCCGAGGGGAGTGGTGCTCATATCATCGATATCAATATGGGATGTCCGGCAAAACGGGTGACGACGGGCTATTCCGGATCAGCGCTAATGCGCAATCTTGATCATGCGCTTGAATTGATCGAAGCCGTCGTAAAAGTAGTCAAAGTGCCGGTCACGTTGAAAATGCGGCTTGGTTGGGACGATGCCTCGTTCACCGCGCCTGAACTTGCCCGGCGGGCTGAAGACGCTGGTGTGCAAATGATTACGGTTCATGGACGCACCCGCTGTCAGTTCTACAAGGGGCATGCAGATTGGGGACAAGTATCACTCGTAAGGGAGGCTATTACGCTCCCGATGATCGTGAATGGCGATATCATTGATGCAATAACTGCACAAAAGGCTCTCCAGGTCAGCCGCGCTGATGCTGTAATGGTCGGACGGGGAGCTTATGGTGCGCCGTGGCTACCCGGATTTCTGGCTATGAACGCCAATGATACCATGACCTTTAAGGTGAATATTCTGGAGGTGGCCTTGGAGCACTACACTGGAATGTTATCACTGTATGGCCGTGAGGGTGCCATTCGCCCAGCGCGTAAACATCTGTCCTGGTATTTGGATCATCTGGAGGCATTTGACGAAAATGCCAGGCTACGTCGGCAAATCCTGACCAGTTGGAACCCTGATGAGGTGTTGAAGCTTCTTGAACAGATATTTGGCAGTGTACCAAGCCTGACGCTTGCAAATCCTGTTTCAGCCGCTGCTGCATAACGGCCAAATCCATGACCATCCGCCCTGATTTATCAAATGTTCTGGATTGCCTTCCACAAGCCGTTCTTGTCGTTGGTTCAGACACTTCCATTGCTTATGCAAATGCTGCTGCCGAAACCCTGTTTCATGCATCGAGCGCTCAACTGATCCGGAATGGATTATCGAAATTATTGCCGGAAACCAGCGATGTTTACAGTTTGATCGCGCAGGTGTTTTTGAACCGTTCGCCGGTCAACACCTATGAGATCGACATTTCAACGCCTCGAACGGGAGACGGGATGATTGTTGAAGCGCATGGCACTCTTGTTGAGGGCGAGGAAAATCTGGCGGTGCTTGTCATTCGGGAGAAAAGTGTTGCTTACCGGATTGCCCGGCAACTAAGTCACCGAACAGTGGCGCGATCGGTGACAAGCCTTGCGGCCATGCTCGCCCATGAAATCAAGAACCCGCTTTCCGGTATTCGTGGTGCAGCACAGTTGTTGGAGAGAGCCGTCAGTGGTGAAGACCGGGCACTTGCCGAACTTATCCAGACCGAGACAGACCGCGTCGTAAATATTCTCGATCGAATGGAGGTGTTCAGCGATGAAACCCCGGTTGCGGTTGAACCGGTGAATATGCATTCGGTGCTTGGACAGGTGCGGAAAATTGCTGAAAACGGATTTGCAAGTACTGTCAAATTTATTGAGAATTTTGACCCTTCATTGCCACCGGTATCCGGTTCACATGATGAGTTGGTACAAGTCTTTTTAAACCTTGTGAAAAATGCAGCTGAAGCGCTTTGGGATACTTCCTCCCCAATGATCAAATTATCGTCTGCATACAGACCGGGCATTCGTGTTCAGTTGCCAGGTAGAAATCAACGTGCCGAATTACCCTTGGAGTTCACGGTTACCGACAATGGTGGCGGAATTTCCGATGAAATCCGGGCCGATATATTTGAACCTTTCATCACCACACGAATAAATGGAACAGGAATGGGGCTGGCGCTTGTAGCCAAAACCATTGGTCGGCACGGCGGCATTGTTGAATGTAATGACACAGGTAACGGAACCAGTTTCAGACTTTTGCTTCCCGCCTGGAATGAACAAGATCAGTCACCAACGGAGAGCCGCAATGACTAAGAGGCTCATTTTGGTTGCAGACGATGACGCTGCTGTTCGCATGGTGGTCAATCAAGCACTGATGCGGGCCGGCTTCAGCGTCCGTGTTACGTCCAACTTTTCTACCCTGTGGCAATGGATTGAAAACGGCGATGGCGATTGTGTCATATCGGATGTGATCATGCCGGATGGGGACGCGTTTGAGGTTTTGCCCCGCATCAAGGCGGTGAGAGAAGAACTTCCCGTGATCCTGATTAGCGCACAAAATACGTTTATGACTGCTTTGAAGGCACACGAAGGGGAGGCTTTCGAATATCTCCCAAAACCATTTGATCTGGACAAGCTCGTGCAATCGGTTGAACGAGCATTGTCTGAACCAAGGGGTGCTTCGCCGACACCACCGTCAAAAACCTATGCCGGAGAAATGCCCATCATTGGCAGATCTGAGCAGATGCAGAAAGTTTATCAGGCAATTGCGAAGATGCGGCATTCCAATCTTCCAATTATGTTGCAAGGTGAGAGCGGCACAGGAAAGAGCCTTATTGCCCGGGTTCTTCATGATTATGGTGACCGGGCTGGGAATGGGTTCGAAAAACTGACCCTTTCGGGAATGTCTGCCCCGGAAATTGAGCAGGTGATGTTTGGTGCGGATGGTCATTCCGGGATTATATCCAAATTGAGTGGCGGAACTCTTTTTTTCAATGAAGTACTTGATATGCCCACGCAGATACAGGCCCGGGTCTTTCAATGGCTTGGCAGTATGGAAGACGCAAAAGATGAGGCGGATGTCCGGGTAATTTCAGCTACAAGCGATGATCTGGAAGAAGCAATAAGATCCGGCCGGTTTCGGGAAGATTTATATTATCGTTTGTCGGTTGTCCCGCTAACATTTCCACCGTTGCGCGAACGACGCGAAGATGTGCCTGACCTTGCAAGGCATTTTTTAAAAAAAGAAGCATTGGCGGGGGCCGTTGCCAATCATATTGAACCAGAGGGAATGAACCTTCTCAAGGAACACAACTGGCCGGGGAATGTCCGTGAACTGGAAAATCTCATTAGCAGGCTTTGCTTGTTGCATCCGAAAGAAAGTCTCAGTGAAAATGATTTATCAGGCCATCTGAAGGTTCAGATCGAAACCGAACAATCTGACTTTGATAACATTCGGCAGGGTTTTTCCAGTTTAAGTGAGGCCACCAAGTATTTTGCAGATCGATATTTTGACCCGGACGACGTGAATGGTGAAAGTGGTGATGTTTATGCCCATTTTCTGTCTGAACTCGAAGAACCTTTGATTATCGCGGCTCTGCGAGCAACCAACGGTAACCAGATTAAGGCTGCCGATATTCTGGGACTTAACCGCAATACATTGCGGAAAAAGATAAAAGCCCACAATATCCGCATCGTGAAGACTGTCGGGCGTTAGCACTCGATGCACAAAATGTGTCTCAATTATGCAACAATCCTGTTGCGAATTGGCAACAATTTTGAGATATTCCGCGATAATGTCAGATTCCAAATCCATGAACAACGCATTGACCGGTCAGCCCGCTGATTCCTCCCATTTGTCAGAGCCTGATACTGCAAAAATTACTACCAGCTCAAACCAACAACACTTATTTGACACCGGAAAAACATCCAGAAGCCGGATCATAGGTCTGTTCACAGTTCTGGCCCTGATGATATCAGGCACCTTCACCTTCCTGATGTTAATTGGTTTGACGCCTATCAATCCAGATTTGCAGGCTGTTTTGATAGCTGCCGGGATTAATGGGATCCTCATTTTAATCCTGATTTTTCTGATCGGAAAAGAAGTCGCGAAAATTATTCGCTCCCGAAGCAAAGGGAGAGCTGCTTCAAGATTGCATGTGCGGATTATTGGGCTGTTTTGCATCGTGGCGGCTTTTCCTGCGGTCCTCGTTGCAGTTGTTGCCGGTATTACCTTGGATCTCGGTCTCGACCGGTGGTTTGAAATTCGGACGAAAAAGATCATCGAATCTTCTGTCAGCGTCGCCCGTGCCTATCAAAACGAGACAACTCGGGTCTTGATGGGAAATACCCTCTCAATGGCCGCCAGTCTCAATCGAAATCGCCAGCTTTATGTTCTTGACCGGGAGCGATTTACCCAGGTCTTTACGTTGGAAAGCCGGGGAAGGGGATTGCTTGCAGCTTCTATTTTTGATGAAAACGGCAAGGAATTAGTAGCCTCAAGGCTGGAAACACAAAAGCTTCTTCCAGAACTGCCAGAACTTGCTTTGGAACTTGCAAAGAAGGGAGACCCGATTCCGCTTCCGCCAGGAAATTCCAACCTGATTGGCGTAATTTTCAAGCTGCAAGAGCTTGACCGGGCTTACCTCTTTTCGATTATTGCAGTTCCTCCAGCCGTTATTGAAGCGCTGAAGGACACCCAATTCAACAGCGAAGACTATAACGCATTGGAAGAAAATAGACTTCCGTTTCAGCTTGCATTTGCGCTTCTTTATCTCGGCGTTTGCCTGATCGTTTTGCTGTGTGCGATCTGGATGGGGATCAGTGTTGCAAACCGGATTGTTACGCCAATCAGGCGCTTGATGTTTGCCGCAAGTGAAGTCAGTGATGGAAATCTGGATGCAAGAGTAGACTTGCGGGCCGCAGAGGGGGATTTGCGATTTCTCAGTGAGACCTTCAATGTCATGTTGGATGATCTGGGTGCACAACAAACAGAATTGGTCGACGCGAAAGAGTTGATGGATCAACGCGCCCGTTTCATCGAGGCTGTATTATCTGGCGTCAGTGCTGCGGTGATTGGTGTTGATGGAGACGGCATGGTTACCATCGCCAACCGATCAGCAGTGCCACTTCTTGGCCTCAAGAACGGTAATCTGACTGAAACACTGAACCTGTTTGAAAGAGTCCCGGAACTCGGTGCCGTATTTGAAAAGGCCCGTCAATCAGGTAAACAGCAATTTCACCAACAAATTACAATGTTCCGGGAAGGGCGCGAGCGTACGCTCAACGTTCAGGTAACCGTCGAAGAAGAAGAAACGCCTACCCATTCATTCGTCCTGACGTTAGACGACATTACCGATCTTGTTTCTGCCCAGCGCAATACCGCCTGGGCGGATGTTGCAAGACGTATTGCCCATGAGATCAAGAACCCGCTTACGCCCATTCAACTTTCAGCTGAACGGATCAAACGGCGTTATGGCAAGGTCATCGTCGAGGACAGGGAAGTGTTTGACAATTGTACGGATACGATCATCCGTCAGGTTGGAGATATAGGGCGAATGGTTGATGAGTTTTCTGCCTTCGCACGCATGCCGAAACCGGAAATGTCGAGTGGTGATCTTCGCACTATTATTAAGGAAACGGTATTTCTTGAAAAAGTCGGATTTCCGGAAATTCAATTTGATCTGGACCTGCCCGATAAGCCGCTGGCTACGGTTTTTGACACCCGCATGCTGTCTCAGGGACTGATCAATATTGTCAAGAATGCAGCGGAAGCAATTGAAGGACGTGGTGAAGAAACAGCCGAGCAGGGACGGATACTGGTTAAAGCATATGAGGAAGGCAAAAAGGCAATTATTGAGATAATTGACAATGGCAAGGGTCTGCCAAAAGAGAACCGTCAACGCCTTCTTGAGCCATACATGACGACACGTGAAAAAGGTACGGGTCTTGGATTGGCCATTGTCAGAAAAATTGCAGAAGACCATGACGGGAGCATCGAATTAATGGATGCTCCAGATGTCGCCAAAGGTGGCCACGGTGCGATGACGAGAATTATTATTCCGATTT
Organism: Rhizobiaceae bacterium; assembly: GCA_965250255.1. Classification (GTDB taxonomy): domain Bacteria; phylum Pseudomonadota; class Alphaproteobacteria; order Rhizobiales; family Rhizobiaceae; genus JAALLB01. Next base: position 512,636 of record CBDFNP010000012.1, read on the forward strand.
CAGAAATCACTGGCGAAACAGAAACCTCTCCTGCGCCCAAGGAAGAAAATACAAAGGAAAGTGCGTGAGCATGGCGACAGATATTCTCGTTGTTGACGATGAAACAGATATTCGTGAGCTTGTTGCCGGTATACTGGAGGACGAGGGGCACGGTACGCGTATCGCTGGCAACAGCGACACAGCACTTGAGGCAATCAAGGCTCGACGTCCGACTCTTGTTTTCCTGGATATCTGGTTACAGGGGTCTACTCTCGACGGGCTTGAACTGCTTGTTGAAATAAAAGCAATGCATCCAGATTTGCCAGTCGTTATGATTTCAGGTCACGGTAATATTGAGACTGCTGTATCTGCCATTCGACGCGGTGCATACGATTTTATTGAAAAACCATTTAAAGCCGACCGGTTGTTGCTTGTGGCTTCACGCGCACTTGAAACCCATCAACTTAAACGACAGGTCCAGGAGCTTCAGGGTCGCTCAGCGGACATGAATGAGATGATCGGCAATTCTGCCGCTATGCAGCAACTCAGGCAGGTGATCGAGCGGGTAGCAAAAAGCAATTCACGCATCATGATTAATGGGGAGTCGGGGAGCGGGAAAGAGCTGGTTGCACGAACCATACACGGATGTTCGGGGCGCAAAGATGGACCATTTGTTGTTTTGAACGCGGCAGTGATTACGCCCGAGCGTATGGAGACAGAACTTTTTGGAACAGAAGGCGAAGCGGGCAGTTCGAGAAAAGTTGGTGCACTTGAAGAGGCGCATGGCGGTACACTTTATATCGATGAAGTCGCTGACATGCCAAGAGATACCCAAAGCAGAATACTAAGGGTGCTTGTGGAGCAACAATTTGTTCGGGTAGGGGGCAACACGCCAGTCAAAGTCGATGTTCGCGTTTTCTCCTCGACAGCCAGAAATCTTGAAGCCCTGATAGCAAATGGCGAGTTTCGGGAGGATTTGTTCCATCGTCTCGCTGTGGTGCCGGTACGCGTGCCTGGTCTTTCCGAGCGGCGCGAAGATATTCCTGAATTGGTTTCTGCGTTCGCAGATCAGATTGGCCGTCAGTCTGGTATTAAAGACTGCCGGATCGGGTCGGATGCGATGGCCGTATTGCAAGCGCATGACTGGCCGGGGAACATACGTCAATTGAGGAATAATATTGAACGTCTTATGATCCTGTCCCGGGTTGAAGATGGTGCAGTTATTACTGCTGATATGCTGCCCAAAGAGGTTGGAGAAATGTTGCCGGGTGCAAGTACGGAGAACGGTGAACATCTTATGTCCATGCCGTTAAAAGACGCACGAGAGGCGTTTGAACGGGACTATCTCGCCGCGCAAGTGGCACGGTTTAGCGGGAACATTTCCAAAACCGCTGAATTTGTCGGAATGGAGCGTTCAGCTTTACATCGCAAAATTAAACTGCTTGGACTGACAGATAAAAAAGCAAAGGCTGGGGAGTAGCAAAATGCGGATCATAATTTGCGGCGCTGGCCAGGTAGGCTACGGGATTGCTGAACGCCTGTCATCTGAAGGCAATGACGTTACGGTTATCGATAATTCTCCTGAGCTCGTTCAAAATGTGCAGGATCGGTTGGATGTTCGCGGCCATGTCGGACACGGGGCACATCCCGATGTGTTGGCCCGTGCAGGTGCGGAACAGGCTGAAATGATTATTGGGGTTACGCTTTACGATGAGGTCAATATGGTTGCTTGCCAGGTAGCGCACTCACTCTTCAACGTGCCAACCAAAATTGCCCGTATTCGTGCTCAAAGCTATCGCCAACCGCACTGGCAAAAGCTGTTTTCGCGTGATCACATGCCAATTGACGTGATCATTTCACCGGAAATTGAGGTGGGTGATGTTGTCTTAAGGAGGATTTCTCTTCCAGGTGCCCGCGATGTTGTTCTTTTTAACGAAGATACCGTCGGGATGATTGCGATCGAATGTGACGAGGATTGTCCGCTTGTCGATACACCACTTTCGCAATTGAGCGAACTCTTTCCTGACCTTATTGCGGTGGTTGCAGGAATTGCCAGAAATGGCGAGATGATTGCACCGCGATCTGTGGACCAGATTTTGACGGGCGATACGGCTTACGTAATCGCGGAACGTTCGCAAATCAGGAGAACCCTTTCGATATTCGGAAAAGAACGACCGGAAGCGAGCCGCATCGTCATTGCCGGGGGCGGGAATATTGGCATTTATCTGGCGAGTCGGATCGAAGAGCGCCTCCCGAATGCCCGGATCAAGATTATTGAGAACTCCCGGGTTGCGGCTGAAAAACTGGCAGATCAGTTGAAACGGTCTGTTGTGTTGCACGGCAACGCATTGGATGAAGCGATACTTCAGGAGGCCGGTTGCGCCAATGCTGATTTGATGGTGGCGATTACCAACAATGACCAGGTAAATATCCTTTCGAGTATCCTCGCCAAAAAGATGGGCTGCCGCTCAAACCTTACGCTTTTGAACAATGTTGGATATCACGATTTTACCAAAAGCCTCGGCATTGATGATTTTATCAACCCGCGAAGCATCACGATTTCCAGAGTACTTCAATATGTGCGGCGCGGCCGTATCCGGGGGGTTTACTCGATTGAGAACGGAGCTGCGGAAATCGTCGAGGCAGAAGCACTGGAATCTTCTCCATTGGTCGGCCAGCCACTGCGCGAACTTTCGCTTCCCAACGGTGTTCGAATAGGGATGGTCTCTCATGAGGGAAAGCTGAGCCGCCCCACGGGCGATACAGTCATTCGACCCAATGACCGGGTCATAATATTGGCACTCAATGACAAGGTTCAGGAAGTTGAACAAATGTTCCGTGCCAGCGCAGATTACATCTAGAGCCTTTGATGACCGGCTTCATCTATTATTTCGCAGCACTTGGAGCGATCCTTTCAGGCTCCACCTTTTTGCCGGCTTTGGTGGCATTCGGGGCAGGAGAGACTGAAATCGGCTATCGTATGTTGCTTTATGGATTTCTGGGCGCCTTTCTTTGCGTGGCAGTGCTTTTATCCATCGCGGGCCGGGCGATTGGTCTGGAGCGCCGTGCCGCTGCACTTCTTGTCGTCACATGTTGGGTGTGCTTTCCGCTGCTGGTAGCCGTTCCGTTGTCTGATGTCACAGAGCTGACTTTCATTCAGGCATTGTTCCAGTCCATGTCCAGTTTCACGACAACGGGCTCAATGGTATTTGTCAATCTGGAGGCGGTTCCAAAGTCGGTGATTTTTTTACTTGCCCAGTTCCAATGGCTTGGTGGAATGGCAACGCTGATTACTTTCATTTTGATCCTGTCTCCCTGGGAGATTGGAGGCCTTCCTAAAATTGGTAGTGTCAGCGAGACGGCATCCATTGTGGCGTCGGAATACAGGTTGGTGCGCTTTTGTGGGCGGATATTGCGGGCAATGATTGCACTGACACTCGCGTGTTGCGTGGGCTTGCTGATGTCTGGCGTGCCGGTTTATGAGGCAATGGTGTTGAGTTTTTCGGCTCTTTCTACCGGAGGAATTGTTCCGGCGACAGAAAATCTGGATATTCTTCTTGGAAATTCAGGAATGATAATCCTCGGTGTTGCATTTCTTGTCGGCTGCACCAGCATTTTCTGGCATCGTAGTTTGGCCAATCTTCGTTTTGCAGAGCTTGCCAGCCATCGCGAGAGTTATTTTGTTCTGGCGGTTTGGTTTGTTTTCGCACTGGTACTTTCGTACCGGATTTTCGATGTATCCGGCAATACAGGCCCGGAGTTGGCGCTCAGTGCCATAAGCGAGGGGATAATGAACGCCGGTTCTCTCATATCAACATCGGGCATTCAAAGCAGGCCAGGGGTATTCACACTCCTGGCCCCGACGCTGGTAATTATCATGGTTCTTATCGGCAGCGGATGTTTTTCGACCGGTGGCGGAATAAAGTTCTTTCGGCTGGGTGTCGTCTTTCGGCATGCAGAGCATGAATTGAACAGGTTAATCCATCCCAATTCTGTCCAAACAACGCGGTTTGCGTCCGGCCATTTAACCCTGTCATTCATGAAGGGGATTTGGGGGTTCTTTTCCATCTGGATCCTGATGCTTGGATTTGCCAGCTTAATGCTGACATTATCGGGATTGGATTTTCAGGCGGGTTTTACCGCAGCGACCGCTTCTTTATCCAATGCAGGTCCACTTTATGGGCCTTTCTGGGCTCCTGAAGCCAGTTCGGGCTGGATTTCATACGCCGACATGTCGTCCTTCCAACTAGGCCTTTTGACCCTGGTGATGCTTTTTGGCAGACTTGAAGTAGTTGTTGTATTTGCCAGCGTTGCACTTTTGTTCCAAACCCGCCGGTAACGTGAATAAAATCTTGTAATTTATTATAAGCCTTATCCCTTTTGGTCCGGTGGCACAATATGTAGTGACATTGCCGTTTGAATGGTATAGAACATATAGTGAACATTGTGCTTATGTAAGGGAGCTTTGCCATGCTGTTTACACCAACATCCTTGATTGAATTTCAACACCGTTTTGCCGATGAGGCGGCGTGTGCTGCGTGGCTTTACGAGATGCGCTGGCGCGATGGATTTGTGTGTCCGCGATGCGGGAATGATAAGGCATGGGCGCTTGAGACGAAGGCCTTTACTTACGAATGCACACGCTGTCATCGTCAGACTTCGGTAACCAGCGGCACAGTAATGCACGGCTCGAAATTACCCCTGACGGTCTGGTTTTGGGCAGCTTTTTTGATGACCACCCATTCCAACGGTATTTCCGCCTTGCAGTTGCAGGGCCAGTTGGGCCTTGGTTCTTATAAAACCGCGTGGTTATTGTGCGCCAAATTACGCCGGGCCATGGTGGATAGTGATCGCTCGCCCCTGCAAGGCCTTGTGGAAGTTGATGAAACCGCGATTTCCTGCCGTTCGAAACAAGAACCCGTCATGGGAGGGCAAGGCCGCTCGCATCAGGGGAAACTATTGGTGGCAGGTGCGGTTGAAGTGGACCAAAGGGGGCGTCCGGGGAGGCTGCGTCTGGCGAGAATTGAGGATTATAGCGCCAAATCCCTGCATCTCTTCGTTGAGCGGAGCCTGGCTCCAACAACGATTGCAAGGACCGATGGCTGGTCCGGTTATCAGGGGGTGGGCGACATTATCCCCGGTCTTAATCATCAACCCCATACCATCGGGCCGATGGCAGCACACATCGTATTGCCCTGGGTGCATCGGGCTTTTTCAAACCTCAAAACATGGGGCTTGGGTGTCTATCACGGGCTGCGGGCCAAACATCTGCAAACCTATCTCGATGAATTCGTCTTCCGGTTCAATCGTCGCCGAAACCGCCACTCCGCCTTCAAAACCATCCTCGCCATCGCCGTCAAAAAATCACCAATGACCTACAACATGTTGATCTCACCGGAACAAAAGGGATAAGGCTTTTTATTATTTCCCCTAAGTAACAAGTTTCGCTTGAATTATTTCCTATTGGCACTTTATAACAGTAGCGGGTGTGGTTGGTGTCTGTGACACCAGGGGATGATTCTCCAGTGCCTCCATGTTGAAAAAATAACAAAAAGGTTCGGCGGCAAAATGGCGGACAAAAATCAAAATTTACAAGATGCTTTTCTTAACGAAGTTAGAAAGCAGAAAATTTCACTTACTATATTCTTGGTAAATGGTGTAAAACTCAATGGCGTCGTCAGCTGGTTTGACAATTTTTGCGTACTTTTGCGCCGTGATGGTATTTCCCAGCTGGTATACAAGCATGCCATTTCTACCATCATGCCAGGTTCTCCGGTTCTTATGGGCAAAGCGTCTGAAGATGAGCCGGAAGAAGAGTAGGGGCTCTTTGTCTATGAGTTCTAGGGTATGTTGTTGGGGTAATTTGCGTTGAGCGAACCCGGCAACGGAAAGCCAGAGAAATTCCGGTGGACTGCAGAAGAGGCACAAAAGCCTGAAAGGGCAATCGTGCTTGTGCCCGAGTTTCAGCAAACGCATGAACGTTCACGCGCATCCCGCGTCGAAGAAGCAATTGGCCTTGCAAGGGCGATTTCTCTCGATGTTGTAGAAAGCGGTATCGTTCCGATAAAATCCATTTCGCCTGCGACCTTGATGGGTAAGGGAAAAGTTGAAGAAATCACAGGTATTGTTAAATCCCGTGATATCGGGCTTGCAATCATTGATCATTCCATCAGCCCTAAACAACAACAGAACCTTGAGATGGCATGGAACTGCAAAGTTCTTGATCGAACCGGGCTTATTCTTGAAATTTTTGGCGAGCGCGCCCAGACCAAAGAAGGGCGTCTGCAGGTTGAATTGGCCCATCTCAATTATCAAAAGGGACGGCTGGTAAGAAGCTGGACCCACCTGGAACGCCAAAGAGGCGGCCTGGGATTTGTCGGCGGGCCAGGCGAAACCCAGATTGAGGCCGACAGGCGAATGATCCAGGAGCGGATTAACCGACTTGAAAAGGACCTTGAAAAGGTTCGACGAACACGTTCCCTGCATCGTGCCAAGAGAAAGAAAGTTCCCCATCCTGTTGTAGCGTTGGTCGGCTATACCAATGCAGGAAAATCAACGCTCTTTAACACATTGACCGGGGCTGATGTGATGGCCAGGGATTTGCTGTTTGCAACTCTTGATCCGACATTGCGCCAGTTGATGCTCCCCAAGGGTGCCAAGGTCATCCTGTCAGACACAGTCGGTTTTGTTTCTAACTTGCCCACTCATCTGATTGCAGCCTTCAGGGCGACGCTTGAAGAAGTCCTTGAGGCTGAGCTTATTCTGCATGTTCGAGATGTCGCCCACGAAGACAGCGAAGCACAGGCGCAGGATGTCTATGACATACTATGCCTGCTTGGGGTTGCAGAAGAGGGAAGGGAGCGTGTGATCGAAATATGGAACAAGATTGATCTGCTTCCCGCTAAAAATATTGAAGCATTACGAGCGCTTAAGTCGGGTGATCAAGCCCCCCTTTTGGTTTCTGCGATCACAGGCACAGGAACCGACGCGCTGTTGACGCTTGTAGAAGAGCGGATTTCCGGTTCTGACAATCATGCAACTTTGACATTGCCACTATCTGATATGGATCAATTGCCGGAAATTTACGAGAACGCGCAGGTGGTAAAGCGGCAGGACCTCGAGGATGGCTCAGTCAAACTGCTTATAAGAGCGGGAAAGGAAGTCAGGAAAAGTTTCTCCCGGTTTGTCCATGATTATAACAACGGCGATTAGCCGAAAAGCGTTATTGCGTATCGCTTTGTTTTGCTTTCTGCCAAAGTATTTCCATCTCATCCAGATTTGCTTCTTCAAGGGTAATTGACCGTTCCTTCAGTTCCTTTTCAATGAAGGAAAACCGATCCCTGAACTTGCGATTGGTACGACGCAACGCTTTTTCTGCGTCAAGATCAAGATGTCGCGCGAGGTTGACGACCGCAAACATCAGATCCCCGAATTCTGCTTCACTTGCTTCGTGATCGTGGTTTGAAATTTCCACTTCAAGCTCCTCAATTTCTTCCCGGACTTTTGCCAAAACAAGGTTCGTATCATTCCAGTCAAAGCCAACTTTGGATGCTTTTTTTTGTAGTTTGAGCGCCGCGGTTAAAGCGGGAAGGGCGCCGGGCACATCATCCAGCAATGAAGGGTTTTGGTCTTTGTCCGGCAGGCCGGCCAAATTTCTGCGTTCTGTTTGCTCAGCTTTTTCTTCAGCTTTTATTTTTTCCCACGTACCTTTCGCCATGCCGCGTGCGGAATATTCCTCTGCCGTCACATCTGCTGTGCCAAAAACATGAGGATGACGGCGGATCATTTTTGCAGTGATTCCTTCCACCACATCGCCAAAATCGAACAAGCCCTGTTCCTCAGCAAGCCGTGCATGATAGACGGACTGCAACAGCAAATCTCCCAACTCAAGCCGCAGATCGTCCATATCATCGCGTTCAATTGCATCGGCAACCTCATAAGCTTCTTCAACAGTGTAGGGCGCTATGGTCGAGAAACTTTGCTCCAAATCCCAGGGACATCCGGTTTTTGGTGTCCTGAGAGATGCCATAATCTCCAGAAGTCTTGCTATGTCTCTGGATGAATTAATCATTTTCGTATCCGGAATAAGTTTGAGCTTGAAAATTCTGGCAAGGCTTTTAACCTGTCTTTGAATGTATTGGCGTGGAGAACAAAATGGCGATCAAGTTCCGACTTTTTCTGGGATTCAGTGTACTATTGGGTGCGGGATTTACCAGCACTTTGCCTGCCAATTCAAAGATAATCCTGAAAGAACAGGTGATCTATTACGATGTTAAGGGGAGGTCGGGGCGCGAGCTTTTCAAAAGCATGGTTGAAAACGGCCCAAAGGTAGGGCGAGGGGACCGTAATCATGCCCTTGCAACCACTGAGTATGACTATGACATTCAAAACATCGATGTTGAACTTCGCAATGGTCGTTGCATTCCTATCGATTTCGATATCGTCGTTCGTGTAAAATACACCTATCCGCGTTGGCGATTGCGCAATGGTGCCAATAAGACGACCCGGCGCGCCTGGAAGACCTTCAACTCCACTGTGGTCTGGCATGAAAAACAACACGTAAAAATCGCCATCGAGCTTGCCAGCGACTATGAAAAGGTTTTACGGCGCTCAAAGTTCCGGGCAAGGATCGATTGCGAGCTCGAGACTCTCCGCTTCAAATGGCGGGTAAGCCTTGCCAATCTGAAACATAACCGGAAGCAAAAACGCTTTGACCGCAAAGACCTGAGGCCTGGCGGGCGCGGTTATGCGGCACAGCTGCAGCTGCTTAAAGCCGAGTAGGGGGCAGCCCAACCCAACCATCCTTTGATATAGGAGCAATTCATGGTGGGGAGACAATTACCCAAAATTCGCAATGTGATCTTTGACATTGGCAATGTGGTAATCCATTGGCGCCCCTATGATGCACTTTCGCATTTGTTTTCAGATGAAAAAGAAATGACTGATACGCTAAACCGCATCGGTTTTTTCGAGTGGAATGCAGAGCAGGACCGCGGGCGCAGTTGGGCTGATGGTTTTACCGTCGCTTCAATCGCTCATCCAACACACACACATATATATGAGCACTATGCCAAGGGTCTGGAAGCCGCCCATTGTGAACGCGTCGCAGGAACTTCTGAAATTATTGCAGGGTTGCATGACGCCGGAATAAATTTGTATGGGCTGACAAATGCGTGGCTGGAAACCTTTGAGATCATGAAAAATACCGCGCCAAACTTGTCGCTGTTTCGCCACATCACCGTTTCAGCCGAGGTTGGGATGATCAAACCAGAGCTAAACATTTATGAGCATTGCCTGTCGCACAACAATCTTGAAAGCTCCCAAACCCTGTTTGTAGATGATTCGCCCAAAAACTGCGACGGGGCCAGGGCCGCTGGAATGATAGCGCACTGTTTCGTTAATGCGGAGCAACTGTCAATCGAGTTAAAGGCATTTGGGTTACTATAATTTTCCGCACTGACAAAGCTATATATTGTCAGGGGAAGACAAGATGTAACCGTGAGGGCAATATAAAAATGCGATGCCGGACTGGCGGATCGGCTGCAATACCACGATAATTCGCGAAATTTTCCAATGCAAGCGAGGCGGACCCGGTCATTGGCTGACCGTCAAAAGTAAAGGCAATGGACCCGCCAAAACCGGATACAAGCATCACGCTCTAGTGGTCCGTTCGAAACAAATGAGTCCCTTTGCGGCGAACTCTTTATCATTTGTTTCGAACGTAAAGACCACTAGCAAGGTATTGTTTTCTAGTGGATTTTAAGATTCAAATATTTGGATGAGAGGTCTCGGAAAACGGGTTCCAAATGTTTGAATCAATCCACTAGTTTCTCAGATTAAGCAAACAACGGCTTTGCCCGGAGGTTGTTTTGAACATTGACCGTTAGCGTGGAGGAATTTTGCCAACCATTTTTCATGAGTTTTAAGTATGACTAAATCCGCTTGCCAAATACGGGCTGCCTTTTTGCAGGGTTAGAATTTTGTGGTTCTAAATCTTCAATTTTCGGTTGATTATCAGGTTCACGGGTGTCATTGAAGGCTCGTTCATCAACCATCTCCACTACTTGCATTCTGGTTGGAGAGTGGATTTCCTTTTCGCCAACGAACTCAAACCCCGCAGAATTACCGTCCCTGCGAACAACCCGACAATCAACTTTATATCCATCGAGGTCATTAAAAATTGTAAAATTATCAGGAACCAGGAAGCTATCTGTAAATTCTATGTAAGCCCCGGTCTCTGAAATATTCCGCATAATTCCATTGCTGACACAGAAATTATTCCCAAAAGAAATAGTGATTCCTTTTAGTACCCTTCGTCTATCGCTTTCACGTTTTGTCATTGCACAATACCCATGTTATTCAATACCTACGCTCTTATTTTGCAACACAATTGTAAAAATATCATTGACAAAAATATGATAGGGATGGAGTTCAATCCAAACCTTTAGTGTGCTGCATATTGATCGCATAAGATATATTATGGAACTTTTTAATGAAAGTGCAGATTTAAAAAAATTATGTAATATTTTGATATAATGTAGCTTTTTTATTTCATTAATTTTTACAACCAAAGCATTTCCTCTTTTGATTGGCCCAAAAGAATGGATAGCGCCTTTGAAGTTTAAACCGAAAAAAGCGCATTCACCGCTTAAAAGAAGCAATGATTGCGTCTAGAGCATCTTTTATTAAATATGAACCGCTTTGATGGCGTGAGGTTTGTGATCTCGCCAGGCGGTTTTCAAAAAGCGGGTTAGATACCCGGTTGAGAAAAACAACAAAGCGAGAGCGCAAAGATCGCCCAAGCAGAAGATAAGACTGAGGATAAAGGATTGAATTCAAACTTGTTTTCTCACCCATTTATCCCGGCCGCCTGAAATTTGCCCCAGGAAGGGCGTTGCGAATTTCTTGTGGTGCAAAAACACCACGGCGCAATCCGCGCCTGTTCCTGTGACAAATTTCAGGCGGTCAAAGTGATTCATATTTAATAAAAGGTGCTCTAATACCGGCGGCCATTAGGATTTGCTCTTTTGATCAGGAATTATTTTGGCTTTGGTATAAAGCGCTTCGTGTTCAATCCAAACAGCGACAACGCTTTCCTTATTTGATTTCATTGCAAATATGGCACCGCAGGAATTTAAATCTCAATCACCAGCCCATCAAACCCTGGCTCTACAGCGTCCGGGAGTTCGTCCTTTAACGTCTGATAGTCCAGCGGAATATGCATATGTGTAAGAACGGTATGTTTGGGCTTCAAACGTATTACCCATTCAAGGCTCTCAGATACACTAAAATGGCTGATGTGTGGTTTGTATTGCAGTGCATCAACAACCCAACAATCGAGATTTTGCATAACCTCGACGCTCTCGACCGGGATATCACTGATATCCGGTGAATAGCACAGACCGCCATTGTCAAAATTGCCATCAGCTGAAAACCTGAAACCAAGCGAATGAATAGGTCCATGCGTTTGCAATACGGGCAGGGCGTGGATTGTACCGCCCTTCCCCATGATCAAAACCGGACGACCGGCTATAAGTTCGTATGCGTTTAAAATCGGCGGATACATGCTGCCTTCAGGTTGCTGGAAACAATATCCGAACCCCTGATCAAGCCGGGCTTGGGTTTGTTTATCTGCATACACAGTAATGCGTTCGCGTTGCGCCAACGCAAAACCGCGCAAGTCATCAATACCATGCACATGATCTGCATGGGGGTGCGTATACAAAACGCCATCGAGTGACTTCGCACCGGAATTGAGCATTTGCTGGCGAAAATCCGGACTTGTATCAATAACGACAGACGTCGTTTCCCCACCGGATATGCGCTGGACAAGCAGGCTGCAACGCAATCGGCGGTTTTTGGATTCACTCGGGTCACATGCGCCCCAATCACCGTGAATTCTTGGTGTCCCGGGAGAAGAGCCACACCCAAGGATCGTGAAGCGTAATGTTTCACTCATCCTTTGCTCCGTGGATCGGGTACTTTGGAAAATAATTTGAAGAAATTGTTGGTCGTTGTTTCCCACAACTGCGCTTGCGTGATGCCCATGACATCGGCCAGAACTTTCGCGGTTTCAACAACAAAGGATGGTTCGTTGCGTTTACCACGAAAAGGTGTTGGTGCGAGGTAAGGTGCATCGGTTTCAACCAACAACCGGTCAAGTGGCATGTCCGCTGCAATTTCCCTGAGTTCCTGCGAGTTCTTGAATGTCAAAATGCCGGAAAATGAAACATAAGCACCGAGCCTGACCCCGGTTTCTGCAAGGCTGCGACCGGATGAAAAACAATGCAGCACCATGGGGAAAGCACCCTTCCCTGTTTCATCGGTAAGAATTGAAGCCATATCATCGTCTGCATCGCGGCTATGGATTACCAGCGGCAAACCGGTTTCACGCGCTGCAGCAATGTGATTGCGCAGACCTTCTGCCTGAGCTGCCGCGTGATCTTTCTGGTAGAAATAGTCAAGACCGGCTTCGCCAATTGCCACGACCTTTGGGTGATCTGAAAGCCTCACAATTTCATCCGTATCGATATCGAGTTCTTCATGGGCATTGTGCGGATGTGTTCCGACTGAACAAAACACATTCTCATAAGTTTCCGCAATGTTGAGAACCTGATCAAACTTTCTTATCCGCGTGCAAATGGTAACAATACGACCAAGGCCAGCCTGCTCGGCACGCGATATGATCTCCGGGAGTTCTTCTTCAAAGTCCGGAAAATCCAGATGACAATGAGAATCGATCAGCATCACGCGTTGCCTTCCGGCTCCACAAATCTCGGGAATACGCCAGATGGTTTTGGAAGTTCCGTGCCGCTGACCAATGCATGTTCTGAATTCAGATGCGCAAATTGGCGTTGATCCGCAGCAACACTCAACAGATCAAGCATCGCATCACAAGAGGCCGGCATAACCGGCTTTGTCAAAATCGCAATAACGCGCACGAGTTCAACCACGGTCCACAAAACAGTGCCCATACGTTCCGCGTCAGTTTTTTTCAAGCCCCATGGAGCTTGTTCATCGACGTAGGCATTGGCATCGCCCAGAACCTTCCAGGTATCTTCAAGGTATTTGTGAAATTCCTGCTTTGCCATATAGTCGCGTGCTTTCGGCAGCAGGCTATAGGCTGCATTCAAGAGTGCTGTGTCTTCAGGTGAAGCATCCCCCCGGACAGGCACCCTGCCCTCGCAATTCTTTGCAATCATTGAAAGTGACCGCTGAGCCAGATTACCGAAATTATTGGCGAGGTCAGCATTCATTCGCGTTACGATAGCTTCATGACTGTAAGACCCATCCTTGCCGAACGGAACTTCGCGCAGAAAGAAGAAGCGAACCTGATCCAAACCATAGGCCTCTACCAGATTGAACGGATCGACTACATTGCCAACCGACTTGGACATCTTTTCACCCTTGTTGAAAAGAAACCCATGCGCATATACCCGTTCTGGCAAGGGCAGGCCGGCAGACATCAGAAATGCTGGCCAGTATACGGTATGAAAGCGGACAATGTCCTTGCCAATCATGTGAAGTGAAGCGGGCCAGTTGGGCAACGTGTCTGTTTCATCGGGCCAACCGGATGCGGTCAGGTAATTGGTCAGGGCATCGACCCAGACATACATTACGTGTTCAGGATTTCCCGGTACCGGAATACCCCAGTCAAAGGTGGTCCGTGAAATGGATAGATCACGCAGGCCTGATTTCACAAAACTCATAACCTCATTGCGTCTTGTATCAGGGCCGATAAAATCTCTCTGGCTTTGATAAAGCTCAAGCAGCTTTTCGCCATAGGCGGAAAGCTTGAAGAAATAGCTTTCTTCTTCCACCCATTCAACAGGCGAACCAAGCGGTTCAACCCGTATCCCCTCTTCATTCAGGGTCGTTTCGCTTTCATCAAAAAAAGCTTCCTGGCGAACTGAATACCAGCCACCATAGGTGCCCGGATAAATATCACCATTTGCTTCCATCCGCCTCCACAACTCTTGGCATGTCCGCTTGTGGCGTTCTTCGGTGGTGCGAATAAAATCATTATTGCTGCAACCCAGCACTTCGGCCAGTTTTTGAAAAACGGCTGCATTTCTGTCAGCAAGTTCAAGCGGGGTAATGCCTTCTTCTTCAGCCGATTGCTGCATCTTTTGGCCATGCTCGTCGGTACCGGTCAACATGAACACCTGTTTGCCGTCATGACGCTGGAAACGCGCCAGAACATCGGTCGCAATATCCGTGTAGGCATGACCGATGTGTGGCACGCCATTGGGGTAGAATATTGGCGTGGTAATGTAGAATTCGTCTTTACTCATCAGTACAGGTCCACGTGAGGTTGGCATTGGGTCAGCTGCGCGCTGCTTCTCCCAAATCATGAAACAGGTTCAAAATCACCTGCTTCTTGTCAAGATTATATCCTTCAGCCATGCGCACTGAGTTGCGCGTCTTTTCCCACACCTCCGCCCAGCGGGCAAGGGTAGATATGGGTTTGCCCGGCGTTCCTTTGCCTCTCGCATGAGCCTCCATGAACTCATTAGCAAAGTTAAACACCAAGCGGTATCTGTCTTCATTACCACGGGTTGAAACGCCGTCTGCCAAAGTATGAATTTTGCCCCAATCCGGTTGATCGAGATTTGCACAGATTTCACCAAATGAACGATACAAAGCAAGCCCATCTTCACGCGCCAACAAGATGGCCCGGCGAACCGAACCCTGGGCAAGCGAAACGAGCAATTCACGATCGCCCTCCCCAACATCATTGAGCACGCCAATACCTTCCAGTGCCATGAGGAGTTCATCTGCATCAAGAGGTTTCATTGGAATGTGGAGACAACGGGACCGGATGGTTGGCAGGACAGATGCGATTGAATGGGCAATAACGAAAAATACTGTCCGCTCAGGCGGCTCTTCGAGTATTTTCAACAAGGCATTGGCAGCATTCGAATTGGTATCATCAATCGCGTCGACGATTGCGATCCTCCAACCTTCCTCAGCGCGCGTTGTTCCAAAGAAGGATACGGTTTGGCGTATTTCTTCAACCGTAAGTTTGGTTTTGAATTTTTTGGTTTTATGATCCCAAGGCCTGCTCAAATACAAAAGATTGGGGTGAGCGCCTGCCGCAATTTTTGCAAAAACCGGGTTGTCAGCTGAAGGAAGTTGCAATTGCGCTGGCGCTGTCGTTGCATCCGAAAATTCAAACAAATGAGCGGCAAGACGCATTGCCAGTGTGGTTTTTCCAATTCCCTTTTCACCAGACAGCAATATACCATGATGCATGTGCGCTGATTTATGAGCCAGCAGCAAATTTGCGATTACCGCGCGATGTCCGACAATTGGGTGCAAACCCCCGGGGTGCGAAATTCCCTCAAATCGGTCAGCAAGGATTAAACTATCATCCACTACCTTTTCCCATTCTTCGCTTGATCAGAGGAGATACTAGTTTCCAGATACGCGCATGCACAGCATCTGCGTTTCCGCTGGCATCAACCACCTTGCATCGGCGGGGTTCTGATTTTGCGATTGCCAAAAAAGTTGCACGCCGCTCTTTCTGGATCGCAGAGCTTTCTTTTTCAAATCGGTCTGGTTCGGCTTTGTCTTTTCTACGCGCTTTGGCCCGTTTGATGCTTTCCTTCGGGTTAATATCCAGGACCAGTGTCATGTCAGGCCATGCAATATCGCGAACCAATACCTCGAGTATATCGAGATAATCAGACCCTACCTTCCCTTCCCTGCCTTGATATGCCCGCGTTGAATCAATGAAACGGTCACAAAGAACAATCTTGCCATCCGCAATCGCAGGGGCAATCAGTTTTTCGATATGATCAAGGCGGGCAGCTGTAAACAGGGTTGCCTCAAATTCGGGGCCTAAGGTTTCCGCCTTGCCGGATAGCAGGAACCCCCGGATATTTTCCGCCCGTTCCGTTCCGCCAGGTTCGCGCGATGAAACAACTTCATATCCAGCCTCCACCAAGCGTTGGCGCAATAGCGTGATCTGGGTGGATTTCCCTGCCCCGTCACCACCTTCAAGAGTAATAAAAACGCCTTTGCTGCCTTTTTTTCCGCTAGCCAAACCGGCCCCCTTTACAGCCAGCCAAACAATAGCTCTTTGAGGGCGTCAATGGCCTGGCGCCGAATGCCTCCTTTGTCGACTGATTCCGCTGCATAAAGGGCGGTCTCCTGACTGAGCTCATCACCAATCCAAACCTTGAGGGTTGCAATCTGATCTCCTTTAGAAACCGGCGGCAAGAGTGGACCAGTGTAAACGATTCTCGCTTTCAGCTTATCTCGATTTCCGATCGGCAGATATATTTCCACAGGCCCCTTACCGGCGACGGCGACGCCTGAATTTTCCCCGCCATAAACATTTGCATAGCCTATGACTTCGTCTTCCTGGAACAAGTTAAACTTCTCAAAGGCACGAAAACCCCAGTCCAGAATTTTACGCGCCTCTTCCGCACGCTGACGTTTCGACGCCATCCCGCTCATAACAGCGATCAAGCGTTGCTTTCCACGAATTGCAGTTCCAACAATCCCGTATCCACTGGCTTTTGTATAACCGGTCTTCAAGCCATCAGCGCCGATATTCATCCGCAACAGGGGATTACGGTTTCTTTGAAGGATTTTGTTCCACTCAAACTCCAATTCAGAATAATAGCGATAAAGGTGTGGATATTCGCTAATCACATGCTGAGAAAGTTTTGCCAGATCTCTGATCGAGACATACTGGTTTTCATCCGGCAAACCTGTCGAATTTGTGAAATATGAGCCAGTCAGGCCAAGCTTTCGGGCTCGCTCATTCATTAGCCCGGCGAATGCCTCTTCTGACCCGGACAAACCTTCTGCGATTATGATACAACCGTCATTGGCCGACTGGACAATCACGCCCTTTATCAAATCCTCCAGCGGAATTTCCGAATTGGGCTTCGCAAACATCGTGGAACCGCCGGAATTAGTGCCGCCCTTGCGCCAGGCGTTTTCACTGACAAAGAAATTGTCCTGCAGACTCAACTTACCACTTTTGAGTTGGCTGAATACAACTTCCATCGTCATCAGCTTTGCCAGAGAAGCAGGTGGAATCCGGGCATCGGGCTCTTTTGCAAACAAAACCGTACCGGTATCCGCGTCCAGCAAAAGTGCTTGTTTAGCTGGCGTTGAATAAAGCTGGGCCTGGGCCGCGCCAGCAGCAAAAAGAAATGCGCTAAATAACGCAAGTATAACCGTATGAATTTTCGAAGTATTTTCTGAAAAATTGAAGTTCAAAGCAATTACACACCCGATTTGAGGCCCATGACAACCTTAAAACGCTTGGCGGATCGTTTCAAGGAAGATCAACGAACAGCGCACGCTAGTGGTCCGTTCGAAACAAATGAGTCCCTTTGCGGCGAACTCTTTATCATTTGTTTCGAACGTAAAGACCACTAGTGCGCTGCTTCGTTTAATTTGACATATGTGATTATTACTGATTCTGTTTACCGGTTATCATTTTACGACTGGGAGGGGATCATGGTCATTCATTCAGGTGGAGCAAAGAGGTACATTGTCCGGTTAAGCAGTGAGGAAAGAAACAGACTTGAAACGATCATCCGCACGGGTCGCGATGCTGCTGGTCGGCTTTTGAAGGCGCGGATTTTGTTAAAGGCGGATATTACGGCAGATGGCCGGGGCTGGCTGGATGCACGAATTGTCGAGGCGCTTGAGACGAGTATTTCGAGTGTGCAGCGTGTCCGCCGGCGTTTTGTTGAGGAAGGCCTTGAAGCAGCGATCAGCCGCAAAAGCCGTGAAAGGCCGCCAATTGATCCGATTTTTGATGGCGAGAAGGAGGCTCGCCTGATCCAGCTGGCTTGTTCTGAGCCACCTGAGGGCCATGCGCGCTGGTCGTTGCGGCTTTTGGAAAGCAAGGTGGTGGAGCTTGGCATCGTCGATGCTGCCAGCGATACAACAATTGGCAGGGTTTTAAAAAAACACTCTCAAACCCCACCGGCGTAAATATTGGGTCATTGCACCAAAGGAAAATGCGGCATTCGTTGCAGCCCTGGAGGATATTCTGGAGGTTTATACCCGCCCGTACGATCCAAAGCGCCCGCTGGTCTGTTTGGACGAGACAAACAAGCAGCTTGTGAAAGAAACTCGCACACCCATCGCGATGAAACCGGGGCGGATCCAGCACATCGATTACGAGTATGAACGCAATGGCACTGCCAATTTGTTCATGCTGTTTGCGCCGCTTGAAGGCTGGCGCAATGTTAAGGTCACCGAACGTCGCACAGCAATTGATTATGCCTGTGTTTTAAGGGATTTAGCCGATATCCATTTTGCTGAGGCTGACAAAATCGTGCTGGTACAGGATAATCTCAACACCCACTGTCCCGCAGCACTTTACAAGGCCTTCGCGCCATCCCAAGCCCGCCGCCTGGTCGAGCGTTTCGAATGGCATTTCACGCCCAAACACGGTTCTTGGCTCAACATGGCCGAAACAGAACTCAGCGTGCTCGCATCGCAATGCCTGGATCGGCGTATCAGCGACAAGCCATTACTTGAGGCCGAAGTGGCAGCATGGCAAACCCATCGCAATAAACACAACGCAAAAGCTGACTGGCATTTTTCAACCCAAACCGCCCGAGTTAAACTCAAACATCTATACCCGGCAATATAGATGAATCAGGGTACTAGCAAGGTATTGTTTTCTAGTGGATTTTAAGATTCAAATATTTGGATGAGAGGTCTCGGAAAACGGGTTCCAAATGTTTGAATCAATCCACTAGGGTCTGAACCCAATTGGGTTCAGACCCTAGTCAGGTTTTGAGATCGACAGCGACTGAGTAGCCAGATAATCCGCTATCCGATCTTTGTCTGCCTGATCATAAGTTACAACCAGGTGCGGTAAACCGGCATCCTGCTCGCTTATTTCGAGTACCGGGCCAAATTCGGTAAGGCGATCCGAAACCTCTTCGGTTTTATCAACGGGTATCGGACCAATTGTAATTCTTTCCAGCCCGTTCATACCAGCAACTGGAAGTGAAAGTTCCTCAAGTGCCTCAAGTGCAGAAGATTTATGTTCTGGTTGTGAAACATAGCCGTTTACCAAAGACGTTGGTCTGGGGCTGACAATTTCAGAAAGTACGATCGGGACGCCCCCCAAAGCAACTGATGGCCGGAGCGTGGGTACGGGGGGCTTATCATTCGTGTTAATCGTCGCCAAAGCTTTGCGCGCGGTGTTTGCCCGTCTTGGTTCACTTGCCTGTGCCAGAAGAACTTGCCGAGCTGAATTTGCGGGTATGGATCGCGGGTCAAGCCTGCCAGGATCATAGCTTGCAACGAGGCGATTTTCATCAAGCCCATCCATTCTTGCGCGGCCAACATATTCAACCTTAACCTTTGCAATGCCCTTTTTTGTATAATCCAATAATTCGGCTGCTCGTGAAGACAAATCGATAACGCGATTATGCGCAAAAGGACCACGGTCATTCACCCTAACCGTTACTGAGGCACCATTTTCGAGGTTTGTCACCTTGGCATAACTTGGAAGTGGCATCGTTGGATGGGCCGCAGAAAGCGAGTATTGATCGTAAATTTCGCCATTTGCAGTTAATCGGCCATGAAAGTTGGGGCCATACCATGATGCAAGCCCAACGGTTTTGTAGTTCGGGTCCTCGCGAGGCACATAGCGTTTGCCGCGAATGGTGTAGGGTTTGCCGACTTGATAGCGTCCACCCCCTTTCCTGACGCGCTTTTGAGTGCTGACCCGAGGACTTCCCTTCACGCCATAGGATTTGGAGGAAAATTTGGTGTTATCTGATGTCACTGGCAATGCCGCCAAATTCTGACCGGCACTCCCGGTATTCACGATTTCATTACTCTTCTGCAATTTGGTGAATAATCTACCGGAACTTTGCGTACCAACATCCTTGGAAGGAACCAAAGAAACCTTCTTCTTGCCTGTGTTTGAGCAAGCCGCCAGCGCAACGGCCAATCCCAGAGCAGAAATTTTAAGAATTGTTTTCGTACCAATAAAACTCAATGTATTCCCCGAACAAAGATGGCTATCCGGCTCTAGCACCAAAACAGCCAACACAAAACCACCAAAACCCCTTGGTTGCCAATAATGGCATGAAACAGGCTACATTATGGCGGTTAGGAATTTGCTAACAAGCTTAGGGTCCATACTCAAGGCCCCATCGCAAGGTTTGTTCGTAGGGTTACCCTAGACCTGAACAAAGAGCGAGCTTCTGCTGTTTGATGTCATGAAGCGCACGAGAGCGCCCAAGCCTTCACCAGATGGTGGCGGGAAAGGCGGCAAGTCATGACCTGGCCTTTCTGGTTTTCAATCTTCGCCCTGGGGAGTGTCACGCTTTGGTGGATGTTCTCACCAGTCCATAAGCTTGAAGCACCGGCGACTTTGCAAGGCGCGGTTTCATATATTGTGGATGGCGATAGCCTGTATCTTCGCGGCCAGAAAACACAGGTTCGATTGTGGGGAGTGGATGCTCCGGAGAAATCGGAATCCGGTTTTCAGGCGGCAACCGATTACCTGTTTTTAATCGCACAAGGTCAGCAAGTGACTTGCCGCATCATCACCGTTGACCGTTACGGCCGGAACGTTGCCAGATGCTTTTTGCCTGACGGCCGTGAGATTAACAGGTTGATGATTTCAAGCGGCAGGACGAAAGAATATCGCCGGTTTACCAAAGGCTTTTATAGCCGCTAGTACCAATCCACTATATGGCCTTTGAAGGGTTCCCATAGAGCGCGAAATTCAGGTGTGATTTCCCGCCATGACCCTTTGTCCGGCCACGTCTTGTTGTCCTCTTGGCAATTCACACAGTTTTGTGTGTCCTGACATCGAGGGCAGGGCAAGAGGTCACAAAGCCGATAGCGCCTTTTGTATGGTGGCAAGTTTCGAGATACAGGCATTTGCGCCATCCTAGAAATCTAGCAGCCTGTCGGATTTGTTTGCTAAGTTATTGAAATCATTAGATTCCCATTTCAGCTACAGAAAATTATTCTTCAGCGAAATCAACGACTTAACGTGTTCGCGGTTGTCGAACCCGACAAACTGCTAGAGTTCTAAGCACCCTACAACATCTTGTGGTTAGCCGATAACGGCCAAATGCCTGTATCTCGAAATTTGCCTTACAACTAAAGTTTTCGACCGAGCGGGGTCATGTAGATGATGAAGCCGACAAGCGAGGCTATCCCTGTCACTTGCCAGAGTTCCCACCCAGAATTGAAAACTTTTATCGAACCGAGAACGGGAACAAACACGCCGACAAAGGTTGTTAGGCAACAGGCAATCCAGACGACAACGAACAGGCATCCCGCAGGGTTTTCTTGATACTCGGCAAGAGCTTTTTTCCGTTCGTCAGCTTTGGTGATGAACCCCCAGACAAAAACGCCGACCATACCAAGCAACAGGCATCCAAATATAAAGCCCATCAACGGCCCTCGATTTCCGAAAACCAGATTGCTTTGTTCTTTCGGAGGACTTCAAAGAGTTCTCGATTTTCAAAGGCGGCTTTGCGGACGGATTTCACCGTTTCAGCACGGGACAATCGAAAGCAAAAAATACCTATCACGAGTATGATTAGAGCCGCCCAGATTGACCAAAGGAAAGCGGCGGCAATGGCAGCTACAATCGAAATGGGGAAGGCTATCGCCGCGACACTCGCTAGGTTAGATGTTGGCAGGCCACTTGCCGCCGCCTGCATTGCTAACCCACGGTCTACAAACATTTCCAGAGAACCTTCATTGTAGGCCCTCACTAGGTCGCCATAAGGTAAGTTATTTATTCGTTCTTCGCGTTCAGTGAACATTATTTCTCACCCTCTAATAGTGATTTCTATGGCGTCTGACTCGACACCGAAGGTTGCCGCTAATCCAGATTTGGCCGCTTCAATAGTGAGTGGTTTGCCGTAGCTGGGGGGTGTTTCTCTGGAAGATTTTACGTCGATGTCTGGCATTGGTTGAAACTCAAGGGCATCAACATCGATACCAAGCTCTTCCAATGTTGTGTATTTAATCGGATTTCGCCAACCACCCCAGACGTCCTTAATATCGACTTCGCAAAATTCATCGAAAAGAACGATTGAGCGCTCTGGCTCGTCTGTTGCTGGCACAACACTAGAGATTTTGCCGACAATGAACGCCGCGCCGTGGTCAACTGTCCCTTCTGACCATTCTGCATTCGGGTTGAAGCAAAGCACCGCGTAGGCCGCTTTTCGGGCGTTCTTTTTATCTAAGACCCATGCTTGGGAGCCGCCTTCATTCAAAATCGTATCGACTGGTTTGCCTGTATAAATGGCGATAGCGGGAGTTGGCATAGCTTTTCCTTTCAATGTTTTATGTATAATCTATATAGAAAGTATATTAAAACTATGAAAGAGGTTCGCAAATTATTTTTTGCGGTGATATTTGAGCGCTCGATAGAGGGTTGACCGATTAACGCCCATAGAGGCGGCAACTGCTGTTGCGCTTTCACCCGATTCAATCAGCTTTCGAGCATGTTTGACTTGTGCCGCTGTTAGGGCAAGAGGCCCCATCGCAAGGTTTGTTCGTAGGGTTATGCGTTGTGCCTGACCACCTCATGTTCGAGAAGGCGTTCATAAATTGAACCAAGTTGCTGTACGCTCAAATCGCGATAGTTGATGTATTTTCTGGCTTCATCAGCACGCTCGAACGAAAGTTTGTCGATAACGTCGGCCATGATCGAATCCGCTATTCGAATTTTTTGCAGCAGCGGTGTTCGTTCCGCATCAAACAGTCCACCATTATAGGGTGGTAATCCGATAGATGTGTCGCCCCGGTCAATGGAATTGCACAAGTCATCAAGGACTGACCAATAACGTGCCGCCGTATTAGAAAACGTATCGCTTTGATCCTTGCGCTCTCCAACATCCATGCGGACCTTGTCGCGCAAACCATAATCATCATAGCGTTTGTCGTTTACAGGAAGCAGATCACGGTCTTCAGCATAAAGAATAAACAGCAAGCGATAGAGCAGTATCAGTGCCGCTTCGCGCACTTCCTGCAGGTCTGCATCCGGGGCTGCATCCGCAATTGATCTAGCCAACATCGGGTAGATGTTATCAAAAACCAGATTCGATAGATCATTGGCGACGCGTTCTTCATAAAACTTGCCTTCTTCAATGGCTCGTAGATGAAAAGAGCGCGGATCGGCAGCCGTTGGCAAAAAGGCGTCGCGGCGGAAGATCAGTAGAAAGACGCGAAGGGCGTGCCGTATTTCTTCCTCATTGAGGGCAAACAACCCGTCCCCATGCCCGGTTGGTTGATGATCAGGGCAGTTGCAAAGGTTTGAGGTGTCCGTTCCATTCCTGGTTTTACGGGTTGGACGGGAAGCTTGTTTCAGCTCCTAAAATGGACACCGTTCCCGGTTTTGACAAGGCCGATAACAACCTGATCAGTTACCGTGTAGAAGAGCGGCATGGTTTCGTATTCGTCTGCATGGACCCAGATGCACCAGAACTGGACAGTTATCTTGCTGGTTTTTTCGACATTCATGCGCCTTGGCCATTGGATATACTGGTGTCAAAACGGCGGATTGAAATGGAAGTCGCCTGCAACTGGAAAATGTTTTTGGAAGTTTTCAATGAATACTACCACCTTCCATTTGTTCACCCGGATTCAATAGATTCGGTTTATGGTATTCCAGATAAAGCCGATGAAGTCTCAGGGGCATTTGCCAGTCAGTTTGGCGCAACGGATGGAACCGGTGGTTTGCTGGAAGACAGTCAACACAATGCGCTACCGGATATGCCCGGTCTATCTGGTCAGGCAACCCGCGGTGCCAGATATACTTGGGCATTCCCGAATATGACCTTTGCTGCAAATAGCGACGCATTGTGGTGCTATGAGGCTTATCCTTTGAGAGCGGATAAATGCAAGGTTGTGCAGACCGCCTGCTTCCATCCGGAAACAATTGCGCTACCAAACTTTGAAAGCAAGCATAATGCCTATCTCGACAGAATGGATGCAGCGCTTGCAGAAGATGTGCCAGCACTCGTTAATCAGCAAAGGGGAATGTATTGCCCGGATGCTGTTTCAGGTCGCTTTCAGCCAGAGTTGGAGACAAATGTTGCCAGCTTTGCAAATTGGTATGCTCGGTGCATGTCTTAGGAGCATGCTCCTAAGCAACATGAATTAATGCGTCCACAGCACAAACCCTGTCTTCATAAACAAACAGTGGATTGATTTCGATTTCTGCCACTTCATCTATACTGGCTTCAGCCAGTTCAGCAATTTTGACAAGGCTATCCGCGAGCCTATTCATGTCAGCCTGAGCTCCGCCACGATAACCCGTCATAAGTTTGGAGATTTTAAGCTGTTTGATTGCCCGAAGAATATCACTCTTGCTGCATGGCAATAAAAGCGTAACCGCGTCTTCAAGTAGTTCAACCAAAATGCCGCCACTGCCAATCGTCATGGCAAGGCCAAATTGCGCATCCTGACGAACAGATACTATCAGTTCAGCAATGGGTTTATCCTGCGTCGCCTCCAGCAAAAAACGGTCCGTACAGGCATCTGGCTGATGTTTTTTGACGCTGTTGCTCATTTCATCTACCGCTGATGAAACAAGCTCTTCACTGCCCAGATCAAGTTTTACCGCACCAACTTCCGTTTTATGTAAAAGGTCATGATGAACCATTTTTAGAACGACGGGGAAGCCGAGCTCGGCCGCAGCACCTGCCGCTTCTTCAGAATTACATACTTTGTTTTGCGGCACATTGATGCCACCTGCCTGCAGCATCGATTTGGATTCCACCTCATTTATTGCACGGTTAATGTCTGAACAATCCACTGTCAACAACGCGTTGGGTTCGTCTGCCAATATCCGGTTACGGACTTTGTTCCAATCGGCTGCTGCTGCAATTGCATCCAGAGCTTCATTAATCCCCTGCATTGGCGCAATGCCGCTTGCGATCAACTGCCTTCGGACATCTTCGCCCAAATTCTCCGGCAGGGTTGCGCATATGGCGGCCGGGATTCCTGCTTTGTGTGCTGCTTGGACAAATGCCTCAGCATCAGCAACGTAATAGTGCTGCGATTCATCCAGACCCGCAGCAGGGTAATCTTGAACCAGTACTGCTGCATCAAAACCATCAGCCATTGCCTGGCTGAATACAGGCCCGGTTATTTCTGCTTGACCCCAGATGGGCGTGGTATAATCCAATGGATTGGAGACAGTTGCTAAGGATGGTAGTGACAAAGTTAGTTGTTTATGTGTGGCTTGCAGGAACGCAGGAAACTCCAACCCGATTTTCTCGGCATGATCCGCCAGCATGGTTGCACCGCCACCAGAGCACGTAAATCCAACCACTCGATTGCCTATGGGCGCTCCTACAACAGAAAAATACTTCAGGGTTTCGAGTAATTGGGAAGGGCTATGAACACGCACAATTCCAACACGCTCAAACAATGCTTCATAAAGATCATCTTCACCGGACAAAGAGCCGGTGTGGCTTGACGTCAGAGACATTCCGATAGCAGATGACCCGGATTTAAGCGCGACTATCGGCTTGCCAAGGTTTACTGTTTTTAAGGCCGCCTGCGAAAACTTTTCTACGTCTCTTATACCTTCAATATGTACACCAATGGCTCTGACCCGATTATCTTCACATAAAACACCAATGAGATCCTCGATGGTAATCACTGCCTGATTGCCCACGGAAATCATGTGAGTGAGCGGCAATGAGCGTTGGCTCATCGTGATGTCAGACGACAGCATTCCGCTTTGGGTAATGATGGCGCATCCATAACCGGGTGTGCTGCCACCATGGGCAAAAGGCCAAAGCGCTGTCTTCGTCAGATAGTTGATTATACCATAGCAATTTGGACCAATCAGCGCCATATCACCGGCGGCCTCTATCAGTGCTGCCTCGGCAGTTTCACCCTCAACGCCTGCTTCGCGAAAGCCTGCTGTATAGCAGACAATACCGCCGGTACCCATAGTGCGAAGTTTGTTGATTGTCTCGATTGCCTGGGGAACAGGCACAGCAATGAATACGGCATCCGGTGCTTCGGGGAGATCTTCCACGCTATTAAAGCAGGTAATGTTCTCCAAGCTGTCCCGCTTCGGGTTAACTGGCCAAAATTCACCCTCAAAGCCAGCCCGGCGCGCTTCACCGATGGCCACAGCCGCATCGCGGCCGCCAATAAAAGCAATATGCCTCGGGTTCAAGAGACGCTGAAAGTTTTCACGTTGAGCTGGAGTCATGCGCCGTGCGGCCTCAACATGGAGCGGGAAATGATGTGTCGTTGAATTTCCGAGGTTCCATCCCAAATGCGCTCAAGTCGGGAATCGCGCCACAATCGGTGTACAGGAAACTCTTCCATCAAACCCATCCCGCCATAAATCTGGACAGTATCATCTGCAACCTTGTTTAACATTTCTGAACAATAGACCTTGACCATTGCCGCATCACTGTCACTCATTATATCAGCTTCAGCGCGTGCGACAGCATTCTCGACAAGGAGGTCGCCTGTTTTCAATCCGATTGCCATATCGGCCAATTTGAAGCCGGTTGCCTGAAACCTGCCTATTGGTTGTTTGAATTGTTTTCTGGTGGCAGCCCATTCTGTGGCCATTTCCATTAGACGCTCTGCCTTGCCACAACAGGTCGCACCAACCCAGATACGGCCCATTCCCAGCCATTTTCCGGCCAACTCAAGTCCTTTGCCCTCTTCATCCAGAATTTGATCCGGACCAAGGCGAACATCATCAAAATGCAACTCGAAGGTTTTATAACCACGATAGCTGGCTGACTTGGAACCTTCCTGAATACCAAAACCTTTTAACCCGACATCTACCAGAAATGCAGTGATCCGCTTGCGCGGGCCACGCGACGTTTCATCTTCACCAGTTGCTGCAAAAACAATCGCAAAGTCCGGCATGCATGGCCCAGAAATAAAGTGTTTCGATCCATTTAGTATCCAGTCATCACCATCCTTGCGTGCGTTGGATTTCATGCCCATCACATCAGAACCGGCCTCAGGCTCTGTCAAGGCAAACAGCTCGCGTTTTTCACCACTCACACACGGAAGCAAGTATTCTTGTATCTGGTCGTCTTTGCAGGCGAGTAAAATTTCAGTTGGGCGGGCAATCCATGAATGAAGCGCGTGGGTAGTCTTGCCGTACTGGCGTTCCATTACCATCATTGCGGTTTTGTTCAACCCGCCACCGCCAATACCTTCAGGCAGGTTAGCAGCGAACAATCCGGTTTCCTTCGCACGTGCTTCAATTTGTCGGCCAATTTCCTCAGGCACATAGCCCAATTTATCAACTTCATCTTCATGGGCATAAATCTCGGCTTCCATAAAGGCGCGCACGGTATTCAGTAAAAGCTCATTTTCATGAGACATTGTGACATTCATAACAACTCTCCTTAAGTCAGGATTTATTGGTTTTCCGTTTGCGTGCCATCAACGTGTAGATGACAAAAGCAACTATGGTTAGCGTGATTAGGAACACTGCTGCAGCGGCTACGGTAGGGTCTGTATTTTCCCGGATTCCATTCCACATGCGTCTCGGCAGAGTGTAGACAGTAAATTTGGAAATGAACAAGGCAATGACGATTTCATCCCAGGACAATATGAAGGCAAAAACTACCCCGGCATAAATGCCCGGACGGACTGAAGGTAAAATTACCCGCCATAAAGTCGTACTCATGGAAGCACCCAGATTACGTGATGCCTGCTCTAAACGCGGGTTAAAATTAGCAAGTGATGCTGACACAGTAACCAAAACCATTGGGGCAGCCAAAATTGTGTGTGCGATTATCAGCCCGGCGTAGCTATCGAGTAACCTCAACGGTATCCACAGGCGATAAAATGCCATGGCAGAAATAATCGGTGGAATGATCAACGGTAGTAAAAGCAATGCGCGAACCAACTCGCTGGTCCTGCTCGAAATTCTCCAAAGACCAACAGCGCAAAGCGTACCAATCGTTGTTGCCAGAGTTGCAGATGATACGGCAATAACCGAGCTTTGCCAAAGGCTCGACAGCCAGTTTCCGTCGGTGAAAAAGGTTTGAAAGTGACGAAGCGAATATTCACCATCCGGCATAGACAAAAAGTTTTTTGGTGTCAGTGAAACCGGAATGGCAACCAATGCAGGAGCCACCAGGAATAACAACACAAGCCAGGCGGCAAAGCGGTTGATAAAACGAAACAGAGGGCTGGTCATTTTCCAGACCCTCCAAAAACTGCACTCAGTTTCATGTAACGATTCATGACAACCATGAGTATCAAAACACCTGACAGCATCAATGTTGCCAACATGGCTGCCGTACCCCATCTAAGCGTGACCAGTATCTGTACTGAAATATATTCAGCAATCATCAACACGCGTCCGCCACCCAAAATGGCCGGTGTCACATAGAAGCCCAGTGAGATAATGAAAACCAGAAGTGATGAAGCAACCAATCCTGGTTTTGTTAGCGGCAAATAAATTCTAAAAAATGTCTGTGCACCCGTTGCGCCCAGTGAACGTGAGGCGTTGGTTACCCTTTGGTCGATACCTTGCATATTTGCCAATAAGGGCAGCACTGCATATGGGATCATATACTGGACCATGCCAATCAGAACACCCAGTTCATTGCGCATGAAAGCGATTGGGTCAGAAATCAATCCGATGGATTGAAAGGCATTATTGACCACTCCATTATTGCCGAGTAACATGATCCACGAAAACGTTCGAACAAGCACAGATATCCAAAAGGATGCCAGCACAAAGGTTATCATCCACTCACACTCATTCTTCAACGTATGGGTGATGACATAGGCCACCAGATAACCCAGCATAACACTAAAGATAGTTGTGATGATACAGACCCTCAATGTGGTGAGTATCAGCCGGGCAAGCGAATCGCTTTCCAGCAGCTTTGCGTAATTGCCAATACCGGGCCTGGGCTCAGTAACACTGAGGAACAGGATATTGATGATCGGACCAAGGTACAACAGCAAGACCGCTGCCAAAAATGGCAGTACCAAAATCCAGTACGGATTAATGTGTCGGGCGATCATATTCACGTTGGTTAAACTCTAATTTCAAATTGGACATGTATTTTCCAATCTGCCTATCCAAATGCAGGAAAATGAGGAAACACATGAAAATGAGACAAGGGCGGCGCAAGCCGCCCTTGCTTGGGAGGAAACTCTAGCTAATTGCGTCGAGATAAGCGTTGACAGCATCGCCACCATTCTCAGCCCACCAGACAGGGTCATTGAAAATGACCTTGTCGATATTCTTGGCTGATGTGATGGCATAATCCTGGTTGGCAGCCGGAATTTTTGCAAAAGCAGCCGGATTGGTAGGTGTCATGCCAAGGCATTCGAGCAGGCTTAACTGCGCGTCAGCATCTTGTGCGATAGCGATGAATTTCATCACATTGTCACGGCCTGCCGGATTGCCTTTTGGTACGAGGTAAGCACCTGGCATCGCAATGGCTTCATTCATCACCAACTTGAAGCGGCCATTGGTGTCAGCTTCAATCTGCCTGCCACGATTTTGCCAAACCATGCACATGGTAACCTCATTATTGATCATCATGGCATGGGCATCTGAAGCCGAACCCCAGTAAAGACTATCGTCCTTGATTGACTTGATTTTTTCCAATGCACGCGGCACATCGCATGGATAGACCTTGTCTTTGGCTACTCCATCAGCGACAAGAGCCGCTTCGATGGCACCATTTGCCCATTTATACAGCGAGCGTTTGCCGGGAAACTTTTCAGCATTAAAGAAATCAGCCCAGGAATTTGGCGGATTATCACCATAAGTCTGCGTATCATACATAAACGCATAACCATAGAAGATGATTGATACGCCATGATCCCATGTAAATCCGTCAAGAACCTTGGACTTGTCGACCACGTTATAGTCAATGGCTTCAAGATGACCTGACTTGCCCAATGCAATAGCATCGAATGCATCAGCATCAGCTACGTCAGCGGTGACATTACCTGAATCAACCATTTCCTTGATCTTGCCCTGCAATGGACCGGAAGTATCAAACTTCAAGGGTAGTCCGGTTGCCTCGGTAAAGGGTTTGCCGATAGCATCTCCATGGCACTTCTCCGCTGAACCACCCCAGTTCCACAAAACGATCTCGTTTGCTGCGGCATGGGCATCACCGATGGAAACAGCAGATGCTGCAACACCAGCCATACCACATAATACCAGAAAACTTCGCCGGTCCATTTGACCTGCCTTGAACTTGTGAGCAGCTTCGTGAACCGTCTCAAGCATAAATTGTTTATCTTTCATTTTACTTCCTCCGTTATTTGGGCGTAGAAACCTTGCTACGCTTCTCCAATTTCAAGTATTGACGACTTTTTAATGTATGCATAAATCCAGGTCCTTTATCCCATGACCTGAACTGCTGCGTTCGGTGCCCAGGTGAGACCCACTTGCTGTCCCTCATTAAACTTGTATTTGGTACGCCATGAATCGATATTCACTTCAATTTCTCCATGAGTTTCAGAATGGACATGAATTGACATGGTCGATCCGACATATGTGATTGAACGTATGGTTCCTTTGGCTTTCGGCTTCCCTTTACCTTTGCTGTCAGGCGCAATATCAATACGCTCCGGTCTAAGGGCATAAATCTCATCGTCGATATGCAGAAAATTGCTTTTGCCGAGGAAGCCTGCTGAAAATACAGAGTTTGGCTTTTCATATAACTCTTGAGGCGACCCGACCTGAACGATGGCACCGTGGTTCATGATCACGACCCGGTCAGACATGGAAAGTGCTTCTTCCTGATCATGCGTTACATACACAAAGGTAGTGCCAATTTGAGTATGAATTGCTTTCAATTGCTCCTGCACATCTACGCGCAACTTTTTGTCCAACGCACCCAGCGGCTCATCCAACAAAAGGATCTTTGGTGAGAAACATAATGCACGGGCAAGCGCCACGCGCTGTTGCTGGCCACCGGAAAGCTGAGCTGGGAAGCGGTCTGCAAAGTCCTGTAACTGCACCAGTTTCAACATCTCATCAACACGGGCATTAATTTCCGTTGCTGGTCGCTTACGCACACTTAAGGAGTAGCCGACATTTTGCCGAACAGTCATATGAGGGAACAAGGCGTATCCTTGAAACACCATTCCAAAATCGCGTTTCTCAGGTGGTGTGTGTCCTATGGATTGGTCATCAAGCAAGATAGTACCCGAAGTGGCGTCAACAAACCCGGCTATCATCATCAATAAAGTAGTTTTGCCAGAGCCTGATGGCCCAAGCAGTGTCAAAAACTCTCCCTCTTCGATGTTAAGGCAAACATCGTCTACCGCGGTGACCGAACCATATTTCTTGGTAACACCGTTAAATACCAATCCGGATTGTTGTTGGCAGGACATCGTATTACTTGTCAGCTCCGCGAAGTTTCAGTTTGTTACGCGCTTCTTGTGGTGTTAGCGCACGGCCACCCATGCGCTCGATAATCTCAACAACACGCTCGACCAGTGCACCATTTGTTGCAGGCACACCACGATCCAGAAAAATATTGTCTTCAAGCCCCACACGCACATTACCGCCCATCGCAACAGCAGCGGCAGCCATCGGCATCTGCATTCGGCCAATTCCAAAACTTGCCCAGTTGGCATCAAGCGGAAGATGATCTTTCATGGCCTTCATTGTGTCGACGCTTTGATCTGCACCCCAGGGTATACCTAGGCAAATCTGGAACATCGGCGGCTCGTCAATCAAGCCTTCTTCAATCATCTGACGTGCAAAGCGAATATGGCCAAGCTCAAATACTTCCAGTTCGGGTTTCACACCCCACTCTTGAACTTTTTTAGCCATACGCCGTAAAATTGGCGGCGTGGAAATGTAGATTGTATCGTCATTACCAAAATTCAATGTGCCGCAATCAAGCGAACATATCTCAGGCAAACATTCCTTGATATGAATGAGACGTTCATCTGCCCCAATCATATCAGTTCCAGGCCCGGGCATGGATGGATTATTGGGATCCGGTGTCCAGTCACCGCCCATGCCAGCCGTTAAGTTGATGACAACATCAGTATCGCTTTCGCGAACAATATCCACTGCTCTTTTGAACAGTGCCGGATCACGCGAACCTTGAGTTGTTTCGGGATCCCTTACATGGAGGTGGGCAATTGCTGCACCAGCTTTTGCAGCTTCGATTGCTGCAGCGGCAACCTCTTCCGGGGTTACTGGTACATGCTGATTTTTTGCAGTGGTATCTCCTGCTCCGGTAACAGCGCATGTTACAATAACTTCAAAATTCACTGAATTCCTCCTAAAAAGTATCTCCTGACAAAATAATTTGCCATCTTTGTCGGAATATTTATAAATTAATCGCCAGCATTTTTTAAAATTCGTCAATGCAGCCCGAATTGTGCTTGTTAAAATTGACTTACTCATAGCAATGAAAGGAGGCTGAAGGTGAACAAGCAACACGTCAGCGTTGGATTGGCCTTGCTCCCAAGGTTCAACATGATGACTTTGACATCGGTCATTGAGCCTATGCGAATTGCCAATTACCTGTCCCCGGGAAAACTTTATTCGTGGGAATACAGGGCCGGTGATAACGGCCGTGTATACGCCAGCAACGGGATGGACATCGACTGCGCACAAGTTAACTCAAAGGTAGATCCCCACTTTGATATTATTGCAGTTTTCGGCAGTTGGGGTGCGGAGAATTATAAAGACCCGATATTAATTAATTGGCTGCGCGATCAGGCACGAAAAGGCTGCCTGATTATCGGAGTAGAGCTTGGCGCCTATGTACTCGCACGTGCCGGCCTTTTGTCGGGAAAGCAAATCACCACTCATTGGTCATGCAAACAGGGGTTGATAGAAACATTTCCCAAAATTAATGTTTGCGAACAACTTTACACTCGCGATGGAAACATAATGTCATGTGCTGGCGCTGTGGCAGGTTTGGATATGATGCTCGAAATCATCTCTCATTATCACGGGGAGCAATTGGTTGGAGAAATATCAAATCAGATATTGCACCACCCCAGACGCCCTGCCATCACACCTCAACGATACGCTCCTGGAAGCGTGGCAAAGGATATTCATCCAAGTGTACGTGAAGCGATGCGCCTGCTTGAAGCCAACATAGAAGAACCGTTGACCATTCCCCATTTGTGTAAGGCTCTCAAGGTCTCACAACGGAGCATGGAACGATTATTTGTTCGTGATACGGGATGCACTATTGTGCAGTATTCCAAACTGCTCAGGCTTCAATATGCTAGGGTGTTACTTACCAGTACAAGAATGTCTGTCCGGGAGGTTTCCGTTGCTTGTGGTTTCAATTCCCTGTCATATTTTTCACAATGTTTCAGCGCGGTTTTTACCAAACGCCCAAGCGAGTACCGGCAAGCTTGGCCAGAAAATGAGCAAGCTCCTTCATGGCCAGGAACCGCATATTCCTTCATTCTCGACACTTAAAAGTCAACTTGTGGCAATTAAGAAGCATTGCCATGTTTGGCTTCTTCTATTGTCTTGAGAATGCCAACAATTGCCCTGTCCCGTTCGGCAGCCATTTCAGCAAAATGCCGCCCGCTGGCCGCTTCATTACAGCCATCGACCATACGGTCGCGTAATTCTTGTGTAAGCTCAGGAGCTTCCAACCGCGTCCATGGCAATTTAAGAGCAGGGCCAAACTGGTCAAGATTGGTCGCCATGCCACCTTCACCGCAAGCCACATGAAAAGCCATACACTGTCCCTGTATCGCCATGCGTGGTGCCGGGCCATTAATCAAGGCATTATCAATATCCTGCGGAGTGGCCTCTCCATTGGCAACCATGTGCAAGGCTTCTCGCCATAGGGCTTCCTGCAGGCGTGTAGCCACAAAGCCCGGAATTTCCTTTTTCATCACAAGTGGGGATTTCCCCACATGGGCATAGAACTCCCGTGCCCATTCAACCGCATCAGGTGAGGTTTTTCTGCCACCTACAATTTCCACTAATGGTAAAAGGTATGGTGGATTAAATGGATGGCCAATAACGGTACGCTCAGCCGAAGCGCAATTCTCCTGGATATCCGTCATGGCCAGACCAGACGTACTGGAGGCGATCACAACTCCTGTTGGTACCCATTGTCCAAGCTTGTCGTATAGATCCTGCTTTAGCTCCAGTCGTTCTGGCGCACTCTCCTGAATAAAGTCCGCATTACTCACTGCTTCACGCAGATCATCAGTGATGGTCAGGCGGTCTCTTGATGCGCCATCAGCAAGCCCCAAACTTTCAAGACTGATCCAGCCGGTATCGAGAATCTCGTTAAACGCCGGAACTTCATCCAATGAATGCAGATAAGCTGTTACATCGTAGCCACGGGCCAGAAAATGTGCTGCCCATCCAGCGCCAATCGGGCCCGCGCCGATGGTTGTAATTCGTTTGACTTCTTGCGGTACAGGACGCGCCATGAACTATCTCCCCTTGAATACCGGCTCACGCTTTTCAACAAAAGCACGTACACCTTCT
This sequence comes from Rhizobiaceae bacterium, assembly GCA_965250255.1. Classification (GTDB taxonomy): domain Bacteria; phylum Pseudomonadota; class Alphaproteobacteria; order Rhizobiales; family Rhizobiaceae; genus JAALLB01. The sequence goes on from CBDFNP010000012.1 coordinate 547,065, forward strand.
TCTGAATCTTCCGATTTCAACATGGCGCGATAAGTCGTCATTTCCTCTGTGCGCATTTTGGCAAATGCCTGTTCCAGCGGAACACATTCAATGCCCCGGATTACTTCCTTAACCGCCTGCAAAGCCAAGGGTGCTGATTTCGCCAGTTGTTCAGCCCACTCACGCGCTGCATCCATTAGCTGGTCATGAGGCACGACCTTGTTGACCAATCCATAGTGCGCTGCTTCCTGCGCTCCCATTCTGCGGCCAAGGAAAAACATCTCCATTGCAATATTATGCGGCAGGCGTCTGGGCAATCGTTGAAGGGCACCTGCATCCGGTACAATCCCCAACGGCATTTCAGGCAAGGCAAATTCCACATGTTCAGAAGCTATCAGCAAATCACATGAAACAGCCAATTCCAGACCACCACCAATTACCAAACCATTAAGTGCGGCAATCACCGGTTTGTTGAGGTTCCAGTTTTCGGTCACGCCACCAAATCCGCCATCGCCGTAATCTGCCGTTTCCCACCAATTGTCCAATTGCATGTCACCAGCATCAAGAGCTTTCAAATCCCACCCGGCAGAGAATATCCGGTCTCCTTCAGCTGTTAAAATACCTACCCGCAATTCAGGATCATCACGCAATTGCGCAAAGGCTGCAGCAAGCTGCTTGCTCATTTCAATATCAATGGCATTTACCTTGGGCTTGTTTAATTTAACCTCAAGAATATGGCCATTACGGGTGACTTCCACAAATTCTGACATATAAACTCCTGTAGACTGATGATTAGGAAAAGGCCGGGATAACACGCTCGCAAAATAACTCCAAAGAGCGTTTTTGTTCTGTATGCCCCAGACCCAGGCTGGCGTAATAGATGAAACTGTCTACACCAATTGCTTCATATGATTTCAACTTTGCGATGACCTCATCCGGTGTTCCGAACATCAGGTTTTCATTCAGCATGGCGTCATCAAACTCGGCCCTGTTTTCCAGGTTTTTGAGCGGAATTTGCTTGGCAAATCCGTTCACGACATCCCCTAAATTCTTGTACAGGTTCTCGAACTGAGCCAATTGACGCTTTGCGGCGTTAATCGGGACATGGGCTTGATCCAGCGTGTCATATAGTGCGGTATGGCGCATCATCGCCATATGCGGGCGAGGCTTTGATGGATTGGTCTTCATCGCTTCATCCAAACGTTCCATATAAAGCTCCGCTTCCGCCATCGGGCGGGTAAACGGCCAGGACATGAGGTTGCATTCTTCACGAACCGCATAGTCAAAAGTAATTGGAGCACGCGCTGCAACCCAAACGGGCACGTGAGCCTGCACCGGCTTGGGAACCGATGTTGCTGTTGGAAATGACCAAAATTCACCATTATGTTCATAGTCACCTTGCCAAAGGGCGCGCACAGCTGGAAGCAGCTCATGCATATAACGCCAGCCCTCGGTTTGTTTGAGCCCGGGGCGCATGCGGTCAAATTCGCGTTGATAAGCTCCAGAGCCTATGCCAAACTCCAGTCTTCCACCCGTTAGAAGGTCGGTCATCGCTGCTTCGCCAGCCAGCCGAATTGGATCCCAATACGGCGCAACGGCGACAGCAGTGCCAAGTCGAATTCTATCGGTATGATCTCCCCACCAGGTCAAAAGCTGAAACGGGTTTGGCGCAATGGTCATTTCCATCGCATGATGCTCGGCGGCCCAAACAATATCAAACCCGCCCTGATCAGCCATCTTGACCATTTCAAGTGTGTGACCAGCAACATCTTTCATGCTGATGGAAGCGTCCAGCCGCTCCATATTAATGGCCAGTTGAAATTTCATCGTGCAACCTCTCGGAATTTATACATCTCTTTCTTAAGATATTTCAAAACGCCATGAAGGTTAGCTAAAATTTTTCCGCTATTAGTTTTAATTTTTCGCCAAAAATAGAAGCCTTTGAGTAAAATAATCCTCAATAAATAAAACTAACCTAACTGCGACAACGACGAAACACTAACCTGCGGCTCTTGTGAAAAACCTATGACCTCTTGCTGGTCTAAAGGACGTAACCGTAAATATCCATATTACTTGTGTGATACCAAGCATTGCCCTGACTATCGCAAATCAATCCGCAAGGAAGTAATTGAAGGTGAATTTGAAGAGGTTCTAAAACAACTTACTCCATCAGAACAATTATTCGCATTGGCTTTGGATACCTTCAAGGATAGTTGGGAAGACAAACTCAAATTCAAGAATCAAGCAAAGTCTGACATCAAACGCCAAATTGCAGAGTTTGAAACCAAATCCGTACAGTTGATTGACCGTCTGGTCGATGCGGATAGTGCTGCATTGGTCAAAGCCTATGAGGCTCGACTACAGGATATGGAGCGCCAGAAGGCCATATGGAGTGAAAAACTTGCTCAAACTGGCAACCCAAATGGTTCATTCAAACAGATTTATCGAACCGCTTTTGAATTTCTCTCAAACCCTTGGAAACTATGGGGTTCTGATAGGTTAGAAGACAAAAAGAGCGGTACTAAAACTCGTATTTGCAGAGAGATTACCCTACCATCGAAACAAGGGTTATCGAACCGCAAAAACTTCTAGAGTCTTCAAGGCTTTAGAGGCGTTTAACATGGAAGAGTCTAATATGGTGAGCCGTCGGGGATTCGAACCCCGGACATCCTGATTAAAAGTCAAGCGCTCTACCAACTGAGCTAACGGCTCCCGAGTCAGAAACATTATTCTGGGGAATGCGGCGATACATATTCGTAGTGTCTGTTTCGGTCAACCCAAATAAGCGCAAATCGTCCAAATATTTGGTGGTGTCCTTAACGAAAGCGCCGCGTAGGAATTGATTGAAACACACTTTTTGCGACAATCATTTGGCAGGGGCGATAGGACTCGAACCTACGACATTCGGTTTTGGAGACCGACGCTCTACCAACTGAGCTACACCCCTATTTGTCCGCAAGGGAACAAGAGTGCTTATTAAGTCGGCTTGAAGTTTTTTTCAAGTGGAAATTGCCGCCCGACATGAGGGATAGGCAGCCGGCCATATCCGCCTATTGAGTGAATCCCGTGGCTCAACAGAAATTACATAAGCCTGGTAGTTGGCGAGATACTCCTCGGCCTTGGCTGGAACAGTTGCTCTAAGTATAAGTTGTTCAATTGTTCAAGTCGGAATTCATTCTGGTCAGCCAGGGTTTGTAAAACGCGACTGGTTTCGTAAGGGCGTTATTAATCATACGATCAATCTGAATTCAGGCTTCAAGCAATTTTTAAGTGTCCTATGGAACCATTCCCCAATAAAAATACAGGGAAAAGACAATATGAGCTTGCAACTTAAAGTATACGGCGCGATGGCACTTGGTATAGGCGGCATGGTCGCCTTTTCAGAACTCGACAAGGGTATGAATTACGTTGAGACCAATGCTTACGTCAGCGAACTGGCGGTTGATTGCTTCATTAAAAACAGTGACAGTCAGGTTGTAAATAAAACAACCAATGAGATGGCCTATATGGATTGCGCCTTGGCTCCTTTGATTGCGCCACAATACGGGCATGACAATTCTGACATCCAGTATCGTTATCAACTGGAATACACCTACAAATCACCGGTTGACGGTACAAAACATTCCAAGAGGCACACAACGACTGACTATCAGGAAGGAAAATTCAAACGCAACATGGATATTTCAATCTTCGCACACAAAAATGAGCCCAACAAAAGCCGTTGGAATTGACCTGATTTATTCCACAAATTATACCAACGGCCATTAGGATTGACCCTTTTGATGTTCCAAAATTGTTTACCGGCAAAAAAGGCCTCGAAGTGCAATGTAAAACGCATTGGTCAAGAGGCATAACACGGCCCGGTGGGCAATTTTGGGGCACCGCAGGCCAGGTTTCTTTTGGTTTTGGCCGTGTTGCAATTAGCTCATGGTACGCCGCACCACTTCGCCAATCGCGCCTAACCAAAGCCAAAATAATTCCTGGTCAAAAGAGCAAATCCTAATGGCCGTTGGTATTAGGGCGTTTCGCGTTCAGTCAGAACAGCGACAACGCGTACCATATTTGATTTCATTGACGCATTTTCGTTTACCCGGTTCCGATAGAAGTGGTTCGGTTTTTTTGCACAATTTTTGTGTGTTTTAAAAGTGGAAATCGTGATACCGCGGGCGCGCTCTTCAGGAGCTCCGTCAATCTGGTCATAGGCCTTGAAGTCACCAAAGTACTTCGTGATCGCCGCTGTCAACGTGACCAATCGTGCCGATGTTACAGTAAGGCTTATTGCGCTCAAACTTTTCTTTTGCCATTTGAATAGGTTCCGGTTTTTACAGTGATAAAGGTCATTGGATGGGCGATCTGATAGACCTGAAACCAGTCTTTTTCAAGAGTAAATTAGCGTATGCATGGAATGTCTGGCGAATCCTGATAGCGGAACTTAATTTGTAGAAACGACCACTTCTTCATTTACAACAATTTCTTCGGAAGCCGGTAACGGATTCGAAAGAGGTGACATAGCGGTCGTCATCGGTTGATAAACTGTTTTTTGTCTCAGTCTGGTTTTTGCTGAGTCAGGCAAATTGGATTTTGTGAAAATTCGCTTCATAATCGTCCTTGCCACACCCTTTGAAAGCGTTCCTTCAGCTGCTTCCTTTTTTACAACAACCGACAGAACCGCACCTGATATTCCGTTTAGTGCTGCGGAGGCACCATCCACATACGTGAACGGAAAGGCGTGCACCGGCTGGCTCGTTGTTCTATCAACAATACTTGCAGTCCCGGAAATATGGTTGGCATCACCGACAAGTAGCGACACAATCGCATTCTTGAAGTGAACTTTTTCCACATTGACGTTCAGTATATAGGGATTTACCGCTCCCACCCTGGTAGCGTTATATTCAGCTGCGTGGTGGCTAATTGTATTATCCAACATGGTACCGAAGCCATCAGTATATCGCAAAAGCTTATTCGTTGCTTCCTGTTCAGGCATAGTGACAGCCACATCCGTGATGTGAAATCCTGATCCTTGGAAATCCTGCTTTTTGGAAGACTGACACGCTGTCAGTAAAACTATTAGAATGGATACAAGAGTATTTTTCAGACTAAATATCATTTTCAACCTCTTAGAGTCCAAACGAATATTCGCGTAAGGTTTGACGGTAGCATATTTTGAGATATTTTGAAGTAAAATCAAGGCCATAGGGCACTATCCCTTTGGTTTTGATTTTGCATAGAAATAGCCGAAATATGCACCGCCCGAAGGGGTTTGCCAAAATTGCCCACTATCAGCGGCTTTATACTTGAAATGGTCAGGGACCGTCCCTGCGTATAAATCCTTGATATTGAACAAATTTTCACAAAATCAAACCTCACGGGAATATTCGTTTGGACTCTTAAACGCCTAAAAACTATTTACTTTAAAAACGAACATCATGTCGAGTGCGTTCTTATTAGGGTCTGAACCCAATTGGGAAATGTGGCTGCATTGGAGACAAAATGGTTTATTTCGAGGCGAAAAACACAGGCGATGCCAAAGCATCGGCGAGGCTTTTTAATACTGAAATAGGCGTTTTTGGCGCAACCCGTTCGGGCAGCGCCCAATTTACCCGAATTATCGTTGAAATCTCCTCATTGACGGAAAGTCATGTCGGTCGATTTCGCCTGAATTCTGAAAAATTGGTCAGCTGTGCAGGCCAATTCCCAATTGAGTCCAGACCCTAAATTGAATACTAAAACTTCTGGAGCGGGTAGCGGGAATCGAACCCGCATATTCAGCTTGGAAGGCTGCTGCACTACCATTGTGCTATACCCGCATTTGGGCCCGAGGCCAATATTCCGGTCCGCCGATGGTGGAGGAGGCTGGATTCGAACCAGCGTACGCTAAGCGAACGGATTTACAGTCCGTCTCCTTTAACCACTCGGACACTCCTCCACAAGGCGGTGCCAGAACTACGTGCGAAAACTTTCGCACAACTCGTAATGGTTGGTTCCGAGCCTGACGCGGGTTATGCCGCCATGGCCCATGAGTGTCAACACAAGATAGAGCCATAAACGAGAATTTCTGTAATAAACGCCTAATACTAACGGCCCTCAGGATTGACCCTTTTGATGTTCCAAAATTGTTTACCGGCAATGCAGTCCTCGAAGCGCAATGTAAAACGCATTGGTCAAGAGGCATAACACAGATCCGGTGGGCAATTTTGGGGCACCGCAGGCCAGGTTTCTTTTGGTTTTGGCCGCGTTGCAATTAGCTCATGGTAGGCCGCACCCCTTCGCCAATCGCACCTAACCAAAGCCAAAATAATTCCTGGTCAAAAGAGTAAATCCTGAGGGCCGTTGGTATAAGGCGTTGACGCAGCCTGAAAAACCCGACAAGTCTGGGTCCAATGTCTGATACGCCACCAATCAAGTCTGATCGCGAAGCGCATGATAAACATCATGCCAAAAAACGGCGTGCGCGCCGTGATGCCCGGAGCGATGGCAAGCCTGGAAACCAGTTTCGAAAACGCCCGCAAACTGTGAGGGAAGATGTGTCCACGCTCTTTTTGTATGGGCTCCACACGGTACGCGAAGCACTGCAAAACGCGTCCCGGAAAAAGCTTTGCCTCTATGCTTCAACCAACGGCTTAACCAGGCTGGAACTTGATCCAGCCCTATTGGTAGACCTCACAATAAAAGAGCATCATCCACGGGATCTGGATAAACTCGTGGGGAGCGATGCGGTTCACCAGGGCGTTGTGTTGGAAACCCTACCGCTTCCCGTTGTTTCCTTTTCCAAATTGCAGGATAGTGATCTGGTTTTGGTGCTCGACCAGGTGACCGACCCTCACAATGTTGGGGCGATAATGCGTTCTGCCGTGGCTATGAATGCCGGTGCTATCATTACAACCAGTCGATATTCTCCAGTTGAATCAGGCGTACTGGCAAAATCCGCATCCGGCGCACTTGACCTCATCGACCATATTGAGGTTCGGAACCTGGCAAATTGCCTGGGGTCACTTCATGAGCAGGGATATGTGACAATTGGGCTTGATAGCGACGAATCCATTCCGTTTGAAGAAGTGCCGGATCAGGCAAAAATCGCCCTTGTCCTCGGCTCAGAAGGCAAGGGATTGCGACAAAAGACGCGAGAGACCTGCAACTACCGCGCCAGATTGAATATGCCAGGCCGCATCAAATCCCTCAACGTATCGAACGCTGCAGCGCTCGCGCTTTATCTTTCCCGCCGAAAATTGCCTGTATAATCACCGTTGATATTAATCCAGCGTGATAATTAACGAACCACTTACCCCATCAAACGGCGGCAGATCGCCACCTGCGGATATGGTTGGTGAAATGATCCGGGGGCCACTGCCGTTTTCATAAACCCGATAACCACAATTGTGGCTTGACGGGCATTCGATGTTGCGATTTCGACCGGAAATTATCTGCGTACCTGCGTCAGAATAAGCTTCACCATTCACGATCGTCTCACGCGTGTTCCCATAAATCACGACGCCGTTAAGGTGTGGATTTGCAAGCACGCTGTTTGACCGTCTGCTGGACTGCAGATGATTTTCAAGAACAACCCTGCGATTGCGGCGCTCAATTAACTTTCGGCGCTTGTTGACCGTGCTGTAGGTTCTGGACCTTAAAGTGGTGCCGCCCAGCACAACACCGGATCTGGTCGCTTCTAAACGCCTGACGTTACTATTGCGAATTGCCCTTTGCCGCTGGTTGGTGCGATTGCGTTTATGACCGTAAACTGCATGGGGTTTCGCTGAAGCGCCGGATGCGTGCGACACTATCGGTGTTAGTGACCCGGCAGCGAAAAGTGACGCGGTAAACATTGCTATGGTGGTAAATCTTGAGAATCCTGACGCGGCCATCTGTTACTCCAAACACAAACTCACAATTGCCGTTTCAGACCTTGTTGCAAGCGCCGGATTTCCGGCTGGATGTACCGCATCTTCTTTTCAAAATAGGCCCATTGCCCCGTCAAAACAAGTGAATTGGGGATTAGACGGGCGATTCTTAAGTTTTATGGTTAATCTGCAAACCTCCCGGGTCAGCGCAGAATTGATTTCCCCGCATAGTGTGCAGCTTCACCAAGCTCTTCTTCAATTCGAAGAAGCTGGTTGTATTTTGCAAGCCTGTCAGAACGCGCCAAAGAACCGGTTTTGATTTGTCCGCAATTGGTCGCAACTGCAAGATCAGAGATTGTTACATCTTCTGTTTCACCGGATCTGTGCGACATCACTGCGGTGTAGGCTGCCTTGTGGGCCATTTCTACCGCATCAAGTGTCTCGGAAAGTGAACCAATCTGATTGACCTTGACAAGAATGGAATTTGCAACCCCCATCTGAATGCCGCTTGCAAGGCGTTTCGGATTGGTCACAAACAAATCATCTCCAACCAGTTGGCATTTGTCGCCAACTTTTTCAGTGACTGATTTCCAGCCCTCCCAATCGTCTTCGCTCATGCCGTCTTCAATCGAAATAATCGGGTATTTTGCGACCAGTTCTGCCAGATAATCAGCCATGGCTTCGGGTTCCAGGGTGCGCCCCTCACCCGCCAGCACATAATTTCCGTCTTTGAAGAATTCTGTCGAAGCACAATCCAGGGCAAGGCCCATATCATCGCCCGGCTTGAAACCTGCTTTTTCAATCGACTTCATGATGAAATCGAGCGCATCCGGTGCGCTTCCTATATTGGGAGCAAACCCGCCTTCATCTCCCACATTGGTGTTGTGGCCTTGCGCATGCAGCTCCTTTTTCAGGGTATGGAAAACCTCCGCACCCATGCGAACCGCCTCTGACATGGTTTCAGCGCCAACCGGCATAATCATGAATTCCTGAAAATCGATCGGATTGTCCGCGTGCTCTCCGCCATTGATGATGTTCATCATCGGAACAGGTAATGTGCGGGCATTTGGCCCTCCTACGTAGCGGTAAAGCGGCAGTGCAGAAGCATCTGCAGCCGCTTTTGCAACCGCCAGAGAAACACCCAGGATCGCATTTGCGCCTAGCTTGGCCTTGTTGGCGGAGCCATCAAGCTCAATCATCGTCTGGTCAATTTCACGCTGGCAGGTTGCATCAAGTCCGGTGATTGCGCCTGCTATTTCAACATTGACCGCTTCCACAGCCTTGGTCACACCTTTGCCAAGATATCTGGAACCGCCATCTCTCAGTTCAACCGCCTCATGAGCCCCGGTAGAAGCACCTGAAGGAACTGCAGCGCGGCCAAAAGAACCGTCTTCCAGAAGAACATCAACCTCAACTGTTGGATTGCCGCGGCTATCGAGAATTTCACGGGCATGGACGTCAATTATGGTGGACATAGTTTGAGCTTTCCTGGTTGGGAGTATCAAGCAAGGTTCAGGACCTTCTGCCATGCTTCTAAACAAGCTTTGCGAATACCAAAAGGCCCAGCGCCGGTTTTCTCCTAAAAAATTCATGAAATCGCCCAGATTCTGCCGTGCCGGCAGCAGAATTGGCGAGCATTTTACAAAACACGGAGGTGTGATATGAACAATAAAACAGCACTTACAATTCTATCTGCCGGTCTGATTGTTTCGGCAACAATCGGTTTCACCATGATTTCAAATGCGGCACAGGCACAGTCGTTTTCCTGTGCAAGAGCAGAAGTCCCCAGTGAGATGGCAATCTGCAACAATGAAAACCTGATTTTCAAAGACGAACGTTTAGCAAACCTTTTTGCGGATGCACTCGTTCAGGCATCGCAGGCAAACAATGCAAGCAGCCTTTCAATTGAACACAGCATTTGGCTCAAACGTCGTAACGACTGTGGTGCTGATTTCAACTGTCTTGAAAAACGGTATGAGGAACGCATCAAGTCTATTGGGCTGGACTTGTAATCACCTCTTAACCAGATGATCGATCTCTTTGAGTTTGGAGAGCAATATCTCCAGTTCATTCAGCTGGATCATGTTGGGTCCGTCAGAAGAGCTTGTGTTGTCCGGATCATCATGGGTTTCGATAAATACACCGGCAATTCCCACCGCTACGGCTGCGCGCGCAAGGGGTGGAACCATGTTCCGGTCTCCACCTGATGAACCTCCAAGCCCTCCGGGCATCTGTACGGAATGTGTTGCATCAAATATCACCGGATAACCGGTTTGTGCCATTTGCGGCAGAGCTCGCATGTCAGACACCAGCGTGTTGTATCCAAAACTCGCCCCGCGCTCGGTTAGCATGATTTGATCATTGCCACTTTCAGCTACTTTGGCAGCAACATTTTTCATGTCCCACGGTGCCAAAAACTGACCCTTTTTGACATTAACAACCTTGCCTGTTTTCGCAGCAGCTATCAGTAAATCCGTTTGACGGCACAAAAATGCAGGGATCTGCAGGACATCCACATGCGGGGCTATTTTTGCGCACTGTTCTTCACTGTGAACATCCGTCAGAATTGAGACGCCAAACTCTTTACGGAGTTCATCAAAGATCGGCATCGATTTTTCCAATCCCAACCCGCGCGTCGTGTCAATGCTCGTTCGGTTTGCCTTGTCGTAACTCGATTTATAAACAAAGTTCACCCCAACACGTGCACAAATCTCCTTGATGCTACCTGCCATATCAAATGCATGCTGTCTGCTCTCTAGCTGGCACGGTCCCAGGATCAAAGACAAAGGCTTGTCATTTGCAAAAAGGGTTTCACCGACCGATACGGATTTTTGAACGGTCATCCTTCAAGCCGCCAGAAACGCGATTAGCGCGCCCTGCCCTGGCGCTGGATCAACGATCAGCCGGTCTCCTACCTTGCGGCTTTCAACACCGGATTCATTCAAAACCGTTGTGACACCATCCAGACTTGGAACCGTCAAATCAAACGCTACTGCACGAAGACCGCGTTGTTCTGGTGCATCCGCATCGTAATGGGCCCTCATACCTGCTCTGTTTAAAACAGAAAGTTTTGCATTTGGCAGGCTGAATTCCATGCCAAAAGAATGGGATCGAATTTCACGTTGTCTGGCCATGGTTTGGAGGTAGTATTGGAAATCCTCCGGCAATTGTTCACATAAAGTCACACGAGAAATACCGACTACACCATTGGTGTGCTTCGTCAGTTTTTCAGGAAATTGCGGCGGTCCATTGGGGCGTTCACAAAGAAAGGTCGAGCAATCTGGCGACCGCTCATCGATACCAAGAGCTACCCGCACCTTTACCCCAGGACGACGGACGGTAACGAGTTTACCGGTTTCCCAGCCAGCTTTTTTGATAGCCTTGCGTTCTTTTTTAGGATCCGGATCGCCAAATACCACCATTGAAAATCCGTTATGGCCATTTCTGAAGCGATAGGCCATATCGCGGCGAAGAAACGGATTTCCCTTGACGATTGCAGCCTCTACGGTTTCGCGGTGGCCGACCGCCAAGGGTTCAATGAAAGTGCCATTTTCAAAGAATACACACGCATTCTGTGAGCCGAATTTGTGGCGAGCGTCCGGGGCCACGGTAAAGCCCAGTTGTGAAAACCGTTCCCTTGTTAATTTTAGCGAGGGAACCGGCAATACAACGTGGTCGAGATTTCTGGGAGTGAGTTTTTTCATAGCGAGTGGATGCCTGATTACTGTCGATTACGCAAGATCAAATGGTCAAAACCACGTTGCCATTGGCTTCGCCACTTTCAACCAGTTGATGGGCTTTGACCACATCTTCGAACGGCAGGACATGCGTGATGCGAAATTCAGCATGACCAGATCGTACAAACCGGTTTAACCGATCTATAGCGGCAATGCGTTCACCGCGATCAAGCTCATAGACAAGGAAAAACTGCAGGGTGAGTGATTTGAACAATAAATCTCGAAATGGAACTTCAAGATTGCCCATATCATTTGAACCGTAGGAATAAATCGTTCCCCCAGGCTTCAATGCCGGGGATGAGATCAGTTGCAGCGCCGATGAAAAGTCCATATCGACAACCACATCAACGCCTTCCCCTTTGGTCAATTCCAGCAGGCGTTCACCCGTGTTTTCCTGTTTGTAGTCAATGCATGCAGCGGCCCCAGCCTTGATGGCGAGTTCCTGCTTTGCAGCAGATACCGTTGTATAAACCGTCAACCCCAATTTTGAAGCCATTTGTACAACGAGATGCCCGACGGCTGACGCGCCGCCGGTTACAAGAACTTTTTTTGCGTCGCTTTGAATAACCAGATTGATCGCGTGAGCAGCTGTAAGTCCGGGAATCCCGAAACAGGCACCTTGCTCAAACGACACTGCATCATCCAGCGGTGATGCCTGAAATGCGGCTACAGAAATATACTCGGCCGACGTGCCGAATTGGCGTTGCCATTGAGCGTTCCATATCCAGACCCGTTCGCCAATACGTGATTGCTCGATGCCAGAACCCACGGCCTCAATCACTCCGGCACCATCGCTGTGAGGCACCACAAAATCATATGCAGGTGGCCGTCCGGCCCGAGACTTAACATCTGACGGGTTTACGCCGGATGTAACAAGCTTGACCAGTACTTCGCCATTTCCCGGTTGGGGTGTGGGTTTATCGACAAATTCAAGTACTGAGTCCGCCGGCCCGTTTCGGGAGTAAAGTACCGTTTTCATATCAACCCTTCTTGCGCAAATGATAGGTCAAAGCCATTCCGATACAATGCCGGAGTTCTTCCGTTGGAACATCATCATCCGCTCCAAAATGGATTTCCCGATTGCCGAAATAAGTGAAAACATCCGGATAAATCTCACGGAATTGAGATACAAGGCTGGTGTTGCACATGAAATAAACGGATACCCCATCATCTTTGGCGTCAATTCTCACAGTAGAACCGGTCTTTTCAGGCTTTGCTACAAAACTCGCCTGCCCCCATTTCAAACATTCCTCAGCTTTTTGAACTTCGGAAATGCCATCAGCGGTCTCATGGACCAGCTTGCGCAGCGCCTGCAGCCTATCGGTCTGTTGCGGTGAATAGGCGGAAAAAATCTCATCGAAAGATCGGCAAGCATTTTGCATCATCCAGCAATAGGGCAATCGGGAAAGTTGTTCAATCCGTATGAAGGGTTACCGCGCCTAACCAATGCCAAAATAATTCCTGGTCGAAAGGGTCAATCTTAATGACCGTTGGTATAACGCGAATATTCGTTTGGACTCTAACAATCCGGACTATTCGCAAATATTTTTCTCGATGAAACAGTTATTGCCGAGGCACCCGTCCCATCCCTCATCTTTTATGCCAACAGACTTGCCAGTGAATTCTCCATCGATGATCGTTACAGACTTAATTTTGTCAAACCGGAAAGTGCGTTCTGCCGGATAATCTTTTGCCTTGGTGCAACCACGGTGTTGATAGCCGTGCATGTAAAGCTGGCCGTTGTTACCAATTGCCACTTGATGCACATCGACTATACGCGCGATACAGCCTTTGGATTTGTCCCTGTCATATACCATTTCAATTACATTGCGCCCCTTGGCCGCTTTACAAAGCTCCGTCTCAAACTTTGATTGCGCAAAAACTGATGCATGAAACACCACAAAAAGAACGGGAACTGTGCAGAAAATCAATTTCGCAAGATATTTAAATGAAGGAAGGAAAATCGAAATAAATATCACAATCATGCGCTCCGTTATGCTTAGGCCAAAAAAGAACATTACATGAACAAACTATCACACAAAAACACAAAGTCAATGGTTGCGTTCGAATACTCCAAACAAATACTGCGAACCAATTTGTTTTATCCGCTGGTTGTGAGTTGTCACAAAACTCTTGTTAAAATGCCGCATTCACGCCGTATTCACGCCGCATTCATTCCTCTCCTATCACGTTATGAACTACGATTCTCAAACAGCCGGAAAATTGATTATGAAAAAACTTGTATTCCCTCTCCTGACGGTTCTTGCACTCACTGCGTGTAACAATGAGTCTGAAGCTCCAAAAGAAACTACTCCAACGGCAGAAACCGAAACGACGACAACTCCTGAACCAACTGCGGAAGAAATAGCGAAAGCCAAAAAGAAAGCCGAAGAAGCGGCCGCTAAAGCCGCAGCAGAAGCTGAAGAGGCTGCAACTAAAGCCGCCGCAGAAGCTGAAGAGGCTGCCGCCAAGGCCGCTGCAGAAGCCGAAGACGCTGCCGCCAAGGCCGCCGCAGAAGCCGAAGACGCTGCCGCCAAGGCCGCCGCAGAAGCTGAAGATGCCGCAAAAGCCGCCGCTGAAGCCGAAGATGCCGCAAAAGCGGAATTGGACGCTGCCAAGAAAAAAGAGCAAGAAGACGCAGCCCTCAAACTTGAAGCAGAGCGTCAGGAACTTGAGCGGCTGAAAGCGGAAATGGCAGAAAAACAAGCCGAGATCGACAAGCTTCAAGGTGAGTCCAGCGAGGCTACTGAAGAAACCAAGTCAGAAGCTCAAAAGCAGCTGGAAGATGTTCAAAACACCATCAAGGGCGTATCCGATACCATCAAGGCGCTTGAAGGTTTGGCCAACTAAACCAGGTTCGCCTGCAGAACTACAAATAATGAGTACAGGGTCGCCAAGTCCGGCGGCCCTTTTGCTCGGGTTTTTCAGAACTTTTGGCAAGAGCAGAGCGTTTCCTCTTTTGATCCAATCTGATCGAAATTCGCTCTAGCAAGATATGGTAGTGTCTCAGTTTGAAATTTGAGGTTTCTTACAATTTGTTAATCACAAATTTATCCCCTTGCCGTTATACTGATGCTACATATATCAATTACGTAAACGTAAGAAAGTTTCAGGTAAGCATTTACCTATACGTTGCAAACACGTTGCCACAACGTATACTAACTGGTACGAAATGCCTAAGAATCAGGGACTGGCGTTCTTGATAGGGTGCTGAGAGACGGACATGCCCAAGGGACCAAACGGAGAAAAACGGCCCGCTGATAGTATCGGTGCGGCTGTTATGGTTGCAAAAATAGCAACCGGAGAAATTGAAGATAATAAGAAATCTGGACGCGTTCGTTCTGGCAAAACTGGTGCATCAGCACGCGCGGGCGCTCTAACGAAAAAACAGCGTAGTGATATTGCAAAGAAAGCAGCTTCTGCTAGGTGGGGTTTATGACTGATCGTGAACTCACGTTTTATTTGGAAAAGTCACCACAATACAGAGAAATTCAAATTGACGGTGCGCTTGGTGGTCCTGCCCCCAGCGGAAATAAAATCACAATGACTGTCTATGTTGAAAGAAGCGCAATTCCTAAGGAATTAGTCCACAATATCTCTGACAAGGGGAAAATGCTGGATGAAATTCCAGAAAGAAGGAGTGGCAAAGAAGGAATTATCCGAATACTGGAGACGACTTTACACATGGATATTGTCCAGGCAAAAGCTGTTAATCAATGGCTTTCAGATCAAATCAATGAACTCGAAAAAGCTACAGGAGTAAATCATGAAGCCAACTAGTTTGATTTTTTCCTACGATTTTTATCCCCTCCTAAGGTCTGTTGACAATTAGGATTCCCAAACGGCACCGAATATGATTCATACTCCTTTTTGAGGAGATTTGAATGCGCGAAGATCGTCCTGGTTATAAGTGATGGCATTGTGGTCTGTTATGGAAGATTTACTTCCAGGCAAGTCAACGGATTGTGGTGTGACTGCAAAAGATAACCCGAGCATTTATGGAAGCGGTCTTATGGCGCGTTCGCACCGGCTCACCGTGGCGTGATTTGCCACCCTGTCTGGGTGATTGGAACACGACCTTCCAGCGTTTTCGCCGTTGGGCGAAGAAAGGCGTGTTTGATAAGTTATTCAATGCGTTATGTGATGATCCAGATTTTGAGTATGCGATGATTGATGGCACAATCATATCCGTTCACCAGAAGGCAAGTGGCGCAAAAGGGGGACTCAAAATCAGGCCATCGGGCGCTCCAAAGGCGGCCTGACAACCAAAATAGTGGCGCTTGTCGATGCTCTGGGTAATCTGGTGCGGTTTGTCGTACAACCCGGTCAACGCAATGATATCGTCGGGGTGAGACCCCTCATTGAGGGCATATGTTTTGATGCTTTGCTGGCAGACAAGGCCTTTGATGCAAACTGGTTGCGTGAAGAATTGAACAATCGTGGAGCCACCGCCGTGATCCCCCCGCGTTCAAACCGTAAAATCCAATTCGAATACGACAAGGAAATGTACAAGTGGCGGCATCTGGTCGAAAACTATTTCGCCAAAATCAAGGAATTCCGAGGAATTGCAACAAGATACGACAAGACTGATACAAGTTTCATTGCAAACATCAATCTCGTAGCAGTAGTGATCGCCACCCGGTAATTGTCAACAGACCTTAGGGTACAGCGAAGAAATTACTTTCGAGAGACCAGTTTTTGCCTCGCCTGTTGAGGCAATTCAAATCGGTCACAATTCTGGATCTATGGAAATGGTGTACTCAGACAAAGTTAAGTCGCGGTTTATAGTCGCTTTTGTTTTGCTAATAACCAGCGGATTGTTTTCGCTCTCCGCTGTTGTTTTCGAATATAAGCCTATAGGTGTAATTGGTGCGTTTTTGCTAGTTGGCTCATTTGCTTTGTTTACTTCATGGATAGATTTAGCCAATGGCGAAAAAGCCAAACATAATTGATAAAGTCACAGATGCCGTCGTCTCGGCTGGCAGTAGCGGCCAACTCAAAGGCGGCTGCGGAGCAGCAATTGGTATTGCATTGATAAGTGTGACTTATGTCGTCCCTGAAGAATTTGAATTCTATGTCCAGTCAGGCTGTATGGCACTTGTCGGTATAGGATTGATTAAAGTTGCTTACCACACTATTTTTTAAAATGAAAATAATGCTTGATATTAAGCAATAAGTTCAGTATGAATTGAGTATGGCAAACGTACTCGATAAGCAAAAACGCACTCAAATTCTCTCTATGTTGGTGGAAGATTCTTCTATGCGGTCTATTAGCCGCGTAGTTGGCGTTTCGATCAACACTGTTTCCAAACTGCTGATTGAGGCTGGAGAAGCGTGTGCAGAGTTTCATGACGAGAACGTGCGCAGCCTAAAGTCAGAGCGAATTCAGTGCGATGAAATCTGGTCATTCTGCTACGCCAAACAAAAAAATGCTGACAAGAAAGACATGCCTGACTTTGCAGGTGATATCTGGACTTGGACAAGCCTTGATGCTGATAGCAAGTTAATCTGCAATTGGTTTGTTGGTGGCCGTGATGCTGAATATGCGAACATCTTCATGCAGGACTTAGCAGAGCGTTTGGATAACCGCGTTCAGTTGACGACAGATGGACATAAGGCATACCTACAGGCGGTTGACGGTGCATTTGGTAATGATATCGACTATGCGCAGTTGGTGAAGCTGTATGGCAATTCACAGCAAGGCAACACAACTCCCTATAGCCCAGCCGAATGTACTGGAATTAAAAAAACAGAACGGACAGGCTCGCCAGATCAAAAGCATGTTTCGACTTCATATGTAGAGCGACAAAACTTGAATATGAGAATGGGAATGCGCAGGTTTACACGCCTGACAAATGCATTCTCAAAGAAGTATGAAAACCATTGTCACACCCTTGCGTTGTATTTTGTGTTTTACAACTTCATTCGGAAACACGCGACATTGAAAACAACACCAGCAGTTGCAGCGGGATTGGTTGATGAGGTTTATAAAATGGATTTGATTGTCAATCTTATTGAGGCAAGAGCACCAGCCCCAAAGAAGCGTGGACCATATAAGAAGCGAAACATTGATCAAATTTCAAACTGAGACACTACCCAAGATATTGTTTTCTGGTGGATTTTTAGATTCAAACATTTGCAAAGGAACGAACTGAAAATGGGATGCAAATGTTTGGGCCAATCCTAATGGCTGTTGTTATTATCTGGAAAAACCATCCAAACGCAAATATTATTAAACCAGCCTACCCTGCTCTTTCGCCGCTGCTATGAAGCTTGCGAACAAAGGATGCGGTGCAAATGGACGTGACTTGAGTTCGGGATGATACTGAACACCGATGAACCACGGATGCATGAACTTCGGATATTCTATCGTTTCCGGCAAGAGACCATCCGGCGACATGCCGGAAAATATCATGCCCACTTCCTCAAGCCGCTGCAGGTAATCCGTATTCACTTCATAGCGATGACGATGGCGCTCTGATATCTGTGTCGAGCCATAAATCCCGGCAATCAGACTGCCTTCCCTTAGAGGATGCGGATAGGCGCCCAAACGCATTGTTCCGCCCATATCACCGGCAGCTTCGCGCTTTTCAAGTTGGTTCCCACGCATCCACTCAGTCATCATACCAACAACCGGTTCTTTGGTATTTTCGTCAAACTCGGTAGAGGTTGCATTTTTGATGCCAGCAAGGTTTCTCGCAGCCTCGATACAAGCCATTTGCATACCAAAACAGATACCGAAATACGGGATCTTGTTGACCCGTGCATAGGTAACCGCCTGGATCTTGCCCTCCGCGCCGCGCTCTCCAAAACCGCCAGGCACCAAAATGCCATCGACCTGCCCCAGATGCGCGGACGGATCCTCCTCGTTGAATATCTCAGACTCAATCCATTTCAGATTGACCTTGACCTCATTTGCAATGCCACCATGATGAAGCGCTTCAATCAGTGATTTGTAAGCATCCTTCAACACCGTGTACTTGCCGACCAACGCAATATTGACCTCACCGTTCGGATTGTGAATTCGCTGGCTAATTTCCTGCCAGACCCGCATTTGCGGTTTGGGAGCAGGGTCAATCCCGAAGGCGTCCAAGACTTCCTGATCGAGACCTTCCTTATGATAGGTCATAGGAACATCGTAGATCGATTTTGCGTCCAGCGCCTGAATTACCGCACTTTCGCGCACGTTGCAGAACAAGGAGAGTTTGCGACGCTCTTCCTCGGGAATTTCGCGGTCTGCACGCACCAAAAGAATGTCCGGTTGAATACCGATCGAACGCAATTCTTTGACTGAGTGTTGTGTGGGCTTGGTTTTCAATTCACCGGCGGCCCAAATCCACGGCATCAGCGTCAGATGAACGTAAATGCAGTTGCCACGGGGAAGATCATTGCCAAGCTGGCGAATGGATTCGAAAAATGGCAATCCTTCAATGTCACCAACCGTACCCCCGATTTCACACAGAACGAAGTCATAGTCTTCATTTCCATCAAGAACGAATTCCTTGATTGCGTTCGTAACGTGGGGGATCACCTGAACCGTGGCGCCGAGATAGTCGCCTCGCCGTTCCTTGGCAATGATATCTTGATAGATGCGACCGGTTGTGATGTTGTCCTGCTGGTTTGCAGGGCGTCCCGTGAACCGCTCATAGTGTCCAAGATCCAGATCGGTCTCCGCACCGTCATCGGTGACAAAACACTCTCCGTGCTGATAAGGAGACATGGTTCCCGGATCGACATTCAGGTAAGGGTCGAGCTTTCTCAGTCGTACCTTGTACCCACGGGCTTGCAACAATGCACCAAGTGCTGCCGAGGCCAAACCTTTACCGAGCGAGGAAACCACGCCGCCTGTGATGAAAACATAACGCGCCATGGGAATTAAGAACTAACGGTCAAATCACGATTCGGAAAGCGAAAAACCATTCTTTTCCCAAAAAAATGCCCCGCCGCCGGGCGAGGCAATTATTCCGCACTGACAGGCAGATTATTGGCTGGTCGGCACCTGCGGTTCATCGCTTGCTTCGTCATCTCCCCCCAGGTTCAGCGTATCGCTGCCACCAAGCTGATCGAGAATACCTTCGCCCGTGCTGTTATCCTGATTTTGAACCGGAATATTATCAAGCGGACTTCCGCCATCAACACCTGAAAGAATACCAAGGCCGATTGATGTGGCAAAAAATGCTGCTGCCAAAATTGCAGTTGTCCGGGTAAGGGCGTTTGCAGCACCGCGTGCAGACATAAAGTTGCCGCCACCACCGCCGCCTATGCCAAGTGCGCCACCTTCTGAACGTTGCATCAAAACAACGCCAACCAGGGCAATAACTATCATCAGATGAATAACAATCAGAACGGTTTGCATCGGATTTCCGGTTTTTAAATTGAAGAGTACCCGCGCCCTTTTACACGTTTGAGTGCGAGGCGCAACTGTCAAACATATGTAGGATCGGATATCGCGGATTTCAACGCTATGCGCACAATTCATCATAGGCTGCACAAATGCCCAGAAAATCGGAAGCCTTGAGGCTTGCTCCACCAACAAGAGCGCCATCCACCTGGGCGATGCCCATCAGTTCAACAGCATTTCCAGGCTTTACTGAGCCGCCATATAAAAGCCGCATGCCGGCCCCCACCTCTCCAAACCGGGATACAAGATTATCCCGCATGAAACGGTGTGCTTCTTCAACATCTCCGGCAGAAGGAACAAGACCGGTACCGATTGCCCATACCGGTTCATAAGCCACAACAACATTGGCAGCAGTAGCATCATCAGGCATGGAATTATCGAGCTGATCTTTCAAAACCGCCAGTGTTTCGCCTGCTTCACGCTGGGCCTGTGTCTCGCCAATACAAACAATCGTCAGCAATCCGCCACGCAAACTGGCTTCAGCCTTCGATTTCACCACTTCGCTTGTTTCGCCATGGTCTGTGCGGCGTTCCGAATGACCAACAATCACTGCGCTACCGCCACTATCAAAAATCATTTCGGCTGAAATATCCCCCGTATGCGCACCAACCTGATTGAAATGACAGTCTTGGCCTCCTACCGACACCCGCGTCCCCAGACAAACATGTGCCGCGGTAACAATCAGTGTTGCGGGAACACAGATGAGCATATCCAGTCGATTGCGCATCGCCACATCATAACCTTTGGACATTTCGCCAAGTTCGGAAATCGAGTTCCGAAATCCGTTCATTTTCCAGTTTCCGGCTACCAGCGGTTTAATGTTGGGTGTCATTTTAAGTCCTTGGGCACTTTTAGAGGCGGCAATTGGGTAAAACACAAAATATACGGCACTCGTGCCAGTTTGGCAGGGTTCTGCTTGAGATTGCTTCGCGATCTGGATATATCACAGGATGATATTCAACAAGCCCATGAATCGGAAACTAACACATGCTTGACCTACTCCGCAGTTTTTCAAAGGGCTGGATTGCTAAAATCCTTATCGGCCTGCTCGTTTTGTCCTTCGGTGTATGGGGCATCACCGGCAGCTTGTTCTTTGGAAGCCAGACAACAGTGGTAGAGGTTGGTGACACCAAGGTGGATACTTTTGAATACCGTTTCGCTTATGACAATCAGGTCAATGCATTTTCCCGCAATATTGGTCGCAGGATTACCCAACAAGAAGCTGATGCGCTCGGGTTTCGCCAAAATGTCCTTACTCAGGTAATTGCCGGCGCGGTTCTGGACGAAAACGCGCGTGAGATGGGCCTTGGCGTTTCTGATGAGAACCTGGCCGGATCAATTGGTGAAGACCCGATGTTCCGCGACTTATCAGGAAATTTTTCTCGCGGTTTGCTGCAAAGTGCTTTGCGCAATGCCGGCATGTCGGAAAACGACTATATCGAGAGCCGCAGACGGGTATCAGCACGAAACCAGATTTTGGAGGGCACAGCTGCATCCATGAGCATGCCTGAAGTCTATGCAAAAGCACTATCGAAATTCCAAAACGGCAAACGCGTATTTGATTATGCGATCGTTGGTTCTGATGTGGCGACCGACATTCCGGAACCCACTTTTGTGGAAGTCGATGCATTTTATGATGCAAACAAATCAGATTATATCGCTCCGCAGTATCGAAAAGTGGCAATTCTTAAACTGGAACCATCTGATGTATCCAAACCACAAGAGGTGACCGGCGAGGAATTGCAGGCTAGTTATGAAAACCGGAAGAACAACCTCAAGACCCCCGAACGCCGCGAAATCGAGCAGCTCGTTCTCAATTCCGGAACTGTTGAAGAAGTAAAGCAGCAGCTTGCGGATGGCTCCCTTTTTGAAACCATAGTTACGGATCAGGGAAAAACCCTTGCTGATATCAATCTGGGAACCTTGGCGCGAACAGAGTTGCCGGACGAAGCGGTCGCGGCGGCAGCATTTTCTGCTGAACCCAACAAGCCAAGTGAAATCATTGAGGGCATTTTTGGTCCTGTCCTCATCCGTGTCATCAAGATTGAAGAAGAAACAACGACTGCATTTGATGAAATCAAAGATGAATTGCGCAACCAACTTGCACTTGAGCGCGCAATTGAAGACGTATTTGCAGGATTTGATGCCATTGAAGAAGAACGCGGTGCGGGTGAAACATTGCTTGCTTCAGGTGACAAACTTGGTTTTGCAGTTCGCACGATCGATGCAATTGATGCGACAGGCCTTAACCGGGACGGAAATACGGTGAACAATCTTCCTGCAACCGCCAGACTATTGCAGGAGGTCTTCGATGCACAACCGGGGGATGATACCCAGGCGATTGAAATCGGCGATAATGGCTTCTTGTGGTACGACGTGCTGGAAATCATTCCCGAACGTCAAAAGCCGCTTGATGAGGTACGTGATCAGGTGATCACCGCATGGAAGTCTGCCGAAACCGACAAGAAAATTCTTGCCGTAACCAAAAGCATTCGCGACCGGGTCGATGCCGGTGAAGATTTCAATACCGTGCTGATGGAGACATTACCAACAGACTCTTTGGGTCAGGCGCAAACATTTACCGCAACCGAGCCCCTGGCCCGCACCGGCCAAACCCAGGAATTTCCTGCAACCGCTGTTCGCGAAGGTTTTTCTGTTCCAATTGGAGATTTTGTGATTTCAGATCTCGGCAACAATCAGCAGGTACTGTTTCGCGTCAAAAAAGCAGAAGGTACAACAACTGACAAACTGCCTGATGAGATAGTGGGTCAGATTGACGAGGCTGGATCCCAGGACATTCTCACACAGGTTGTTGCGGATTTGCAGGGACGTAAACCGGTTCTGGTTAATCAAACTGCGATTGACATAGCCTTTAATCCCTATGGTGGTAATGGCGGCCAGTATTAAGTAGCCAAACAAAGCGATTTCGTTACATTAGGGGTAATCATGGCTGACTTGAAAGAAACAATCGGCAAGCTTGCAAGTGGCGAAACGCTGTCTCGTGAGGAAACGCAATCTGCGTTTGAAATCATCATGGCCGGTAACGCAACTCCTGCGCAAATTGGTGCCGTGCTCATGGCGATGCGGGTGCGCGGAGAAACCGAAGAAGAGTTTGCCGGTGCGGTAGACGCCATGCGCGCTTTCATGCTTCCGGTGGATGCTCCTGCTGATGCGATCGATATTGTTGGTACCGGCGGAGACGCCAAAGGGTCTTATAATATTTCCACCTGCACTGCGCTTGTTGTGGCCGCAACCGGCGTAAAGGTAGCAAAACACGGCAACCGCTCTCTCTCATCCAAATCTGGAGCATCGGACGTTCTTTGCGCATTAGGTGTCAATATTGAGCTATCTCCGGGACAAATCAGTGACTGTATCGATGAGGCAGGCATTGGTTTTATGTTTGCACCCGCCCATCACTCGGCTGTGCGCCATGTCGGCCCGGCGCGTGTGGAAATGGCCACTCGAACAATATTCAACCTGCTGGGCCCGATGTGCAATCCGGCCGGCGTTAAACGTCAGCTCCTTGGTGTGTTTGCTCCTCAATGGGTGCTGACGGCCGCCAGGGTTTTGCAAAAACTTGGCTCGGAAAAAGTCTGGGTTGTTTATGGTCAGGGATTTGACGAAGTGACAATCACCGGCACCACACAAGTTGCAGCGTTGGAAAACGGTTCCGTTCGCACCTTTGAGATCAATCCGTCAGATTTCGGATTTGACGTAGATGATGAAACTGCAATTGCAGGTGGCGATGGAGAAGTGAATGCAAAAGCGTTGCTTGGCGTTCTGGCAGGTGAGCCGTCTGCTTATCGCAACATGGTCATCATGAATGCGGCATGTTCTTTGGTCATTGCCGACAGGGCTGAAAGCCTGAAGGACGCTGCAGGCATGGCAGCAGAAGCAATTGACAGCGGTGCCGCTTCAAAAACACTTGCCAAACTTGTCACTGTTTCCAACCAGGGAAACAGCTGATGGCGGATATTTTAAAGAAAATCGAACTCTACAAGCGTAAAGAGATAGAGGCTGCAAAGGCAAGCGTTTCAGCAGAAGAACTCAAATCGCGCTGCAGCGATATCGATAAACCTCGAGAGTTCAAAAAGGCACTGGAAAGCAGGCATGCCAATGGGGATTACGCCCTCATTGCTGAGATCAAGAAAGCAAGCCCTTCAAAAGGCCTGATCCGTGAGGACTTTGATCCGCCTTCACTTGCTTCCGCCTACGAAAACGGCGGTGCGGCATGCCTTTCTGTTTTAACAGATACTCCCAGTTTCCAGGGCGCGCCAGAGTTTCTGGTTCAGGCCCGTGAAGCAACCAACCTTCCTGCCCTGCGCAAGGATTTTTTATTCGAACCCTACCAGGTTTACGAAGCACGCAGTTGGGGCGCCGATTGCATTTTGATAATCATGGCAAGTCTGACAAATGATGAAGCGATTGTTCTTGAAGAAACTGCATTTGGACTTGGCATGGATGTTTTGGTTGAAGTCCATGACGAAGAAGAACTGGAACGTGCGCTCCGACATTTGAAATCACCATTGCTTGGCATCAACAACCGCAACCTCAAAACCTTTGAGGTGTCGTTGAAAACAAGCGAGCGTTTATCGGCAATGGCGCCGGACAACAAGCTGTTGGTGGGAGAAAGCGGATTGTTTGCTCCAGAAGATCTTTCCAGACTTGCCAATTGCGGCATCAATACATTTTTGATTGGTGAGAGCCTGATGCGCAAGGATGATGTCGCAACCGCCACACGCGCATTGCTTGCAAATCAACCCGTGGAAGCGGCGTAAACATGAATAAACTCACCCACCTCAATATCAGCGGTGAAGCCCATATGGTCGATGTGGGTGATAAGGATATCACCCCACGCGAAGCAACCGCCCAGGGGTATGTGCAAATGCAGGCAGAGACCCTTGCCATGGCTTTGCAAGGTAACGCCAGGAAAGGCGATGTCCTTTCGGTTGCAAGAATTGCCGGCATTATGGCGTCAAAAAAAACGTCTGATCTTATTCCGCTCTGCCACCCCGTTGGCCTTTCAAAAATAACCGTCAAAATCGAACCAGACGAAACGCTTCCCGGCCTCCGCGTTAAGGCAACTGTATCTGTATCGGGCCAAACCGGAGTAGAGATGGAAGCGCTGACTGCATGTTCCGTTGCCTGCCTGACCATCTACGACATGGTGAAAGCTGTTGACCGTGGAATGGAAATATCAGGCATTACGCTGATTGAGAAAAAGGGCGGAAAATCCGGTCATTGGAAACGCGAAATCGCCGGATTGTGAGTGCTGATGCCTGATCGATTATCATCACTCGTCCCGGCCGCAAAAGCACTCGACATCGTTCTTTGTGATGTAAACCCGGTCGGCACAGAACAGGTGCCGATTGCTGAAGCAACCGGCCGGGTTCTTTGTAAAGACCTAAAAGCTCTGCGTACTCAACCCCCCTTTGATGCGTCTGCCATGGATGGCTACGCTGTGCGTCAAAGCGATATCGAAGCACTTCCGGCAACCCTCAAAACAATCGGAGAATCGCGCGCCGGGACGCCGTTTGAAGGCCATGTCGGTAGAGACCAAGCCGTACGAATTTTCACCGGTGCGGTTGTTCCAGCAGGCGCTGACAGTATTGTTATCCAGGAAGACACCCGGAAACCGGCCGATACATCGGTAGAAGTACTTTCAGGTGTCGCAAAGGGAAAGTTCATACGACCGGCAGGACTGGATTTTAACGAAGGCGAGAGGCTGCTCATAAAGGGAGACACCCTCACCTCCTATCGGTTGGCTTTGGCTGCCTCCATGAACCATGCGAGTATTCCGGTATATTGCAAGCCCACAGTTGCTTTAATCTCTACCGGTGATGAATTGGTTATGCCCGGAGAAACAACCAATCCCGGCCAGATCATCGCTTCCAACACATTTGGATTGGCAAGTTCGATTAAAAACTGTGGTGCCGAACTGATTGACCTTGGAATAGTAAGTGATACGAAAGAAGCGCTTACTTCAGCACTGGATGAAGCGGTTACTGCGGGTGCTGACCTGATCGTTACAACCGGCGGAGCATCCGTTGGAGATCATGATCTGGTTCTACCGGCTGCTCAACGTTATGGCTTTGAATTTGAAATTGCCAAAATTGCGATGCGTCCGGGAAAACCATTTCTGTTTGGCAAAAATAAAACCCCGAACAAAACGGTTTCCCTGACCGGGCTGGCAGGCAATCCGGTTTCCTCGCTTGTTGCATTTAATGTTTTTGTAAAACCTCTGATTACCAAATTATCCGGGGGAAATGACGAAGGTGTTCAATATCTCCCTGCCCGGCTTGGTTGTGATCTTCCGGAAAACGATGAACGCGCTGAATACATGCGCGCAGTTCTTTCAACTGGCAAAAAAGGCGAACGGATAGCTACACCGTTTTCCAAACAGGATAGCTCGATGTTGGCAAACCTCGTGCGTGCGGATTGTCTGGTACATCGTCCGGTCAGGGCACCGGCTGCAAAAACCGGCACTCCTTGCGAGATCGTCCTTATTGCGTAATCAGGCGCTTTTTCAGGATTGAACGGAATGCTTTGCGTTTACTGGCGAGACGTTCTTTAAAAGCACGTTGGCGTTTTTTGATGATAGCTCTTTGACGTTTTGAAAGGCTGGAGACCCGAACCGGTTTTGGCTTCTTTGTCTGAACAATCTTCTTAGCCTTGGGTCTGGAGGTTTTCTTTTCCACCTTTTTCGCGAGTTTTTTCGCTGGCCGTTTCAACGCCGCTGATCTTGGGCCGTTTGATTTCTTTTTCTTAAGGGAGGCAACGATCGGAGCATTTTTGATTTTGTCATCAAAATCGTTTTCATTGCTTGCAAGAAGTATCGGCTCTTCGATGGTGCGTCCACCAGAACCTCTAATATGAACAATGCGATATCCCGCTTTGTCGAGGCGGGTAAGCAGTTGATCCAGCCCGTTTGCCGTAACATTTTGAATGTCATGCATCAAGATGATGCCCTTGCCCTTGCGGTTCAGTTCTGACATCACGCGATTTACCAGCGTCGAAGGGTTTGAGATTTTGTAGTCCTTGCTGTCGACATCAACTGCAAAAACACCATAGTTACGCTGCTTTAGCATTGAATTGACAGAACGGTTTTCTGATAAATATGGAAACCGGAAAAAAGCTGTTGTTGTGCGACCCGCTGCACGGTGAATTGCCTTGATGGCGCGGTGAACATCCTGAATTGCCGCTTTGGCATTTGTTTGACCGAGGTTTCGGTGGCTGTAGCTGTGCACCCCTACGGTATGACCCCTGGCGAGAACCTGTTTTACAAGCCTCGGATTATTCGCGGCCATTCTTCCGACCATGAAGAACGTAGCCTTGGTACAATGTCGTTCAAGCGCTGCAAGAACTTTTGCGGTTTTTCCGGGGACAGGACCATCATCAAACGTCAGGACAACTTCTTTTTTTCGCAGAAAATTGCGGTGGCCGCCGTGGGATGAACCAAAACGAGCCCCGCCATTGGTATTAAGAAAAACTGTCCGACTTACACCTATTCCGTTGCCATGACGGCATGCGGCTTCAGCCGGCGTTGCAAATCCGATTACAGAAAATCCAAAAAGTCCAAGAAAACCCGCCATCAGGACGGAAAAAAACAATGAGTTACGCATGAACCTGTCCCCATAAGTTGCAGACAGGCTGGCACGATCACACTAGAAAGACGTAAACCGCACCCAAAAGCTTACAAACATGGTAACCAATGGGTTAATTTGCGAAATTTCGAAGTGTTGAAGTGCCGCTGAAACAAAATACTTGCAGAACATACAAAGAACACGTATAAATGTTCTAGTTTTGTTTCACCGATTCTGGTGGGCAGTCATTGCCGCGTGGCTCATTCTAGAGCGAATTGCGATCAGATTGGATCAGTTTGAGGGTGATGATTTTTCGTCTGGGCGAGGAAAACACCGGAGAGCGATCTGTAGACCGGTCGAGAATTTTGACGCTGCACAGGCGAAAAGGAACGCCAAGCAGACATCAATGGCTCCAACAAACTGTTGAAAGAAAAAGAAAAATGAAATTGTTTCACCTTGATCTTTTGAACTGTGGACGTCGTTGCGTTTCACTTGTGGTGATCACACCACGGCGCGGTCCCTGCCTCACCAAATCACAAAATCCCTGCGGTCAAACGACAAAATCTGATCGAAATTTGCTCTAGCGAGAGGACTATCATGCTTACGAGGAAACAGCAGATATTGCTTCAATTCATTCATGAAAGATTGCAATCGCATGGCGTGCCGCCTTCTTTTGAAGAGATGAAAGATGCGCTTGATCTGAAATCAAAGTCGGGAATTCACCGCCTTATAACGGCTCTGGAAGAACGCGGATTTATCAGACGCTTGCCCAACCGGGCACGGGCGCTGGAAGTTATCAAAATGCCGGAATCCTGGGGCGAGAATACAAAGACTGGCGGCAGTGTTATTACTGCTGATTTTAGTCGGGCTTCCCGCAAACCGGCTGAAGCCGTTGCTGCTAACAATGTTACACCCTTCCCTGGTGTGCAGCCACCCCAACACGAAGAACAACAGGGCTTTATGGTTCCGGTTATGGGCAAGATTGCTGCCGGTGTTCCGATTTCCGCCATCCAGGACAGTACACATTCAGTCAGTGTACCGCCTGAGATGATTGGTGGAGGTGAGCATTTTGCGCTGACCGTTGAAGGTGACTCAATGATTGAAGCCGGTATTCATGATGGTGATATGGTGATTATTCGTCAGGCAAGCACGGCTCAGGCTGGTGAGATCGTTGTAGCACTTGTTGATGATGAGGAAGCGACACTTAAAACATTCCGCCGTGAAGGCGGTGATATTGCGCTCGAAGCAGCAAACCCGGCTTATGAAACCCGTCGCTTTGGTTCAGATCGCGTAAAAGTACAAGGCAAGCTTGTTGGTTTGCTGCGACAGTATCACTAGAGCCTTTCCCCTTTGGATGAATTCATCCAAAGGATAAGGAAATGCGTAAAAACAAAAGCTTATAGCGTGTCAGCTGAATCTACCAAAATAAGACACGCTCTAGTGGATTGATTCAAACATTTGGAACCCGTTTTCCGAGACCTCTCATCCAAATATTTGAATCTTAAAATCCACTAGAAAACAATACCTTGCTAGTGGTCTTTACGTTCGAAACAAATGATAAAGAGTTCGCCGCAAAGGGACTCATTTGTTTCGAACGGACCACTAGCAAATTTCGTTTAATCGGAACCGGTTAAACGAAAATGCGTGAATGAAATCAAATACGGTACACGTTGTCGCTGTTCTGATTTGAATGCGAAACGCTCTATAGCGCTCCCTCTTTTGATTGATCAAAAGAATGGATAACGCCCTTGAAGGTTAACCTGATTTGCTCATTCACCGTTTCAAAGAAGCGATGAATGAGTCTGGGGTCGATAACCTAATGGCCATTAGGATTTACTCTTTTGACCAGGAATTATTTTGGCTTTGGTTAGGCGCGATTAGCGATGGGGTGCTTGCGTACCATAAGCTGATTGCAACGCAGCCAAAACCGAAAGAACCCTGGCCTGCGGTGCCCCAAAATTGCCCACCGGATCCGTGTTATGCTTCTTGACCAATGCTTCAGCATTGCTCTTCGAGACCTTTTTTGCCGGCAAACAATTTTGGAACATCAAAAGGCGCAATCCTAATCGCCGTTGGTATAACTCGCTCTATTGCCTCTTCGTTGCGAAGTAATCTTCAATTGGCTGCAGTTGTCGTGCCCATGGCCGCGTTGAATTTGGTAATCCGGTTTTGATGATATGGGCATTGGCTTGTCCAGCATTAGCTGGTGAACCGTATTTACGATCCGATAGATAGATCGCGTGACTGCCGTTTATTTCAAAATCCTGCCGATTGAGTATGAGGTCCGGTTTTCTCGTCTTGCAGCGCGTCCACCACAACCTCGGCGCTATCAGGATGTCCGCCTTCAGGCATGATGATCCAATCAGATCGGGGTCATAAACAATATGCAACCTCTTCCCGTTAACAACAGTGATCTCGCAACGGTCTCGACTGCAATCAGCATCTCCAAGGTCGAGCGAAGACTTTTGCCCACCCGTCCAGGCCTTTGCCCAAATCTCGGTGACAAAACGATTGCGTTTCGGATACGCAAGTTTCAATACCCTGTTTTCAATCAGGCCAATTGCCCTGCCATTTTCGGAAACCAGAATATCAGGGGACTTAATTGTCTGCCAATTGAGTGCAATTAGTCCGAAACCTGCCAAAAACAGCAACCGCAACCGGGTTCTAAAGAGGGTCAATCCGGTAAGCGAAACCGCAAATAATCCCAGTTTCCAAATCGGTAACTGACCGACAACACCTGATGGTGATATCTTTTCAATTTCGCCAGACAAGTACAACATGGCTTTTATTCCGTGTGATACCGGCACCAGGGCCACCGCTTCAAATCCAAACGGCATCAAAAGCATGGAAACCATAACCAACGGCATGATGATCAGGGCAACCACCGGCATGGCTGCGAGATTTGCAATAAGCCCCAGTGGCGCCAGCTGATTGAAGTGCCATGCTGCAATGAAGCCGGTCGCGGTTCCTGCGATCAGACTTGTTATCGCCAGTCCGGCAACATAGGAAGACGTGCTCTTGATCCCTCTTTCAAGCAAACTGGTTTCGATTGGCTGGATGATGCCATCCGCTCGCATCTTTTTGCGCAGGTATATTGCTTCATAACCGGCAACCAACGATGCAACCGCAGCAAACGACATCTGAAATCCCGGTGAAAGCAGGCTTTGGGGGCTGATGAGCAGGATCAACATCGCAGAGAATGCAACACTCCGCATGGTGATGGCGCGACGATCCAACATGACTGCCAACAGCATCACCGAAATCATGATCCACGCGCGCTGGGTTGCTATACCGGCGCCTGAAAGGAAGAGGTAGATCGTGGCACTCACAAAACCCGCACAGACTGCCCATTTCTTCACCGGATAATTCAGCGCAAGGTCAGGCATAAGCGCAAACCCAAACCGGAAAAGCCAAATCACTGTAAGTGTAACCAAAGCCATGTGCAGGCCTGAGATCGCCAGAATATGGGCCAGGCCGGTATTCCTCAATGTCTGCTGGTGGGCTTGATCAATGCCGCTTTTGTCTCCGGTTACGAGTGCAACGGCAATGCCACCTATATGGTCTGGAAGCGCCAATCTGATCCGTTTACCGATTTCCTGCCGCATTTGATTGATTGCGATTTGTCCGGGAATTATTGCAGAACCTGATGGCTCAACATCAGGTCTCCCCATAAAAAAACCGCTACCGCCAAGCCCCGCGAACCATGCGTGAAATGAAAAATCATAACTTCCCGGATGTGCTGGACCAGAAATCGGCTGCATTCTGGCAAGCCCTGAAACCTGATCACCCGGTCGCACATTCTTGGCGCCACTGGCAGCGGATAACCTTATGTTTCTGGGTAGTTGACCTGTTTCGATACCCTCAATGCTTTTCGTCTTCAACAACAGCCTGGGCGATCCCCGCCGGTTCTGATCAACTTTAAGCACCACACCACTGACAACAGCCGTGATTTGCCGCTCCAGCATTGGCGTTGCATTTCTGATTGTAGAAAGTTTCGCAGCACTCATACCAAGCAATACAACGGCTAAAGTACATATAAAAACAAAGGCTTTTCCATGAAATTGCATGCGCAGCGCGATGGCGGTTGAACCTATCAATGCAAGGATCAAGGCAATCAGCGAGGGTTCAGCGGGAGCTGCAAAATACAGTCCGATCCCCACAGCCATTCCCACAGGCAACAAGTTGATGAGCAACCCGTATTCCCGCTCTGTGTCGAAAAGTCTGCCGGTCAGGCCGGTTAACCGGTTTCCGACGAGTTCACCGCGATACCGCATACGGGCAACCGGGCCAAAGTTTTCCGCCAGCAGGTCAGTTGAAAGATTGGTGTCCGGAATTTGCCGAAGATGAGGTCCATCCTTGGTGTTGTCTTTAACAGGTTCTTTAAAAGGCCGGTTATCCTGCATCATCACGCCTTGTGTCTTGGTGATACTGTGTTAAAGCACCGCCATGTAATCCGCCTAATGAAACTGCCAAATCGCCCAGTTTGCAAGTTTTGCATAAACAAGATTGATCGTAGAACCAATGTCCAAACCCGTAATCACCCGCTTTGCCCCCTCCCCGACCGGGTTTCTCCATATCGGTGGCGCAAGAACAGCCCTGTTCAACTGGCTCTACGCCAAGGCAAACGGCGGGAAGATGCTGCTCCGCATTGAAGACACAGATCGTGCCCGCTCCAGTAAGGAAGCGGTTGCTGCAATCAAGGGCGGATTGTCATGGCTTGGCCTTGACTGGGATGGTGAAGCAATTTCACAGTTTGACAGCGCAGACCGTCACCATGAAGTAGCTCTGGAGATGGCAGAGAACGGCTCGGCCTATCGCTGTTATTGTACACCAGAAGAAGTCAACGCAATGCGGGAAAAGGCGAAACAAGAAGGTCGCGCACCTCACTATGATGGAACGTGCCGGGATATCCAGGATACGTGCGATAAACCATTCGTCATCCGCCTCAAGGCTCCGCTTGAGGGTGAGACAATTGTAAGAGACGAAGTTCAAGGAGATGTCAATTTTCCAAACAAGGATCTCGATGACTTGATATTGCTGCGTTCTGACGGCACGCCCACCTATATGCTGGCTGTTGTTGTTGATGATCATGACATGGGTGTCACCCACATCATTCGCGGTGATGACCATCTCACAAATGCGGCTCGTCAAACGTTGATCTATCAATCTATCGGATGGGACATTCCGGTGATGGCACACATTCCCCTTATTCACGGTGCGGATGGTGCAAAATTGTCAAAACGCCATGGTGCAATAGGTGTTGAGGCATATCGGGCCATGGGCTATCTGCCGGAAGCACTGAGAAATTATCTGGTGCGTCTTGGTTGGGCGCATGGGGATGATGAAATCATAACGACAGAGCAATTGGTCGAATGGTTCGGTTTTGATGGCATGAACAAGGCTGCGGCTAGATTTGATTTCATAAAACTGGAAGCGATAAACAGCCATTATATGCGGGAAATGGATGACAATGATCTGCTCGCAGCACTTGTAAATGTATTGAACGAGATCGAGGGTGGAACATTCATCCAGGACCATTTGAATGATGATAGCGGACTAAAAATTCTCAGGGCGATGCCAGCCCTGAAAGAACGGTCAAAAACCCTTGCCGATCTTGCTACAAATGCGCGGTTCATTTTTGAAACCTGCCCGTTGCCATTTGATGACAAGGCAGTACAATTGCTTGATCGTGATGCAAAACAGGCAATATCAGAAATTATCCCCAAATTCGAAGCAGTTTCAGATTGGAATGCGGACACGATTTCGCAAACCATCCGGGGATTTGCGGAAGAAAACGACTTGAAACTCGGAAAAATTGCACAACCAATTCGCGCTGCCCTAACCGGCAAAGCCACATCACCTGGAGCATTTGATGTGCTTGGAATATTGGGCCAGGAAGAGGCGCTAAATAGGCTTCACCACGCGATCAAGAATTGAAGGATCAGCGACATCAAACCAAGGTCGCACTTGTGTCACAGGGTTAAATAATATAGCTAATCCCTCAGAGCTGGTTCATTCGAGCCCGCAACTCCCATAAGGTGCCCCGCGCGCCTTACATTAAACTGTTACCTAAAACGTATGACGTTTTGCTGATCGGTCGGCTTGGTAAAGTTGCTGAAGAAAAGGATTTTGACATGGCGAATGAAAAGGCAACCCTTAGCATCGGAGACAATAGCTGGGAGTTTCCAATTCGTAGTGCCGATGTCGGGCCGGAGGTAATTGATATTACCACCCTGTATAAGGAAACCGGGCGCTTCACCTATGATCCCGGTTTCACTTCCACAGCTTCCTGTGACAGTGATATTACCTATATTGATGGGGACAAAGGCGTTTTGCTACACCGCGGATACCCCATTGAGCAACTTGCTGAAAACGGCGACTTCCTTGAAACCTGCTATCTGCTTTTGAATGGAGAACTTCCAAACGAAGCAGAAAGCAGGGAATTCCACGAACGCATTTCAACACACACCATGGTCCACGAGCAAATGAGCCGGTTCTTCACCGGTTTCAGACGCGATGCGCACCCTATGGCCATCATGTGTGGTGTAGTTGGTGCACTTTCTGCGTTTTATCACGATTCAACCGATATCACGGACGAGAACCAGAGAGTTTCCGCTTCTATTCGAATGATTTCAAAAATGCCGACCCTGGCTGCCATGGCATACAAATATCATATCGGTCAGCCATTTGTTTATCCGCAGAACAATCTTGATTATTCGTCCAACTTCCTCAACATGTGCTTCGCGGTTCCGTGTGAGGAATACAAGATCAATCCTGTGCTCTCCCGGGCAATGGATCGCATTTTCATTCTCCATGCTGATCACGAGCAAAATGCTTCGACTTCTACCGTGCGCCTGGCGGGTTCTTCGGGTGCCAATCCGTTTGCCTGTATTGCTGCCGGCATTGCGTGCCTGTGGGGACCGGCTCATGGCGGCGCAAACGAAGCAGCACTCAACATGCTGCAGGAAATCGGAACCGCA
Source organism: Rhizobiaceae bacterium (assembly GCA_965250255.1). Taxonomy (GTDB): domain Bacteria; phylum Pseudomonadota; class Alphaproteobacteria; order Rhizobiales; family Rhizobiaceae; genus JAALLB01. The sequence continues at coordinate 581,583 of CBDFNP010000012.1, forward strand.
GATCGCATCCCCGAATACGTGGGTCGCGCAAAAGACAAGAATGACCCGTTCCGCCTGATGGGCTTCGGTCACCGGGTCTACAAGAATTACGATCCACGCGCACGCATCATGCAGCAAACCACCCATGAAGTTCTGAAAGAGCTTGGGATCAAGGATGACCCGACCCTGGAAGTTGCCATGGAACTTGAGAAAATTGCGCTAACCGACGAATATTTCATCGAAAAGAAACTTTATCCGAACATTGATTTCTACTCTGGAATCACCCTGCGCGCACTTGGCTTCCCAACTACGATGTTTACCGTTTTATTCGCGCTAGCACGTACTGTGGGCTGGATTGCCCAATGGAAAGAGATGATTGAGGATCCAAAACAGAAGATTGGTCGTCCCCGCCAGCTTTATATCGGACTGGACAGCAGAGATTATGTCCCTATGGACAAACGCTAGCGGGGATAGCCGTTACACTGCCTTGCCAACCAATTTCAGTATGGTTTTTGCGGCAAGTTCGTGTGACGGGGTATCCTGCTTAAGGCGTTTTGCAATCAAATCAAACCCCTTGAGCTGCTGCTTTCTCTCATGATCATCGATGCACAGCCGCTCAATCATGCGAGCAATGTAGTGCGGGTGGATATATTCATTCAGTTTTTCAGGAACGACTGGGTAGTCTGCAATTAAGTTGGGCAAAGATGCAGTCCAGCCGGTCAACCAATGTCGAATTTGCATCGCCATCCAATCGAGCTTGTAGATAGCGATCATGGGCACCTTGTAGAGCGCAAGCTCCAGTGTGACCGTTCCTGATGCGGCAAGTGCAACATCAGCCTGCCTGAACGCATCAAGCTTGGCCTCTTCGCCCGTCACGATTTCCGGTTTTATGTCCCAGTTTCTTGATGCCGCGTGTATATCATCAGCCAGCCGTTCAACTGCAGGCAGCAAAACCTTCGGCTGCATTCCCCTATCCTTGAGGATTTTGAGTGTTTTACCGATCACAGGCATCAACCTTGAAACTTCTCCTGTCCTGGAACCAGGCAATACGAGTAGAACCGGCGGGTTGCCTGGCTTTGCCTTTTCACTCTTCTTTATGTCCGGAATGCTGGTTGCAAGGGGATGTCCGACATAGGTTGCTTCCGGCCCACCAAGTTTTGCCAGCACTTCCGGTTCAAACGGTAGAATTGCCAGAATATGATCAATGATGGGTTTGATTTTCTTCGCTCGACCAGGTCGCCATGCCCACACCGATGGAGCTACATATTTTACAATCTTGATGTCGGGTCGCTTCGCCCTCACCCGTTTTGCAACACGGTAAGAAAATTCAGGGCTATCGATCAACACCACCACATCCGGTGACTGCTCAACAACATCTGCGGCAGTCTTTCGAACACGATTTAGCAATTTAGGAAGCCTGCCGGCAACTGCTGATATTCCCATAACGGAAATATCCGACACGTCAAACAGGGATTTGACGCCTATGGCCTGCATTTTCTTTCCCGCCAGACCGCAAGCGGATAGGGAGGGATGAAGTACGCGAAGCGTGGTTAACAGATTTGCTCCGAGCGCATCGCCGGAATCTTCCCCGACAACGAAATACACCTTTAAGTGTTTGTCATCAGCCATTGGAAGTTTCCTTATCAGAAGGCTCCATGCCGTAAATAAAGATGTTATGAAACTTTGCTAACCGCAATGTTTTCTCGCGCTCAAGAATAATCGAACGGCCCGCTTCTATCGCAACACCTCGAAGACCTGCTTCGGCCAGACGGTCAATTGTGCCGGGTCCAATGGCCGGAAGATCAACACGCATTTCCTGATCAGGTTTCATGGTTTTAACCAGCACTCCATCCCTTCCCTGCTCAAAAAGACGGCCGGTTTTACGCATTTGAGCAGTTCGCTCCAGCATACCGTCCGTACCTTCAATTCCTTCGGCAGCCACGACCCGACCAGCTACAGCGACCGCTGCCTGACCAATATCAAGTTTGCCAAGAAGTTTCGATGCCTCCACTGCCTTTTTGATGTTCCGCATCGCTTTGGCCGATGGCTTTCGTCCGACGATCGCTCCTGCTCCCGATAACAGTTCCGGCATCACCTCATGTGGTCCGACGATAGCCACACCGCGTTTTTCAAAGAGCTGAATGAGCCCACTAAACAATGAATTATCTCCACCAATCATGAAGGCAAAGACTTCAGGCAGTGATTTGATGCCTCCCCAATCAAAACTCGAAATGTTGAGCTTGGGCCGTGTCATGCTCCCGGCAAAAATTACACGCGAGCAACCAAGCTGGCTGAGCAATTTGAAAAGCTCGCCCAGCTGCCCCCATTTTAGAATGGTGTGATCGTATTCTTCAATCCACGGTTCTGTCTCACCGTGAATGCCAATCAGATAGGGAGGTTTCCCTCGCCTTCCAATACCCGCAGCAAGCTCTCGTGGCAGTGCTCCACGTCCAACGATCAGTGCAAGGCCATCTGCCAATCAAGCCTCCGATAAATTACGCCTTTGGCGTACACAAAGAACGATCGCCACCATCGCGAACAAAATCCAGAATGCTTTTAACAACCGCATCATCTCCGATTTCCGCCTCAATACGAGGCAATTTATCGGCGATATTGGAACCTGTATCAAATAATTCCCGAAATGCCTTGCGCGCTTTGTGAATGCTATCCCGCCCAACGCCTGCGCGCTTCATCCCGACGATATTAAGACCGCCCAAATAAGCACGATTACCCAGTGCCATACCAAACGGAATAATATCATTCTCGACGCCGGATAATCCGCCGACAAAAGCATTGTCACCAATGCGGCAGAATTGATGAACGCCAGCACCCCCACCGAAGATGACGTTGTTTCCGACTTTACAATGTCCTGCGACCATTACTGCGTTCGAAAAAATCACGTTGTTCCCAATGAAACAGTCATGCGCCACATGAGAGTTGGCCAGAAAAACACAATTATCTCCAATTTTGGTAAGGTTTGCATCACCGGCCGTGCCCGGATTGATCGTAACTCCCTCCCGGATGACGCAGTTTATGCCGATTTCAACCATGGATTTCTCGCCGTAATACTTCATATCCTGGGGTTCATGCCCGACGGAAGCAAAAGGAAAAATTTTTGCCCCGGCTCCAATGGTCGTGTGTCCTGCTACAACTGCATGAGAATGCAACACTGCACCGTCACCCAGTTTTACATTTTCACCAATATGGCAGAAAGGACCCATAACAACTTCAGACCCAATCTCTGCGCCGTCTTCAATGACGGCAGAAGAATGTATGCTCACTTGCGAATTACTCTCTATCTTCCGGGTCTAACATCATTGCGCCAATATCAGCTTCGGCCGCCTTTTCATCGCCAACCCAGGCTTCACAGCCATATTTGAAAATACTATTGCGTTGTTTGTGTTTCACAACCCGTAATTCCAGCACATCACCAGGAACAACCGGACGACGAAACTTTGCTCCGTCAATTGTCATAAAATACACAAGTTTGCGTTTGCCTTTGGAGTTTGCTGCCGCACAAATTGCCCCGGCAGTTTGTGCCATGGCTTCTATTATCAAGACTCCCGGCATAATCGGGTCGCCTGGAAAATGGCCGCCAAAATGGGGTTCATTGAATGTCACATTCTTAATTCCGGTCGCAGATGTGTCGCTGTCGATATCAATAATCTTGTCGATCAGCAAAAACGGATATCGGTGCGGAAGCAGTTCAAACAGCCGCTTGATATCAACTGTGTCGAGCGTTTCAGACATGCATCAATCACCCTTCTGCTTTCTTGTGCGTTTATCCGCAAGCATGATCTTTGCGGCATCCCTCATCCAGCGTGACGCCTTGATTGCGGGATACCCCATAACCCGCTCACCAGGCGCTACATCGCCATGGACACCGGAACCACCGCCGACCTGTGCACCATCGCCAATCTTCGTATGGCCGACAATACCTGCCTGGCCGGCCACCACCACGTAGTCACCGAGAACGGCACTTCCAGATACGCCTGCCAAGCCGACAATTACACAATGGCGCCCTATCGTCACGTTATGGCCGATCTGCACAAGATTGTCGATCTTGGTTCCTTCCCCGATGGTGGTATCGCGGTTAGCACCGCGATCGACCGTAGAATTTGCGCCAATTTCAACCCTGTCTTGTAAGATTACCCGGCCAATCTGGGGTATTTTTTTGTGTCCACCCGGCCCCATTGCAAATCCAAAACCATCCTGACCAATTTGAACGCCATTGTGGATGATAACTTCATCACCGAGAAGCGCATTAACAATGGTCGCATTGCATCCAACAACCGAGTTTCGGCCGATTTTGACATTGGCACCAACCACTGCTCCAGCGAGTATGACGCTACCGGATCCAATTTCTGTTCCCGGTCCAATCACAGCGCCTGCTTCTACAATGACACCCTCCTCAATCCCCGCAACTTCTGAAACATGGGCTCCCGAGGAAATTCCGGTCTCACCGGTTACCGGTTGTGGCCTGGCAGCCGTCGGGTAAAGAAGCCCCAACGCAAGCGCATATGCCTGATAGGGTTTGTCATGCACCAGTGCAACAACACCATCTGGAACCTGCTCAACATGCTTTTTATGGCAGAAAACACCAGAGGCTCCGGTATCTGCAAGATACTTCAGGTATTTGGCATTATCGATGAAGGTCAGTTGCCCGCTGGTTGCAGTCTCAACCGGAGCAGCACCGGTGACGAGAAAATCCTCTGAAACACCGTTCCACTTGATCTCCACAGAGGCTCCGTTTGCAATTTCAGAAATGTTGACCGTCTGAGGGACAAAAAACATAACAAAACTGCCGCTCCGCAAATTCTGGTTGCAAGGAACCGTGGATTAGAATGCCGTGCTTACACCGAAAGTTATTTCTTCCAGGTCATCAAAGCTTTCTTCAGACAACGGTACAGCAAAATCTACACGCAATGGCCCAAATGGTGAGGCCCATAGTACACTGCCACCAACTGATGCACGTATATCATTACTCTCCGTTTGGGTCTGAACTTGCGCCAAAGTCAGTGCAGGCGTCGCGGTAGTGCCACGATTGGCGATTATGCTGGTAACGTCGTTACCTGCATCGGACAATTGTCCAACATCAGCAAAGAAAGCGCCCCGCAACCCAAATGAACGCGGTACGAAAGGTAACGGAAATTGCACTTCAGCGGTCGCATTCCAATAAGTACGGCCACCCAATGGATCACCTGTAATCGGGTCGCGTGGCCCATAACCAAAGCTGTCATAACCACGGATGCTTTTTGAACGCGCCTGGAAATTGTCCAATGTCCTGAAGCCACCGGCGATAGTGCCGTCATCATCACCAAACACTTCATGGTGACCACCACGAAGCCGCCCGAATAACACAATGTCTTCTTCTTCAGACAGCGTATAATAGGAAGCAAGACTGCCCTCGGTAGTGAAGTATCTTGCATCACCGCCTGCACCATAGAACGTTTGAGAAAAGCTGGCTCTCATACCCTCACGAGGGCTTTGTCCGTTATCAAGTGTATTGTAAACCAAAGAATAACCGAAACCTGATGCTGTGAAGTCACCAAGCCCCCTGGCCAAGGCAGATGACAATTCGCTTGCCGCGTTGCCTTGTCGACCATCGGTAAGCGGATTATTGGCCAAATTGCCATCGGCGCCCGGATCAATCAGGCTCGCATTCGCACTCGCATCACTGCCGCGGTAGGTGTAAAACACACTGGAAGACAGATTTTCAGTAATCGGAATGCCAAAACTTAAAGTCGCAGAAGTGCTATCAACAATATACTGGCGTTCGCTCGTTGCATCCGACTGTGTCGCCTGCAAATCGATCCCAGCCGAAATCCGGTATCCCAGGAAGTATGGTTCTACAAAGTTAAACCCGTAACTCTCCTCATCATCACTGGTTTGGAGGTTCACTCTCAGGAATTGACCCCGACCCAAAAAGTTCCGCTCTGTCAATGCGATTTGCGCTGACGCTCCACCGTTTGATGAGTATCCGCCTGAAAGCGAAATATCACCCGTGGATTGTTCGGCGACAGAAACAACAACGATAACCTTGTCGGGAGAAGACCCCGGACGGGTTGTTACATTGACCCTTTCAAAGAAGCCAAGCCCATTAATACGATCACGGGTACGCTGAATCAGAACTTGATTAAATGCGTCCCCCTCGGAGATTTCAAACTCCCGGCGAATCACATAATCCCGTGTGCGGTCATTACCAACGATCTGGATGCTTTCAATAAACAGCCTGGCACCTTCATCAACAAGGTATGTGACGTCAATTGTATTGCTTTCAAAATTCCGGTTACCGCGTGGCACAACTTCTACAAAAGCAAAGCCTTCTTCAGAAACCCGTTCTGTGATTGCAAGAATTGAATCTTCAACATCTTTGGCGCTGTAGTGCTCGCCAGCCTTGGTTTCCAACAAATCGTATAGCTGGTCCGCTTCCACGCCACCAATTGTTGAGTCAATCAGAATATTTCCAAACGTATAACGCGGCCCTTCGTCGACAGTGAAGGTGACCTCATATTCATTGCTTGCATCGTTCAGTACTGCATCGGTACCAATCACCTGGAAATCAGCAAAGCCCTTGTTGAAATAGAACCGGCGCAGCGCTTCTTCATCTGCATTGATACGGTTCTGGTCAAAAATATCATTCGTGGTCAGGAAACTCAGGAAGGTTGATTCCTTAGTAGAAATCACTTCTGAGAGGCGGCGATCCGAAAATGTATCATTGCCGATAAAGTTAATCACTGAAATCTTGGTTTTGTCGCCCTCGTCTACCCGATAGATCACATTGATACGGTTATTCGCCAGCGGAATAGCTTCATAAGACACCTTTGCATCACGGCGCCCAACCCGTGCATATGCTGCGGAAATTCGCTCCACATCATTTGCAGCTTGTTCATCACTGTAAACAGATTGCGGCTGAAGTCTTACAACGCCCGTTAATACATTGTCCTTGAGGCGTGAATTTCCCTCAAAAAACACTCGGTTGACGGTTGAATTCTCGTCCACATCAACAACCAGCACCCTGCCTTGTTGAAAAATCGAGACATCACTGAAAAGGCCAGTAGCAAACAGCGCCTTGACTGAATTGTCGACATCGAACGTATTGAAACGCTTGCCAGGCTCAATAGTCAGATATGAAGCAACCACATCATCGTCGAGACGCTCATTTCCACGCACATCAATTGAATTGACCACGGCGGCATGCACCTGGGTAATGCCAGCAAGAGAAATGACCGAAGCCATCACCATTGGACCAGTTACCAGAAACAGTGCCAACCAGATTGTTTTTATTGCTGTTTTCAATTTCATCAGTCCCGCTACCGTTCCATGCACGCAGTAAACTTTTATCGACCTACCATCAACATTGATAGAATCTCATTTGTAAACAAATCTTTTACAGAATTTTGTCCGCTGTGCAAGCGAAGTTCCCCGATTTTACCGCCGTCATCCGCTTCATTTTGCCAGAGTGTTGCAATTTTAACCATCTGATTTGCTTTTTGTGGTTAAAGACCGCCCAACGTGCTTAGGTCAAATGACTTTTTGTGTCGGGATGTTTTGTTCAATAACAAGTTTGTTATACTCCTTGCACCCGAAAAGTGGGTGCCGGTTTTCAGATAAGTGCAAGGATCAAAAGAAGAATCCTATACTCAAAATTCGGATTTCCGGGTGTTTTGAGTATAGAGCGTTTCGCGTTCAATCTGAACAGCGACAACGCGTTCCTTTTCTGATTTCATTCACGCATTTTCGTTTAACCGGTTCCGGTTAAACAAATTTTGCTCTATAGCGTGTCGCTTTTTATTGGATTCATTTGGCACGCTATAAGCCATTGTTTTTACGCATTTCGTTATCACTTTTGTGAATTCACAAAAGTGCGAAAAGCTCTAGGGGTCCGTTCGAAACAAATGAGTCCCTTTGCGGCGAACTCTTTATCATTTGTTTCGAACGTAAAGACCACTAGCAAGGTATTGTTTTCTAGTGGATTTTAAGATTCAAATATTTGGATGAGAGGTCTCGGAAAACGGGTTCCAAATGTTTGAATCAATCCACTAGCAGCTCAAAGGTATGAAGACATTACACAAATGCGATTCTCCTGTTGACCGGAAATAATCCCGGCATTCTATCCCAGAAAGAAATTTTGTATGTCGTTGCTCGTGGCAAACAGCATCAAGCTGATCAGCAGGACAAAACCAAAGCGAAACCCTATTTCCTGGGCTCTTTGACTAAGCGGGCGACCGAAAACTGCCTCATAGGCATAAAATACCAAATGCCCCCCGTCCAGCATTGGAACAGGAAACAGGTTCAGCAGACCAATGCTGACGGATAAAACCGCGGTAAGGTTTATCAATGCACTCCACCCCAAAGTGGCAACATCGCCTGAAAGTTTGGCTATCCCAATTGGGCCGCTCAATTGATCAGCAGATTCTCGGCCGACGATTATCGCACCGATATATTGAATTGTCCGTTTGATAATGAAAACGGTTTCGCTCACTCCTGTCATGAAAGATTCGCCGAGACCAAGCTCCCTCACACGAGGGTTTGCATCTGCCGGGTTGCTTACAATCCCGAGTATCCCGATTTTTTGTTTGTTTCCAAACCGATCTTCTCTCTCAGTCCGCCGTGGTGTAACCGGAATTTCAATCCTATTGCCATTTCGTTCAACACCAATCACCATTTCAATCCCGTGATTGGGACCTACAGCCCGGGAAATATCAGAAAATGTACGGATGCTGTCGCCGTCAACCGAGACTATAACGTCGCCAATTTGGAAACCTGCATCTTCCGCAGCACTCTCCGCAACGATGCGTGATACAACCGGATCGGATTGGCCTTGACCCAGAAAGAAGAATGAACCCGTAAAAATCACGACCGCAAGGATGAAATTTGCAATCGGACCAGCAGCAACAACCAATGCCCGTTGCCAAACCTTTTTGAATTCAAAACTTCCTGCTTTTTCGCGCTCACTCATTGTCTGCAAGCGCTCATGATCAGGTACAGAAGCTGCGTTCACATCGCCAAGAAACTTTACATATCCCCCCAATGGCACAGCACACAATTTCCATCGTGTTCCGTTCTTGTCATGAAACCCCAGGAGTTCCGGTCCAAATCCAATTGCGAATGCTTCAACGTCCACATCGTTCCAGCGCGCAACAAGGTAGTGACCAAGTTCATGGAAAAACACCACGATCGTCAATACGAGTAAAAATGGCAGGATGTATCCAAACAGCGAAAAGCCGCCAGCGCTGAGATCCATCAAAAATTCCATTTAAGAAGTTCCTTCCAGTTTAGCCGGTCAGGCTTGTGAGTTCGAGGCTAGAGCTTTATGGCGCCAAAAAGGCCTGCCTGAAAATTATACCATATGAAAACTGATATCCGGTTTCGTTACTTGAACCGATAAGGATAGTCCACAACACAATGCCTGCCGGAATCAAACCATCTATCCGATCCAGAACGCCGCCGTGGCCGGGTATCAATTTGCTCGAGTCCTTTACCTCAAATCTCCTTTTAATAAAAGATTCAATCAGGTCACCAATTTGAGAAACAATGGTAAGAACCAGGACAATTCCCACAAAGACTGACGTGACGGGTACTCCAAAAAAGAAAAGAACGAGAACCGAAAGTCCGACCCCTCCAACAAGGCTGCCAACAAATCCCGACCATGTTTTTTTGGGCGAAATCCTGGGCGCAAGTTTGGGACCACCCAAAGTACGCCCGAAGAAATAGGCAAGAATGTCGGCTCCCCAGACACATCCGAAGAGCACGAGTATCAGGAGCAAGCCAGCTTCGTCGCTACCCCTAAGTTCACTCATCGCCAGAAATGGTAGCGTGGCATAAGCAAATCCAATACAGGTCCAGATCGATCGGTTGATCAACAATTCCCAAACCAAAAACGCAAAAAACGCTCCTCCCGCAATCCAATAAGCGTTGTATTGTTGGCCAACAAGAAACGTCAGCAAAACGAGACCAATTGCAATGTAACCTGCAAAGCGTATGGAAATCGGAATTGCATCACCGCAAATCCTCAAAAATTCGTAGAAAACAACAAGTGCTATAACCGCCCACAACAAGTTGAAGGTATAACCGCCGATCCAGGTTATCAAAAGGACAATTGCTGCAAGTACAAGAGCTGAGATAACCCTCAGTTTCAATTCCTGGTTAAACAGGCGCGCGGGAACATCCGCTTCATTCACGATCCGGTTTCCCGAACCAAGCCACCAAACCGTCGGGCGCGCCTGCCATATTCATCAAGAGCAGATGCGAATTCGACCTCATTGAAATCAGGCCACAGGCACTCGACGAAAACAAGTTCGCTATAAGCCAACTGCCACAACAAGAAATTTGAAATGCGTTGTTCACCACTTGTCCGGATCATCAAATCCGGGTCAGGAATGCCTGCAGTTTCCAGTGCAGATGAAACCATTTCATCCGTAATTTCGTCATGTTTCAGCAGTCCAAGCTCTACCTTTTCCGCCACTTTTTGCACCGCCGTTACAATCTCGCTACGCGCTCCATAGTTAAACGCGATTACCAGTTTCTGCCCGGTATTGTTTTCTGTGAGGGTTCGAGCCTCATCCAGCAGAATAAGCAGGTCTTCCGGAACCCCTTCACGCATGCCGATGATATGTATCTTCACATTGCTTTCGTGGAGTTCCGCCAGGTCACGACGAATAAAATAGCGCAACAGTGAAAACAGTTCAGCGATTTCAGTTTTTGGCCGGCTCCAGTTTTCCGAAGAAAATGAGTAAAGCGTTAGATATTCAATGCCGATCTCGCCGGCAAATCTAACGGCCTTACGGACAGCCTCCACACCTTGACGGTGTCCTGCCGTGCGCGGCAAACCCCGCTGCTGTGCCCAGCGGCCATTTCCATCCATGATAATGGCAACGTGTCGGGGCGCTTCCGCCGCCTCCTGTCTATCTGGTGAAGGATTGTTGCCAAACATAGACTGATTAAACCTGCATGATCTCGGTTTCCTTGGCTGCCATAAGCGCATCCACTTCAGCAATCATGTCATCAGTTGCCTGTTGCACTTTGTCTGACATCGCCCTTGCTTCATCCTGGCCAGTGTCCCCGTCTTTTTCGGCCTTTTTAAGGGCATCCATTCCATCTCTACGAACATGGCGTATCGAAATTCTTGCCTGCTCGGCATATTGATGCGCAACCTTGACGATTTCCCGGCGACGTTCTTCGTTGAGTTCCGGCAACGGGATCCGCAAAGTGGAACCATCGGTTACCGGATTAAGCCCAAGATCGCTTTCCCGAATAGCCTTTTCTGCTGCCGCCACCATCGATTTATCCCAGATTTGCACTGAAATCATCCGTGGTTCTGGAACAGTGACGGTACCGACCTGGTTCATTGGCATTTGCTGACCATAGGCATCGACCATAATCGGATCTAAAATGCTCGCAGACGCCCTTCCCGTGCGAAGCCCTGCCAAATCACCTTTGAGAGACGCAAGCGCTCCCTCCATTCGCCGGTTTAAGTCTGCAAGATCAATAACGCCATCAGACATAAGTTCTTCTTTCTTCCAAGAGTATGGTCAGGACGTGACCGTAGTTGAACGTCCCTCACCTTTCAACATTTGCGCAAATCCACCGGCTTCATCAAGCGAGAATACCACAACCGGCATATTTGCGTCGCGTGTGAGGCTTACAGCAGCGGCATCCATAACATCAAGACCGCGCTCAAGCACTTCAGAATGGGTTATTGCTTCAAACCGTTCAGCTTCCGGATTTGATTTCGGATCATCCGAATAAATGCCATCAACCTGTGTTGCTTTCAGCAAGGCTTCACATTGCATTTCGCATGCTCTCAACGCTGCAGCGGTATCAGTTGTGAAATAGGGGTTGCCGGTTCCGCCTGCAAATATCACCACCTTGCCTTCTGCCATATAAGTCTCAGCGGCTCGTTGAGTAAACGGTTCACATACCTCAGCCATGTTGATTGCCGACAAAACAACCGCAGGAACATCCATTTGTTCAAAAGACATCCTGAGTGCAATCGCATTCATGACCGTTGCCAACATGCCCATATGATCGCCGGATACGCGATCAGCGCCTTTTGCAGCAAGTGCTACCCCCCGGAAAATATTGCCGCCGCCAACAACAAGTGCGACCCTCGCGCCAAGAGCAATACCTTCTTTAATGTCGGAACAAATGCGCGCAACGGTTTTGGGTTCTATTCCAAATCCCTGATCACCCATAAGCGCCTCACCGGAAACCTTGAGCAATACCTTTGTGTATTTAAGCGCCATGGCAAGAATCACCTTGGTTGAATCATTATTTCTCAATCGCTGAGTGTGGATACACGAACCAGATTTGTATGTCACGAATTCTTGCTAAAACCTCTCAACCCATCCTGAGCAGGGTGACGAGTACCCCTAGTGGTCCGTTCGAAACAAATGAGTCCCTTTGCGGCGAACTCCTTATCATTTGTTTCGAACGTAAAGACCACTAGCAAGGTATTGTTTTCTAGTGGATTTTAAGATTCAAATATTTGGATGAGAGGTCTCGGAAAACGGGTTCCAAATGTTTGAATCAATCCACTAGTGGTTCTTTTGAACCAAACATTAGCAAACAAACTCGCCGCAAGGGGGATGCAAATGTTTGAACGCGAACCCCTAGCATACCCGCATGTGCGCAAATAAAATTACATTAAAGCCTTATCCCTTTTGTTCCGGTGAGATCAACATGTTGTAGGTCATTGGTGATTTTTTGACGGCGATGGCGAGGATGGTTTTGAAGGCGGAGTGGCGGTTTCGGCGACGATTGAACCGGAAGACGAATTCATCGAGATAGGTTTGCAGATGTTTGGCCCGCAGCCCGTGATAGACACCCAAGCCCCATGTTTTGAGGTTTGAAAAAGCCCGATGCACCCAGGGCAATACGATGTGTGCTGCCATCGGCCCGATGGTATGGGGTTGATGATTAAGACCGGGGATAATGTCGCCCACCCCCTGATAACCGGACCAGCCATCGGTCCTTGCAATCGTTGTTGGAGCCAGGCTCCGCTCAACGAAGAGATGCAGGGATTTGGCGCTATAATCCTCAATTCTCGCCAGACGCAGCCTCCCCGGACGCCCCCTTTGGTCCACTTCAACCGCACCTGCCACCAATAGTTTCCCCTGATGCGAGCGGCCTTGCCCTCCCATGACGGGTTCTTGTTTCGAACGGCAGGAAATCGCGGTTTCATCAACTTCCACAAGGCCTTGCAGGGGCGAGCGATCACTATCCACCATGGCCCGGCGTAATTTGGCGCACAATAACCACGCGGTTTTATAAGAACCAAGGCCCAACTGGCCCTGCAACTGCAAGGCGGAAATACCGTTGGAATGGGTGGTCATCAAAAAAGCTGCCCAAAACCAGACCGTCAGGGGTAATTTCGAGCCGTGCATTACTGTGCCGCTGGTTACCGAAGTCTGACGATGACAGCGTGTGCATTCGTAAGTAAAGGCCTTCGTCTCAAGCGCCCATGCCTTATCATTCCCGCATCGCGGACACACAAATCCATCGCGCCAGCGCATCTCGTAAAGCCACGCAGCACACGCCGCCTCATCGGCAAAACGGTGTTGAAATTCAATCAAGGATGTTGGTGTAAACAGCATGGCAAAGCTCCCTTACATAAGCACAATGTTCACTATATGTTCTACACCATTCAATCCGCAATGTCACTACATATTGTGCCACCGGACCAAAAGGGATAAGGCTTTTACATTATACTCAAAACACTCCGAAACCCGAATTTTGAGTATAGGATTCTTCTTTTGATCCTTGCACTTATCCGAAAACCGGTGCCCACTTTTCGGGTGCAAGGAGTATATACTCAAAAGCCTCGGAAACCCGAATTTTGAGTATAGGATTCTTCTTTTGATCCTTGCACTTATCCAAAAACCGGTGCCCACTTTTCGGGTGCAAGGAGTATATAATAACTGGGGCTCCGTTAGAGGATCACTAGGGTCTGGACTCAATTGGGAATTGGCCTGCACAACTGACCAATTTTTCAGAATTTAGGCGAAATCGACCGACTTGACTTTCCGTCAATGAGGAGATTTCAACGATAATCCGGGTAAATTGGGCGTTGCCCGAATGGGTTGGGCCAAAAACGCCTATTTCAGTATTAAAAAGCCTCGCCGATGCTTTGGCATCGCCTGTGTTTTTCGCCTCGAAATAAACCATTTTGTCTCCAATGCAGCCACATTTCCCAATTGGGTTCAGACCCTAAGCTTGATAGCGTGGATTCAGATCAGGAATTTCCTGCAAGAGAAGCAACTTCTGCCGCAAAATCTTCTTCTTCTTTTTCCACGCCTTCACCAAGTGCCAAACGAACAAAGCCTTTAAACGTAATTGAGCTTCCCGCGTCTTTTTCAGCATCCTTAAGAGCCTGCTCAACAGTAACATCGGGATTGATGACGAAAGCCTGTGAAAGAAGAACGCTTTCCTTGTAGAATTTGTTCATCTTGCCGACGACCATTTTCTCGGCGATTTCCTGCGGTTTGCCAGACTCTTTTGCTTCTTCAAGATAAACGGCACGTTCACGGTCCGCGACATCGCCAGGAACTTCGTCCCTGGTTGCCGCAATCGGATTTGTTGCAGCCACATGCATTGCAACCTGACGTCCAATGGCATTAAGCGCATCTGCGTTGCCTGCAGATTGAAGAGCAACCAAAACACCGATTTTACCAATACCGTCACCGGCAGAATTATGCATGTAGGTGGAAACAACGCCCTCACCTACCGCAAGCTTCGCGGTGCGGCGCAGGTTCATGTTTTCGCCGATGGTTGCGATTGCATCCGTAATTGCTTCAGAAATCGGCTTGCCGGTCCCTTCCAGAGTTGCCGAAGATACAGCCTCAAGGCTGCCATCGGTTCCAAGAGCAGATGAAGCAACGCCACGCACAAGGTCCTGGAATTGTTCATTGCGTGCAACAAAGTCAGTTTCAGAATTCACTTCTACAACGGCAGCAGATACGCCAGCACCTGCGATACCGATCAGGCCTTCAGCAGCAACGCGTCCGGATTTCTTCTCAGCTTTTGCAATGCCTTTTGAACGCAGCCAGTCCATTGCAGCTTCCACGTCACCGCCAGTTTCCGACAGTGCGTTTTTACAATCCATCATTCCCGCGCCAGACTTGTCGCGGAGTTTTTTAACAAGAGCAGCTGTAATAGCCATTTTCGCCTCTTTCCGGCAGTTTATGCCAATTGACAAAGGTTCTTCGGGTAATCTTCCCGGTTAATTTTGATGCCTAAACACTCATCCGGCCCAATCAAGGGCCGGAGAATTTGAAAACTAGCCGTTTGCCAGTTCTGCAGCCTGTTCGAGCCAGTTGTCGCGCTCGATACGCCCTTTGAAGCTGAGACGATCATCGACATTTGTGATGTCTTGCGGTGTAAACGCAGCAACTTGTGCAAACTTGGTAATACCAAGTGCATGGAGCTTGCCTTCAAGAACCGGACCAACACCAGAAATCTTCTTGAGATCGTCTGGATCACCTTCTGGCGCAGTAAACAGTGGCGCAGACGGATCAGCCGGGTCAGCCGGTGCCTCAGGAGCCGGAGCAGCTTCTACTACGGGTGCCGCAGGAGCCGGAGCGGCTTCTACTACGGGTGCCGCAGGAGCCGGAGCGGCTTCTACTACGGGTGCCGCAGGAGCCGGAGCAGCTTCTACTACGGGTGCCGCAGGAACCGGAGCTGGTGCTTGTTCAGCAGGAGCAGGCGTTTCTTCTTTTGCAACCGGCTTTTCTACAACCGGTTCTGCAGCAAGAACGTCTTCAACCGGTGCTTCAGCAGAAGCACCAATATCAATTCCAGCTGAACCTTGTTGGCGAGCAATGCCGTCAAGAGCCGCTTTAGCGATCAAATCGCAATAAAGCGCAATCGCACGAGATGCGTCATCATTACCCGGAATTGGATAGTCAACATTGTCCGGGTCACTGTTTGAATCAAGCACCGCAACAACTGGAATGTTCAGTTTGCGAGCTTCAAGCAATGCAATGGATTCCTTGTTGGTATCGACAATGAATAAAATATCAGGTGTACCGCCCATATCCTTGATGCCACCAAGCGCACGTTCAAGCTTGTCGCGCTCACGTGTCAGCATCAGGCGTTCTTTCTTGGTCAGCGCGTCGGCTTCACCCCCGTCAAACAGGCCTTCAAGTTCGCGCAGGCGTTTGATTGATTTGGAAATTGTCTGCCAATTGGTCAGCATGCCGCCGAGCCAACGTGCGTTGACATAATACTGTGCTGAGCGCTGAGCCGCATCTGCAATAATTTCAGAAGCCTGACGCTTTGTACCAACGAAAAGCACGCGCCCGCCACCGGCAACGGTGTCTGAAACGGATTTCAGCGCTTGATCAAGCAGCGGAACTGTCTGTGACAGATCAATGATATGAATGTTGTTGCGCGAACCGTAGATATAACGGTCCATTTTTGGGTTCCAGCGATGTGTCTGGTGTCCGAAATGCGCGCCAGCTTCCAAAAGCTGACGCATGCTGTAATCTGGCAGCGCCATTGGTATTTCTCCTTTACCGGTTCAACCTCCGCAGGGAATGAAAAGCATCTGCTTTCACCGGAACGCTAAAAGGGTCAGTGCCGTGGGATGTCTCCCGTCAGAGGCTTGGGACCAAATGCGCAATCCTGCGTGTGGAATGAAGCGGCTTATACAGGAAAATTGGGGGATGTAAAGGAGTTTCGGTGGTGCGTTTTGGCGGTATTCCAATTGCACTCTAGATGTTTGTATGCATCCGGTAACCGGGAGCGAACAGCAGCTTGACGCAGGTTACTGCCTTCATTTCGTTCCAGGTGGTACGCTCGATTACAAAGAGCGCCTGACCGGCATCAGAATTCAAAATTTCAGCGTCTGTTTCTGTTGCTGGCGTTGCTGAAAATGAAATATCACCGTGGGAAAATGGAGCATTCTGAACCAACCATTCGTTTGCGTTCATTTGTTTGAAATCAACATCCTCAATGCCTGAAAGGCTGGATGGATTAATCCACCGGTCCTCAAAGGCATATGGAGTTTGATCAGCAAAATGCACTGCCTGCAGATGCATAAGGCCCACCCGGTCCTCAATATTCATCCGTAACCTGATGGAAGACGGCGGGACTTTTGATTCAGACAGGATCAATTGATATGAATAAGCTTGTCCGAGCCGTTCAATCTCATGCCGGATTACCGGAATTTTCAGAGTTGCACGTCGAACCGGATGAGTGGCTACCCTTGTCCCGGCTTTCCGGCGGCGATCAATAAGCCCTTGCTCCGCCACTGCCCTGAGAGCACGATTGACAGTAGCCCGCGCGCAGCCAAACTCCTGTGCCAGGTCCACCTCATTGGGAATTAGTTCACCGGGTTTCCATTGACGGCTTTGAATGCGATGCAGCACCTCACCCTGGACACCCTGCCAATTGTTGATGTCGCCAGCGTTCAAATCGCATCTCCAAGCTGGCGCATGACATTTGCATAATTTTGTACGATCTCATCGCGTCGGATATGTTGTCCGTCGCGCACCATGTGTCGTCCGGCCGCCCAAACATCACGAACCATCAAATCCCGGCCGGCAAATATGAAACTGTCCAGTAGAGTATCACCGTCACGGCCGATGAAATCATGATGCGTGTGATCAAGAACCATCAAATCAGCCCATGCGCCCTCTTTGATCGCGCCTGTTTGCCGCTTCGCCGCCTGTGCGCCGCCCTGGCAGATTGCGTCGAACAATCTGCGCCCGGTTGATTTCTCCGGTGTAGCAAGTGCTGCACGTGAATGATCCCGCAGGCGTTGGGAGTAATCCAGCGTTCGCAACTCCTCTGCCAGGGATATCTTGATGTTTGAATCTGAACCGATGGTAATTCGTCCCCCCGCCTCAAGCCAACGAACTCCATCAAATATACCATCTCCGAGGCTCGATTCCGTAATTGGGCAAAGTCCGGCAACGGCACCGGTTTTTGCAAGACCAACCGTTTCATGCGGCTCCATCCGGGTACAATGAATGAGACACCAATCTTCATTCACGACCACATCGGCTTTGTCCAGAAGCCACTCAACAGGACGCTTTCCCCACGAGGCTTTTACTTCTTCGACTTCAGCGATCTGCTCTGCCAGATGAAGATGAACAGGCCCGCCATTTGCAAGTTCAACCAGTTTGGGCAAGTCCTCAGGTCCAACTGCCCGCAAACTGTGTGGAGCCAATCCCGTGTTGCAATCGGCAGTCAGGCCGGTTACCGCCGAACTCGCACTTTCGAAAAGTTTAATAAACCGGTCAATATCATTACCAAACCGTATCTGTCCCGGCCCTAACTCCCGTTTGTCACATCCACCATATTGATACTGGACCGGCAAAAGAGTGAGACCAATCCCCGATTGACTGCTGGCGGCGGCAACCCGCTCCGACAATTCCGCCAGATTGTCATAGGGAACCCCTCCGGGTTGATGATGAATATAATGAAACTCCACATTTGTGGAATAGCCCGCTTCGAGCATTTCCATCTGGACAAAGGCTGTTATCGCCTCGATGTGTTCAGGCGTCAGCTGATCAAGAAACCGAAACATCAGTTGTCGCCATGTCCAGAAGCTGTCGCTTAGATCCGGTCCACGTCTTTCAGTCAAACCCGCCATCGCTCTTTGAAACGCATGGCTGTGCGCATTGACCGGCGCGGGCAGCAATATACCGACCTGGTTTCCTACAACCGGGCACCCTTCATCAACTGACTGGATTCTGCCATTATCGCCAATTTCGACCCGTACATTTTCTGCCCATCCGGTATCCAGTAGTGCTTGCTGTGCCCAAAGAATTGTCATGTTCTTTCTTTCTTGACAGATTATTATGTATAGACATATTAAGGAATGCGGCCCAATTAGCAAGATTGCAAATATGCTTTTCACCAATGCAACCATAGCTACAATGTCAACGGAAAAATCTTACGGTTTGATCCGCGAAGGTGCTTTGGTTGTAGAGCATAAAAATATTGCATGGGTCGGCAAACGAAAGGATTTGCCGGGCCAATATCAAGGACTTCAACCGCAGGATTTGAAAGGCCGGCTTATTACGCCAGGCCTGATTGATTGTCATACCCATGTGGTGTTTGGGGGTAATCGCGCAAATGAATTCGAGATGCGGCTTGAAGGCGCCAGTTACGAAGAAGTCGCACGCGCTGGTGGCGGCATCGTTTCAACGGTCACAGCCACAAGAAACGCGTCTGAAGACGGGCTCCTGGCGAACGCGCTCAAAAGGGTGGATGCAATGCTTAATGAAGGCATTACAACCCTGGAAGTCAAATCAGGTTATGGACTTGATGTAGAGACGGAACTCAAAATGCTCCGCGTCGCAAGGCGTATTGAGCAAAACCGCTGCATCACCATTAAAACATCATTTCTTGGCGCACATGCCGTGCCGAAGGATTATTCAAACGACCCTGATCATTACATTGATACGGTGTGCATCCCGGCATTGGAAGCGGCACACTCAGAAGGACTGGTGGATGCCGTAGACGGGTTTTGCGAAGGAATTGCATTCTCACCTGACCAGATTGAGCGGGTATTCAAGAAAGCGAAGGAATTGGGACTTCCGGTAAAACTCCACGCTGAACAATTATCCAACCTTGGCGGGGCGAAACTCGCGGCACGCTACAACGCCTTATCTGCAGATCATCTTGAACATCTTGATGAAGATGGGGTTCAGGCAATGGCTAACGCAAAAACGATTGCCGTCATCCTGCCCGGGGCCTATTATACCCTGCGTGAGACACAAGCTCCACCGGTCGAACTGTTCCGCAAACACAAAGTACCAATGGCAATCGCCACGGATTGCAATCCAGGCTCCTCGCCACTCGCTTCGCTTTTGCTGACCATGAACATGGCTTGCACGCTATTTCGAATGACACCGGAAGAAGTATTGACCGGCTCAACACTAAAAGCTGCAATAGCTCTCGGCTTATCTGATCGCGGAACAATACAACCCGGCAAACGGGCAGATTTGTGCATTTGGGATGTAAGTCACCCTGCTGAACTCGCATACCGGATCGGCTTCAATCCGTTACACCAACGAATTTTCAATGGAGAAATTGCATGACCCTGGAACTTGTTCCTGGCGAAACGACACTCTCTCAATTGCGGGAAATTTATCAAACCTGCACAGCAGCTACAATTTGCGATGCTGCAATGCCGGCAATCAATGCTTCCAAAGAGCTCGTTCAACACGCCGCCAATGGAGAGGAAGCTGTTTACGGGGTAAATACCGGATTCGGCAAACTTGCGAGTGTCAAAATTGAGGCGAAAGATACGGCAACGCTTCAGAAAAATTTGATCCTGTCCCATTGCTGTGGTGTAGGCGAAGCACTGGATATCCCCACTGCCCGACTGATGATGGTATTGAAACTGCTTTCGCTGGGACGCGGGGCATCGGGCGTTGCTTGGTCAACCATAGAAATGATCCAGTCCATGCTGGCTGCAAATGTCACTGCGGTGATCCCTGTCCAGGGTTCTGTTGGTGCATCAGGAGATCTTGCGCCGCTTGCCCATATGGCGGCAACCATGATTGGAAAAGGAGAAGCGTATCTGGGCTCAGATCGCATGTCCGCAATCAAGGCTTTGAATGAAGCCGGACTAAAGCCAATCAGGCTGGGTCCGAAGGAAGGTCTGGGATTGATCAACGGCACGCAATTTTCAACCGCCTGTTGCTTGTCTGCCCTCTTTGAATCTTGGGAAAACGCTTCCTCGTGTATCGTCAGTGCAGCCCTTTCAACCGATGCTGTTATGGGATCAACAGCTCCGCTGGTTGATGAAATTCACGCCCTCAGAGGGCACAAGGGCCAAGTCGAAGTAGCCCGATCTATGCGGATAGTGATGGAAGGTTCTGAAATTCGCGAGAGCCACCGTGAAGATGATAGCCGGGTGCAAGACCCCTACTGTATTCGCTGCCAGCCACAGGTTACGGGTGCAGCGATGGATTTGTTGCATTTCGCTGGCAGAACTCTCGAAGTTGAAGCCAATGCGGTAACGGATAACCCGCTTGTGCTGGTGGGCCGCAACCGCATCGTATCAGGCGGTAATTTCCATGCAGAGCCAGTCGCCTTCGCTGCAGATCAGATTGCCCTTGCAATCTGTGAAATCGGTGCCATCGCCCAACGCCGTGTTGCGTTGATGGTGGACCCGACCCTGTCGTTTGACCTGCCGCCCTTTCTCACACCTGATCCGGGCCTCAACTCCGGATTGATGATCGCTGAAGTAACGACTGCAGCCTTGATGAGCGAAAACAAACACCTGGCAAATCCCTGCTCTACGGATTCAACCCCGACCTCCGCCAATCAGGAAGACCATGTATCAATGGCGGCCCATGGTGCAAGGCGGCTTAAACGAATGAACCGGAATTTGAGCACCATTCTCGGAGTTGAACTGATGTGCGCGGCACAGGGTATGGAATTTCGTGTGCCATTGAAAACCAGCCCAACCCTGCAAAAGGTAATGGCTCGAATTAGAAGTATCATTCCTACCCTCGAACAGGATCGATACATGGCTGACGATATTGAAAACGCGGCAAACCTGATTGCCGGCGGCGAACTCGTTAGAATCGCAAATCTGGCGGGTTACGTACTTGGAGAAACTGCATGACAAATCCCCGACACAACATCAAAGATGTATATCCGGACACCGGATCAGATATTACCGCAAAGAGTTGGCTCACCGAGGCACCCATGCGCATGTTGATGAACAATCTTCACCCCGATGTTGCCGAAAATCCACATGAACTTGTGGTTTATGGCGGCATTGGGCGAGCGGCACGCACCTGGGATGACTTTGACCAAATGGTCGCCACGCTTAAAACCCTCAATGAAGATGAAACCCTGCTTGTTCAATCGGGCAAACCTGTGGGCGTGTTCAAAACCCATAAAGATGCGCCACGTGTCCTGATTGCAAATTCAAACCTCGTACCCCATTGGGCAACATGGGATCACTTCAACGAACTAGACAAGCTTGGCCTTGCAATGTACGGCCAAATGACCGCTGGTTCATGGATATACATCGGCACCCAGGGGATTGTTCAGGGCACTTACGAAACATTCGTTGAAGCCGGTCGCCAGCATTATGATGGCAATCTCACGGGTAAATGGATACTTACCGGCGGCCTTGGAGGCATGGGCGGCGCGCAACCGCTTGCAGCTGTGATGGCGGGCGCGTGTTGTTTGGCAGTAGAGTGTGATGAAACCCGCGTGGATTTCCGCCTCCGCACCCGCTATGTGGACGAAAAAACCCGTTCTTTGAATGATGCGCTTGAAATGATTGACCGCTGGACCAAAGCTGGTGAAGCAAAATCCGTTGGCCTTATCGGCAACGCTGCGGATATCTTCTATGAGCTTGTAGAACGCGGCATCAAACCGGATATCGTTACAGACCAGACTTCGGCTCATGACCCTATTCATGGCTACCTTCCACAGGGATGGAATGTGGCTGAGTGGCGTGAAAAACAGGAAAGCGATCCAAAAGCAGTGGAAAAAGCTGCCCGTGCATCGATGAAGGTTCATGTCAAAGCCATGGTTGACTTCTGGAACGCCGGCATTCCGACGCTGGATTACGGCAACAACATTCGTCAGGTGGCTAAAGAAGAAGGCCTGGAAAACGCTTTTGCATTTCCAGGGTTTGTTCCGGCCTATATCAGACCCTTGTTTTGTCGCGGCATCGGCCCATTCCGGTGGTGTGCGCTATCAGGTGATCCGGAAGATATTTACAAAACCGATGCCAAGGTAAAGGAGCTTGTCGATGACGCCCACCTCCACAACTGGCTTGATATGGCGCGCGCGCGTATTTCTTTTCAGGGATTGCCTGCCCGCATCTGCTGGGTCGGCCTTGGTATACGCCACAAATTGGGGCTGGCATTCAACCAAATGGTGCGCAACGGCGAACTTTCTGCACCTGTCGTCATCGGACGGGATCATCTTGATAGCGGTTCGGTCGCCTCTCCAAACCGTGAAACCGAAGCCATGAAAGACGGTTCTGACGCGGTTTCCGACTGGCCGCTCCTCAATGCGCTTTTAAACACAGCTTCAGGTGCAACATGGGTTTCGCTTCACCATGGCGGTGGGGTTGGCATGGGATTTTCCCAGCATTCCGGCATGGTGATTTGTTGTGATGGATCGGAGGATGCCGACAGGCGCATTGAACGGGTGCTTTGGAATGATCCTGCGACCGGCGTCATGCGCCATGCTGATGCCGGATACGAAGACGCTATTGCCTGTGCGAAAGAAAACGATCTAAATTTGCCGGGTATCCTGACATGACGCCCGATGAATCGCCGCTTGTCTATCTGGATTATTTAAACCGCTACGACATTGAAAGCATGCAAAAATTCGCGCTGAAATTCCGATGATGATTGAAGACCGTCCGTTGGGAAAAGACATCGGCCTTGCAACCGAAATTCTCTCAACAGCGGTTGATAAAAAATCTGATTGGGCGGAAAATCTCAATCAGGCGACTTGCACATCCAGCACACCCGGCACGGCTTTGATGGCACTTTGAACCTTTGAAGAAACCGCGTAACGATCCGGCAGTGAAATCTCAACTTCCCGCGCGCCGTTATCCTGCACGACGATGAAGGAAATTCGGCCTTTGCCTTTGCGATCAAACAATGGCGGCAGTAACGCCAGAGGTTCTTCGTCGCGCAGGAAAATCGTCATAGCCTGTTCGATATTTGATACCGCTTCTTCGAGCAATTCAACACTGTTGATCCTGATGCTCAAACCTTCATCCCGCATATCAGCACCGACCTGAAGAATAACCGATTGTCCAACCGTTAGCATATCGCGGAAACGGTTGAGCCCTTCTTCGAAGATAACCGCCTCATATTGGCCAGTAGGATCGGAAAGCATGATGATGCCCATAGCTTTGCCCTGCCGGGTCTTTCTTTCCTGCTTGGCAACAATGGTTCCGGTAAGCCTGCCGGCGGAAGCCCCCCTTTGGACCGATACTTCAAACTCCGCAAAGAGCTGAATATTCCGTTTTTCCATGAACGATCGATATTCGTCCAACGGATGCGCACTCAGATAAAACCCGACTGCCAACATTTCGCGATTGAGTTTTTCCGCATTACTCCAAGCCTCACACAGCGGCAACTCTATCCTGGGCTGCACACCATCAACATTGCCGAACATGTCATTTTGCCCGGTCTCTCGACCTTCAGCACTGCGACTGGCGTAAGCCACAAGTCGATCAAGGCCCGCAATCATGCGCTCGCGAGGATAGTCGAAACAATCAAGCGCTCCGGCACATATCAGGTTTTCCAACGTGCGTTTGTTGACCTGACGAACGTCTATCCTTGAGAAAAATTCTTCAATCGAGGCATAAACACCGTTCTCCTTGCGCTCGGCAACAATTTGTCCAACGGCCCCCTCACCGACCCCTTTGATGGCAGCAAGCGCGTACAGAATTTTACCTTCTTCAACTTCGAAACCAACTCTGGAAGTTTGAACGCAAGGTGGCACGATTCGAATTTCCTGTGTTTCAGCATCCTGGTAAAAATTTGAAAGCTTGTCGGTATTTCCAAGATCAAGCTGCATGGAACCGGCTAGAAACTCGACAGGATAATTCGCCTTGAGATAAGCAGTCTGATAGGAAACCAGCGCGTATGCCGCCGCATGCGATTTGTTAAAACCATAGTTCGCAAACTTGGCGAGGAGATCAAAGATCATATTGGCTTCGCCCTTTTTCAGGCCCCGCTCAACCGCGCCATCGACAAACCGTACCCGTTGCGCCTCCATTTCCGAGGCAATTTTCTTACCCATGGCACGACGCAGCAAATCCGCCTCACCAAGGGAATAGCCGGACAAAATTTGCGCTATCTGCATCACCTGTTCCTGATAGATGATGACCCCATGGGTTTCCTTCAAAACACCTTCGATCTTTTCGTGATAATAGTCCGGCACCTCTTCGCCATGTTTGCGGGCATTGTAAGTCGGGATATTGTCCATCGGACCCGGTCGATAAAGTGCCACCAGCGCAATGATATCTTCAAAACGGTCTGGTTTCATGCCGACAAGGGCCTTGCGCATTCCCTGGCTTTCAAGCTGGAACACACCGACGGTTTCACCTTTGGTCAACATCTCAAACGTGCCGGCATCATCAAGCGGTATCCGCGCAAGATTTACTGTTGTGCCGGATTGCTCAATGAATCCGAGTGTTTTTTCAAGAACCGTAAGGGTTTTTAGCCCAAGGAAGTCAAATTTTACGAGACCAGCCTGCTCCACCCATTTCATGTTATATTGGGTAACCGGCATCTCGGAGCGTGGATCGCGATACAAGGGGACCAGTTTTTCAAGTTCACGATCCCCGATCACAATACCTGCAGCATGCGTTGAGGCGTGGCGGTAAAGCCCTTCAAGCTTCATTGAGATATCGAACAGTTGCCTGACAATTTCCTCTTCCCTGGCCGCTTCCTGAAGCCTCGGCTCGCCATCAATTGCTTCACCAAGCGTTGTAGGATTGGCAGGGTTATTGGGCACCATCTTGCACAACCGGTCGACCTGGCCATAAGGCATCTGCAAGACCCGCCCGACATCCCGTAATACAGCACGCGCCTGCAAGGTTCCGAAGGTGATAATCTGGGCTACCTGATCAAAACCGTATTTATCCTGCACATAGCGAATGACCTCTTCACGTCGTTCCTGACAGAAGTCGATATCAAAGTCAGGCATCGACACACGATCGGGATTTAAAAACCGTTCGAAAAGCAGTGAAAACTGCATCGGATCGATATCTGTAATTGTCAGCGCCCAAGCAACCAGCGACCCGGCACCGGAACCGCGTCCGGGACCTACCGCGATCCCCTGAACTTTTGCCCATTGAATAAAGTCTGCAACGATCAGGAAATATCCCGGATATTGCATCTGTTCGATAACACCCAATTCAAACTCAAGTCGCTCATCATAGTCCTGACGGTCAAAGCCCTCAGCCATTTCCTGAAGTTTGAGGCGCACTTCGAGGCCCTCGCGTGCCTGACGTTTCAATTCATCTGACTCTGCCTTTACCGCCGCCTCAGCACTCGCCCCTTCTACTCCTTCTGCAAACTTTGGCAGGATCGGCGCGCGTAATCCCTCGCGATAAACACAACGCCGTGCAATTTCGATTGTATTGTCCAGGGCTTCAGGCAAATCACTGAACAGATTGGACATTTCAGATTGGGATTTGAAGTAATGTTCTTCCGTTAGCCGGTGACGGTCTTCAACCGCGATTACTTCACCTTGTGCGATACACAAAAGCGCATCATGGGAATCGTAATCTTCCCGCTTTGAAAAATAAGGTTGATTGGTCGCAACAATTGGAACTTCATGCGCATAGGCAAAATTCAACAGGGTGTTTTCTATTTCCCGATCCTGGGATGTGTGCCGCTGCAATTCCGCATAAAAGCGATCACCAAATACGGATTTTAGCGCGATAAATCGCTTTTCTGCATCCTTTTCTCGCCCTTCAAGGATCAATTTGTTGAGCGGGCCTTCCCTCGCGCCGGAAAGACAAATCAATCCAGCTGCATGTCTCTCCAACATTTCGAATTTTATGTTAGGGGCTTCTTTTTCATCAACCCCCAGATGTGATTGGCTAACCAATACCCGAAGATTGGCAAATCCCGCTTCGTTGCAGGCTAACAAAACCAGAAATGGAAACTCTGAGAATCCGGACCGCGACTTTGTGTCGACACCATCGTCAAAATTCACCGCAATCTTGCAACCCATGATTGGTTGCAATCCCTCTTTAGCGGCCTTTTGTGAGAACTCCAATGCTCCGAAAAGATTGTTACGATCGGTGACTGCAACAGCAGCTTGTTGGTCGGATACCGCCTGTAAAATGATTTTTTGCAGGGGCATTGCTCCTTCCAGCAAGGAAAATGCTGAATGAACATGCAAATGGACGAATCCGCGTTGGTTGACGGAAATCTTGTCGCCAGAAGGGCCATTCTCCTTCAGGGCATCATGCAAAGTGTCAGTTTTTGAAGCCATATCTCACCGAAATCATCTCTCACCGAAATCATCAATGGCACCCCAAAGGTTCGAGATGCCCTGCACCAAGCATGGTAGATACAGCTGATAGCTTCAAGTGACGAGCGGCGCTAAGACGGGCCTATATACAGAAAACTTCAAAAAAACCGGACGTGCGATTGTGCTAAAACATGTTCCAGCACTGTCAAAAACTCAAACGATGATGGAAAGTATCTCGCCCCAGGCAAAAAGCGCTGATAAAAACAGACAGACAGTGGAGAGAGACGACAACATCCTTCATTGATACATACATGGGAAACCCCTAACAGTAATTCCTGATTTGTATCTATAATGTTCTGTTTATGTTCTTTTTGTCAATTGGTTTTGCAAAATTATTTTTCACTTAATTATCAACAACTTGTCCGTTTTCCAATGAAACCACCCTGTCCATCTTGCCGGCGAGTTCGTGATTATGGGTAGCAATAAGGGCGGCAAGTCCTGTTTGGCGAACCAGATCATACAGCATGGAAAACACGTGATTGGACGTTTCCGGATCAAGATTTCCGGTTGGTTCATCTGCAAGTAACAAATGTGGTGCGTTGGCAACAGCTCGAACAATCGCTACGCGCTGCTGTTCCCCGCCGGATAGTTCGGAAGGTCGATGCGAAGCGCGATCTTCAATTCGCATATAGGAAAGAAGTTCCCTGGAACGCGCGCTTGCAACCGGTTTTGATACGCCGGCCAACATTTGCGGGATCATCAAATTTTCTTCGGCTGTGAATTCTGGAAGCAAATGGTGAAACTGATAGACAAAACCAATCGCAGAGCGTCGCAAGTTCGTCCGTTCACGGTCGGCAAGTTCGCGCGTTGGCCTGCCCTTTATGTAAACGTCACCGGCATCAGGTCGCTCCAACAATCCTGCTGAATGGAGCAAAGTCGATTTACCGGTTCCAGATGGCGCTACCAGCGCAACCATTTCACCGGCAGCGATATCCAGGTTCGCACCATTTAGAACGGTGAGTGCGTGCTTTCCTTCGCCATAGGTCCGCTCCATGTTCTCAACCCTGAGAACAATACCACCTTTCTTTGATGCGTTACTCATAGCGCAATGCCTCTACCGGATCGAGGCTGGCGGCCCGCCATGCGGGGAAAAGAGTTGCCAGGAATGAAAGGACGAGCGCCATCACCAGAATAGAGATCGTTTCGCCCGCATTCATCTGAGCTGGAATATCACTGAGAAAGCGAACCGTCGGGTCCCAGGGGTTGCTCCCGGTAAGCCACGTTACGAAGTCCTGTATTGCCTTGATATTCCAGCAGACAAGAACACCCAGCGCAAACCCTACGATTGTCCCCACAATCCCAATTGCGGAACCCGTGATCATGAATATGCGCATAATAGCCGCTCGTGTAATTCCCATAGTGCGAAGGATGGCAATGTCGTGACTTTTGTCCTTCACCAGCATTATGAGTCCGGAAATAATGTTGAGTGCAGCAACCAGAACGATCAGCGTCAGGATCATGAACATGACATTGCGCTCCACATCAAGCGCGGAAGTAAGCGACGCATTCCGGTTTCGCCAGTCCGACATGAATATCAGGCGACCGGCTGCGTCTTCAATAGCGGGCCTGTATTCGGAAACCGCATCCGGGTTGTCCAAATAAATATCGATGACATCAACAATACCTTCCTTGTTAAAATAAAGCTGCGCTTCCGCAAGCGGCATAAAAATGAAGGAACCGTCATATTCCGACATGCCGATATTAAAGATCGCTGTTACGGGGTAAGACTTCACCCTTGGCGTTGTTCCAAACGCCGTCACATCGCCATCCGGAGAAATCAAGGTAATACTGTCTTGCAGTCTCAACCCAAGCTTGTTGGCAAGCCTGTACCCAATGGCAACACCTTCGGTCGCATCAAATCCATCAAGAGACCCCTGCTCAATGCCATTGGCAATCGTTGCGACGGACTTCAAATCTGCTTCCCGCAAGCCCCGAACCAGTGCACCGCCGCCACTGCCTACAGAGCCGCTGACCAGTGCCTGGCCTTCTACAAGCGGAATTGCGTGCGTTACCCCATCAACTACCACAAATTTTTCAGAAAGTGACGCGTAGTCCGTCAAAGGACCATCAATTGGATTGACGATCAAATGTCCATTCAGCCCTAAAATCCGGTCAAGCAATTCAGTCCTGAAACCATTCATCACCGCCAGAACAATTATCAGTGTTGCAACCCCAAGCATGATCCCAAGGAACGAAAATCCGGCAATCACGGATATAAACGCTTCTTTTCGGCGTGACCGCAGATAACGGCCTGCCAACATCCATTCGAATTGAGAAAAAGCAGGCGGCGGTTTTTGGGATGCAGGTACTGGGTTTGGTTCCATCAAGTATCCCACCGGAGCCCAAGGACTAATCTACGGTTTGTGAAGACGGAGACAGGTTTGGTCATTAGATGAAGAAAAACCCGCAAAATCGTCCCCCTGACTTTCGAGGATTTTTGACGAAACAAAGGGTCAAAATTCTCCCGCTCCAGAGCGTATGGCCAAACTTGCTCAGGTCGTCGTCGAAAAGCCTCGCCTATGCAAAAACATGGCCTGCGTTTTTCTTCTGCAACTGAACAAATCTGGCTCATATCTTCATCAATCGTAAATTGGTTCACGGGCTCTTATCCAGAAAACCGATTGCTTGCAGCATCCGGAGACATCATCTTTTTGCTGTCATCGGCCCGGCATTTAACCTCGACCTCATTGTTGGCAAGTCCGCGTGGTCCCACAACGATCTGCCAGGGAACTCCAATCAAATCCATGGTCGCGAACTTCGCTCCTGCCTGCTTGTCCGTGTCATCATAAAGAACATCACGACCGGATGCGCTTAACTGCGCGTACAGATCATCAGCCGCTTTGGTGCATGCATCATCATTTGGCTTCATGTTCACGATGCCAATATCAAATGGAGTAATTGCTTCCGGCCATATGATCCCCCGATCATCGTGCGATGCTTCAATGATTGCCGCAACCAGCCTGCTTGGCCCAATTCCGTAAGAACCCATATGGACAAAATGCTCTTTTCCGTCGGCTCCCGTGACGCTTGCTTTCATCGGCTCTGAATACTTGGTGCCAAAATGGAAAATATGGCCGACTTCAATCCCGCGCGCATTCATACGATCAGATTGTGAAACTTCTTGCCATAGGGTTTCATCATGCATATCGTCGGTACGGGCATAATGAGATGTCCAGCTTTTAACAATTCCGGCAATCAAATCATCGTCGCCATAATCGACATTCTCGTTCGGCACATCCAGCTTCATCACATCACCATGGCAAAAGACCTTGCTTTCGCCGGTATCTGCAAGAATGAGAAACTCGTGTGACAAGTCCCCGCCAATCGGACCGGTATCGGCCCGCATCGGAATAGCCTTCACTCCCAATCGATCAAAGGTGCGCAAATAGGAAACAAACATCCGGTAATATGCGGTACGAGACGTTTGGGCATCAAGATCAAAAGAATAAGCGTCCTTCATCAGGAACTCGCGGCCCCGCATAACCCCAAACCTGGGGCGAACCTCATCCCGGAATTTCCACTGAATGTGATATAGATTCAGCGGCAAGTCCTTATAACTCTTGACGTATGACCGAAAAATCTCCGTGACCATTTCTTCATTGGTCGGCCCGAACAGCATATCGCGTTCATGCCGATCTTCGATGCGGAGCATTTCCTTGCCATAGTCATCATAGCGCCCACTCTCACGCCACAGATCCGCAGATTGAATGGTTGGCATCAAAATCTCGATTGCCCCTGCCCGGTTCTGCTCCTCACGAACAATTTCTGAAATCTTGTTCAGCACCTTCAACCCCAGAGGCAACCATGAGTAAATTCCGGCGGATTGCTGACGGATCATTCCGGCACGCAGCATCAGCCGGTGCGAAACAATTTCTGCTTCCTTTGGGTTTTCTTTAAGTACCGGTAAAAAATATCTCGAAAGCCGCATATCCAAGCCTGAATCACTCTACAACATTATTACCGGTTAAACCTTTATTTCAGAACTTTCACAAGCCCTCGACCGGAAATGAACCCAATATAAGAACTGAAAATAAGTGTCAAAAAAATGCCGCTGCGTAGCATTTTTTACATGACATGTTTTAGACTAAAGGTTAGTATCCTGAAAAGATTTGGATCAACCAAACGTATCGCTGTCTTTAGTCTTGGGAGGATGTGATCAGGCGCCTTTTGTGCAGCCGCTTTCCGAAAGGGAAGAATTTTGATCGGGACATGCAAACTTGGGCAAGGCCTCGCGCCTTGCCTTTTGTTTTGGAACTCCAAATTTTCGAAGAAAAATGATTGCCTTAGACTCATACCAACGGCCATTAGGATTGATTCTTTGAAGCGGTGAATGAAATCAAATAAATAGCGCGTTAACCCGGTTCCGATTAAACGAAATTTGCTAGCCTACCTACCTTAGATGCTCGGGGAAAACGTTTGGTATGTCAGAAAGATCCCAACCAAACCATGCCGTTAGCAACCAATAGGTTCCAAACACAATTACAGCAACCACCGTATTCAAAAGCAGCTTTTTACCGATCCGTGAATGCGTAGGAGCACCGGGGTCTGTACCTTGAACAATTTCACCTTCTTCTGCTTGTGAGCGATTTCCATGTGGCAGCACGATGAAAAGCGTCACCCACCAAATCACAAAATAGATTGCAGCCCCTGAAAACCAACTCATGGACTAAACCTGCTCCAATTCAACAAGGGTTCCGCAAAAGTCTTTCGGATGGAGGAATAAAACCGGTTTGCCATGTGCGCCGGTTTTGGGTTCGCCATCACCCAGGACTCGGGCACCTTCCCCCACCAGTTTTTCTTTTGCTGCAAGAATGTCATCAACTTCATAGCAAACATGATGGATCCCGCCTGCAGGATTACGTTCGAGAAATGGTGCAATTGGCGAGTTTTCACCCAGCACTTCGAGAAGTTCAATCTTTGTATTTGGAAGTTCAACAAAGACCACCGTAACTCCATGTTCCGGCAACGCCCGTGGTTCGCTTAACCGTGCGCCCAAAATACCGCCATAAGTCTGGATGCCAGATGTCAAATCCGGAACTGCAATTGCAACATGGTTCAACCGTCCAATCATGACTTTACACCCTTGCGACAAATACAGTGGTCACCGGCTTGCGACCCCATTGCTCTCTTGCTTCCCGACGAACAGAGTTACGCACTGCTTCCCGCACAACGTCTTCGTCTTTTCGTCGCTTTTTTGGAATTCCGGCAAGTGCGCTTTGGGCGGCTTTATAAAGCACGTCATCGAAATAGGCTCCGTCATTCGTGACATCGGGAATGCCATAAACGGATATGTCCATGTCATCAACGATCTCGCCCCTGCGATCAAGAACAATAGAAATCGCAACATGGCCAACATGTGCTAACTTCCAACGCTCTTTAACGCCGACGGACTGTTCATCCCCAATGATTTTGCCGTCCTTATAGATCCGCCCGCAAACAACCTGATCAACAACCTCAGCATTACCTGGAGCAAATCGTACGAGATCACCATTTCTTATCGGGACGACTTGGGGAATACCCTCTTCAGCACCAAGTCTTGCATGGGCACTCAGGTGCGCTGCTTCGCCATGGACAGGAACAAGAATATCAGGCCGCGTCCATTGATACATTTGTTTCAGTTCATGCTGACGCGGATGACCGGATACATGAACCAGCGTCTCCCCATCCTCAATGATCGTAATTCCCTGCTCAATTAATCCGTTCTTTACCGCTATGATCGGTTTTTCATTGCCGGGGATTGTCCGGGAGGAAAACACAACCGTGTCACCGGCATTGAATTCGATATAGCGGTGTTCCCCATTTGCGATTTTTGCAAGGGCAGCACGGTTTTCACCTTGGGAGCCGGTCAGAATGATAACAAG
The DNA here is from genome assembly GCA_965250255.1 of Rhizobiaceae bacterium. Classification (GTDB taxonomy): domain Bacteria; phylum Pseudomonadota; class Alphaproteobacteria; order Rhizobiales; family Rhizobiaceae; genus JAALLB01. The sequence continues at coordinate 614,426 of CBDFNP010000012.1, forward strand.
CTGATTGGCCGGAATGGATTTAAACTGATCATCTTCCACAAACTCCTGAATGTCGTCGAACATCCCCAGGTCTGACGAAACCTCCACAACCCGTCGGATCGAGCTTCCGAGCAGCATGACCTTTCGTCCCGCCTTGTTGGCAGCTTTGGCAATAGACCTGAGACGACCTACGTTTGAGGAAAACGTTGTGATTGCTACCCGCCCTGTCGCTTCCTTGATTAGATTTGCAAGGCTATCCGTTACATCTTTTTCTGATGGAGAAACACCGGCCCGCATTGCATTGGTGGAATCGCAAACCAATGCGAGAACGCCATCATCTCCGAGTTTCTTGAACATCTCAGTGTCTGTGTTCTTTCCCAATGTGGGATGATCATCAAGCTTCCAGTCTCCGGTATGGATCGCTTGACCCAGAGGGGTTTTGATAGAAAGCGCCATCGGCTCCGGGATTGAGTGCGTCACATAAACCGGAGTGATTTTAAAAGGCCCAATCTCAATCAACTCACCTTCCCGGTAAACAACCGGTTCCAATGCTGTGCCATCCTTTTCGTAAACAGCTTTCGCTTCAAGCATTCCGGCAGTAAATGCCGTACAATACACCGGCACGTCAATTCGCTCATGCAGACTTAGAACCGCACCATAGTGGTCTTCATGTGCGTGCGTAATGACAATCGCCAGCAAATCATCACCAAGGCTTTCGACAAACCGGATGTCGGGCAAGACCAGATCGACACCTGGAAGGTGCGGTTCGGGAAATGTGACACCACAATCCACCATGATCCATTTGCGGCCTTTTTTCGGTCCGAAGCCATAAAGCGCCAGGTTCATACCGATTTCGCCCACCCCTCCGAGTGGTACAAACATGAATTCCGGATTACTCAATCAAATTCTCCTGCATTGTTGGTCTGCTCAACTACTTTTGGCAGCGCGAAAACATCGCCGACTGTGATCCTGACATCTTTGCCAGATTCTCCGGTTAAAATCATATGTCCGTTTTTATCCAGACCTTTGAAGGTTCCACAAACCTCTACCCCATCATAAAGCCTCACAAGAGTTGGCTTGCCAAGCCCCCAAGCATGTTGAAGCCAGTTTTCCCTTATGGCCGCAAATCCGGTTCCGGCATTCCAGAGTTTGAGATTCTCGGCAACTCTTGCCGCAAGTTCATCAAAAACCTGTTCGGGCTCCACATCAACACCTTCAGTCAGCATATCGGTTGCCGGAAAGTTTGTATCACCGGGATGATGGCGACAATTCAATCCCATCCCGATAACCACAATATTTCTCTCCAGGTTAAGCCTGTTCTCCAAAAGGACACCACTGCATTTGCGCTCGTCTACCAAAACATCATTGGGCCACTTCAACTCAACCTTCGCGCCCGACACAAAATGAGCGATGGTTTCATACACAGAAACTGCAGCGACAAAGGTAAGACCGGGAAGATGCTTGGGCTTACATGGGGTTTCAAGCAGGAGTGAGGAATACAAATTCCCGGGCTTGCTAACCCATCCGCGTCCCCGACTGGCCTTGCCAACCGTTTGCTCGGTGGCCGTAATCCATAGATTTCCCGGTTCACCATTCTCGGCCCGCTCAAAACAAATCACGTTGGTTGAACCGCAACTATCTACCGCAATGTGACGGAAGCCTTCAGCTAATCCTTGAAGTGACCTGGCAATCAAAAGAACGAAGCTGCCGCTGTGGTTGTGATTTCGGAAAGAACACCTGCAATCACCACATAAAAGGTAACAAAAAGTCCGCTGCAAAGAAGAACCAGACGCAGTTCACTTGGCATTGGGACAAATTCATCAGCCGGTTCATCAAACCACATGATCTTGATAATCCGTAAATAGTAGAATGCACCAACAACACTCGCCAACACGCCAATAACTGCAAGCGCATACAGACCCGCCTGGATTGCAGCGACAAAAACAAAATACTTCGCGAAGAAGCCGGCCAGCGGAGGAATGCCTGCCAAAGAGAACATCAAAATTGTCAGTGCCAGTGCCATGAGCGGTGAGCGTTTGGCGAGACCGGCAAGATCATCGATGTTCTCGACCGTCCCGTCTTTACGTCGCATCGCGATAATGCAGGCAAAGGTCCCAACCGTCATAACCATATAGATGACCATGTAAAGGATAACACCGGTGACGCCTTGTTGAGTGCCAGCGGACAGACCAACAAGCGCAAATCCCATATGGCCGATTGAAGAATACGCCATCAGACGTTTGATGTTGGTTTGTCCAATCGCTGCAAATGCTCCAAGCAGCATAGAGGCAATTGCTATGAATGAGATGATCTGCTGCCAGTCCGGAGTGAGCGGCTCAAACGCGCCCACAACCACCCGGATCAACATCGACATTGCGGCAATCTTTGGTGCTGCTGCAAAAAAAGCCGTTACCGGTGTCGGAGAACCTTCATAAACATCCGGCGTCCACATGTGAAACGGTACAGCAGAAATTTTAAACGCAATACCTGCCATAACAAACACAAGGCCAAATATCAGACCGAGCGAACGACCGGTTCCCGCCATTGCATCCGCTATACCTTCAAAGCCTGTGTGTCCTGTGAAACCGTAAATCAGTGAAGCGCCATAAAGCAGCATGCCCGATGAAAGGGCGCCCAGGACGAAATATTTCAGGCCGGCTTCCGTTGAACGAATAGAATCCCTGTTGATAGCGGCAAGCACATAAAGTGAAAGGGATTGAAGCTCAAGCCCAAGATAAAGCGCGATCAGATCATTCGCAGAGATCATGATCATCATGCCGAGAGTGGCAGTTACAACCAGAATGGGATATTCGAAATTGATCACCCCTTCCTGACGCATGTAATTGACCGACATGATGACCGCTACAGCAGACCCGACCAGGGTCAACAACTTCATGAACCAGGCAAAATCATCCAGAATAAACGCGCCATTCATCGCTTCGCCGCGCTCACCCGTGGTATAAAGCCAGACAAATGATGCAACAAGCAAAGCGATAGAGAGACCGGTAACCTGTGTGGCCGATCGATCAGAAGAAAACACGCCAAACATCAACAACAACATTACACCAGCCGCAAGCCACAGTTCTGCGCCAAGCAGGCCCAAATTCTGCGATGCCATGACCACTGATATTGTTTCATTCATGGTTTATTCGGCTCCTAATTGGCAAGACTTGCCTGCGCGGTGGTTTTGGCCGCCTCAAGCGCTGCGTTATAATTATTGATCAATGCATCCACTGAAGCATGGGTTACTTCAAACACCGGCATCGGATAAATCCCGAAGAAAATCACCAGGACAACCAGCGGATAGATGATGAATTTTTCACGTCGGTCCAGATCAAGGATCGATTTGAGGCTTTCCTTGTCAAGCGAACCGAATACCACTCTTCGATAAAGCCAAAGCGCATAACAAGCAGACAGGATAACACCAAAGGTTGCGAAGAATGCGACCCAAGTGTTGACCTGGAAAGCACCAAGAAGTGTCAGGAATTCACCAACAAAGCCGGAGGTTCCGGGAAGACCGACATTCGCCAGGGTAAAGATCAAGAACACAACCGCATATTTCGGCATGTTGTTGACGAGCCCGCCGTAAGCGGCAATTTCACGGGTATGCATTCGGTCATAAACCACACCAACACACAAGAAGAGCGCACCGGAAACAAGACCGTGGGATAGCATTTGGTATATGCCACCTTCAATACCATAAGCATTAGCCGTGAATATTCCCATCGTCACATATCCCATGTGTGCAACTGAGGAGTAAGCAATCAGTTTCTTGATATCCTCCTGCATTAATGCAACCAGCGAGGTATAAATAATCGCAATCACAGACATTACGAATACAAGATCGGCAAAATTCGCACTTGCCAGCGGAAACATCGGCAATGAGAACCTCAAAAAACCATACCCACCCATCTTCAAAAGCACAGCAGCAAGAATAACCGAACCGGCAGTTGGGGCCTCAACGTGCGCATCCGGCAACCAGGTATGAACCGGCCACATCGGCATTTTGACGGCAAAAGAGGCAAAAAACGCAAGCCATAACCAGGTCTGCATTGTAGCAGGGAAATTATAGGCCAGAAGCTCCGCAATGTCGGTCGTTCCCGCTTCCCAATACATCGCCATCATAGAAAGCAGCATCAATACCGAGCCGATCAACGTGTAGAGGAAAAATTTGAAGCTTGCATAGACACGGCGCTTGCCTCCCCAAATCCCGATGATCAAGAACATTGGAATGAGGCCTGCCTCAAAGAAAATGTAGAAAAGCATCAGATCAAGCGCACAAAAAACACCGATCATAAAGGTTTCAAGGATCAGGAACGCAATCATGTATTCTTTCACGCGAGACTGAACACTGTTCCAGCTCGCCAGGATACAAAACGGCATCAGGAAAGTCGTCAGGATCACGAACAACATCGAGATACCATCCACGCCCATATGATAGGACATGAACTCTCCGATCCATTCTTGATGTTCCACGAATTGAAACCCGACAGCGCTGTTATCAAAGTTGATCCAGATAATCAGTGAAACAACAAAGGTGATCAGCGTCGTGAAAAACGTGACATTTTTGATGTTGCGTTCGGCAACCGGGCTGTCCGAAGAAGTCAACAACACCAAAATTGCACCAATCAGTGGAAGGAAGGTGATGGTTGAAAGGATCGGCCAATCGGTCATCAGTGCGCTCCTCCGAACATGGTCCAGGAGATAACCGCTGCAAGGCCAATCATCATTGCGAAGGCATAGTGATACAGATAACCCGATTGCAGTTTAACGACACGACCGGTGATATCAAGCACCCGTGCAGAAACCCCATCCGGTCCAAATCCATCGATCAGCCAGCCATCGCCCTTCTTCCAGAAGAAACGGCCAATCCACATCGCTGGACGTACGAATAGGAAATCGTAAATCTCGTCAAAGTACCATTTATTGAGCAGGAATTTGTAAAGTGCCGGATGCTGTTTTGCCAGTTCCTTCGGTATATCCGGTGAGCGAATATACATGACATAAGCCAGGATAAAGCCAATCGACATGACGATAAAGGGTGACCATTTCACCAAAGCCGGAACATGATGGAATTCATCGAGAATGTGATTGTCACTTCCTGCAAACAAAGCTTCTTTCCAGAAACCATTGTACCAGGCCTCATGATGCCCGCCCGCCTCGTGACCGAGGAATGAACCATAGAACAAAATGCCTGCAAACAATGCACCTGCCGCTAACACATAAAGCGGGATCAGCATGACATTCGGCGATTCATGCACATGGCTCATAACATCTGCGGAAGCGCGTGGTTTTCCGTGGAACGTCATGAATACAAGCCGCCAGGAATAAAAACTCGTAAAGAGCGCTGCAACGACCAGCATCACAAACGCATATCCCGCAAAAGCATTGTGCCCGACAAACACGCTTTCAATAATTGCATCTTTAGAGAAAAAACCGGCAGTACCGAAATAAGTCCCTGGAATACCAAGCCCTGTCAGCGCGACCGTACCAACCACCATCATCCAGTAAGTGCGCGGAATATGTTTACGCAGCCCCCCCATTCGGCGCATGTCTTGTTCGTCGGATACTGCATGGATCACAGAGCCTGCCCCAAGAAACAACAGCGCCTTGAAGAAAGCGTGGGTGAACAAGTGGAATATTGCGGCACCATAAGCACCGACCCCAAGTGCTGCAAACATGTAGCCCAACTGCGAACAGGTTGAATAGGCAATGACGCGCTTGATGTCGTTTTGAACCAACCCGACGGTAGCAGCGAAGAAAGCCGTGGTTGCGCCGAATAGTGTAACAACTGCCAGGGCCGTATGTGAATACTCAAACAATGGCGACATACGAGCCACAAGAAACACACCGGCTGTTACCATTGTCGCGGCATGAATAAGTGCTGAAACAGGTGTTGGACCTTCCATCGCATCCGGCAACCAGGTGTGAAGCAGGAATTGCGCGGATTTCCCCATGGCTCCCATAAAGAGCAGCAGACAGACGATGGTAACGGCATCTGGTCCAGTCACCGCGTATCCAAGAAAATCAAGAACGACTTCTTTTGAAGCCGCAACATCGCCGGCATTTTGGAAGATCGTTGAAAGCTCGATCGTATTGAACAGGTAGAAAACACCGAAGATGCCCAGCGCAAAACCAAAATCACCAATACGGTTCACAACAAATGCCTTGATCGCCGCAGCATTTGCAGATGGTTTTTTGAACCAGAACCCGATCAACAGGTAAGACGCAAGGCCTACGCCCTCCCATCCGAAAAACATTTGCATCAGATTGTCTGATGTCACCAGCATCAACATCGCGAAGGTAAAGAGCGACAAATACGCAAAGAAACGCGGACGGTGCGGATCGTCGTGCATATAGCCTATCGAATACATATGCACGAGGGCAGAAACCGTATTCACAACCACAAGCATAACGACTGTAAGCGTATCAATGCGAAATGCCCAATTCACATTAAGGTCACCTGAGCTAACCCATTGCATCACCGGAACTGTAAAAGATACATCCGCTGAAAATGCAAATGTGAAGAATGCAATCCAGGAAAGGACAGCCGAACACATCAACAGACCGGTGGTTAAATACTCACAGCCCTTCGTTCCAATAGATTTGGCAAAGAGCCCCGCGAGCAAAAATCCCATCAGCGGCAAAAAGACAATCGCGTGATACATGAATAAGTCCCTTAGCCTTTCATCGTGCTGACATCTTCAACCGCAATTGAACCTTTATTGCGGAAGAACACGACCAGAATTGCAAGCCCAATAGCAGCCTCGGCAGCAGCAACTGTCAAAACAAACAGGGCGAAAATTTGCCCCATCAAATCATTCAAGTGCTGTGAAAACGCGACGAAATTGAGATTGACCGAAAGAAGAATGATTTCAATCGACATCAAAATGATCAGGATATTTTTCCGGTTAAGAAAAATCCCCAACATCCCGATAGAAAACAGGATGGCACTGACAGACAGATAATGTGAAAGACCGATTTCCATTTGTTATTCGTCCTCAATTCTGTGCTGAACAATGCGAAAAAGATAACGCACCACTGCCGTAAAACCATTTGCAATTACAAACAATGGAAGGGCAAAGAAACCGAAAGAACATACCAGCCATGAATGCCGCACACTGAACCCGCGCCCTAAGGGCGGAAATCCAAGATTGCCGCTTGCGGCAAGAACAACCGTCCGGAAGAATGTCACTAACAGTCAGATTGCAAGTATTTTCCATCTCAAAGCCCCTGCCCCGGCTCAACTTTTTTCAATTGAATTGCTGTTTTTGGATCGCGTGCAACCTGGACAGAGATATCCTGCCGGCGAACCCTTTCCTTGTGGCGAAGTGTCAAGACAATCGCACCAATCATGGCAACCAGCAGGATCAGACCAGCCAGCTGAAACAAAAAGATGTGATCGGTATAAAGAATGTTCCCCAGCGCCTCGATGTTGCGAACTTCATTGACATCGGGAATGGGAGCCACTCCATTCGTATCCGCGCCGGGAGCCGCCACCCATGAACCGATAACCGCAAGAAGTTCCGCAAGCACAATCAAGCCCACCAGGGCTCCAACCGGCATGTATTGCAAATAACCCTTACGCAGTTCGGCAAAGTCCACATCCAGCATCATTACGACAAACAGGAACAAGACCGCCACAGCACCGACATAAACGACAATCAGCAGCAAACCGAGGAATTCAGCACCCGTCATGATGAACAGACCTGATGCGTTGACGAATGCAAGAATTAAAAAGAGAACCGAGTGAACCGGATTACGGCACGAAATCACCATGAATGCCGAAGCGATGGTGATCGCTGCAAACAGATAAAAGAACAGACCGGATACAATCATCATCAATTCCTAACGATACGGTGCGTCAATTGAGAGGTTTTGCGCAATCTCGCGCTCCCAACGATCGCCATTGTCGAGAAGTTTATCCTTGTCATAATACAATTCTTCGCGTGTTTCAGTCGCAAACTCGAAATTTGGTCCTTCGACAATTGCGTCAACCGGACAGGCTTCCTGGCAAAATCCGCAATAGATGCATTTCACCATATCGATATCATAGCGTACCGTGCGCCGCGTACCATCATTGCCGCGTGGGCCAGCTTCAATTGTGATGGCTTGTGCCGGACAGATCGCTTCGCACAATTTGCATGCGATGCATCGTTCTTCGCCGTTTGGATATCGGCGAAGCGCATGTTCACCTCGAAATCGTGGCGAGACCGGGCCTTTTTCAAATGGATAGTTGATCGTCACTTTCGGCGAAAAGAAATACCGCATGGCAAGCGCTAATGCGCTGATGAATTCCTTTAGAAGGAGAGATTTGGCTGCCTGTGCGAGCGTATTCATGCTGATATCCACCCTGTAATCTGCAAAACCAGTGCTGTTGCAAACACCATGAACAGCGACAATGGCAAGAACACTTTCCAACCCAATCGCATCAATTGGTCATAACGATATCGCGGCACCACCGCCCTGACCATCGCCATTGAAAAGAAGACCAACAGCATTTTCAGGAAAAACCAGAATGCACCCGGTATCCAATTCAAAAACCAGATATCAAACGGTGGAAGCCATCCGCCAAGGAACAGAAGCGTAACCAGAGCACACATCAGCTGGATTGCAATAAATTCTCCAAGGAAAAACAGCAAAAACAGGGTCGAGGAATATTCAACCATGTGACCGGCAACCAGTTCCGATTCTGCTTCAGGCAAATCGAACGGGGGGCGGTTTGTCTCCGCAATCGCCGAGATATAAAAGACAATAAACATCGGGAAAAGCGGCAGCCAGTGCCAATCAAGGAATGAACTCGACATGCCAAGATAATAGGTTCCAAGTCCGGTCTGTTGAGCCAGGACAATGTCATCCATCTTCAAAGAGCCTACACAAAGCAGCACAGTAATGATCACAAAGCCGATGGACACCTCATAGGAAACCATCTGTGCCGCAGATCGAAGTGCTGCAAGAAACGCATATTTGGAGTTGGAGGCCCACCCCCCCATGATGATGCCATAGACTTCCAGAGAGGAAATCGCGAAAACAAACAGAATACCCAGATTGAGGTCGGCAATTGCCCATCCTTGATCAATCGGTATCACTGCCCAGGTGGCAAGCGCCAGAACCGCAGACACCATTGGAGCCAGGATAAAGACCGCTTTGCTCGAACTTGCCGGAATAACCGGTTCCTTGATCACAAACTTCAGCAAATCCGCAAACGATTGAAGCAACCCCCAGGGGCCAACCACATTCGGACCACGCCGCAACTGTACCGCTGCAAAAATCTTTCTGTCCGCATACAGAATATAAGCGGTTAAAAGCAACAGGCCGACAAGCAGCAACAAGCTCTGTGCGAAGATGACGATGGCAGGCCACAAATATGAGAACAGCGCTTCCATGATACCTGCTTCCCGTCCTATTCTGCCGCCTGCGCCATGGAACCGGAGCGCAGGGCAGAACAATCTGCCATTACCTTGGATGCACGGGCAATCGGGTTCGTCATAAAGTAATCCCTGACCGGGCTGGTGAGAGGCGCTGCAAGGACTTTCCCGGTCTTCGAAACACCAAGCTTGGATGCAAAACCGTTTACATCACGGATCCCATTCCCTGCAACCTCGTCGAGCGCTGCAAAATGCGGGAAATCAAAATAAAGTTGCGTTCTCAGGGCACCGAGATTGTCAAACGGCAAGGTGGCACCAAGGCGGGCTGATAGCGCACGCAAAATCGCCCAATCTTCCTTTGCTTCTCCTGGCGCAAATGCGGCACGGTTTGTCATTTGCACACGACCTTCTGTATTGACATAAGTCGCAGACTTCTCTGTGTAGGTTGAAGCCGGAAGGATCACATCTGCCCGATGCGCGCCTGCATCACCATGCGTACCAACATAAACTGCAAAGCCCTTTACCGCACTCATGTCAATCTCATCTGCACCCATCAAGAACAACAGTTCGGCATTTTTCATCATGCGGGCGGCATCCATACCGTTAGCGGCTGGAACAAATCCAAGGTCCAGACCTCCAACCGTGGAAGCATCGGTATGCAATATGCTAAAGCCGTTCCAATCTCTGGAAATAACTCCGGTATCTTTTGATAACTGAGCAGCAAGCGCCAGAATTGCATCACTATCTGAACGATTGAGCGCACCCTGCCCGATTATCACCAGCGGTTTCTTGGCCCTTTTCAGTTTCGCGGAAAATTTGTTTTTACCGGAAACGAGTTCTTTCAACACCGAAGCACCATACCCTAGATGTTCGACAGAATAACGAAGATCACCGGCGTCTCCAATTACGCCAACCGGGTAATTGCCCATTTTGACCCGTTTGAGAATACGGCTGTTGAGAACAGCAGCTTCATATCGCGGATTGGCCCCAATAATCAACAGCGCATCTGACCCTTCAATGCCCTCGATCGTTGCATTAAAAAGATAACTTTCGCGGCCCCTTGCCGGATCAAGAACACTTCCTGGCGAACGGCAGTCCATGTTTGGAGATCCCAACCCCTCAAGTAGCTTCTTCATGGCATAAAGCTCTTCAACACCACACAAGGCACCACTGATCGCGCCTATCTTGTTGGCTGGAATGGATTTCACCTTTGCAGCAATCGCGCCAAACGCTTCATCCCAGGTAGCCGGTTTCAGTTTGCCATTTTTACGAACATAGGGTTGATCCAGCCGCTGACTGCGCAACCCATCACAGATGAATCGGCTTTTATCGGAAATCCATTCCTCATTCACCGTTTCATTGAGGCGCGGCATGATCCGCATAACTTCGAGACCCCGTGCATCAACACGAATATTGGATCCGACAGCATCCATCACATCAATCGATTCCGTTTTGCGCAATTCCCACGGACGTGCCGTATCTTGATAGGGGCGCGAAGTAAGCGCACCAACAGGACAAAGATCGATTACATTGCCCTGCATTTCGGATGTCATGGCTGTTTCGAGATAGGTTGTGATTTCCGCATCCTCACCACGCCCGGTAAGTCCAAGTTCGGAAATGCCTGCAACTTCGGTTGTAAAGCGAACGCAACGCGTACAGTGAATGCAGCGTGTCATCTTTGTTCGAACCAGAGGCCCGATGTATTTGTCTTCAACAGCGCGTTTGTTTTCAGCAAACCGGTTCTTGTCGACGCCATAAGCCATGGCCTGGTCCTGCAAATCGCACTCCCCGCCCTGATCGCAAATCGGACAGTCAAGCGGATGATTGATCAGCAGGAATTCCATCACCCCTTCTCGCGCCTTCCTGACCATCGGTGAGCGCGTTTCAACAACCGGCGGCTCGCCATTTGGCCCCGGACGAAGATCACGAACACCGAGCGCGCATGAGGCCTGTGGTTTCGGCGGCCCGCCCTTAACCTCAACCAGACACATCCGACAGTTTCCGGCAATCGACAGACGCTCATGGAAACAAAAGCGTGGAATTTCAGCACCTGCTTCTTCACATGCCTGAAGCACCGTATAGCTATCGGGCACCTCAACTTCTTTGCTGTCGATGATCAATTTTGCCATTACAATTCCCTGCGGGATATCCCGCGCCTAACGCGGTTCTTTCCCGAACACCTTCACATACTCGTCCCAGCCGCCTTTGGCGAGCGCTTTTGCCTGTTCAATCCAGTTATCCCGTTCAATTCGTCCGGAAAACTGAAGGTAGTCGTCTACCCAGTCAATTTCGGAATGATCCCACTTCGCAATCTGCTCAAAATGGTAGATACCCAATTCATTTAACGTTTCTTCAAGCTTTGGCCCCACGCCGGAAATCCACTTCAAGTCGTCGGCTGTACCACCAACAGGAGCAGAAACAATGTTCAACAAACCGGTCGGTGTTGCGTCAAAATTTTCATCAGCAACAAGTTTCAGATGATTAGTACGCCCCACTGATTTTGCCGGTTTTTCAGGCTTGGATTTTTTCTTTTTCTTCTTTTTCTTAGCCCTGCAACATTTGCACAACTTGGTATCATCCAGCCGTTTTTTTAGCTGATGCACTTCACGGCTGGTTTTCTTTTGTTCCTGGGTCAGAGCTTCAAGCGCACCAAGTGCCTTCTTAAGCAATCGTTCCAGATCTCTTATATCAGTTTTCGTAACGGGTTTTTTAGGCATCATGCTGCTCCATACTCACGCACATTGCTTGCTCTGCCACAACTTGATGTGAGGCAGATGGGACCAGTTAAAAGCATAATCAGAATTACCATGAGCGTCAAAATGCTCAAGCCGCTGTTTGGCTTCTTCAAGGGTCGGTTGATGTCCTTCTTCTATCCACCACATTACGAAGTGGTGACTGTCCATCGCGTCAAACCATTCAGCTTTGCGATTGTAAAATTGCTTATGAACCGTATTCCAAACGAACTGTTCAAGATGCTCCGCAGTTTCCCATACGGTCAAATTCGCAGCAGCATCAGGCCACGGTGTCGGCATGTCCATCGCATGACCTGATTCATCTTTGTGAATCCAGACAAATCCAGGCATTGATGCAGCCAGAGTGTTGATCCGTTCCAGATTATCCATGAAACCCGCAAACCGCGGATCATCATTGGCATATTTGGTGCGTGCTATGTTGAGTTCAGCCAGATGCATTCTTACTCCGCAGCCTCCAGCACCTTGTCCGTTACAGCGCCGTTTGTAGTTGATCGTGACGTGTAGGCGTCAATCCGCGCTTCAATCTCGGGTCGGAAATGGGTTATCAAACCCTGTATAGGCCAAGCGGCAGCGTCACCCAATGCACAAATGGTATGACCCTCAACCTGTTTGGTCACTTCCATCAGCATGTCGATTTCTTTTTTCTGCGCCCTGCCCTCAGCCATGCGCGTCATTACGCGCCACATCCATCCGGTACCTTCGCGACACGGTGTGCATTGGCCACAGCTTTCGTGCTTGTAGAAATATGCAAGCCTGGCGATCGCACGGATGATGTCGGTTTCCTTGTTCATCACGATAACAGCCGCAGTCCCAAGCCCGGACTTCAAAGCGGAAAGACAGTCAAAATCCATCTTGCAATCGATGATGTCAACTGCTGGAACACAGCGAACCGATGACCCCCCTGGAATAACCGCCAAAAGATTATCCCACCCGCCGATGATGCCGCCGCAATGGCGTTCAATCATTTCACGGAACGGAACGGACATCTCTTCTTCAAACGTACAAGGCCTCTCAACATGTCCGGAAACACAGAAGAGTTTCGTGCCTGCGTTTCGCTCTTCACCAAAGGAAGCAAACCAGTCTGCTCCTCTTCGCAGGATGGTTGGCACAACCGCAACTGATTCCACATTGTTGACGGTGGTCGGGCAGCCATACAAACCGACATTTGCCGGGAATGGTGGCTTCAGGCGCGGTTGCCCTTTTTTACCTTCAAGTGATTCCAGCAACGCAGTTTCTTCACCACAGATATAAGCTCCGGCACCGTGATGAACATGAATGTCATAGTCCCATCCATGCTTGTTGTTTTTACCAAGCAGCTTTGCGTCGTAGCATTCATCAATGGCTGCCTGCAGGGCTTCGCGTTCACGGATGTATTCACCGCGAACATAAATATAGCAAGCATGAGCATTCATTGCGAAACCGGCGATCAAACACCCCTCAATCAGGGTATGGGGATCATGCCGCAAGATGTCTCGGTCTTTGCAAGTGCCGGGTTCGGATTCGTCCGCATTAATCACCAGGTAAGATGGGCGCCCGTCTGAGTGCTCGGGCTTTGGCATAAACGACCACTTGAGACCGGTCGGAAAGCCGGCACCACCGCGCCCCCGAAGACCCGAGGCCTTTACCTGATCAATCACCCAGTCAGCGCCTTTGTCGATGAATTTTTTTGTTCCCGACCAATGTCCGCGCTTCATCGCTCCTTTAAGCGACTTGTCATGCATGCCGTAAATATTGGTGAAAATTCTGTCTTTGTCAGCGAGCATTAATTTGGGTCCCAATGATCGAACGGGAAAGGCCTTTTTAAGCCTTGGCAAATTCTGTCACTGGAGTAGCAAATGCGACTGCTACAAACAAGGTTGAAACGCCATTTGAACCACAAATACCGAAACAAAGTTGCTCTAATTCAGGGGCGATTATGCCAACGGCTATCCGGTGTCCGCCGAAAAACGCTTAATCAATTGAAACAAAACGAAGGGAACTGTGCCCCCAACTGCAATGTTTGAAAAGAGCGTATGGGTGACCATGAAATAGAGCAATGCTGCGAACATTCCAGCCACAATCAATACTGCATATTTTGACGAAAATTCCCGCTCTTCTTTTTCTTCCGCAAAGTTCTTTTGCATCGCTGTGAAATTGAGAAACAAAGGTGCCCCGAGAACCACAATCGCGGGCACCATATACACCATTGAAAATGAGTTGATATCCCCACCCACTGCCATGGAAATCAGGATGCCCAACGCAATAAGGATTGCCAGACCAAGCGGCCAAGGGGTGTCCGTTACAAGATTTACAAAAACAAGTTCTTCATAAGGTTCATCACGAGTGACCATATCTTCGTCGACCTTCCGTCGGACCGCAGACCGCGGCTGGTCATCCACTGGATTTCGCCTGCCAAAATATAGCGTTCCCTTTATTGATTGAATCAAAAAATGGATAACGCCCTTGAAATTTAAACCGAGTTTCCTCATTCACCGCTTCAAGGAAGCAATGATTGGGCCTGGCCATAAAACCACCCTCAGAGTTGTATGAGTTGAGGGTAGGTCAGGAAGCTTATTGAATAATGAAGGTAGATTTGCCTAATTTCCAGCAGCAGCCTAATTACCGGTCACCAGTCTCCAGATTAAAAAACCTTTTGCCAATGGTCTCAAATATCATGCCACCAACGACCATTAGTCCAGCACATTTCAGCAATAATATTGCCACAGAACCAAAGTCCTCTCGTTGCAGCCCGTCCGAAAATGCCGTTTGCGCACCCCATTCAACGCCCATGATTTCTGTCGGACTTATGAAGACTGAATAGATGAAATACCCAAACCCGGCCAACAACCCGACCTTGAAAGCAGGTGAGCGCTTGCCTGATTTCTTCAGGGTGTGGACTGCGTTGATTGATGTTCGTAATTTATTTACGGCAAAATAGCTGAAACCGCCAAACAGAATAGGCGCTAGAATGAGACCAAACAGATCCGTCTTGCCGTCTTGCACAAGGTATACGGCGGCGAACAATGCCGCTGTAATCGCAACATATTTTGGCCAATGTAGTTCGATATGACTTTCGTGAAAACTCGGCGTTATGAAATCGCTCTGGCGCTGTACAGCGCTTTGCCACTCATCATTTCTGTTACGTTGCCCAAAGCCTGCCATGCGACCACCCTCCAGTTTTTTCCGAGGAGATCACATGGCAATTAATATTTCATAAATGGTCAGCGCGGCTTCTTGCCAAACACCTGGATGTATTCAGCTTCGCCACCCGTTGCAAGTGCCTTGGCTTGTCTAATCCAGTCATCGCAGTCAATCCGCCCCTTGAAGGACAGTTCATCATCGACGATAGCAACATCAGTTTTTTTCCACTTGCCGATCTGATCAAAATGCCAGAACCCAAGACCGTTGAGCGTTTTTTCCAGTTTTGGTCCCACACCTGAAATCAATTTCAGATCATCCGCTTTGCCCTTTGGTTTTTTGAGCCGCTCTGGTCCGGCATATTTTTTCTTCGCAGCAACTTTCAAAGGAGCCTTCTTGTTGGTCTTTGCGGCCTTCGCGGCAGGTTTGCGCGAAGTCGTTGCGCCACTGTTTGATACACGTTTCACATTTGGATTATCCAGCAATGTGGTAGCGCCGCCCTCGGCTGCAGAAAATACGCGATCAATCTGCGGACCAGGCATAATGCTTTTGCCATTTCCAGCTCCGAACGCAGCAATAATTTCTTCAAGACGCTCCGGCGTCAAGTCTTCATAGGTGTCCTTGAAAATCATCACCATTGGCGCGTTTACACAAGCACCCTGACATTCAACTTCTTCCCACGAAAGTGTTCCATCACCATTGGTTTCAAACTGCTTGTCGTTGATTTTGCGCTTACAAACTTTCATCAAATCTTCAGAACCACGCAGCATGCAAGGCGTGGTCCCGCAGACCTGGATATGTGCTTTCCTGCCAACCGGCTGCAGCATGAATTGGGTGTAAAATGTCGCCACTTCAAGGACACGAATATACGGCATTTCCAGCATTTTCGCGATGTGCTCAATCGATGCCCTGGTGACCCATCCATCCTGCTCCTGGGCAATCATCAACAATGGAATTACAGCGGACGCTTCTCGACCCTTGGGATATTTGGAAATCCACTTTTTAACAACTGCCGTGTTAGCCCGGTTAAATGCAAATCGGGCGGGTTGTACGGTATCGTCAGCTAGACGGCGAACGGACATTTATGATGCCTCCGGATCAGGAGTAATAAAACAGGCTGCATTTTCGTTGACAGGTTTGGTTGCCCTCATTTGCCACTTACCGCCGTTGATATCAACGTCTTTGAGTAAAATCAGAGATTCTTCACTGACACGACGACACTGCTTAATTGCTGCTGCTGCCTCAACAATAAATTTGGTGGTCACGCTACGCCCTCTGAATTTCTCCGACTCATCCATGCCACCGAGTGTCTCAGGTGCATAAAACCGCGACATCAAGACGCGATTTTCAATGACATGCGCGCACCGTGCCTGATTTTCAAAAACGCACATTGCATTTTGAGCCGCAAGCACTTCGTTTTGCTTGTCCTGAGCCGACGGCGCATAGGGCCCGACATCCCGGGACGTACAGGCAACAACTAAAACAGACAACATTCCAAGGGCAATGAGTTTCCTCACCGGTCCACCTCTCCAAACACAATATCAAGCGAGCCAAGGATCGCAGAAACATCTGCCAGCAAATGCCCGCGACACATGAAATCCATGGCTTGAAGGTGCGCGTACCCGGGAGCGCGAATTTTACAACGGTACGGTTTGTTGGATCCATCCGACACCAGATAAACACCAAACTCGCCTTTTGGAGCTTCGACTGCACAATACACTTCACCGGCAGGCACATGATAACCTTCGGTATAAAGTTTGAAGTGATGGATAAGTGCTTCCATGGAGCGCTTCATCTCATCGCGTTTGGGGGGAACCAGCTTCCCGTCTGCTGACGAAACCGGCCCCTGCCCGTCAGGAACCCGCATCTTCTTGATGCATTGCTTGATGATCGAAACGGATTGGCGCATCTCTTCCATGCGAATAAGATAGCGATCGTAGTTGTCACAATTCTTGCCAACCGGAATATCAAACTCCATTTCGGAATAACACTCATAGGGTTGGTTTCGACGCAAATCCCATGCAGCACCGGAGCCACGAACCATCACGCCTGAAAAACCCCATGCCCAGGCATCTTCCAGTGAAACTATTCCGATATCGACATTGCGCTGTTTGAAAATCCGGTTACCTGTGAGAAGCCGGTCGAGATCATCCACTACCTTCAGGAAAGGATCACACCACGCTTCGATATCGTTGATCAGAGTTTCAGGTAAATCCTGGTGTACACCGCCCGGACGGACAAACGCCGCATGCATGCGTGAGCCACAGGCACGCTCATAAAACACCATCAGTTTTTCGCGCTCTTCAAATCCCCACAATGAAGGCGTGAATGCACCAACATCCAGCGCCTGGGTTGTAAGGTTCAGGATGTGAGACAGTATCCGTCCGATCTCTGAATAAAGCACGCGGATGAGCTGCCCGCGGCGCGGAACCTCAATTCCTGCAAGTTTTTCGACAGCCATCGCAAAGGCGTGCTCCTGGTTCATCGGAGCCACATAATCAAGCCGGTCGAAATACGGGACAGCTTGTAAATAGGTTTTGTGCTCAATCAGTTTTTCAGTACCACGATGCAGAAGACCAATATGTGGATCAACCCGTTCAACCACCTCGCCATCCAATTCCAGAACCAAACGCAACACACCGTGTGCGGCCGGATGCTGCGGGCCAAAATTGATGTTGAAATTTCTTACATCATGTTCGCCCATTATGCGCCTGCCTTTTCATCACCCGGCAGAACATACTTTGTTCCTTCCCAAGGGCTTTCATAGTCGAAATTGCGGAACTCCTGACGCAATTCAACGGGTTCATAAACAACCCGTTTTGCCTGGTCATCATAGCGAACTTCCACATATCCGCTCAGTGGAAAATCTTTGCGAAGTGGATATCCGTCAAAACCGTAATCCGTCAAAATCCGGCGCAAATCCGGGTGTCCGGTGAACAATATGCCGTACATGTCATAAGCTTCGCGCTCAAACCAGTCCGCCCCTGGATAAACACTGGTTGCACTTTGCACCGCAGTTTCAGTATCTGTGCGAAGCTTGATGCGGATGCGCTGGTTTTTGTTGGGGCTGAGCAGATGATAAACCACTTCAAAACGCTCAGCCTCACCGGGAAAATCAACACCACAAATATCGATGAACGAAATAAACTGCATGCGCTTGTCATCATGCAGAAATCGCAAGACCGGAACAATCGAATTCCGCTTGATCACAAGGCACAGCTCACCAAAATCAGTCGTGATTTGGTCAATATGCCCGGCCAGTTCGCCCGATAGTACCGAAGTCATGTCGGCAATTGGATCTGATGTCACTGCTTCTGCCATGTCTAAATCAGCCTATCGTTCAATCGTGCCGGTACGGCGAATTTTTTTCTGCAACAACATCACACCATAAAGCAGCGCTTCCGCAGTTGGGGGGCAACCCGGCACATAGATATCAACCGGAACAACCCGGTCACAACCACGCACCACAGAATAAGAATAGTGATAGTATCCTCCTCCGTTTGCACATGATCCCATGGAAATCACATACCGTGGTTCAGGCATTTGGTCGTATACCTTGCGCAAGGCCGGAGCCATCTTGTTAGTCAGTGTTCCCGCAACAATCATCACATCTGATTGTCTGGGGGATGCGCGCGGTGCGAAACCAAACCGCTCGGAATCATACCGGGGCATCGACATCTGCATCATTTCAACCGCACAACATGCAAGGCCAAACGTCATCCACATCAAGGATCCGGACCGGGCCCAGTTAATCAGTTCGTCGGTGGAGGTTACAATGAAACCTTTGTCAGCAAGTTCATTGTTGATTTCACCAAAATAGGCATCATTGCTGCCAATTGGCTCGCCCGTTGCGGGATCGATGATGCCTTTTGGTTGCGGAGCTATAAGGGTTGTATTGCTCATTAGGAGACCGTATCTGTGCGCCTTATTGTGGACCGGGTGATCAATCCCACTCAAGCGCACCCTTTTTCCATTCGTAAATAAAGCCAACGGTGAGAACACCAAGAAACACCGTCATTGAGGCAAAGCCAAGCCAGCCGAGATTTCCAAAGCTGACAGCCCAGGGAAAGAGAAACGCCACTTCCAAATCAAAAATGATGAACAGGATCGCTACCAGATAAAACCGCACATCAAATTTCATGCGGGAATCATCAAATGCGTTAAACCCGCATTCATAGGCAGAGAGCTTTTCCGCATCCGGCGCACTATAAGCCACCAGGAATGGCGCTACCGTCAGTGCAATACCGATCACAATGCAAAGTCCGATAAAAATTATGACGGGCAGATATTCCTGAAAGATAAGTTCCACGATGCCGGCTCCCTGGCTCAGACCTGTTATTATCATAGAAGCATCAAAGCAATTTGACCAGTCACGGCGTATCGCACCCGTGGCTGTTTCGCAAGCCTTGAGACACCTTATTTACCCTAATGTATGAGGCTAAGGAAAATTTTTCCAAAACTATGATTGAAGCTGCTTGACTTCGGTTGGGCAAAACCGTAATTCATGCGCCTATTCGCAAGGTTTGCGAACTACGCGGGTGTAGCTCAGTTGGTTAGAGTGCCGGCCTGTCACGCCGGAGGTCGCGGGTTCGAGTCCCGTCACTCGCGCCACTTTCATAATCCAGATGTGAAAGTGGTAATTTTCTAAAGAACTTTGCAGTACTTTAGAACAAGAGGAAAAATTGCACGTGTTAACGCGCAAGATTTTTGCAAATGGTTAAGGGCGTTTAGCTCAGCTGGGAGAGCAACTCGTTTACACCGAGTAGGTCGGCGGTTCGAACCCGTCAACGCCCACCATTTTCATTTCATTTGTTTTAATCCTTGCGCATCTCTTCGCTCTACGTGCGGTTTAAAACTGTTACGGTTCGAGGGTGCCCCTCTCTCCTTCACCATCACCTTATACTGATATCTGCGCTTACTTGCTGTATTGAACTATATATCCAGATACTTGCGCGCTTGCGCTCACTGCTACATTCTGTTTTACTTGAAATACAGGGGCCATAGTAAACTCGGGATTTACGACCATGACTGATGAACAAGCAGTCGCACCCCTATTCTCCTCTGACACCAGTGTGCGGATGAGCGAAGAGCGTTTTAGCAACGCGGTTGAATCATCAAATCTTTTGCTTGGATATGCAGCTCTACAGTGCAAGGAACTTGAGAAAAAGCACATAGAAACCATTGTCAGTGCCATCCATGGTTACAATTCAGGCGCATCCCTCACCCCCAAACGGGAGGCCGAGTTCTGGAATGCCTATCACCATGTATGCTCTTTGATCAATCCGGTTTCGCGTGAAAGCCTTGAAGCAACAGAACCGTTGCGAAGCAGCCAGTATCTGACTGGAAATACAAAGTTCGTCTCAAAAGCCAACAGCGCAGTTCGGCGCTATCAGGCAATGACAATAATCTGCCTGTTTACGCTTTTGGCTTTTCAGATTTAAGCCTTATCCCTTTTGTTCCGGTGAGATCAACATGTTGTAGGTCATTGGTGATTTTTTGACGGCGATGGCGAGGATGGTTTTGAAGGCGGAGTGGCGGTTTCGGCGACGATTGAACCGGAAGACGAATTCATCGAGATAGGTTTGCAGATGTTTGGCCCGCAGCCCGTGGTAGACACCCAAGCCCCATGTTTTGAGGTTTGAAAACAGCCCGGTGCACCCAGGGCAATACGATGTGTGCTGCCATCGGCCCGATGGTATGGGGTTGATGATTGAGACCGGGGATAATGTCGCTCACCCCCTGATAGCCGGACCAGCCATCGGTCCTTGCAATTGCTGACGGGGCAAGGCTCCGCTCAACGAAGAGATGCAGGGATTTGGCGCTATAATCCTCAATTCTCGCCAGACGCCCCCTCCCCGGACGCCCCCTTTGGTCCACTTCAACCGCACCGGCCACCAATAGTTTCCCCTGATGCGAGCGGCCTTGCCCTCCCATGGCGGGCTCTTGTTTCGAACGGCAGGAAATCGCGGTTTCATCAACTTCCACAAGGCCTTGCAGGGGCGAGCGATCACTATCCACCATGGCCCGGCGTCATTTGGTGCACAATAACCACGCGGTTTTATAAGATTCAAGGCGCAACTGGCCCTGCAACTGCAAGGCGGAAATACCGTTGGAATGGGTGGTCATCAAAAAAGCTGCCCAAAACCACACCGTCAGGGGTAATTTCGAGCCATGCATCACCGTGCCGCTGGTCACCGAAGTCTGACGATGACAGCGTTTGCATTCGTAAGTAAAGGCCTTCGTCTTCAGCGCCCATGCCTTAAAGTTCCCGCATCGCGGACACACAAATCCATCGCGCCAGCGCATCTCGTAAAGTCGAAGCAGCACACGCCGCCTCATCTGCAAAACGGTGTTGAAATTCAATCAAGGATGTTGGTGTAAACAGCATCGCCGAGCTCCCTTACATAAGGCCTAATGTTCACTATATGTTCTATATCATTCAAACGGCAATGCCACTACATAATCTGTACCACCTGAATAAAACGCTTTTGGCTTTTCAGATTTATTGGGTAACCATTTCTACTCTGGTTGGCGACATCAACAAGCTGCAATCTGAGACCATAGAAGTTCATTCAGCCCTGGATCGGGAGATATTTGCGATACAAACTGCCATTGGTACAGATATAACCGACGAGGATAAGGCGAAAAGCTTTGCGGCAATCAATAAACTCAACGACGACGCATTAGACAATATTGAGAACATTGATGCCCAAATTATCTCGGATTACGACCTTTTGAAAAAGATCAATTTTTTCTCACTGATCGTGGATGAAAAAGAACGTAATAAAAATGTGATCTTCAACAAATCAGCCAGCTCTATCCTCCTCAAGACAGGAACTGTTTCGATGGAGATAATGTCCCTCTACGTTCTGCCGATCCTTTATGGTTACTGGGAGCATGCGCCTATATTCTACGGGCGCTTTCTTATCAGATAAGCAACAGAACCTTCACCAACGCGTCGACAATTCGGTTGCAGTTGCGGATAGTTTTGGGCGCACTCGCCGGTTTCTCCGTTGCATGGTTCACAACCGGGAATGATGCCGGGTTTTTACAAAGCATCACACCTTTGGCGCTGGCATTTGTCGCAGGTTACAGCGTTGAAATAGTTTTCTCGGCAATGGATGCGATCATCGGCGCATTTTCGAAAGACACTCAGCCGGCTCATTAGGTTATACCAGCGGCCGTTTGGTTTGACCCTTTTATGGCGCTGGTATGCGAGCGCAAAGCGAGCCGGCTTATGCCCCCCCGTGGAGGCGTTTGGCAAAGCCAAACTGCCGTGAACGCAAACAAATACCAATTTTCGTTTAATCGGATCCGGGCAAACGAAATTGCTACGGTCAAACGACAAAATCTGATCGAAATTAGCTCTATAGCGTGTCGCTTTTTATTGGATTCATTTGGCACGCTATAAGTCATTGTTTTTACGCATTTCGTTATCACTTTTGTGAATTCACAAAAGTGCGAAAAGCTCTAGAAGTTCAGGCTAATATCCCGATGCCCCGAATTACAACCGGCAACATAAAGCCCGAGATCACGCGGCATGTTGGGTTGCATCCGCAAACCTATCGTTCCACGGATCGCAGATTCATAAGTCTCTACTTTGCTAACCAGGTCCTGGCTTGCAACCGCCTTACGCCATTCCACTTCTTTGTCGAAAGCAGCAATTGCTTTTTGCGCCTCAGATGCAGCTTTGTCTTTATCCGGAGTTTTCGATTTCAACGCACGACGGGCTTTCGCCAGCGCTTTCTTCACGTCACCGGGACCTTCAATTTCGCCAAACTGGCCTTCAAGTGCTTTGATAGGATCAATCATTGAAGCCGGGTCTTCGGACTTAATACGGGCAACAATTCCCTTAACCGGTTCTCCAAGCTCAACGAATGCACCGGTTCCGCGAAGCGTTTCCAGCATAATCTTTGCAGATTCATAAGCGCCATCAACTGAACGGCGATATTGCGAACGCAGCTTGGTTTCTTCTTTCAAAAGGCTCATAAACTTCTTGTTGGCATCTTCCCATTCATCTGGAATGGTTTCAGCAAGCGCCTCACGTTCAGATTTGAGAGCAGCCATTGTACTCTCAATTTTCGTCCGCAGTTCTTCTGCATTTTCGCGGCCATTAACCCGTCCAAGATCACTTTTCAACCCTTTATTCTTTTTGTCAATTATCCGCATGCTGCGCTGTTTGTGGCGAACATCGGCATGAATTGGCCGGTACTCGGGTGACGCATCCAATACAACTTTCTCCGCTTCAAAGACCGAGTTTAGCAGATCAAACGAACCTTCCGCCTGCTCAACACCCTTGGTAAAATCCTTGGCAATTTGAGATGGCAAGCTGCTGAGATCGAGTTGTTGTGCATCGGCAATTGCCTTCGTCACCTTATCTCCATTGACAGCAATTTGTTCGCCAACAAATTTCTCTACACAGTGTTGAATTTGCGGCATACGGGGTGGCGGTGCTGTTTCAGACAAAAGCAAGGAGCGATTGGGAAGGTAATTCACAAGCGATGGATAAAGGCCAACGATAACAAGTGCCAGCAATTGAAGACCGATAAAGGAAATGACGCCCTTGTACATTTGCAGTGTTTTGACCGACGCCGGCGCAACGCCGCGCAAATAAAACAGGGCAAAGCCAAACGGTGGCGTGAGGAATGACGTTTGAATATTCAAGCCGATCATCACACCAAGCCAGACAGCGGTCACGTTTGCTGACGGGTCGGACAATAAAATTGGTGCAACGATTGGAACAACCACAACGGCAATCTCAATAAAGTCCAGAAAGAAACCGAGGACAAAGATAACCGCCATTACGGTGATGAATTTCGACCAGAACCCACCGGGAAGGCCTTCCAGATAGTGCTTGATAAACTCTTCTCCGCCAAAGGCCCTGAATGCAGCTGTAAGCATGGCAGCACCCAGAAGAATAATGAATACGAGCGCCGTCGTTTTGGCAGTTTCGATCATTACTTTATTCAAAGTTTCTTCGATCTTGAAACTGCGCCATGCACTCCACCCAAGAGCTACCAGAAGCCCAATGACACCCACAGCAGCTAGAAAAACACCGAATTGATCAGACGCGGTCTTAATGTTTTTAACATTGGTATCAAAATTGGAAAGAGCCAGTGATATGAGGATCAAAGATACAATCGAGATCATTGCTGGCCAATAAGCTCTGGAATGTCCTTCCCGCAGGCGATATCCCGCCATGACCAGAGCGCCACTCGCTCCAATTGCTCCAGCCTGGTTTACTGTAGCAATCCCGGTAATGATTGAACCCAGCACCAGAAAAATCAACGCCAGCGGTGGAATGAGAATGAGAAATACCTTCTTCCAGAACTCGAGATCGAATTTACCTTCGTGACGCACGACCGGTGCGGATTCTGGTTTGATAAAGGCAAAAACCAGGATGTAGAGCATGTACAAAATGACAAGCACGATGCCGGGCGCAAATGCACCCAGGAACATTTCGCCTGCACTTGTTGAACTTACATCAAAAATCGATGGCATGCTGAGTTCGCCAGTGTTCGATTTATAAAGTGTTTTACGAATTGTACCCGCCTGGTCAGCAGCACCCGCCAACTGGTCAGCGAGAATAATAAGAACAATAGAAGGCGGAATAATCTGACCAAGCGTGCCGGAGGCTGCAATTGTGCCGGTCGCGAGCGATGGCGAATAATTATTTCGCAACATCGCCGGCAAAGAGATCAAACCCATGGCAACAACCGTTGCACCAACGATACCGGTTGTTGCTGCAAGCAGCGCACCCACAAAAACAACCGAAATACCGAGCCCGCCGGGAACCGGCCCAAACAACTGCGCCATTGTGATCAACAAATCTTCAGCGATCTTTGATCGTTGCAGCATAATCCCCATGAAAATAAACAACGGGATCGCAATCAGCGTATCCCTTTCGGGGACCCAATAGACCCCTCGAAGGTTGTTTACCCCCGCACTCAGCCACTGTGACGGACCGCCTGAATGAAAATACTCATCCATGCTTCCTGCAAACAAGTAACCTGAACCGGCAGCCAATGCGATTGCGAGAATTGCAGCGCCTGGCAACGCAAAAGCAACGGGATAGCCCGACCCCAACGCTGTCGCCATGATCACAATCAGAACGAGTAGGAAAAACAGTTCCATTATTCCGGCTCCTTAGTGAGCAGCAACACTGGCAACTTCCCGTCCGCCAGGTTCTTCGCGGTAGTCCGCTATGGTTTCAAAGAAATAGCTCACAAACTGGATCATCATACTGATTGCAAAAATCCCAAGGAAAGCAGCCATTTGATATTTCACATACATTCCAACGGAACCGGTCTGCGTAACTTCAAAATTGATGACCGGACTGTTGATGATCGATGATTTGCCGTTGAAGCCTAAAACAACGATTACCCAACACGTTGTTATCCCAAGCATGATGGTGCCGATGGCATTTATAAATCCGCGCGTCTTCTTTTTCAAACCGGCATAAAGCACATCCACCCGCACATGCCCGTCATCAAACAGGGTATAGGCGGAAGAAAACAAGAACAGTGCCGCATACCAGTATCTAACCAGATCAGCCATGAAAGCTTGCTCGTATGAAAAAACAAACCGTGAAAGGACGATCAGCAACTCAGCCGCAACAATCAGCAGGGCAAGCCAGGTAAACCCTAATGTTTTTGTAAATGCCGCCAAAACAAAGCCAGCTATTACAAGCGGGATATGAATATAGGTTCCGACAAATTGCGGCCTGCCCAGTTCTGTGATCAAACTTTCGCCAAGGAAATAGTCGAACAGGTCTTCTGTCCGCAAAAACGCAATTGACATATCAACGATGCCAATGAGTAAGACCCCCCAGAAACAACCGCGAATGAGGTAAACATTTGCACGATGGATCATATCCGCATCATGCCGTAAGGATGTCGACCTGGTTCGTGTCACATACAGCACACAACACACAAGCGCTAACACATAAATTCCGATGATTGCGGGATTGCCACTCAAGACACCGCCAGCACCGGTGCTAACATTGATGATATTGGATAAAAGAAAGGCCATCAGACAACCAAGTATCGCCCACCCGAATATCCGTATGGGTACAGATAAACCGTTCGACCGTTCGACCCCCACCGAAGCGTCAGACATGCCTTCCCCCAAAATTAATTCTTTTATTGAACCTGAACCATTGTGCCAGGGCACTCAGAAGTACGGCGGGGCGCATGTTGAAACACGCGCACCCGCCTAAAGATACGGCCTATTAGGCAAGTCCGAGAACGCGGTTACGCTGGTTAACAAACGTACCCTCGAACTGAGCCATCGTACCACCAATCTCACGAAGTGCTTTTTGGAAGCCATCGTCAATTTCAGCAGCAAGCGGTGAATGTGCACGTGTTTCTTCGAACACTTCTTTAGCAGCAACACCAAAGCCATCCCAGACATCGTCATTGAACGCACGAACCTGAACGCCATGATCGTTTACAAGCTTCTGCATGTACTCGCCGTTCAATGCCATTGCTTCTTCGAACTGAGCAGCGTGCTCTTCGTTACAGCAAGCTTCAACAACAGCGCGCTCGTAGTCGGTAAGACCATCATAAAATGCACGGTTCATGCCGAATGCAAGACCACCGCCCGGCTCATGCATGCCGCCTGTATAGTAGTACTTGGCAGCTTCGTAGAACTTCATGAAATAGTCATTGTATGGACCAACCCATTCAGTCGCTTCAATCGCACCTGAAACAAGGTTTTCATATATTTGACCACCCGGCAGTGAAACGGTAGACGCTCCAAGCTTGGAAAGCACAGACCCACCAAGACCAGGAATCCGCATTTTAAGGCCTTTGAAGTCATCAGGAGACTCGATCTCCTTGTTGAACCAGCCACCAGCCTGGGTGCCGGTCGCACCGCACATCAAAGCTTTCAGTCCGAATTCGCCGGAAATTTTGTCCCAGAGCGCTTGACCGCCACCGAACTTGACCCACGCATTCCACTCAACAGTTGTCATGCCAAACGGCACAGCTGTGAAATAGGCAAAACCAGGATGCTTACCTACCCAGTAATAGTCGGCAGCAATGTAGGCTTGTGAGTTGCCGGAAGCAACTTCATCAAACACATCAAACGCACCGACCCGTTCGCCGGCTGCAAAGTACTGAACATTGATTGCGCCATTAGAAACTTCGTTGATGCGTGCAGCCAAGCGCTGTGCAGAAACCCCAAGACCTGGGAAATCACGTGGCCAAGTTGAGACAATCACCATTTCTTTGGCTGCCTGAGCTACTGCTGGTGCAGCAAGCGTAGTAGCAGCGGCGCCCGTAACCGCAGCTCCCGTAAGAAACTTACGTCTATCCATATGGAATACTCCTCCAAGAAAAACCATCTGCGCCAAGGTTACGCCCCAGCGCGGAATGTTAAAGATATAAAACTGAGTTGAGAGTTCCTCCCCTCAGCCTTGAGTGTAAAGGAATATTACGGTTCATTGCAATAGGCGCTAGTACCAAACTCATCGGTAGTTCTACTGATTGCCTGCTGATAGCTTCACGTAATAACCCTTTGGCATTGCAGTTGAAGGCCCTATGCTTGCCGCACATAAATGCAGGAAAAAGACATGACGTTTCGAAGTAAATTGATAGCCCTGACTATCTTGCCAATCATTTTGATAACGATTGCGGCATTGTGGTTGATTGATGCCCAGTCAGAAAAGCTGGCACAAACACAGGGTCAGGTTGTTGAAAACATGATCCGCAATTCAAAACGCGCCGAGCTTCAAAATTACATCAAACTTGCTCGCGCATCCGTTGATCCGTTTTATCAATGGGACAATGTCTCGCGGCTGCAGGCACAAAAACAGGTTGCTGAAATGATCACACGAATGACCTTTGGCGATGACGGGTACTTCTTCGTTTCACGTAGCAATGGGAACATTTTGCAAAACCCCCTCCTCACCGATCTCGACGGGCATGGCAAATTCAAACCGTATGGCGATGAGGTGGCGCTACTTTCAAACGCTGTTGCAAATGGCGGCGTCGACGGTGAAGACATGATCCATTACACATGGGAAAAACCATCTTCGAAGAACAAGGCTGAAAAAATTGGCATGACTGTTTATCTCGACAAATGGGATTGGGTAATCGGATCCGGCCTGTATACAGATGATATTGCGGCACAGATCGGCCAAATACAGGCTCAGCTTGATGCCAATGTTCGCCAAACGCGCTGGGTACTGCTCACCATGGCGATCGGCGCAGTTGCTCTTACCAGCATTCTTCTCGCATTTGTCAGGTTTTCCGAGCAAAAATTTGCCGACAAGCGTCTGAAGGCCCTCACCTCGGAAATTGTTGATGCACAAGAAAATGAACGCAAACGGGTATCAACCGAACTGCATGATGGCATATCCCAGACCCTCGTATCGGCCCGCTATGCACTGGACATCGCGTATGAAAATGCAAAGGGAAAGAAGGCCGTAAGCGAGCCGGTATCCAGGTCCATAGATGCAATTTCGACAGCGATATCCGAAATCAGGCGGATATCCATGGCACTTCGTCCTTCGATCCTTGATGATATGGGGTTGGCTGCAGCGGTAAAAAGTCTCGGTCGTGATTTCGAAGACCAAACCGGAATTCAAGTTGACGTATCCACACAAAACATCGGAAATGCGCTTAACGGGCGAGAAAAAACAACGCTCTATCGTGTTGCCCAGGAAGCACTTGCAAACATTGCAAAACACGCGAATGCCACGCATGCGAAAATTAAACTCTCAAAGAACCCTGGTCAGGTTCGAATGGTAATTTCCGACAACGGAAAAGGTTTGGAAAACCAGGAACGCCGCGCAAAGAATTCAGGCATGGGGCTGCGGAACATGCGTGAGCGAATTGAAAGTCATGATGGAAACCTGAGCGTTTCTTCTCCAAAGAATTTGGGACTCAAGCTTGAATTTTCCCTCACAACCCGTGGCGAGAACAACGCGCCAAACATTGTCAAAGAGGCGGCAGAATAAATGTCCACTAAAAATGCAATCCGCATCCTAATTGCAGACGACCATGAACTCGTACGCGAAGGCCTAAAAGCCAGGCTGAGCATATCAAGTTCAATGGAAATCTGCGGCGAAGCCGAGAGCGGCATACAAGCCATTGTGATGGACAAGGAATTGGACCCGGATATCACTTTTCTGGACATTTCCATGCCAGGCATGACCGGACTGGAAACCGCAGAAAAAATACTGGAACAGTCACCGCATCGCAAAATAATGTTCCTGTCGATTTATGACAATCCTGAATATATCCGCGAAGCACTGCGGATCGGAGCAAAGGGATATTTGCTCAAGGATGTGACGCGCGAGGAAATGAGTTCTGCAGTCCATGCAGTCCATACCGGAGGTACCTATCTCGGCTCCAAAGTCGGTCAGGTATTCAATGCAACCGGCTCCCAGGGAGCAACGCCTAGTTGCAATTACAATCTGTCAGATCGCGAACGCCAGATTTTGATTGAAATCGCACATGGGTCCAAAAACAAGGCAATCGCGGAAAAGCTGAATATTTCAGTCAGGACCGTGGAAAGCCATAGATTGACACTCCGGGAAAAAACCGGAGGTGGAAACGCTGCCGAACTGTTCAGGATTGCAAGTGAACTGGGCTTTGTGTGATATCCGGTCTATAGCGTTTCCTCTTGTGATGGGTTCAAAAGAATGGATGCCGCCCTTGAAGCCTAATGGCCGTTGGTATAACTCAGATTTGCCCTACACGGTAATCTCAAAAGTACAATCACACTTTGCTGCAAACCAGATAAATGTGCACATAGTCCATGGCGTGTCCCTTTGGACTTTCGGCAACCGTGTTTTGGTACCGGTCGTAAAAGGTATCGATAATCTCAGCTTTCTCTTCATCGGATCGTGTGTCGGACAGACCGTTTACAAACGTCGGCTCGGACCAGGACCGCAATGTCGGAATATACGCTTTGGCAAACCGGACCGGATCTTTATGATTTTCGGTAAAGTCCTGTTCAAACGGACAGCGCACTACACGCGATTCAACGTGTTCAACTCGCAATCCTGCTTGAAATACAGGGTTTGAAGCGTCTTCAAGCGGCGCTACAAATTGCTCCTTGGTTCGGTAACACTGCGGAAAGTTGGTATTCAGATACTCTTCCGGTGTGATAATCCCATCATCAACCAAAGCGGCCCAAAGCTTGGAGAATGTGTCGAACATGTGCTCTCCACCGGTATTCCCCAAATGCCTGCCCTCGTCATCAATACCAAAATTAAAAAGACAAAGTTGCCCGGCAGACTTCAACTCCTCTGCCCGCCTCAGGAGCATGGTTTGCCAATCCCTGGCTCCTTGCTGTTCATATGCAGCCCGTTCATCACCGGATGCGCCAACCATATGGATATGGTCGGTAATGTTACACGGATTGGAAACAATGTAGTGGGAGGCTGTTGCCGAAAATCCAAGATCAAGAGTGCCCGATGGAACAATTAGCTGGTGAAAAGAAGTCCCGGAGGCCATCACATGCACACCGTCAATCTCATCAAGATAACTCTTGGTATCCGTCAAACCGTGAGCAATCTGGAAAACACGACTGAAATCATTGCGGGGAAGGTCGGTATAGATCATTTCTATCGGACGCGAAGGAACGCGCTTGCGCACGTCACTCAGGACCGTTCGCCACATATCCATGGATGTGCCACCATCGGCTGCACCCATATCAGTCGCGCGAAACACAGAGCCGTCATCAACAAGTGCCATACGCTCAACAGCATCCAGCACCATCTGAGACGCATTATCCATGACATGTTTGGCACCAATGGTAGCCTTGGAATAATATCCGGCTCCCTTCATTGCCATGAAACTCGATGTATCCGGCTTGTTCATCCCCGCCTCCCTAGTGGATTGATTCAAACATTTGGAACCCGTTTTCCGAGACCTCTCATCCAAATATTTGAATCTTAAAATCCACTAGAAAACAATACCTTGCTAGTGGTCTTTACGTTCGAAACAAATGATAAAGAGTTCGCCGCAAAGGGACTCATTTGTTTCGAACGGACCCCTAGTAGATCGGACGAACTTTACCGGATCACAAGGCCAGATCAATCCCGTTTTGAGCGAATGGATGACTGCGCCGCGGCCAATCGGGCGATTGGCACACGGAACGGAGAACACGAAACATAGTTTAGCCCAACCTTTTCGCAAAACGCGATTGAGTCCGGATCGCCTCCGTGTTCTCCACAAATCCCAAGCTTGATGTTTTCCCGGGTATTGCGTCCGCGCTCTGCCGCAATTTCAATCAACTCTCCAACGCCGATGGTATCAAGCGAGACAAACGGGTCGCGGTCAATAATGCCCTTGGCCTCGTATGGAGTGAGAAAGTTCGCCGCATCATCGCGGGAAATTCCGAAGGCAGTTTGCGTCAGATCGTTCGTACCGAATGAGAAAAACTCAGCTGCCTGTGCAATGTTTCCAGCTTGCAGGCACGCGCGAGGAAGTTCGATCATCGTCCCAACCAAATAAGAAGTGGTTTTGCCTTTTTCCTCAAATACTGCCTTTGCGACCGCATCAATACGTTCTTTGACATAGTCGAGTTCAGCACGAACACTTACGAGCGGAACCATGATTTCAACTTCAACCGATTCACCGGTTTTCGTTTCGGCCTCTACTGCTGCTTCAATGATCGCGCGAGTTTGCATTTCAGCAATCTCCGGATAAGAAACCGCCAGACGACAACCGCGGTGTCCAAGCATCGGGTTTGCTTCTTGCAGTTCAATATTCCGTGCCTGCAATTTGTCGCGATCTACACCCATGGCATCCGCCACTTCATCGATTTCCTTATCCGTATGGGGAAGAAATTCATGTAAAGGCGGGTCCAGAAGGCGGATCGTGATGGGCAATCCTCTCATAATCTCAAACAGCTGGGTAAAATCAGATCGCTGCATTGGTAGTAATTTATCGAGTGCCTTGCGGCGATCTTCTTCATTGTCAGCAAGGATCATTTCGCGTGCTGCAATGATTCGTTCACCATCGAAGAACATGTGTTCTGTACGACAAAGCCCAATGCCCTCCGCGCCAAATGACCGGGCTGATTTTGCATCTGTCGGGGTCTCGGCATTTGTCCGCACTTTCATGCGACGGTTTTTGTCAGCCCATTCCATCAGAGTACCAAACGAACCGGAAAGTTCCGGTCGCTGCATTGCAACAGAACCAAGCAGAACCTGCCCGGTCGAGCCATCAATCGTGATAACTTCGCCTTTTTCAAATGTATGACCGGGAACACGAAGCTGTTGGGCCTGATAATCGATGCGAATACCGCCTGCACCCGACACACACGGCTTGCCCATCCCGCGTGCAACAACTGCAGCATGACTTGTCATGCCGCCGCGTGCCGTCAAAATGCCTTCAGCGGCATGCATTCCGTGGATATCTTCGGGGCTGGTTTCCATCCGGACCAAAATACAAGGTCTGCTTTCATTGCGAAGCCGCTCTGCATCTTCGGAATTAAATACAATTTGCCCGGTGGCAGCCCCCGGAGAAGCAGGAAGGCCATTTGCGATGATGGTCTTTTCCGCTTTTGGATCAATCGTTGGATGCAACAGCTGGTCCAATGAAGATGGCTCCACCCGTAGGACAGCCTCTTCTTCCGAAATCAGCCCCTCGTCCGCCATTTCTACTGCGATCCGCAACGCGGCCTTAGCGGTGCGTTTTCCCGAACGCGTTTGCAGCATCCACAGCTTGCCCTTTTCAATTGTGAATTCGAGATCTTGCATATCGCGATAATGTGCTTCAAGCCTGTTGGCCGTCGCAACAAATTCAGAAAATGCTTCCGGCATGATCGCCTCAAGAGACGGGGCATCAGAACCGGCGCCGATACGCGCTTCCTCAGTCAGATCCTGCGGTGTCCGTATCCCGGCAACCACATCTTCACCTTGTGCGTTCACAAGGAACTCGCCATAGAGCTTGTTTTCACCGGTCGAAGGATTACGGGTAAATGCAACGCCCGTTGCCGAGCCATCCCCCATATTGCCGAATACCATAGCTTGCACATTCACCGCCGTACCCCACTCCTGCGGAATATTATGCAATTTGCGATAGGTGTTCGCTCGCGCATTCATCCAGGAAGCAAAAACTGCTCCCACCGCACCCCACAATTGTTCGCCCGCATCTTGCGGGAATGGTTTTTCAAGCACTTCTTCAACCCGCGCAAGATAGCCTGCCACCACGCCCTTCCAGTCACCGGCTTCAAGATCAGTATCCTGATCAAATCCACTACTGGCTTTCACATCTTCCAGAATTTCTTCAAACTCCGAGTGATCAACACCAAGAACCACGTCCGAATACATCTGAATAAACCTGCGGTAGCTGTCGTATGCAAATCGTTCGTCACCCGCTTCTTTAGCCAAAGCATCAACTGTCTCGTTGTTGAGGCCAAGATTGAGGACTGTATCCATCATGCCGGGCATCGATGCCCGCGCTCCCGAGCGGACGGAAACCAGAAGCGGAGATGATGGATCTCCAAATTTTCGGCTGGTTGCAGCTTCAATGGTGCCAAGCGCATCAGCCACTTGTGCTTCAAGTGCTTGCGGGTAAGTTTCGCCATTTGCGTAATACCAGTTGCAAGCTTCGGTTGTAATGGTGAAACCTGGAGGTACCGGCAGTCCCAGCGAACTCATCTCCGCAAGGTTTGCACCCTTGCCGCCCAAAAGTTCCTTCATGCCAGAAGCGCCTTCAGCAGTGCCGTTGCCAAAGGTATATGTCCATTTATCCATCGTATATTTTCTCCAATAAAACGAGGAGTTAAATCTCGACCGCGAAATCTATAGAACTAAGAGTCCAAACGAATATTCGCGTAAGGTTTGACGGTAGCATATTTTGAGATATTTTGAGGTAAAATCAAGGCCATAGGGCACTATCCTTTTGGTTTTGATTTTGCATAGAAATAGCCGAAATATGCACCGCCCGAAGGGGTTTGCCAAAATTGCCCACTATCAGCGGATTTATACTTGAAATGGTCAGGGACCGTCCCTGCGTATAAATCCTTGATATTGAGCAAATTTTCACAAAATCAAACCTCACGGGAATATTCGTTTGGATTCTAAAGCACAACCGTAAATTGTGTGATAATCAAACAACACCGGCGATACAATCCGTAAAACTGCACATATCACTCAAAAAGCAAATTGATAACAAAAAACTTGTCTGGTTTAGCCTTTCAAGGCCTCCAGAAGCGTTTCGCCAAGCTTGGCGGGAGATGGTGACACCTTGATACCCGCTGATTCCATTGCCGCAATCTTGTCCTCCGCTCCGCCTTTACCACCGGAAATCACTGCACCGGCATGACCCATTGTACGACCCGGAGGTGCTGTTCGTCCGGCAATAAACCCTGCAACCGGTTTTGAGCGGCCCTTCTTCGCCTCGTCCGCCAGGAATTGCGCCGCGTCTTCTTCCGCAGAACCGCCGATTTCGCCAATCATGATAATTGACTGGGTTTCGTCATCTGCCAAAAACATTTCAAGCACATCGATGAATTCAGTCCCCTTTACCGGATCACCGCCAATTCCCACTGCGGTAGTCTGACCAAGCCCCGCATTGGTAGTCTGGAACACCGCTTCATAGGTGAGTGTTCCGGAACGCGACACAACGCCAACGGAGCCTTTTTTGAAAATTGATCCCGGCATGATGCCGATCTTGCAGGCCTCGGGGGTAAGGATTCCGGGGCAGTTTGGTCCAACCAGGCGGGAATTCGATTTATCCAACCTGGCTTTGACTTTCACCATATCCATTACCGGGACCCCTTCTGTAATGCATATGATCAACGGCATACCCGCATCAATGGCCTCAATAATAGCAGCACCTGCTCCTGCCGGTGGAACATAAACAACGGAAGCATTGGCACCCGTTGCCGCCATACCCTGTGCCACGGTCGAAAAGATCGGCAACTGCTCGCCATTTGAGCCTGTCCAGGTTTGCCCACCCTTTTTTGGATGCGTACCGCCAACCATTTGCGTACCAAAATACGCCATCGACTGCTCTGTATGAAAGGAGCCGGTTTTACCCGTCAAACCTTGAACCAGGATTTTGGTGTTGTGATCAATCAGAATAGACATGCGAGAAGTTCCTTGGGGGTGGATTTCTGAAATGGGGTGGCAGTATTGAAAATCCGTTTCAACACGGCCAGTGAAGTGTCACGATTTTAACTTTTCCTTCGACAGGATGGTTACATTGAGCATATTGGCCTTGCCATTGGCATCAGATTTGTAAAACAGAAACACCTTGAAATCTTCGTTGCCGCCCGCCCAGGTTGACGTCAGCAGATTTCCGTCGGGCACGTCTTTGCTGACCGGCTCCTTGCGCGCCAGTGAAGTCATCCGCTGCAAAACGATATCGGCCTCATCGTTACCATCCAGTATCAACGTACAACTGGTTGCATGACCACGGGTAAAATCAGGGAATGATTCTTTGAATTTTTCAGTGAGATCAGACTGAACAACACCCAGGCGATACAACCGCTGGGCAATACGCACATCCCAACCCTGCAACAGATCGGGATTATCTACAGTTGTAAACTGCTTGAGATCGTCACCACCCATCTGCTCCCAGGCAAGCCGGCCGGCCATATCCTGAATATTCCGGACGACTGGCACTTGTGCATAACAAACCCGATTGAACACCAGAACCGGATCCGATTCCGCCGTTGGTGTATCAGATTGGGCAATCGCTGGCGAAACAAACGCCCCTATCAGGACTGATGTGGAAATTAATTTACGCAGATACTTCATGCTTATCTTAGCCTTCTTAGATTGGTGACCGTCAGATCACTTTCTGCATCATCAATGATAAACGGCACACAAGTGCTGATGACTTGGGTTTCTGCAGCAGCAAGAATATTAAGTCGGGATGGAGGCATATTGTTTTCTGCTTTTTCTTCAATTCCTCAAAATTTCAATTTGCTTGCTAGAGCGTTTCGCGTTCAATCAAAACAGCGAAGGCATGGAATTTCCGAAGCTTACTTTTTAAAGCTGCACCTCAGGGAACGATGGCCAAAACAAATGACATAACAAACGCCGCCTTGGTCAACTTCACCCTTTGACTGCCTTCACAATTTTCTGCGCCGCATCATCCAGATCATCAGCCGCGATAACATCAAGATCGCTCTCATTTATCATCCGCTTGCCATCAGCCACCTTGGTTCCCTCAAGGCGCACCACCAGCGGAACTTTCAGGCCAACTTCCCTCACCGCAGTCAGAACACCTTCCGCAATCACATCACATCGCATAATCCCGCCAAAGATGTTGACAAGAATACCCTTAACATTGGGATCAGACGTGATGATCTTGAAAGCTGCGGTTACTTTTTCTGCCGTCGCACCACCGCCAACATCGAGAAAGTTTGCCGGTGAAGCCCCATAAAGCTTGATGATATCCATGGTCGCCATAGCCAGTCCCGCCCCGTTGACCATGCATCCGATGTCGCCATCAAGTGCTATATAGGCAAGGTCATGCTTTGAGGCTTCAATCTCTTTTTCATCTTCCTCAGTCAGATCCCGCAACGCTTCCAGTTCCGGGTGGCGAAATTCCGCATTGCCATCAAACGAAACTTTTGAATCAAGCACCCGCAAATGTCCGTCTTTGAGAACTACAAGCGGGTTAATCTCCAACAAGCTCATGTCCTTGTCGACAAAAACATTATAAAGCAGCGGAAACAACGACATTCCGTCAGTAGCCGCATCACCTTCAAGCTTGAACGCATCACAGAGCTTTTTTGCATCGGCTTTTGTACAGCCAGCTTCAGGCTCAATTCCGACTGTATGAATGAGGTCAGGCGTTTCTTCAGCAACTGCTTCAATGTCCATACCACCTTCGGTAGAGGCAACAAAGGAAACGAGGCCGGTTTCGCGGTCAACCAGAATGGACAGATACAATTCGCGGGCGATATCCGCACCATCTTCCAGGTATAAGCGGTTGACCTGTTTACCGGCCGGACCTGTTTGTTTGGTAACAAGCGTGTTTCCAAACATTTCCTTGACGTGTTCGCGAACCTCATCGGGGGAAAACGCGATCCGCACGCCACCTTTTGCGTCTTGAGACAATTCCTTGAACTTGCCCTTGCCGCGACCACCGGCATGAATTTGGCTTTTGACCACATAAACAGGACCGGGAAGTGCATCCAGGGCTGCGTCCACATCGTCATGGGAGAGGATGGGCGCTCCCAGTGCAATCGGCGCGCCGAATTCCTTTAAAAGAGCCTTTGCCTGATATTCATGAATGTTCATGGCGAGAAACCTGTTTACGACATTTTCTGTTGCGAACAGGTTTATGCCCTGCCTTGGAAAATGGCAACAGGAAGAAAGCATGAAATTGATTGGACGCAGAACAATTGATAGACGCAGAATGTCATCAACGCGATCCGCTTTTGCTGCATGCAAAACCAGGCAACCGCTCACCGCTACAAGATAACCGCATCCAGTGATTTTGGATGCTCGGTCACGGCTTCATATCCATCTTCCGTGATGATGAAACTGTCGCCTATTTGGGCTCTGAATTCTTGCACTGAAACTGACCCGTCCACTGCCAACACCATCCCGGGTTGTAATATTGTTGTGTCACCGGTCACAAGCTGCGGGCTTTCCAGAAAACTAAAACCAGTCGAACGTCCGCACCTGAATGGATACGCGTACCCTGCCCTCTGGATAACTTCTGCATAGGCTGCATGCACGCTTTCCGCCGTAACGCCCGGGCGCAGTGAAGCAAGTGCTGCTTGTTGGCTTGCAACCGCAACCTCATAAACACCGGCCTGTGACTTGTCTTTAATTTCACCAATCCAGAATGTGCGGTCGAACCCGAGCTTGAAACGATGAAAATTGGTCATTCCGCAAAAACAAAGGAACACCGGCTCACCATGCCGCATGATCCTGGTCGTTGCCCGGTGGTGCGTTTTGGTGATCGTATCGCCGGAAGCCATAATCTGCAGAAAATGCGTGTTGGGAGACATAAACGCATCATCGTAATGGGCATTCAGCAACTCAGCAGCCTTGCGGGTGCCCGCTCCTGAAATTGCGAGCGCCACTTCATACTCCGGCACTCCATCACCAATTGCAGCACGGCCTGCGTCCATCATTGCTCCGGCCACTTGGCCGGCGTGGCGGGCCAACTTCAGCTCTTCATCTGACTTTATCATCCGCATTCCGGCCAAAAGCGGAGTTATGCTGTCAAGCATCTTTGCTTCTGTCAGATCGTCCAAATATGCCCTGACAACCGGCGGCATATGATCCGGTTCAACGGCAATGCGGACTGCAACCCTCAAAGCATCGGGAAGTTCTTCGCGCCATTCGCTTCCCATCCCATCATTCCATGCGGAAATGCGATCCACCTGCGCGGAAGCGGTTGCCGTATTTTGATCTATGGTTGGTGTTATCAGAAGGCTTTCGCCATCGCGGGATACAACAAGGATGGTAGGACGTCCGAATTCCATATGCAGATAGTCGTAATATCCAGTCAGGTAGTAGACGTTGTCATCATCTGATATCAGCGCAACATCAAAATCGGAAGCCGCCATTCGTCTGCGAAATTCCTGCATTCGGGCCGCAAACAAAGTCATTCGGGTGCGCCACCCTGCAAGGAAAGCCGGTCACGCACCAGATCAACCCAGAAATTTACACCGATTGGCAAAAGCGCGTCGTTAAAATCATAATCATTCGAGTGCAGTGGTTGGCCGCCGGAGCCACTTTGGCCATTTCCCAACAGCATGAAACAACCAGGCACGGCGGCACTGAAATGAGCAAAATCTTCCGAAAAGCTCATCGGTTCCCGGTTCGCTATCGTTTCCAAACCGGCTCTTTGTGCAGTGCGCACCACCGCTTCAGTGGGCTCTTGCGCATTGATGGTTTCGATGAACTCGGTTTTGAAATCAACCTCTACTGTGACGCCATGCGACACCGCAGCGCCTTTTGAAATCTGCCGCATGAA
Source organism: Rhizobiaceae bacterium (assembly GCA_965250255.1). Taxonomy (GTDB): domain Bacteria; phylum Pseudomonadota; class Alphaproteobacteria; order Rhizobiales; family Rhizobiaceae; genus JAALLB01. The sequence continues at coordinate 653,558 of CBDFNP010000012.1, forward strand.
TGCCTCGATATTGTTGCGATCCTCTGGGCTTCGAGCACGCGCATCGCCTTTTAGCGTGGCAGTACCTGGCAGTACATTACGCTGTCCGTCGGTCAGAAATTCCGTCACAGAAACCACAGCTCCGGTACCGGGTGCAAGTTTGCGGGACACAATGGTTTGCAGTGTCCGCACCAATTCAGAACCTATGGTAATTGCATCACGACCTGCCTGCGGCATTGAGGCGTGACCTCCTTGACCTTTGATGGTGATCTCAAACAGGCTTTCAGAGGAGCAAATCAATCCGGGCCGTGTGGAGAGTTGGCCCAAAGGCGCACCGGGAAGATTGTGAATTCCGTAGACTTCCTCAATTGGAAACCGCTCGAGCACGCCCTCCTTAATCATTGCTTGCGAACCAAGTCCAAGTTCCTCATTCGGCTGGAACAGAAAAACAACCGTACCGTCAAATCCAGGATCAGCGGCCAACTTCTGGGCCGCACCCAACAGCATGCTGGTATGCCCGTCATGCCCGCAGGCGTGCATGACGCCGGGTGTTTGCGATTTATGACTATGGCTCCCAACTTCCTGAATAGGCAGGGCATCCATATCAGCGCGCAGACCAATCGCCCGGTTGCCTTTTCCGGCCCGAAGAATACCGACAACCCCTGCCCCCTCATGCACTTCAAAATCAAGACCTCGAAGAACATCCGCAACCTTCGCTTTGGTGCGGTTTTCCTGGAAGCCAAGCTCAGGATGTCGGTGCAGGTCGTGCCGAAATTTCAGTAGCTCCGAGATATCGAGTTCCAATTCATTCTCCGTGATCTCATTTTGAAACTAAGCCACAGACCTGAAATTTGACAGGTTTGGCAACTCGAACAAAATCATTCCGCCGCTTCACGACGTTGCGCCGGCCCCACCTTTGCAGCGCAATATTTGAATTCGGGAATTTTGCCGAACGGATCAAGCTGCGGATTGGTGAGACGGTTGGCCGGTGCTTCGTTGAAGCAGAAGGGTATGAAAACCATATTGTCGGCCACATCGCGGTCTTTTCGCAATACCGCCTGTATGGTTCCGCGCCGCGTCGCAACTTCAATCATCTGTCCTGGCTCAAGACCAAGCTTATCGATCTGGTGACCATTCATCGCAGCGATGCCTTCCGGCTCAAGGTCATCCAGAATTTCAGAGCGGCGCGTCATCGCACCGGTATGCCAGTGTTCAAGCAAACGACCGGTGGTCAGCACCATTGGAAATTCTTCATCTGGCACCTCGTCAGGTGGTAATAGATCAACTGGCACAATTTTGCCTCGTCCATCGGCCGTTGGGAAACCGTCGGTAAAAATTACCTCATTGCCAAATCCACCCGGTTCATCAACGGGATAGCAGACAACGTCTTCATCATTGAGACGCTCCCAGGTGATATGGTTGAGAGAGTTCATCACCGACGCCATCTCTGTATAGACTGCACCGACGCCGTCATACTTCCAGTCAAGACCGATCCGGTTGGCAAGTTCGACAATCAACTCCCAGTCCTGTCTGGCTTCGCCTGGTGGATCGAGCGCCGGACGCCCTAACTGCACCTGGCGGTTGGTATTTGTGAACGTACCCAGTTTTTCAGCATGCGCTGAAGCAGGCAAAACCACATCGGCATGCCAGCAGGTTTCAGTCAGGAAAATATCCTGAACGACCAGGTGATCAAGCTTGGCAAGTGCTCCACGTGCATGAATTTGATCCGGATCAGACATTGCCGGATTCTCACCCATCACATACATGCCGGATATCTCGTCATCATGAATGGCATCCATGATCTCAACAACCGTCAGCCCGCGTTTTGGATCAAGTGAACGCCCCCAAACATCTTCCATTCTGCTGCGGACATCTTCATTTTCGACCAGCTGATAATCCGGATACATCATCGGGATAAGCCCGGCATCGGAAGCGCCTTGAACGTTATTTTGACCCCGTAGCGGATGAAGTCCTGTTCCTTCACGGCCCACCTGCCCGGTTATCAGAGCCAGTGCGATCAGGCAACGCGCGTTGTCAGTCCCGTGAGTATGTTGTGAAACACCCATGCCCCAGAAGATGATGGAGCGTTCTGAGGTTGCATAAATACGCGCCACATCGCGAAGGACATCGGCTTCAATTCCGCAAACCTCTTCCATTGCTTCGGGTGAGAAGTCTTTAACCTTTTCTTTAAGCGCGTCAAAACCTGATGCATTCGCCTGAATGTACTGCTCGTCATAGAGTTCTTCGGCAATAATCACATGCAGCAGCGCATTGAGCATGGCGACGTCTGTTCCCGGCTTAAATCTCATTGCATGAGAGGCATGACGCATCAAATCCTGGCCGCGCGGGTCCATGACGATAAGCGTCTTACCCTTTTTCACCGCCTGTTTGAAATAGGTTGCGGCAACGGGATGGTTTTGCGCCGGCCTTGCGCCGATCACAATCATGCAATCGGATTTCATGGAATCCATAAATGGCGCAGAAACGGCCCCGGACCCTACACCTTCCAGAAGGGCAGCAACGGAAGAAGCATGACAAAGTCGGGTACAATGGTCGACATTGTTGGTCCCAAACCCTTGGCGGATGAGCTTTTGGAAAAGATAGGCTTCTTCGTTTGACCCTTTGGCTGAACCAAATCCTGCAAGCGCCTGGCCACCGCGCTCATCATGAATCTGCTTGAGGCCGGAAGCGGCAAGCGCAAGCGCTTCTTCCCACGATGCTTCACGGAAAACATCTTCAACCTTCATGAAACGCATGTCCATGTCACCAGCCTTTGGTGCATCATCGCGCCGGATAAGTGGCTTGGTGAGCCGTTCCTCGCTCATGACATAGTCATAGCCAAATCGCCCCTTGACGCAGAGGCGATTTTCATTGGCCGGACCGTTGCGACCATCCACCTGAACAATCTTGTTGTCTTTGACCAAAACCTTGGTCTGACATCCAACACCGCAAAACGGACAAACAGAATCCACCTCGCGATCAAAGTCCCTGATCTCACGGGTTTTGCAATCTGCATCCATCAGCGTCTTTTCATAAAGCGCACCCGTCGGGCAGGCCTGAACGCACTCGCCACAGGTAACACAGGTCGAAACGCCCATTGGATCGGCAAGATCAAAAACCGGGACCATGTGGCTGCCGCGTTCACCCATACCAATCACATCATTAACCTGGACTTCACGACAGGCGCGAACACAGGCATTACACGCAATACAAGCGTCCATATTAACGGCAATGGCAGGGTTGGAGATGTCAAATTCCACTGGCTGGCCAGCACCAAACTTGCTTTCAAATCGATCAGAACCGGTAACGCCCATGCGTTCCGCCCAAACCCAGAAGTCTGATTGGTCATCAGGGCTTTCTGCGCGCGACCGCATGTCGCTTGCCAGCAATTCAAAGACCATTTTGCGTGACTTGTCTGCGCGCGCTGTATCGGTTTTTACAACCATGCCTTCGGTGGGCGTGCGGACACACGATGCTGCAAGAACCCGCTCGCCTTCAATCTCAACCATACAGGCGCGGCAATTGCCGTCAGAGCGATAGCCGGGTTTGTCGAGATGACACAGGTGCGGAATGCGCGTGCCCTCGCGTTTTGCCACATCCCAAATGGAATCATCCGATGCGGCACAGACTTCTTTCCCATCTAGGGTGAATTTGATTTGGTCGGCCATCATATTGCTCCGTTACAAAACCCAGCCCTAAAGGCAGTAGTTATCCGTCATATCCATCAACAAGGGTGAAGCGTGCGTAGCCCGCACCTTCCCGTTTTGCTTTTGCAGCACCATATTCGGCAGAATTGTACCAATTACGTGCCGTATCCATATCCGGAAATTCGAGGATCACGACGCGTTTGCCTTCATCTTCAAAATTCTCAAGTCCCTCCACGGTTCCACCGCGAGCGATATACTTGCCGCCGTGTGCCGCAACAGTCGGCCCCGCAGCACCGGCGTATTCCATCCACTTGTCACCGTCAGTCACATCAACACGTGCAATCACATAGGCTGTCATGGCTTATCCTTTCAAATCATCCCGGAAATATTTCAACAGATGATTGACCGGATTAGGGGCCGCCTGCCCGAGACCACAGATCGATGCATCACGCATGACTATCTCAAGGTCACGGACCGCATCCTCATCAAGATCACCATCCTTTTGCAGCATGGCCACCATTTTTTCTGTTCCACCACGGCATGGTGTACACTGCCCGCAACTCTCATGCTTGAAGAATTTCAGCGTATTGAGAACCACGTCCTTGATGTTATCGTGGTCTGACAGCACCACTATCGCATGGGACCCGACAAACGAACCAAGTGAAGCAAGCGGCTCACCAAAATCAAGCGCCAGATCATCCATGGATGCCGGCAACACGCCACCAGAGGCTCCTCCTGGATAATAGGCTTTGAACGTATGTCCTTCTTCCATGCCGCCACAATAATCATCAATCAACTCACGAATCGTGACACCGGCCGGCGCCACCACAACGCCCGGTTTTTTCACACGACCTGAAACTGACCAGGATCGAGGGCCCGGATGGCCTTCCTTCCCTTGTGAAGCAAACCAATCCGCTCCATTGTTCAAAATGTCCGGTATCCAGAACAGGGTTTCGACGTTGTGGTTGAGCGTCGGACGACCAAACACGCCAACTTCAGCAATGTAAGGCGGACGATGACGCGGAATGCCACGTTTGCCTTCAATTGATTCAATCATTGCGGATTCTTCTCCGCAAATATAGGCACCCGCACCCCGGCGCAGTTCAATGAAACCTTTTTCGCAAACACCTTTATCTTCAAGGGCTGCAATTTCCCGACGCAGGATTTCAAGTACGGCGGGATACTCATCGCGCATATAAAGGTAGATCCGTTCCGCTTCGATGTAGTGGGCTGCAATCAATGCGCCTTCGAACATGCGATGGGGATCACGCTCAAGGTAATAGCGATCTTTGAAAGTTCCCGGCTCCCCCTCATCGCCATTGATGGTCATCAGACGCGGGCCCGCATAGCCGCGAACAAATTTCCATTTCATGTGGGATGGGAAACCTGCGCCGCCAAGACCACGAAGTCCTGATGCTTTCAGGGTCTCCAATATGCCGTCAAAATCACATTCACCGTTACGAACCCTGTCCCAGGCTGCATAACCGCCATCGCCCTTGTAGGCAGCAAAATCCACATAGGAAGGAATTTCAGCTGGAATATCCTTGTTGGATGAACCAGAAGCCGCCAGTTTCAGTAATTCGGCAGCGGTCGTATTGCCAATTTCTCGATTCCCCACGCGTGCAGCCGGTGCTACATCGCAACCGCCCATGCACGGTGCCCGCATAAGGCGAACTTTTTCAGGGTCAGCGCCATTTTCAAGTTCGGAAATAAGGGTTTCTGCCCCTGCCATCATGCAAGACAGTGAATCACAAACACGGATGGTTACGGGAGCAGGTTTGGTGTCCCCCTCTTTCACAATGTCAAAATGATCGTAAAACGAAGCGACTTCATACACTTCAGCCATTGAAATTTTCATCGTCTCGGCCAAAGCCCGCATGTGCTTTGCTTCAAGACAACCAAAGTGATCCTGAATAACATGCAGATGTTCGATCAGAAGATCACGACGACGGGGCGCATCACCCAACAATCCATCAACTTCCAAAAGAGCTGCCTCATCGAGTTGGCGGCCCTTGGTCTGGTGTGATCTACGGTTTCCCCGCCCCTGTTTCCTGGGGTCAAAATGTTCGTTCATCCTCCGGCTCCCTGGCTCGGATGTTATTAGAATAGACCCTGAACGTCACCATTCTCGTCAAGCATAATTGCCTCTGCGGATGGAACCTTCGGGAGACCCGGCATGGTCATGATCTCACCACAGATAGCAACCACAAACCCGGCCCCTGCAGACAATCGAACTTCACGAACCGGAAGCGAGTGTCCCGTCGGCGCACCACGAAGGTTTGGATCTGTTGAGAACGAATACTGCGTTTTCGCCATACAAACCGGAAGATTGCCATATCCCGCCTCTTCCCACTGTTTGAGTTGATCACGAATTTTCTTGTCCGCGAGCACTTCATCAGCACGATAAATACGCTTTGCAATAGTTTCCATCTTTTCAAACAACGGCATATCATCTGGATAAAGCGGAGCGTATTGCGCCTGTCCACCCTCAATCATTTCTACCACTTTGTTGGCAAGAACTTTGGTGCCTTCAGAACCATGAGCCCAGTGCTTACACAAAACAGCTTCAGCACCCTGAGTGGCCACATACTCCCGAACGGCAGCAACCTCGGCATCAGTATCAGAGACAAAATGGTTGATTGCAACAATCGCAGGAACACCGAACTGTTTGATGTTTTCAATGTGGCGCCCAAGATTGGCACAGCCTTTATTGACCGCATCAACGTTTTCATTGCTGAGATCACCTTTGGCAACGCCACCATTCATCTTCATTGCACGAACAGTAGCCACAATAACAACGACCTCTGGAGCAATGCCTGCCTTGCGGCATTTGATATTGAGGAATTTCTCTGCACCCAAATCAGCACCAAAACCTGCTTCTGTCACGACATAGTCGGCGACCTTGAGCGCGGTTTTTGTCGCAACAACCGAGTTACAGCCATGGGCAATGTTAGCGAATGGCCCACCGTGAACAAAGGCCGGGTTGTTTTCCAGCGTCTGTACAAGATTGGGCTGCATCGCCTGTTGCAGCAACACGGTCATCGCGCCATCGGCCTTGATATCGCGCGCATAAATAGGCGAGCGGTCGCGGCGATAGGCAACGATGATGCTGCCAAGGCGCTTTTTCAAATCATTGAGGTCGGTGGCAAGACAAAGGATCGCCATCACTTCAGAGGCAACCGTAATATCAAAGCCTGCTTCCCTGGGGAAACCGTTGGCAACACCACCCAGTGATGCGGTGATCTGACGCAGCGCACGGTCGTTCATATCCATTACCCGACGCCAAACAATGCGTCGTGTATCAATTTCAAGTTCATTGCCCCAATAAATATGGTTGTCGATCATTGCTGAAAGCAGATTGTGCGCTGATGTGATGGCATGGAAATCACCAGTAAAGTGAAGGTTCATTTCCTCCATCGGCACTACCTGCGCGTAACCGCCTCCAGCGGCTCCACCTTTCATGCCAAAGCACGGACCCAGCGAAGCTTCGCGGATACAAATTGCAGTTTTCTTGCCGATTGAATTAAGGCCGTCACCAAGACCAACGGTCGTGGTCGTCTTGCCCTCACCTGCCGGTGTTGGGTTGATCGCGGTTACAAGAATGAGTTTGCCGTCCTTGTTTCCCTGGACAGATTTGATGAAGGTTTCAGATACCTTCGCTTTGTCGTGCCCAAACGGCAGCAAATCTGCTGAGGGAATTCCAAGTTTTTCGCCAATTTCCTGAATAGGCTTCTTGTTTGCTTCCCGGGCAATTTCAATGTCAGACTTAAAAGACATATTCTTCTCCAATTGAATCAACAACGACACATTATGTGATGATAAAGTTGGGAAAACTCCTGCCTGCGACTTAGCTTCGTGCGCAGGCGACCAAGATTGTCTCAGCCTGTATTCCAATCGGGAACCCTGTCCGATAGGAGAGTAATATCATATGTCGCCATTCGGACAAGTACCTTTTCGTCACAATAAGCCTAAAATGTGAATCAAAAAGGCCCGCTGTTTCAACGGGCCCTTGTAATTGCTTCAACTCAGGAGCAGTTATACCAACGGCCATTAGGATTGACCCTTTTGATGTTCCAAAATTGTTTACCGGCAAGGCAGGCCTCGAAGTGCAATGCCAAACGCATTGGTCAAGAGGCATAACACGGATCCGGTGGGCAATTTTGGAGCACCGCAGGCCAGGTTTCTTTTGGTTTTGGCCGCGTTGCAATTAGCTCATGGTACGCCGCACAAGCACCCCTTCGCCAATCGCGCCTAACCAAAGCCAAAATAATTCCTGGTCAAAAGAGCAAATCCTAATGGCCGTTGGTATTAGTTGTTTACTGCGTCCTTAAGAGCCTTGCCCGCCTTAAACTTGGGCGCTTTAGAGGCCGCAACATTGATGGTCTCGCCCGTACGCGGATTACGCGCGGTAGTAGCTTTTCTGTTCGCGACAGAAAAATTGCCAAATCCCAAAATCCGAACCTCGTCGCCAGACTTAAGCGTATCAGTAATGCACTCCAGCACAGCTTCCACACACTCAGCGGCAGCCGTTTTGCTGATATCAGCCTTTTCAGCAACGCACCCAATCAATTCGTTCTTATTCATTTTTCGTCCTTCCAATGTTGAATACTACGACTCAATTACAGAACGGAAGTTTCCTATTTTGCCTGGCAAATGACAACAAAATTCACTCCAAAACGGCTGATTTCTGCGGTTTTAAGGGTTTTTTTCAATCCAAATCCCGGTTGCAGGGAATTTCGCGGCAACTTCGAAGACAAAATCCGTAAAAAAGGGCGACGTGATTCGTCCCCCAATCGTGCTGGAATTGCATATAATTCGCCTATAGCGTTTCCTGTTTTGGTTGGTCCAAAATCTCTGCGGTCAAACGATTCAATCTGATCGAATTTAGCTCTAGTGTGGTGGATCATAAGTTCGCTTCATTATTGGCAGCAGGTTCTCAAAGCGAACTTTGATCCAAAACCACACTAGAATCTAATATTTGCTAGTGTCCCTTTGAATCTAAAGTTCGTTTGGGATGCGCTTATAAATGAGACGAACTTTAGATTCTGGACACTAGTGATGTGCACCAGCACCTGCTGATTGCGCCTTCGCAAGCGCCTCAGCATGGGCACGATCTGCATCTTCAGCACTCCACTCAATTGCTTCCGGCTTGGAGACCAGCGCATGTTCCAGCACTTCATCCATGATCGAAACCGGAACAATCTCCATGCCATTTTTGACATTGTCAGGAATATCAGCAAGGTCCTTTGCGTTTTCCGCAGGAATCAAAACCTTGGTGATGCCGCCACGCAGGGCTGCCAGAAGTTTTTCCTTCAGACCGCCAATTGGAAGAACCCTGCCCCGCAAGGTAATTTCACCGGTCATCGCTATATTTGCCAGAACTGGAATTCCTGTCATTACAGAAACGATTGAAGTTGCCATGGCCACCCCAGCGGATGGGCCGTCTTTTGGTGTCGCACCTTCCGGCACATGGACGTGAATGTCGAGGCGATCAAACTGTGGAGGCTCAATACCAAAATCAGCCGACCGCGAGCGCACGTAAGAAGCGGCCGCGGAAATTGATTCTTTCATAACGTCCTTCAAATTACCGGTAACAGTCATTTTGCCCTTGCCCGGCATGGATACACTTTCAATGGTGAGCAGTTCACCGCCGGCTTCAGTCCATGCAAGGCCGGTTACAACACCGACTTGATCATCTTTTTCAGCTTCACCATGACGGTACTTTGGAACACCGAGGAACTCATCGAGATTTTTCTCAGTAACCATGATTGTCTTGCGCTTGCCTTTCATGATTTGCGTAACGGCCTTACGGGCAAGTTTGGACAATTCCCGCTCGAGATTACGCACACCTGCTTCCCGCGTATAAGTCCTGATCACGCCAAGGATCGCATCGTCTGCAATGCTGAATTCATTTGCCAGCAGAGCATGGTCCTTGATGGATTTCGGCAGGAGGTGGCGTTTGGCAATTTCAAGCTTCTCGTCTTCCGTGTAGCCTGCAATACGAATGATTTCCATGCGATCCATCAAAGGTCCCGGAATATTAAGCGTGTTGGCTGTCGTTACAAACATCACATTGGAAAGATCGTAATCGACCTCCAGATAGTGATCAGCAAAAGTGTTGTTTTGTTCAGGATCAAGAACCTCAAGCAATGCAGATGACGGATCGCCACGGAAATCCATGCCCATCTTGTCGATTTCATCAAGCAAGAAGAGCGGGTTGGCCTTCTTTGCCTTCTTCATGGACTGAATAACCTTGCCCGGCATTGAACCGATATAGGTCCTGCGATGTCCGCGGATTTCAGCTTCGTCTCGGACACCACCAAGTGCCATGCGTACAAATTCACGGCCGGTGGCTCCTGCAATTGATTTACCCAGAGAAGTTTTACCAACTCCAGGAGGCCCTACAAGGCAAAGGATTGGCCCTTTGATTTTCTTTGCACGCGCCTGGACGGCAAGATACTCAATAATCCGCTCCTTGACCTTTTCGAGGCCATAATGGTCCATATCGAGAATGTTCTCGGCCTTATCAAGGTCGGTTTTAACCGCTGAACGTTTGCCCCAGGGGATACCGGTCAACCAATCGAGATAGTTGCGAACAACAGTCGCCTCAGCCGACATCGGACTCATCTGTTTCAGCTTGCGAAATTCAGCTTCTGCTTTTTCGCGCGCTTCTTTCGAGAACTTGGTTTTGGCAATGAGCTCTTCAAGTTCTTGAAGCTCATCCTTGCCGTCTTCCCCCTCACCCAGTTCTTTTTGGATCGCCTTCATCTGCTCATTCAGGTAGTATTCGCGCTGGGTCTTCTCCATTTGCCGCTTCACGCGCCCACGGATGCGTTTTTCCACCTGAAGAACAGAAACCTCGCTCTCCATCAATCCGATGATGTGTTCCAGCCTTTCACAAACGCTGAAAATTGACAGGATTTCCTGCTTTTCGGCAATTTTAATCGCAAGATGAGATGCAACCGTATCCGCAAGCTTGGAATATTCATCAATTTGAGCAACAGAACTCACAACCTCCGGCGAAACCTTCTTGTTGAGTTTCACATAGTTTTCAAAATCTCCCACCACTGATCGGGCAAGCGCTTCAACTTCAACCGGATCATCATCCTGATTTTCAATGATGTCAGCCACAGCTTCAAAATATTCTTCACGGGCAGTAAATTTGCGGACACGCGCTCTGGAGATGCCTTCAACAAGCACTTTCACCGTGCCGTCAGGAAGCTTCAAAAGCTGCAATACAGATGCAACCGTACCAATATCGTAGAGACCTTCGGGTGCAGGATTATCTTCGCTGGCGTTCTTTTGTGTGAAAAGCAGAACCTGACGGTCTGAATTCATTACCTCTTCAAGTGCGGCAATCGATTTCTCGCGACCGACAAACAGCGGAACGATCATGTAGGGAAACACCACAATATCCCGCAATGGCAGCAATGGCAGAATATCGCCGGACCCAAATTCAATATCGCCTGACTTTGTATCGCTCATTCCAAATTCCTTATGTGCGGAAAATAAGCTCCCGCGAATTTCGATTTTAGCCGCAAGCGCTGCATTTCAACACACCAAATTCCGGTTATACCTAATTGATTGTATCGGGTTAACGCGATTGGGAGTTCGCAGCGACGAGCCTGTCGTTAAAGAAGACTTGGGGTTCTTTGCTACCCGCTTCAAGACCCGTTTCTAAGTTGGACGCAATTTTCTGACGCCAGTGAAGTTTTATGGATACACCACAACTTTAAATGAGAACAAAATCAGTTGTCGTCACATAAACACGCAGCCCCGAAAGGCGGCATATTTCAGAACTTTATTCGATATTTCTGATACTTAAGCACTAGCTTCCTTTTCAGTTTCCTTGTCAGAATAGATGTAAAGCGGACGCGCATTACCCTCGACAACCTCTTCGGAAATCACAACCTCTTCAACACCTTCCAGAGTCGGAAGCTCAAACATCGTATCAAGCAAGATACCTTCAAGGATAGAGCGAAGACCACGGGCCCCGGTTTTACGTGCAATGGCGCGCTTGGCCACCGCTTTAAGCGCATCTTCGTGGAAACTAAGCTGAACTTCTTCAAGTTCAAACAGCCGTTGGTACTGCTTGACCAGCGCATTCTTTGGTTCTGTCAAAATCTGGACCAAGGAACCTTCATCAAGATCTTCAAGCGTTGCCAGGACAGGCACCCGACCAATAAATTCAGGTATCAGACCAAAACGTTGCAGGTCTTCCGGCTCAACGCCACGAAGGACATCGCCGGTACGACGATCATCAGGGCTTTCGACGTGGGCACCAAATCCAATGGATGTTTTTTGACCCCGATCTGAAATGATTTTCTCAAGGCCTGCAAATGCGCCACCACAAACAAACAGCATGTTGGTTGTATCAACCTGCAGGAACTCTTGTTGCGGATGTTTACGTCCGCCCTGCGGAGGAACAGAGGCGACCGTTCCCTCCATAATTTTCAGAAGCGCTTGCTGTACGCCCTCGCCCGACACATCCCGCGTAATTGACGGGTTGTCCGATTTGCGTGAAATCTTGTCGACCTCGTCGATATACACGATACCGCGTTGCGCACGTTCAACATTGTAATCAGAAGCCTGAAGCAATTTCAGGATGATGTTTTCCACATCTTCACCAACATAACCAGCTTCGGTCAATGTTGTGGCATCCGCCATTGTAAACGGCACGTCAAGAATACGAGCCAAAGTCTGAGCCAAAAGAGTTTTACCACAACCGGTTGGGCCAATCAGCATGATATTTGACTTAGCAAGCTCAACATCCTGATTTTTGGTCGCATGATTGAGACGCTTGTAGTGGTTATGGACCGCCACCGAAAGAACACGCTTGGCATGGGCTTGTCCAATAACGTAATCGTCCAGGACTTCCAGAATTTCTTGCGGGGTTGGTATGCCCTCACCGGACTTGACCATGGAAGATTTGTTTTCCTCACGGATAATATCCATACACAGCTCTACACATTCATCACAGATGAAGACTGTAGGACCTGCAATCAGCTTACGCACTTCATGTTGGCTCTTGCCACAGAAGGAACAATAAAGCGTATTCTTTGACTCGCCGGTGTTCGAAATCTTGCTCATGAACTTTCCCTAATTCTCATACATGACCCAACGGGTCAGGTTTCGGCAATTTGAACTACACTGGTAACCAAGTGCAAGTGCAAAATTGGTTCCAACTAGAATACACCGAAAAACATTCACATAGGCTTAACGGCTAAAATAGAAGTTTCGGGGAGTGTTTAGCAGGTCATTCTTCAACTTCACGCTGTTCCAAGACCTTGTCAATAATACCAAATTCCTTGGTTTCCTCGGCTGTCATGAAGTGATCACGGTCCAGTGTTTCCTCAATCGTATCATAATCCTGGCCGGTGTGCTTAACATAAACTTCATTTAGACGCCGCTTCATTTTCATGATGTCTTCTGCATGGCGCTGAATATCTGAAGCTTGCCCCTGAAACCCACCGGAAGGCTGATGAACCATGACGCGTGCATTTGGGAGTGCAAAACGCATATCTTTGTTACCTGCACACAACAGCAATGATCCCATTGACGCAGCCTGCCCTATACAAAGTGTGGAAACTGCAGGTTTGATAAACTGCATGGTGTCGTAAATCCCCATACCAGATGTGACAACACCGCCAGGCGAGTTGATATAGAGGTTGATCTCTTTCTTCGGGTTTTCCGCTTCCAGATACAAGAGCTGGGCGCAAATAAGTGTCGCCATATGGTCCTCAATTGGGCCGGTGATGAATATGACTCTCTCTTTAAGCAGGCGGGAAAATATGTCATAGGCCCGCTCACCACGGTTGGATTGTTCCACAACCATTGGCACCAGGTTCATATAGGTATCGATTGGATCATTCATCAGATTTGCACCTTTGTTTCCGAATCTCTTCTAGTTTCACTTTTATGAAACAAACCAAGCCATGAAAAGAGGCAAGACGCTTCAATTGGGGGCAAAAATGCGAACTTCAAGGCTGTGAAAGGGCATTTCTACCGATATTTCGCACAGCTGACTTTCGATCCAGTATTTGCGAGGCGTATATGACCGCGATGGAAAAACAAAAAAGGGAAGCGCTGACAAGCACTTCCCTCAAGCTTGGTTGCCTCTGAACGAATTCGGGGATTATTCCTCGTCTTCCTTCATCAATTCGTCTTTACTGACGGTCTTGTCCTTGACCTCAGCCTTGTCAACGATGAAATCGATGACCTTGTCTTCATAAATCGGAGCACGGAGGCCGGCGACTGCATCCGGATTTTCCCGAAAATAGTTCAATATCTGTTCCTCCTGACCAGGATACTGCTGAACTTGCTGATAAACAGCACTCTGCATTTCCTCTTCGGTCACTTCAATTTCTACTTTTTCGCCGATGTTGGCTAGAACAAGGCCAAGACGCACTCGGCGTTCCGCCAATTTCTGGTATTCCTTTTTGGCCTTCGCCTCGGTTGTGTCTTCATCCTTGAAGGTTTTGCCGGAGCGTTCAAGTTCAGAAGTCATTTGTTGCCAGATGTTGTCAAACTCCTGCTCAACCATTTTGGATGGAAGTTCCATCTTGGTTTTCTCGTCAAGAAGATCAAGAACCTGTCGTTTAACCTTGGACTTTGAGAAAGACGTATACTGACCTTCCATTTGCCCGCGAACAGCTTCTTTAAGTTTTTCGACGCTTTCAAAACCCATGCTGCTGGCGAACTCGTCATTGATCTCCAATTTACCGGGCTTCTCAATCATGGAAACTGTCACATCAAACTCAGCGTCCTTTCCGGCCAGATGTGCAGCACCGTATTCATCCGGAAAACTGACCTTTACGGTCTTTTCATCACCAGCCTTTGCACCAACAAGCTGCTCTTCAAAACCCGGGATAAACATTCCTGAACCGATAACCAGTTTGGCGTCATCGTCGGCACCACCTTCAAAAGGTTCGCCATCAATCTTGCCAAGGTAATTCATCGTAACACGGTCTTTGTCCGCCGCTTTGCCCTTTTTTTCTTCGTAGGGCCGCGAGCTTTCACCAATTTGTTCAACACGCTCGTCAATTTCCTTATCCGATACTTCAGCAACAGGACGGGTAAGTTTGAGCTTCTCAAGTTCAGGAGCGTTGATCTCGGGAATGACTTCGTAGGCCATTGAGAATTCGAAATCAGCTTTGCCTGAAAGAATTGCGTCGGCTTCTTTCTCATCTTCAGTCATTGAGATTTCCGGTTGCTGAGCAGCTTTTTCTTCGCGCCCTTTCAAAACTTCGCCGGTGCGTTTGGAAATATAGTCATTGACAATTTCCGCCATTGCCTGCTTGCCATACAATTTACGCAAATGGGCGATCGGAACTTTGCCCTGGCGAAAACCGTTTAAGCGCATTTGTGGCCGCATTTCTTCAAGCCGTTGAGCAACCTGGCTGTCCATGTCATCCTTGCTGACAACAATCTTCAACCCGCGCTTGAGACCTTCATTGAGGGTTTCTGTAACCTGCATTATTAAAACCTGTCTGTTTATTCAACATCATGCCAAGCACCGATGTGCGCGGACATGTCTGTCTGCATGGGATCAAGATGATGGTGAGGTGCGGATAATCGCCTTCCACACACCAGTCAACCGTTACTGGCGCAAGGCCATAGCAGAGACCTTGCAACTGGGCAAGCCAAGAAGCACTGCATTTGAAAATTGAGCTTTGCCGGAAACAAGCTTTCATAGAAAACAAAGAAAAGCTACCATTACATAACTGATTACAAATCAGATCATTTTTTCCAAAACCACTTTTGAACCATGGGTAGTGTGTAATTTGGAGAACGCAGAACGGATAAAACGGCAGACGCCGGGACGTGCATGTTCTGGACCCATTACATCATTTGGGAGGGACAGGTTCCCGTGCTTCCAGATCAGGTTTATTTCATCGCAATCCCAGGTTGACCAACTGGGAATCGAAGAAAGTGTGTCGCGCAATATATTGGTACCCGAGCGCGCTGCGCCAATAATGATGATGGGCTGATACGTCACGCTTTTTCAACCCGCAGGTCATGCTCACGCAGCAGCGTCAACCAGTTCTTTTTTGCAGCCTCGGGGTGGTAATATTGTTCCAGTTTGTCCGGGTGCGCCTTCCCGGTTCGAGCAAGTTCCGCAACCGAGATGATGGTCTCTGACATCATTTTTGAAGATTTGTCCCAGGAGACACTGTAGCCAATCTGATGTTCATCAAGAATTCCCGCCAGAATACTTTCGCTTTCAACCAATGCCAAGATTGGTAAATTCGCGGCCATGTAGGTCAGCACTTTGCTTGGGTAGGCATATTTATATAAACCAGGTAACAGCGAAACGACACCAACATGGCACTCACACATCATGTCAAATGCATCGGACGCATCAAGGTGACCGTGAAACACCACATTTGAAATTCCGTTGTTGGTAACTTGTTCGATCAATTGGGGTTTGGCACGCCCGTCACCAAGCAATAGTAATTCTACTCCCTGCCCGTCAACGGTTGCAAAAGCATCCAACAGTGCCTCAAGATTTTGAAATCGCCCGATATTACCTGCAAAGACGAACCGAACCATAGACTTTCGATCTGGAGCGGCGGCCTTTTTCCCCTCGTCTTCACCCGCTCCCAAAGAAAAGTTTCGAACAACGATAACCCGGTCTTTTTTGATCCCTCTTGCAGCGATGCTTTGTTTCATGTCTTCGCTAAGAACAACAATTCGCCATGCAAAGCCCTGGGTAAAGCGATCAATTGTTGTCATTATCCGGGTAATAATACCGGGTTTCATCAGTTTTGACGCGATGCTGATCTCGGGATGAATGTCCTGCATGTGATACAAAAACCGAGCTCCGCGAACTTTGCCTGCAAGCATTATAGCGAATGCCTGGAAAACCGGAGGCATGGTAGCGGTCCAAACCAGTTCGCTTTTTCGACCAAACAAAATTCGAAAGAAACACTGGATTACAAACAGCAGACTATTCAAGATTTTCTTCCAGCTCTTGCCGTCCTCCGCCAGCAGCGGCAACCGGATTACCTCGACATTGTCAATAAATTCTCGAGCCGGTTGGAACCCCACACCAACTTCAGGTTTGTAAGCTGGCTGCGCAGTCAGAATTCGAACATCGTGGCCATCCTCTGCGAGCCAGGCAGAAATGTGCTTCAACATCTCGGCGTAAGGAGGTGTATCAGGCCAAAAATATCTGTATACGATTGTAACACGCATCGGAGATCGAATATCCGCCCTGTTGAATTCGTCGAAGCAATCGTGATGGGATCAGCCTATAGCGACTTTCGCCATGTTGTCCGGTTGATATAGTCAACATAACTCAACACAATTCGCACGACCTTTTTGGAAAAGTTGTCGACATTGTAATCCCCAACAAGTCTGAAAACGCGATTATTACGATCAGTTTGAGATATGACTACCTTGATCGCCCTGACAACGGGATCCGGCTTCAAGCCGCTCATTATCAAAACGCCCTCGTCCATTCCCTCCGGCCTTTCGTGCGCTTGTCGAACGGTAATCGCGGGTACATTCAAGATTGAAGACTCCTCCCAAATTGTCCCGGAATCGGAAATCACACAATATGCTTCCATCTGCATTTTATTGTAATCAAAGAAACCCATCGCCTGTTGAAATTGCACCCGTTTATCCAGGTCTTTTCTGCCAAGAGCTTCCAACTTCTTCTTTGTGCGTGGGTGAGTGGCAACAATCACCGGCATATCATATTCCCTGGCGATTGCATTGAGGCTATCGAGCAGGTCATTAAAGTTTTGCTGGCTGTCTATGTTTTCCTCACGATGCGCGGATACAATGAAAAACTTCTGCGGTTCCAGATCAAGCCGCGAAAGAATATCGGATGCCTCGATCGATTCCATATTGTAATCAAGAATTTCCTTCATGGGTGACCCGGTCTTGATTATGGTATCCGGTCGCAACCCCTCATTGAGCAAATAGCGGCGAGCATGTTCTGTCAAAGGCATGTTAATGTCTGACAAATGGTCGACAATCTTGCGGTTAAGCTCCTCGGGAACGCGCTGATCGAAACATCTGTTTCCAGCCTCAAAGTGAAATACAGGGATTTTACGTCGCTTCGCCGGAATAACTGAAAGGCAGGAATTGGTATCCCCATAAAGAAGTACCGCGTCAGGTTTTTCGGCCTCAAATACCTTGTCGATCTTTGCGATGACCTGACCAATTGTCTCCATTGCCGTTTCACCGGCAGCTTCCAGGAAATGGTCTGGTTTCGGCACTCCCAAATCTTCAAAAAACACCTGATTGAGTTCATAGTCATAATTCTGGCCGGTATGGACCAGCACATGATCAACAAACTTCGACAATTCATCGACAACCCGGCTGAGCTTTATAATTTCAGGTCGCGTACCGACAACGGTCATGACTTTCATTGGAAACGGACCTCATTCAATGAATTGTATCCAGAAGCTTTTCGCTTGTATATACAATTTGTTCTTCTGTTAACCCAATCCACGTCGGCAAGCAAATACCTCGGCGCATGGCTTCATCTGAATTCGGGAAATCATCCGGATCGAACTTGTAATTTTTATAACACGGCTGCTGGTGAAACGGCACAAACATTGATCGCGGCTCTATCCCCGATTGCGACATGTGCGCCATTGTGTGCTCGGCATTTTCAACAAAGGCGACAACTCGAAACGGGATGTAATTGAAATCCGGATGTAGCTTCAAAAAAGAAACCCTGTCGCCAAGATATTTACGGTAGGTTTCCGCGATCCAGGCTTTCTCACGTCTGATTGTCTCAATTTTTGACAATTGCGACAAGCCAAGCGCTGACTGCATGTCCGTCATTCTGAAGTTGTAACCAATCTCAGGATGAACAAAGGTACCGGAGGATTTTCTCCCCTGATTGCGCAGATAGGTCATCCGCTCAAATACATCTTCATTGTCGGTACACACAAAGCCACCCTCACCAGTGGTAATGGTCTTGTCTGCATAGAATGAAAACGTTCCGACGTCACCAAATGCTCCACAGTGGGTTTTGCCGTTTGTAATGAAAAGCGCCTGGGCTGCGTCTTCGATCAGACAGATTTCATGATCGCGGCAAAACTCGACTACGGCTTCAACATTGCTGCATGCCGTACCAAACAGATGCGCAATCATGATGCCTTTGGTCCGTTTCCCAACTTTGATTTTGGAAAGATCGACTGTCAAATCATTGAAAGCGGGAATATCAACAAAGACCGGAGTTGCTCCAACCATTTCAATAGCATTTGCGGATGCGATAAACGAAAGATCTTGAACAATCACCTCGTCTCCGGGCCCTATCCCCAAAGCCTTGAGTGCCAGGTAAATCGCAAGCGTGCCGTTGCTTGCGAGAACTCCATGAGAAGCACCGGTGATTTCGATTAACTTGTCACAAAACTCACGTCCACACCGTCCCTCTGCAATGTAATTGCGTTCAAAAACCTGCTGAATATTCTTATAATCCTGCATGTCAACGAACGAACGGAACTGGGGAACCTTCATTTGAGTCACAATCGGAAAATTCCTGCTAATGAATATCATAATTCAATCGTACAAATCAGAATGCGAAGCAAGGTTTGACATCATTTCTCCCCAACCGGGAAGTATTACACCAATCTTTGCTTTCAGCTTGTCGCCGTTCAACGTCGGGTTGGTAACCAGACTGGGGTCTTCCTTAATCTCCACATTAATCCCGTATGCGTCACGGGCATGGCAAAGCAGGTTAAATTTGGAAATGGGGGGGGAGATAGAGAGATTGTAAAGCCCGTTCAAGTCTTGATGCCGCTCTATGATGTCGCCAACGACTCTTGACATTTCTATGGTAGAAACCCCCGTGTACATAGCATTCGTAAATCCGCCAATTTCTTTGCCTTCTTGTTGCAGAAACCAGGCAAGCAACTCTGAGTGAACCGCCAACTCCTGTCCGATGAATGACGAGCGAATGGTCAGTGTGTGATCATATATGATTTCACCAAGCGCCTTGGTTTCACCGTATAAATCTTCAGGCGTTACGAGGCTATCCTCATCATAGTTGCCTACAGTCCCGTCAAATACACAGTCCGTGCTGAAATGAATTACCCTTTTGTCTTTTTCTCCCGCCCATTCTGCAAGCTTGTGGGGAAAATCCGCGTTGACAGCACGCGTTAGCACCACGTTACTGATCTCCGGTCTACGCCGGGTTATACCTGCGCAATTCAGAACAATGTCGGGATTGATCTCATCAAGCTTGGCAAAGGTAGCGGCGGAATTTTCGACATGGACGCCTTCAAAGATATTTTGGGAGTCGAACAGTCCAAACCGTTCAAACCGATCCAATGATCCATGCATTGTTCCTGATACGCGATCAAAACGCTTGGACAACATCTGATAGAGCTTATGGCCTATCAAACCAGAAACTCCCAGGATCAAAACACTCATTTAGAATACTCAAACTATAATTATGGCTGCGATTTCTAAACTTGCACTACGGATACATATATATATAGAAACTGAAGCATGTTACGTAAGGGAAACACATATAGAAACTGAAGCGGTTACACAATGTAATAAGCGACTATAATTTTCTCACCACGCTTATACAGGTTACAATTTTCAATACCGTTCTGAAGAAGCCTTATCCCTTTTGTTCCGGTGAGATCAACATGTTGTAGGTCATTGGTGATTTGCTGACGGCGATGGCGAGGATGGTTTTGAAGGCGGAGTGGCGGTTTCGGCGACGATTGAACCGGAAGACGAATTCATCGAGATAGGTTTGCAGATGTTTGGCCCGCAGCCCGTGATAGACACCCAAGCCCCATGTTTTGAGGTTTGAAAAAGCCCGGTGCACCCAAGGCAATACGAAGTGTGCTGCCATCGGCCCGATGGTATGGGGTTGGATTGAGACCGGGGATAGTGTTGCTCACCCCATGATAGCCGGACCAGCCATCGGTCCTTGCAATCGTTGTTGGAGCCAGGCTCCGCTCAACGAAGAGATGCAGGGATTTGGCGCTATAATCCTCAATTCTCGCCAGACGCAGCCTCCCCGGACGCCCCCTTTGGTCCACTTCAACCGCACCGGCCACCAATAGTTTCCCCTGATGCGAGCGGCCTTGCCCTCCCATGACGGGTTCTTGTTTCGAACGGCAGGAAATCGCGGTTTCATCAACTTCCACAAGGCCTTGCAGGGGCGAGCGATCACTATCCACCATGGCCCGGCGTAATTTGGCGCACAATAACCACGCGGTTTTATAAGAACCAAGGCCCAACTGGCCCTGCAACTGCAAGGCGGAAATACCGTTGGAATGGGTGGTCATCAAAAAAGCTGCCCAAAACCAGACCGTCAGGGGTAATTTCGAGCCGTGCATTACTGTGCCGCTGGTTACCGAAGTCTGACGATGACAGCGTGTGCATTCGTAAGTAAAGGCCTTCGTCTCAAGCGCCCATGCCTTATCATTCCCGCATCGCGGACACACAAATCCATCGCGCCAGCGCATCTCGTAAAGCCACGCAGCACACGCCGCCTCATCGGCAAAACGGTGTTGAAATTCAATCAAGGATGTTGGTGTAAACAGCATGGCAAAGCTCCCTTACATAAGCACAATGTTCACTATATGTTCTACACCATTCAATCCGCAATGTCACTACATATTGTGCCACCGGACCAAAAGGGATAAGGCTTCTGAAGTTATCAAAACCAGACCCAAAATCCACAACTCAGGCTGACTCACGAAAATTATAACATGATTCGCGGAAATCAGTATGTCATTCACTGAAAATCTGGTGATTCCCGTTGCCATATGCGATACAAA
This sequence comes from Rhizobiaceae bacterium, assembly GCA_965250255.1. GTDB lineage: Bacteria > Pseudomonadota > Alphaproteobacteria > Rhizobiales > Rhizobiaceae > JAALLB01. The sequence continues at coordinate 674,949 of CBDFNP010000012.1, forward strand.
CAGTTACCGCCTTATTAAATTTTTTCACGGTGGCGACAATTGCTGTCTTCATTCCAATATTCCGAGAGGCTACATGAAGCCCAAGCATCTGCTCCAGAAACTTGAACAAGATTTTCCTTTCAAAGGTTACACCGGAACAAACCCGGCACCGTATGAAACGGTGGCGACCGTTGTCTCCAGATATCTTGAAACCGGCAGTCGCGTTTTCGATTTTGGCTCCGGCCCGTGCGACAAGACGGCTATGGCAGCTTACCTTGGCATGCAATGCGATGCATGTGACGATCTTAGTGTCCAACTCGAAAGTAATTGAGTGATATCAGTAATTTGTGATTCAATCGGATTGTTTACGATTCGAAGGAGAACACAATGGTCTGGACTGATATCACCCGCCTACAATATGAGCGCAAAACTGGTCGCTATTCAAGTGATTGCAGCGATAAAGAATGGCATTTGATTGAGCCGTTTCTTCCACCAGAAAAACCTATAGGCCGCCCGCGCACGACGCAAATGCGCGATGTTTGGGATGCGATCCAGTATATGGCCTCAACCGGTTGCCAGTGGAAGATGATCCCTAATGACTTCCCGCCACCTTCTACAGTGCAGCGTTATTTTTACTACTGGCGCGACAATGGAATACTGCATCAGATCAACCATGCTCTGGTCATGGTAGCGCGAGAACAAGAAGGTCGAGAAGCCTCGCCAAGCGCCGGAGTAATTGACAGTCAGTCCGTTAAAACAACGGAAAGTGGCGGGGTTTGCGGCTATGACGCAGGGAAGAAGATCAAGGGTCGCAAACGTCATATCATCACCGATACCATTGGTTTCCTGATTGGATTTGTCATTCATACTGCTGATATTCAAGACCGCGACGGGGCCGTTCATGTGCTCAATTCAATCCGCCGCACACACCCGTGGCTACGCCATGTATTTGCCGATGGTGGTTACGCGGGACCAAAACTGCGAGGCAAGCTGGAGAAAATCGGATGCTGGACAATGGAGATTGTCAAGCGTTCCGACAAGGCAAAAGGTTTCGAAGTCATTCCACGCCGATGGGTAGTCGAGCGCACCTTCGCATGGCTCGGTAGATGTCGCAGATTGGCAAAGGATTGGGAGAAATCCATCCTCTCAGCAGAAAGTTGGCTCCTCATTGCTCACATCAGGATGATAACAAGGCGGATCGCAAGAGATTGAAATTACACAATTAGTTTCGAGTCAGACTCTTAGTGATGACTGGCATTTGCGCGGCGACAACGTGAAAAAGATAAAGCAATTTGCGAAGAAAATTGACATCAATTTGTCTACTGATTTTGCCGGACTGAAAAGCAACACATATGACATGATTATGATGAATGACGTTCTGGAACATGTTGCAGATTCACCGCGTGAATTGCTGAACTCCCTGGTTGACGGCTTAAAAACAGACGGGTTGTTTTTTGCAACGGTTCCTAATCTTGCAAACATCCGCAAACGCATTTCCATCTTGCGCGGCCAAACCAATTTGCCAAATTATGATCTGTATTACTGGTATCAGGGGCCTTGGCGAGGACCCAAGCGGGAATATGTCAGGGGAGATCTGGTTTCAATGGGCGCAAACCTCGGACTGGAGACGCTGGAACTTTATACCGTCCATCATATGTTGCAAAAACTCCGGCCACCTCTACGCCCAATATACAAGGCGATAACCTCGGTTTTTCCGGATTGGCGCGATACATTCGTATATGTTGGCCGCAAGCCAACTGGATGGAAACCAAAATCCGAACTGAGCGATCAGGAATTCACTTCCGTTTATGAGCGCTCCGGCAAACAAAACCTATATCAGTAAACCCAGGTTTACCGCGTCCCCCGGAGCAGCAACAATGATCATCCAGCAGCGAGATTCCAGATGGTGGTTTACACTGAATGGCGCCACTCGTCTGGCCGTTGCAAACGGTGCTCTAAATTACTTGGGCAGACAGCTTGTGGTGACGGAATACCCGAAATCCGGCGGCACCTGGTTAAGTCAGATGCTATCTGCGGCGATCGGCATCCACTATCCGCGCAATCGGCTTCCTCACCTCGCAAGGCAGCTAATTCACGGCTGTTACCTCAACGTCGCCCCCAGTGTCGACACCATTGTTGTTTGGCGTGACGGACGTGACATCATGGTATCTTTTTATTACCACCTGATGTTTGAAAAACCGATTACCAGCTCAAAATACAGCGCAAAACTCAAGAAGTTTCTATCCATCGACAATCCACATGATATCAGGAGCAATTTTCCGGCATTCATCAAATGGACATTCAATGGTGGATATCCTGGTTTCTCGTGGTCCGACTTTGTCGAACGCTGGATTGAACGTGATGACATCTACCAAACCAGTTATGAAAAAGTTTCAGCTGACCCGCAGGCGGAATTGATCCGGGCACTGGAAAATTTCGGGTATGTGTCAAATGACGGGGAAGCAATCTCAAAAATCGTAGAGGAATTTTCATTCGAAAATCAAACTGACAGAAAACTCGGTGAAGAAGATGTAACCGAGTTTATCCGTAAGGGCATAGTCGGCGATTGGAAAAACGTCTTCAATGCTGAAGCAAGGGAAATTTTTCATCATTACGCCGGTCGGGATTTGATCAGACTGGGTTATGAAAAGGACGACAGCTGGGTTTGAAAAATCGGCAAGAAATCAAATTCAAAATCTTCCCGTATAACCCCCCATACAACTGCAATATTCAACAGTATGGCAATCAAAGCATCAGCGCCGGTGAAGCTCAAATCGAAGAAGTTTTCAATCACCAGATAAACTGTGTATCCCAGCACGGGTAACAGGAGCAGCATCTGATACTTGCCAACCTTGAACATAATTATGGTCATGGAAGACAATGCCACACCAATCAGCACTGCATACATAAACAACAGGAACAATCCGCCCCTGACCATAAGGTCGAGGTAAAAATTATGCGTGTGAGACAGGTGAGCGAGAATGCAATCATCGGTACCTTTAATTTCGTCTGCAAACCGGTCAGCGTCATATCCTCCGTGTCCAAATACCGGTTTCTCCTTCCAAATTTTGATCGCATTGATGGCAATGGCCAGTCTGAAAGTTGCAGTCGGCATGATTTCGAATTCATCGCTGAATTTCGGATTTCCATACGTGTCAAAATCTATGCATGAACTTTCCTGTAATCTCGTAATAGCTCCAGGTGACATAAACACCTTTGCCTGTTCAAGGGGGTTTAGGCTTTCAATCTGCTTGGCCCAAATTCCTGCCGCCAGTGCCGCAAACACAAAAACGAAAAGTACCGCTGCAATCGGCATATACTCTCGCTGACGCAGGGCCAGGAACAATGCAACGGCAAACAACGCGGCGCCAAGCGCCAAGAACCCTCCATACGAGTTGGTTGACACATAAATCACCCCATATAATGGGATCAAACCCAATCCAAGCACCCACCAAATTATGGTGCTTTGCCGCTTCACAAAAAGGATGCAAAGAGACCACCCAAGCATCAACAAAATGAATATGCTTACATTATCGGCATGGTTGGGGTTTATGGAGATTAGTTTGTTTCGCGAGCCCGACAGCCGGAACAACTCTGACACGTTAAGAAATTCTCCGGAAACATACAAATACGCGACCCTAATTATTAAAAATACCAGCGATAAAAAGAGCACGGTTTTGGCAATCAACAACGTACTGATTGTTTGAATATTTGAAAGATATCTCACCGCATCGAGCATCATGACGAGAGCACAAAAAATAAAAATCAGCTCCATCGTTCTGTACATATCACCATCACCACCAAATTCTGACGCATGAATGATCGCATAAAATCCTGCAATGCTTGCAAAAAACACAAACGACATTGTGTAATAGTTTGCTGAGAATGGCTTGGCGCTATTGAAACGATACCAAACATGAATGAGATAGAAAATTGCGAGGCAAAGGAAGGAAACTTGGAAATTCAACACTGGCGCGGCTAGTGATATTCCGAGCAGGATCGATGGGATCAGAGATCTTTCCGGCAAATCGCTAATTGATACAAATACCTTTTTAATTGTCATTCCCACAAGACCAATTCACTCCAGCTAATATCCCGCATAAGCCTTATCCCTTTTGGTCCGGTGGCACAATATGTAGTGACATTGCGGATTGAATGGTGTAGAACATATAGTGAACATTGTGCTTATGTAAGGGAGCTTTGCCATGCTGTTTACACCAACATCCTTGATTGAATTTCAACACCGTTTTGCCGATGAGGCGGCGTGTGCTGCGTGGCTTTACGAGATGCGCTGGCGCGATGGATTTGTGTGTCCGCGATGCGGGAATGATAAGGCATGGGCGCTTGAGACGAAGGCCTTTACTTACGAATGCACACGCTGTCATCGTCAGACTTCGGTAACCAGCGGCACAGTAATGCACGGCTCGAAATTACCCCTGACGGTCTGGTTTTGGGCAGCTTTTTTGATGACCACCCATTCCAACGGTATTTCCGCCTTGCAGTTGCAGGGCCAGTTGGGCCTTGGTTCTTATAAAACCGCGTGGTTATTGTGCGCCAAATTACGCCGGGCCATGGTGGATAGTGATCGCTCGCCCCTGCAAGGCCTTGTGGAAGTTGATGAAACCGCGATTTCCTGCCGTTCGAAACAAGAACCCGTCATGGGAGGGCAAGGCCGCTCGCATCAGGGGAAACTATTGGTGGCCGGTGCGGTTGAAGTGGACCAAAGGGGGCGTCCGGGGAGGCTGCGTCTGGCGAGAATTGAGGATTATAGCGCCAAATCCCTGCATCTCTTCGTTGAGCGGAGCCTGGCTCCAACAACGATTGCAAGGACCGATGGCTGGTCCGGTTATCAGGGGGTGGGCGACATTATCCCCGGTCTTAATCATCAACCCCATACCATCGGGCCGATGGCAGCACACATCGTATTGCCTTGGGTGCACCGGGCTTTTTCAAACCTCAAAACATGGGGCTTGGGTGTCTATCACGGGCTGCGGGCCAAACATCTGCAAACCTATCTCGATGAATTCGTCTTCCGGTTCAATCGTCGCCGAAACCGCCACTCCGCCTTCAAAACCATCCTCGCCATCGCCGTCAGCAAATCACCAATGACCTACAACATGTTGATCTCACCGGAACAAAAGGGATAAGGCTTTCCCGCATAAAGAACTTGCACTACCATAATTTTCAATACATTTCATTCTCGCCAAGCCCAAATGCAACACGAGAGTTTGGTGCTCAATTTCAAGGTGGAGCAAAGTTCACAATGATCCAACCAAAACCTCAAAAAAGTGTTGAATAAATGAATTTACACCTATCCCGGCTCAATTTTCTTGAAGGCAAATCTCAATACTGCGGCCAAATTCATCAATATTTTGTAGAAATTGTTGACTCTTAGTATCAAAGCGACCATTCCGGGCGTATTCAACTTATTAGCGCGATGATGAAACCAGAAGTAAAAACACGCCAACGTCAAAACAGCCTAAAGAGATTAGAAAAATTTGTTTTTCGACAAACGTCATGGTTTGCCGCAACCCATAGACTTTGTGAAGAAGCGATCGTAAGGCTGTGCAGCAATGCAGGGATACGGAAAATCCTGTCTTTCCCGTTTCCCAATCGCGAACCCGAAAAATGGCTATTTCTTGTTGGGTGTTACAATTCAGGAACAACACTTATACAACATATTTTATCGGCTCACCCGAAAATTTCTGCCTTGCCGCGTGAGGGGGTGAGATTTACGCAGATGTTGAGCGATCTGGAACTAAATGGACATCACATGTTCTGGGACGAGCAATGGAAAACGGTCGCTTGCCCCACGGACACAGACTCCAAATACGCAGCACTTCAGGTAAAGCGGGACTGGCGAATATTCTGGAAACGCGGTGCCAACATATTTCTCGATAAATCCGTGTCGAACACCGCTCGAATTGGCTGGCTTAATTCGAACTTTGATAATGCTCATTTTATTGGAATACACCGCAACGGTTATTGTGTAGCCGAAGGGTTACATAGACGCTCCAGACCTCCCGAATGGCTAAAGCAAGAAACTGGTCTGGATCATTATCCACTGGCAAAAGCAGCAGAACAATGGGCAATGATCAACGAAACCATGCTAACTGATATAAGTACAACCAGAAACTTGAGAATAAGCTTCGAGGACCTCGTAGAAGATCCGGTTTCATGCGCCCGGAAAATATTCGTGTTTCTTGAACTAGATACTCCCGATATGGATTGGGATGGTACAAACTTCACAATTTCGGGAGTTTCATTCGAGATCCATAACCCCAACCCGGCAAGCCTGAAAAGGCTGGGCACGTCAAGTGCTGACTTAACAAACATCATCGACCCTGTGATGGCGAGATTGAGGCTTCACAATGATTGAGCCGAAATTTGAGATACCGGAAAATACCGGCAGCGTAATTTTGAGTTTTGACTTTGAAATCGGCTGGGGTGACATTTCCAACCCGCGTTGGCGCCAACGTGAAAAAGCAGGTGTTTATAAACGCTTACGAAAAGTACTGCCCGTCATCCTGAATGAAATGGACGAATTGGAAATATCGGGCACCTGGGCAACCGTAGGTGCAATGTTTGATAATCCCAACGCGCGAAATTTTTCTCACCTGCCGACAGATGTGCAACAACAGATTGAAATTTCATTGGGCGAGGCAGAACCCGAAAGTTTCGACGGGCGCGACCTGTTTGAAGCGGTCATCGAAAGACACTGTCGCCATCACATTGCCAGTCATACCTACTCACATGTTCCATTTACCCTGGATGGCGTGAGTGGCGAGATGGTACGACAAGACCTGGCGGCGTTTAACGCAACATTGAATGGGTTTGGTCTGGCAACTGACAGGTTCGTTTTTCCAGAAAACCGAGAAAAATTCTCTGATATTGTCTCCTCTTGCGGTTTTGAAAAAGCCAGGGTGGCGGCGCCTGAATTTTCGAAAACCCGCATGATCAACCTGGCAGCTACGGCAATTCTTGCGCCACCTTGTGTCTCCGAGACCCGCGAAAATTGTGGTTTGATCCGCCATACCGGTTCACTTTTGTTTCACGATGCAGGCAAAAGTTGGCGCCGCAAATTGCTGAAACACCGAATTGGTTCAGGGTTGAATGAGGCAATGAGAAAAAAGAAATGCCTGCATGTTTGGTCTCACCCATTCAATTTCGCAGAATCCGAAGACTTGTTGAATGCGTTTCTCAATACATTAAGAAAAATCGCCCGTGCGCGCGATTCCGGAAAAATTGAAATCGTTCTTATGTAAACAACGTGCATACAACTGTCTTTTTTGGAGCTTCGTGAATGAAATCAGAAAAGGAACGCGTTATCGCTGTTCTGATTGAACGTAAAACACGCTAAGACATTTTTATCAATTGGACGAAAGATCGGAAAAACCACACTCCAAATGTAAGGCTGACCAAAGAGATTGTGGCAATTAAGGATATCCATTCATTTGCTGTGTTTATGCTTATAAAATATGCGGCCAAACCGGCGGCAACAGCAAAAAAAGCAGGCCTCAGCCCGGTGGACAACAGCCCGAATAATCCAATTCCGAAATATCTGGCGGTTACCGCAGGCACCGCTATCATGTGAAAAATAATGTTCAGAATCATAAATATGATACTTACACTTAAAAACCCGGCTTCCTTGTCAAGAACAGATGCAAACAACACAACCAATACCGGGTTCAACAGAGCCCCGATAAGAACGGGGAGACCATAGTCGCGTATGCGGCCTGAACCCGCCAGTATACTCATCCATCCTTCAGAAAGACCTCGTGCTATCATGCCAAACATCATGAAAACGAAGGATTGCGCGATAACAGGCACCTGGGCATCCGCGGTTGAAAGTCGAGCACCAAATAACAACTGGATAATAAATTCTGCATGTAAACAAAGCACCACACCTACACAAAAAAGGCTGATGGATTGCAACTCAAATACCCTCTGGCTCAGCGCGACAATTGATTTGCGACCCGCGCTACCCAACTTTCCGGATTTTTGGGAAACGACAGCGTCCAGTCCGGTAATCAGACCCATGGTTACCTGCCGCGTATACGCTGACAACTGACTTGCCAGCCCGAACACAACGGTTCCTGCGACGCCAAAGAAAATGTTCACAGCAAAAACATCGAACCGCAAATAGAGATTGACAGATGCAACCGCTGCTCCGTTCCAGCCGACGGAGGAAAACACTCCCTTCAGGCGTTTTGCAGAAACGCGCGAAAAATCAGGAATGAATTTTTTGTTGCGATTGACCGTAAAAACCGCCGCAAGGAGATTTACCGAAGTCATTGCAATCATGCTGAATATTCCAAACCATAACAGTATCTCCCCACCATTTTGTGTATCGACAAAAAAGCCTTATCCCTTTTGGTCCGGTGGCACAATATGTAGTGACATTGCGGATTGAATGGTGTAGAACATATAGTGAACATTGTGCTTATGTAAGGGAGCTTTGCCATGCTGTTTACACCAACATCCTTGATTGAATTTCAACACCGTTTTGCCGATGAGGCGGCGTGTGCTGCGTGGCTTTACGAGATGCGCTGGCGCGATGGATTTGTGTGTCCGCGATGCGGGAATGATAAGGCATGGGCGCTTGAGACGAAGGCCTTTACTTACGAATGCACACGCTGTCATCGTCAGACTTCGGTAACCAGCGGCACAGTAATGCACGGCTCGAAATTACCCCTGACGGTCTGGTTTTGGGCAGCTTTTTTGATGACCACCCATTCCAACGGTATTTCCGCCTTGCAGTTGCAGGGCCAGTTGGGCCTTGGTTCTTATAAAACCGCGTGGTTATTGTGCGCCAAATTACGCCGGGCCATGGTGGATAGTGATCGCTCGCCCCTGCAAGGCCTTGTGGAAGTTGATGAAACCGCGATTTCCTGCCGTTCGAAACAAGAACCCGTCATGGGAGGGCAAGGCCGCTCGCATCAGGGGAAACTATTGGTGGCCGGTGCGGTTGAAGTGGACCAAAGGGGGCGTCCGGGGAGGCTGCGTCTGGCGAGAATTGAGGATTATAGCGCCAAATCCCTGCATCTCTTCGTTGAGCGGAGCCTGGCTCCAACAACGATTGCAAGGACCGATGGCTGGTCCGGCTATCATGGGGTGAGCAACACTATCCCCGGTCTCAATCCAACCCCATACCATCGGGCCGATGGCAGCACACTTCGTATTGCCTTGGGTGCACCGGGCTTTTTCAAACCTCAAAACATGGGGCTTGGGTGTCTATCACGGGCTGCGGGCCAAACATCTGCAAACCTATCTCGATGAATTCGTCTTCCGGTTCAATCGTCGCCGAAACCGCCACTCCGCCTTCAAAACCATCCTCGCCATCGCCGTCAGCAAATCACCAATGACCTACAACATGTTGATCTCACCGGAACAAAAGGGATAAGGCTTTCGACAAAATACAAAACAAAAAATGCAGAAGACACCTCAGCGACCCGTTCCATGGCAAGCCAGAAATTGTAACTCACCATCCGGCCGGTCACCGGCATCATGTTGACTACCGGGGAAAGGAAAATCGACGTAAACGTCACAACCATACGTGAGGCGATGAAGTAAGCGGTCGCGCCTCTCAGCTCGTCTTCAATTGCAAAATAATCGAGAAATAACAAAAACAGACCGAGCACAAAAACACCAAACAGCCCTGCAATTGCACTCAACACCAAAGAAGAGGCATAGGTAGTTTCGAATTTTTCACCGTCATTTGAATGGAAGCTGATGCCCAACTCGGGAATGGTGGCTCCGCGCATGGTTTCCTTCAGCATTGCAGCCACCCCGATGCTGGAAGCAGTCAAAGCAACCGCGGCGAACACCCCTTCTCCGAACTGCAACAAAACCCTTATCAGCATTACACCCAATACAAGAGAAAGAGCCATACGCAGATAATTCGAGGTAATTCTCAGGAAGTGAGGGTTTTTTAACATAACCGGGTTGAGCCAGATATTCGCAATGATGGCCTGTCTTAGACTGATGTGATCAAAATTCCAAACACAACGCGGATTCTTCTTCCTTTTTAATGATAGAAATACCAGACAAAATGTGACAAGAAGCTTCCATGTTGGAATATGTTGTAAATGCTGATTCAGAACAACTTTTGTTGGTCTTTTGGGCTGTGTTTCCGGTTCTGCTGCTTCTTTTACCGGCAATCTGGCGCCTGGTAACATTCCAGTTTTCCCGAGTTGATATTTTGGCCCCGGTTTTCATTGCGGTGGGGACGATATCGTATTCGAGAGATTTTCAGTATCCACTCCTCGGGTGTCCCCCCGTCGTCTTCAGACGAGGGGTTTACTCCAAAACCAAAACATCGATACTGAACGGCATAGAAAATTAAAGAGGTACAAGCGCTTACTTCGCTGCCAAAACCTCCTGTGCAGAGTTCGCTCGGTTATACACCATCACCGCTGAATAATAAGCGATTGCCAGAACGGATCCATAGTCAAAAAGTGCTTCAATATTCCCGCTTAGCAAAGCTCTTACCAAGACAACTGTCAATGCCAAACTCGACGCAAATTGATTCATGGAAAACTGGGTATTTTTATTTACCCCGAAAATACCCGAAATGGCCTCCCAAAAAAGGCGCAGATACATTGTTAAATACAACAAAAATCCAATAAGACCGGCATTCAACCAGACTGACAAGAACATATTGTGAGGATAAACCAGATTATTGTTATTATCAGTTATCTGATAACCGACATACTGCCCCATGTATCCAGATGCTACAATATCATTGTAGGCAATTATAGATTGTTCAATCCGGGAGAAAAATCCTTGTGTGATCCTAAAATGCAGATATCCACTTTCGCCAACAATCAATCCTTCTTCACTACCAATGAAATGTCCGGCTACGGACACCCCAAGAATAGCCGTGACACAAAGAGCGATGGCTGCACAAAAAACAATCAGAATTGCATTGGAATATTTTACCAACGGCGCCTGAACCAACAGCAATAGGAGTAACGCCGAGAGCATCACTCCAGAGTTACTTAACAAAATTAGCGACATAAACAGGTTTAGCACAACAATCACAAATTTTGTAAAAATCGATGCTCTTGATGCAGCAATACAACTTACCGCGAATAGTATAGCAACGATCCCGTTCCGAAAGTTGGCACCTGTATCAATCCCGAATTGAAATTCTCTCAAATGATAGAGGTTTCTCCAAATACCCTCAACACTTCTGAATTTTCCTGTAAAGTATTGTTCCAAAACTTCAAAAGGACTGGAATCGATCCAAAACAGTAACATTGATATAATTACAGCGAACATGAAAAGAGAAATTATCGCTATTTGACCTTCATTGCGTCCACCTCGCTCAAAATACAAAAGAAATGCAACTTTGGTCAGGAAATACAATAAAAAGGTAATGCTGGTGCGCAACAACACAAAAACTGCTTGATCCTTTTCAATATTTAAAATATAAAATAAAAATATATTTATTATATACATAATAAATACCACATCTATAAACGAGATATAAATTCTTTTAAAAGCCTTATCCCTTTTGGTCCGGTGGCACAATATGTAGTGACATTGCGGATTGAATGGTATAGAACATATAGTGAACATTGTGCTTATGTAAGGGAGCTTTGCCATGCTGTTTACACCAACATCCTTGATTGAATTTCAACACCGTTTTGCCGATGAGGCGGCGTGTGCTGCGTGGCTTTACGAGATGCGCTGGCGCGATGGATTTGTGTGTCCGCGATGCGGGAATGATAAGGCATGGGCGCTTGAGACGAAGGCCTTTACTTACGAATGCACACGCTGTCATCGTCAGACTTCGGTAACCAGCGGCACAGTAATGCACGGCTCGAAATTACCCCTGACGGTCTGGTTTTGGGCAGCTTTTTTGATGACCACCCATTCCAACGGTATTTCCGCCTTGCAGTTGCAGGGCCAGTTGGGCCTTGGTTCTTATAAAACCGCGTGGTTATTGTGCGCCAAATTACGCCGGGCCATGGTGGATAGTGATCGCTCGCCCCTGCAAGGCCTTGTGGAAGTTGATGAAACCGCGATTTCCTGCCGTTCGAAACAAGAACCCGTCATGGGAGGGCAAGGCCGCTCGCATCAGGGGAAACTATTGGTGGCCGGTGCGGTTGAAGTGGACCAAAGGGGGCGTCCGGGGAGGCTGCGTCTGGCGAGAATTGAGGATTATAGCGCCAAATCCCTGCATCTCTTCGTTGAGCGGAGCCTGGCTCCAACAACGATTGCAAGGACCGATGGCTGGTCCGGCTATCAGGGGGTGAGCGACATTATCCCCGGTCTCAATCATCAACCCCATACCATCGGGCCGATGGCAGCACACTTCGTATTGCCTTGGGTGCACCGGGCTTTTTCAAACCTCAAAACATGGGGCTTGGGTGTCTATCACGGGCTGCGGGCCAAACATCTGCAAACCTATCTCGATGAATTCGTCTTCCGGTTCAATCGTCGCCGAAACCGCCACTCCGCCTTCAAAACCATCCTCGCCATCGCCGTCAAAAAATCACCAATGACCTACAACATGTTGATCTCACCGGAACAAAAGGGATAAGGCTTAAAATGAAATACAAACGATTATTGTGAAGTTTTTGGGTTGTCGCAAATTCGAATCACTCTTGCATATCATAATAATCATACCATTGCGGCGGAACGATATCGTATTTCACAAGCACTGAAGATAATTCCTCAAAATCCTCTGATCTAAGGGCAATCCTGGCAAATGTTTCAACGCCGCCAACGATACTGCCCAGCATGCGTTTTTCTATGACTATTTCAGGATTTTCGTTCATAAGTTCGCGGTAACCCTTCAGTTCTTTCTGACTACGAATAAATCGCTGAAAGACAGTACGCTGCCGGAGGTTTTGATGGTCAGGTGATTGGCCTGCCATAACCTTTACGTATTCTTCGGGAAAGTTGTAGCCGCAGCATTCTGAAACCAATAGTGGATACCCCATACGATTTGAGTAATCGATTGCATATATGCCCCCTTTGGCATCCAACCGCATTTCACAATGGAAGGCTCCGTTTTTTACACCGAGAGCTTTCGTAAAGCGTTTTGCAGCGTTGAGAATTCTTGCTCGTGTTTCCTCTCCCACCGGAGGGCTGAACAGATACCAGGAGGATGGAAGTGCCTTGCCTACCTGATCATAGTGTTCTTCTGTTAAAGAAAGCGGAAAGCACTCACCATCAAGATAAACACCTTCAACATCAAACTGGCGGCCCCTGATTACCTCTTCAACAAATATCCTGCCGCCAACCGTCTCGTCGTTTTCGAGACCGGCAAGCTTGTCCATTGCAAATTCAATGTCTTTTTCTTCCTCAACGACTGTAATGCCGCGTGAACCAGTCCCCGTTTCAGGCTTGATTACGTATGGAAGCGGAAATTCTTTGGGATTGCAATCTGAAAGCAGGCACCATTTTATGTTCGGCTCTCCTGCATCGTCAATTGCAGTGCGCAATTCAATTTTTGAGTTGCTCGTACGGTGGGACTTGTCACCATAATCAACCAGGCCAAGCTCTGTATTCAGCCTTGCTTTTATGGGTAAAAGTATATTTCGTTGCTCCACCAAAACGGCAATTGGCGTTTCTGCGGCGATCTAGCTGCAAAGCACATCAAAGTCGCCAAAAGGGTCACATTTTATCCAGGAATTGGCATAAGGGCTCTCTCTTGCAGGAAACGTCTGTGACACAACACACAGATCAAATCCGGCCCGCTTTACCGCGCCGGCCACAAATGGGGATCCCTTCCCGCCCCCCATTGACAGGAGCACCATCAGCCCTTTGGGAGATTTTGACGAAAACCGCTTTTTTAATATCGCAAGGCGCCCGATGGCGGCAAGAAAAAGCGACTTAACTGAGCGCAGATGAGGGGCAGCCTTGAACAAAATAGATCGGTAATTCATCGTGTTTCTCAAACTTGTAAAGTTTTCTTATAAGGACAATAATCATTGCGGTAAATCAACCGTTGAAAAAAACCATGCTCTTTATCTCCAAAATCTTTTGGTTCATTTTCCAGCCGACAAACGCCTTGTTGATCCTTATTTTTTTCAGCTGGGGAGTTCTGCTAACCAGGTTTCAACGAATGGGGCGCTGGCTCGTATTGTTGGCCGGATTAAGCGGTCTTGCCATGGCACATTCCCCATTACCGATATTGATTACACTTCCGCTTGAAAACAGATTTCAAAGGCCGGAATTGCCTGCCAAAATTGATGGCATAATCTCGTTGGGCGGCGGCATAGATGTGGATGTTTCTGCCACGCGTAACATTGTTGAGTTGGGGAGCGCCTCTGACAGGATAACAGAACTTGTCACACTGTCGAGAAAGTACCTTGATGCTAAACTGGTATACACTGGCGGCGCAGCGAATTTGGTCTACGATAAAGTGTACTCTGGCAATATCGTACCAAAACTGCTGATTGACTTGGGGGTACGGCCCGATCGCATTTTATCCGAAAACCGGGCGCGGAATACCTATGAAAATGCAGTTTTTTCTAAAGAACTGGCAGTGCCAAAACCGGGAGAAAACTGGATACTAATCACCTCAGCTTTTCATATGCCAAGATCTGTAGGAGTGTTCCGAAAACAAGGGTGGGAAGTTATCCCGTGGCCGGTAGATTATCGGACACGAAAAACCGGAAGTGAAACCCAGTTTTTTTACAGCGCAATCCACCATTTGGACCTAATGAATCTGGCAACCAAAGAATGGATTGGCCTTGTGGCTTACTATTACTTCGGGCGTATATCAGAGGTATTTCCCTCACCCTAGTGGTCCGTTCGAAACAAATGAGTCCCCTTGCGGCGAACTCTTTATCATTTGTTTCGAACGTAAAGACCACTAGCAAGGTATTGTTTTCTAAGGTCTGTTGACAATTACCGGGTGGCGATCACTACTGCTACGAGATTGATGTTTGCAATGAAACTTGTATCAGTCTTGTCGTATCTTGTTGCAATTCCTCGGAATTCCTTGATTTTGGCGAAATAGTTTTCGACCAGATGCCGCCACTTGTACATTTCCTTGTCGTATTCGAATTGGATTTTACGGTTTGAACGCGGGGGGATCACGGCGGTGGCTCCACGATTGTTCAATTCTTCACGCAACCAGTTTGCATCAAAGGCCTTGTCTGCCAGCAAAGCATCAAAATTGCATCAAAGGCCTTGTCTGCCAGCAAAGCATCAAAACATATGCCCTCAATGAGGGGTCTCACCCCGACGATATCATTGCGTTGACCGGGTTGTACGACAAACCGCACCAGATTACCCAGAGCATCGACAAGCGCCACTATTTTGGTTGTCAGGCCGCCTTTGGAGCGCCCGATGGCCTGATTTTGAGTCCCCCTTTTGCGCCACTTGCCTTCTGGTGAACGGATATGATTGTGCCATCAATCATCGCATACTCAAAATCTGGATCATCACATAACGCATTGAATAACTTATCAAACACGCCTTTCTTCGCCCAACGGCGAAAACGCTGGAAGGTCGTGTTCCAATCACCCAGACAGGGTGGCAAATCACGCCACGGTGAGCCGGTGCGAACGCGCCATAAGACCGCTTCCATAAATGCTCGGTTATCTTTTGCAGTCACACCACAATCCGTTGACTTGCCTGGAAGTAAATCTTCCATAACAGACCACAATGCATCACTTATAACCAGACGATCTTCGCGCATTCAAATCTCCTCAAAAAGGAGTATGAATCATATTCGGTGCCGTTTGGGAATCCTAATTGTCAACAGACCTTAGTGTCCAGAATCTAAAGTTCGTCTCATTTATAAGCGCGTCCCAAACGAACTTTAGATTCAAAGGGACACTAGCAAATATTAGATTCTAGTGTGGTTTTGGATCAAAGTTCGCTTTGAGAACCTGCTGCCAATAATGAAGCGAACTTATGATCCACCACACTAGTGGATTTTAAGATTCAAATATTTGGATGAGAGGTCTCGGAAAACGGGTTCCAAATGTTTGAATCAATCCACTAGTTTATAACCATGACTTCAATATTGGTTATCTGAAGAATGCTGGTGTCATCGTCGACACGAAAAAACGCAAGTGGCCTGATATACCGCGTACCCGGGCGCAGCATGTTATGCGAAGTGTTTCCTTCACCGGAAATAACTCCGGATACCGAAAACTCATCCCCAACTTCAATTGTATTTTCGAGACGCATCAATCCTTGGTGAGCGAAATATCGGTGTGAACCCGGAGGATCACGCTGTACTTTTTTTTCAGCATCAAACGTCGCAAAACCGGCCTGAATGCGCGGCCACTTAGTCTTAATTTCCTTAACGCGCATCGTTAGTCGCATTAAATAGACCTTTGATGTATCGACAGGCATCAAATCTTTTATGAAAAAAGACACGTCATCGTTTACCAAGAACGTCGATCCGGTTACAAATTTCTCATATGAGTTTCTATCACTGCTTCTGCCAAGAGCATTTCCGGCAAGTTGATCAATGTCATCAGGCAATTTGATATCGTAGAGAAATTTTGAGGTAGGTTCAGACGAATCTGATTGCAATTTGGATAGTGATTCAGATGGCGAAGCAGTTTCTGTAACTGTCTCCGTTTGATCCAGCCAGCCCAAAGAAAATGGCACCACCAAACCCGCGATTACAAGAAGTCCAAATATGAGCATTGGAAGTTTAAGAAAGCCAGGTCGTTTACGACCGGAATTTGCGTTTGGTTTGGAAGCCTCTAAACCATCCATGTCAACTTCAAAAAAAGTTGAAGGCGCATCACGTTCGAATTCACCTTCAATTTCCTTTACAACATCAATCAATCTGGAGCGAAGGGCAGTCTGCTCACTTTCAGAAATTTTATGAAGGGCAGTCTGCTCACTTTCAGAAATTTTATCCAGTGCGCGCAATGCTGACTTGTAAACTCCGGATCGCGCTTCGAAATCGGGGTCATCCTTCGCCATTATTGCTGTGCGGATTGCATTTTCGATTTGATCCATCTTCTAAAATTCCTGACGTTTTACCCTAAGACCTACCGTTGATCGCTGTAAAAGCTCGGAATTGACGAACTCGTTTCAACTTACGCGAGCGTTTGATCGATCTTCCAATTGATTTTAAGCGGTCAGCCAACCAGATGGCAAGTGGCAAGCGCCGCTTATTTATTGAATCTTGTTTAACATTTTCCGAGGAAAGTGCGATCGTGTCGTGAGACTTTCTTATATATTAGTGACTGTTAACAGTTCACTGGGGCGTACAGGCAAATTAATCCATTCCACAAAAATGAATAACGCCAAGCCAATTGCCATGAAATTGTCAGCATTTCCATTGCGGGCATACGGTGCGCGATGTTAGAAGACCGGGTTACCTATTACCTAGCGGCATCTCATGAGTGAATTTTTAAGCAAAGCGGCAAATCCTGAGTTCTGGAAAGAACAAACAGGTTCGCTTGTTCTGTTATCGATTGACTGGCTAACCAGCCCGGCTTTTTATGCGCAGATCGGAGCGATCGTGGCGGCAATTGCATTTGCCTGGTTTATTGCCCGCAATCTTCGATCACGCGTTCCGTGGTTTGTCAAACCTCCCGCAGAAGATGCGCGCTTTGCAAAAGTACGACAAATCCTGTTTGCCTGCCAGGATTTGTTGTTTGCCGGACTGTGCTACTTATTCCTGGGGCTTGGTGCAGACATCGTTGGCAGTAATTTTGGCGCTGATTGGCTCGTGCGCATAGCCACAAGTGTTTCACTCGTCCTCCTCCTTTATACGGCAATCAACCGGTTCATTGTTCATCCAATCGCACGCAAGGGCTTGTTGTATTTGGGCATTCCTGTTGCAACCCTTCAGGCTTTCGGCTGGCTCGACGAAGTTATCACCTTTCTTGAAGGGTTTTCCTTTCAGGCAGGTAACATCAAGCTGTCACTTTATTTCCTGATCAAGACAGCAATTGTCGCGGGCTTCTTCTTCTGGCTCGGATCAATGTCCAACCGTTCAGGCCAAAACATCATTCGCTCTCAATCAGCGCTTGATGTAGCAACCCGAGAACTTTTCGCGAAGCTTTTCCAGATCGCCTTGTTTGCAGTCATATTTGTCTTGATGCTTCAGGTGCTTGGGCTGGATTTGACTGCTCTTGCGATTTTTGGCGGTGCATTGGGTGTCGGCCTCGGTTTTGGCCTTCAGCAAATCGCCTCCAATTTCATTTCCGGCATCATTCTCCTGATTGAGCGAACTCTTACCGTTGGCGACTTTATCGAGCTTGAAGATGGCCGGATGGGCATTATGAAAGAGCTCAACATGCGTTCTGCCACGCTTGAAACCTATGATGGCAAGGAAATCATGGTTCCGAACGAAACGTTCATTACGAACGTGTTTGTAAACTGGACGAGAGATGACCCACGTCAGCGTTATGAGGTTGAATTTACCGTTGCGTATGACACCGATATTAGGAAAGTCCCTGAATTAATTGAAAAGGCTGTATCCACTCATCCTGGCGTTTTGCAGGATCCGGAAAAACCGGATTGTGAACTCCGCGGATTTGGTGAAAACGGAATTGAATTTGCTGTCGAGTTCTGGATTGAGGGTATAGATGACGGTAAAAACCGCATCTCATCAGACCTGTTGATGATTATTTGGGAAACGTTGCATGAAAACAAAATCTCCATCCCCTACCCGCAACGCGAAGTTCGGATCGTTGGAGATGTACCCAAATTGTCCGCAAAGCGCAAACAATAGCATCGGTAGATTATTCGGCAGCGACCGCACGGGTATGAGCACACTGAAATGCGTAGAGGTCGATCGGCTCCATTACACCTGACAACTTGTGTTCGCCAACCGACTTCCACCGTTTATCATCAAGTGAAGCAATAGAGAAATCTGCCAATACGGTTTGCTGCAACTCCTTCGTCATATCCTGAATGCGAGCCACCTGATTAACCGTTGGACCAATCACTGAAAAAGCAAGGCGAGAAGGAATCCCGATATTGCCAAACATCACTTCCCCGGAATTCAATCCAATACCATATCCGAATTGTTCCAGACCGTTGGACAGTCTCGCCTCATTGGTTTCGCGCGCCAGTCGCACTGCATCATCAAGTGCCAGATTTGCAAGCCGTGCGGCTTCTTCAAATTCCTTTTTGTGGGAATAAGGGAAAATCCCCAAAACCGCATCACCAATAAAATCCAGAATTTCACCGCCATTGGCAACAACTGGCTCCGCGGTTGCTGCAAAGAAAGAGTTTAACAGTTGAAAATAACTGTCGGGTTCCATGGTCTCTGCAAGACTGGTCGAATTGCGCAGATCTGAATACCACACAACAGCATTGGTCGTTGCGCCATCTCCGCGTCTGATTTGACCATTAAGAACATTCTTTCCGGCACGGTTGCCAAGATAGGTGTTGGTAATGTTGCTGGATATCCTCGACTGGATAACGGTCTTGCAGGCGACCGCAAAGCGTCGCTGAATTTTTCTCAGCGCCAGCAAATCGTCATCTGAAAATCCGCCCGGTTTCTTGGTGGCCCAGGTCACAAGAATTCCCCGGTTTCCTCCACTATCCCGTATCCGGAAAGATCTACCATACAATTTGGTGGCATGGATCAAGAAGTCAGTATAACCCTCCTCCTTTAGGTCCTTCAGCAGTTCAAAATCCACTAACTCGTTTGGTCCGGTGAGCCGCCGCCGCATCACTTCCAGATCCTGATCTATAATGTATTTTAGCGGACTTCTGTTCCAAGCATCAGAATCCTGGTCCTGGTGCTCAAACTGCTCCAATACAGCAGGTTTCCCTTCGTCCCACATTACGGTTTCCGCTTGAAACAGCGGGTGCAGGGTTGGCCAGATCAATCGGGCCCGATGGATAGGCAATCCGACCCCAACCATACTATTGCACATCGTTTCAAAAAGTTCGATTACATCACTGTCTCCCAGTGACTTGTCGATCAACCACTCCTGGAGGGGTTGGATCATGGCGTCATGAGACATGGGAAGCTTCTTTCATTTGCACTTTTAAGACCGAGCCAATTGGAACTTATGTCCAGACCTTAATTGAAGTGGTGCGTTTTATAAACTTGTTCAAGAGGCTCGGCAGATAATCAGCATGATCCACATTCACAAAACATTTATACGAAAAATAGCTTTCCTAAAGCACAAGTCCTGTTATCCTGTTCAAAATTCTATTGAATGTGCCAGGGTCGGCGGGGATAGTTGAAGACAACATGGAGCGAAACCTCCTCAAATATGTCTGGAAACACTCCAGAAGCGACCAACTTTGGATGGTAGTGGTAATTCTGGCTTCAATGCCAACTTACTTCTTAAGCCTCGAACTACCCAAACGCCTTGTCAATAACCCAATTCAGGGCATTGGTTTCGAAAATCCTGGCGATACGGCTAACTTCCTTCAGTTTCACCTCCCCTTCGGAGATACCTTGTTTGGCAGTCCTGTACTGCTTTTCTCAGGGTTTGAGTTGGAACGGGTTGGCTTTTTATGGGCCTTATCAATTGCGTTTTTGTTGCTGGTCGTCGCCAACGGGATGTTTAAACTCTACATCAACACCTTCAAAGGCCGCTTGGGCGAGCGGATTTTGAGGCGTCTGCGGTATGAGCTGTTTGATAGGGTTTTAAGATATCCCCTGCCCCGTTTCCGCCGAACAAGGTCATCAGAAATCGCCAGCATGATCAAGGATGAAGTTGAGCCAATGGGCGAATTCATTGGCGACGCTTTCACACAACCGCTTTTCCTCGGCGGTCAGGCTTTAGTGGCGCTTTTGTTCATCTTTCTGCAGAACTTCTTTCTTGGCCTGGTTACTATGGTGGTTATCCTATTTCAGGCGTGGTTGATCCCGATCCTGAGACGTCGCCTCATTGAGCTGGGCAAACAACGTCAGATTGCAGCCCGTCATTTTGTCGGCCGACTAGGCGAAATTGTAGAAGGCATTCAAGAAACCCATACCAACGATACAACCAATTATCAGCGTGCTGAAATGACGAGTATTCTGGGACGGTTGTTTTTCATCCGGTTTGAACTTTTCCAAAGAAAATTCGGCGTCAAGTTTATCAACAATCTGTTGATCCAGTTCCTGGCTTTCTTTTTCTATGCAGTTGGTGGTTATCTGGCGATACGCGGGACTCTGGATATTGGTCAGTTGATTGGTGTCATCGTCGCCTACAAAGACCTTCCATCTCCCGTCCGTGGTTTGATTGATCATGATCAAAAACGCCTCACGGTGGAGGTCCGCTATGCTCAGATTATTGAGCAATTTACAGAACCCAATCTCCAGGAACAGCATTTGCATCAAATACCACAAGCACCGGTTCCCCGGCTCGTACAAGGTTATGAAATTTCAAGATTGAGTATCATTGATGACAGCGGATCAAAATTACTCGAAAACGTCACCGTAGATATAGGCCACGACGAACGCGTAGCGATAGTTGGCCCGCTTGGGTCTGGATCACGCAACTTCGCTGAAGCTCTTGCACGGGTAGCCCCCACAAGCTCTGGCAAGCTTCAATTGGATGGCAAATCGCTCGATGAACTGCCTGAATATGTTACCGGTCGCAGGCTCGCATACATCGATGGCAACAGCTATTTCCCACAAGGTTCTGTGCTTGATACGCTGACATTCGTTTTGAAAAACCAACCCGCCAATTCGAATTCCGGGGAGGCGAAGGAACAAGAAACCCCCAACATCATCAATCTGGAACGCAAGCGCTCAGCGAACTTTGATCTCGATTTTGAAACCCAGTGGATTGACCTTGAAAATGCCGGGGTTTCATCCATGGACGAATTGTCCGAGAAACTCCGCCGCATTTTGATTGACGTCGAACTTGAAGGAGACATTCGAAGTCTGGGTCTGCGCGGCACGCTTGACCCGGAAGAGTTTCCTGAATTGGCTGCAGCGATACTGGAAGCAAGAGGCTTGTTCCGTGAGCGTCTTGATGATTTGGGTTTCGATGAGTTCGTGGAACCGTTCGATCCGGAAAAATACAATACCCAGGCGTCTGTTGGAGAAAACCTTCTGTTCGGTACAGCCATTGCACCCGGATTTCAGCTTGAATCCCTGCCTTCAAACATCATTTTCCGAAAAGTTCTTGAGGATAACGGGTTGCTGGATTCCCTGTTTGCGATGGGTAAACGGGTTGCAAGTGAAACAATTGATCTGTTCGGCGACCTTGACCCTGACAATCCATTCTTTGACCAACTTACCTATATGGACCCCGATGATTTACCTGTGTTCAGGGAAATCCTCTCAAACATTGGTGACAAACCTTTTAGCGACGTTTCCGAGGCCGATTCAGTTCCGTTGTTGCGCCTTTCACTTTCCTATATTGAAGAACGCAACCGTTTGGGTCTGCTGACCGACGAATTGAAAGTCAAACTTCTGGTAGCGCGAAAATCCTTACGCGAGAAACTTGCCACCCTACCCGTTAAGCCGGTCGCGTTCTACGAACCAGACACTTATAACCGCGCTGCCTCACTTCAAGATAACGTTCTTCTTGGTCGAGTTTCCCAATCAGTCGCCGAAGGTGATGAGCTTGTTTCAGGCGCAATTCAGGACCTTCTGGACGAATTGAAACTGACTGATGACGTTTTCCGTATCGGTCTCAACTATGATATTGGCTCGGGAGGCAAACGGCTTTCTGAAACCCAGCGGCAAAAACTCCATCTCGCTCGCTCTCTTTTGAAAGGCCCGGATATCCTGATCGCAAATCAGGCGCTCAACAGTCTGGGCAGTCGCGAGCAGGAACGGATTATCGAAATGGTAATGCGGCGTTCTGGTTCCGATGAACACAGAATGGGTATAATCTGGGTTCCAATGAACCCGACATTTTCCAAAGCATTTGATCGGGTGCTGTTTTTCGAAGACGGCGAGTTGAAGGAAGATGCAACCTACAAAGAACTAGAAGCAAACAGCAGCAAATTTCAAGCTCTGATCAGCTAGCAAAGCGAACGTAAGATACGCGGGAGGAATAAATGGTTACCTTAGTAGAAGAAGTGGACTTGCTTCGTAAAATTCCACTTTTCTCGTCAATTGATCCGGCCAAGCTTAAATTGCTGGCTTTTGCCTCCGACCGTAAGGTCTACAAGCCAGGCCAAAACCTATTCAAGCAGGGTGAAGCAGGAGATGCGGCCTATGTTACCGTTACCGGCTTTGCAGAAGTCGTGATTGAAAGCGATGATGACGAAGTTGTAGTTGCCACAATCGGGCAGAATGAATTTATCGGCGAGATATCCATTCTGTGCGATGTACCCCGGACTGCAACTATTCGCGCTCAGACCGAACTCCATACGCTCAAAGTCAAAAAGGAACTATTCCTGGGGCTGGTGGAACAGGTTCCCGAGCTTGGGATTGAAGTTATGCGAGAACTGGCTTCTCGCCTCAGCAAAACAACAGCAGAACTGGGTGAAGCGCGCCAGAAGCTTGCGGCCGCTAACTAGGGTCTGTACATTTCGCTTCGAATACATACCTTTATTAAATACCAATGGGTAAAGGCTGTCGTCTTGGGAGGCCCACCGGGACAGATGACTGAATGAACAAACAAAACGACACAGATATGGAAATTACCTTTTGGGGCACCCGCGGAACTTCGCCTGCTCCGGGTAAAGAATTTGTTCGCGCCGGCGGCCATACCAACTGCGTTGAGGTGGCTTGCGGGAAACACACCTTGATATTTGATGCAGGCACCGGTATAAAAATGCTTGGGCGAAAACTGATCGACAGCCATGCCGACCAGCACGTCCATGTGCTTCTTACCCATGCACACTTTGATCATGTTGAAGGCATTCCGTTCTTCGCCCCATTCTTTGAAACCGAGCGCCCGGTCGACATCAATTGCGGCACACTGGATGGCAGCACAGATACCGAAGACGTGATATCGGGTTTCATGAGCAGACCCTATTTCCCGGTTGGGCCAGACGTTTTTCTTGCAGACATCGAGTACAGAAATTTCACGCCAAATGATGCTTTCAGTTTCGGTGAAGAAATAAAAATACGAACGTGCCCGCTAAATCATCCAGGTGGTGCAACCGCTTACCGTGTTGATTATTATGGAAAATCCTTTGCATATGTCACAGATACCGAACATGTTTTTGGTAAACACGATGAAGCCATTCTTGAGTTGATCGATGGTGTGGATACGTTCGTCTATGATTGCAGCTTCCTTGACAAGGAAATGCGGGAGTATTCAGGTTTTGGGCATTCGACCCATGAAGAAGGTCTTCGCCTGTGCAACCTTGCAAAAGCTGGTGGACTGCGTGCCAGTCATCATATGCCATATCGAACGGATGATGAACTGGACATCATCAACAACTTGCTTCGAAACGAAGCCGATAATGCAAGCGTTGCATACGCAGGCGAAACAATCGTCCTGAAATAGGTGGCGGTTGGAAATTGGCGGAACACTTTCACCGCGAAATTCTTCAAACAGGACTGCTATTGCCATTCAAAGTCGGAGCCACTTGCCAAGTAGTGTATCAGGTGTTTTCTGATTTCAAGATATTACGAAATCTGCGTGTGCCTTGAGTTCACGGCGAGCAGACCTGTGCCCCATAGTGCAAAGCATAACCTTAACGCCTTCTCTACGTACAAACTTAAAAGCTGGCACGAAATCGCTATCTCCAGTTACCACCACAACTGCCTTAACAAGATCACGAAGCGCCAAACGTGCCATGTCCAGACCAATTCTCATATCAACTCCTTTTTGGCTGATATCGAGTTTAAAATCTGCATCGGTAAGCGCTCTTGGTTCTCGCTTTAGTTGCTTAACGCAGCGATTGCTTAGTTTCCATCCGTCAGGTGCAAGGCGCGTTTCTCCCATTCGGAGAGCAAATCCAGGACTTAATTCCAATTGATCATATAGGCTTTGTGCTTGGCGATATCTTGGGGTTGTCGCTAGTTCAAATCGATCACCCGAAACTGGCTTGTTTAACGTTTCATCAGATGGTGGCGCATCATAATAATACACCCTCATTAGATCATAAGTGTTCAAGTTTTCATATTGTTTGATTGATTCAACAAAGGTTATAATGTCAGCTGCTCTAGGAGGATTCGCAAGTTGCTCACCAAGTTTTTTGGTAACAAATCCACCGTCTAAGAGAATTGCGTAACTATCCAAAGGCTATCCGAAATAAGTGGAGCCAACCAACCCAAACACTGCTTTAGCTTGTGCCATAAGGATCGGTTGGCTCACTAGTTTATCCGATAATCAACACGTCTTACGAACGTGTGAGTTGATTCTGAAATAAGCGTGAAAAGTTAAATAGTCAATAAGAATCGACATTATTCACGGCAATCGCTTGAAAATCTGTTGATTCCCTTTTCTGCAATTATGTGATTCATAGGGCACCTCCAAACCAACGAGGTGCCCTATGACGACGACCAATATACTTGACCATTTTTCCACTCTTTGTGACCCGCGTCAAAGTTGGAAAGTTTTGTATCCGCTACCGGAAATTTTGTTGGTGGTGCTTTGTGGCGTGATGGCAGGCGCTGATGATTTTGTTGAGATTGAGCGTTGGGGCAGACGCAAGCTGAACTATTTACGTCGGCTGCTGCCCTTCAAAGACGGCATTTGCTCCCATGACACTCTCAATGATGTGATGAACGCCTTGCCCGGTGAATTGTTTGCCGAGTGTTTTACCAACTGGGTTTCGAAATTGCGTGATCAAGAGCCGGAAATTGTCGCCATTGACGGCAAGACATCAAGGCGTGCTCATGCCCACAATGGTCGTCGCCTGCACCTGGTTTCTGCCTGGGCAAGCCGACAAAGGTTGGTGCTGGGGCAAGAGCCATGCGATGAAAAAGAGAACGAAATCAGTGCTATACCCCGCCTCCTGGAGCGCCTTGAGTTGGCCGGTTCTCTGGTCACAATTGATGCCATGGGCTGCCAACATAACATCGCATCAGCCATTCTTGCCAAGGGTGCTGATTATCTTCTGGCCCTTAAGGGCAACCAGAAATCGTTGCACAGTGAAGTGGCTCTATTCTTTGATGCAGCCAAAGGGCTCGACAGCCACACCACCACCGATGCAGATCATGGCCGTATTGAAATACGACGCGCATCGGTGTGTCATGCGGTTGACTGGCTCAGCGCAGACCGCACAGCGCCGGGCGAGCCATGTTTTGCCGGCCCTGCAACCATTGGCATGGTCGAAGCCGAGGTGGAAAAAGATGGCCAGACCAGTCGCTCAAGGTGCTTCTATATCTCTTCAGCCCATCTCACAGCAGCCCAACTGTCACGCGCAGCACGCGCCCACTGGGGTATCGAAAATCGCCTGCACTGGGTGATGGATGTGGTCTTCCACGACGACCTGATGCGGCTTCGAACCCAAAACGGGCCCGTAAACATGGCCCTCGTCCGCCACGCAGTGCTCAATATCATCAAGCAAATACCCGACAAAGCAAGCATAAAAGTACGAAGAAAAACAGCGGCTTGGGACGATGAATACCGGTTCAACGCAATCACAAACTCCGGGTGATTCTTTCAAGCGATTCCCGTGCGACATTATCGACGACAGCAATTCACCATTTACAATGTGTTTTTTAGTCAACACCCCGGCCAATCGTATGGTTAGTAAACCCATTTTGCATTGGTAAACAAATTCCACTCGCCATTGAAAATGGAAAGGGTCTTCGTGACTTTCTTTAACCTTTTGCTTGGCATATGCAAAACTCTTGGTTTATCATGTCAAATCATGGCCAGAATTCATTTTGAGGTTTTGAAATGCGGCTCAAGGGTATTTGCGTCAGGCCCAGCCAAAACCTCCAGGTGATGAAACCTGTGCGCAGCACAAATCGGACATGATTACAGGTAAATAATCCGGTGCCCGGTCGATTTGATTGGGGCTTTTGACCGGGAATGCGAAATGGCGATGCTAGCAGGGTTTAACAATTCGGTTCAGGTAACGCACCAAAACTTCCGTCAGACAAGAATGGAAGTTCCCTTCTTTGCGCGAAGAGTTTTCGACATCCTTATCCGCATCGAATTTGGGAGTTTGCTAATCCGTTTACCGGGAGGCAAGGCGTATTATTTCGATTCCGGAAAGCCGGGTCCCTCAGCGCAAATCAAGCTGAAAAACTGGAAACTTGCGCGAAAAGTAGCCCTTGGCGGCACGATTGGCGTTGCTGAAAGCTATATGGATGGAGATTGGGATAGCTCTGATCTTACTGAAATATTGGCATTTTTTCTGAAAAATCGATCAATCTACAACGATCTGGCAAACCAGAGCCCGATGATCAATGCAATCGAGTGCGTACGCCATTGGTTTAATCGCAATACCAGATCCGGTTCTCAAAGAAATATCGCTGCGCATTACGACCTTGGCAATGAGTTTTATGAATTATGGCTCGACAAATCGATGACTTACTCTTCGGCAATCTACGAAGACGGTGCCAATTCGCTTGAGCGCGCCCAGGAAGACAAATACCGCTCGCTTGCCAAGCGCATGGGAATAACGCCAGACAGCCATGTGCTTGAAATCGGTTGCGGCTGGGGTGGCTTTGCAGAGTTTGTGACCCGTGAGATTGGTGCCAATCTCACAGGTCTCACGATTTCCCGCGAACAATTGGAGTTTGCCCAAAAACGCATTCAAGATGCAGGACTTCAGGAAAAGGCCGAACTTCGCTTTCAGGATTATCGTGACGAAACGGAAAAATATGACCAAATCGCATCCATTGAAATGTTTGAAGCAGTGGGCGAAGAATATTGGCCTACATACTTCGCCAAGATCCGCGATTGTTTGAAACCCGGAGGACGAGCTGGATTACAAATCATCACCATCAACGATGAAGGTTACGAACTTTATCGCAAACGACCGGATTTTATTCAACGCTACATTTTCCCCGGCGGTATGTTGCCGTCTCCAATGGCCTTGGCTGCGGTAACGGCTCAGGAAGGACTGAAACTGCGCGAAGAACGAGTGTTCCCGCAAGATTATGCAAGAACCCTGAAGGAGTGGCGTCAGACATTTGACGGCAAATGGCGTGACATCGCCAAACTGGGGTTTGATGAGCGATTCAAACGAATGTGGGATTTCTACCTGCATTATTGTGAGGCTGGATTCCAGTCAGAAGGAATTGACGTCCGCCAAATGTTTTATCGGCACGCCTGATATGACTCAATTCCTGTCTTTGAAGCCTTCCTCGCCGTACCGTGCTTTCTTTCGCAAGTGCATATCGAAAGCCCCAGGGTCAGGACCAAGTGGTACGATCAAAACACTTCATACCAACGGCCATTAGGATTGACGCTTTTGAACCCATTAAAGAGGAACTGCGCTAGGGGCTGTTGACGTTTGGGTGAATTCATTGTGTCGAGGAGATTTTGCGTCAGGATCAAGCGAAAAACGTAGGACATATCCGCCGATACGGGCGAGGCTTTTGGCGAAGATAACTGGCGTAAAATGTCCCGTCCCTAAAGGATTTTACCCCGTTGGGCGTAGAACAAAGCCTGCAATCCTCGACCGATGCTACGGCATCGCCCTGCGGCTGCAGTCATCCATACGCGCGCAACGGATGAAAAACAGAATTGAATCCAACCAAACGCATCACGCTCTAGCCAAATCGCGCAGATTACATTCTGCGATTTACTGTGGTAAACGAAATGCGGGCGCGTTAAACATCAATCAGATATATCCCAAAATAAAAGAGACCGGTGATGGACCTTGGAATAACTGATCGGAACGCTATTGTTTGCGCCTCAAGCCGTGGGCTTGGAAAAGGATGCGCTCAACATCTAGCCCAAGCGGGATGCAAGGTTGTTATCAATGGACGCCACAAGGAAGCAATCCACGAAACTGCCGAAGAGATTGCAAAGACCTCCAAACACGAACCCGTTGTCGTGCTTGCAGATGTTTCCACACCTGATGGCCAGGCTGCATTGCTTGAAGCCTGCCCTACCCCCGACATCCTGGTGAACAACAATGGCGGACCGCCGAGACGCGATTTTCGTGAACTTGATCGCGATGCAATGCTTGAGGGTGTTACTCAAAACATGGTTACACCCATTGAACTTATTCAAAAAACAATCGACGGTATGGCAGAGCGCGGATTTGGGCGCATCGTCAACATAACTTCGCTTTCCGTCTATACAGCGATTGAGGGCCTCGACTTATCCTCAGGTGCGCGCGCCGGTCTT
The DNA here is from genome assembly GCA_965250255.1 of Rhizobiaceae bacterium. GTDB lineage: Bacteria > Pseudomonadota > Alphaproteobacteria > Rhizobiales > Rhizobiaceae > JAALLB01. The sequence goes on from CBDFNP010000012.1 coordinate 703,997, forward strand.
TCATCGTTCCTGGCTGGTGTATGTCGATCTGTTGCAGACCGGAACGTCACCATCAATCAGATTTTACCAGGAAAAATGGACACCGACCGCCTCGCAGGTGGCATTCGTATGACAGCTGAACGGCGCGGCATATCCTACGAAGAAGCTGCATCCGGTGAAATGCAGGCTATCCCGGCAAAGCGCTTTGGTTCACCAGAGGAATTCGGCGCGTTATGTGCATTTTTGTGCTCACAGCACGGCGGCTACGTCACCGGTCGAAACATCCTTGTTGATGGCGGCCTTAACCAGAATGCGTTTTAAGCAAGACAAATCATCCTTCCAGTCAATATCCCGGACTTTTCAGAAAAATGACAAAAAAAACAAAGACCTACACGCCAGCGAATGAACTTGAAGAAGGCGCGCTCTTCTATCACAAAAACCCAAAGCCGGGGAAATTGGAAATCTCGGCAACCAAGCCGTTAGGCAACCAGCGTGATCTGGCACTGGCTTATTCTCCCGGTGTCGCTGCTCCTTGTTTGCACATTGAAGCCGAACCCGAAACCGCTGCAGATTACACAGGTCGCTCCAACCTCGTTGCCGTGATTTCAAACGGCACAGCGGTCCTTGGGTTGGGGAACATTGGCCCCCTCGCCTCCAAGCCGGTGATGGAAGGAAAGGCGGTTCTTTTCAAGAAATTTGCAGATGTGAATGTATTTGACATTGAGGTCGATGAAACCAGGGTCGACAAATTCTGTGATGTGGTTGCAGCGCTTGAGCCTACATTTGGCGGCATCAATCTGGAAGACATCAGTGCTCCTGAATGCTTCTTGATAGAAGAACAACTGCGCGAACGCATGGAAATACCGGTGTTTCATGATGATCAGCACGGCACCGCAATTATCGTTGCTGCAGGCGTTCGCAATGGATTGGAACATGCGGGCAAGAAACTGTCGGATGTAAAAATCGTAGCTTCAGGTGCAGGTGCAGCTTCAATTGCCTGTCTCAACTTGTTGGTTTCAATGGGAGTCAAACGCGAAAATATCTGGGTCTCCGATTCCAAAGGCGTTGTCTGGGAAGGCCGTAATGAAAGCATGGATCCCTATAAGGAAGCCTATTCCCAAAAAACAGACAAGCGTGAACTGTCTGAAATCATGCCGGGGGCTGACGTGTTCATTGGCCTTTCAGCGGCAGGTGTTCTGAAACCTGAAATGCTGAAGGAGATGACGGACAATCCGATCGTTATGGCTCTGGCCAATCCAACGCCTGAAATCATGCCGGAACTGGCCCGGGAAGCCCGACCTGACGCCATGATTTGTACCGGGCGCTCTGATTATCCAAACCAGGTCAACAATGTCCTGTGTTTTCCATTTATGTTTCGTGGTGCCCTTGATGTAGGCGCAACCACCATCAATGAAAAAATGAAAATTGCAGCGGTAGAAGCGATAGCTGACCTTACACGTGAAGAACCTTCAGAAGCAGCAGCAGGTGCGTATAGCGGCGCTACACCAACATTCGGGCCGGAATATCTGATCCCGTCACCGTTTGACCAGCGTCTTATCCTGCGCATCGCTCCTGCAGTCGCAAAGGCTGCAATGGAAAGTGGCGTCGCCACCCGTCCGATCAAAGACTTCGATGCGTATCATGACCGGCTAAACCGGTTTGTGTTCCGTTCTGGTTTAATCATGAAGCCGATCATCGAAACGGCTTGCAGTGTTACCAAACGGGTAATCTATTCAGATGGTGAAGATGAGCGCGTATTGAGGGCAGCGGAAGTTGCAATTGAAGACAATATTTGCCAGCCAATCCTGATTGGGCGTCCCGATGTGATCAGCAACCGGCTTAAGAAATTTGGTTTGAGCATCAAGCCCGGTAAAGACTTCGAAATCATCAATCCTGAACGTGATGACAGGTATCGTGACTATGTGGATACGTTGCTTCAGGTTTCGGGCCGCAATGGCATCACACCCGATGCTGCCCGCATGATCGTCAGAACCAGCACTACTGCGATTGGTGCATTGGCGATTGTCCGTAAAGACGCGGATGCGCTGATCTGCGGACTTGAGGGTCGGTTTTTCCGCCACCTTCAACATATTGATCAGATCATCGGCCGGATACCTCAGGCCACGTCACTGCATGCGCTGAGCCTGTTGATTGATCAGCGACGTGCCGTGTTCATGACAGATACTTATATTTCTGAAGATCCCGATGCCAAACAAATTGCTGAGATGACGCGCCTCGCAGCACATGAGATCAGGCGCTTTGGCATCACACCAAAGGCTGCACTTCTTTCGGCCTCAGATTTTGGTTCAAGGCCAATTCCAACCTCAAAGATTATGCGAGAAGCAGTCGAACTATTGTTTGAAACAGACCCTGATCTGGAAGTTGACGGTGAAATGCACTCGGATACCGCACTGGATGAAGATATCCGCAAAAAGGTTTACCCATTGAGCCGCCTGAAAGGAAAAGCCAACCTGATGGTATTTCCCAACCTTGATGCTGCAAACATCACCATGAACGCGGTTAAAGCAAGTACGGATGCTCTCCACGTTGGGCCAATTATTATGGGAACCAAGCGACCTGCGCATATTCTCCCCCCGGCGGTCACATCGCGTGGCGTGTTGAACATTACGGCATTGGCAGCGGTTCAGGCAATACAACTCGATATTGACGATGCCTAGAGAAAATTTCGTTTAATCGGAACCGGGTGAACAAAAAGGCTTGATAACCTCATGGTTACCTGCACCCTTGCGCCTGTTCAGGAGTAAAATCTGACCTGCGCCACGTCCGAAACCTGATTGTCAGCGAGCCCTGGTGAGAATGCCATTGGCTTTGGGGATTTATACCAACGGCGCGGATAAAAACAGGTCGTGAAATTTTTCTCTTGACGCAAGGTAACCTAAATTTCATATTCCATCATGATAGCGACCTATATTCATGTAATATTCATATACATCATGAATTAATGAACTGGTGGTAGAGGTCCTCTTCGGTGGACTGGCGTTAAGGGTATATCTGGTGGTAGGTTTCCGCATCAATTTTGCAGGACTTTTTGGCATATTGGGTGCAGTGGTGATGTTCGCCTGTCTGTCATTTCTGAGTGTCGAAAGTGCATCCGCAAAAAGCAATTCAAAAACCTGCCGGAAACTCAATGCTCAACTGGTGAATGCGAGCAAAAGCGGTGGTGGAAATCCGAGAAAATATCGCCGGTATCAAAATGCTGTCAGAAAACAGCAAAATCAGATGAACAAAGCAGTTAAAGCTGCAAGACGACATGGGTGTGTAGGAACCAAGAAAAATCGCAATAATCGCTGCCGGAAGATAACTTCAACAATCATTCAAATGAACGGCAACCTGATATCCTTAAAGCGTTCGCTTGCGAAATATGCACCAAGCGGCTCAAATAACAGCCGAAAAAAGAAGCGCATTAAGCGCAAACTCAGAAAAAATGGTTGTTACAAGAAGCCCGTGGTAAAGGTAGCAGCCGCTAAAGTTTCGAAAAAAAAGGTGGCAGCTGCTAAAGCTCCGAAAAAAAAGGTGGCAGCTGCTAAAGCTCCGAAAAAAAAGTCCAAGCGCCGCACATTGTTGGAGCAGGTATTTGGTGTTCGCACCTACAACAATCGCGGCAGTCGTGAGAGCATCGAGGTCAATCCGAATTCTGAATACTCAAGCCGGTACGGAACCTATCGCACATTGTGCGTCCGCAAAACCGATGGTTACTATTTTCCTGTCAGCTTCTCGACCGTGAAAAAACACTTTGATGCAGACGAAGAAGCCTGCCTCAGCATGTGCCCCAACCACGATGTTGCGCTTTATGTGCATCGCATGCCTCAGGAAGTCAGCGAAGACATGGTCGGTTATCGCAGTGAAATTCCATACCGCAGCGAACCTTTTGCATTTGCGTATCGCAAGGAACACAACCGCGAAATACAATGCCGTTTTTCAGTAGCCAACGCTACTCAGAGTGTAGATGGTACTGTCACTGGAGAACTTGAAAAAAAGAAAGAAACCGTCGGCATTGGCATTCCAAACTTCCGAAAAGACCCTGCAGATATTCCTGACGCTTACGACAATGATGTCGCTGGCATGAACTGGCAGGAAGCTGCTCAATATATTGACCGGGCAAATCAGCCAGTCGGCGTCCTCGCTGACAAAGATTTCAATCCGGACAAAAAAATCAGGATAGTCGGGCCAGCGTTTTTTCCCGTCCAATAATAGGCAACAGTTTATCAAGCTCCGGACCGTGTTCCATTCCGGTTAGTGCCTTGCGCAACGGCATGAACAAGCCTTTACCCTTACGGTCGGTGTTTTCCTTAACCGCAGCAATCCAAATCCCCCAACTTGCCTCATCAAGCTCGCCTTCGGGGAAACATCGACGTGCTGCATCAATGAATGCGCGATCTTCGTCATCAATCACCGGTTCACCCGTTTCCACAATCCGCCAAAGCTCTTTTGCATCCGAGACCTTTTCGAGATTGCCTGATACCGCCTGCCAAAAAGCTTCGCCGCCGCCAACGCTCATTGCTTCAAGCCGTTCTGCGATATCACGATAAGCGTATTGATGCACAATTCGCCGGTTCAGGCTTCCCAGCTCCGCAGGATCAAATTTGGCAGAGGATTTTGTTACAGACCTGGGGTCAAATTTCTCAGCCAGTTCAGCCATGCTTGCCAATGCCTCCACCGGACCAGAAGTTCCCGTGAGCACAGCAAGACAAGCAACCGCCATTGCTTCGTACCCCTCTTCTGCAAGGGTGTGGATTGAAAGAGACCCCAGACGCTTGGAAAGCCCTTCGCCGCTTTCAGTGGTCAAGAGATTATGGTGCCCGAAAACCGGAGGTTCAGCACCAAGTGCGCGGAATATCGCGATTTGCGCACCGGTGTTGGTAACGTGGTCATCACCACGAAACACATGGGTAATACCAAGATCAATGTCATCAACAACACTTGGCAGCGTATAGAGCCATGAACCATCAGCGCGGATCAAAACCGGATCTGACATCGAGGCAAGATCAACGGTTTGAGTGCCGCGAATTTGATCCTCCCAGTTGACCTTTGTTCTTTGAGTATCAAACGGCTCGTTTTCGTAGTTCGGCAATAAAAAACGCCAATGCGGGGTGAGACCTTCCGCTTCGATTTCTTTTCGTTGTTCATCATCCAGCCGCAGCGCCGAGCGATCATAAACTGGTGGTTTGCCACGCACTGCAAGTCGCTTGCGCTGGCGGTCCAGCTGATCAGGGGTTTCATAACACGGATAAAGCAGGCCAGCATCCTTGAGTTTCTGAGTTGCCGCTTGATGTTGCTGAGCGCGATCGGACTGACGCTCAATGATGTGAGGTTTAATCCCCAACCAGTCAAGATCACGCGCAATCCCGTCTGCATACTCCTGCTTCGAACGCCCCTTGTCCGTGTCATCATAGCGAAGAACAAACTCGCCGTTGTTTTGCAAAGCAAACAGCCAGTTAATCAAAGCAGGTCGTGCATTTCCAATATGGATATTGCCCGTTGGAGACGGAGCGAAACGAACACGTACAGTCATGAAAACATTCCAATTTTTAAACGGATGCGGCCAACAATCTGACATTGATTTTGTGTGATACAAACAGCATTACGACGCTTGCCGCAAGGCAGTAAATGCCCATTACCAGAATTTGTCCTGGATAGGAAACACCCAGATCGATCAAATAGCCGGTCACACCCGGCCCAAGTGCGGTACCAAATACCATTGCAGCAATGGTAAGCGCCCTTATCCCACCTAGATTTTTGGTGCCGTAAACCTCCGGCCACAACGCACCGAAAAGCGTTGACGAAAAGCCGTAAGAAATCCCCAACAACCCCATGAACAGATAACTGCTCCCTATCCCGCTAAACGCCCACAGGGTGATGCATGCAGCGCAAAGCGGCAGCAAGAATACGGGTAAAATTGCGACAGCGGAAAACCGGTCCACCAATTGGCCTGCAATTAATGCAAAGGTGAACGTCATCGCTGCCATTACCGTGAACGACAACGAGTATTGCAGTTTGTCCCAACCCCGCAATTCGATCAGGTAATCCTGGTGGAAGAACAACGTGGTCCCGATAAATGATGGAGCTAACACCGCAATGAGAAGCCCGTAGAAAAGCGGATCACGCAATACTTCGGCCCGCGTCCAGTGTTTTGCTGCGGACTGAAGCGCAGCAGATGTCTCAGCTTGACTTGGGACACGCTCTTCCTGCATCAAGGCAAGCAGAACCGGCAAGGCAACAACGGCCAGAAATATGGCTGAAGCAATCCACGTGCCGCGCCAACCAGTGATTAAAATTGCATAGACAAAAACCACCGGCAAAATCGCTTCACCGGCCTGATGTCCAACGACTGCAACCGAAACAGCCCTTCCCCGGTGAGCAGAGTACCAACGCCCCATGGCAGTCAAGGAAGTATGCGTCATCATTCCCTGACCAAAAAGGCGTAAACCAAACAAAATGAACGCAAGCAAAAAAAGGGAGTGCGACAAGCCCATTGCGAGATTTGCAAGCGCCAATGCCGGAACAATAATCAGAATGGTTTTTGCAACTGAAATCACATCAACAATCCTGCCCACAAACGGCAGGCACAAGGCACTGCACAGTGTTGCGAGCATATAAAGCAAACCCCAATCACCATTGGAAAGGCCGTACTCCTCGCGAATGGCTCCACCGGAAAGTGAGATGAAAAATGTCTGCCCAAAGGACGAAAAAAATGTCAGCAAAAACCCACCGACAAGCCAGCGGGCATTTTGAGCAAGGAATTGGGGAAAGAACATGGCTCCCTCATAGTCGAACAAGCAGGTTCTGCAAGATATTTGTGCTGAACCTGCTGAACCAGTGTTGGGAAAGGAGAGCAGAGTGGGACCGAATGAAAATGGTCAAAGTCAGTTTTTATCCCATACATCCGTAATGGCTTTGGTGCTACTGTCTTCCAAACGTCATGATATTTGTGGTAAAAACGATCCTTTTTGCAACGGTTTTATGACTGCCTATATAAGATCAGCCGCAGTGGTGGTACAAACTCACCCGTGGCTCAGCAGCGTTATTTGGGGTGACAAAACTGACCTCACTGCCTCGCCCTGATCCTCTGACCACTCCAAATCTACCAATATATAGGAGGCCAACGTAATATTTGGACGGTGGTGATGAGGCTGGAGACGTTTCACTGAATTGATTTTTTTCAATGTAGTCGGGAAAACGGGAAGCATCGGGGGCGATATTCTCATCCGACTTGGCATTTCCATATAAGGATAGGCGCTTGCCGAGAGGCGTTCGCTCGGGGATAAGTTTATTGTCGCAGGTCATTATAAAAGTTCCCTTTTCCGGCACGAGAACTCCCAACTTATAGCTTGTGCCAATATAATAGGTTTGACCGTCTGTGCTCGCGTACACAACTGCTCCAGAATTGTATGGCTTTTTCCAGATTTCTATCCATTCGCTTGAGACTGACTGCCAAGGTGCGCCTGCCTTATTGAGTGTCAGCCGTTCCTTCATCCCAAACCCCCAAGCCATTGTGAAGGTCAATTTGTAGTCCGAAGATTGTAGCGCTATTGTCGCCGACCGCTCCATTATTTGATGCCAAACAAAATAGCCTAACCCAATGACGCAAATGATAACAAACAGGCGACGCATCCGCTATTTACTTTCTCTAAATTACTCGGTTCAAACAAAAACAGATTATGGCGACCTCAAAAGCCTTCCACTTTTCAGTGCAAAAATCACCCACTTTTTTGCGACAAGATTTTGCGACAGCTAACATGTTGAAATCGTAGAACACTAAAAACCGTTGCAAAAACCTTCCTTTTCGCGACGAGTCAAACAAAGTTACTATAGCGTGTCGTTTTTTGTTGGATTCATTTGGCATGCTATAAGCCATTGTTTTTACGATTTCGTTATCACTTTTGTGAATTCACAAAAGCGCGAAAAGCTCTAAGTCCGCACTCCGGACATTACCTATTTAACCATCCCGAAACCGGTTGGTGATCGGATAACGCCTGTCCCTACCAAATTGTTTCGCGGTGATTTTGACACCCGGCGCGGATTGCCGGCGCTTGTATTCGGCAATGTACAACAGATGCTGGATCCTCAGCACAGTTTCCTTGTCATGCCCCTTCCCGATAATTTCATCGACGCCCATTTCCTTTTCCACCAGGCATTCAAGAATATCATCCAGCACACGATACGGTGGCAGTGAATCCTGATCCCTCTGGTCCGGGCGGAGCTCTGCTGATGGTGCCTTGTCGATGATATTTTGCGGGATCACCTCGCCTGGCGGACCCAGACAATCCGGCGGTACATGGGAGTTGCGCCAGTCTGCAAGTTCATAGACCTGCATCTTGTACAAATCCTTGATCGGGTTATAGCCGCCATTCATGTCGCCGTAGAGTGTAGCATATCCAACCGACATTTCCGACTTGTTGCCGGTCGTCACCACCATTGAGCCAAATTTGTTGGATACCGCCATCAAGATCACACCGCGGGCGCGCGATTGGAGGTTTTCCTCGGTCACGCCCTCATTCGTTCCTTCAAACATATCGGCCAAAACCTTGTTAAAACCCTCGACCGGTTTTTTGATCGGTACGGTTTCATAGCGAACACCCAGCGCTGTGGCACAATCGGCGGCGTCATCGAGGCTTTCTTTTGAGGTGTAGTCATACGGCATCATGATGCACCGCACGCGTTCCTCACCCAGCGCATCAACGGCCATTGCCGCACAAATTGCGGAATCAATCCCGCCTGAAAGACCAAGCACCACGTTTGCGAATCCGTTCTTGTTTACATAATCCCGCAATCCCATCACACAGGCCCGCCAGTTGGCTTCGTTGATATCCGGCAGATTGGCCATAACATCATCATCACACGCCCACCCTTTTTTACCGCGCCGCCAGGTAGTCAAGACAACCGAATTTTCAAACTGATTCATCTGAACTGCCAGATGATGATCTGAATTGATCACAAACGAACCGCCATCAAACATCAGCTCATCCTGCCCGCCAAGCTGATTGAGATAGGCAAGCGGCAACCCGCTTCCGATAATCTGACGGATTGCTACCTGATAGCGAATGTCCATTTTTTCGCTCACATAGGGAGAGCCGTTTGGAACCAGCAAAATTTCCGCGCCGCTTTCAGCCAGAGTTTCGCAAACGTCCAATTCTCCCCAGATGTCTTCACAAACGGGGACGCCAATGCGGACACCTCGATAATTTACCGGTCCCGGCAACGGGCCCTGGTCAAAGACGCGCTTTTCGTCGAATACACCATAGTTTGGCAAATCGACCTTCTTGCGCCAGGTCTGGACCTTGCCATCATCGAGCACGGCTACTGCATTAAACAGTCCTTCTTTATCGCGATAGGGGCATCCGACAATGATGCCAGGAGCCCCCCCTTTTGTGCGTTTGGCCAGTTCCTCGACGGCCTGCATGCAGGCTTCCACGAAAACCGGCTTTAAGACCAGATCCTCTGGCGGATAGCCTGAAATAAACAATTCACTCATCAAAAGAAGGTCAGCCTTCATACGAGAAGCATCACGGTGCGCTTCGCCCGCTTTTTCAACATTGCCGGGGATATCACCCAGAGTAGGGTTAAGTTGCGCTAGTGCAATTCGAAGGATGTCAGGCTGGTCAGTCATGGAACTCTCGCTTCTGTCACTGCTTAGATAAGCCTCCAAATGCCTGCCAGCAATGGGTTTTTTGCAGATATTTCCACATGAACACTGTCTGAACACCACTTCAGCACGAGTTCAGGTCCAAAAGCGCATTATCTCCTCAACACCCGATCAAAAGCGGGTCAAACAAGGAGCCCACCATGTCTGCACAGTCCCCAGCATTCAAAACCATCGCCACTTCACTTTCAGTTGCATTTTTGATGAGTACAGCCCTGCCGATTTCCACTGCGCAGGCTCACGAGCGTCACAATGCATCCAAGCATTTTGGCCATGGCACACACATCAACAAGAAACGCCATCGCAAATTTCACAACAGGTTTGGTCGTGGTGTTCATGGCCAGCGGGCCTATCGCGAAATTCATGTGGCGCGCAAGGCGAAAAAGCGTAGAAAATCTGACAACCGTGACCTGATCGCAGCCGGCATTATCGGGCTTGCCGTTGGCGCAATTATTGCAGGTCAATCATCTGGTCGGAAACCCCAACCGTCCTATCAATACCAGGAGCCCTACCAGGAGCCATATTCTGGCAACTCCGGTTATGGCGATCCAATCCCGCTCACCGAATATGAAGACACATATTCAGACAGCACATATGGAAACACAAACAACCAACCGCACGTGGTAACTTACAACGACACCGGCTCACTTGCTCCATGGACACCGGGATGGCGCAAATGGTGTGAACAGAACTATCGCAGCTTCAAACCCTCGCGCGGGACGTATCGTGGATATGACGGGCTCGATCATTTTTGTGTCCCAAGATAAGTCAATTGCAGAGCGGAGCCGGGTTTCCAACGGTCCCGGCTTGTCTCCAGGAAAAGCCACCGACCCCAATGTGGCGGCGTTTCCCAAAAAATCCCCATTTTCCCAATCGCACCCGTGTGATCCGTGTTGATTGGAAACCGGTCTCAACCCTGCCCATCTCTTTCATGAAAGGAGATATTTAGGGCAATTTCAACTGCAGCATTTCGCCAAGGTGACATCTGCGAAAATCATGCGGTGGCTAAAATTGTAATGTTTTCAACGGTTTTGTCGTTCATGGCATCGGCAATTCCGGCGCTGGCTTAGACCAAACCAATATGTGCAAAAGCGCACATTAATCCGGAGGGCCAACGCCTATGTATAGTTTCAGGAAGGGAAGAAAAATGACCAATCTTCATGATCAGCTACGTGATGACATTCATGCGGAAGAACATTCCCTGGCAAGCATTGCAGGTGTATCCATAATCATGATTGTGGCAACCCTTGCGAGCATGTCGCTTTTCATCTGACACACCGTTATACTCAAAACACCCGAAAACCCGAATTTTGAGTATAGGATTCTTCTTTTGATCCTTGCACTTATCCGAAAACCGGTGCCCACTTTTCGGGTGCAAGGAGTATACATCCAAAAGAAAACCGGTTTTTAACCGGCAGGCATGGGTGCCGTGATCTTGTCGGCACTCGCATTTGAGCACATTGGCGGCTATCAGCCTTGCAAACTGTGTCTGCAACAACGCGAACCCTGGTATCTGGGAATTCCTTTAGTGGGATTGGCGGTTTTATCGTTGTTGATGAAATGGCCGACTTGCCTGACAAGAGGGCTTCTCCTCGTTGTTGGGCTTGTTCTTGTTTTTTCGCTGGTACTGGGCGTCAATCACTCAGGTGTTGAATGGGGATTGTGGGAAGGTCCGGGAGACTGTGGTGCGGTGGAAGGCGGACTTGCGACAACCACGACTGATTTTCTCAAGCAACTCGAGCAAAGCGTGCCGCCTTCATGCACAAAAGCCGCATTGCGGGTGATGGGTCTTTCATTTGCCGGCTGGAATTCGGTTATGAGTGCGGTACTGGCGTTTGTCGCTTTTCGGACCGCTTTAAGGACACCTTAAAGCCTGATTGGAAATTATGTTGAGTGATTTCAGTTGGTTATAATTCTTTGATTTGCTGAATCGGAGAATTATGATGCCCTGGACCGAAATCACCCGGCCTGACTATGACAGAGGCGAGCTTCGCTATGCAAGCGATTGTCGCGATGAGGAATGGAAATTGATAGCACCGGTTGTGAACATCAGCGCTGCGGTTGGCCGTCCCCGCAGGGTTGTTATGCGCGCTGTTTGGGATGCCATTCAGTATATCGCCACAACAGGATGTCATTGGCGGCAGTTGCCGAAAGACTTTCCGCCGGTTTCAACGGTCCGATACTATTTCTATCGCTTCCGGGACGACGGCACGTTTCACGTCATCAACGAACTCATGAGTGTCGCCAGTCGGATTGTATCGGGTCGTGAGCCTGATCCAACGGCTGCGACCATTGACAGCCAATCGGTCAAGACCACGGAAGCAGGAGGCGTTTGCGGCTATGATGCGGGAAAGAAGATAAAGGGAAGAAAACGTCACATAACCGTTGATACACAAGGCAATTTGCTGGCTGCGGAAGTTCATGGCGCTAACCTTCAGGACCGCGACAAGGCGAGGGATATCTTCGCTGTGACAATCGACAGCTTTCCAACAGTATCGCACTTTTTTGCCGATGGCGGCTATGCAGGTACCAAAGTGTATTGCGACTTGCTGAACATGGAGCCAAGCCCCACCATTGAAATCGTGCGACGTCCCGAAAACGCAACTGGCTTTATCGTCGTTGCAAGACGATGGGTGGTCGAGCGCACCTTCGCCTGGCTGGGCCGCTGCAGACGGCTGGCAAAGGATTGGGAGAAGACAATCTCATCATCCGAAAGCTGGCTGCTCATCGCATCAATCCGAAGGACAACACGACACATCGCAAAACAAGCAAAAAAGCCGCAAGAGTTTTGAATCAGACTCTTAAAGTAGATCGCTGGATCATCTTTTAAATGATTCTATTTTTATATTAAGTTGATAATTATTCTCCTCTACTTTTCTTCTACTCAGCAATGACATGCATATTTTTTTAAATTCTTCATCTTTGTCACTATCAAAACATGTAATTTCATCAATTTTTAAATAATATTCGGACTCAATCCTTGGCAAATATACAACTATTTTTTTACCGCTATTTTTAACAGGCCTAATAACTCCCTGCCCATCGTTTGTACAAAAATTATCATAAAACTTCATAACAACGACATCGCCAGATTTAAGTTTTGAAATGTGTACACAGCCACCTTTGTCGGCTTGATGGGTTTTTGGGGTTCTTACATCAAATATTTCTTCTTTGAATTTCGTTTTGATTTCTGCCAATCGACGGGAAATTACAATTTCAACATAGCTTTCAACATCTTCTTGTGTTAGCCCAGCCTCACCTTTGGGGCCTCTGGGACCTATGTCCCCCTTTATCCCTTGTTGACCTCGTATCTTACCGCGCTCTTTATCGACTACATATTTCGCTATAGAAGCTGTATCTATTTTTTTCTTAAATTCTCTCGCTGAACTCTCAATTTCAGATACTATCTGCCGCCTCAAATCAAATAACATCTTCTCTTCATTTGATATATATGGTGATATTGCTTGTTCAATATTAATAATCGATATTTTTTCTTCTCTAAGTATTGATATTTGTTTATTTATATCATTTATATCTTTTGATGAAGGGGCATAATTAATAAGCAAACCAAAAGTTGATAATAGTGTAACTATAATTGTTGCTAATACCACTATTGCATTCTGCATAAATCACTCCTTTATCAAATTAATATTTATGTTATCGGAATGAGCGGGCGGATCACACCGGAATACGCATGTATATTTCTTTTTGTAAAAAAATTGAAACATACGGCATGTATCATAAAATAAAAAATGCCTGTAAAAAATTTCTCCAATTTCCTGAATTATAGTCTCCCAATGGTGATTGTATGTTCAACATCATTGTCTACAGCAGGGGTAGGTGCTTTCCATATTGTGCAGGCTGGACAAGGAAAAAGTCTGGCAATGTTTGCAGGGGGGATAGCTGTATACGGAGCCTATATGGCCAGAGCACTCTATTCTGCGCATAAGGTTTCTACATCTGAAGATTCCCATAAGGATAACTCTGATCCACCTCTCGATCAAGAAACGAAGTGGAGGGAAAACATGAGCAAATCTGATCCACCTGAACGGGGACTTTAACCCGATATCCCCCAGATGGATTTGATTGATGCGGTGATGTTGGCATATTGACCTCCTTTTTCCAAGTTTGCGGTTCTTGGATGCTCAATCTGGCTGTTTGCTCCGGCTTTTGGTGATGTCCGGAGCGACTTCGGGCTGTTTTGTCGAACTTCGACCGCAATCCGGCATCTGCGTGCGGCACGCCCGTGGTCACATTGATGCGGAATGGTGTTGGCAACATGGGTGATGCTGGTTTCAAGAGCCTCGGCAATCCGTGTATCTGTCCAGCCACTACCGCTGGCCTGATCCGCCTTCAGCAAAATCCGCGCCTTTAAAATCGTTCTTGCAGCTGTCCTGCCGGTGTTTATCAGCCGGCCAAGCTCAAGCCGTTCAGCATCACATAATTCAACAATCCATCTTTTCTTAGCCATCAATGGCCTCCCTACCAAGCAGTTGATGTTAGGTAGACAGTGAATCATGACTTTACAAAAATTACAACAACAATTAATTGGTGCAATCCACTAGTGGTCTTTACGTTCGAAACAAATGATAAAGAGTTCGCCGCAAAGGGACTCATTTGTTTCGAACGGACCACTAGAGTATTCGCACTGGCTTTTGACTTGCGATATGGCCGGGATCAGAGTTTAAATCCCGGGCTTGAACGCCAGCGCAGGTTTTCACGGGAAAGATCGGCGACAGACCTGGCCCCCATCAACTTCATACCCCGTTCAATTTCCATTCGAAGATTACCAAGTGTCTTTTCAACCCCCTCCTGTCCCGCAGCAGATAGGGAGTATAGATACATCCGGCCGCCAGAACAGGCTTTGGCACCAACTGACAGCGCTTTGAGGACATGCGTCCCGCGCTGGATACCACCCTCGCAAATCACATCAATCTTGTCGCCAACCGCATCACAGATTTCCGCTAGTTGATCAAACGGGGCCCTTGAACCATCAAGCTGTCTACCGCCGTGATTGGAAACCATGATCCCGGTACACCCGATATCGACCGCCCTCTTGGCGTCCTCAACACTCATGATACCCTTGAGCGCGAACTCACCATCCCAATCCCTGCAAAGCTTTTCCGCGTCTTTCCAATTCATGCTTTGATCAAGCATCTTGGAAAAATAGTCGCCGATCGACACGGCCATATTGGTTCCCTCGGCCACATGGCCTGAAAGATGCGGCATATCAAACTTGGGTTTGGTGAAATAATTCCACGCCCACATTGGATGGGCGGCAAAACTCAACAGGCTCTCAATGGTAAGCCTTGGTGGAGACGTAAAGCCCGTATGCAAATCACGCTCCCGATTGCCTCCGGTTATCGTATCCACGGTAAGCGCCATGACATTGAACTTTGCCTCTTTGGCCCGCTGCAAGAGCGCGTCATTCAATCCGCGATCCTTGTGAAAGTAAAACTGGAACATTTTTGGCACATCAGTGATCGCAGTAATTTCCTCTACACTGACGGTTGAAAGCGATGAAACCCCGAACATGGTGCCATACCTGGTCGCAGCCCGCGCTACAGCGCGTTCTCCTTCATGATGAAAAAGGCGCTGAAGTGCGGTAGGCGCGCAATAAACCGGCATCTCAAGCTTTTGACCCATCACCGTTACACTCATGTCGACTTCGCTAACACCTGCAAGCACATTGGGTACCAGATCACAGTCATCAAATGCGTCTGTGTTCCGCCGATAAGTCAACTCATCATCAGCAGCACCATCAATATAATGAAAAATCGGCCCTGGAAGACGTTGCTTTGCCAGCAAGCGCATATCCTGAACATTGTGACAGTTTTTCAGCCTTCTAAACATTCTACTCTCCAAGTTGGCGGGCAAATAGGGTTTTGTTTCAGTTGGGCAAATTTTGCAAGCCCAAACACTTGTTCCAATTCGGACATAATCTGCGTAATTATATTCATTATGCCATTGATCGGGAATTCTGTCGCACCTGCCTGATTAAGGGATGCCAGTGAGAAAAATCCGGTGTATGTGCGCAAAGGTAATTTTACGGGAGGCAAACACATGGCTGAAACGCACAAGATACTGATTGCTGATTTGGTTGGTTTGAAATTTGATAGCAGCGGCAATCCCGACCATTCCGAAGTAAAGTCATACATCGAAAGCCTGGGGCATTCCTTTCACGAAGGCCTGAATGATGATGGCGCAAATCTTTCACAAGGCCTGCACTTTTTCTATCAACCTGACCTCTCGCGGGAAGAAGAGCTTCTGCCGATTACGAGCGATGGGCAATATGATGCGGTAATTGCAGCGGCGACCTTTCTGCCGTCAGATTCGATATTCCCGGAAGGCGGCGTTCGAATTGGCGCAGGTACCGGCAATATGGGATCAAAATCCTGGGGTGGCGGAAATGGTGATGGTGGTGACGCGCCCTTGATGAATACACCCAGTTTCAACAGCCGTGCTACTGCTCAAATGGCGATGAAAGCACTGTTAAAGGTTCTGCCCGACCTCAATGTGGAAGAACTGCATGCCCGTGTATGCGCCGGTGATTTTGATACCGGCAAGAACCTCTGTGAATATCCAACAGAAAAGATCGAAGGCAAGGCTATTGCGATTATCGGTTTTGGCAACATTGGGCGCGAAGTCGCGTGCCTCGCCAAGGCCTTTGGAATGGATGTAAGGGTTTATGCCCGCACCAACCACAAAGAATGGATTGAATCAGAAGGCTTCACCTATAAAGCCTCTCCTGTTGAAGCTGCTACCGGCGCTGACGCGCTCTCGCCTCACACCGGACTTGGCCCCTTCAATGAAGAGACAGGAAAGTTTGCAAATGATTCAGTCGTTAATGCAGACGTTCTCGCCGCGATGAATGACAGAGCAATTGTCGTCAACTACGACCGTGGCGAGTGTGTAAATGCCGATGCATTGGATCAGGCCCTTGCTTCGGGAAAGATACGTTACGCCTGCATTGATGCCGATCTGTTCAAGGATGCGGAAAACGGTGCACTTTCCGGCCCGATGGTTCCCTACCTGCCTTTGATCAAAAAATACCCGGGCCAGTTGGAACTGCTCCCGCACGCAGCAGCAGATACCGAACACGTTTCTCGTGTGGAAGGTGCAAAACAAGCCGTCGACCAGATTATCAGTTGCATAAAGGAAAGACGCGTCACCAACCTCAAAGGCGATCTCCCGGCAGAATATGTGGATGCCGGACCGACAACTGTTTGCGGTGTCGGCAAGGTGACACCCAACAGGCTTGGTGCGGCAACAAATGACGCTTCAACGCTTAGGGCTATTACCGAAGCCGTTGACGAGGCATCTTCCCTGTGGGCACAAATCGCTGATGCAAAAAATGAGGATCAGCGCGCTGCCCTTATCGCCAACAAGGGTGCGTCGTTGATTAAGGCTTCAAACACTTACATCAGCCATATTGAAAAGGCGGGTCTCAAAGGACCGTTTGGCGGATAAGGCTTCCGCTATTTGAAGCGAACACCCATCCGCTTCATACGGTTTTCCAATTGGCGTTGCATGCGAGCGCGCTGGGTCGGTGAAAGACGGTTGAGATTGCCGCCCAATCCTACCTGTTTTAGCGCTTCATTGAGCTGCTTTTCGATCGCCTTGTTAAACTGCTTTTTATCAATCTCCGGAATTCCCCTGCTTCCAGGTGTTCCAGAACCCCGATTGGCGTCAAGCTCAATGGATGCTGTGATTTCAGAAGTTCCCTGACCGATAGTACTCAATAAAGGCGTATCAATTTGGTCGCGCGCTTCAATTCGCAATTTATCCCTTCGGATGTTGATTTTCACCTCAGCTGTATCACGCCCGCTATTGGCATTGATCATATTCTCAATCTGGCGGGCTGCACTAATTCTCTTGGAGGAGAGATTTACGATACTTGTCGCTGCATTATCCACAACCGTTTGAAGTTCGCTTTCATGGTTCGCAATCCGCGAATAGTCAATTGCCACACCAACAAACATCAGCAGTGGGAGGAACAATATCGCGAAAATCATCGCGACATTGCCTTGATTATCCACATGGAACTGGCTGAGATTTTTCATGCTTTCCCCGAAAAATGCAAGCAAACACTAGGGTCTGAACCCAATTGGGAAATGTGGCTGCATTGGAGACAAAATGGTTTATTTCGCGGCGAAAAACACAGGCGATGCCAAAGCATCGGCGAGGCTTTTTAATACTGAAATAGGCGTTTTTGGCGCAACCCGTTCGGGCAGCGCCCAATTTACCCGGATTATCGTTGAAATCTCCTCATTGACGGACAGTCAAGTCGGTCGATTTCGCCTGAATTCTGAAAAATTGGTCAGCTGTGCAGGCCAATTCCCAATTGAGTCCAGACCCTAGCAGATCGCACTTCATCTTCGGTTAAATCGATCGCTACAATTTTAGCGATCATCCACCACCCTGGGATAATTTTCTCACCTACAAATACCGGATCAGATTAAAAAGACATCATTTTTGTGCAGCGCTCATTCAGAATACTTTTTGATCAGACCCCGGATCGCGTCAACGTCAATATCTGACTTATACCCAATCGCGATCAGCCCTGTTGAAACTTCCGCAGGTGCCTCAAAAACCTCCCATCTACGCCCAACGGTCTGGATAGCCATCTTCTGTCCGTCGCCGGTTTTAACAAATCCCTTTGCACGAACAAGTTTTAGGCCGGCGCTCGCTAGTTCCCTTGCCAGGAGATCAGGAACAACCGGTCCAATAATATCAAAACTCATGGTTTCAAAAATATCCGCCTGATGATGATGTGGACCGGCGCTCTTGCGCTCTCTTCCCAAAAAACTCTGCAACAGGATTTCCGGCGGCAAAGACCCCCGGATTGTCGGGATAACTTCGACATCAGGCGCAAGCTCAATCAGCCATGCTTTAGTATCTGAAAGCTTCTGCCCTGTACTCAAATCCGCCTTGTTGAGAACAATAAGGTCGGCATCGTTGATCTGTCGCGTGATCGTATCGCCAATGTATGCGTCACCCGCCTGGGCATAAATGGTTTCAGCATCCGCCAACACAACAACACCATCCATCTGATACCCGTTACGAAGTGAAACCGATGAGGCAATTGCTCCAGGAAGCGCAACACCGCTTGCCTCAAGCAACACATGATCAGGCGGCGGAGACAAATCCGTGAGTTCCATCAACGCAAAAGTAAGGTCACTGCCATACGAACAGCAAACACATCCGCCTGCGATCGAAATGATCCCTTCTTCTTCTGCCTCAATGAGATCTTCATCGATCGGCAATTCACCGAATTCATTAACCAGCACTGCAATTCTCAATCCATCCGCGTTTCGCAGCAAATGGTTGACCAGCGTGGTTTTTCCGGAGCCTAGATAACCGCCGATAATCGTGATGGGTAACGTCAAAATCTATTCACTGGCTATTGGCATTGAAGATACGCCCATCTTGAACCGTACCCCAAATCGCAACATCTTTTAACTTGTCACCGCCAATCGTCGTTGGATCATCTTCAAGCACGGCAAAATCTGCGCGCTTACCCGCCTCGATCGAACCGATTTCGCCATCGAGCTTGAGGGTATAGGCGGCACCAAGGGTTATGGCGTAAAGCGCTTCTTCAACCGATATTTTTTCATATTCGCCCTGTACGCGTCCAGATGACGTAAGCCGGTTTACGGCACACCAGGCGGTAAACAATGGTCCAAGCGGCGTAATCGGTGCATCGGAATGGATTGACATTTGCAGATTGTTGGCAAGTGCTGTTTTGCAGGCGTTCATGCGTTCCGCCCGTTCAGGCCCAACCGTAAGATTGTAATGCGCATCACCCCAGTAGTAATGGTGATTGGCAAACAGGTTGACGCACATGCCAAGTTTTGCCATCCGGCGGAATTGCGCTGCATCGGCCAATTGACAATGTTGCAGTGTGTAACGGTGATCAGGTGTCGGGTGCTTGATCAAAGCCTTCTCGGTCAATTCTATCGCAAGCTGCGTTGCCTCGTCCCCATTGGTGTGGGTGTGTACATGCAATCCTTCTGCAAGTGCCAGTTCATAGATCTCAAGCAATTGTTCCGGCGGAATATACCAAAGACCATTCGGCTCACCGTTGAAGTAGCCTGGAAACCGCATTCGCGCCGAAAACCCCTGAATGGAACCATCTGCAACCACCTTTATCATTCCCAGTCGCAACCGGTCCGTTGAGCGTTTTTTGAGCGATGCCGCATGGTCAACCAGATCACGGGGTGTAAGACCCTGGAAAAACCGCAACGGAACCACCCTTGCCGGAAAGTGCCTTTCGGCTGTAACTTCAAGCATCATTTCCGTTGCCTCATCGCCTAGACGGGCGGCAAGGTCTGTAACGGTGGTAACGCCTGCCCGCACGCACAGTTTGCCGAAATCACGCAATCCCCGGTCATCACAGGCAAGAATGTCTCTGCTGAAACCAACATGAACGCCAACCGGTGTCATGATATCAGGCCCCTTCAACTCTCCGGTAGGCAAACCATCATCACCAAGCGGCACGCCGGGATGATTGACCCCCGGTTTCAACAGGCCTGCAAGTTCGAGTGCTTTTGAGTTAACGTTCATAATGTGATGCGACGCATGAACGACGCCAATTGGCCTGGAGCTCGAAACCTTGTCGAGATCAGCGCGCGTTACCCGTTGATTATCAAAATAGATCGGATCCAGTTGCCAGCCTGCAAGCGGTGTGTCAGCATCCTCCATCTGTGCTTCCGCTTCTTTCAACCGGTCAAGTACCCCACCGATATCCTGCACGCCGGCCCACATCTTGCCATCGGGATCCATTCGATCAAAATATCCACAATATACATAGCGCCACAGGGTTCCTTCCATCGCATGCGCATGCCCTTCAATCAGACCCGGCATCAGGATTTTATCAGAAAATTGCTCGTCCAGTTCATATTCACCCCAGCGCACAAGTTCTTCCAGATTGCCAGTTCCGACAATACGTCCCTCCCGGACTGCTACGTGCGTTGCCTCCGGTTTTGCGGGATTCATAGTGATGATTTTCCGGGCGGAGTATATTGTATTCATTGAAGCGCTTCCTGACTAACAGCCAAATGCTATCCGCTCGGGTTCAGACTTTCAATCCTGAACTTTGCCCGATCCGGCTTTCAAGAAAATGTTTGAGAATTTGTTGTCTTGCTGAGTGAAAGAAATAGTGCATTAATATAAATCGCTCTGGGAGGAGCCTTTGAAGTTCAATGTGAAATTGTCCTAATTTTCTCATGGATTTTGCCTGGGAAACTTGGTGATGCATAGGGAGATGTTACAATGAAAAAATTACTTGCCGCAGCCTTATTGCTGGCACACTCAACGATGCTGTCGACCCAACCGGTAATGGCCGAGGACCCCAAGAAGGGGGGCACGCTGGTAATGGCGCTCCAGCAAGCACCTCGCCATTTGAACCCCGCTGTTCAATCCGGTACCGCGACCGGCCAGCCTGGAACCCAGCTTTTTGCTTCATTGTTGCGTTATGACGATGGCTGGACACCTCAACCCTATCTGGCTAAATCGTGGGAAATTTCCGAGGACGGTCTTTCGGTTACTATCAATCTGGTGGAAGGTGCTACCTTCCATGATGGCAAGCCGATCACATCACAAGACATTGCGTTCTCGATTGATACCGTGAGGGAAAACCATCCTTTCAAATCCATGTTTGCTCCGGTAACTTCGGTTGAAACACCAAATGCTACTACCGCAGTAATCAAGCTGTCAAAGCCGCATCCAGCGCTGTTGCTGGCAATGTCGTCGCAACTGCTTTCGATCATTCCAAAGCATGTGTATGGCGATGGACAGGATCCGAAAGCTCATCCGGCAAACTCTGAAAATGTTGTTGGTTCCGGTCCGTTCAAACTTGTTGAGTTTAAGCGCGGTGAGCATGTCGTCCTTGAGCGCTACGACGGTTACTTCATGGAAGGCCTGCCGTATCTGGATAAGATCGTCATGCGTATTATGCCGGAAGAATCCTCCCGCACCATCGCACTGGAAAGCGGTGAACTGATGCTCTCGGGGTTTGAACAGGAACCGCGAAATCTTACGCGCCTGAAGAAAAACGAAAACCTTGATGTCTCCAATGCGGGCTACGCCGCGATTGGTCCTGTTAACTGGCTTGCGTTCAATACCAAGGCCGACAGGGTTTCGGACAAGCGCGTACGTCAGGCGATTGCCTATGCGGTCGACAAACAGTTCATCCTGAAAGCCTTGATGCTGGGTACGATTGGTGATGCAAAGACAGGCATCCATCCGGGCAGCCCATTTTATAACGACACGGTAGAAAACTACGACCTCAATCTTGATAAAGCCAATGCTTTGCTGGATGAGGCCGGATATCCCAAAGGGGCTGATGGTAACCGATTTGGCCTCACCGTTGACTTTGGTTGGCCGGCAATGAAGCCATTTGCCGAATACATGAAGCCGGCGCTAAAAAAGATTGGCATTGATGTGACAGTCCGTGCATCAGCAGATTTCCCTACATGGGCGAAACGCATCTCAAATTGGGAATTTGAGATGACAATGGACAACGTCTTCAACTGGGGTGATCCGGTTATTGGTGTTCATCGGACATACAACAGTGAGAACATCAAAGCAGGTGTGATCTGGTCAAATACCCAGCAGTATTCCAATGCTCGTGTTGATGAGTTGATGGCGCTTGCAGGTGCAACCAACGACATTGAAGAACGGAAGAAATACTACATGGAGTTTCAGCAAATTCTTGCGGACGAACTTCCCCTCTACCCGATCTTCCCGTCGCCCTATCACACTGTTTCGAACAAGAAAATTGTGAACGCGCCAAACTCGATATGGGGCACATCAAGCCCTCTGGACCGGGTCTGGATCAAGTAGGCATTATCAAATTCACCCGCTCGTGCCTGGCATGGCGGGTGAACCTCGCATTTTGAGATAGAGTGGATTGCCCGATGGGGTTCTGGCAGACAATTGCAACGCGGGTGGGCTACGGTCTGCTTTTGCTGATTGCAGTGCTTATTCTGAACTTCACACTGATCACCATCGCGCCGGGCGACATCGCAGACTCCATCGCCGGAGACATGGGGGGTGCTGATGCGGAAGTGATCGAGGAAATTCGCGCCCGTTACGGTCTCGATCAACCGTTTTACGTGCAGCTATGGCGGTATGTATCCGGAGTATTGTACTTCGACCTCGGCTTTTCATATTTCTACAACGCACCGGTTACAACACTCATATTGGAAAAGCTCCCTGCCACGTTGTTGCTGGTGTTTTCATCCCAGATACTGGCCATCAGCCTTGGGATGGTGCTGGGCGTGATTGCTGCACGAAAACCAAACGGCATCATCAGCCTGATCGTTACATTTCTGTCGCTCTTCGGCTTTGCAGCGCCGGTATTCTGGAGCGGCATTTTGTTGATCATCCTGTTTGTATCGATCTTTCCAATTTTCCCGGTCGGCGGCATGTCGAATGTGACGGTTGAGGGCGGGTTTTTTATCCAGACACTCGACGTGCTTTATCATTTGTTCCTGCCAATGATTACACTGGCATCAATCTACATCGCACTTTACAGCCGTCTCATCCGCGCCTCGATGCTTGAAGTTTTGGGCAGTGACTATATCCGAACCGCCCGTGCCAAGGGTCTTGCCGAAAATACGGTTCTTTATAAACACGCATTGAAAAATTCGCTTGGGCCCCTGGTAACCGTCGCTGGCCTGCAGTTTTCAGCCGTCATGTCAGGTGCGGTTGTGGTCGAGGCGGTTTTCACCTGGCCG
Organism: Rhizobiaceae bacterium; assembly: GCA_965250255.1. Lineage (GTDB taxonomy): Bacteria > Pseudomonadota > Alphaproteobacteria > Rhizobiales > Rhizobiaceae > JAALLB01. The sequence goes on from CBDFNP010000012.1 coordinate 727,379, forward strand.
GGTCTCGGTACTCTCGCACTCAAATCCATTCTTGCCCGGGACACGCCTACCATAATGGGCATCCTCTTCTTCTCATCCTTTGTCGTAATTTTCGTGAATATCCTGACGGATATCGCCTTGCGGAAAATCGACCCTCGCATCAAGTCAGGCTAGGCCAAAAGATGACAGATGCAACCAACACAGAACTCGAGGAAATCAGGACAACGCATCCATTGTCTGAAATGTCTAGCATGTTCTTTCGTAACTATTCTGCAGTTGCCGGATTGATATTGCTGATTGCCATTTTGATATTTGTCTTTGTCGGCCCCTATATTCACACAACCGATCCGTTCGATATGGTCTGGGCTCCTTTCACCTTTCCGGGGCAAGAAGGGTACCTGTTGGGAACAGACTATCTTGGCCGTGACATTCTCGCAGCAATGATGGTTGGAGGCCAGGTTTCGATCGCAATCGGTCTGGCGGCAGCCATCATATCACTCGTAATTGGCGTCACTGTTGGCGCATTTGCAGGCTATTACGGTGGTTATATTGAAGAAATCCTGATGCGGTTTACCGAGTTCTTCCAGGTTCTGCCTACCCTGCTCTTTTCGATGGTCATCGTTGCTTTGTTTGGTTCATCGCTGTTCACCGTGACAATGGCGATCGGTGTTGTCAGCTGGACTGCAGTCGCGCGGGTCACGCGCTCCGAATTTCTGCGGATCCGCGAACTTGAATATGTTGCGGCGGCACGTTCCGGCAGCGCTCGTGATCGTTACCTGATTTTCAAAGTGATCCTGCCAAATGCCCTTCCACCAATAATTGTGCAGGCAAACTTGATGGTTGGCTCCGCAATTCTGTTTGAAGCAGCGCTGAGCTTTTTGGGGTTAAGCGATCCAAACGTCATGAGTTGGGGCCAGGTTATCGGCTCCAACCGGCCTTACATTCTGGATGCAGGTTTTGCCGTTGCCATTCCCGGGTTTGCAATCTTCCTGACCGTATTGGCGATTTCCCTTATCGGCGACGGGCTCAACGATGCCTTAAACCCGAAACTGCGGCAGAGGTAGAAATGGCGAAGAAACCATTCCTCGAAGTTTCAGAAATCGTGGTTGATTTCAAAACCCGCGCCGGCAATGCACGGGTTCTTGATCATGTCTCCCTTGATGTTCGGGAAGGTGAAATTCTGGGCATTGTCGGTGAATCCGGATGTGGCAAGTCGATGACCGCCCTCTCGATTATGGGGCTGGTACCCAATCCGCCTGGCAAAGTGACATCTGGTTCCGTCAAACTTGATGGTCGTGAACTGGTTGGGCTTGAGCACGAAGACTTGCGCCAAATCAGGGGCAAGGACATCGGCATGATTTTTCAGGAGCCAATGACCTCCCTTAACCCGGTTTTCACCGTCGGCGAACAAATTGCCGAAACAGTAAAACTACACGAAAACATCAGCCAACAAGCCGCAACTGCGCGAACAGTTGAAATGCTGAAAGCTGTTGAAATTCCTGAAGCGGAAGTGCGGGCAAAAGATTACCCTCATCAGCTTTCAGGCGGTATGCGCCAGCGTGTGATGATCGCCATGGCGCTTGCTTGTCGCCCCCGTCTCTTGATCGCTGATGAACCCACTACAGCACTTGATACCACGGTGCAGGCTCAAATTTTCGATTTACTGCAAAACCTTCAGGATGAAACCGGAACCGCCATTATCCTTATTACGCATGATATGGGAGCAATCGCGGAACTCGCGGATAAAGTGGCGGTGATGTATGCAGGCAAGATTGTCGAAAATGGAACCGTAAAAACGGTCCTTTCAAATCCGGAACATCCCTACACCAAAGGTTTGATTGCATGCGTGCCCCATCTTTCAACCAATCCCTCGAAAACCCGTGAAACATTGATGGAAATTCCAGGCGTTGTTCCGCCACTGACAAAACTTGGCAGGGGTTGCGCATTTGCACCGCGATGCACTGAAGCGACTGCTAAATGCAGGCAGGAACAACCTTCCCTTTCATCCACACAAAAAAACCACCTCACCGCATGCTGGGTTGCACAAAGGGAGGCTGTGTAATGGTTTCCAGCAGAGCCAAAGAGATTGCGTTGTCTGTTGAAGATCTGAAAGTGCACTTCGGTGGCGCAAAGAACCTTATTTCTGGCAGCAAGCCTGTAGTTCACGCAGTCGACGGCGTAAGCTTCAACATCCCCAAGGGTAAAACCTTCGGGATCGTGGGAGAAAGCGGCTCAGGCAAAACAACCACCGCCCTTGCCATTATGCGGCTTACAAAAATAACAAAAGGACGGGTAACGCTTGGCGACACCGTCATCAGTGAGCTTGAAAAGGAAGAATTACGGGCTGCCCGTCGCCAGTTTCAGATTGTTTTTCAAGACCCCTACTCCTCCCTTGATCCACGCAAGCGTGCCGGAGAAATAGTCCGCGAACCGCTGGATTTGATGGATATCGGAACCGCGTCAGAGCGCGATGGCAAAGTGGTTGAATTTTTTGAGCAAGTGGGACTGCGAGCGGAACAAAGACAGCTTTTTCCACATCAGTTTTCAGGCGGGCAAAGACAGCGCATAAGCCTGGCGCGGGCACTTTCCACCCGACCTGACCTGATTGTTTGCGATGAACCGGTGTCAGCGCTTGATGTGGCGATACAGGCGCAAATCCTTAATCTCATGGTCAAATTGCAAAAAGAGCTTGGTCTCACCTACCTGTTCATTTCGCACGACCTCGGGGTCGTTCAGCATATCTGCGACGACATTGCCGTCATGTATCTGGGGCAAATTGTCGAGCAGGCAGATCGGGTCAGTCTTTTCAAAAACCCAAAACACCCCTACACGCAGGCTTTGCTGGCGGCAGTACCCACAGTACATGGAAACAAGCAGAACCGCCGGGATCGCGTTCGCCTTGAGGGAGACCCACCAAGCCCCATCAACCTCCCGAAAGGGTGCCGTTTTGCCGATCGGTGTCCAATCGCACAAGCGCGTTGTCATGAGGTAGCACCGCAAATGGAAGAACGTAAAACCGGCCACACGGTTGCCTGCTTCCTTGCCTGAACAAGATGATCAGCACAATCAAACAACAGCCCTTTTGGTGGAAAGACGCACCGCCACCAAGCATCCCGCTTTACAATGGAAAGCCATGGTTCATTCCCGCTGTCATACCAACGGCCATTAGGATTACAGGACCGGCTTAAGTCGAGACGGTAGGGTTTCGCGGCGGATCAGATTTTTAACAGGTGAGAAACTCTCTCTATTTCTTTGGCCCAATCATCTCTTCAGGCCGAACAACGGCTTCAAACTCTTCTTCGGTGACATAGCCAAGTCGCAAAGCCTCCTGCTTGAGCGTGGTGCCATTCTTGTGCGCGGTTTTTGCGATTTCTGTTGCCTTGTCATAGCCAATGGTTGGGGCCAAAGCCGTCACCAACATCAAGGAGCGTTCCATCAGTAACTTGATGTTTTCTTCGTTGGCCTTGATGCCAACGACACATTTGTCGGTAAAACTGATGCAGACATCGGACAGAATACGGATGGATTGCAACATCGCATTCGCCATCACCGGTTTATAAACATTCAATTCAAAATGCCCCTGTGTGCCAGCCATCCCGATGGTTGTCTGATTACCCATCACCTGACAACACACCATGGTCATTGCCTCGCACTGGGTTGGATTGACCTTGCCTGGCATGATCGAAGAGCCAGGCTCGTTTTCCGGCAATGAAATTTCTCCCAGTCCCGAACGCGGCCCGGAACCCAAAAGCCGTAGATCATTGGCGATCTTGAAGAGTGAAGTGGCAACCGTATTCAGCGCACCGTGCGCATAGACGTAAGCGTCATTCGCAGCGAGCGCTTCAAACTTGTTGGGCGCGGTGCGAAACGCAAGCCCGGTGATATCGGCAACCTGTGCGGCAAAATCCTCCGCAAACCCGACCTTCGAATTTAGCCCGGTACCAACAGCAGTACCACCCTGTGCCAGCTCCAGCAAACCATCACTGCCCTGCTCTACCCTGACAATGCCGTTGCGCAACTGGGCCGCATAACCGGAAAACTCCTGGCCAAGCGTTAGCGGTGTTGCATCCTGGGTATGAGTCCGCCCGATCTTGACGATATCCTTGAAGGCTTCAGATTTATCTTCAATAGCTTTCGCCAGATGCTTCAATGCCGGCAGCAACCGCCCGGCAATTTCCCGTGATGCCGCAATATGCATCGCAGTCGGGAATGTATCATTGGACGACTGGCCCATATTCACATGATCATTAGGATGGACCGGGTCTTTTGAGCCGATCACACCGCCAAGTATTTCAATCGCCCGGTTGGAGATCACTTCATTCGTGTTCATGTTGGACTGGGTACCGGAACCTGTTTGCCAAACCGAGAGCGGGAAATTGTCATCAAACTTTCCCGCGACAACTTCTCCTGCAGCCTGATCAATCGCCTTGCCAAGCTCTTCCGCCATCACCCCCATTTCCATGTTCACCCGGGCCGCTGCCTGTTTTACCACTCCGAGTGCGGAAACAAGTGGGGTCGGCATGGTTTCAGTTCCAATTGGAAAATTGATCAGCGAGCGGGCAGTCTGCGCGCCAAAATATCTGTCGCTCGGAACTTCGAGCGGACCAAAGGAATCGGTTTCTGTGCGGGTGGGTTTTGTCATTGCTACATCCATGAAAAGAATATCTGGCCCTCGTTTACCCAACTTTCAAAAGCAATTCTACCAGAACAATGGCCTGACTACGAAATTGAGACATGACGGGACCATTGAGTAACATCCCCGCGCTTGTCGCGCATCGCCCCGGCTTTTATCTGTGAACTTCCGGTATCTTGCGGGAAAAAAAAGACAGAGCCAATCAAAAGCTGATTGGCCGGGATGCCAAGCCATTCAAAAACTTTTCCTCCCCGCAACGCGCCGCCACTTGACCAGTAAGTCCTGTAATCCTCTTCTTCTGCGGCCAGCAACAAGGATTGCGTAAAAGCCGCCGCCGCCGCCAAATGCTCCATATTTCTCAATGTCCCCGCAAAGACTATGTCTTTAGATGCAGAACTTGCCGGATTATCCGCTGCATGGTCCGGTAGCCAGGTAACCTGAACAAGATAATGAGAGGCCGCCAACATTGCCGGAACCTTGCTTGCATCCCCATTTTCCATGAGTTTGTGCATCAAGGTTCGACATTGCACTGCATCAAGAACATGGGCCCGCCACGGGACCGGCGACTTTTGTTCCCCCTGATGTTGCCGGCCACAAGCGTAATGAAACGGCGCATTGCCGGCCACGCTCAAAATGGTCTGAAATTTCACGTGATCCTGTGGCGGCGCTGGCACAGGCGCCGCAGGATCGCCAATCACTTTATAGGTCCGCCGTTTGACAAGCCTGTTCATCATTGTGGTACTTTTCCAATTCTTTGCACACTCAACTATGGAATGATTTGCATCCCCTGACCAGTTTGTTATAGGTCTCTCAATCCTTCCATAATCATAAAGACCGCACCCATATAAAGCGGCCATCCCAAGAGGTATACTTCATGGCAAAAATCAAAGTTGCAAATCCAGTCGTCGAACTTGACGGCGATGAGATGACACGGATCATCTGGCAATTCATCAAAGACAAATTGGTTCATCCTTACCTCGACATCGACCTGAAATATTACGACCTCGGGATGGAGGCTCGCGATGCAACCGATGACCAGATTACAATCGACGCTGCGAATGCAATTATAGAGCACGGCGTTGGTGTCAAATGCGCAACCATTACACCTGATGAAGACCGGGTTGAGGAATTTGGCCTCAAGAAAATGTGGCGCTCGCCAAACGGTACAATCAGAAACATTCTGGGCGGAGTGATTTTCCGCGAGCCGATAATTTGTAAAAACGTTCCACGTCTGGTTCCAGGCTGGACCCTGCCGATCATCGTCGGTCGTCATGCTTTTGGTGACCAGTATCGTGCCACAGATTTCCGTTTCCCCGGCCCCGGCAAACTTACGGTGAAATTCGTTGGAGAAGATGGCAAGGAAATCGAACACGAGGTATTTGACGCGCCCTCTTCCGGCATTGCGATGGCCATGTACAATCTGGATGACTCGATCAAGGATTTTGCCCGCGCTTCCCTAAACTACGCGCTGTCACGCGGTGTACCTTGTTATCTGTCTACCAAGAACACCATTTTGAAAGCCTATGACGGCCGGTTCAAAGACCTGTTCCAGGAAATTTACGACAACGAGTTCAAGGCCAAATACGAAGAGGCAAAGATCGGGTACGAACACCGCCTGATCGACGACATGGTTGCAGCGTCACTCAAATGGTCCGGTGGCTACGTGTGGGCATGTAAAAACTACGATGGAGACGTGCAGTCAGATACGGTAGCACAAGGGTTTGGCTCCCTTGGCCTGATGACATCGGTGCTGCTGAGCCCGGATGGCAAAACCGTTGAAGCCGAAGCTGCACACGGCACTGTTACACGTCACTACCGCCAGCACCAAAAAGGCGAAGAAACGTCGACAAACTCCATCGCATCGATTTTTGCATGGACCCGTGGCCTCGCACATCGTGCAAAACTGGATGAAAATGAAGAACTTGCAAACTTTGCAAACACGCTTGAGAAAGTGTGCGTGGATACGGTTGAGTCCGGCTTCATGACCAAGGACCTGGCGCTGTTGATCGGTCCGGATCAGCCATGGCTTTCAACCACTGGCTTCCTCGACAAAATTGATGAAAACCTTCAAAAGGCCATGGGTTGACGGCAAAATCTCCATCGGAACTTCCGGTCCTTTACGGCGCGCCATATAGCGTTTATGTGCGCATCGTTCGCCTTGTTCTTCTGGAAAAAGGCATCGATCACAAACTTGAACCAATCGACATTTTTGGGGAAGACGCTGATCGCAAAAACTATGAACGCATCAATCCGTTTGGAAAAATTCCCTCATTTTCTCATGCCGGCAATACAATAATCGAGACCAGCGCAATTGCCCGCTACATCAACGATTCTTTCAATGGCGCTGACTTGATGCCAACCGATGCATTATCTCGCGCAAGGGCAAATCAGATCATCGCCATAATCGACAACTACGCCTATCCTTCTTTGGTATGGGGAATTTATGTTCCATTGATTGAAAGAGGCGAACATCCAGCTGACGAAGAAGCACTTGAACGCGCAAAGGGTGAAGCCAAACGCATTATCGATACTCTTGAGCAAATAAGGTTGGATGGCCATCGCTTTTTCCTTGGAGAAACAGTATGTCTGGCGGATTTGTATGCGGTCCCGGTATTCCATTGCTTCCTGCAAACCGGGATTGGGGCTAATATGCTCGCTCAACATCATTCATTGCAGGAATGGTGGAACGCAATCAGCCGAAGACCGGGATACAAGGAAATCCTTGAGCCCGATCAGGCATAGATACCAGGTTTCCGCGCATTTGTTACAGGCTTGCCTTCACCGCATCCACGGCTTCTTGGACTTTGCCTCCTTCTGGACCGCCAGCCTGAGCCATGTCAGGCCGCCCACCACCACCTTTGCCACCGACTGCCGCCGAGGCAATCCGCACCAGATCAACAGCATTAACTTTCCCAACAAGATCGTCTGAAACACCAACAACAATACCGGCTTTTCCGTCTTGCGAGACACCGGCAATACAAACAACTCCGGAGCCAAGCTTTTGCTTGGCGTCATCAACAAGGCTCTTAAGTTCTTTTGCGGCAATATTTTCAATGACACGGGCCATGAACTGGATTCCATTAACGGTTTGAGCCTCATCAGGGGATCCGCCGGTTCCGCCCCCAAGTGCAAGTTGCTTGCGGGCTTCGGCCAATTCGCGATCAAGTTTTTTGCGTTCGTCGAGCAATTGCTGAACCCGGCCAACAGCATCAGTCGGCGGCACTTTCAACGCAGAGGCGATATCCTGAACACGGGTCTCCTGATCCCCAAGATACTCAAGCGCCGCCGGACCGGTAAGCGCTTCAACACGGCGCACACCTGCACCAACGGCACTTTCACCCAGAATATGGATCAGCCCAATCTCACCGGTATTTGATACATGAGTACCGCCGCAAAGCTCCAGCGAATAGGTTTTGCCTGCCTTTTCACCCCGCAATGCAGTGCCCATGGAAACGACGCGAACCTCATCGCCATACTTCTCGCCGAACAGCGCCATGGCACCCAACTCAATAGCATCATCAACCGCCATCAACCGAGTTTCAACCGGAGAGGATTGACGAACAATCTCGTTCGAAATTTCTTCCACCCTGGACAAATCCTCTGCACCAATGGCCTTTTGATGGGAAAAATCAAAACGCAACCGGTCAGGCGCAACAAGCGATCCTTTCTGCGCAACATGGTCACCCAGAACTTCCCGCAATGCCTCATGAACCAGATGGGTAGCAGAATGATGCGATCTGGAACCGGAGCGAGCCTCGTGGTCAACTTCCAGTTCAACAGGAACTCCCGCAGAAAGCTCCCCCTCCAGCACTTTACCAATATGTACCAACACCCCCTCGCCCCGCTTCTTGGTGTCAGAAACCTCGACGCAACCGCCTTCAAAACGGATCACGCCGCGGTCCCCCATCTGGCCACCGCTCTCGCCATAAAACGGTGTCTGGTTGACGACAATTGAAACGTCGGCGCCGGCCTTTACGCACTCAACCACATCACCGTCTATGACAAGCGCCTGAACTTGCGCTTCGGCCTGCTCGGTATCATAACCCAGAAATTCGGTCACACCATGTTGCTCACGCAATGTAAACCAGACGCGGTCATCAGCGGTTTCACCGGAACCTGTCCACGCAGCACGCGCATCCGCTTTTTGTTTTTCCATCGCCGTATTGAACCCATCAACATCAACGCCAATGCCCCGACGCCGCAACGCATCTTCAGTCAAATCAAGCGGAAACCCGTAGGTATCGTAAAGCTTGAAAGCAGTCTTGCCGTCAAGCTCCTCCCCATCACTCAAAGAACCGGTTGCATCATCCAGAAGACCAAGACCGCGTTCCAGTGTCTTGCGAAACCGTGTCTCTTCCAAAAGCAGTGTTTCGCCAATCAATGCCTCCGCACGAACAAGTTCAGGATATGCCTCTCCCATCTCCGTTTTCAGGACTGGAAAAAGACGATGCATCAGTGGATCTTTCGCCCCAAGCAAAGAAGCGTGTCGCATGGCACGCCGCATAATCCGGCGAAGGACATAGCCCCTGCCCTCATTGGATGGCAAAACACCATCAGCAATCAGGAAGGACGAGGCGCGTAAATGGTCGGCAATTACACGGTGACTGGCCTGGCTGTCGCCCTTTGCCTTTGTTGAGGTAAGCTCTTCGCTTGCTGCGATCAGAGACTTGAACAGGTCAATTTCGTAATTGTCGTGCTGTCCCTGCATCACGGCCGCAATCCGTTCAAGACCCATGCCGGTATCGATCGACGGGCGTGGAAGGTCAACGCGTTCATCCAGCGTTACCTGTTCAAACTGCATAAACACCAGGTTCCAGATTTCAATGAAGCGATCACCATCTTCTTCAGGCGAACCCGGAGGCCCTCCCCGGATATGCTCGCCATGGTCATAAAATATTTCAGAACACGGACCGCAGGGACCGGTGTCCCCCATTGCCCAGAAATTATCATGCGTCGCAATGCGTATGATCCGGTCATCGGGAAGGCCGGCAATCTTCTTCCAAAGATCAAACGCCTGATCATCTGTGTGATAGACGGTCACAAGCAATTTTTCCGCTGGCAGCCCAAACTCTTTTGTAAGCAGGGTCCAGGCATGGGTCAATCGCTTCTTGCTTGAAATAATCGCCGAAAGAAAAATTGCCGAGCATTTCGAAAAACGTATGGTGGCGCGCGGTATAGCCGACATTGTCGAGATCATTATGCTTGCCACCGGCGCGAACGCATTTTTGGGAAGTGACGGCACGGTTGTAATCCCGGACCTCAAGCCCGGTGAAAACATTCTTGAACTGGACCATTCCCGCATTGGTGAACATCAGGGTCGGGTCATTGCGCGGAACAAGAGGGCTTGAAGAAACCTTCTCGTGACCGTTTTTGCCAAAATAGTCGAGAAAAGCGGTCCGGATTTCATTTACACCTGTCATGATATTCCCTGCGCAGATATGCGACTTGATATTTTACCCATAAAGAGGCTGGTTTAACCCTGCTTTGCGGCAGTGTCCAGCGCAGGGCGGTTCCAGCACAACATACACCGGTTCCAGCTTCAAAAACCTCACGCGAAAAGCAGATAGAGCAATTTTTGTATAATCGGAACCGGTTGAACGAAAATGC
>CBDFNP010000013.1:0-837304 GCA_965250255.1 Rhizobiaceae bacterium
GCCACAACGCCATGCTAAACGGGTCGGCATTCACTTTGCATTGCATCAGCAGAGTTTTATGGAAGCTCAATTATCCGGGCGTGGTGGCAGGCTCATCAATGTCATTGATGAGATGTGTAACAGCCCACAAAAGGATGCGGTGGAGCGCGTTACCATTCAGCGCTCTTACGGCATGTCCACGCTGTATATCGCGCAAACACTGGCCGATATCGAAAAGCAATACGGCAAGCATGAGCTTTCCATATTGATGGATAACTGTCGCGGTTGTTCAATATTTGTCGTTCTCAACCTATGAGGAAGCAGAAAAAGTCTCACTTGCCATGGGGGAGGAAATCTCCGTTTCCCAATCACTCGGTATCAATACGGAACGGCTGGAAGTTTCCGGCAATCTTAATACTGGCAAGCAGCGAGTGATGACGGCAACCGAGTTAATGAACCTCAATCCTGATTATCAAGTCATTCACATGAAAGGCTATGGCTGGCTTGTGTGCCGCAAGCTCATTCAAAACCAGATTGGACCTACTTGCTATGACCTCGGGTTAAATCGCCTGGAAGGTAACCGGCGCTTGCCACCCGATCCTGTGGTGACACTGCAGACAAGTTTGAGAGAAGCCCTATGAAAAAACTTACGTTACTTCATCTGGGTGGTTGTGCCGGTCGGTCTTTACCTGACCTATCTGATATTTGGGCTTCCGCATTTTAATCTGGTCATATTCATACCGCCAAACAGGCCCGGCTTCTCCTTCCAATCCATTTGTTGGCCGCACCTATGATCGTTGCACCTTCATTGGTCCTTATGGGGCATTCACCACTTATCCCAGAGACGGTGGATGCGATTGGGTTCATTTTGCGAAAAGATGGAGGGTAGAGCCATGACCACCGATAACCTCAAAAAGATCAATTCAATCCTCGAACTCAGGGAAATGCGCCGTGTAGGGGCTGAAATGCTGAACGGTCAGGAGAAAAAGGATTTTCTGAAGATACAGGAAAAGTTCGATAACCGACGGGGTAGTACAGAGCAGCTTTACAACCACGAATATACAACCCGTGTTGGAATTGCCACGCGCAAACTGCAGGATCAAGCGGGTGCAAAAAGACGAGACTTCAAGCCGAGTTTCTTCGGTATAGACCGTTTCAACAAAAGTGATCTGAACCGTCAGGCACAAACCAATGTCCGGTTTGATCACCAGCAATCTATGGATCGTCTGGATGCGGGAGAGATGAAGGAAAGCAAATCGTTCCTGTCGAAGTCCTCACAGCGCAAAACATATGTTGAAACGTTCAAGAAGTCTGCCGAGCGACGAAGAACTCAAACACGGCGACAAAGTCAAGATCGTCGCCATTCCCCGACTATGAGTGATTAATTATTTGCAACTCAACTAAACCAAGAGCCGCGCAAGGGCTGTGCCCGTGAGCTGAGAAACTAAAAAGGAGAGAAATTATGAATATGATGTTTAACCCCGACGAAATGAAGCGCATAGGAGAAGCCCGCGAAAGCTTTAGCGGGCTGTTACAAACAGAACGACAGTTTCAAGACACAACTGCAATTGTGGGAATCGTCAAGCGTCGCATTCAGGAAACAGGTAAATTCAAGGATTGCCTGAATGACTTTTCCAATGCCCTTGCTCGCAATGATAGTCATCTAGATGTGATGAAGGCGGATTCCATCATTCGCGATCAGTTTAAGATCATTACTGGCGTCACCATGAACCAGATGCGCGAAACCTTGATGGAAAACGAGCAAAAGCTGTTTGATCGCGAGAGCAATCCTGCCGAAGGTGAACGTCAACTTGCCTACAACGCCGCCAATCGGATTGGGCAAACCGTTGAACAGGGCAACAAAATCACCTTCAATCGCGCCTATTCTTATGAAGCATCGCAACTCGCAACAGAACTCAACATTACTGATGGGGGTGCCAAGAAGCTGATGGCAGAGACCTTCAAAGAAACGGACAATCAGGAATTGCGTGAATGGGGCAAGGAGCTGGATGACAAATACTATCGTCCCCAGGTTGAAGCGGAAAAGCAGCAACGTAAAGAAGAAAGGAATTATTCCCGCTCACGCCAGCCTTCAATGTCTTGAGTGCATACAATGGTAATGGGTTAATGACGGTTGGTATTTGCCAATGATTGGTTGCAGGCAATTATCAAGCAAACCTTGTCCAAAGTTTCTGAAACTGTTGTTGGGAACTGGTTTAGGAAAATTGCCTGTTCCAGTACTTCGCCAGCCAGCCAGAATTGGTTGGTACGTGCCATTAAATTGTCACTAAAAAGCACCGGCTTTGCCTTAATTGAGCAACAGTCTGAAGGATTGCAAACATTGGGTCATTGACCCGGAATCCAATTGGCATTCAAAGATATTTTCCTCAAGTCGCCCGATATCCAGACTTATTCATCAAACCCAAAACGATAAGGAATTAAACAATGAATACAATTTATGAACCTCTGGATACAGGTGCAATTGCCAACTGCCGCAATACGTTCAACGCTAATTATCTGACCGATCCGCAATTTGAGATGTTTGTCTCTTTTTGCACAATCTTAAACCGTGAAATTCACAAATCTGGTAGCTTCATTGAGATGCTGGAAAACCTGAAGTTCGTTGCATCGAAAGCTGAAAGGTTTATCAGCGCTGACAAGGCAGAAGCGGTCATGCGTGATCTGTTCAAAGGTGTGTTTGCCACAACGATGAATGATCTGCGTGAGGCGCTTTCAAAGAACCTTGACGAATTGACCGATGAACAACGTTCCTTAGCTTATGAGTTCGCCAAAACAACGTTGACCATGGTGGAAACTGGCAACAAAATGCCATTCCACCGTGCATATGCGCATCAGGCAGCCATCATGGCGACTGAACTTTCAATCACGGATTACGCAGCCAAACAGCTCATGAGCGAGCAATTTGAAGCGCAAGAAACTCACGAATTCTATGACGCAGGAAAAGAGATCGAGGACAAGTTCTATCGCCCGCAGATTGAAGCTGAAAAGCGCCAGCGCAAAAGCAAACCCAGGTTTTCTCGCAACACCAACTATGCGAACGGATAGTCAGGAAAATGACCTTTTCAACCCTTGAATTAGGTTTCAAGGTGAGGCGCGGCAAGTTTGATTATTGTGACGGTCTATTTGTCCATGCACATGATCTGACAAGCTTCTGCATCCCAGTTGAGGATGCAGACCGCCTTTCTGAAACCTACAAACAATATTTGGTCGGCTGTGGTTGCCTCGATTGGAAAGACCTGCCGCAATACGATGAGCAAGTCTTCGAATGTGACAAACACACGATTGGTTTCTTTCACGAACGGGATAAATCCGCCTTTGTTGCCGGTGCGTTTCATTTGGGTGCAGCAATTGATTTTGTTCAGTGCGAATCTAGCCTGCCAATCGTCATTGCAATCCGCTGGTGCATGATGATGGAATTTATTTTCTGGCAGGATCAGCGGTTGGAAGAACGGCAAGAACGTAAAAAGAACGATGCACCTCCGGTTTCTATTGGTGATGACAGTCAGAGCGGTGCGGCTTGAAGGAGGTAATTATGAGTAAGGAAACAGTCCGTACAGCGGATAATGAAATGGATCTTCAATATAACATCAGCTGTTATAAAACCCTCACCATCGATTATGCACTCTATGAACAATATCTGGACGACTCAGATCTCACAGTAGATCAAAAGCGCGAGTTTTTGGATACGTTGTGGAACATCATCGTCAACTTTGTTGATCTTGGCTTTGGGGTGCATCCACTGCAGCTGGTTACAAAGTCTGTTGGTGATACGCCTTTCTGTGAGCAAAATACAAATCCACCGGAATATCTCACGCAGGATTCCTGCAATATGATAGGTTCAGGTGATAATCCAAAAGCAGATTTTAAATATGCTGTTGATGATGAAAACTCATCACGCAGGGAAAGGAATAAACCATGACAACAGAACAGGAGAATTTTGAAATACCGGATGCCGCTCTCATTTATTGTCGTGTCTCTGGCAAAAAACAAGATGATGAAGGCAGTGGCCTTGATAGTCAGGAATACCGTTGCCGCGAACGCGCAAAAGCCTTGAGCTGTCCAGTAGAAGCAGTATTCCCTGATATCATGACGGGCAAGGGTGATTTTATGAAGCGGCGTGGCATGGTAGCACTACTCGCATACATCGACGCCAATCCACACAAGCGCTATGTCGTGATCTTTGATGATCTGAAGCGGTATTCCCGTGATACCGAGTTCCATTTGCGTCTACGCCGTGAAATGCAGACCAGAAATGCAATCCGGATTTGTCTGAACTTCAAGTTTGAAGATAGTCCAGAAGGCAAATTCCTCGAAACCATCATCGCCGCAACCGGAACATTAGAGCGTGAACAAAACGCCCGTCAGACCCTACAGAAAATGAAAGCACGTATGGAACAAGGCTACTGGGTCTTTCACGCTCCCAAAGGTTACAAATATCAAAAATCCAGACATAGCGGTAAGGAAATGGTGCCGGATGAACCTATCGCATCCATTATTACCGAAGCTTTTGAAGCTTACGCCTGTGGGCGTCTGGAAAGCCAGGCAGAAGTTAAGCGCTTTCTCGAAAGCCAACCTGCCTATCCCAAAAACAACAAGGGAGTTATTCCCCAACAGCGTGTCACTGATCTTTTGACCAATCCGCTTTATGCAGGTTTTATCAATCACGAGCGTTACGGCATTAAATGGCTAAAGGGACACCACCAGCCGCTGATATCACTGGAAATCTATGAAAAGGTACAAAAGAGGCGTGAGTCAAGAGCTTGTGCTCCCACCCGTAAAGACATTAATCTGGATTTCCCTCTACGTGGCTTCGTACTCTGTGGTGACTGTAACAATCCATTGACCGCGTGTTGGTCCAAGGGAAAGCGCAAGAAATATCCCTATTATCTGTGTGATACACGCGGTTGCGCGAGTTACCGCAAGTCTGTTCCACGCGCCACAATAGAAGGCGAGTTTGAGGCAATCATTAAATCGCTACAACCCACAAAGCGATTGTTTGAAATCGCAAAACTCATGTTCAAACAGGCATGGAATCTACGTTCAGAACAAGCTCAGGCGCGTACCAACACGTATAAAAGTGATCTCAAGGCAATCGAGAAAGAAATAACACAATTGCTTGATCGTGCTATCTCGGCATCAAATGCAACAGTGATAGCTGCTTACGAAAGTAAAATAGAATCTGCTGAGAGAAGCCGTCAGGGAATATTGGAAAAATTGGCACAAAAACCACCCACAACCCAACGCTTTGAAGAATTTATCGAACACTCGCTGATTTTCCTTGCAAACCCCTGGAAACTATGGGCTTCTGGCCGATTTGACCTGCAAAGAACAGTCATTAAACTAGCATTTTCCGAACCTGTCGCATACGACCGCAACAAAGGCTATCGAACACCAAAAACAACCTTACCGTTCAAAGTCTTACAGGATATCTCAGACATCAAGTCCGATTTGGTGCCCCCAGCCGGACTCGACCCCTTAAAAGTTGGCTTGGCGCTGTAACGGGTTATCGATCTCATTTTTCATTTTCCATAGTCTTGAATGGCTTGCTTACCGTTTGATAATGCGCTATTTTCCATATAATGCCAACTTTTAAGAAATACTTGGCTTTCATGAAAATCCAGTTTACCCTTTCAAAATCAATGACATGATGTACTCATTGTTTTGTCAAAATCGAGTAGGATGATTTTTAAATGCCAAGAAAAATAAATATAACTATTGTAAGTTGGCGTATTTTACATGTCTGAAGCAGAAGAAACAGGCAATGCAAATCACCCTAAAAAGGGCTCCTCGATCAAGGTCGAGCCGATCCGCGACCTCAAGGCCATCAAACGGATCAAGAAGCTCTATGCGGACAATCCGCGCGATCTGTGCCTGTTTACTTTCGGAATCAATACAGCTTACCGCGCAGGGGAAATTCTCTCCCTGAAGGTACATCAAGTCGATTATCTGGAAGCTGGTGACCGTCTGGAAATCAAACAAACTAAGACGGGCAAATATCGCTCTGTCACTGTCAACCAAACCGTTGTCGATGCCATTGATAACTGGCTCAAGGCGCATCCTGACCCAAGACCGAATGCACCCCTGTTTGCCTCCAAGAAAACAGGTAAAGCGCTCACCGTGGCCGCTGTGCATAAGATGGTCAAGAAATGGTGCCGAGAGGTTGGCCTAAAAGGAAATTACGGGTCTCACACCATGCGCAAGACCTGGGGCTATCATCAGCGCATCCAGAAAAATCAGCCTATCCCCCTGCTCATGTCAGCCTTCGGCCATGCAACACAGGCGCAAACCCTTGCCTATTTGTGTATTCAAGAGGCTGAGATACAGATGTACATTCAGCCGGGCAAGCCGCAACAGAACGCCTATATCGAGCGCTACAATCGCACAGTCAGGCAAGAATGGTTGGGACAGTATCACTTTGAAACCCTCGACCAGGTTCGAGATTATGCAACGCGCTGGCTCTGGACATACAACAACGAACGTCCCAACATGGGCATTGGAGGTATCACACCAAAACAAAAGCTACAAAATGCAGCCTGAATTCTACTTCTAAACCCCGTTAAAAATGGGGGGATTACCGCTCGATTTCGCCTAAATTCTGAAAAATTGGTCAGCTGTGCAGGCCAATTCCCAATTGAGTCCAGACCCTAGTGGTCCGTTCGAAACAAATGAGTCCCTTTGCGGCGAACTCTTCATCATTTGTTTCGAACGTAAAGACCACTAGCAAGGTATTGTTTTCTAGTGGATTTTAAGATTCAAATATTTGGATGAGAGGTCTCGGAAAACGGGTTCCAAATGTTTGAATCAATCCACTAGTACCCTGATTCATCTATATTGCCGGGTATAGATGTTTGAGTTTAACTCGGGCGGTTTGGGTTGAAAAATGCCAGTCAGCTTTTGCGTTGTGTTTATTGCGATGGGTTTGCCATGCTGCCACTTCGGCCTCAAGTAATGGCTTGTCGCTGATACGCCGATCCAGGCATTGCGATGCGAGCACGCTGAGTTCTGTTTCGGCCATGTTGAGCCAAGAACCGTGTTTGGGCGTGAAATGCCATTCGAAACGCTCGACCAGGCGGCGGGCTTGGGATGGCGCGAAGGCCTTGTAAAGTGCTGCGGGACAGTGGGTGTTGAGATTATCCTGTACCAGCACGATTTTGTCAGCCTCAGCAAAATGGATATCGGCTAAATCCCTTAAAACACAGGCATAATCAATTGCTGTGCGACGTTCGGTGACCTTAACATTGCGCCAGCCTTCAAGCGGCGCAAACAGCATGAACAAATTGGCAGTGCCATTGCGTTCATACTCGTAATCGATGTGCTGGATCCGCCCCGGTTTCATCGCGATGGGTGTGCGAGTTTCTTTCACAAGCTGCTTGTTTGTCTCGTCCAAACAGACCAGCGGGCGCTTTGGATCGTACGGGCGGGTATAAACCTCCAGAATATCCTCCAGGGCTGCAACGAATGCCGCATTTTCCTTTGGTGCAATGACCCAATATTTACGCCGGTGGGGTTTGAGAGTGTTTTTTTAAAACCCTGCCAATTGTTGTATCGCTGGCAGCATCGACGATGCCAAGCTCCACCACCTTGCTTTCCAAAAGCCGCAACGACCAGCGCGCATGGCCCTCAGGTGGCTCAGAACAAGCCAGCTGGATCAGGCGAGCCTCCTTCTCGCCATCAAAAATCGGATCAATTGGCGGCCTTTCACGGCTTTTGCGGCTGATCGCTGCTTCAAGGCCTTCCTCAACAAAACGCCGGCGGACACGCTGCACACTCGAAATACTCGTCTCAAGCGCCTCGACAATTCGTGCATCCAGCCAGCCCCGGCCATCTGCCGTAATATCCGCCTTTAACAAAATCCGCGCCTTCAAAAGCCGACCAGCAGCATCGCGACCCGTGCGGATGATCGTTTCAAGTCTGTTTCTTTCCTCACTGCTTAACCGGACAATGTACCTCTTTGCTCCACCTGAATGAATGACCATGATCCCCTCCCAGTCGTAAAATGATAACCGGTAAACAGAATCAGTAATAATCACATATGTCAAATTAAACGAAGCAGCGCACTAGTCCTTCCAGTAGTTGTTTGCAGCCGCAACCGTTTGAAAATGGGTCGCGACGACAGAGGACACATTGATCAGCGCATCCGCGTCTGCCTCATAGACACCGCGAAGTTTGTCTCTCACCGCAGCATCAGGCTGAGTGAGTTTCACTGCCATACGCGACAATTTAATTGCAAGTTCATACCCGTGTTGCGGGGTTTCAGTTTCCAGACTTGGCAACCAGATTTCAGACATAGATTTTCCCATTCTACTTGCTTGAATTTCATATATACAATATATATATTTTAATCGCTGAGCAACAAGAAAACAGGAAGCGGGTGTATCGAAATCGAGTCGATTTCTTCTAACCGGCGAGGTTTTCTCAGATTGGCAAATGCATGTGCATCTCATGTCACTACCAATTATTCCGCTACACTAAAAATCTAATTGGAGTTAAATTGACGAAAGTCAGCGAGCATTTCCGCAGCTAACTCCTGCGGGATTTTGGACTCTGGATAATATCCTATAACTCCGCCGCTATCGTCAACAAGATATACGTAGCTGGTGTGATCAACCAGATAGTACTCATCACCTTTGGTATCGGCATTCACTTCGTAGAAGGCACGAAATGCCGATGCCAGGGTTTTGATTTTTTGGTTTTTTCCCGTCAGGCCCTGCAAACGCTCATGAAACGCGGAAACATAATGCCTCAGTACTTCCGGAGTATCGCGCTTTGGATCGACGGTTATAAAAACTGGATCGAGTTCCAACCCTTGTTCGTCTAGTATATCGACAGCACCAGCGACGTTTGAAAGACCAAGTGGGCAAATATCCGGACAAAAAGTATAACCGAAAAATACCACCCTGGGCTTGCCTGAAAGACTTCCCCAGTTGATTGCGGTCCCCCGGTGAGATTGCAACGCAATCTGTTTCAGTTCCTGGGTATCGACATTGATGCCAAGTGTAGGGACATTCACTTGGCCAGTATTGTTTCTGTTTGCGGTTAATTTCCCCAAAGCGAAACCAACAAGCGCAATCGTTACAAGGCACACGATAGCATTTCGTGTGCTTAAACTTCGTTCGATTGTTGACCGCGCCATGAAGGGATCCGTTAACGCAATGTGTTGAGATAGGCTAGCAGGTTAGCCATGTCGGTTTCTTTTTTTACACCGGGAAACGACATCTTCGTGCCCTTCATGTATTTTTTTGGGCTCTCCAAAAAGGCAGCAAGCGTCTCATCGTTCCAGACAATGTCCGCAGCAGCCATCGGCTTGGTATATTTAAAACCCTCTACCGTTCCTGCCTCCCTGCCAACAACACCAAACAGCGAAGGACCGAGTTTTTTCTTGCCTTCTTCAATTGAATGGCAAGATGCACATTTTTTAAAGAATTTTCCCCCTTTCGCTGGATCGCCTTCGGCAAAAGCGGATTGGGAGAGTGCAAGAAGGGCAATCGTTGAGAAGAACATTTGTTTCATTTGAAATCCTTTTGTCGGTGGTGTGTGTCGAATGTGTGCTTATCCGAACCTCATTCGAGCTGCCGGGGGGCGTTGTTCGGCGGTATCAGCCGTTGGCACGATGTCTCGCATCAAACGAAATCCAATGTTTGCTGGCGGAAACCCAATTGAACATCCACCGGTGGGAACTTCTCGGATCAGTTCTGATTGGTAGGTCATGTGAACTCCGGCTAGTACACGAACACCGCCGCAGTTCTGGCTGGTTTCTCCCGAATCCGGCGCCATAGGACTTCGCCAGCAACTGGCCGTCCATTCCCAAACATTCCCGGCGATATCTGCAACGCCGCTGGTCTCCGTGCCAAAGTAGCCAATCGGAAGCGTTCGGCGGTCCGCACGTTTCCCGAAATTCGCATAGTCTGCCGCCCACGACAGGCGCGGGTCATCAAAAAGTTTTTCAACTTCGTCATCGAGCACGTTTGCGGCAAGGGCACGCCATTCACTTTCAAGCGGCAATCGGTATTGCTGCTCATTTTTCTTTGATATCCAGGCTATATACTGCTGCACATCAAGCCAACTAACCCCGGTCACAGGATGGTTGTCATCTACGTACTTTCGCCGCTTTGGGGCATACCTACACGCATCAGCCTCGACACACTTCTGCCATTCGGCAAATGTGACCTCATGTTTGGCCACAGCAATTGTTTTAGGGTCACTGGTGACACTTGGAATTTCAACTGAGACCTCTTCGATGATCAGATGGTCGTCCGCAGCTGCAACTGCGGACGACAAAGCGTTACTTGGAAACAAGGAGGTTTCCGACAATTGCTGCGCCACTTCGAATGCGGTAAAAGCGGTGCCAATGCCGCATGCCAGAAACACTAATAATCTCATCCTTGTTCTCCTGAGTTTACTGTATTCTTGAGCGTTTCGCATTCAATCAGAACAGCGATAACGCGTTCCTTTTCTGATTTCATTCACGCATTTTCGCTTAATCGATTCCATTAAACGAAATTTGCTCTAGTGTGGTGGATCATAAGTTCGCTTCATTATTGGCAGCAGGTTCTCAAAGCGAACTTTGATCCAAAACCACACTAGAATCTAATATTTGCTAGTGTCCCTTTGAATCTAAAGTTCGTTTGGGATGCGCTTATAAATGAGACGAACTTTAGATTCTGGACACTAGGCCCTGATCGGTCCAGGCTTCTCAACCTGTGCCATCAAACCATCGTCCCAATCTCCTTCCACGACAACGTGGCTTGCCGCGCCTAATTCGACGGCTTCGATCAGATTGTGGCTGAGGTAAACATAGACACCGGGCTGCCTGAATGTGTAGAGAGCTGCACCAGCAGAGCCTCCGCGGATGAACCAAGTCTCAAGTCCGGTTGCGGGGTCATCGGCGAATGACCCGGCTTCCCACACATAATCTCCATGGCCGCCAATAAGGTGAGGCCGTGAATCGCGGTTTGATTGGGCGTGGATGAATAGCGCTGTTCTTCCAACCTTCGTTTTCAGCGCATGATCACCGGTGATTGCACCAACTTTACCATTGAAGACTACATGAGTGGGCGTAAGCGTGCGCATGAGCGGCAACACATCGCCAAAGTTTTCACCTGGGCCATCGTAGACTTTCCAGTCGCCATTTTCATCTTTTGGAATGTAGAAGTCCTGTTCACCTATGTAGAAAACATCATCGAAAGGAAGCTGATTGCCATCCTTGTCGGTCAAACCCTCCCGCGGAAGTACCATCACGGCACCGTTCATGCCATGAACAACGTGGTAAGGGATCATTTGGCCGCCTGGAGCGCAGTGATATACGAAGACACCGGACTTAACCGCTTTCCAGCGTAGTATTGCTTGCTCACCAGGAAGAACATGGGTCAATCCAGCGCCCCCAAGCGCGCCGGTCGATGCATGGAAGTCGATGTTGTGCTCCATCGCATTGTCTTCGGGGTTGATTAAAGTAAGTTCTACAAAGTCACCCTCGTGGCACACGATCAGCGGGCCTGGCACCGAGCCGTCAAAAGTCAGAGCCCAGGTTTCTGCACCGGTATCATCGACTTCCCAACGCAACTCTTTGATGGTCATGGTCACTTCGACGATTTTTGGGCCACCTTTTGCAATCTGATCAAACTTCGGTGTGTAGGGTGGCGCCACAAGTTCCTGCTTCACACGTGGAAGCGCCGCAATTTCAGACTGGCTTAACGAAGCCTTGATAAGCTTAGCTCCCCCCGAACCAGATGCGGTCCCCGCCACAGCTTGATTACCTGCTGTTGCAAAAGCTCCAAATGCTGCAGCGGAAGATGCCACAGTGCCGGCTTTCAGAAAGCTACGGCGGTCAATTCCCTTTATTGTCCCTGTCGCCATGATTGAGTTCTCCTGTTCATTGGCTGATATTAACAGATAGGTAGTTTATATGTTTTTTATAAGATGTAAACCAAATATTTTATTTAACGAAAAGCCGAAGAAAGTCGGAACCCTTGCTCTATGAACGATGAGGATAATTCAGGGGGATTTTGAAGCGGTTTGACTTGTGATTAGCCTGCGTTTTGGCCCCCGCCTACCGCAGCTTTCACCGTGCTGTAAAAGTCTTGCCTGCTATTTTGCCGTTGAAAGCAAGGCCATCCACAGATAAACGGGACGGGTTTTCGACTGTTGAGCGCATTTTTCAGAGTGCAAAAGCAGATTCCTTGAGCAGAATGTCAGCCAGTGTGTATTTGCCCATAGTTTCCATAAACGACGCCATCGCATCATCTAAGGGGGCTTTCAGCCGACACATTGGTGAAAGGTTGCACTTATTTCCCGGACGCATGCATTCCACGAGGCTGAAATCTGTTTCTGTCGTTCTCAAAACAGCGGCAAGATTGATTTCCTCAGGGGACCTTGCCAATCTCAGACCGCCGGTCCTGCCGCGAACCGCTTCAAGATAACCTGCACGGGTTAGCCCATTCACAACCTTCATCAAATGGCCGCGTGATACGTCATAGAAATTGTACATTTCATCAATGGTCACCAAACGGTGCTGTTTGGAGGCCGCATAAAGCAGCACACGAAATGACAGATCTGAAAAGTTAGTTAACCGCATCGTCGGCCCTTACCTTCTTGCAAAACATTACGCATATTATAAATCCTGTCATTGAGTTAAATCATACGCTAATAAAAAGATATGTGCCAACTATTTGATTAGAGAAAATTTTGTTTAATCGGAGCCGGGTAAACGAAAATGCGTGCATGAAATCAAATAGGTAACGCGTTGTCGCAGTTCTGATTGAAGGCGAAATGTTCTAGGGTGAATTCATTGTGTCGAGGAGATTTTGCGTCAGGATCAAGCGAAAAACGCAGGACATATCCGCCGATACGGGCGAGGCTTTTGGCGAAGATAACTGGTGTAAAATCTCCCGTCCCTAAAGGATTTTACCCCGTTGGGCGTAGAACAAAGCCTGCAATCCTCGACCGATGCTACGGCATCGCCCTGCGGTTGCAGTCATCCATACGCGCGCAACGGATGAAAAACAGAATTGAATCCAACTAAGCGCATCACGCGCTAGTACTGGACTTTGGAGGGTCAATCATGGCGTGCCGCAATACCCCTCCCATTATACAATTCACGCATTAGGAAAGATCAGAAAATGAAAACCATTATCGTAGCCTTTTTTTTATTACTGACAACAACACTAACGCATGCAAATGCAGAGGCAATCGCCGCCGGAAACTTACGGATCTTGGATCAGTGGGTTCGCGAAGCACCCAAGTCAGCTAAGGTTGGCGCAGGATACCTAACCATTGTAAATACCGGAGCTGCAAGTGACACCCTCATCGGCGTAAAAGCCGAATTTCCAAGGGTAACGATCCACGGAGTCAAAAACGAAGGCGGCGTCATGAAAATGTACCATATCGAAAACGTCGAAATCCCTGCGGGCGAAAAAGTCGTATTGAAGCCTGGCAGCATCCATATAATGTTTATGGGTCTTGATCAGACAGGATTAACTTCCGGACGAGCTATTGAGGCTATACTGCAGTTTAAGAATGCTGGCGAAGTTAAAATAACATTCCCAATAAGGCCCAACAAATAGGTAATACCAACGGCCACTGGGATTGACCCTTTTGATGTTCCAAAATTGTTTACCGGCAAGGCAGGTCTCGAAGAGCACCACCTTGCATCGCTCAGGATCCAATGGATAAACCTCGTAGCACCAAAGTGCGTCATTATTGGCTGCAAATGTCATATTCGGGAATACCCAATCGCTGCCGACCGGTAATCAGCGTGTTTTTCCATCACGAATTATCGCATGACAAATGGATTAGCCATCGGTTCGGAAGAGGTATTAATCCACGCAGTTTTTGGTCTCGTGTAATCATAAACAGCCTGCATCCCGCTTTCGCGGCCATAACCGGATTCCTTAAAACCGCCAAATTCAGCGATTGGTGACACCACTCGATAGGTATTGACCCACACGATACCGGCCCGGATTTTTTTCATAACCCGCATGGAGCGCGCGCCGTTTTGGGTGAAAATGCCTGCAGCCAAACCATGTTTGGTATCATTAGCAAGGCGGACAACCTCATCCTCATCGTTAAAACGAAGGACGCTGAGAACCGGGCCAAACATCTCAGTATCAACAATCCGCATGGATTGGTTTGGGCATTCAACAATGGTTGGTTCGAAGTAAAGACCCTCTTCCAAACCTTTCGGCCGTTTACCGCCGTGAACAAGTTTGCCGCCTTGTTCAAGCGCATGGGCTACCTCACCTTCAACGCATGCCATCTGCCCTTGGGTGGCCAACGGGCCCATCTGGGTTTCTTCGGCCAAAGGGTCTCCAATACGAATGTTTTCGGCAATGGCGACCATTTTCTCCAGAAATTCATCCGCAATATCTTCATGCAGATAGAGCCTTGAACCGGCCACGCAACTTTGACCGCTGGCTCCAAATATACCGGCAATTGAGCCATTTACAGCGCTCTCAATATCAGCATCTTCAAAGACAATGAACGGAGACTTTCCACCCAATTCCAGTGATACTTCTGCGAAATTTTCAGCTGAATTATACAAAATGTGTTTGGCAGCACCTGGCCCGCCGGTAAAGCTGATCCGGGCGACCAGCGGGTGCGAGGTAAGCGTTCGACCACAAGGATCGCCATGGCCGGTAACGATATTGACAACACCGGGTGGAAATCCCGCCTGTTCAATCAATTTCCCAAATTCAAGGAGTGGGGCTGACGCATGCTCTGAACATTTCAACACCACCGTATTGCCGGCAGCAAGTGCCGGGCCAATTTTCACTGCCACCAAAAACATCTGGGAATTCCAGGGCACAACCGCAGCACATACTCCGAGCGGTTCGCGGATGGTCATCACCATCATGTCCGGTTTGTCGATGGGCAGGGTTTCGCCATGAATCTTGTCGGCACATCCGGCGTAGAAATGAAAAAATTCAGCAATATATTTCGCCTGCCACATGGTTTCCTTGAGCATTTTTCCGGTGTCGATTGTTTCAATCCGTCCCAGCGCTTCAGAATTATCAGCCAGCAAATCGCCAAGCTTGCGCAAAAGCTTACCTCTGTGGGTTGGTAATGCCTCCGCCCATTCACCGTCGCTAAATGCACGATGAGCAGCTTTTACAGCCCGGTCAACATCATCTGCAGTTGCTTCAGGAATAGTGGCCCATGGTTTGCCATTGGCGGGATTGACGCTTTCAAAGGTCTTTTCATCAGACGCATCAACCCATTCTCCATCAATCAACATCTGATATTGATCAAGCTTACCCATCATTTTCCTCCCGTTTTGAGTTCCAGTCAGCCTATAGCGTTTTTTCTTTTAATTGAATCAAAAGAATGGATAATACCAACGGCCATTAGGATTGAGTCTAGATTAAAATAGTCGATACTGGGAAACAAATTTTCGCCAGCGCGTGGCGAAAAATATGCAGTATCTGACCATTTGTGTTGGCTACCATCAACGCACGGCAGTGGAGGAATGTCATGCCTGGCAAAAAAATAATTGGCGAACCAATCGTCATCGGCGGTAAAAAACTATCATTATCGCGTGCGGTGCGTGCCGGCGATTTTATCTTCCTGACCGGCCAGGTCCCTTTCAAGGATGGTGAAGTCATGACAGACGGTACGGTGGAGGAGCAGACCCAAGCTGTACTTGAAGATATCAAGGCAACCCTGGCGCTTGCAGATTGCAAGATGTCAGATGTTGTAAAAGCCATGGTCTGGTTACGCGAACGCAAAGATTTTCCGGGATTCAATGCAGTCTATGGTGAATATTTTCCACAAGATCCGCCAGCCCGTTCTGCGGTAATAAGCGAATTGCTGGTGGATATCCGTGTTGAGATCGAGGTTGTTGTCTACAAGCCGGTGAGCGGCTGAGATGTCGATGCCCGCTTCCAAACAGACCATCGCCGGTAATGGCACCTGTTATAAACTGATTGGTGTTACCGGCCCGGTGGTTGTTTTAATTCACGGACTTGGCCTGAACCAGGCCATGTGGTGGAAGCAGGCCGATGCACTCTCCAGTCAGTACCGTTTGCTTGTCTATGATTTGATTGGCAGCGGTCAATCCGCGCGTCCACAAGAAACACCCACCCTTTCGATGTTTGCAAAACAACTGGCTGAATTGCTCGACGAACTTGGCATTGAAAAAGCCGCTGTTGCGGGCTTTTCGATCGGCGGGATGATCGCAAGACGATTTGCCATGGATAATCCGGACCGGCTTTGGGCACTTGTAATACTGAACTCTGCTTACAAGCGGGACGCTGGCGCTCATCAAGCTATTCAAAACAGGGTTTATCAAGCGCAAACGGGCGGGCCCGAAGCAACGGTGGAAGCCGCCTTGTCACGTTGGTTCACTGACGCTTACCGTGACGCAAACCTGAGTGTGATGAATTGGGTCCGCACAACTATTCTCGCCAATGATAAAGAAGTTTACCCGCAAATTTATCAAGTCTTGGTGGACGGAGTGAACGAGTTGGTTGAGCCTCAACCTCCGATTGCCTGCCCGACATTGGTCATGACAGCGGAAGAAGATTACGGGAATTCGGTTGAAATGATGTACAGGATCGCTGGTGAAATTCCAGACTCCAAGACGGTTGTTCTACCTGGGTTGCGCCACATGGCCATGGTTGAGGCACCTGATCTTTTTAACAAGGAGTTGCTGGAATTCCTCAACCTGCACAATCTGGAGCAAACGGATGTCTGATCCGGTGACTGACACAATAAATACAAAGGCATTTCGTCAGGCTCTGGGGAAATTCGCGACAGGGGTCACGGTTATTACAACCCGTGAGGCAGATGGGACACCCCGCGGTTTCACCGCCAATTCCTTTTCCTCCGTTTCGCTTGACCCGCCTTTAATACTCGTTTGCATTGCCCGTTCAGCTGCCAGTTGTGATGTATTTTGTGATGCCAAACATTTCGCAGTGAATATTTTGGGAGATGATCAAAAGGAAATTGCAAATCTCTTCGCGACGCAACGGCCGGACAAGTTTTCGGCTGCCGGTTGGCGTGGTTCGAATTCCGGAGCCCCGTTACTCGAAAATTCGTTAGCCTGGTTTAATTGTTCGCAGACTAATGTTGTTGAGGCTGGCGATCATGTCATTTTGGTGGGGCGCGTAACTCAGTTTGATAGCCGGGACGGACAGCCGCTTGGATATTTTTCAGGTAACTACTTCAATTTGGAAGTTGAAAAGACACTGGTGGACGCCCTTTCCAGCAAAGCAAGTACCGTGATGGGCGTCATATACGAACAAAACAACACAGTCCTTCTGCGCGAAGATGAAAATACCGACGCGCTTTCAATTCCTGAGATCGGGCGCGATGGGAGTGACGCCCAACTCCAAAAACTGAGCGAGATGTATGATTGCCCTCCGCTCAACGGAACAGTCGACTTTGTGTACTCGGTATTTGAGGACAAACGCCTGGATGCGGTGACGATTTACTATCGCGGGCATGCCACGGGTTCGCCCCCACCTGGTCATCAATTCTATCCGCTTGATCAAATCCCCTGGGACCGCATCAAGGATAGCGCCGTCGAAACCATGCTGAAACGTTTTGGCGACGAAAAATCCGCAAATCAATTTGCCGTTTATATGGGCGATGAAGTCGAAGGCATTTATCGCCCGGTACAGTAACGAAAAAACTGCCAATTCTGGGAAGCAAATATGGAATTCATTATCAGAAAACTGGTCACCTACGACGAAGATACACTGCATGAGGGGGCAAAACCGGCCGATCCTCCTTTGCGGTTGATTGGTGTTGCGGCAGTTGTCAAAAACCCCTGGGCTGGTCAGGGATATGTGGAAGACCTCAAACCTGTAATCCGGGAATTCGGACCAAAACTTGGCAAAATCCTGACCGGCCGCATCATTGCACTTGCAGGCGGTGGAGACAATATAGAAGCCTATGGCAAGGCTTGTATGGCAGGTACAGATTGCGAACTGGAACACGCCTCAGCGCTGATCCACACATTGCACTATGGAAATTTTTATCGCCAGGCGGTGGACGCAAAAAGCTACCTCGGTTTTACCAATACACGGGGACCGGCAAACTCGCAGCTGCAAATCCCCTTGATGGACAAGCACGACACCGGGCGCCGGTCACATTATCTGACAATCCAGATGTCAATTCATGACGCACCAGCGCATGATGAGTTATTGGTTGGGTTTGGAGGATCAATCGGCGGTCGACCACATCACCGCATTGGCGATCGATATCAGGATCTGGCGGACATCGGTGCCGATGTTGAAAATCCGGCTGGCGTTTAGTCGCTGGATCGGATGTAATCAAAAACAAACTGGATAGGTTTTCAAAATGTCGGCTCCATTAAGTGACACGATGGTGGTTAGTATTGAACAGGCCATCGCAGCACCGTATTGTTCAAGACTGCTTGCCGATTTGGGCGCGCGGGTAATAAAGGTGGAACGTCCTGATGGCGGCGATTTTGCTCGCAATTATGATACGCGGGCACGCGGCCTGTCCAGCCATTTTGTCTGGACCAACAGGTCAAAGGAAAGCCTGACACTAGATCTTAAAAACGAAGATGCGGTCACAGCGCTCAAGAAGCTGCTTTCAAAGGCAGATGTGTTTGTTCAGAACCTGGCTCCAGGAGCGGTCGAACGCCTTGGCCTTGGGCATGAAGAATTGCGCAATGAGTTTCCGCAGCTGATTACCTGCTCAATCTCCGGCTATGGTGAAGGCGGACCTTATGGCGGGCGCAAGGCCTATGATCTGTTAATTCAAGCCGAGGCAGGTCTGTTGTCTGTCACCGGCTCTCCCGATCAACCAGCCAAGTGTGGAATATCGATTGCCGACATTTGTGCTGGCACTACTGCCTGCAATTCTATTCTGGCCGCGATCATCAACCGCGCAGGTACCGGCAAGGGCGATCACATAGAAGTCTCCATGTTGGAGGCCATGACTGAATGGATGGGTTTTCCGATGTATTTTGCGATGGATGGCGCAGAGCCACCGGAGCGGGCAGGTGCCGGCCATGCCACCATCTTTCCGTATGGCCCTTACGACACCGGTGATGGCACCATTATGCTCGGTCTGCAAAATGACCGGGAGTGGAAAGCATTTTGCGAAAAGGTATTGTTGAATGATGAACTGGCGCATGACCAGCGGTTTTTGGGAAATGACGGACGCTTTGCTCATAAAGACGAAATCAACAAGATCATCCATGGTGTGTTTGACAGTCTAACGACCGTTGAAGCAATTGCTCGTTTGGAAGATGCAGGAATTGCTACTGCAAATGTAAATTCGATGGACGGCTTGTGGCAACATGACCAACTAAAGGCGCGCAATCGCTGGCAGGATATCGCCACACCTGCAGGCCCGATCCCGGCACTAAAGCCGGTGTCCGGCGCGGCCTGGCAACCGAAAATGGAACCAGTTCCTGCTCTTGGCGAACACTCGCAATCGATTTTAAACGAGTTGGGATTGGAGGATCACCAGATCAACAGCCTCACCAAAGGCAAGGAATAAGAAGCCATGCAAACCATGAGTGACAACCATATCGAATTGCGCGAGGCTATGCGCGATTTGTGTCGTCATTATACACCAGAATACCATCGCCAGCACGATGAAGCTGCAACCTATCCCGAAGAATTTATCAATGCACTGACCGAAGCCGGGTGGCTTGCTGCAATGATCCCGGAAGAGTTTGGCGGTTCTGGCCTTGGACTGACGGAAGCTTCTATCATCATGGAAGAGATCAACCGAAATGGCGGCAATGCCGGTCACTGCCATGGGCAAATGTATAATATGAGCACGGTATTGCGCCATGGTTCGGACAAGCAAAAGGCGCAATACCTGCCGAAAATTGCATCTGGCGAATTGCGGTTGCAATCGATGGCTGTAACAGAGCCCACCACTGGTTCGGATACCACCAAACTAAAAACCACCGCTGTGAGAAAAGGTGACAAATATGTGATCAATGGGCAGAAGGTCTGGATCAGCCGAATTCAACATTCTGACTTGATGATCCTGCTTGCCCGGACGACACCGCTTTCGCAGGTAAAGCGAAAATCTGAAGGCCTGTCGGTATTCATTGTCGATCTGCATCAGGCGGCCGGTAACGGGATGAAAGTCAATCCTATCCGAAACATGGTCAATCACGAAACCAATGAATTGTTCTTTGAAAACCTGGAAATTTCTGCTGAAAACCTGATCGGTGAAGAGGGCAAGGGCTTTCGATACATTCTCGATGGTTTGAATGCGGAACGAACTCTGATCGCTGCTGAATGTATCGGCGATGCTTATTGGTTTATTAAAAAAGTGTCCGGATATGCAAAGGAACGTATCGTATTCGACCGGCCTATCGGACAAAATCAGGGAGTACAGTTTCCGATTGCCAGAGCATTTGTGAATACTGAAGCGGCCAATCTGATGCGCTTTGAAGCCTGCAAGAGATTTGATGCGCATCACGATTGCGGCGACCAGGCAAACATGGCCAAATTGCTTGCAGCAGACGCGTCATGGGAAGCAGCTAATGCCTGTATCCAGTTTCATGGCGGATTTGGATTTGCAGCAGAGTATGATGTGGAACGCAAGTTTCGGGAAACCAGACTGTATCAGGTTGCACCGATTTCCACCAATCTGATCCTGTCATATATTGCAGAGCATATTCTCGACCTGCCCCGCTCATTTTGAGGTTTTTTGATGCCTAACCGAAATCCATTGATGGAAAATGCCTTCGGCAACGAAAGCGACGTGCTCGCGACATTTGCGGCTGAATTGACCCGTGCAGATATTCCAGATGCAGTGATAGATCGTACAGTCGATTTGTTCGTCGATTGGGCAGGCTCTGCCTTGTCCGGAAAGGGTCACCGCGCGATTTCCATTTTGGAAGACTTTTCAGATGTTATGGGGCCATCTGACGGCAGGGCCGAAATTCTCACGTCGCGTCAAATGACATCGCCTTTTTTTGCTGCCCTGGTGAACGGTGCCGCCTCGCATATTTCTGAGCAGGATGATGTCCATAACGGGTCGGTTTTTCATCCTGCCGCCGTTGTCTTTCCAGCAGCATTGGCTGCTGCGCAGCAAACCGGAGCTACGGGTGAGGCGTTTATTACCGCCTGTGTTGCCGGATATGAAACCGGCATTCGGATAGGAGAGTTTCTGGGCCGCTCTCATTATACAGTGTTTCACACAACCGGCACTGCCGGAACTTTTGCTGCCGCAGCCGCAGCGGGACAAATCTACGGCCTCAAAGCCGAGACCATGCTGCATGCCTTTGGCTCCGCCGGAACCCAGTCTGCCGGATTATGGGAGTTCTTGCGCGACGCCGCAGATTCGAAACAATTGCACACCGGCAAGTCAGCTGCGGAAGGACTGATGGCTGCGTGGATCGCCGGCAAAGGCTTCACAGGAGCAAAGAAAATCCTCGAAGGGCCCCAAGGTTTGGCAGCCGGCATGTCCGACGACGCAGATCCGGAAAAGCTGACGGATGCTCTTGGAACCCGTTGGTGCGTATTGGAAACATCTTTCAAGTTTCACGCATCATGCCGTCATACCCATCCCGCTGCGGACGCTCTGCTCAAAGTTGTGCTGGAAAATAATCTCACCCCACAAGATATTGCCCATGTCACCGCACACGTACATCAAGGAGCAATTGATGTGCTGGGCCCGGTAACCAATCCGCAAACAGTTCATCAGGCAAAATTTTCCATGCCATCGACTCTGGGCCTGATTGCCACTCACCGCAAGGCAGGCTTGGCTGAATTTGCCACTGTGCTTGAAGACGAAACTGCCATGTCCTTCCTCGATCGCGTGTCCATGGAACTGGATCGCGAAGTAGATGCGGCTTATCCAAAACAGTGGATTGGCAAGGTAACTGTTACAACAAAAGATCAGCGCTCTCTTGCTGGCCGGGTGGATGAACCGAAAGGTGACCCGGGCAATACACTCAGCCGTGAAGAGCTGGATGTAAAAGCACGCGCATTGGCATTGTCCGGCAGTGCCGTTGATACCGGGGAACTGGATGATCTGATGCAACGTATTTGGCAGATAAACAATGCCAGGAAAATCACCAGGCTGATGGCCGTGGATATTGCTCACTCTTCCCTGAACCAGGATTAGAGCAATTTTCGTTTAACCGGATACGGGCAAACGAAAACGCGTGAATGAAATCAAATAAGGTACGCGTTGTCGCTGTTTGGATTGAACGCAAAATGCTTCTCGCCAGACGATAAATATCTGGCGTTCAAACAATGCCAATTAACGGCGGGATGCATAGCAACTTTTCCCTGTATTGATGTGTCCATCAGCCACCCACCTGTCGAAAATATCCAACGCGGTTTGGCAAAACTCTGCATCATTAATGTGAGCTCCAATTTCAACAAGTTCAACGTTTTTTGGGCAATGTGAGCGCATCGCGCCGACAAAGGCATCAAGACCGGCAGGGTCATGCAGATCCTCCCCGGCTCGGGCCCATTCATGGCATCCGTCAACTGGCATTAAAAACTTGGCTGGCCCTGTAGCTGAGGACAGTTTTTCACAATGCGCTTTGGCAACCTCCACGCGTTCATCACAAGACAACACAACGGAAGAGAGCAATCGGTTGTGTGCATGAATTGGATGGTCGCACCACTTTTCAGGAAGCGGTTGCCATCCAACAATATCCACCAGATCATGACAGCCGGGTGCTACCAGTTGGGGAACCCCTTTCAAGCCTGCATTCGTAAGTCGGTCAGAGCCTGCTGAAATTGCTGACCCAAAGAGATGGTTTCCGACTTCCTGCGTTGCAAAATCAAAGACGCATGCAAATGCACCTTGTTCCGCAAGGCTTTCAAACGCCCGTCCGCCCATCCCGGTTGCATGAAAAACCGCTACTTCAAATCCGCGTTTTTCAAGCGCCGGTTTGAGCGCGACCATATATGTAAGGACGGTCTTCCCAAATGATGTCATTCCGATCAAAGGTTTAGAGCGGTCAACCGGCTGAACCGCGCGCGCTGCACCCAATACCGCACCGGCTGCCTGACTGAGCGAAGCCTTGCAGACAGAATTTAGGCCATAAAGCCCGCCTGCCCACAAAATCATCTGGGTGTCGGCGGCAATACGCTCAGGTGGCAATAGCGGCGAGAACGACACCGTTGAAACAATGTATTTCGGCACACCAAGTGGAAGTGCTGCGCAAACATCCAGGGCCAGGTCTGTCCCCATGGTGCCTCCAAGGAGGATCGCGCCGTCGAATTTACCTTCCATATGCAGTTTGGAAGCCAATGCGCTGGCTCCAACCGCCATGATTTGCATCGCCTGATTTTCATCACCACAACTTATCGCTGCTTCGATGGAACTTCCTCCCGCCTTTGCAACATCATGCTTGGAATGGTCCGTCGGATGGGCTGGATCTCCCAAAATACTGACGTCCATCGTCAACACCTTGCCGCCTTGCGTGCGGATCAAATCACAGATGAAATTAAGCTCATCATCCTTCGTATCGTAAGTTCCCACGACCAGGATTGTCTTTTCAAGCGTCATTTTACTTCGTTCCGGATAACGCAATAGTCATACCGTCTTTGCCAACGATCATGCGTCCGTCCCAGGTTTGAGAAATTGCCTCTTCCCAGTCCGTATCGCCAAAATTCGGATCATCAGCGGGTATGAGATGGTTCAAGACCAGCAAATCCACATTTGCATCATGGGCAATTCTCCCCACATCAGGTGCCATGGTATGACTTGCCCGCAAATGCTGTTCAAGTGATGTCGCCCCAGCGGTTCGCCTCAGGATATTTTCAATCCCGGCCTCCAGCATTGCTTCATGGATCAATATATTTGCACCGTTTGCAAATTCTGCCAACGGCGGGAAATAACAAGTGTCTGCGGAAAACACGACGGCATTCCCACCCTGCTCGAACCGTAGCGCATAACATTCAGTGACCGGCGGGTGGTCGACACGCAAAGCCGAAACTGAGATACCATCCAGATCACTCACCTCACCCTCGCCGAACACATGCAAGTCTATCATATCTGTGAGCGATGACCGCCCGTCATCTGCAATCCGGATAGCATGGTCAAATTCCATGGATTGCATGAACCCATCCCAATATTCGCGAATGCCGACCGGACCATAGATGCTGATTTTACGGGTAAGACCGGTGGTCCAGATAGTGTAAATCAGCGGCCCAAGCTCAAGCAGATGATCCGAGTGCAAATGGGTGATGAAGATCGCATCAACGTCCAGGAGCTTTACCCCACTATCCGCAATACTGCGGGTTAAACCGATGCCGCAGTCGACAACGATGGTTTGACCACCGAGTTGCAGGAGTGACGCTGTTGGCATCGCTCCCCCTTGTCTCACCGCTGGCCCTCCTTTGGTACCGAGAAGAATAATCCGATCTTCCATATCCATTCCCTTTTACCTAACCTGAAGTGACGAGAACGCTTCATCCATGGCACCTAGCATGGAGGAGACTTCCTGCTTCGTAATTACCAATGGCGGCGACAAGATTACGTTCGGTCCTGAAATCCGAACCATTGTCCCGCGTTCATAAGTGCCTTTGTAAAACCGCGCGATGGTCTCTTTGTCGGCAACTTCTTTGGATCCCCGGTCAGAAACCAGTTCCATGGCACACATTAGTCCGTATCCACCGCGCACATCGCCAATGATGTCATGTTTTTTCATGAGATCCAGTAGGCCAGAATAAAGTTCCCTGCCGCGCTCTGCCGCATTTTTATGGACTTGCAATTTTTGGGTTTCCTTAAGACAAACAATTGCCGCCGCCGCACCAACCGGATGGCCGGAATAGGTGTAGCCTGAGCCAATCGTCGCCTTACCGGTTTCATCGCTTTCAAACGCTTCCGCAAGTTTGCCGTTGATCATTACGGCCCCAAACGGAAAGTACCCATTGGTAATTGCTTTGGCGGTGCACATCATATCCGGCTTCACCCCCCACAGCCTTGATCCGGACCAGGCCCCTGTCCTGCCATAGGCAGTAATGACTTCATCCGCGATGAGTAAAATGCCGTGCTTGTCACAAATCTTGCGTACAGCCGGCATAAAGGTTTTGTGCGGCGCGATCACACCGCCGGCTCCCAGTATCGGCTCCATGATGAAGGCTGCAATTGTTTCAGCTCCGTGAAAAGCAATCTCGTTTTCAAGCGCCGCCAAACAAAGCGCTGAAAGCTTTTCTGGATCAGTTTCATTGAACGGATTGCGATAGGTATAAGGTGCCGGAATATGATAACAGCCGGGCATCAAAGGTTCGTACTGCGTGCGAAAATTTGCATTGCCATTGACTGAAGCGCCCCCTGTATGAGTACCGTGATAACCCTTCTTGAGGCTGAGGAATTTTACCCTGCCCGGCTCTCCAATAACCTTGTGAAATTGACGCGCCAGCCGCAGCGCGATTTCAACGCTGTCAGAACCGCCGGAAGTAAAAAAGCAGCGTTTCATATCTTCCGGGGCAAAAAACTCCTGCAGCATGTAGCTGAGTTCTATAACCTTGTCATTCGTCGTGCCCCTGAAGGTTGAGTAATAAGGCAACTGGTCAAGTTGATCAGAGATTGCCTTTTTAACCCGATCACATGAATAACCAAGATTGACATTCCATAAACCGCCGACACCATCGAGCAGGACATGCCCGTCAATATCGCTGATCGAACATCCTTTACCACCTGTAATGATGGCGGGTGGATTGACCTGCATCTCGCTCGGATGGGCCATCGGATGCCATAAATGACGCGCATTGTTTTCCTTCAAGAAATTTGAGTCCCTCATGCAGCTCTGCCCTTCATTTCAGCCTGTCTCCATTTGCCGTCTACATCCGGTGGTATTTGACCGCCGAGTTCTGAGCTGACGGTTCTTGCGGTTGCCATTGCATGCTTCAAAAAATGATTTTGTGCGTCTTCCGTCATCCTGTAGCGCGGTGTAGCGACGGCAATCACTCCGGCAGCAATTTTTGAATGGCAATAAAACGGCAATGCGATCGAGCAAACTTCATCTTCGTAAGTTTGGTTGAGAAAGGAATATCCGAGGTCTCTTGTCGTTAGCACTGTTTTTCTGACGGAGACCGGATCGGTGTCAGTCTTATCGGTAAATGTCGGTAACTTTTTTCCGGATAATTTGTCAATCAGGCTGACCGAACCAAACGCCAGCATCGCAATCCCTGAAGAGGTCGCATGCAGCGGTAAAATTTCTGAAGCATCAAATCCAACCCGGGTTCCTGAAATGCCACCATCACAATGGTGAAAGGAGGACATTCCATCTTCGGTCAGTAATGAGGCATGAACCAATTCGCTAATCTGTGTTGCCAACTCATCTACATGCATGGCAACAATTTTTGTAATCGGAAATGTATGCTCACGAACTGCGGCCAGCCGGACAAGTGCAGGGCCCAACCGATACGCTTTTGTTTCGGAATTTTGCTCCAAAAACCCAAGCTTTCTCAGGGACGTTAGATATCGATGCGTCGTTCCTTTATCAAAGCCGCAGAGATTTTTGAACTCAGTCAGTCCGATTTCAGGGCGGCTTAGAGAAAACAGGTTAAGCAAACCCAGGGCATTTTGAACGGTCGCCATGTTGAAAAGCATTCCTCTTGATCTGAAATAAAGTTGACAGCATAGCGCGAGCACGTCAATATAAAAATGATACCACCGGTTCGTTATTTGAACCAGCTTGGTTGGGAGGGAAATATGGATCATGGTGCAATAGATGCGCCGCGGACAATTGTGCATCCAGGTCAGTTGACACTGATTGGAGAACGCAACTTTTCGTCACCGGCCGATACTCATATCCACGGGGCTGCCATGGCGTGGATCAGGCAATGAACCATGCCGGGTTGGGAACTCCACAAATGAAACTCTACCTGTTCGAAGAACAGGACCCCAGCGCGTCCCGATATGCTTCTGACAATAGTGCCAGCACTGAATTTAGAAGCGAATGTCCGCCCGACGCAAAGATCAAAGTCGAAAATCTGTTCAGCTTCAAACGGAAGCGCGGAGACTTGATTTTCTCATCCCTGATGCTGGTATTGGCCTTGTTTTTTCTTCTCTTCTTTTGGACCGAAACGGGATGGGACAAACGCAAATTACCCGATGAACTGGGTAGCTATCTGTTGCATCAGTTCGGCGTTACGGAAGTTGATGGGCGCGTCACCCGTTTTGGCAGAATATTAAAACAATCATGGGTTGCTCCCATGCTTTGTCTGGTGGTGTTTGTCCCGGCCGCCTTGTGGAACATGCGAGCAGCGACATTCGTTCACAGGTGGCGGCAACGCTTCCTCATACCAACCAATGCCAGATATGAACTTGAGCAATGGACAGGAGCGCTGGAGTTCATCGCCTATTTTATCATCTACACGCTTGTAGTTCCGAAGCTGGGCTATCTGGTTTCTACTCTGGTTTTTGGCGTTTTCCTGACATACCGGCTAGGCTATCGCACACGAAAATGGCTTGCGACCAGTGTTTTGGCTGGCTTTGCAATCGTATTGGTTTTTCGGACATTTCTTCAAATCAAGACACCCGTCAACATCTGGCTGTATGACCAGATGCCTTTGGCCGTGAAGTCTTTCATGCTGACGTATTTTTGAGGCTTATCATGGAAGCATTGACAACAGGCATGGTAAACTTGATGGACATAAGCGTCCTTCTTGCCATTCTGATCGGTTCAGTTGGCGGTTTGATAATTGGCGCTGTTCCCGGTATCGGCCCGGCAATTGCCATTGCCATTTTATTACCTGCAACCGTATTCCTGGATGATCTCGTCAGTCTGGTTTTGCTTTTGGGTGTCTACGGATCATCGATGTATGGTGGTGCCATACCTGCGATCCTGATCAATACACCTGGTACGCCGGTCAATGCTCTAACAACTTATGATGGGTACGCAATGACCCGGCGTGGTGAAGCTGGCCGCGGATTGTCACTTGCCTATTCCGCTTCGTTTTTTGGCGGGTGTTTTTCAATCCTTGTCGCCCTTGTTGCTCTATTCGCGTTTGGTCCATACTTGCGTGATTTGGGAGCTCTGTTTGGACAACGCGATATTCTGATGGCAGCAGTCCTGGGCGGCGTATTATTGATCGCTGCCCACCGCCAAACCATGGCTCTAGCTGCGCTGCTCTTTGCTTTTGGCTTCATGATTGCAATGGTCGGCAGACAGTCGACCAGGCAGATTGACCGCTACACATTCGATATCGAATATCTTTATTCAGGGTTTAATCTGATCGTGGTGATTGTCGGCATTTTTGCAATCAGCCAATCCCTCATTTTGATGACCGGTAAGGATAGCGATCCTCCTGAAGCCCGGCTGAAGGGAGGGATTTGGGGTGGATTTGCCGAGTTGGGCAAGCACCGGCTGATCACTTTTTTTTCAGCCTGCTATGGGACGATTATGGGGATAATTCCGGGTGTCGGAGAATTCGTTGCGCAATTTTTCAGCTATTCAACCGCTCGCAGCATATCCAAACAACCTGCCCGCTTCGGACATGGTTCCTCAGAGGGGCTGATTGCATCTGAAACCTCCAACAATGCAGTTCCGGCGGCTGCAATGATCCCACTATTGGCCCTGGGTGTGCCCGGCGAAGCATTAACCGCAATGATGATGGTCGTATTTTTTG
Organism: Rhizobiaceae bacterium; assembly: GCA_965250255.1. GTDB lineage: Bacteria > Pseudomonadota > Alphaproteobacteria > Rhizobiales > Rhizobiaceae > JAALLB01. The sequence continues at coordinate 28,539 of CBDFNP010000013.1, forward strand.
ACGCCGGCATCAAGCCGGGTCCGGACATTTTTGAAAACAACCCGGAATTTCTGTTCAGCCTTTTCATTGCACTCTTGTTGATCAATGTTCTGGTTCTTCTGACCCTGCTGTTTTCAACCCGCTACATCGCCAAAATGATCTATATCCCCAATCGCTTTCTCGGCGCATTGATCATGATGTTGTCGTTTGTTGGGGTGTTCTCCATCCGAAACAGCCTTCCTGATTGCATATTTGCGGCCCTCTTTGGCTATGTCGGATATATTATGCGCAGACTTGATTGGCCGTTGGTACCGGTCGTTCTGGGGCTTGTTCTGGGTTCGATCATTGTTGAAAGATTAACCGCAGGCGCCGGACAAATCCGGGAACTGTCTGATCTGGTAAATCGCCCGGTGTCCGGAACCCTGGCTATAGCAATTGTTGCGGTACTGGGGTTTATTGTCTGGACGTCAATACGAAACCGCAGAGTTGAATATTAATGACACGAGCTTTTTAAGGGAGGAAATCATGAAAAAGCTTCTAGCAACCGCTGCCATAGTGGCCAGCATGACATTGGGATTGGGCGCACCGGCCCAGGCCGAGTATCCTGAGGGACCGGTGCAATTTATTGTTCCGTGGCCTCCGGGTGACTTCGAGGACATTCTCACCCGCATGATCGCCGCTGAAATGCAAAAGACAACCGGCAAGCCGGCTTCCGTAGTTAACAAACCGGGTGGCGGGGATGGACCTTTCCCCGGTGCACTTGAGGTCCTCAATGGCCCCACTGACGGTTCCATGATCGGTTCTTTTGTTATTGGTGTTCCGGTCGTTGGGCCAAACATCGACATTGGTATCGAAAAGGATAGCTTCACACCGGTTGGCATTTTCATGACATACCCGTTTGTGCTTGCTGCAAAAGGTGATGCGCCATACTCGAACATGGCTGAACTATCGGCCCATGCAAAGGCCAATGATGTGGTTCTGGGTCATTTCGGTGCCGGGCTTACGCCAACTCGTGCCAGCTTTGCAGCAGCCAAGAAAATGGGCTTTGAATTTGCTGATGATTCCGCCTTTGATCTTTTGGATTGTAATACGCTGTCCTCAGGTGATGCGGATGTTATCAATACGACCCTTGCACTGATTGAGCCGTGCCTGAAGGACATCAATGTTCTTGCAAACATCGGCTCGGAACCAATCGGAAAGCTTGAGGGCGTTCAAACATTGTCAACACAGTCCGGCATCAATGATCTGGAATTGTGGAACGGACTTTTCGTAAAAAAAGGAACTTCACAGGAAGTCATCGACAAGGTTGCCGCTATTGCAAAAGCAACCATGGCTGGGGATGAAGCGCAAAAACTGATGCGCGACACCGGTGCCCGCGTTTATTGGCAAGGACAATCAGAATCCGAAACACGGATTGAAACTGACCGCGCTAAAAATGCGGAACTCGGTGAGATCATCGGAAACTAGCAGGAAACAAGGTGACCGGCTCCGGCCGGTCATCGCAATTACATTTCGGGCATCTGAAAATCATGAACCGTATTCGACTTGGTATCCTGCAAACCAATCATGACAAAAGCATTTCGGTGGGCGACGCCTTTCCCGATGACGCCCATCGCTTCCGCGATTTGTTCGATCAGCAGGAAGAACGCTTTCAGTATCGCATTTACATGACGATTGGCGGCGAAGTCCCGGCAAACATCGACGAACAGGACGCCTTCATGATCTCCGGCAGCCCGCTGAGTGTGTTGGGCGATCATGCCTTCATGCCGGACCTGCTGGACTTTATCGGCAAATGTGACGAAGCAAAAAAACCTTTGCTGGGGGTGTGCTTCGGACATCAGGCGATTGCTCTTGCATTGGGCGGCAAAGTGGAAAAGTCTGACACAGGCTGGAATGTTGGCATTGAGCCAACAAGATATTTGCAAATCAAACCCTGGATGCAGCCTGAAGCCGCCGAACTGCCTATGTATGTGTTCCATGAAGACCAGGTGACCAGGCTTCCTGATGGATGCTGCCTGCTTGGTTCAAACGCAAAGTGCAGGATCTCAAGTTTTTCAAAGGGTGATCACATTTTTACGACCCAGTCACATCCCGAGTTCTCAGATGCATTCATGCGATGTGTCCTCCGTGCATCTCAGGAAAATCTTGTCTGCGGACGAGTTGGCAACAACCTACCGGATCATTGAACAAGAGCAGCGCGGTGACATTTTCGCCAGGTGGTCAACCCGGTTTTTCACAGGGGCGTTCGAATGATTGATGACGGTTATCTGAACCTTGGCGACCATGACAGTTTTGCAAATGGCGTGCCACATAATACATTTGCACGCTTGCGCAGGGATGAGCCGGTATTCTGGACCGAAGGCGATGAAACCGCAAAAGGGTTTTGGTCTTTGACACGTCACGCGGATATCGCCTACGCCAATCGCGAAAATTCATTGTTCAGTTCTGGCCGCGGGATCAGAATTGAAGATCAAAGCCGTGAAGAATATCTCGCTCGCCGAACATTTCAGGAAACGGATCCACCCGAACACAGCCAAACCAGGCGAAAGGTAAACCCTGCATTTGCAAAGCCGGTAGTGGCGGGTTTCGAAGAACTCATTCGCTCGCTCGCGGTAGATATCGTGGAAAAAGCCATCGCGCAAAAAGAGTTCGATGCAGTTGATGCAATCGCCAAACAATTACCGATGATGATGCTCGGACGTATCCTGGGTGTGCCGGACGAAGACCTGGATTGGCTCGTTGAAAGAGGCGATGCCCTGATTGGTAATTCGGACCCTGATTTTACCCCGCATGTAATCGACAAGATTGATACTGATGCTTACCGGCTGATGCCATTTCGCAGCCCCGCTGGTGTTGAACTATACGATTACGCGGATGAAATTCTGGCCGGGCGCAAACCAATCTCCGAAGAAGGCATTCTGGCAATGATAATTCGAGATGAAGAGGGCCTTAAGGGACTTGATTTCAAGAACTTCTTTTGCCTGCTGGTTGCTGCAGGAAACGATACAACACGTTACTCTATAGCGATGTCACTGTATCTGCTGGCCACCAGACCCGAACTACTGGAACAGCTGCAAACCGGCAACTATTGGCAAACAGCACCTGATGAATTCATTCGCCTGGCGTCTCCAACCATGCATTTCCGCCGCACCGCCACACAAGACATCGACCTGCACGGCAAGAAGATCAGGGAGGGCGACAAGGTTCTGCTCTGGTTCGTATCCGGAAGCCGGGACCAGAAGGTTTTTGAAAATCCGAACGATGTAATCCTCGGCCGCAGTCCAAACAGGCACCTAGCCTTTGGGCAGGGGGGCGCTCATGTCTGCCTCGGCATGCACCTGGCAAAACTTGAGGTTGGAATTGTTCTGCAGGAGCTTGCAAAGCGGATCAAAACCATCCAGGCAAAATCGGAACCAGGTTGGACCCGGTCAAATTTTATTTGCGGCGTAAAGCGGCTACAGGTCGAAGTCGAGGTGACTGCCTGATGACTGCACAGTCTGAAAACCGCACACGGGTCCTTTTCTGTGACCTTTTGAATCTGCCGCGTGGCAAATACGTTCCCAATGCTGTTGCAAAGAGCGGAAATATCGGGTTCGCACGCGCGGCGTTCGGCGTATCTTATGATCGTGATTTATTGACCATCCCGGGATGCGGTTTTTATGATGGTCTGCCAGATATGGAGCTTGTACTTGAGCAGGAGCGCCGCAAATCCTGGCAGGCTGGAACCGAAATTGCGCTTGGCAATTTGCACGTCGACGGAAAGCCGTTCGGATTATGTGCCCGTTCGCAGTTGATCCGCACATTGAGCGAATGGCAAGGCTTTGGTTATTCTCCCATGGTCGGTCTGGAAACAGAGGCTTATCTGTTTCAGCGCGATGCGGACGGTATTTGGCGGCCCTATGATACGCCCGGTGCTTTCGTATACGGAACCGGACCTTCCAATGACCCTCGTGGCGTGATGGACGATATTTGGGAAACCGCGTATGCGATGGACCTTCCGGTTGAAAGTATGAATGGCGAATATGATAATGGCCAGTTTGAACTCACCTTATGTTTTGATGAGCCGCTCAAGGCCTGTGACGACGCGTTTCTCCTGCGTACGATGGCCCGGGAAGTGGCTTTGAAGAAAGGGCTTCTTCTCACCTTTCTGCCAAAACCAATTCCCGATCGTGGTGGCTCCGGATTGCATGTAAACTTCAGTTTTAACACCGATAAAGGTAACAATGCGATTGCACCGGACGGACACCTTTCCGATCTTGCAAAATACTCAATTGCAGGTTTGATTGAGCATCATGAAGGTCTGTCAGGATTACTGGCTGCAACTGTCAATTCATACGATCGGTTGAACCCCGGTAGCATGGCCGGTTACTGGGCAAACTGGGCGGATGACCATAGATTGGTAACGACCCGCTGCTCAACAAAATCACCGAATTCAGCCCGCCTTGAACACCGGATGGCAGATTGCGCAACCAATCCATATCTGGCAGTTACGGCCGTCCTGCAAGCCGCGAAGCTTGGTTTTGAAGGAAAGTATCAGCTTCAACCGCCAGAAGACCTTGATGGAATAGAGCACGTGAGGGAAAAGCGACACGTGCCCTCAGCACTCGACAAGGCTATGGATGCTTTGGACCGGGATCCGACCCTTCGCAAGGCGATTGGAGAGCTTCTTTGTGATGCGATGCTATTCCTTAAACGGGATGAATTCACTCGCCTGAAAGGCAAAAGCGTCGACGAAGTTCGCGATTTCTATCTGCCATTCATTTGAGATTTAACCCAAATTTACTCTAGGCGAAATGTATGTTTACTTCCCCAAACGCACCAAAGTCTGCATGAATTTCCGTGCCCGATGGACATTCCAAGGGGCGGATAAAACTCCCCGATAATATCACATGCCCTGCCTCAATACACTGATTGTATCGTGCCATACGCCTTGCAAGCCAGACGACACTCTCCACAGGGTCATTAAGGACACCGGCCCCAAGGCCGGTTTCTTCAATACCGCCATTGCAGAAAACCATCGCCCCGACCCAGCGAAGATCATACGCATCAAACGCGTGCTTCTTTTCACCCAGCACGATGCCTGCATTTGCCGCGTTGTCTGAAATCGTGTCACAGATGTTTCGTGTCTTCCCGGTGGTTGGGTCGGTGCGGAAAATTCGTGTATCCAGTATTTCCAGTGAAGGGATCACATAATCGATTGCGGCAATTACGTCTTTACGGCTCACATTTTTGCCCGCAAGGGGCGATTTCATCACAAACGCTATTTCCGCCTCGACCCTGGGCTGAATGAAATGCTCTTTCGAAACAGTTGCGCCATTTTCAAAAACCATATCATCAAAGAGTATACCGCTATCGGGAATGTTGATGTTCAGTGCATTTTGCATGGCTCTTGAAGTGAGGCCAATCTTCCACCCGACAACCCTGCGTCCTTCCGCGAGCTTTTGATCATAGATGGCATTTTGAATGGAATATGCATCGTCCATTGTAATGTCAGGATATTGCAGACTTAGAAGACCAATTTGTGTTCTGCTGCACTCTGCTTGGAGAAGATCGGATGCAGCCTGGGCGTGTTCATCAGGGGTCATGCCTCATCCTCAATCGTGTTACGCAGAGTGCCAATTCCGTCAACCTCAACTTCAACCACATCCCCCGGCTTCAGAAACTGAGGAGGATTGAGGCGAGCTCCGGCTCCGGTGGGTGTGCCGGTTATGATAATATCGCCGGGGTTGAGGGTCGTGAAAGTGGAAATATACTCAATCTCTTTTCGGATCGGAAACATCATACGGCTAAGTGTATCATCCTGTCTCACCTCGCCATTAACGCGGGTAACCAGCCTTGCGTCATCAAGCTGCGAGGAGTTCAGAAACGACACCAGCCACGGACCAATTGCCCCTGAGCGGTCCCAGTTTTTGCCTTGCGTAACATTGAACTTTGCGTGCCGCACCCAGTCGCGGATGGTTCCCTCATTACAAAGCGTAATTGCACCGATGTGATCATACGCATCTTCTTCACGGATGCGACGGCCGGACTTTCCAATCACAATTGCCACCTCACCCTCATAGTCAAGTTTTTCGCTTTCAGGCGGTCTGATCAACGGGCGGTCATGACCGGTAAAGGAACTGGCAAAACGTGGAAAGAGCGACATGTATTTTGGTAGCTCACTCCCATCCTTGTATTCCGCATTTCGGTCCGGGAAGTTAACACCTACACAAATGATCTTGCCGGGATCAGGGATTGGTATTTCGTATTCAAACTCTGTGTGGGTAACGCTTTTGCCGGAGGCACAATCAGCAAGAAGCCCCAGCCCGCCATTCGCAATGACATCACGAAGCGTTGTCCACTCGGGAAACTCTTGATCAAGGCAGATCATGCCATCGTCGGTAACCGCTCCGTAGTGGATCTGCGTGCCGACAGAAAAGGTTGCGAACTTCACTGCATTTTCTCCCATACGTTTTTGATAACATCGACAGCCATCAATACATCATCCCGGGTTGTCTCGAACTGTCCGACCTGGAAACGAATGACCCTTTTGCCTCCGTGCATGCCCTGGGTCACGTAAATCCGGCCATCCTTGTTAATCGCATCCACCAATGCCTGTTGGGCGTCATCATCACCAGGACAACGAAATGTAAAGAGACTGAGAATTGGTTCGGTGACAATTTCAAATCCAGAAAGATTGCGGATTTTTTCGCACAGTTCTTCAGCCCATTGAACGTGATTTCGGATACGTTCTCGCAAACCTTCAAGACCGTAGGCACGCAGCACGAACCATAATTTCAACGCTCTGAAACGTCTTCCCAGCGGTACAGTCCATTCCGAGAAATTCGTGACGGTTTCACCGCTCGTCCTCAAATACTCAGGTTCAATCTTCAGTGTATTCAGTTGCGCTTGCGGATCCGCCAGGAACTGAACCGTACAATCAAATTGTGCACCCAGCCATTTGTGGGGATTAAAAACAATGCTGTCGAATTGCTCCGACCCTTTCCAAAACTGTTCGCGAAACTCCGGGCAAATCATGGCCGATCCGGCCCAGGCGGCATCAAGGTGCGTGTAGAGGCTTTCTTCCTTTGCTATGTTTCCAACCGCTTCCAGATCATCCCACGCACCAACTCCAGTGCCTCCGGTGACTGCAATTATACCGGCAGGAACATGGCCCGATTTCCGGTCAGCGCGGATCTGCTCTTTCAGCCCGGTTGGATTGATACCGTAGCCTTTGCCGACTGTGTCAATTTTCACAAGGTTTGCCTGACCAATCCCTGCGACCCAGCACGCCCGGTCAATTGAGGAGTGAACCTGATTGGAACAATAAATACGGAACTTTCCTTTTGCATCCAGACCATCGCGGTTTCCGGTCCAGTTGGTCGCTCTTTCGCGCATGGTCAAAACCGCTGACAGCGTTGCCGAAGAAGCACTGTCCTGAATGACGCCTGCATATCCTTCGGCTAGCCCGAGCGCATGTCGGAGCCAGTTCACCATTACCTCTTCAAGTTCGGTAGCAGCCGGTGAGGTTTGCCATAGCATGCATTGAGCCGCCATCGTGTTCGCAATCATCTCTGCGAGCATCGATGGAGGAGACGCGTTAGCCGGAAAGTAGGCGAAAAATCTCGGGTGCTGCCAGTGGGTCATTCCAGGCAGAATGATATTTTCAAAATCCTCGAAGATATCATCCATCGGCTCTGCGGCTTCTGGAGGTGTATCGGGGATTTGCGCTGCAATTTCACCTATTTTGGTTTGAGCCCGTACCGGTCGTTCCCTTATTGTTTTGTGATAATTTGCACCCCATTCGGCAATGCCCTTGGCCCGTTCACAATACTCGTCCCAATCCATGATTTACGGTGCCACGATCGGGGTTGCTTTAAGCTGAGCCTCATTGACTTCAACGCCGACAAACCTCGACCCTTCTTCAAACCAGCTTTTGGGCGCAGGAGCGCCCCAAAGTGTCTGCCGTTGCGGATCTTTCAGATCCCATTTAATCGGTTCAAGGTCCGGGTCTACAGTTTGGTAGTCCGAGCAGTAAATCTCTACCCGGTGTCCGTCAGGGTCGCGAACATAGAGAAAAAATGCGTTGGAAATACCGTGCCTGCCTGGCCCCCGTTCAATGTTGGACAGGTACCCGGTTGTCGACATCAAATCGAGCAGGTCAATGATGTTCAACGGGTTTGGAACCCAAAACGCCACATGATGTAACCGCGGGCCCAAGCCGTTTGTAAATGCCACATCGTGCACGCCGCCTTTCCGATGCATCCATGCTGCCCAAAGTTTTTCACTCGCCTCATCTTCGGTATATTCGGTTACGCGAAACCCCATCTCGTTATAAAACGCGACGGTCTCATCCACGTTCGTGGAAAAGCAGTTGAAGTGGTCAATGCGAAGCGGCTTCACTCCGTGATAAAGCGCATACTTCTGGTGGATAGAGGGAAGGCGATCCATCGAATGATAAAACTCAAGCGGCATGCCGAGGTTGTCAGAGGTAACCAACGTGCGCCCCTGAAAAGGTTTCTCAACCCATTCAGTCGGCCGATCTTTGGATTGGAACCAGGCTTCAGCACTATCAAGGTCAGCCTCTGAATATACCTTGAATCCCATCACCTCCACGGTTCCAGGCTGACCAGATTTCTGCAACACTACGCAATGATGTCCGCGCTCTTCCATGGCACGAAGATATACATGTTCGTCGGTTTCTGCTGAAATCTGCAGGCCCAGAGTCTCACAATAGAATTTTTTCGAAATCGCAAGATCGCAAACATTGAGACAAACATGACTCATCCGCACGATGTTGATATCGGGGTAAAGATTTGGCGCTGGTACTGGCATTGCGTTTTCCTCTTCTTGCAGCCGGGTTCAGACACCAAGCTGCGGGATCTTGTGGTCACCGGTTGCTAGCCCGATATGCTTTTGTTCCATGTAAAATTCAAAAGACCAATCACCGCCGTCCCGGCCTATTCCCGAAGCTTTCACGCCACCAAACGGGGTAGGTAAATGGCGGACATTTTCAGAATTCACCCAAATCATGCCGGCTTCCAGTTTCCCGGTAAACCTGAGCGCGCGGGATAAGTTGTTGGTCCAAACATAGCCGGTCAAACCATACTGCACATCATTTGCAATTTGTAGCGCTTCTTCCTCATTCGAAAAACGAATGGCTGTAAGAACCGGCCCGAAAATTTCATCCTGTGCAATCTTCATCTGATTGTTTGCTTCAACAAAGAGGGTCGGTTTTACAAAATAACCTTTGCTGCCATGCCGCTCCCCGCCAGCTGCAATTTTCGCACCCTCTTTCTTAGCTGTTTCAAAGTAAGAAGTGACTTTTTCAAAATGCGCCTTGTGAATAAGCGGTCCGAGTTCTGTTTGCGGATCCAGAGGATTGCCTACCTGGATGCTGTTCGCGCGTACTGCAAGTTTGGCAAGAAACTCATCTGCAATTGAGTCTTGAACAAGCAAGCGGGAAGAAGATGTGCATCGCTCGCCATTGAGCGAATAAATCATAAAGATTGCAGCATCCAGTGCACGATCAAGCTCCGCGTCTTCAAAAACCACTACAGGGTTTTTCCCGCCCAGTTCGAAGTGAACCCGTTTTAACGTGTCCGCCCCCTGTTTCATAATCATGGAACCGGTTTTGCTTTCACCGACAAATGCGATCGCTTTGATGTCCGGGTGCTCGGTGAGCGCTTTTCCGGCGTCTTCGCCATATCCGTTGACGAGGTTCCAAACCCCTTTGGGAAGTCCTGCCTCCTCCGCGATTTCGACTAAAATCTTCGCAGTAATTGGAGATAATTCTGCCGGTTTGTGAACCACCGTACAGCCTGCTGCCAGTGCCGGGGCGATTTTCCAGGTCGAGAGCATGAAGGGGGTATTCCATGGAGTGATAATACCAACAGGTCCGATCGGTACACGCGATGTCAAATTTATCAGGGTTGGCGAAGGAAGAGATTGCCCATCTCTTGCTCCAGGGGCGCGATCTGCAAAAAACCGGAAATTTTCTGCCCCTCGAAGAGCGGCTTTGGACATGAACCGAAATGCCTGACCCGTGTCCCAGCATTCGCAAAGCGCAATCTCCTCGGCCCGTTCTACGATCTTGTCCGCAATTGCATGTAGTATTTTCTTACGCTCGGCACCACCCATATCCCGCCATGCGGGAAATGCTGCCTTGGCTGCTGCTGTTGCTGCATCAACATCGGAATTTGTACTCTTTGCCACATCGCAAATATAGTCTTCATCCACCGGCGAAAAGTTTTCAAAACTCTCCCCGGATAAAGACGCACAACTTTCACCATCAATATGATTTTGCACCCCGGTTTTCTTGAAACGCTCAAGATATCCGGACAGTTTTTCCTGGTGAGTTGCAAGATCTGCCATACTCTAGGCCTCTTTCATGAAATTCTGGATCGAGTTTGCTTTTGGGCTTAGCGCAGCATCAATGTTGCGCATCTCGATCGACAGCGCCACCGGGTACATAGCCATTACCGGTTTTAAGAGCGCTTCAGCGGCTGCAAAAATTTGTTTTACGGCCTTGTCGCGCACCGCCAGCTCACGCCCTTCCCGCAACCTTACCGAAATGTCGATATAACCGTTTTCGGGATTTCCATCCGCTATCGAAACATGATCAGCTTTAAGTGCTCGCACCCTGATGCCTGCATTGGGAAAGACACCTGTTTCAATCGCTGCCAACCGGATACAATCACAAAGTACTGCGATGTCGATCCGGTCTTCCATATTGGCAGAGTAATCTAGAATGAGATGCGGCATGGCTCCTCCAATTTACTTGCGATGTTAAGGACTCTGGGTTTCCGAGTCAATTACTTGTCTTGTTAAGTTTCTCAGAATTTGCGACTATTATAAAATGACGAATAAAGACATCAACATTGACACCATCCGCGAAACCTCCCGGGCGCTTCCAATAGCATTGTTGCGGGCGCGTGAAACTGTAATGACCCCCATCCGCGAAATGCTGAGCGAACTGGGCTTGACTGAGCAAAAATGGCGCATCCTTCGAACGCTGGACGAAGCCGGGCGAATTGAACAAAGCGCGATTGCACAACAAGCTTGTCTGTTGTTGCCCAGCGTAACGCGCATCACCCGTTCCATGCAATCACAGGGTCTGGTTACCCGCATCGGTGATTCTCAGGACCGACGCAGGATGATGGTGGAGATTACTGACAAGGGTCGAAAAATTATCCACGACAACATTCAGGTTTCAAACGAAATTTATCAACGGCTCGAAACCCGGCTCGGAAAGCACAAACTCGATCAACTTCTCGATCTTCTGGAGGAGTTGCGGGAAATGAGATTTTGAATTTGCGGCCGGATATCTGAACCAGAATACTTGTCAGGGCTGAACTGAAATCGAGCACGATTTTCCACAAAACAGTTGCTTTCCAAATTCACTTTGAGTGAATAGGAATTAGTGATTAGCTCATTGCAAGGCAGCGAATGGTTTGCGCCTGGAACACTACAAATGAGGAGCCACAAGTGTCAGAAATCCTGGAAAACTCGGTTGAGATACTATCCCGCCTGGTTGCCTTTGAAAGCGTATCCGGCAGACCGACGGAGGAGATAGTTGGCTACATCCAGAATTACCTGACCGGGCACGATATCACCTCAACTCTCAGTTTCGATGACAAAGGTGAGCGCGCCAATATATTTGCTACAATTGGTCCGCAAATTGATGGCGGTGTTGTTTTGAACGGCCACACCGATGTTGTCCCCGTTGAGGGTCAAAACTGGGCGACAAATCCTTTCAAATTAACCCGTGAAGGAGACCAATTGTTCGGACGCGGCTCGGTCGATATGAAAGGATTTCTGGCCTGTGTCCTGGCAATGGTTCCCCAATTTAAAACTGCCGGCTTGAAAAAACCCATTCACATTGCATTTTCCTACGACGAGGAAATTGGCGGACTGGGCATGCCGGTTTTGCTGAACAGCATGTCGGGGATTACCTATCGACCAGAAGTCGTTATCGTAGGTGAACCGACTAATATGAAGATTGTAACTGGTCATAAGGGCGGTTACGAAATGCGTACAGAAATTACCGGCGTAGCTGTTCATTCTTGTGACCCGACAAAGGGTGTAAATGCTATTTCTGCCGCGATGAAATTGATCGCAAAGATCGGGGAACTCGACAATGAACGCGCGCAAAATCCAATCGCAAACTCGCAATTTATTCCCGCCTATCCAACTTTCAATATTGGCACGATCGAAGGTGGGGCCGCTCGAAATGCAACCGCTGGGTGGTGCAATTTCAACTGGGAATATCGGCCCATGCCAGGAGAAGATGGGGCTGCTACAATTGCTGAAATCGCCGCCTTTTCAAACAAAGAAATACTCCCGTCCCTAAGGGCAATAAACGCCGATACCGATATCCGTATCATTACAGAAACCGCCGTCCCGCCGCTTGATGACCTAAACGCTGTACTGGCGGCTGAATTTGTCGGTTCAATCACTGGCATCAATGACACTGGCGTCGTTTCATTTGGTACTGACGCTGGTTATTTTAGCAACGCCGGCTTCTCAACTGTGGTGTTTGGTCCCGGCGACATCAGCCGTGCGCATAAACCCGACGAATACATCAAGATTGGTGAATTGGCACAGGGCATCGCGTTTCTGGAAAAAGTGGCGCAGCGCCTTTCCAGCAACAGCGTTTCCTCTTTTGATTAAATCAAAAATGGATAGCGCGTTTGAAGTTTAATACCAACGGCCATTAGGATTTACTCTTTTGACCAGGAATTATTTTGGCTTTGGTTAGCGCGGTTAGCGTTCAATCCAAACAGCGACAACGCGTTCCATTTCTGATTTCATTCACGCATTTTCGTTTGCCCGGTTCCGATTAAACGAAATTTGCTCAAGGCGCGATTAGCGAAGGGGTGCTTGCGTACCTTGAGTTATACCAAAGGAACCCTGGCCTGCGGTGCCCCAAAATTGCCGGCCGGGCCTGCGTTATGCCGCTTGACCAATGCGTTTTGCATTGCTCTTCGAGACCTTTTTTGCCGGCAAACAATTTTGAAACATCAAAAGGGTCAATCCTAATCGCCGTTGGTATAACCCAAATCAATGAATTTTAGAAAATGTTGACTATAATCAATCTGATTTTAAGGTTTACTCTGGCTTCGTTGTGTCGCCGTTTTGGCGGCTGTTGCCCCTGTGGCAAGCGAGTCTGAGAGAACAAAGCAGCAATCAACAATCCCATCAACTGGATCAAGAAAGTGGATCACAAAGGCCGGTTGATTATGTTTTCGGAATGTCTGTTGATTGCCTGATCTTAAGTTCAACCGGTATGGATTGACAATAAACTGATGGTGGCATTCCGGTTTCACTCATTGCGAGAAGCGACTGGGCCGCCTGGATGCCAATTCGCTTGGCAGGCAACCGGATTGTCGTAAGCCCCGGCACAAAATGTTCAGATCCGCCAAAATCCCCAATCCCCGCTACGGATATCTCGTTGGGAACCTGAATTCCCAATTCCTGGCAAGCAAATAATACGCCGTGTGCGATGATGTCGTTGCCACAAATGATCGCGCTTGGCGGGTTACCTGCAAGCATTTTTTTTGCCGACAGCTTCGCCTCGCCCACATCATAAGATGAATGCTGGGCCCTATTGCCCGGCAAAACAATTCCCGCCTGTTTCAGTTCAGAATATGCGCCTTCAAGCCTTCCCCGGGCACGGTCATTGTTTGAACTGTCCGGGAAGAGCAAAGCAATGTCGCTGTGCCCAAGCTCGATCAGATGACGAGCAACCAGCCTGCCGGCCAGCGCATTGTCAGCACCAACACAGGGAAGTTTCGACGCTTCATCAAAATTCCAGATTGAAATCAGCGGCACATCCCGTTTTGACAGCATATTTAAAGAAACCGGATCATGATCGAAGCCAACAAGCGCGACACCATCGATGCGCCTTTCCAGCAGCGATCGGACAATTCCGGTTTCCAGGGTCAGATTGTATTGATGGGCGGCAATCAACATGGTTCGGTCATGGGATTGCAGTTTTGCTGAAAATGCTTCGATCATCTCGGCGAAAATTGCATTATCAATGGTTGGGACAATCAATCCGAATGTGCCGGAAAACCGATTATGAAGCGTCCCTGCTAGCCGGTCGCGGATGTAGCCAAGTTCCTGAGCTGCGGCTTCAATCCGTTTGCGGGTCGGGCCGCGGACAATGTCCGGTGTATTATAAAAACGCGAAACGGTAGCAGGAGAAACACCTGCGCGTTGTGCAACATCTACCAGGCCGGGAGCACCTTTTCTTGAGCGTTGTCGAGGCTTTCTCATGAAAGGTTCATAGCAAATTCTTGCAAAAATGAAAACGTTTGCATTCTTGTTTTCATTCGATAGTCTTTCCGATGCTGATAACCATGTGTGGGGAGGATACACACAGAATGGAGTTTTTGAGTTATTTCGGTGGTGTCTTTGAGCCGCTTTCATTTCTCTTGCTTTTGGGCGGGACGATTGGCGGGCTGATATTGGGAGCAACGCCCGGTCTGTCGCCAACGATGGCCGTGGCATTGCTTATTCCGTTTACATTTCATCTCGCACCGGCTCAAGGACTGATATTATTGGGCGCGGCCTACACTTCCACCGTCGCTGGAGGTGCGGTCAGCGCAATTCTTCTCAAGATTCCGGGTGCGCCTGCGAACATTGCCACATCGCTTGATGGCAACGCGATGGCAAAAAGGGGGGAAGGCGCGCGCGCGCTGCACCTGTCGTTTCTCTCATCAGGAGTAGGCGGGATCATCGGCGTATTACTGCTGATTTTCCTTACACCGGTTTTGGCACAATGGGCGCTTGCCTTCAGCTACTCGCACCTTTTCTGGATGGCCATTCTCGGGGTCACCGTTATTGGTTCGCTTGATTCAAAGTCTTTTGTGAAAGGGTTGCTGTCAGGATGCATCGGCCTGTGGCTTTCGATGATTGGATTTGATGACAACCTGGGAGCCCAACGTTTTATCTTTGCTGATGCGCTTGCGGGCGGCATTCACATTATTCCTGCTCTCATTGGTTTGTTCGCGATCCCCCAGGTCATGGAAATGTTTGCCAAGGGTCGGGCCAATGCTGCGATTGAAGCGCTTGATGTGCCGAAGCAGTCACTGATGAATTCACTGCGTGAACTATCAAGAAACGTTCGCGCTCTTTCTATTGGAACCGTATTTGGTAGCATCATTGGAATTATTCCGGGTGTCGGTGGGCAAATTGCGGGTCTTGTCGCATATGATCAGGCGCGCAAGTTTTCTCCGGAGAAAGACAAGTTTGGTACCGGCCACCCGGAAGGCATTATTGCTGCAGAAGCGGCAAACAATGCGATGGTTGGTCCTTCACTCGTTCCCCTGTTGACGCTTTCCATTCCCGGCAGTCCAACTGCAGCGGTTCTTCTCGGCGGATTGATTATTCACGGGATTTTTCCGGGTTCTGATTTGTTTGACAACCATCCGCAGGTTGCCTGGACTTTCATTAACTCGATGTTGATCGGACAGGTACTGATGGTGATATTTGGCATCTATACGGCCTCATGGGCTGCAAGGATTGCCCGGGCACCCGTACCGATTATGGCAGCTGCTGTGATGACACTGGCACTGTTTGGCTCATACTCGGTGCAACAGTCGATGGGCGATGTTTATATCATGCTGTCTCTAGGTGTGGGCATGTTCTTCCTGGAGAAGTTCGGTTTCTCGGCAGCGCCTCTCGTGCTTGGATTGATCCTCGGCCCGATTGCTGAATCAAATTTCACTACCGGCTCTCTAATTTCCCAGGCGCAAGACGGTCCGCTGGTTTACTTTGCAACCGGCGCTCTGAACATCCTCCTGATTTTTCTGGTGTTTGCTTCCGTTGGATACAGTTTCTGGTCCAACATGATCCACGGAAAACAGGCAAGAACGGCGGAGGCCTCCTCATGACTGCTTCCCGCTCACAACACGTTGTTTCTTCCGGCATCATTTTGGCGATAGCTGCGCTTGTAACCTGGATCAGTTTTACCCAAGAGCCAGCAGATGCGTTTTTGTTTCCGCGGCTAATTGCGATCTTTTTTGCAGGGCTTGCTGTCTGGAACTTCATCCGTGCGATCACCGGGCTTTCCAGGGTTGGTGAGGGGCTTGATTTGTCAAGCTTCAAAAACATACTGCCAGGTCTGTTGGTGATGCTGATTTATGTATTTTTTGCAGCAAAGATGCTTGGCTTCTATCTGGCATCAACCATCGCGTTCATGACAATTTACACCTTGTATGATCCAGCACCGCCGGGTGACGCGAATTCCTGGGGCAAGCGGTTGCGTGTTACCGTCATTTTTATGACAGTAATGTATGGATTGTTTGCCTTGCTTCTCAAAGTACAAACGCCCAGAGGAATCTGGTTTTAACGAACTTCAATGACAACAGTTTTTCAAGGGAGGAAAATCATGAATAAACTGATGAAATCACTGATGGTAGGACTTGCCGGCGTGGCAATGACTGCAACTACGGCAATTGCCGGCGATTATCCTGATCGTCCGGTTGGTGTTGCTGTTTCTTATGGTGCCGGTGGCGCCACAGACTTTCAGGCACGTATCGTGACCATGGTCGCAGGTAATGAGGATATGCTCGGACAACCGATCTATATCGTCAACAAGCCTGGTGCCGGTGGCCGTGTTGGCTGGAACTGGTTTGCCAATGAAGCGGAAGCTGATGGCTACACAATGTCTGCTTACAATGTTCCACACTTCATTGCCCAGTCAATCAAGGGTGGCGTAAACTACTCAACTGACAGCTTTGAGCCAATCGCTAACTGGGGTGCAGACCCTGCCGTTGTTATCGTTGGCAAAGACAGCCAGTTCAACACAATTCAGGAAATGGTGGATTTTGCCAAAGCCAATCCGGGAAAAGTAACTCTTTCCGGTGCCGGACTTTTTGTAGGCCACCACATTGCAGCGCTTCAGATTGAAAAAGCAACAGAAGCAAAATTTGCCTACATCCCGACCAAGGGTGGGGGTGCGGCTGCGATGAAAGCGGTTATCGCCGGTGACGTTGTTGGTGGTATCAACAACCTGTCAGATGCTTTCCGTGCCCGTGAAGCAGGGAATATAAAAATTCTTGCTGTTGCTGACATCGAGCGTAACGCTGAATTTTTGTCTGACGTACCAACATTGATGGAAGCTGGATATGATGTTGACAACTCATCGGTCAATTTCCGTGGCCTGATGGTCAAAAAAGGTACACCACAGGAAGTGATCGACAAGCTTGCTGCGAAGGTTCCGGAAATGTTCGGCCACAAGCGCGTTGCAAAGCGTATGAAGGCGGGGGGTTCTCCGGTTAAAGTCATGTCTCGTGCAGAAGTGCAGGCAATGTGGGCCGAGCGCCAGAAGTTCCTTGCCGAGCTTCTCAAAGGACTTTGATCTAGGGTCTGAACCCAATTGGGAAATGTGGCTGCATTGGAGACAAAATGGTTTATTTCGAGGCGAAAAACACAGGCGATGCCAAAGCATCGGCGAGGCTTTTTAATACTGAAATAGGCCTTTTTGGCCCAACCCGTTCGGGCAGCGCCCAATTTACCCGGATTATCGTTGAAATCTCCTCATTGACGGAAAGTCATGTCGGTCGATTTCGCCTAAATTCTGAAAAATTGGTCAGCTGTGCAGGCCAATTCCCAATTGAGTCCAGGCCCTAATAATAAGGCAGGCGGCAAACCGCCTGTCTTTCAAACTTAGTGAAAGCAAATACATGTCTGTTGCCCCCGTCTCTGAAATTGGTGAAGCACTGGTTGTAGATCAACTGGTCGCCAGAGCCCGTGTGGCTCAAAGAGAATTTGAAGCAGGTGCGACACAGGATCGATACGACCGGGCAGCGCTTGCAGCAGCTTGGGCGTTGATGGAGCCTGAGCGGAATGTTGAACTGGCCACCATGGCAGTGCAAACAACCGGCCTTGGAAATGTCAACGACAAGATTACCAAAAATCACCGCAAGACGCTGGGAGTTTTGCGTGACATCAAAAATTCGAAAACACATGGGATTATCAGCGACGACCCGGCGACTGGAATTACCGAGATTGCCCGGCCTGTTGGCGTTGTTGGCGCCGTCGTTCCTTCAACCAATCCGGTGGCAACACCGACAAACAATGTGGTGAACGCGCTGAAGTGCGGTAACGCAATCATATTGTCACCGTCGCCAAAAGGTGTTGCGGTGTGTGAAAAATTGCTCGGCTACATGCATGCTGAATTCGACAAAATAGGCCTTAACCATGATCTGGTGCAAATGGTCCCCGCACCGGTTTCCAAACCAAAGGCACAACGCCTTATGGAAACCGTGGATATTCTGGTGGTAACCGGCAGCCAAAACAACGTACACCGGGCCTATTCATCTGGAACTCCGGCAATTGGTGTTGGAGTTGGCAATGTAACCGTCATCATTGATGAGACGGCGGATATCGCCGATGCTGCTCAAAAAGTAACTGCCTCCAAGACGTTTGATAATGCAACGTCGTGCTCTTCAGAAAACGTGATCATTGTGGTTGACGAAATCCGCGAAGCGTTCATGGCAGAGCTGCACAAGGCTGGTGGCCGCCTGTTGGACGCTTCAAATGCTTCCAAGCTAAAAGAAGCCTTGTTTCACAATGGCGGGCTAGGTCGCGATATTATCGCACGAAATATTGATCAGGTCATCAATGTGGCGGGGATTAAGGTTGAAGATGCAGAAACCGCCAAGTTTCTGGTTATTGAAGGGGGAGGTATTGGTCCCGATTATCCGGAGTCCGGTGAAAAGCTGTCTTTGGTAGCGACTGTATATTATGCGAATGACTTCGAGCAGGCCAAGCAAACCGCGGCGAAGGTACTGTCGCATCAAGGAGCGGGACACTCAGTTGGTATACACTCCGCAGAGGATGCTCGCGCCGTTACCTTGGGTGAAGAAATTCCAACCTGTCGTGTGATTGTCAACCAGGCGCATTGCTTTGCCACCGGTGGCTCATTTGATAACGGCATGCCGTTTTCCCTTTCCATGGGGTGTGGAAGTTGGGGCGGTAATTCGATTGATGATAATTTCAATCACAGGCATCTGATGAACATCACCAAGATTGTTCGAACAATTCCTGCCAATGAACCGGCTTTGGATGATATCTTTGGCGAGTACTGGCAAAGGGCCGGTAAATGAGTGTTGCGGCGCTTCACGCCAACCAAAACTGGTCAATACGTAATCACATAGATGATCGCGCCTCAAGAACGCCGGAGGCGGCGTTTCTGATTGACCCGGAAACCGGCAATGCGGTTACCTATTACGATGCGCAGGATCGGATTCGTCGCATTGCTGCAGGCCTGGTTAAACATGGCATGCGGCCAGGTGATGCGGTTGCCTACGCATTTTCAAACTCTTGCGACGCGGCACTATCCGTTCTTGGCGCTTTGTATGGCGGATTTCTTGCAACGGCAGTCAATCTCGTGGCAGGTGAAAATACAATCTCCTATGTGCTCAAGCATTCTCAATCGAAGCTTGTGCTTGTTGATCAACAATCCAAACTGGCGATAGAAAAACTTGCCGCCGCACTTGAGACAAAACCGCTCATCATAGAACTTGGCGAAGTTGTTTCTTCGATAGACAAGGCATTCCTGCCGGAGCCGGTATCTGGTGATGTTGACGGTCTTTTGATGTACACATCCGGAACTACCGGACGCCCCAAGGGCGTTATCCTGACCCAGGCGAGCTTGTTGGCAGGTGGTGGAAATACAGCAACAGCGCATCAACTGAAAACGGGTGATTGTGGCCTTTGCGTTCTACCCCTGTATCACATCAATGCCTTTTGCGTATCTTTGATGGGATCACTGGTGTCGGGCAGTGCCCTGGTCTTGCCGCGCAAGTTTTCGGTTTCGACGTTTTGGGACCTGATCCGCAAGCATGAATGCAGCTGGTTTTCTGTGGTTCCTACCCAGATTTCCTATCTGCTTCACAATGCAGACAATCCTGGCGGTGATGCAACCGGTTGTAATCGTCTTCGCTTTGGCCGTTCTGCATCGGCACCACTCTCTCCTGATGTGCATGCCCAATTTGAGAAGCGGTTTTCAATTCCTGTAATTGAAACCATGGGGCTAACTGAAACGGCGGCTCAAATCCTTTCCAATCCGATGCCACCTGGGATCAGAAAAATCGGATCACCGGGAATTGCTTATGGCAATGAGGTGATGATCGCAGATGAACAGCAACACCCGGTCGCAACTGGTGATGAGGGTGAAATACTCGTTCGCGGCCAGAATGTTTTACGATGTTATCTTAGGAATGAGGAAGCAACCCGGGAAGCAATCACGCCTGAGGGCTGGTTGAGGACCGGTGATCTTGGACGCATGGACGAAGATAATTATGTTTTTGTGACGGGAAGGCTCAAGGAACTTATCATCAAGGGCGGCGAAAACATTGCTCCACGCGAAGTGGATGAAGCGCTTTATGGTCATCCAGACGTTGTCGAAGCGGCAGCATTCGCTGTTGAATGCAAGGACTATGGCCAGCGGGTGGAGGCAGGTGTGAAAGTCAGCGACCCTGCAAAAGTGTCTGCACAGGAACTGCTTGATTTGTGCCATCGGAAAATTGGTGCCTTCAAGTCTCCAGACCGGATATACATTTTGCCGGAGCTACCCAAAGGACCATCCGGCAAAATCCAGCGCATCAAACTTGCCGAGTTACTTAAACAACAATCCGGTGTCTAAAAACACCCTAACAGGCCCTGACCCTGGAGCGTTTGCGTAAACCCGCAGCATACAGATTGCAGCTGATACCAACGGCCATTAGGATTGATTCTTTTGACCAGGAATTATTTTGGCTTTGGTTAGGCGCGATTGGCGAAGGGGTGCGGCGTACCATGAGCTAATTGCAACACGGCCAAAACCAAAAGAAACCTGGCCTGCGGTGCTCCAAAATTGCCCACCGGGCCGTGTTATGCCTCTTGACCAATGCTTTGGCATTGCGCTTCGAGGCCTGCCTTGCCGGTAAACAATTTTGGAACATCAAAAGGGTCAATCCTAATGGCCGTTGGTATGATCCATCGAACGCGCTCTTGTCATGACATCGTTTTATCGGTATTCCCTGCTGGACATCACCCGGGAACGTACCATGGAAAAATTTGACAAGCTGACGGCTGTGGCCGCACCCATGCCTATCATCAATATTGATACGGACATGATCATTCCAAAAGACTATTTGAAAACCATCAAGCGGACAGGGCTTGGCGAAGGCCTTTTTGCCGAGATGCGTTTCAATGAGGATGGTTCAACCAATCCGGAATTCGTGCTTAACAAGCCTGCTTATGCGAAGGCGCAAATCCTTGTTGCAGGCAACAACTTCGGTTGCGGGTCCTCGCGGGAGCATGCCCCCTGGGCGCTACTTGATTATGGAATTCGGTGCGTGATTTCGACCAGTTTTGCTGACATCTTTTATAATAACTGCTTCAAGAACGGTGTGCTCCCGATCAAGGTGAGTGAAGAGGAACTCGATAAGCTGATGGATGATGCGAGCAGAGGCTCCAATTCTACCCTGTCCGTTGATTTGGAAGCGCAGACAATTTCCGGCCCGGATGGCGGTGTGATCGAATTTGAAGTGGATGCTGACCGCAAACACCGTCTCCTGAACGGTATTGATGATATTGGTGAGACGCTTGCAAAGGCAGACCTAATTTCCGAGTTTGAAGCGAACAATTCCCAGGCACGTCCCTGGGCGTAAGCGTTATCCCATAACAATCCTGCATTCTCGAAAGACATAAACATGACAACACGTAACATATTCCTTTTGCCTGGTGATGGTATTGGCCCGGAAGCAGCCGTTGAGGTGGTTAAACTGATCGACTGGATGAATGAAAATCTCGGATGCGGATTTGTCGTGGAAGAAGGTCTTGTTGGTGGTGCAGCCTATGATGCACACGGCGTTGCAATTTCTGATGGTGACATGGAAAAGGCTCTGGCGTCAGACGCGGTTTTGTTCGGCGCGGTTGGTGGACCAAAATGGGATGACGTTTCCTACGAGCATCGTCCGGAAGCGGGACTTCTGCGCTTGCGCAAGGACATGGAGCTTTATGCGAACCTTCGCCCGGCGATTTGTTATCCGGCACTTGCGGATTCTTCCTCTCTTCGCAAGGAGGTAGTTGAAGGCCTCGATATTCTGATTGTTCGCGAATTGACCGGCGGTGTTTATTTTGGCGAGCCAAAGGAAATCACAGACCTTGGTAATGGCCAGAAACGGGCGGTCGATACTCAAGTTTACGACACATTTGAGATCAAGCGGATTTCCAGTGTTGCTTTTGAACTTGCACGCACGCGTTCAAATAAAGTTTGCTCCATGGAAAAGCGGAACGTGATGAAGTCCGGAGTGTTGTGGAATGAAGTGGTAACTGAAACCCACAAGGAAAAATTCGCCGACGTTGAACTCTCGCATATGCTTGCTGACGCTGGTGGTATGCAGCTTGTTCGCTGGCCAAAACAGTTTGATGTGATTGTTACCGACAATTTGTTTGGTGACATGCTGTCCGATGTGGCTGCAATGCTGACGGGCTCTTTGGGCATGTTGCCGTCTGCGTCCCTTGGTGAAGCGGATGCGGTTTGCGGAAAACGAAAAGCAATGTATGAGCCGGTTCACGGATCCGCGCCGGATATTGCCGGCCAGGGTATTGCCAACCCGATCGCAATGATTGCTTCTTTTGCGATGATGCTTCGCTATTCATTCAACATGATCAATGAAGCAGATAGGGTTGAAAAAGCGATTGCCAATGTTCTTGATCAGGGAAAGCGGACTGGTGATATCTGGTCTGAAGGGTGCGAGAAGGTCACAACCGTGCAGATGGGTGATGCAATCCTTGCAGAAGTAAAAGGTCTGTAGGGTAGTATCCGATAAATCGTGTAAGTGATCGGGATTTGCGCGTTCACCGCTTCAAAGAAGCGACGATTGGTTACGATTAAACAAAATTTGCTCTATACTCAAAACACCCGGAAACCCGAATTTTGAGTATAGGATTCTTCTTTTGATCCTTGCACTTATCCGAAAACCGGTGCCCACTTTTCGGGTGCAAGGAGTATAACTTCATAGGGCTCCGGACAGCTAGTGTGGTGGATCATAAGTTCGCTTCATTATTGGCAGCAGGTTCTCAAAGCGAACTTTGATCCAAAACCACACTAGAAGCTAATATTTGCTAGTGTCCCTTTGAATCTAAAGTTCGTTTGGGATGCGCTTATAAATGAGACGAACTTTAGATTCTGGACAGCTAGACTCTTTCACATTTAGATTGAACCGTATCCGGCGTTTTTGATGTAGTTTGCACATTCCTTTGGAGTGATTGTTCCAACGAGATGGCCAACGTACTTCCAAGCTTCCTCGATAGTTCGTTTCTGGGCCATGGCATCCAGTGCTTTATTTTGGAAAAAGTCTGCTCGATTGGGTTGAGGTCTGGGGAGTATGGAGGCAGGAACCATAATCTTGCCCCGGCAGCCCTGATGATCTGGCGGATGACCTTTGCCTTATGACTTCCCAGATTGTCCAGGATGACGATATCTCCGGGTTTAATGGTCGGTGCGAGAACCTGTTCCACATAGGCACGAAAGCATAAGGCGTTGATAGGACCATCGAAGACGCAAGGCGCGCTCAGGCCATCATAGCGCAAGGCAGCGACAAACGTCATGGTACTCCAGCGGCCATGGGGAGAAAAGCCTCTTAACCGCTTCCCTTTCCTGCCCCAACCGCGGATTGGGGCCATGTTGGTTTTGATCCAGGTTTCATCAATGAAGACCAGCCTGCGCGGGTCAAGCTGTCCCATAAAACCCTTCCAGCGCTTGCGTCTGCGCGCCACATCAGCGCGTCCTTGTTCAATGGCGAACAGTGTTTTTTTTGAAGCTGAGGCCTTCGCGTTTAAGGAAATGCCACACCGCATTATGCGAGACAAAGACACCTCGTTTACCCAACAAATCCTTCAAGCCATGTAGCGTCAGATGGGATGTGTGCTCGATCGCTTCCATGATGAAATCATGATGGGGGTCAAGTTTGCGCTTACGGTGTCCACCCATCTTGCCCGGTGTAACGCTGCCTGTCGCCCGATAGCGTTGATGCCATTTGATCACCGAGGACTTGGCAACGCCATACCGCTTCGGCATCGCCCTGCGGTTGTCTGAGATCGTTTGAATAAGGTTTAACCATGCATACTGGCCTCCTTGCTCCAGCATACATCTTGAATCACAATTCAAAACAAAAGGGAATCCCAATTCGATTCAATTAATTTGTGAACCGCTCTAGAGCGTGATGCGTTTAGGTGAATTCATTGTGTCGAGGAGATTTTGCGTCAGGATCAAGCGAAAAACGCAGGACATATCCGTCGATACGGGCGCGGCTTTTGGCGAAGATAACTGGCGTAAAATCTCCCGTCCCTAAAGGATTTTACCCCGTTGGGCGTAGAACAAAGCCTGCAATCCTCGACCGATGCTACGGCATCGCCCTGCGGTTGCAGTCATCCATACGCGCGCAACGGATGAAAAACAGAATTGAATCCAACTAAGCGCATCACGCTCTAATCCGCAAACTTATTCGCTCTGAAGCAGGCGTTCGAGATAGTCGCGTTCGATGAGTGGATTGTCCGGGATCGCCAATCGTTTCCGGATTGCTTCGAGGATTTCTCTCGCCCGTTGAGCGTCGATCTCTCCTGGAATTTTAACGTCAGAGTTTGCATCAAGACCATCGCCGTGTGTCTGACGGCCCAATGGATCCGATCCGCGGCGTTGTCCGGACTGACCCTGGCCACCGCGTTGCGATTGCCGTGTTCCGCCTTGTTGTCGGTCGCCAGCCATTTGCTGCATCATTTCCTGTGCGCCCTGGCGCAGGGCTTCCAGCGCCTGGCCCTGATCATTTGCTGCACCGCCGGTTTCTCCTTGACCAAGTTTCTCTCCGGCTTCGCCCATTTCACGTTGCGCATTCCCAAGCTCGTCCGACTTGCCGAGACCAAGCTCTTCTAGCTGTTGCCCCAATTCTCCCAGCCGCTTTTCCAATGCTTCTTGCTGCTGTTTAAGGCTTCTAAGGGCTTGCTCGAACTCCTCTTGGGACATCCGGCCGTTCTGGCCGTTCTGAGCCTGTTCACCGTTTTGATTTCCCTGCTGTTGTCCTTCCTGTTGTCCTCTTCGTTGCTGGCCCTCTTGTTGTTGTCCTTCCTGCTGGCCTTGCTGTTGGCGCCGGTCTTGCTGCTCGCCTGAGTTCGGGCGCAGGCCCTGTTCTTGCTGACGCTGCATGCGAAAAGTTTCATTCATCAACTCTTGCTGGCGTCGCATCAGCTCGCTCAACTCATCTAAACTTTTGTTAAGCTGATTGCCTTCCGCCTGCCTTTGTTGTTCGTGACGGCCCGCCCGCAAATTGTCCATCATGCGCTGCAATTCACTGAGCAACTGACGGGCTGCATCTTCAGAACCCGACTTTGCCAGATCTTCAATGCGATCCAACATTCGCTCCAGGTCCTTTTGACTTAATGTTTGAGCATGGTTCTGATCAAAAGGATTTTGCGTTTGCGGGTTTTTCCGCGCTTGTTCGGCAAGTGCTTGCATCATTTCATTCATTGCCTGGCGTATTTCTTTTACGAGCTTGTCAATCTCCGCATCAGATGCCCCTCGTTCCAGAGCTTCGCTAAGTTTCTCCTGTGCTTCCCGCAAGCGGCGCTCTGCTTCGCTTAAATCGCCAAACTCTATTCCCAATGCTATTTCCCACAACAGATCAAGCGTTGATCGCAATTGATCGTCATCCCGCGCATCAATCATCCGCCGATAGGCAACGCGCATGCCGATCATCGCAGCCGTATTATCAATGAATTCGGGCGGGGCGGTAGAAACCGCATCAAGCAGGTTTGCTACATAGTCACGCTTGTTTGCATCCATCGCAAGTATGCGCCGTTGCTCAATCAAGGCCAGCGCGAGCGGGTTGGAAAACCGTCTACCGGGCAATGTGAGTTCACGGGTCTCGGTTTTCCCGATCTGGTTTCGATCATCTTTCGCTTCAAGGGTGATTTTGACGCGCGTTCCAGCCCACGGATGTTTGGTCAAATCCTTGTTGAGTTTGGATATACCCTTTTTGGCACGAAGACGGGGGAGCGGGAGCGGTACCTCTGGCGCTTTAATCAATGGTCGCGCATCAGGCGCTTGCTCTTCAACCGGCTTGATTATGGCCCGTGCGCCGATAACGCCATAATCGTCTTTGAGTGAATAAGTGAGTTGAAGGGAGCCGGAGAGAGCGCTGCCCGGATTTTCAGCAAACTCAATTTCCGGAGGCTGATCGGTAACGAGGGAGATGCCCCATTGTGAAAGAATGTTGTCGCCTCGCTTCAACAAAACAACGGTGTCTTCCTCCAGAGGGAATTTATATTCCCGATCCGGATTCCCCTGTTCCGGAGTTTCCGGGGCGATAGGAGTTTCGGTTTCCGCACCCATTGCTACAAGGTCGATTTCCCCATCACCAACAAACCGCAGGAAGAATTCGCTGCCCTGAGGCGCGCTGATGCTTTTGGGAGTTTTAACTTCTCTGTCCAGGGTCAGATAAATCGGTGGCTTGCGCGTATAGGCGGGTGGGTTGACCCAGGCATCTATCCGGCTAACCATTTGCTGAGTGTCTTCCCGCAACTGGTAAAAGTCAGCTATTCTGCCGCCGCCTGCGGAAAATGAAAAACAAAAGGCCGCAAAAACGATGATTGGAAGAAACGCGCGCATTGCAAATGGATCGAGGCGGTTTGCGTCCGGCGAAGGTGTTCCAGAGGTCAGGTGATCAAGTTCTCCTGCCATACGGTCGCGGTGTGATTGCCAGAGCACCTTGGCAAAAGCGTCATCACTGCCCATCGCAATCTCATCGCTTTGTGCTGTAATCGGTCGATTTTCCAGACGCGATGCAATTTCGATCCTGCGGGTTATCCGGGGGTTTTCTGGCCAGATAAAATTACGTAATGGGAGAAGTGTTGCAATAAATACCGCCGTGAAGGAAAGCCTGACAAGCCAAAGAATAACGGTGCTGTCCAGTTGTTGCAGGCCATGCCAACCGCCCAACCAGGTGAAAGCAAGGAACAAGCATACAAGCGAGAACGGCCGTACCAGCAACGGCCATAGGCGTTCCCAGACAACCGAAAGCCAGGCTCCGGAACGGAGCAGCGCATGTCTGTTCATCGGCGGTTGTCTGGCTTTCAGAATCAACTCCAAACTTGTTTGCTTGCAAAGATAGCACAGAACACGCCTATTTCGAGGCTAAAGCCAATTACAAACGCAGTTGTGATTACTAATCCGTCATCTGTACCGGTTAACGACGGCAGAGTTTCAAAACCAGTCGGGAAGCGAATCCATCGCAATTAGTGCATCCACATCCATACGCGGTCTGACAACGTGATACTGGTCACCCCTGACGAGCACCTCCGGTATCAGAGCCCGGGTGTTGTAAGTTCCTGATTGGACAGCACCATATGCGCCCGCAGAGCCGACAGAAAACAAATCTCCTGCTTCCAGGGCCGGCATGTTGCGATCAAGAACCAGATAGTCTCCGGTTTCACACACCGGGCCAACCAAATCACCCCTTACCGGTTCTTTGGCAAGTGTTGCTTCTTTGACAGGACTGATTTCGTGCCAAGCCTCATAAAGCGTTGGCCGAATAAGATCATTCATTGCCGCATCGCCAATGAGAAATGTTTTATCTCTTGTTTCTTTTACATAGAGGATCGAACCGACCAGGATGCCGGAATTACCTGCAATCATCCGCCCGGGTTCAAACATGACTTTGCAGTCAAGCTCGCGGACGTGACGCTTAACGACTTCAGCGTATGCATTTGGTTCCGGTGGTGGATTATTGTCGTTGCGATAGGGGATACCGAGGCCGCCGCCCAGATCAACGTGTTCAATCGCGTGGCCTCTTTCCCGCAAGCGTCCAATCAATTCGCCAAGCCGCGAAAACGCTTCATCAAATGGTCCAAGGTCCTCAATCTGGCTGCCGATATGCATATCAATGCCGCATACCCGAATTCCCGGGAGAGATGCTGCAAGTGCATAGGCTTCTTCTGCATCAATCCATGGAATGCCAAACTTGTCGCCGGACTTGCCGGTGGAGATTTTCTTGTGGGTCTTCGCATCGACATCTGGGTTGATACGCAGCGAAACCGAAGCATCTTTCTCCATACGAGAGGCGCATGCGGAGAGTTGACGAAGTTCAGCTATCGATTCCACATTGAAACAAAATACACCGGCCGAAAGTCCCGCATCAATTTCTTCAATGGTCTTGCCGACGCCGGAAAACATGATTTTTTCGGGTGGAATTCCAGTTAAAAGCGCACGCTTTAGTTCGCCACCTGAGACGACATCCGCACCGCTGCCCAGATTGGCAAGGGTTTTTAAGACCGCCTGGTTCGAGTTTGCTTTCATTGCATAGCAAACGGTTGCATCAATATCGCTGAATGCATCTGCAAACACCTGATAATGACGCTCAAGTGTCGCGGTTGAATAGCAATAAAACGGCGTACCCACAGCTTCTGCTATTTCCGGGATGGGAACATTTTCGGCATGTAAAATGCCATCGATATAGTGAAAATGGTTCATGGTTGTGCTGAGAGTTCGGGTTAAAGAAGCTTATCCAGAAAAAAAGGTTCGTCCACCTTTTCTTCTTCCGGCAATTCTTCGTCATTCTCATCGACTGACACAACGTTTGCTGATGGCGGAGCTTCGAGAGCCCCGCGGCGCCCACAAGAAGAAACAGCCAGAGCCAATGCAAGCACCAGAGCTGCATTTAACAGAAATTTACTCAGGCTCTGTGCCATTTTTCTATATCCTACGGGACCTTGCGCCCATATTCGACAGTCCGCCGAGAATGTCAAATGCTCTTGAGGCGGCTATTCCAGTATTTGACCTGATTGCGAACATTTTCAGGCGAAGTTCCGCCAAAGCTCTTTCGGCTGGCGACGGAACTCTCAACAGAAAGGACATCAAATACGCTTTCGTTGATGGCGGCATGGATTTCCTGGAGCGAGGAGAGTTCGAGCTGATGCAATTCTTTGCCTTGTTCGTCCGCCAATGCAACAGCTTTGCCGGTTACGTGATGGGCATCACGAAATGGCAGGCCAGCCTCCCGGACCAGCCAGTCAGCAAGATCGGTAGCTGTTGAATAGCCGGATCCTGCAGCATTGCGCATGGCATCTTTATTGACCGCGAGATCAGAAATCATGCCGGTCATGGCTGCAAGTGATATTTCCAGAGCCGATGCAGCGTCAAACACGGCTTCTTTGTCTTCTTGCATATCTTTTGAATAGGCTAGCGGCAGGCCCTTCAGAACCGTCAGCAGTGTGACAAGTGAACCGTTGATGCGTCCGGTTTTCGCACGTACGAGTTCAGCCGCGTCGGGGTTTTTCTTTTGTGGCATGATGGATGAACCGGTCGAAAAGCGATCTGACAAGGTAACAAATCCAAATTGGGGCGTTGACCAGATAACGATTTCTTCAGCAAGCCTTGAAAGGTGCCCTGCACAGATTGAAGCGCAGGTTAGAAGATCGAGCGCAAAATCGCGATCAGACACAGAATCAATTGAGTTTCGGGTTGGGCCAGCAAAACCCAGCGCTTTTGCAGTTGCTTCCCGGTCAATATCAAAGCCGGTTCCTGCCAATGCGGCAGCACCAAGCGGGCATTCATTAATCCGGGCAATCGCATCTTCAACCCGTGATTTATCCCGCGCAAACATTTCGACATAGGCAAGACAGTGATGTCCAAAAGTTACCGGCTGGGCAGATTGCAAGTGTGTGAAGCCCGGCATGACGGTGCCTGCATGATCTGCTCCGCAATTTACAAGTGCCCGCATTATTTCATCAAGTCCGCTGGAAATTGCCTGCATGGTGTCGCGGACCCACATGCGAAAATCAACGGCTACCTGATCGTTCCTGGAACGGGCAGTGTGCAGGCGACCGGCTGCATCGCCAATCAATTCGCGCAGCCGGGCTTCAATATTCATGTGAATGTCTTCGAGTTCCCGAGAAAAAGCAAAGCTGCCGTTTTTGATTTCTGACATAATCGTGTCCAAACCAGCACAGATTTGCTTTGCGTCTTCGCTGGAAATTATGCCTTGTTCGGCCAGCATGGTTGCATGTGCCTGTGAGCCTGCAATATCCTGGGCATAGAGTTTTTGGTCGAAGTCAATCGAAGCGTTGATTTCTTCCATGATGGCATCGGGTCCGGACGCAAACCGTCCACCCCACATCTGATTGCCAGAACTCTTATTGGTCATGATTTTTCCTTGGTGTGTTAGGCTAGTGAGTGGAAACGAAAATGAATACAAAACTGATTGTACTGATTATTGGCGGGCTAATTGCCATTGGTTTGGGCGTATACGTCATGTTTGGCGGGTATGGCAACACAAGCGCACCGCAAATTGCTAAAAGGGGCGGCGAGGAGATCCAAAACTGTGCGCTTGCAGTGGAGATGGGTAATCGTCTAGATAGCCACGCTACCGGTCAAGTTGCCGGGTTTCGCCCGGTTAGCGAGCCACTTGATCTTTCCAATATATCGTTTTTTGACGAGGCGGGTAAGTCGAAAACCCTTGCTGACTGGAAGGGAAAGCTGATTCTTTTCAATCTCTGGGCAACCTGGTGTCCGCCCTGCAGGGAGGAAATGCCGTGGTTTGAAGAATTGCAGCAAGCAAAAGGGGGGGATGCATTTCAGGTTCTGCCGGTGTCAATTGATCTTGGCGATCCTGCCAAGCCAAAGAAATTCTACGAGGATGAAGGATTGAATGATCTGCCATTTTTGCATGATGGCACGATGGAGGCTTTTCAATTTCTAAAGCGAAAAGCAGTTGCACTGGGAATGCCTACAACATTATTGGTTGATGAAAACACCTGTGCCATTGGGGTATTGAATGGTCCGGCCCATTGGGCAAGTCCCGACGCTTTTCGCTTTGTAGACAAGGCTATCGCTTTTGCTTCCGCTAAATAATGGCGGTTCGTCTTTTAATAAGGCTCTATTGATATGCGGAAGCTGCCCGACGTGCTTTAACCGGCGGCTTTTCAACGGAAAAGTAAGACAACAGACGGAAGATGTCTTTTGCTGGCAAGGGTCTGGAGAACAAGAACCCTTGAACCTCGTCGACTTCCATCGTGTTGGCAATACTGTTTAACTGGGCGTCAGTTTCAATGCCCTCCAAGACGGTCTTGAGGCCAAGTGCTTTGGTCAGATCAACAACACCTTTCAGCAGCGTGAATGAACGCTGGTCGTTAACACCGTTTTTGATGAATGAGCGATCAATCTTTACCTTGTTCAATGGCAGCTGGTGAAGATAGCTAAGGCTTGAGAATCCCGTTCCAAAGTCATCAAGACTTATGCGAACGCCAAGTTTTTCAAGCTGACGGAGGACGATGATCGTTTCATCAAAGCTAGAGATCATGACTGATTCGGTAATTTCAACCTCCAGCCGGTCAGCGGCAAGGCCGGTCTCATCAAGAAGAGCTGAAATTGTGCCAAACACATCTGAACGATGAAATTGGATTGCTGATACGTTTACTGCAACTCTTACATGGGCAGGCCATTTGAGGCATTCCAGCATTGATCGCCGCAGAACATAATAACCAAGCTCGCCGATAAAGCCTGATTCCTCTGCAATTCTGACAAATCGTTCTGGAGAAATGGCTCCGTGGACCGGATGGTTCCAGCGGGCAAGTGCTTCACAGGTTGTAATGCGCCCGTGCTTGAGGTTAACAAGGGGTTGGAAATGAAGGGAAAGTGTTTCCTCTTCAATCGCTTTCTTCAAGTCAATTTCAAGTTCGCGTCTCAGGCGTAGCTCATCACCAAGAGCGCTCGAATAAAACGTATAAGTCCCTCTACCCTTCGATTTTGACTCATATAGAGCTGCATCAGTGTTTTGCAGGAGATCCTCTGCGGTTTTACCATCCCGGGGTGCGATGGCAATTCCGACGCTGACACCAATAGAAATTGAATGATGATCAACAGTTACCGGGTTATTCAGCTGATCAATAAGCTTTTTCGCAATTGCTGAGCATTGCTCCTTATCGACCACATCGGGCACAACAATGACAAACTCATCTCCGCCAAACCGGCACATAAGGTCGGTTTTCTTCAAACTTGACGAAAATCGATCTGCTATTGTAGTTAGTAGTTTGTCGCCTACTGCGTGGCCCAATGTATCGTTTACCTCCTTGAATTTATCGAGATCAAGAAAATACATGGAACACGGTTTGAGTACCCGTTGCTTTTGAAGCCTTCGTTCAATTTCAGCCACAAAGTATCGCCGATTGGGGAGTTGTGTCAGCACATCAAAATTGGCTAGATGGCGAATTGCCTTTTCCGATGCCACGCGCTCGGATATGTCAGACAGAACAATAACACCGCCATGAAGCATGGCATTGTAGTCTGCTTCGATAATGCGATTATCATCCAGCTGATATGAGAATTTTGTGCAGCGCCTTGAAACCAGGTGCCGTTTCAGGCGGAAGAATAAAGGCTCACCATTTTCAATCAAAATTGAGGCTGTATCCAACACAGAGATTTGTTGGCCGACGATAGAGCAACCATCCATATTCACCAGCTCCTTAAACCTCTCATTGGCAACTATGATTTCGCCTTCCTGAGAGAACATGGCGATGCCATGGGTAATGTTTTCAAGAGCGGTATCAAAACGTTCTGCAATGATCTGGTTGGCTTCACCCATGATTTCTGCAGAATGCAGCATTTCACGGAGACGACCGGACATTAGGCGTATGGCCACGAAAAAGGGAACGAGAAATAGCGCCAGCACAAATCCGTAGATACCGCCATAG
Organism: Rhizobiaceae bacterium; assembly: GCA_965250255.1. GTDB lineage: Bacteria > Pseudomonadota > Alphaproteobacteria > Rhizobiales > Rhizobiaceae > JAALLB01. The sequence goes on from CBDFNP010000013.1 coordinate 61,239, forward strand.
CCAGCCAAGCCCGTCAAAATCAACGTACTTCCGATCAGGACCTGAACGACGACGAGCTTGTCGCTTCCGAAATTTCTGCCAACGATGCCGCAGAGATAACACAAGACCAGTGACAAGGACAAAATCTGCTCAAACGCGTCATTGGAGCCCCAGAAGCATTGCACGACCCAAACACCTATCAACGCAATGTAGAGGGAACTCAGGGCGATGTAACGATTTTCCCAGGCCCGGTATTCTTTTCGGGTGGTGTTAGAATTTACCTTTGAATTAAATTCATGGACAAGATGCAGGCGCGCAATTCCGAAAATCAAGAGCAGCGCTGAAAAAACCAAATGTGCGCTCTCGCCGTTTTTCCAGTAAAGCACCATTGGGGCAATTGACATGGACAAAATGCCGACAAGCAGGGTTTTCGCGTCTGCGTAGAGGGAGCGAACCACCGAATTGTAAATATTGTCGGGGAGGTCCACCTTGGCGAAGCTCTCCTTACTTTTATCTTTTTCTCTCATTCAGAGCCCCGTGATGGGATGCGGTTGTCTGCCATTCCCTTCATAATTTCAATTATTTGTATTTTTTTGGTTAACAAATTGTAGCTAAACAGCTGTAAACTAGAATTTCCTGCGGTGGTGCGTTCATTTTACAATCTAGGGTTGTATTTCTAATAGATTGCCGCAATTCCGCGAAGAATCAGCAGGATGGAAGCAATTGCACTTAACCCGAGCAGACCACGCGAAAGCCAGACAGCGGGAATGGTGCGGAATTGGCCGGAAATTCCTATTCCCAGGATCATTGCTGGAAGAAGCAGCAATGATGCAAGCACCTCATTATATGACAGCCAGCCACTTGCACCGAGGCTGATAAGACCGAGAATTGCACCAGCTCCAAAAAATGCGTTGAGCGTGGGACGAGCGATCTGAGGCGGTCTGGTGTGATAAATGATCGCCATCGGAGGAGCTCCGACAGCCGTTATTGTACCCATGACACCTGAAATCACTGAAAGGCCAAGGAGATTGCGACCCGTAAATGAAATGCGCCAGCCAGCAGCTGAAATCAAAACCGCGATTAGCATCATAAAGCCAAAAAGGACGAGGAATGCACTGAGGCTCGGTATAAACAGGAGGGCGATAAAAGCTATGGAACTTCCGATTACGCGTCCTCCAACTCCAAACTTCAATTCATTCAGGGAAATTTCGCCGCGTTCCCGCCATGCGCCGGAAAATGCCACAACAAGGCCCATGATCATGATGGAACCAGGTATGATCTCCGGCTTGATCAATGCGATTAAAGGTGAAGCCAACATCCCAAAGCCCATCCCAATGGTCATTTGCAGAGTGGCTGCAATGAAAACAATGGCGCTGCAGAGCAAAATCTCTTGCATTGTAAAGGCTTGAAAGAGTTCTGGCACTTGAGTTCCGTTCAACTTTGGGGAATCATGCATTTCCAGTGGGTATGGGAAACTGCATGTGAGCCTATTTGAAACGGGTTAGCTGCGGAACCCTTTTTGTGGTCAGGGATAATATGGAAAATTTGTCAGATATGCCTTTGTTTTCTTCTTTGGATAGAGAAGAAGGCGAACGATTAGGAAAAAGTTGTCTTTGGAAGGATTATGAAGCGCATGAGTTGGTAATTGATGTTGATGAAGAAACCGCCGATGTCAGATTTGTGGTGACAGGACTTGTACGGGTCATCAACCGGTTTTCGCTAGGCAAAGAAGTGATTCTTGCGGAAATGAGAGACGGGGACTTTTTTGGAGAACTGGCCGCAATTGATGGTGAAACCCGCAGCGCCAACATTACGACGCTCTATAAGAGCCGTATCTGCATCGTGCCTCAAAAGATCTTTTTGGATTTGCTTGCGCAATCAACCGAGATCAATCTCAATGTAATGAGGGTTTTAACCCGGCGCATTCGCACCTTGAACATGCGTTTGGCAGAACAATCGTTCTTACAGGCAAAACACCGGCTTTATGCAGAGCTGATACGTTTATCAAAACCGCGATTGGGAAAAGAGGGGCAACGCAGCATCAGCCCGCCACCTACACAAAAAGAGCTGGCTGAACGCATTGGCACCAGGAGGGAAGTTGTTTCGCGGGAATTAAATTCGCTTCACAAGCAAGGATATTTTGAGCGGACACGGGGTGCCCTTGTGCTGTGTGATGTTGCGGAATTGCAGCGCCGGATTTCAGCAGCCTGGGATGAATAACAGCCGAAATCGGTGGAAAAATCTGCGTGCCTGGCTGCCTGTTACCCTCTGTCACCGCTTTGTGAGTCGCAATTTATAACCTAATTGGCATATGACTGTGTGAACCGATTTGTTGTCATGTATGAAATTGGAACAGGATATGTCTGCATCAGTACAGATTAGAAAAGCTGCATGTTTTGCGCTGGCAGGCTTTTGCGCGATGGTTGCTTCTGGCCCGGCAGCAGCAATAAAGCTTCAAAAGCCAAAGGCTGTGGTAGAACTTTTTACCAGTCAGGGGTGCCACTCGTGCCCGCCTGCAGACCGGATAATCGACACATTCGCAGAGAAAAACGACATTCTGGGTCTTAGTATGCATGTCAATTATTGGGACTATCTTGGATGGAAGGATTCATTTGCCAGCGAAGAAATTACCAAGCGCCAATATAGTTACGGGCGTGGTTTTGGTGAAGGTCAGGTGTATACCCCTCAAGCTGTCGTGAATGGCAGATCCCATGTTATTGGATCAGATGAGGGCAAAATACGGGCGCTGGTGGACAGTTATCAGGACAACGGTGAAGGCCTTACCGTCCCAATTGAGGTGGCTGTTAACGAAGGCAAGCTCAATATTGGTGTCAGTCCGGGTCACATTGGTAAGCAGGCAACTCTTTTCTTTGTGTTCTTTAACCGGAAGCACGAGGTCGAAATCAAGCGTGGCGAAAACGGCGGCAAGAAACTGGTTTACGCCAACGTGGTTCATGAAATGCAGCCAATTGCGGTGGTGGAGAACAAGGGATTTCAAATGAATTACCCGGTTACGGAAATCAAACGCGATGGTTACGAATCATGCGCGATTATTCTGCAAACCCATGATAAAAACGGAAATCCCGGCCCAATCCTTGGTGCTGCAGTTATTTCCGACTGGTAATACCGCTTTCTGCGTTGATTTGATTAAAATCCGAAACGCAAAAAAAGACCGGCCTTGGCCGGTCGACAAGTTTTGAGGATTGATGCGTTGCCTGAAATCAGTGAGTCCGGTTCGTTGACTTCCGGGGGCTGGGGGGCTGAAAACCGGCAGGTCTTCGAACCGGACTGTCTGAGGCAACAGGTGAATTGTCCAACCAAAAGACGACAGAGCCAAGACTATATTAAGGTGATTCTGTGGCAAAGCAGGTTTTCATACTTGTGATTGAGCAAGATTTGAGACCCAATATATGGGTGGGTCTCGATTTTCGAAATTGCTTTCTTTATCGTTTCTTGGGCGGGTTTAAAGGAGAATCGATTTGAGACTTGAAAAATTCTCCATTCCCTTCCATGATTTCTGCCATGCGTTCACCAATATCATCTAACGTCGTTCCCCTCGTTTCAAAGCAAGCTTTTAAGCCAAGTCCGGTGATTTCGTTTCACAGGCAGGAGCTTGATATTTTGCTGCAATTATACAGCAGCCGCGTGGGCAGTGGTGAGTGGCGTGATTATGCGATTGATATGCTTAAGGAACGGGCTGTGTTCTCCGTATTCAAGCGAGCCAGTGAAGTCCCGATCTATACGATTGAAAAGACACCGAAACTTGCCCGTAAACAGGGTGAGTGGTCTGTGATCAATGCAAATGGTCTGGTGCTCAAGCGCGGACGTGATCTCAGGACCGTATTGCGGGTTCTGCACAAAAAGCCAAAGCTGATTTTGCCTTAGGAGCGTCCTGCAGTTAATTGGAATCGATTTGATGGCCAGGATTTTACGCATTTAGCTAGAGCGTGATGCGCTTAGTTGGATTCAATTCTGTTTTTCATCCGTTGCGCGCGAATGGATGACTGCAACCGCAGGGCGATGCCGTAGCATCGGTCGAGGATTGCAGGCTTTGTTCTACGCCCAACGGGGTAATCCTAAGGGTCGTTGGCATTAGACAGCGCGGTTCAGGTTGCGCAATACATAGTGCAGAATGCCGCCGGCTTTATAATAATCCAGTTCATCTTCCGTATCAACGCGGACCAGAAGATCAATTGATTTGGTTGATCCATCGCTGAAGGTAATTTCGGCTTTCACTTTCTGGCGCGGCTTGAGATCAGCAAGGCCCGAGATCGAAACCTGTTCGTCACCCTTCATGCCGAGGCTTTCCCAGTTATCATCACCGGTGAAGACCAGCGGCAATACACCCATGCCGATCAGGTTTGATCTGTGAATGCGTTCGAAGGATTGGGTTACAACTGCACGCACACCCAGGAGACGGGTGCCTTTGGCTGCCCAGTCGCGGGATGAGCCGGTGCCATATTCCTTGCCTGCGAAAATAACAAGCGGGACACCTTCTTCCCGATAACGCATCGCCGTATCATACATTGGCATCTGGTCGCCGGATGGATAGTGTTTTGAAAAACCGCCTTCGACATCCTGAAGCATTTGGTTTTTGATACGAATATTGGCAAACGTACCGCGCATCATGATCTCATGGTTCCCGCGCCGTGACCCGTAAGAGTTGAAATCAACCGGACGGACCTGGCGGTCGGTGAGATATCCGCCAGCAGGGGTATCTGATTTGAACGATCCGGCCGGTGAGATGTGGTCGGTTGTAATCGAGTCACTAAACAGTCCCAAAATGCGGGCGCTTTTGATGTCTTCAATCGGTTCCGGTTCCATGGTCATGCCGTCAAAATAAGGCGGGTACTGGACGTAGGTTGATTGTGATGACCAATCGTAAGTCTCTCCGCCCGATACTTCAATTTTCTGCCATCCGGCATCGCCTTTGAAAGCACTGCCGTAGCGGGTGTGGAACATATCCTCGTTGATTGAAGAGCGGATTAGTTCAGCAATCTCGGTCGATGAAGGCCAGATGTCCTTCAAATAAACATCATTACCATCTGGATCCTGGCCAAGCGGGTCGGTATTGAGGTTCACATGAAGCGAACCGGCAATGGCATAGGCAACGACCAGCGGCGGAGATGCAAGATAGTTGGCACGGCAATCAGGGCTGACGCGACCTTCGAAGTTACGGTTGCCGGACAGAACCGAACAAGCCAGCACATCATTGCTGTTGATCGCCCCGGAAATCGGCTCGGCCAGCGGGCCGGAGTTACCAATACAGGTCGTACAACCATAACCCACCAGGTTGAAGCCCATTGCGTCAAGATCATCCTGCAAATTGGCTTTTTTGAGGTAGTCGGTAACAATCTGTGAACCAGGGGCAAGCGAAGTCTTTACCCACGGTTTTACAGTAAGCCCTTTGGCGCGTGCGTTACGGGCAAGGAGGCCCGCGCCGATCATGACAGACGGGTTAGAGGTGTTTGTGCAGGAGGTAATCGCTGCAATTACTACGTCGCCATCGTCAATTTTGTAGTTTGCATTGGCAACATCATAGCGTTTTTCTTCACCCCTTTTCAGGATGTCGCCTGATTTGATAGCGTTTGCCGCCCTGGCGAATTCAGTGTCAGCGTTTGCAAGTATGACGCGATCTTGCGGGCGCTTGGGTCCGGAGATGGAGGGAACGACATTTTCAAGTTTCAGCGAAAGCGTTGAAGAGAATATCGGGTCCGGTGTGTCATCAGCGCGCCACATGCCCTGTGCTTTTGCGTATTCTTTTACAAGCGCAACACGATCTGCTTCGCGGCCTGTGGATTGAAGATAGTTGAGAGAGTCAATGTCTACCGGGAAGAAGCCGCATGTTGCGCCATATTCCGGTGCCATGTTTGCAATGGTGGCTTGATCTTCAAGAGAAAGGTTGGAAAGGCCTGAACCATAGAACTCAACAAACTTTCCGACCACGCCTATTTCGCGAAGCATTTCCACGACAGTCAACACGAGATCGGTTGCGGTGGTGCCTTCGGTTAGTTTGCCAATGAGCTCAAAGCCGACAACTTCTGGAACCAGCATGGTGATTGGCTGCCCAAGCATGGCGGCTTCCGCTTCAATTCCGCCAACCCCCCAACCGAGCACTGAAAGGCCGTTGACCATGGTTGTATGCGAATCTGTTCCGACAAGTGTATCCGGATAAGCAACGGTTTTCCCGTCAATTTCTTTTGTCCAGACGGTTTGCGACAGATTTTCCAGGTTTACCTGGTGGCAAATGCCGGTGCCAGGAGGAACCACGCGGAAATTGTCAAACGCCTGCTGACCCCATTTAAGGAAGGTATAGCGCTCGCCATTGCGTTCGTATTCGCGGTCAACGTTCATGGTGAAGGCTTTGTCATTCGCGAAGTAATCGACCATGACCGAGTGGTCGATGACGAGATCAACGGGAACCTGCGGGTTGATGGCGTTTGTGTTTCCGCCAAGATTAGTGGTCGCATCACGCATCGCTGCAAGATCGACCACTGCCGGTACACCGGTGAAGTCCTGCATCAAAACCCGGGCAGGGCGATATGCGATCTCGGTTTCTGCCAAACCCTTATTGTTGACCCATTCAGCAACCGCCCTGATATCGTCGGCGGTTACGGAGCGACCATCTTCAAAACGCAGCAGGTTTTCCAGCAGAACTTTCAATGAGAACGGAAGGCGGGAAATACCGTCGAGGCCGTTTTTTTCAGCTTCAGCCAAAGAATAATAGGTAAATTCCTTGCCATTTACGGTCATCGTGGTTCTGCATTTGAAGCTGTCGAGAGAGTTCAACATAAAAAATTCCGTCATTTTCGGGTTTCGTCATGCGCGTCATTTCGGGAGAATTCGCGCGAGCTGATGCCGTTATAGGCATAAATTTTCGGCGTGTGAAGGGTCCTTTGGTCTAAAGTGATTTCACAGCTATGCAGCACTGTGTTGAATTGCAGTTTGGTGAATTCCTCCAGGTTTTGGCAAAGGAGAATACTCTGCCAAAACCTTGATCATGATCAGTTTCCTGCGCGGGGTATCTGCTGTAATTATCGGCGCCATGCTCTTTTAGGCGCTCAAACTACAGCAGAGATATTTTCAGTTGCTCCTGCGATGTTTGGCGATCATTCGGCAATACAGTATGTTTCAGGTTTGGTTGGGAGTTGAAACCGCTGCTCCGATTGCGATGACTGTTCTATGGTCTCGTTTGCGACAATTGGATTGAATTCCGCTTCCACAACAGCGGGATAAGCGTTAAGTAGCTTTAATGAAACTCTGCGTTGAAAACCTGACCCTCACCCGGGCAGGACACGAGATTGTCTCCGGCATTTCCTTTGAATTGTCATCGGGCGAAATGCTGGTCGTTACGGGCGAGAACGGTTCGGGCAAATCCACTACATTAAGGGGTATCGCCGGCTTGTTGCCGTTGGCGAACGGATCGGTTTTGCTTTTTGACAAAACCGGAAAGGCGTTTGAAAATCCAGTTCGCGAGTATTGTCATTATCTCGGACATGAAAACGGCATGAAACCTGGGCTGAGCGTTAGGGAAAATCTCAACTTCTGGCAGGGTTTTATGGGTGAACCACACCTGAGTATTGAAGAGGCGCTGGATGAGGTTGATCTTGGACACACGATTGACCTGCCATTCAGCTATTTGTCAGCGGGTCAAAAAAGACGTGTGGCGCTTGCCAGGCTTCTGATTTCGGATCGTCCCGTCTGGATACTGGATGAACCCACCGCCGGATTGGATGTACGATCGTGCGAACTCTTCACAACGCTTGCCAAATCTTTTGTTGATGATGACGGTATTCTGATTGCCGCAACGCATTTGCCGCTGGGATTTGAGAAAACCAAAACGCTGGAGATTGGGGTTTCCGGCTAATGTTTGCTCTCTTAAAACGTGAAATCAGACTTGCCTGGCGTGCCGGTGGTGGCGTTTTGACCGGTGTTTTGTTTTTCCTTGCAGTTGTTACCGTTTTTCCCTTTGCAGTCGGGCCTGACACAAAACTCCTGTCCCACCTTGCGCCGGCGATATTGTGGATTGGAGCATTGCTTGCAAGCCTGCTAGGTCTTGACCGGATGTTCGCGCAGGAGCGCGAGGACGGGTCACTTGATTTATTGGTAATGCAATCCCACCCATTGATGCTGACCTTTTTTGTAAAGTCCGTTGCGCACTGGATGATGAGTGGATTGCCGCTGGTGCTTGCTACCCCGCTCTTTGGCATCATGCTCAACCTGTCACCGCTTGGAATTGGAGCAACCATGATCACCCTTCTAGCAGGGACACCGGCCATCTCATTCATTGGAGCAGTCGGGGCATCGGTCGCTGTCAAATTGCCTAGGGGCGGAATGTTGATTTCAGTACTGGTATTGCCGCTGGTTATCCCGGTTCTGGTTTTTGGTATTGCCGCGATCACCGGCGCTTTGGAAGAACCCGCCCGATTTACGGCACCATTCTTGTTTTTATGTGCCATAACTCTTTTCACGTCCGTGTTAGGACCTCTTGCTGCAAGCATCATGCTGCGGCATTCTGCCGACTGAAATTCAACTCCGGAACAGCCAGACCCTAACCATGACCAATCAATCCGTAACATCGACCAAATCAAGGAGTATCTGGAGCCTCGCAAATCCGGCGCGATTTATGGGCTTTGCGGATCGCGTGATCCCGGGATTGGTTATCCTGACTGTCGGGTTGTTTTGTGCAGGGCTTTACCTGTCGTTCAACGCGCCTGAAGATTATCAACAAGGTGCAACGGTGTTGATCATGTTCATTCATGTGCCAGCTGCCTGGCTTGCCATGATGGCGTATTCTGTGATGAGCATTTCCGCACTTGGAACCCTGGTTTGGCGGCATCCGTTGGCGGATGTGTCGTTGCGATCAGCGGCACCCTTGGGGGCGGTTTTTACTTTCCTGGCGCTTGTGACCGGATCGTTGTGGGGTAAACCAATGTGGGGTACATGGTGGGAATGGGATGCCCGCATGACGTCGGTTCTCATATTGTTGATCATCTACCTTGGCCTGATTAGTCTTTCCAAAGCCTTTGATGAACCCTCAGAAGCCGCACAACCGCTGGCTGTTATGACTTTGACCGGTTTTGTTATTATCCCGATTATCAAGTTTTCGGTTGATTGGTGGAATACTCTTCATCAACCGGCCAGTGTTTCGCGGTTTGACAGACCTGCCATGGGGCCTGAATTTTTGTATCCGCTTCTTGCAATGGCGCTTGCCTATATGGCGTTGTTTTTTACACTTCACCTGATGGCGATGCGAAACGAGGTTTTAACGCGGCGGATCCGGGGCCTCAAAGTTCAATCTGCCCGCACTGAAAAGGGCGGTACGTAAATGTTTGGTGACCATGCGGGTTTTATCATTCCAGCTTATGCCATTAGTGCGGTAGCCTTGATCGGGATGACGGTAATCATACGGGTTTCATATCACAACCGCAGGCGAGAGCTGAAAGCACTGGAAGATGCCGGAGTTTCGCGGCGATCTGCAGAGAAAAGCTAGTGGCAGAACACAGCGAGCAGAATAATCAATCCGCCTGGATGGCAGTACTACCGCTACTCCTCTTTTTGTGTCTGGCCGGGCTTTTTTATTCCCTGTTAACGACAGAAGGTCGCGACACGTCTGCTCTCCCTTCTGCATTGCTCAATGAGCCTGTTCCCAAGCTGAATATTCCACCTTTGAAAGGTCTGCTCACCAACGGGGTTCAGTTGCGGGGTATGAATGCGTCAACGTTTGCAGGTAAAGTCAGTGTTGTGAATGTTTTTGCATCCTGTGCGTTCCTTGTCGTCAGGAACATCCACAGATCGTCAAACTCGGTGAAGACGAACGTTTCCAGTTAATCGGCATTAATCACAAGGACGCGACCAAGAACGCACTTGAGTTTCTTGAAGAACTTGGAAACCCCTATGATGTGGTTGGCGTGGATCGCAATGGCAGGGCCTCCATCGAATGGGGGGTTTACGGCGTACCGGAAACTTTTCTGGTCGATGGAGATGGCGTGATATTCTATAAACAAGTGGGGCCGATCAGTCCGCGTGGGCTGGAGGAATTGATCCTGCCGTTGCTTGTACAACGGCTGACCGCAGCCGAATAGGCTTCATTTCCGAAAAACTGCATGACATTGCAGACAGGATTATGGCTAAATGCGGTATGACTTATCCGCTCTCTCCTTCGCTGATAAAAACTGTCCCGGATGGTGATACGCACGAACGTTCAGTGTGCGAGCATTGTGGGTTTGTAAATTATGTGAATCCGAAGATTGTGGTTGGGTCAGTGGTGCGCCATGAAGGAAAGTTCCTGCTTTGTCGGCGAGCGATCGAACCGCGCAGGGGCTATTGGACTATTCCTGCCGGTTATATGGAACTTTTGGAAACTCCTGAAGATGGTGCACGGCGAGAAGCCCGTGAAGAAGCAAATGTTGATCTGGCGCTATCAGAACTGCTTGCGGTTTATACGGTTGCGCGGTTGTCTCAGGTTCAGTTGATCTATCGTGCGTCGATGAGGTCGCCTGAATTTTCTGCAGGCGAAGAAAGCCTTGAAGTGGGTCTCTTCGGGTGGGAGGAAATACCTTGGGACGATATTGCCTTTCCTTCGGTCAAATGGGCTTTGGAACATGATCGTCAGATGGAAGCAGGTGAAACAGGTATGCCTTTTAAGAATCCGGGTATTGAGCTGATGGGGAACTAGGGTCTGAACCCAATTGGGAAATGTGGCTGCATTGGAGACAAAATGGTTTATTTCGAGGCGAAAAACACAGGCGATGCCAAAGCATCGGCGAGGCTTTTTAATACTGAAATAGGCCTTTTTGGCCCAACCCGTTCGGGCAACGCCCAATTTACCCGGATTATCGTTGAAATCTCCTCATTGACGGAAAGTCATGTCGGTCGATTTCGCCTAAATTCTGAAAAATTGGTCAGCTGTGCAGGCCAATTCCCAATTGAGTCCAGACCCTAAATGGATTACAATAAGGTTAGCGCAGATCAATTTGGCCGGTCACTTAAGGGAATTGGCCTTAATTTGTTGGTACGCGATGTAAAAAGCCAGGTTCGGTTTCTAACAGATGTTTTCGCCATGAAGGCACATCAGGTATCCGAAGATTTCGCAATTATGACTTATGGAAAACAAGTTTTTCAGATCCATGCGGATCGTACTTATCACAGTCATCCATTGCCCTCGCTTCTGCCTGAAAATGGCCCGCGTGGGGGTGGTATAGAAATCAGACTTTATGATACCGATCCAGATGACGCGGCGGCCAGAGCTCAACGTCACGACCACAACTCAACATTGTTGCAAGAGCCGACTGACAAGCCGCATGGTCTTCGGGAATGCGCGGTTCTTTGCAAGAACGGCTATGCGTGGGTGGCAAGCAGGGCTTTGAAGAAAAATGAGCGGGCTGTTTTTGAGTGACGATAGGCGTTTTAAGACAATTAAAGGCGAATTGATCAGCCACTGTTGATAAGTCTCATTAATCAGTTTCAAATTGACTGGGTTCAAACAGGTGTTAAACTTTAGTTGCATACTGCGATGGGTTTGAATTTGAGATCGCATTTCAACTTAAATTGCTTGGGGAGAGCAAGAATGTCAATTAAACCTCAGTTCACGGACCTTACGATCAAGAAGCAGGAAGGAGGGTTTTATCACGACAACAGCCTTCCAATTGCCTTGATCAGTAAAGGAATAATGGTAGCACTGGTGCTTTGGGCCCTTATCTGGCCGGCCAATGCGAATGGCACGCTGGGGAGCCTGAACGGGCAGTTGCTGGCATTGTTCAATCAATTCTACATTGTCATTGTCGGTCTGTTTGTGTTTTTCCTTCTGGTTATTGCGCTCATCCCCTCTGCGGGCAGACGTATAATGGGTGTTCCCGGCGAAGCGCCGGAGTTTTCGAATTTCTCCTGGTTTTCGATGATGTTTGGCGCCGGCCTCGGTGTTGGCCTTATGGTGTTTGCCACCGCCGAACCGCTCGGCCTATGGGGTTCAAACCCTGTGGTTGTTGCTGGTGAAGTCGCTGGTAAATCTCCCGAAGCTGTTGAATCGGCTTATCGCTATACCTTTGCCCACTATGGTTTTCATGCCTGGTCAATTTATGTTGTGACAGGCCTTAGTCTTGCCTATTACGCCTATACACGGAATATGCCGCTGACAATTCGTTCAGCACTAACCCCACTTTTTGGCAGCGCAATGAACGGCTTTTTTGGTCATATTGTCGATGTGCTTGGCGTCGTTGCCACGATCCTCGGTGTGTCCGTTACCATCGGATTTGGTGTTAGCCAGTTCATTGACGGTGTCTATGCTATTACCGGCATGGAATGGATCATGAACATGAGCGGCGAAGTTCCGACACCAAGCAAAGTTGGTTTGGTTTCCGGTTTGGTCGTGATCATGGGAATGTCCATCATCTCAGCCGTATCCGGTGTGGGACGTGGGGTTAAATACCTGTCAAACCTCAATCTGGTTCTCTCGTTGATCCTGTTGATGACATTCGTCATCTTTGGCTCATTCGTTTTCGCGATGACCACTTATGCAACTGCGATGCTGGATTATATCCTGAATTTCTTCTCACTTAGCTTTGGGGCCTATGGTCCTCAGGATGCCGGTGCATTTGCAGCAGCATTGCCTGAAGCAGCAAAACCACTTGCAAGCGAGTTGTTGGGGGGTGCTACAAATCCATGGGGCAGTTTTGGCGGCTTCAAGGAAGGACTTGAAGGTGCAGCGGCTGAATTGGATGATGCTACCCTCACAGCAGCCTATGCAGCGGGCGACGATGGTCGTCAGTTTGCCTGGCAGTCAGCCTGGACTACATTCTACTGGGCTTGGTGGATTGCGTTTTCGCCGTTTGTTGGCCTGTTCCTTGCCCGTATCTCAAAGGGTCGTACGGTCCGCGAGTTCATCGTTGGATGTGTTATTGCACCGGCCTTGGTGTGTTTCGCCTGGATGACAATTCTTGGTGGCACGGCGATTGATCTTGAACTCAGTGGTGTTGCTCAAGGCGCGATCACCGGTGCATCACAAACAAACCAGTTGTTTGCAACGCTTGGCCAAATGATCGACGGCGGCCTGTTGTCTGCGTTGACAGTAATGTGCGTGATCCTGATCATGACATTCCTCGTCACATCAGCAGACTCCGGTATCCTCGTGATGAATACCATCATGTCCGGCGGCAGCCAGGAAACCGGCATCAAGCACCGCATTGTCTGGGGCCTGATCCTGACCGCCGTGATCGGTACACTGATCCTTGCGGCAGGTGAAAACAACCCGATGGATGCCCTGAAGAATGCGATGATCATCGGCGCCCTGCCGTTTACCGTGGTGATGGGTCTGATGTGTGTATCGCTTGCCAAGGCGCTAATTCACGATGGCCAGCGCGACAAGCAGGCTTCGACTGCAGCAGCAGAGTAAGACATTCAAATTCAAAGAAGCGCACCTGCGGTTTTGCAACCGGCGGGCTGGTTTATGACTTATACCAACGGCCATTAGGATTGATTCTTTTGACCAGGAATTATTTTGGCTTTGGTTAGGCGCGATTGGCGAAGTGGTGCGGCGTACCATGAGCTAATTGCAACGCGGCCAAAACCAAAAGAAACCTGGCCTGCGGTGCTCCAAAATTGCCCACCGGACGGTGTGATGCTTCTTGACCAATGCGTTTTACATTGCACTTCGAGGCCTGCCTTGCCGGTAAACAATTTTGGAACATCAAAAGGGTCAATCCTAATGGCCGTTGGTATTATCTAAATGCCTGGCCACAGGCCTTTTATCGAGAAGTTTCTAATTTACCGGTTGACCTTACAGCCAGTGGAGGGCTGATGGTGGATTGGTTTTCAAGCGGGCATCCAAATTTGAGATGAAAAAATTTACTTTCTTTAAAGCAGCAACCGTAATCTGTGTTCTTGCAACGGGCGGATTTGCATTCGCTCATTCTGGTGCTGAAGGGGTGGTAAAACAACGCATGGATATGATGGGTAAAATCGGAGATTCCATGAAAGAGATTGGCGCCATGTTGCGGAACGGTGGCTATGATCCCAATACTGTGGAGCGCGCTGCACTTGTCATTCAAAATCATGCGGCACTTCTGCCCCCTTTGTTTCCGGAGGGCTCGGCGGATGGCCCAAGTGAGGCTTTACCGACGATCTGGGACAACTGGAATGAGTTTACCGACCTTGTCGGAGAAATGGGTTTTGAAGCCAGACAACTTACAACATTAGTGCGCGATGGAACAGCTTTTGGTGGGGTAGATCTACAGTTTCAACAACTGGCAAGGACATGCAAAAGCTGCCATGAAAAGTTCAGGCTGAAAAAATAGCGTCGTCATTTCATTTGGCTATTTCGTTTCTTCAATTCCATGCTTCATCAAAAGTGGATATTGAAAGAGCATGAATACAATTGTCATCGGCATGGTTCCCCAGACTTTGAAGTTTACCCAGAAGTCGTTTGAAAAATTGCGCCAGACAAGTTCGTTGACAATGGCCAGAAACAGAAAATAGCATCCCCAACGAAAAGAGAGTTTCCACCATCCCTCATCATCAAGCTTGAACGGGCCGTCGAACAGGAATTTCATCGCCGGCTTTTTCCAGATGAACAGCATTCCGAGGATGGTTGTGCCGAAGAGAATGTTGACGATTGTCGGCTTCACTTTGATGAAGGTTTCATCTTGCAGGTAAAGCGTCAGTGCGCCAAATACAAAAACCATAATGCCGGTCACCAAAGGCATGATGGCAATGCGTCGCTCCAACAACCAGGTAAGGGTGAGCGAGATGGCCATTGCCACCATGAAGCAGGCTGTGCCGACAAAAATCTTTCCTCCAAGGTCTGCAAGAATCGGAAAGGATGCGGCGAGTTCTTCCCCATAAGCATTGGCAAGGAAAAAGACCACCAACGGCCCCATTTCAAGGAGAAGTTTCAAACCTTGGCTGATGGGTGGGCGATCGGGATTTGTATCACTCATTACTCTTGGTCCAGTCCTGCAATTGCATTGGCAAATACATCCGCTTCAAACGGCTCCAGGTCTTCCACCTGCTCGCCAACACCAATAAAATACACCGGCAGTTTGTGTTTGGCCGAAATCGCAACGAGAATTCCACCGCGCGCGGTACCATCCAGTTTGGTCATGACGAGCCCGTTGACGCCCGCAACATCCCTGAATATCTCAACCTGGTTCAGCGCATTCTGGCCGGTTGTTGCATCAAGGGTCAGCAATACGGTATGGGGTGCTGACGGGTCCTGCTTTTTGAGAACCCGGATGATTTTTTCAAGTTCATCCATCAGTTCCTTTTTGTTCTGAAGACGCCCGGCAGTGTCCATCAACATAACGTCTTTTTTCTGCGCCTGCGTTTCAGTATAGGCATCAAATGCGAGGCCGGCTGCATCTGCCCCGCTCTCACGAGACATGACCGGGGCCTGTGTGCGGTCTCCCCAGATATGGAGCTGTTCAACGGCTGCAGCGCGGAAAGTATCACCGGCAACCAAAAGAGTAGAGAATCCCGCATTATAGAGTTTTTGCGAGATTTTGCCGATGGTCGTGGTCTTGCCGGAACCGTTTACGCCAACAACCAGTATGACGTGGGGCTGGTGATCAAGATCAAGTTCCAGCGGCTGTGCGACAGGTTCCAGAACCCTGGTGATTTCGTCGGCCATGATCTGACGAACTTCTTCGTCCGTCACATCCTTACCCATGCGTTGGGAGGCCAGAACGTCCGTGATGCTCATCGCCGTTTCCACGCCAAGGTCGGCCTGAATAAGAATATCCTCAAGATCCTGCAGCGTATCATCATCAAGCTTTTTCTTGGTGAAAACAGAGGTAATGCTATCTGTCAGGCTGGAGGATGAACGAGAAAGGCCTTTGTGCAGGCGCTTGAACCAACCCTGCTTGCGTCCCTCATCTTCCTTTGGTTCTTCAGGCTCAGGCTCAGGTTCATCTTTCTGAGCTTGTTCAAGGACTGCTGCTTTTTCGGCAATGCGTTCGGCCTCGGCTTTTTCTTCTTCCTCACGTGCCAGCTGTTCTTTCAGCCGCCGCTCTGTTTCTGCTTGTTCTGCTTGTTCTGCTGTGGCTTTGGCTTCCGCTGCTGCCAGTGTTGTCTCTTCCTCAGCTTGTTTGGTTTCAGCCTCGAGGCGCTCTGTTTCTGCTTTTTCTGCCGCTTGGCGTTCTTTTTCGAGAAGGCGCGCCTTTTCTTCAGTGGCTTTTTCCTTGGCAGCTTTTTGTTCAGCTGCCAGGCGCTTTGTTTTCTCTTCAGCAGTCTTTTTTTCTGCCGCGAGTTTTTCAGCCGCTTCCCTTTCAGCTTTTTCAGCCGCTTCCACTTCTGCTTTTTGGCGCTCCGCTTCTTTTTGTGCCGCTTTTTCTGCAACAAGGCGTTCCGCCTCTTCTTTCCCGGCTTGTACTTTCGCCGCAGTTTCGGCTTCCAGACGCGCGGCTTGTTCTGCGGCGGATGTATCTTTCACCTCAGGCTCGGCATTTTCCTTTTTGCCAAACCCAAAAGAGAATATGCGCTTGAGGAGCCCGGGTTTCTTTTCTTCAGCCACTTTGTTCAGCCTGCTTTTGCATTGCGAATCGCCTCACCCAGAAGGTGCTTTCCGTTATGGCCTGAAATCGCCATCTCGACAATTTCTCCGTGTGGAAGGTCACCGGTTTCAACCGTCGTAAATTGCGGTGTGCGACCCAAGCCGCCGCGTTCAATCAATACCGGTTGGATACCCCTGCTTGCCGCTCCGAGGTGCCTTGCATAGGCTTTTTCTCCGACTGCACGCAGAATTTTGGCGCGATCCTTTACGACACTCCGTTCAAGCTGTGGCATGTTTGCAGCAGGCGTGCCGGGGCGCGGGGAGAACGCAAAGACATGGAGGAAATCAAGTCCGCATTCTTCAATGATCGAAACGGAGTTTTCAAACATTGCCTGTGTCTCGGTCGGGAAGCCGGCAATCAAGTCGGCGCCAAACGAAACATCCGGACGGATATTGCGAACACTTTTGCAGAACTCAACCGAGTGGTCGCGCAAGTGTCGTCGCTTCATCCGTTTCAGGATCATATCGTCTCCATGTTGCAGCGACAAATGAAGATGCGGCATGAAGCGGGTTTCTGTCTCGATTGCTTCCATCAGCGGTTCATCCGCTTCGATCATATCAATCGAGGAAAGTCGCAGACGCGGCAGTTCGGGAACCTGCAGGAGAATTTTTTGAACGAGAGAGCCGAGCGATAAAGAGCCCGGCAAATCGCAACCGTAGGACGTGGTGTCCACACCGGTCAGAACAACCTCAAGATAACCATTATCGGCCAGTTTTTTGACCTGTTCGACAATCAATCCCATGGGTGCTGAACGTGAATTGCCGCGACCATAGGGAATGATGCAAAAGGTGCAGCGGTGATCACAGCCATTTTGAACCTGGACGAAAGCACGCGAATGTCCGCCGAGCGAATCTATCATGTGCGGTGCGGTTTCATGCACCTCCATAATGTCATTGACGCGCACTTTCTCCGTGTCGTTTACGCCAAAATCAGGAAGTGCACGGTAGCTCTTGGCGTGAAGCTTCTCTTCGTTCCCAATGACAAGGTCCACCTCGCCCATCTCGCCAAAACTTGCCGCTTCGGTTTGTGCTGCGCATCCGGATACAATAATTCTTGCGTCGGGATTTTCGCGTCGTGCGCGTCTGATCGCCTGCTTTGCCTGCCGCACGGCTTCGCCTGTAACCGCACAAGTATTGACGAGCACCGCACCGCTGGAAAGCGTATCAAGTCCAGCTTCCCGGGCCTGCTCGAGCATTACTTCGGACTCGTACCTATTGAGCCTGCAACCAAACGTCAAAACCCGCAAACGTTCATCACCGGATTGTTCTTCGATGTCCATTATTCCGCCTCGCGGATGACTTCACCGGATTGGGCGTTGAGGTGGCCGGAAAATTCAAATTCGGCAGGGCCGGTCATCAAGATACGGCCCTTTTCGGTCCATTCAATTTCAAGGTCGCCACCGGGAACTGTGACCGTTGCCTTGTTGTCCGTCAGTTCCTTGCGAACCGCGCATACCAAAGCCGCACATGCGCCTGAACCACAAGCGTCGGTTAATCCGGCACCACGTTCCCAGGTGCGAAGAATGATGTGATTGCGGGCCGCTACATTGGCGATAGAAATGTTGGCACGCTCAGGAAACAAGGGATGGTACTCAAGTAGTGAGCCGAAGCGGTCAAGCTCATAGGTCCAGACATCGTTTGGTGCCCAGAATACGCAATGTGGGTTGCCGATATTCGCAACGCTCGGAGTGTGAAGAACAGGATCGTCAATTGGCCCAACCTGCAGTTCCACACCGGTTGTATCGGCGAATTCTTCTTCGAGCGGGATATCTTCCCACCCAAATTTCGGAACACCCATATCAACCGAGATTTTTGTGTCGTCAAAATAAGTTGCATTCAACAGGCCAGGTGCTGTCTTGAAGAGCCAGTTTTTTTTCTGAGCTTCCTTGTTCAGCCACGAGACGACGCAGCGTGTGCCGTTGCCGCATGCTTCCGCTTCACTACCGTCCGAATTCAGAATGCGAATCCGGGCGTCGATATCCGGATTGTCGGATTTGTGAACTTCCATGATCTGATCGAACGCCATTTCGGACTGCGCATTGATGGCAATCGCCGCATCAGGCGTAATTTTTTCGCCGAGCGAACGCATATCGGCAACGATGATTTTGTTGCCAAGTCCGTTCATTTTCCAAAAAGGTACGTTCGTGTCTGTCATACCGCCTCAAATAGGCGTGTTGAGGAAAAAAAGCAAAGAAAAGCTTATGTGTACTACAGGCTTTGCCAAACTTCGCCCGGTCGCATGGGAATGAAGTTTTGCGGCGGCAGGCCGTGTTTGTGTATTGCTGCTTCCAATGCGATTTGCGGCGCATCGATCGCTTCATTGGTAAGCTGGAAGGTGCCCCAGTGATGCCCAATGGACGTTTCAGCATTGCACAACAAATGGCCCTGCACCGCTTCGTCAGGGTTTTGATGCTGGCCCTTCATGAACCAGCGCGGCTCATAGGCACCGATTGGCAAAATTGCAAGGCGCATCGGTCCGTGTTTGTGAGCCAGTGCATGGTAATTGATCCCGTCGTGAAATCCAGTATCGCCGATGTGATAAATCTTCCCTGCAGGTGTTTCCAGCAAAAATGCTGCCCAAAGAGCCATTCGGCGATCCTTTGCACCACGTGCTGACCAATGGTGGCATGGCTCAAGGTGCACTGTTACATCATCGGAGACCTTGAACATATCGCCCCAGTCGCCGCACATAAAAGTTGCATTTGGAACTTTGAAACGGACAATCGCATCATTGCCGAGCGGGCAGATGATGGTTGCTTCGTGCTCATCGGTGAGGCGTTTCACGGTTGCAAGATCGAGATGATCATAATGGTTGTGTGAAAGCAGGACATAATCAATCGGCGGCAGGTCTTCGAACTTGATGCCCGGCGGGTTTACGCGCTTTGGGCCTGCAAATTGAAACGGACTTGCGCGGTTAACCCAAACCGGATCGGTAAGAAAATTCGACCCGGCGACTTGAATCAGCAAGGTCGCGTGACCAACCATGACGACCCTGATATCGTCTCCGGTTACGCGTTTTTCCGGGACATTGGTCTTGAACGGACTTGGATATGTTTTGGGCCATTTTGTCTTGCCGCCGGAAAGTTGCCACTGCACCACTTCAGTCAGCTTACGCGGTTTGACGCCGTTAGGGTTGAAGAACACCTTGCCGTCAAAATGGTCTGTCTTTGGACCTTTGTAGTAGTAATTGTCCGGATCATACATGCCGTATGCCGCTCCTCCGCCAAACAGGCCCAGCAGGCTGAGGCCGGTCCATTTCAGGAATTCTCTTCTGTTCATGCTTTGCTCTTATAGCCAAATTGGGATTTTCTCCCAGAACTTAACGACCGGTCCCCAATAAATTTACTCTCTGAGATATTCCGTTGTCGTCAACTTGCATAACGTCACTTCGACAGGTAACGTTTATGGCAAGGTTTGACTCGAACCTCCCCCCTCCAAACGGGGAAGCATTGTCATGCGGAGTATCATTAATCTTCGAACCCATTCTGTTCGAGCCATGCGCACAAGGAGGGACTGCGGTTGCTGCTCGCAAGAGGAGGTTCCCAGATGAGACTGTCAATTCCTGTTTTTAAACTGAAACGCCAGGCAAGGTTATTAACCCGCGAAATCGGTATCCCGTACAACAAAGCACTGGATGAATTGGCCACCAAACATGGGTTTCGAAGCTGGAGCCATCTTTCTGCTTCAATTTCCGCTGGATCGCACGGTGAAAAAATCCTGCCCCACATGCAGCCAGGTGATTTGGTGTTACTTGGCGCGCGCCCCGGTCATGGAAAGACACTGCTTGGACTGGAAATTCTTTCCACCGCAATTGACCGTGGTAAGCGGGGATATTTCTTTACCCTGGATTATACCGCGCTTGATGTATCCAACCGACTTGAAACGCTGGAGATCAACAACGGGTCTTCACTCATTGTCGATACGTCTGATGCAATCAGTGCTGACTATATTATTGGCAAGCTCGAAAACTCATCAGATAAATCGCTGGTGGTGATTGATTATCTGCAATTGCTCGATCAGGATCGCAAAAAACCTGCCCTGTCGCTTCAGATCAGAACACTGAAATCCTTTGCAGAAAAAAGCGAAACGATCATCATAATCCTGTCTCAGATTGATCGGTCTTTTGATCTGCAGAACAGTCAGATGCCAAGCCTGTCAGATATCAGGCTTCCAAATCCGGTGGATTTGAAATTGTTTTCGAACGTGTGTTTTCTGCACAATGGAGAGATTGAGTTTTCATCAAACCATGATCGTCGATTGGTAGAGCATTAGAGTTCCGCACTTTTGTGAATTCACAAAAGTGATATACTCCTTACACCCGAAAAGTGGGCACCGGTTTTCGGATAAGTGCAAGGATCAAAAGAAGAATCCTATACTCAAAATTCGGGCTTCCGAGTGTTTTGAGTATAACGAAATACGTGAATGAAATCAGAAAAGGAACGCGTTGTCGCTATCCTGATTGAACGCGGGACGCTATAGCAGGCCTGAACGAGATGAAAACAGGCCTGCTTAGCACACCTATTTGACGGTGATTTCTATGACATCACTGGTAACCGGCTTGTCGTGAGGTACGTGCGAAAAATCGCCAAGAACCATCTGCAAGCTATGCTTCCCAGAGGGTAAGTCCAACGTTGTCTCTGTTTGCCCCTTGCCAAAGTGAACGTGGTTTTCATCGGAAGGCAGGCCATATTCAAACTCTTCCACACCATCTTCGCCCTGCCCTAAAGGAGGGCGATTTAAAAGCAGGTGATGATGCCCGGTATTCTCTTTTTCCACACCTGCAGGCGCAATACCCATTCCGGATAATCCGAAAACTACCTTGAAAGGAGAGGTAACAGCAGTCCCATCTTCCAAATTGACGAAATAGACTTTTGCGTTTTCCGCAGACGGGGTTTCGCCGGCAAAAACCTGGCCCGGTAGTGCCAATGCTGCAACAATCAAAAGTGATTTAATGGACTTCATGGTTTCCTCCTTGGGATTGATCAAAGGTACTGCGAGTTCTAAGGTCGAAATCTCAGTTCCAACTGTTAAACAAATTCAGGTCGTTGATTATTCATTTCCAGCGCAAAAAAAATTCTGAAGAGGAAATCAAGAATGGATTACCGGAGCTGTTTCCCAGGCTTTGGCGGTTTTGTATATTCTTGTGCGGCGATATGGATCGAGCCAATGATCTCGCACAAGCGACATGTCTCAGAGCTCTGGAAAAGCATCAGTATTTTACACCTGGAACCCATCTTGATCGATGGCTTTTTGTAATGGCCCGACGTATCTGGCTGAATGAAATGCGCAGAGAAGCGGTAATGCGGAGCAAAAATTTCCTTGTTGTTGATGATATTGAGCTGCCGGACAATAAGTCGTCGCCGGAAATGAATATTGTGGCGTCAGAAGTGTTATCCAGGATGATGGACTTGCCGGAAGCTCAACGTGTTACAGCAACGCTTGTTTTCATCGAGGGATACACGTATCGAGAAGCAGCCGAGGTTTTGGAAGTGCCAATTGGAACTGTAATGAGCCGGATTTCGGTTGTACGAAAGAAGCTGGCAGAGGAATTCCAAGAATCGGCTCAGGAGAGCGGCACATGACTGCAAAACCTTGTTCTGATGAAAAATTGGCAGCTTATCTGGACGGTGAACTGACCGATGAAGAAGCTGCCGACATTGATAATATGCTGACTGGCGATGAAGTTCTCGCAAAACGCATTGCGGCGTTGAGTTTTCCGCTTGAGGCACTGCAGTTAGGGGCTAACCGGATGCTGGACAAAGCGCCCGGTTACGAATTGCCGCAATCCAAACCGGCCGCGAGCAGATCAATGCGCTTCATGCCATATGCTGCGATGCTTCTTTTAGGTCTTGGTTTGGGATATCTGGCTTCGTCTTTTATAACCCCACAAAAACCGGAAAACTGGATTTCGGCGGTAGCGTCATATCAGGCGCTTTATATTGAAGAAACCCTGGCCAATGCCAGCCAGCCACCGGAAGTTACTGAACGTGTCCTGAGCACATTTGGACAAACCCATGATGTTCCCGTAAAGGCATTGACCGACCTGCCAGCGCTGAACTTCAAACGTGCCCAACTTCTTGGATTCAAAGACAGTCCGCTGCTGCAAATGGCTTTTACGACGCAAAATGGCCAGCCGGTTGCGTTGTGTATAACCCGGGTAAACGCTGTTGATCGCCCCCCAAAAAGCGGAGAGTACCAATCTCTTCCAGCCGTTGATTGGGTGAAAGATGGCAAGGGCTATATTCTTATTGGCAACATGCAGCCGGATGCCATGCAGTCTGCAATCGGAAAAATTGGTCAAATTTTGGGATAAACAAGTTCCTGCCCTCCCGCCTTGACTTTTTCGCCATTTCGCTGTTTATCGCGGCTATCTCATACGAGAGACTATAGCTAATCCGCCAAACGGGACCCGAAAAGGTATAAAGAGATCCCCGTGGCAAACACCTGACAGCGCGTTGCGCCCTCAGGTGCTTTTTTGCTTTGGGCTTTACGTTTGGGATATGTTGCCTTCATAAAAATTTGTGATGGCAACAAAGGCGTTCCCTTTTCAGCGACGAGCTGAAAAGATCAGGAAATCCGTAAAAAGGGTCTTTCCTTTCGAGCGTTATGCGCGAAAGACAAGAAAGCCCGCAACGAAGAGAATTGAGATGTTTGAATCGCTATCGGATCGCCTAAGCGGCATTTTTGAAGGGCTCACCAAACGCGGTGCGCTTTCAGACAAAGATGTGGCTGCTGCGTTGCGAGAAATTCGCCGGGCGCTGATTGAAGCAGATGTGGCTTTGGAAGTTGTTCGCGGGTTTACCGAAAAGGTTCGCGAAAAGGCCGTTTGCGCGGAAGTCGTCAAATCGGTGACGCCAGGCCAGATGGTCGTCAAGATTGTTCACGATGAGCTGGTCGAGATACTGGGTTCCGATGCAGACCCGATTAACCTTGCGGCGACCCCGCCGGTTACGATCATGATGGTGGGTCTTCAGGGTTCAGGTAAGACCACAACGTCAGCAAAAATTGCCAAACGGCTGACTGAAAAGCAGAAGAAAAAAGTGCTGATGGCATCGCTTGATGTTAAGCGGCCTGCGGCTCAGGAACAGCTTCGCCAACTTGGTGAACAGACCGGAGTGGACACACTTCCGATTGTGGAAGGGCAGACCCCGGTTGAGATCGCCGCGCGTTCCGAACAGGCTGCAAAGCTCGGTGGGTACGATGTGGTTATCCTCGATACTGCCGGTCGTACGCATATTGATGAACCGTTGATGGTTGAGATGGCGGACATCAAGTCTGCCGGAAATCCACATGAGATTTTGCTGGTTGTCGATTCTCTCACGGGTCAGGATGCGGTTAATCTTGCCCAGAACTTTGACGAGCGGATCGGGATTACCGGCCTGGTCCTCACCCGGATTGATGGCGACGGGCGTGGCGGTGCGGCCCTTTCGATGCGCGCCGTTACCGGCAAGCCGATCAAGCTGATTGGTACCGGTGAAAAAATTGATGCGCTCGAAGATTTCCATCCCGGCCGGATTGCTGACCGAATTCTCGGCATGGGCGATGTGGTTTCACTGGTTGAAAAAGCCGCAGAGAACATCGATCAGGAAAAAGCCGAGGCGATGGCCAGGCGCATGCAGAAAGGCGAGTTTGATCTCAACGACTTGTCTGACCAGCTTGACCAGATGAAAAAGCTTGGTGGCATGGGCAGTATCATGGGCATGCTGCCGGGTATCGGCAAAATGAAGAAGCAGATCGAAGAAGCAGGCGGTCTGGATGAAGCGATTTTTGTTCGCCAGCAGGCAATCATTTCTTCAATGACGCGCAAAGAACGTAAAGCCCCGAAAGTATTGAATGCCAGCCGCAAGAAACGGATAGCGTCCGGTTCCGGCTCATCAGTGCAGGAAGTAAACCAGCTGCTCAAAATGCATCGCCAGATGGGCGACATGATGCGCAAGATGGGCAAAGCCGGCGGTAAAAAAGGCCTGATGGGTGGCCTTGGCTCGATGATGGGTGGCGGCCTTGGAGGTTTGCTTGGCGGCGGCGGAATGCCGGGGGGTATGCCCGGCGGTGGTATGCCCAGCGGTGGCGCGATGCCTGATCTTTCTAAAATGAGCCCGCAGGAAATCCAGAAGATGGCTCAGGACATGGGTATCAAGGTTCCAGGTGGCAAGGGATTTGGAGGCAAGAAGCGATGACTTCAGCCCAAGACCAACTTGATGAGTTCCGTGGATCGATCGATAACCTCGACACCGCCCTTATTCACATAATCGCCGAGCGGTTTCGCGTCACCAAACAGGTGGGCGAACTGAAAGCGAAATACGATTTTCCGCCTTCCGATCCCGGGCGCGAGAAGAAACAGGTCAAGCGTTTGCGCGAGCTTGCAGCAAGTTCAAATCTTGATCCCGACTTTGCGGAGAAACTTCTGAATTTCATTATCTCGGAAGTTATCCAGCACCACAAACAGGCCCGGGACGGGTCCTAACCATTTACAAATTCCCAAGGAGAAATTCACATGGCACTTAAACTGAGACTGGCCCGTGGCGGGTCAAAAAAACGGCCGTTCTATTCCATCGTCGTTGCTGACGTGCGTTCACCGCGCGATGGCCGCTTCATTGAAAAAATCGGCACGTTTAATCCATTGCTGCCAAAAGACAGCGAGCAGCGTCTTGTTATGGATACCGAGCGTGCAAAACATTGGCTGGGCCATGGTGCAAAGCCAACCGACAAGGTTCTGCGTTTTCTCGATGAAGCAGGTATCGTGAAGCGGGAGGCACGCAACAATCCGAAGAAAGCACTTCCGGGCAAAAAAGCTCAAGATCGGGTTGAAGAAAAGGCTGCGAAAGAAGCAGAAGCAGAAGACGCTGCCAAGGCTGCGGAAGAAGAAGCAAAAGCTGCTGCAGAGGCTCCTGCAGAAGAAGCTCCGGTTGACGAAGCCGTTGCGGAAACACCGGCAGAAGAAGCTCCGGCTGAGGAAGCCGCTGCGGAATCACCGGCAGAAGAAGCCCCGGCTGAGGAAACACCAGCAGAAGAAGCTGCTACTGAAGAAGCACCTGCAGAAGAAAAGGCAAAACCTGAGTAATTGCTTTTCATGATTTTATGGTATCAACGGGCGGCAGGTGTCGCCCGTTTTTATTTGGAAATTGAATGACCAATAATCTCATCCTCCTCGCCCAAATAGGGGCTGCGCACGGCATCAAGGGTGAAGTGCGCGTAAAGCCGTTTGGCGATCCGGAGATGCTTGATCAATACGGCAAGCTTGAAACAGCGGACGGGCAAAAACTCAAGATCAAGCGGATGCGGTCACAAAAAAACATGTCGGTTGTAAAGTTTGAAGGCGTGAATACCCGAGAAGAAGCCGAAGCGCTTAATCGTGTTGAGCTCTTCGTCGATCGCGCCAAATTGCCTGCACCGGATGAAGATGAGTTCTATGTGTCGGACCTCATTGGTATGACCGTGATGATCGATAATGTGCGAGCTGGAACGGTGAAGGGCGTACCGAACTTTGGTGCGGGCGATATGCTGGAAATTGAACCAACAGGCAAAAGTGCGACTTACTACCTGCCTTTTACCGGGGCGGTTGTGCCCGATATTGATTTCGAGAACAAAGTGCTGAAAATTGTACCACCGATTGAGGTCAGCGAAAGGGATGCAGATACCTGATGTTTAAAGCCTCCATCATCACGCTTTATCCTGAAATGTTTCCCGGTCCGCTGGGTGTCTCTCTGGCGGGCAATGCACTTGAGCGTGGAGATTGGGAACTTGAGGCAATTGCGCTGCGCAAGTTTGGCAAAGGCAAGCACAAACGCGTGGATGACACACCTGCCGGTGGTGGCGCAGGCATGGTGTTGAAAGCGGATGTGCTCGCCAATGCAATAGACAGTATTGGCGGGGATACCCGCCCCAGATTGTTAGTGTCACCGCGCGGCAAGCGGCTTACCCAGGCAAGGGTAAGAGAACTGGCAGCAGGTGAGGGTGCGGTTATTGTTTGTGGTCGCTTCGAAGGAGTGGATCAGCGCGTGATTGACGCCCGCAATCTCGAAGAGGTTTCGGTTGGCGACTATATCCTCTCGGGCGGTGAACCGGCAGCTCTCGTTTTGCTTGATGCGGTTATTAGACTGCTTCCCGGTGTCATGGGCAATGATCAAAGCGGAACGCGTGAGAGCTTTGAAGGTGGCTTGTTAGAGCATCCCCATTATACCCGCCCGCGGGAATGGGAAGGGCATGCAATTCCTGAAGTGCTCACCAGCGGCAATCACAGTAAAATTGCTGAATGGCAACGTGAGCAAGCTGAGAAACTGACCGCGGAACGACGCCCGGATTTGATGGACAAGGAAAATTAGAAAAATGCTACTCGACACACCGATCTGTAATTTTGGCTGGAAAGCGCCGGACTTTACCCTTGCTGATCCTGACGGCAATATTTTTACCATGTCGGACCATTTGGGTGAGAAGGGATTGTTGATCGCCTTCATCTGCAATCATTGCCCCTATGTGGTAGCGATTGCGGAGCGCCTTGCATCTGATACAGCGCAGTTGATGAGCGAGGGCATCAATGTGTTGACGGTGATGTCGAATGACTACAGTTATGTCCCGGATGATAATCCTGAAAACATGAAAAAATTCTCCCGACAATACGGATTTCAATTTCCCTATCTGGTTGATGTGACGCAGGCTGTAGGTAAAGCTTATGATGCTGTCTGTACGCCTGATTTCTTTGGATTGAACGCGAAGGGAGAACTGCAATATCGCGGGCGGCTGGATGACGTTGGCATGAATGGAAATGCAAATCACCGCAAACGTGAACTGGTTGATGCCATGCGTCAAATCGCAGAAACCGGCACCGGACCAAATATGCAATCACCGAGCATGGGATGTTCCATCAAGTGGCGTTGATATGGAATTATACCAACAGTCATTTAAAATGACTCATTGGTATTTGTTTGCGTTCACGGCAGTTTGGCTTTGCCAAACGCCTCCACGGGGCGGGCATAAGCCCGGCTCGCTTTGCGCGAGCATACCAGCGCCATAAAAGGGTCAATCCTGATGGCCGCTGGAATTACCTTGCAACCCTGCAATGTTGATCCACTATACGCTGGACCACGGGCGCGTAATAGGCAAATGAAGGTGTTTCCATATCAGCGATCTTTCCGGCATCATCCAGATAGCGCACCGTGACGATTTCTTTCAGATTGGGGTTTTTCTCAAACTCAGAAACTTCCACTTCGCTCATCGGTCCGCCCTGCAGATTGAGGGAATGGACCGAAGCTTCCGACAAGCGGTTGAAGTATTCCGGTTTGGTCGCACACAGATAACGTTTTGCCGCCACGTGATAGCGCACGCAATCGGTGACCAGCGAGGGGAAGAAATCCTTCAACACTTCAGCGCCTGCATCTTCATGGAACCGGTCTTCGGTGTCGTCCATGCTGAAGGTGCCAAATTCGCTGACAAAGTGTCCGATGTCGTGGAGCAATGCTGCAACGATGATGGTTTCCCGGTGCCCGGCTTTCTCGGCCATCACTGCACCCTGAAGCATGTGTTCGGCCATTGTCACGGGTTCGCCCAGATATTCTTCTCCGCCGCGGCGTTCGAAGATATCTTCGAGAAAACCAACGATTGTTTCAGCGCTCAAACCAGAAGGAGGCTTTGTACTCACTCGGCCGCCTCCTGTCTTTGGCTCTCAAGAACCGCAAGCCTTGAGTAAAGCGCATCCTTGTCCGCGTAACATCCCTGAAGCCAGCGGGTGCCCGCGCCGGAATATCCTTTTCTGGCATGCAGGACCCGCGTATTGTCGACGAGGAAACTTTCTCCCGGTTCAAGTCTGAACGTTACTTCCATTGCCGGATCATCGATGATCTCGCCCATACGGCGATAGGCTGAATAGTAGAGTTCCATCTCATCAAATGGAACGTCTGTGATTGCAGCGGTTGAACGGTTGTTGAACCGAACGCCGATCAGTTCGCCATCCGGTGCCAGCTCAATCATTGGTCGGCGTGACTGCAACATGACATCGCCGGAACCGGAATATTCAAAACGCGCGCAATTGCGGGCGAGAACATTGAACCAGTCTTTGTTTTCGTCCCTAAGGCGCCGGGCGACAGCGAAACCATCCACGACCATGTTTTCGCCACCGGCTGCAGAACTTTCAAGGCAATATAGAATTTGCACAGTTGGCGCAGGGTCGCGGTAAGGATTATCAGTGTGAGCCTGAAGACCAAGCCCGGTGTAGGCCAGGTTGGTTGGATTGACCTCGGTACGTACTTCAAAATGGCGACCGTAATTGGTTTCCCGAACAAAGCCGAAGAGGTTTACCACATCCATCAGTGCCTGATCCTTGACCGGTCCGTTTACAAGTTTGGCAAAACCGTATCGCCTGATGTCGGAAAGCCACCCCGCCAAAGCGCCGGGATTTGAGGATACTTCGTTGAAATCCGATTGGGGAACCTGATCACTCAGGCTTTGATCCCAGGTTTCGACACCAGGGTTTGTCCATCCCTGCGTCCGGGCCTGTGATTGATCATAAGTGTTGGCCAGCAACCAGTCTGTGTTAAATGCAATGGTCTTGTTTTCAGGCTTGAACGTGACCTCAAGGATGTTTCCGTTCAACCCGGCCTTGCTGATTGACGTATCGGGTGCAATATCGCGCAAGGCAATCAGCCTTTGCTTGTTGTCAGGTGACCGGGTTTCTGCGTCCCAAGCATTGTCTCGCAGCCAAATCGCATGGAACCGGATGGATCGGTCGGACCGTTTAAGAGTGAGTATTCGTCCGTCTTCAGTGAGTTCTTGTTCAAACATCGATATCGCCTCAATCATTGATTTCGCCGATCGATATCAATGCAGAAAATTGGCGGGATTTCCAGCAGAAAGTGAGGTATTGCAGAACTTTCAGAGATCTTCGCGCGACAAAAACACGCGTTGCGAGTTCAAAAGCGGCCTCAAAATGCTTTTGGCCGGGAATTGAAAGTTCGATGGCCAAGATTACCGCTTCGCTGGACGGATATTGCCACACCCATAACACTGTCGAATAATTTACAGATGGCTGCAAATTCCGCTCGAAATCTCTCGACAAATGCCTCATTTTCCCCTATAGACCGCTCAAATTTCCGAAAAAGACGGAAAAATGTGTATCGGCAGAACTTTGGTTCGGGTCGGGTCGGTTGTTGCGGGTTGCCGCATTCCTGTTTCTTACCTGATGTCGCTCTGGCTTTTGAACAAGAAAAATGCATCCGGCAAAGGCAGCAATGATTGTCCCTGGCCTGATCTGAAAACCGAAAGATGGAAGCATGAATATTATTGAACAGCTTGAAGCTGAAGAATCCGCTCGCATTTCCGAACAACGCCAATTGCCTGATTTTTGAACCAGGCGACACGGTCCGCGTGCTTGTACGGGTTACCGAGGGTCAGCGCACACGGGTTCAGGCCTATGAAGGCGTATGTATCGCCCGTTCAGGCGGCGGCATTAATGAGAGCTTTACCGTTCGCAAAATTTCCTATGGTGAAGGTGTTGAGCGTGGCTTCCGGTCTACTCACCTCTGGTCGAAGCGTTGAAGTTGTTCGCCGTGGTAAGGTACGCCGCGCGAAACTTTACTATCTGCGCAACCGTCGTGGCAAGTCGGCTCGTATCTCCGAGAATACCGGCATACGCGCCAAGAAGATGAATGATGCTGAGCGCCAGGCAATGGCTGAAGAAAAAGCCCGTATTGAAGCTGAAAAGATTGCAGCGGCTGAGGCGCATGCGATTGAAAAAGCTGCAGAAGATGCAGCAGCGGAATCAGAAGCAAAGGCCGCAACTGAGGCAAAGGCCACAGAAGCAGAAGCACTCGCAGCAGAAGCACTCGCAGCAGAAGCACCCGCAGAAGAAGCAGCGACCGATGAAAACAAGGAATAAGGATCTGACAACAGATCAGTACAAGGCGGCCGGTGTGCCGCCTTTTTCTTGACCTTTTTCACCTTGCTGCCTATCACCTAATCACGAATTCAAGCATTGACGGACGAGACCATGGCAAAAACGCTTTATGACAAAATCTGGGATGATCATCTGGTTTCAACGCAAGCCGACGGGACATCGCTTCTTTATATCGATCGCCACCTTGTTCATGAGGTTACAAGCCCCCAGGCTTTTGAAGGTCTACGGCTTGCCGGCCGCAAGGTTCGCCAGCCTGAAAAGACGCTTGCTGTGGTCGATCACAACCTCCCGACAACGGCTGATCGGGTGAATGGCATTGCCAATGAAGAAAGCCGCATCCAGGTTGAAGCGCTTGCAAAGAACGCTGAGGATTTTGGCATTGAATATTATTCCGAGCACGACAAGCGCCAGGGTATTGTTCACATTATCGGGCCGGAACAGGGCTTTACGCTTCCCGGCATGACCATTGTGTTGTGGTGACAGCCATACGTCCACCCATGGCGCGTTTTTGGTGCGCTTGCTCATGGTATTGGAACTTCCGAGGTCGAGCATGTTCTCGCCACACAGACGCTCATTCAGCGCAAGGCAAAAAACATGCTGGTGCGGGTTAACGGCAAGGCGCCTGAAGGAGTAACCGCCAAAGATATCATTCTTGCGGTCATTGGCGAGATTGGCGCGGCCGGTGGGACCGGTCACGTGATTGAGTTTGCAGGCGATGCCATTCGTTCGCTTTCAATGGAAGGCCGCATGACCGTCTGCAACATGACCATTGAGGGTGGTGCTCGCGCGGGGCTGATTGCGCCGGATGAAAAAACCTTCGAGTACATCAAGGACAGGCCCAAAGCACCAAAGGGCGCAGCGTTTGACATGGCGATGGACTATTGGAAAACCCTGTTCACCGACGAGGGTGCACATTATGATGCCGTTGTAGAGCTTGATGCCGCCGGTCTGCCGCCAATTGTTTCCTGGGGTTCATCTCCTGAAGATGTGATATCTGTAACAGGTGTAGTCCCAAATCCGACTGATCTGGAAGACGAAAACGAACGGGCTTCCAAGGAACGTGCGCTTGAATATATGGGCCTGGAAGCAGGTGCCAAAATTACCGATATCAAGCTTGATCGCGTGTTTATTGGATCTTGCACCAATGGCCGGATCGAAGACCTTCGTGCGGTCGCATGCATTGTGGAAGGCAAAAAAGTAGCCGACCATGTGGATGCTATGATTGTGCCCGGTTCCGGTCTTGTCAAAGAACAGGCGGAAGCCGAAGGCCTCGACAAGATTTTTGTTGAAGCTGGATTTGAATGGCGTGAGCCTGGATGCTCCATGTGCCTTGCAATGAATGATGACCGGCTGAAACCGAAAGAGCGTTGTGCATCAACTTCAAACCGGAACTTTGAAGGCCGTCAGGGCTTCAAGGGTCGCACGCATCTTGTATCACCCGCAATGGCAGGCGCTGCAGCAATCGCTGGCCATTTTGTGGATGTGCGCGATTGGACTTGAAGCAAAAAACTTTGGACTTGAGTGTTTCGCGTTCAATCCAAACAGCGACAACGCTTTTGAAGATTAAACCGAATTTACACACAAGCCCGCACTTGTTGCGGGCTTTTCTTTTTCCCGGCCTAACTCAACCCACGAATAATCAAAATCCATACAGGCACGGTTATCACCGCAAGTGCGTTGGCTATGACAAGCACGGAAGCCGACAGGTTTTCGCAACGTTTGTACAGGTTTGCGAAAATGTAGATGTTCATGCCAGGTGGCATCGCGGCCAAAACAACTGCTGCCTGCAAAAACAAACTGTTCAGTTCAAATACGCACAGGCAAAGGAAAAGCGTGATTGCCGGGTGGATGAACAGCGCAAGAAAAGAGATCGTAAGCGTTTCAAATATCTCATCGCTTATTGAATAGCGGTTAAGTGCAATTCCTATGCCGATCAGCGAAACCGGGATTGCGGTTACTCTGATCATGTCGAGTGCCTGTTCAGCCGGGCCGGGAAGCACAAGGCCTGAAAAATTTGCAGCTGCTCCCGCCAATATTCCAACCATTAACGGGTTTGCGATCACAGAAGTGAATGCAGCTTTCACGGTTTCCCCGATGCCTCTACCGTCTTGCCGGGCAAATTCCATGGTGGTCATTCCGACCGTGTAAAGGAGCGAGGCGTGAAATGCGATGATGCCAAAAACCGGGTTGAGGACCACTTCGCCAAAAGCCAGTTGTGAAATCGGAATGCCGATCAGAACCGTGTTGGAAAAAACCGCACAAAATCCGGCCGCAACCGATTCACCGGGCCGGCGTTTCCAGATCAACCTTGCCAGATACATCGCAACGGTAAAACAAAAGAACGCGCCTGAATAAAAACTGATCAGCATGCCGAGGTTAAATGCCTGGCCAAAGTCGAGACGGTACATCGCCATGAAAAGAAGAACGGGAACGCCAAGCCGCAAGGCATATGCGTTTAATCCATCAGCGACCGCATCCGGCAGGTACTTAAGGCGACCGACCAGATAGCCGGTTCCCAATATCAAAAAGACCGGGAGGATAGTGAGAAGGACAGAAAACAAGATTTTTCCAACAATTGGGCATTCTTGTCTATCATACGGACGTGAGGCGACAAGCGGATTCATGCCGTTTTTGGCATCAGTTTGACTTTAGTTTTGGCGAAAGCGATAAATGCCGGCTATTAGGGTCTGGACTCAATTGGGAATTGGTCAGCTGTGCAGGCCAATTCCCAATTGAGTCCAGACCCTAGTCCTTTGCAGGTTTTGACGCGCACTGAAAGAACCTCTAAAAGAATTATTACCCCCGCTTTATTGCGAAACCGGAAGTTCCAAATGTCGAACATCGAATTACAGGACAAGCGACCCTTATCTCCGCATCTTTCTATTTATAAACCTATTCCCACCATGGTTATGTCCATCCTACATCGCATGACCGGCGTTGCTCTTTATGTCGGCACGTTGCTTTTTGCGTGGTGGCTGTTTGCAGCGGCAACATCACCAGCGTATTTCGAGTGGGTAAACGAGTTGATGGGTTCGCTGATTGGCCGACTGGTCCTGTTTGGTTACACTTGGGCGCTGATGCATCACCTTGCGGGAGGCTTGCGGCACTTCCTGTGGGATACGGGTCGCGGTTTTGACAAAAATTTATCCGCGATGCTTGCCTGGGCGACGCTTGCTTTTTCCCTTGTTTCAACGCTCCTCATCTGGGTCGTTGGTTATTCATTCAGGTAAATGACATGAACGATTTACGTACACCACTTGGCAAAGTTCGCGGTCTTGGCTCAGCCCGGGAAGGGACAGATCATTTTTGGAAACAACGCCTTACCGCAATTGCAAATGTGCCTTTGATCGGGTTTTTTATCTGGCTGGTTGTTTCACTTAATGGTGCACCGTATGCAGACGTGGTTGCGGCATTGTCCAATCCGCTTGTTTCGCTGGTTCTTCTTGCCGTGATTTTCTCCGTTTGCCTCCACATGAAACTGGGCATGCAAGTGGTGATTGAGGACTATGTGCACGGCGAAGGTGCAAAAGTTGTACTCATAATTCTGAATATTTTCTTTTGTTTCAGCATTGGCCTCGCGAGCGCCTTTGCGGTTTTGAAACTTGGCTTTGGAGGCTAATTCGAATGGCAACCGCCGCAGGTAAAGCGCATGGCAAAGCTTATGAGATTGTCGATCACTATCATGACGTGGTCGTAGTGGGAGCCGGCGGGTCAGGATTGCGCGCGACGCTCGGCATGGCCGAGCAGGGACTATCCACCGCATGCGTAACGAAAGTCTTTCCAACACGGTCTCATACAGTTGCGGCGCAAGGCGGCATTGCCGCTTCGCTTGGCAATATGGGGCCGGACAGCTGGCAGTGGCATTTGTATGACACCGTCAAGGGGTCTGATTGGCTTGGTGATGTGGACGCGATGGAATATCTCGTCCGCGAAGCGCCGGAAGCAGTTTACGAACTTGAACATTACGGCGTTCCGTTTTCGCGCACTGAGGAAGGCAAGATTTATCAGCGCCCGTTTGGCGGTCACACAACCGAGTTTGGTGAAGGCCCCCCGGTGCAACGCACCTGTGCTGCGGCAGACCGCACGGGCCACGCAATTTTGCACACGCTCTACGGCCAGTCATTGCGTCACAACGCGGAATTTTACATCGAGTATTTTGCCATCGACCTGATCATGCGTGATGATAACACCTGTACCGGTATCATTGCCTGGAACCTTGATGACGGAACGATCCATCGTTTCAATGCAAAGATGGTGGTGCTTGCAACCGGTGGTTATGGACGGGCCTATTTTTCCGCAACGTCAGCACATACCTGTACCGGCGACGGCAACGGCATGGTGGCGCGTGCGGGGCCTGCCGCTTCAGGATATGGAGTTCGTGCAGTTCCACCCGACCGGAATTTATGGCGCTGGCTGTCTGATTACGGAAGGTGCGCGCGGCGAGGGTGGATATCTGACCAACTCACAAGGCGAGCGCTTCATGGAGCGCTATGCTCCGACCTATAAAGACCTTGCTTCGCGTGATGTGGTTTCGCGTTGCATGACGATGGAAATTCGTGAGGGTCGCGGTGTTGGTGCCAAGGGTGACCACATTCATCTGCATCTTAATCACCTGCCACCTGAAACGCTGGCGCAGCGTCTGCCGGGTATTTCAGAATCAGCGAGAATTTTCGCAGGCGTTGATCTGACCCGTGAACCGATCCCGGTTCTGCCAACAGTGCACTATAATATGGGCGGTGTGCCAACCAATTATTGGGGCGAAGTTCTGAACCCGGTCGCAAAAGATCCGGACCGTGTGGTACCCGGACTGATGGCTGTGGGAGAAGCTGCTTGTGCTTCCGTTCACGGAGCGAACCGGCTTGGGTCAAATTCACTAATAGACCTTGTAGTGTTTGGCCGCGCTGCTGCAATTCGTGCCGGTGAAACCGTTGACCGCAGTTCTTCAATTCCAATGCCGAATGTTCCGGCAACAGACAGGATCATGGATCGTTTCGATAAATTACGTTATGCGAATGGGGATATTGCAACAGCCGAGCTTCGTCTTTCCATGCAGACAACCATGCAGGAAGACGCAGCCGTTTTTCGGACTGATGAAACCCTCAAGCAGGGCTGCAAACGGATGAGCGCCGTCTATTCCGATTTCCCGAATGTGAAGGTTTCTGATCGTTCAATGATCTGGAATTCCGATCTGGTTGAAACGCTGGAACTTGATAATCTGATGCTCTGTGCGCTACCTACGGTCTATGGCGCGGAAGCGCGCAAAGAAAGTCGCGGAGCGCATGCGCATGAGGATTATCCGGACCGTGATGACAAGAAGTGGCGCAAGCACTCGCTCGCAACCGTCAGCGACAATGGCAAGGTCAAGCTTTCCTATCGTCCGGTCAAAACCAAGCCGCTTTTGAGCCACAACAAGGGTGGCATTGATCTGAAGAAAATCGCACCGAAAGTAAGGGTGTATTGATATGGTTGAACTCACACTCCCGAAAAACTCGCAAGTGACCG
The DNA here is from genome assembly GCA_965250255.1 of Rhizobiaceae bacterium. Classification (GTDB taxonomy): domain Bacteria; phylum Pseudomonadota; class Alphaproteobacteria; order Rhizobiales; family Rhizobiaceae; genus JAALLB01. Next base: position 97,148 of record CBDFNP010000013.1, read on the forward strand.
AAGGCAAGACCTGGCCAAAGCCCGAAGGTGCCACAAACCAGCGCGAATTCCGTATCTATCGCTGGAACCCGGATGATGGCAAAAATCCGTCAATCGACACCTATTTTGTTGACGTGGATGATTGCGGACCGATGGTGCTTGATGGTTTGTTGTGGATCAAAAACAACGTTGACCCGACGCTGACGCTTCGCCGTTCATGCCGCGAGGGGATTTGCGGTTCGTGCGCCATGAACATCGACGGCACCAACACGCTTGCCTGCACCAGGGGCATGGATGAGGTTACCGGTTCGGTAAAGGTTTATCCGCTACCGCATATGAAGGTGGTGAAAGACCTTGTGCCGGACATGAATAATTTTTACGCGCAGCACCGTTCCATCAAGCCTTGGTTGCAGGCGGTCTCCAACCAGCCCCGTGATGAGTGGTTGCAGTCGGAGACGGATCGCAAGAAACTCGATGGCCTTTACGAGTGCATTTTGTGTGCATGCTGTTCAACATCGTGTCCATCCTACTGGTGGAACGGCGACCGCTATCTTGGTCCGGCAGTTCTGCTGCAGGCCTATCGCTGGCTCATCGATAGCCGCGACGAAGCAACCGGCGAGCGGCTCGACGATCTGGAAGACCCATTCCGTCTTTATCGTTGCCATACGATCATGAACTGTGCGCAGGCCTGCCCGAAGGATCTCAATCCCGCGAAAGCGATTGCTGAAATCAAGAAGATGATGGTTGAGAGAAGGGTTTAATACCAACGGCCATTAGGATTGACTCTTTTGACCAGGAATTATTTTGGCTTTGGTTAGGCGCGGTTGGCGAAGTGGTGCGGCGTACCATGAGCTAATTGCAACACGGCCAAAACCAAAAGAAACCTGGCCTGCGGTGCTCCAAAATTGCCCACCGGCCGTGTTATGCCTCTTGACCAATGCTTTGGCATTGCACTTCGAGGCCTGCCTTGCCGGTAAACAATTTTGGAACATCAAAAGGGTCAATCCTAATGGCCGTTGGTATAAGCTACCCCGGGGTTGCCCGCCAAGCCGACATTTTAACGTTTCAAGATACGGCGCTAAACGGATGGTAGGCCGTGGAGTTGAAGGCACAAAAGCTCTATCGTTTTGAAATCTGTTCCAATCGTTCCGTCCGTTATCTCGTAATAATCTCCGGCCCCATCATGGTGGTTGGCAACCAGGTTGAAATGATCGGGATGTAGGTCACCAGGATCAGGAACACAAACATAATGCATACCCAGGGCAGAGCGGCTTTTACCACATCGGTGACAGACATCTGAGCTACCCCTGCGGTCACAAAAAGGTTCAATCCTACCGGAGGCGTGATCATGCCAATCTCCATGTTGACGACCATGATGATGCCGAGATGAATGGGATCGATGCCAAGCTCGATTGCTATCGGAAACACGAGCGGTGCAACGATGATCAAAAGGCCTGACGGCTCCATAAACTGTCCACCGATCAACAGGATAATGTTCACGACCACCAGGAACATGATGGGCCCGAAACCAGCCGCCAACATTGCCTCTGTGATCGCTTGCGGAATGCGTTCTTCGGTCAGTACGTGTTTCAAGATCAACGCATTGGCGATGATGAACAACAACATGATGGTGAGCTTACCCGCTTCAAACAACGTCTCCTTGGTATCCTTGTGAAACCAGGCGCTAACCAGGGAAAGCGGCTTTTGGAAAACTGTCAGGTTACGGGTCTCACCTTCAATCCGCAGAGGACCCATGTCGCGATAGACAAAATTGGCGATGATAAAGGCGTACATGGCTGCTACTGCTGCGGCTTCCGTTGGTGTAAAGACACCACCATAGATGCCGCCCAAAATGATGATGATCAAAAACAGACCCCAGAACGCTTCCTTGCCGGCGCTCATGATTTCACGGACCCCGGCAAAAGGTTGGGACGGCAGGCCTTTGACCTTGGCGTAAATGTAGATGCCGATCATCAACATCAGACCGGCGAGCAAACCGGGAAATACACCGGCCAGAAACATTCGGCCGACAGAAACATCCGTGGCGGCAGCATAGACGACCATGACAATGGACGGCGGAATAAGGATGCCAAGCGTGCCCGCATTACAGATAATACCTGCGGCGAACTCCTTGGTGTAGCCTACTTCGCGCATGCCGGCGATAACGATCGAGCCGATGGCAACAACCGTAGCCGGTGATGAACCCGAAAGCGCTGCAAACATCATGCAGGCAAAGACAGAGGCGATTGCAAGACCGCCGGAAAAGTGTCCGACGCAGGCAATCGCAAATCGAATGATCCGGCGGGCAACGCCACCAGTCGACATGAAACTGGACGCGAGAATGAAAAATGGAATTGCGAGAAGTGTGTAGTGGCCGTCAAAGGCAGAAAACAAGGTCTGGGCGATTGAAGTCAGTGACCCGTCCGAGTAGATCAACAAGAAGATCATGCTCGACAGGCCAAGCGAAATTGCAATTGGAACGCCAATCAGCATCAGCCCGATGACAAGAATAAAGAGGAGCAGAATTTCCATTACTTTTTCCCCTCGCTATCAGCCAGAACTTCTTCCATCAATTCCTCGGCTTCATGGCCAGCGATGATCAAATCCTGCTCGCCGGTTATCACCCGCCAGGTGACTTGAAGGGTTCTGAAAAGCAACAACGCCATTCCCAGCGGAAGGGCGAAATATGGAATAAAGCGGGGAAGTTTCTCATATGCTTCACCCTCATTGAAGGCATCTTTTAGCCAGGTAAGAAAGAACGGAACCGGAATGTCTTCGGTTTCATAAAAGGACCGCTTGCCAATGAACGGAGACCAGTAGTCCCAGGCGCCTTTCAGCAGTAGGGCCGCAAACAGGATGCAGGCGAAACAGGCGATGATTGTCAGAATTTTGCGCATCGCTGGTGACAGTGAATTGGCAAGGACATCAACGCCGATGTGAAAGCCCTTCTTCATGCCGTAGGAACTGCCGATCAGAACCAACCAGGCAAACAGGAATACAGTGAGCTCAAGCCCCCACAGGATATTTGAGTTAAACACATACCGGGCAACAACATTTGCAAACGTGATGAGTGTCATCAATCCAAGCGTGATTGCGATGAAAGTTTCTTCAATCGTATCAATTGCCGATAAATTCCGGGACTGCATGGTCAATTCCAATCGTAAAGATTTACTTCTCAAGCTTCGATAAGCTTCAGGTTAGATCAGTTGGGCAATGGAGGGAAGGCCGTAGCTTTCTGCACCCCGAAACGTTAATCTCGGGGTGTAGAAGATCAGGAGATCAGTTCGCAGATTGTGCAGCATCGATCAAATCCGCACCGATGTCGCCTTCAAACTTTGACCAAACCGGCTTAAGGGCATCAACCCAGGCCTGACGTTGTCCTGCTGTCAGGGTTCGGATTGTACCGCCAGACTCGATGATTTTCTGTTTACTGGCTTCGTTGACCGCAAACGATTCCTTGTTGCGGCTCTCAGTCACCTCTTTGAGGATTGTTGAGAGCTGATCACGCACGCCAGCATCGAGGCCGGTCCACCATTCGTCGGATGTCACCACGAGATAATCGATAATGCCATGATTGGTTTCGGTGACCCCGTCTTGGACTTCAAAGAACTTTTTGCCGTAAATGTTTGACCAGGTATTCTCCTGGCCGTCGATAACCTTTGTCTGCAAGCCTCCATAGACTTCCTTGAATGACATTTTCTGAGGTGAGGCACCCAGTTGCTCGAACTGAGCGACGAGAACGTCAGAAGCCTGAACGCGGAATTTCAATCCACTGGCATCGCTTGGGTTCACAAGCGGTTTTGAAGCTGACATTTGCTTCATGCCATTGTGCCAGAAAGCAAGGCCCTTGAGGCCTCGCTTGACCATTGAGTCTTTCAAGGCATTGCCGGCATCCGAGTTCTGAAATGAATCAACAGCATTGATAGTCGGGAACATGAAGGGAAGATCGAAAATGCGGAACTTCTTGGTGAATTTCTCAAACTTCGAAAGCGATGGCGCTGCCATATGCACATCGCCGTTAAGCAATGCTTCCAACACCTTGTTGTCGTCATAAAGGGTCGAATTCGGGAAAACCTCCATACAGGCTTTACCGTTCATTTCTTCATTAACGCGTTCAGATAATACAGTTGCGGCAATGCCCTTTGGGTGCTTGTCGGTATTCGTTACGTGACTGAACTTGATGACGACTTCGCCATCATCACACGAGGCAAACGCCCCTGTAGCAGTCGTTGCGAGCAAAGTTGCGGTAATCGCGGCGATTTTGAGTACATTCATTGTTTAACTCCTCCTTTGAACTCCCGGGCGTTTTTTGCTCCAGGAACTGATGAGTCAGCATATTGCGTTTGGCCGCAAATTCAAGCCGAGCAGGAACGTGCCGAAACAAGGGGTAAATATAGGCAAGTTCATCAACCCCGGGATTTTGGATTACTTCTTGCAAATAAGCTGGCGTCTGCGGTAGTTTACGCTACGTAAGATGTTCAGATAGTGTTCACTAGGTAAATGCTATGCTATGGCCATAATTGTGCTGCAGATTCGCAATTGTTGATCGAGGGTTAGACCAAGGGGTAATTTATGGGCAAGTTGATCACAACTGCTTTATTGATTGCGGCGCTTTCAGCGACCGGATGCACAGGTACGAGCAATGCACTCAATGTGAATACACAGGCCCCACCGCAACCGCTGCCATCCACACCAACAGGTTCAGTAGATGCCGGGCAACTTGATCCGATTGCCCGGGAACAGGCAAATGCCCAGCCTGTCGCTCAGCCAATTCAGGATGCCCCAACGGTTGGGGGAACTGATGCGCCGCAAACCGGTACAGAAGTTGCCTCTCTTGATACGCCGACGTCCAACAAGCCAATTACCCATGAACAACTTGCAGGTGCCTGGAATGTAGGGTCTGATGTTTCAGGATGCAGGGTATTTCTCTCCTTTACTCAGTGGTCAGGCGGTTACCGCGCGGGTAGCAGAAATTGTCAGTCACCGGAGCTTGCGAGTGTAACTGCCTGGGACGTCAAGGGATCAAGGGTAGTGCTGGTTGATTCCAATGGCAACCAGGTTGCCAGCCTCGCGTCCGCAGGTACCGAAAAATATGCCGGTACCACTGTCAGCGGAAAACCTGTTTCCTTTGCAAGATAACGCTTAACGCCCTCCCTGCAAGCTGTATGATCAGCGGTCATGAGTGCAGATAAAAGACAACCCGCTGCCAAACCTATGCGTGTCGCCTATGAACGGCTTGTTTCCTCGGGAGTAATCGAAAAAGACCCGGTTCAAGTTGAGCTTGTGAACCGTCTGGATGTACTCCTTGCCCAGGTGACAATCAAACGGCGCTCCAATAAATCAAGTGCGCTTGGTTGGCTTTTTGGCAAGAATTCCGCAAGGGCAGATTCCACCAAAGGGCTTTACATTTGGGGTGATGTTGGCCGCGGCAAATCGATGTTGATGGATTTGTTTTTTGATCTGCTTCCGCATGAACGCAAGCGGCGAAGTCATTTTAATGATTTCATGCAAGATGCGCAGGAGCGCATTCATATCCACCGGCAAGCTCACAAGGACGGGAAGGTTGGAGAAAGTGATCCAATCCCGGTTGTGGGCCGGGAATTGGCAGATGAAGCGCGTATCCTGTGCTTTGATGAATTCACGGTCACAGACATTGCTGATGCGATGATCCTGGGTCGTCTGTTTTCCGTTTTGTTTGAAGAGCAGGTGGTTGTGGTTGCTACTTCAAACGTTGCACCGGAAAATCTCTATAAAGACGGTCTGAACCGCAAGATATTTATGCCCTTCATCGAATTGCTCAAGGAGAGCATCGATGTCTTTGAGCTGGATGCGCGAACAGATTTTCGTTTGGAGAAACTCACAAAGTCAGCGGTTTTTCATTATCCGGTCGATAAAAAAGCTGAGCGAGGAATGCAGCAGACTTGGGAACAGCTGACCGGCACCCTATCAGGCGAGCCGCACAGGCTTGAACTCAAGGGGCGTGTGTTTGAGCTTCCCGAATTTGCATCCGGTGTTGCCAGGGTCGGGTTTGATGCATTGTGCGTTGAGGCGCGTAGTGCGGAAGATTATCTGGCACTTGCGCGTCAGGTTCACACCCTCTTTGTGCCCGATATTCCAAAAATAGTTGCCGAAAACCGCAACGTTGCCAAGCGGTTTATTCTGCTTGTCGATACCTTGTATGACAATCACGTGCGTTTGATAGTCGGGGCCGCAGTTCCACCGGAAGAGATATATGAGGCGAACCGTGGGACGGAAGCATTTGAGATAAAACGGACCATTTCGCGGTTACATGAAATGCAAAGCGAAGAGTATATCGGCACATGAAGGATCGCAGTTTATATTTACACTTACGTAAACGTAATTAAATGTAAGATATTGAAAAATATAAATGTATGGACTGCCTTTGCATATTATGAAGAACTGATCTACAAGGCTAGATGAGAGGTCGTTGAAGGCCAAATTGTTAGTATCTTACTTTTACGTAAAAGGAAATAATATGGCGCGCAAAAAAATCGCCCTCATCGGTTCCGGCATGATTGGCGGGACTCTGGCCCATTTGGCTGCAATGAAGGAAATGGGAGATGTAATCCTGTTTGATATCGCAGAAGGCATACCTGAAGGAAAAGGCCTCGATATTGCAGAATCCTCCCCGGTTGATGGTTTCGATTCAAAACTTTCAGGTACCCAAAGCTATGAAGCGATCAAAAGTGCTGACGTATGTATTATTACTGCCGGGGTGGCGCGCAAGCCAGGTATGAGCCGTGATGATTTGCTCGGCATTAACCTAAAAGTCATGGAGCAAGTGGGCGCAGGCATCAAGAAATATGCTCCAGACGCATTTGTAATCTGTATTACAAATCCTCTGGATGCGATGGTCTGGGCTCTGCAGAAATTCTCAGGCCTTCCGAAGAACAAGGTTGTTGGCATGGCTGGTGTGCTTGACTCATCGCGCTTCCGCCACTTCCTTGCAGCAGAATTTGATGTATCTGTTCAGGATGTGACTGCGTTTGTTTTGGGTGGACATGGCGATAGCATGGTTCCGTTGGTTCGATATTCCACTGTTGCCGGAATTCCGCTAACGGATCTTGTGAAAATGGGTTGGTTGACGAAAGAACGCCTTGACGAAATCGTTGACCGTACACGCAAGGGCGGTGGCGAGATCGTTTCTCTTCTAAAAACCGGTTCTGCCTACTATGCACCGGCAGCTTCCGCGATCGTAATGGCTGAAAGTTATCTAAAAGACAAAAAGCGTGTTCTTCCGTGCGCTGCAGCACTCAAGGGCGAGTACGGTGTCAAGGATATGTATGTTGGCGTTCCGGTTATCATTGGTGAGAATGGTGTTGAAAGGATTATCGAGATCGACCTCAACAAGAACGAACAGAAAATGTTCGACAAATCGGTAAATGCAGTTTCAGAACTCTGCGAAGCTTGCATGGGGATTGCACCTGATCTTAAGTAACAACAACACATGCGCGGCGGGTTCGGCTGCCGCACATTTACGTTATGAGTCGATAAAAGAGGAAACGGGTTATCCCGTAATATGCTGATGTCGGAATCCAGTCAGAATGAAGAATTTGCCAATACGTCGTTTTTATACGGGGCCAATGCAGGCTACATCGAAGAGATGCATGCCCGGTATCAATCGGATCCCAGATCAGTTGATAAACAGTGGCAGGCCTATTTCGCAGAGTTGCAAGATGATGCAGATGATGTCGTAAAAAGCGCCAGGGGAGCATCCTGGAAACGAGACAATTGGCCGGTGCCTGCAAATGGTGAATTGGTTTCCGCCCTTGATGGAAACTGGGCCGAGGTGGAAGGCCACATTGGCGGAAAACTGCAGGAAAAAGCCATGGGTGACGGGCTAACCCCAAATGGTGAACATGTGCAGCGCGCCACGAGAGATTCCGTTTCAGCGATTATGATGATCCGCGCTTATCGAATGCGCGGGCACTTGCACGGCGATCTGGACCCCCTGAAAATTCAGGGAAAGAAAGAAGCTTATGATGAGCTTCATCCTTCCAAATACGGGTTTTCCGAAGCGGATTATGATCGCAAGATCTTCATCGACGGCATGTTGGGGCTCGATTTTGCGACCGTTCCGCAAATGCTCGAAATTCTTCAACGCACCTATTGCTCAACCATTGGTGTTGAGTTCATGCATATTTCCAACCCGCAGGAAAAAGGGTGGTTACAAGAACGCATAGAGGGGCCGGACAAGGGCATCGCCTTTACCATTGAAGGCAAGAAGGCGATCCTGCGAAAAATCGTTGAAGCGGAAGGTTTCGAACAATTCATTGATATCAAGTACAAGGGTACCAAACGTTTCGGTCTTGATGGCGGTGAATCTCTGGTTCCTGCCCTTGAACAGATCATCAAACGTGGCGGTCAGATGGGGCTTAAGGAAGTCATATTTGGCATGGCTCACCGTGGGCGACTGAATGTGCTTGCGAATGTAATGGGAAAACCGCACCGCGCCATATTTCATGAGTTCAAGGGCGGCTCCTTCAAGCCTGAGGATGTGGAGGGATCAGGGGATGTGAAATACCATCTCGGCGCTTCTTCTGATCGCGAATTTGATGGCAACAAGGTTCATTTGTCTTTGACCGCCAACCCGTCACATCTTGAAATCGTTAATCCGGTTGTGCTTGGGAAGGTGCGTGCAAAACAAGATAAGTTTGAGCCAAAAAACGAGCGTGGTTCTCGTACCCGAGATACTGTTATGCCTCTGCTTCTTCATGGTGATGCAGCTTTTGCCGGACAAGGGGTGATAGCTGAATGTTTTGGACTATCAGGTCTCAAAGGTCACAGGACCGGTGGTTCAGTCCATTTTATCATCAATAACCAGATCGGCTTTACCACCAATCCGAGGTTCTCGCGTTCTTCGCCTTATCCTTCAGACGTTGCGAAGATGATCGAAGCGCCAATTTTCCATGTGAACGGAGATGATCCGGAAGCGGTTACCTTTGCTGCAAAGGTTGCAACGGAGTTTCGGCAGATATTCCGCAAGCCGGTCATTATCGACATGTTCTGTTACCGGCGGTTTGGTCACAATGAAGGGGATGAGCCTTCGTTTACCCAACCGTTGATGTACAAGAAAATTCGTGCGCATCCTACAACCGCCGAAATTTACAGCAGCAAGCTTATTTCCGAGGGTCTTATCTCGGCAGAAGAATACGCCACCATGCGCGATGAGTGGCGGAAGTTTCTGGAAGAAGAGTTTGAATCCGGACAATCTTATAATCCAAACAAGGCCGACTGGCTGGATGGTGCATGGTCTGGTTTGAGGGTGCCGGATGAGGAAGATGAAACCCGTCGCGGCAAAACCGGTGTTGATAAGGAAAGGCTGGTTGAAATCGGCCACAAGATTACGGAAGTACCCGATGGCTTCAAGGTTCATAAAACAATCCGAAGGCTTCTTGATAATCGTCGCAAGATGATTGATACCGGCGAAGGCATTGACTGGGGCATGGGCGAAGCACTGGCTTTTGGCTCTCTGGTTACCGACGGACATTTCGTGCGCCTGTCCGGTCAGGATTGTGAGCGCGGCACTTTCTCGCAACGCCATTCTGTCTTGTATGATCAGGAAACCGAACAGCGGTTTTCACCTCTTAACCACATTAATGATTCACAAGAAGAGTATGACGTGATCAATTCCATGCTGTCTGAAGAGGCGGTACTGGGGTATGAGTATGGATACTCTTTGACAAGGCCCAACGCGGTCACAATCTGGGAAGGTCAGTTTGGCGACTTCGTCAACGGTGCCCAGGTCGTGATTGATCAGTTCATTTCATCGGGTGAGCGCAAGTGGCTACGGATGAGTGGTTTGGTAATGCTGCTTCCGCATGGGTATGAAGGGCAGGGACCGGAACATTCTTCTGCACGGCCTGAGCGCTTTTTGCAGCTTTGTGCCGAAGACAACATGCAGGTTGCAAATTGCACAACACCAGCAAACTACTTTCATATTTTGCGCAGGCAGATCCGCCGGGAGTTTCGCAAGCCGCTGGTAATCATGACGCCAAAATCCCTGTTGCGTAACAAGCGTGCGGTATCGCGGCTGCATGAATTTACAATCGACAGATCCTTCCACCGGCTATTGTGGGATGATGCGCAACACACATCAACCTGGGATGGAGTGAAACTTGTCAGCGATAAGAAAATTCGCCGTGTGGTGATGTGCTCGGGCAAGGTATATTTTGATCTGTTGGAAGAACGCGAAAAACGCGGCATTGATGATATCTATCTGTTGCGTGTTGAACAGCTTTATCCGTTCCCCGCAAAGGCCCTGATCAACGAATTGTCCCGGTTCAAAGACGCTGAATGGGTTTGGTGTCAGGAAGAACCAAAGAACATGGGGTATTGGGCTTTCATGGAACCCTATCTGCAATGGGTATTTGAACATATCAATGCCAGGCACAAGCGCGCACGTTATGCCGGTCGTATGGCGTCGGCTTCCCCGGCAACCGGTCTCGCATCCAAACATCTTGTGGAACTGAATGCATTTCTGGAAGAAGCCCTTGGCAGCTAACCCGATAACCTAAGTAGATAAATCTAAAACGAGAAGATACGAATTATGGCAAATGAAATCCGCGTTCCGACACTAGGTGAATCCGTATCAGAAGCAACGGTTGGTCAGTGGCTGAAAAAACTGGGTGATGCTGTTAAGGCAGATGAACCGATTGTTGAGCTTGAAACCGACAAAGTATCAGTTGAAGTCCCTGCACCTTCTGCTGGTGTGCTTGGCGAGATACTTGCAAAAGAGGGTGAAACCGTTGGGTTGGACGCGCTTCTTGGAGTAATTGATGCCGCAGGTTCAGCAGCCTCAACTCCAAAGACCAAGGCAATACCGCCCGCAGTTGCAAAACCGGCTGGTGGGACAAATATTGTCGAGATTCCGGTGCCAAGTGGTGGCGAATCTGTGACTGAAGCTGAAGTGGGTGAATGGCTCAAGAAGGTTGGCGATGCAGTTGCGTTGGATGAGCCACTGGTTGAACTGGAAACGGAAAAGGCCGCGCAGGAGGTTATGTCACCGGTTGCGGGCAAGCTTGTGGAGATTTCCGCTGAAACCGGATCCACGGTTGAGGTGGGGGCAATTCTTGCAAAAATTGAACAAGGAGCCGTCGGTTCGACAACTGCACCGGCATCCGTGCGTGCGCCTGATGCCACCAGCACGATGCCTGCAGCTCCTTCTGCACAGAAGATGATGACTGAAAAAGGTATTGATCCAGCAGGCGTTAAGGGTTCTGGAAAGCGGGGTCAGGTTTTGAAAGAAGACGTGATGAAAGCCGGTAGCACACCTGCCACAGCACCGGTACCAACACAAACTGCAAGCGACAGCCCGCGCGAAGAACGGGTACGCATGACGCGCCTTCGTCAGACAATTGCAAGACGTTTGAAAGATGCTCAAAATACCGCAGCGATGCTCACGACCTTTAATGAAGTGGATATGTCTGCGGTAATGGACCTTCGCAAGCGGTACAAAGAGCTGTTTGAAAAGAAGCATGGTGTCAAGCTCGGCTTCATGGGTTTCTTTACAAAAGCTGTTTGCCACGCGCTTGAAGAAATACCTGCTGTGAATGCTGAGATTGATGGTACCGATCTGGTTTACAAACATTTCTGCCATATCGGCGTTGCGGTTGGTACGGCCAGGGGGCTCGTGGTTCCGGTTGTCCGGGATGCGGACCAGATGTCGATTGCTGAAGTGGAAAAGGAAATTGGCCGTCTGGGAGTAAAGGCGCGTGATGGCGATCTTTCCATGGCTGATATGACCGGTGGAACATTTACCATTTCCAATGGTGGTGTTTACGGGTCTCTCATGTCGACACCGATCCTTAATGCCCCGCAGTCCGGTATTCTGGGAATGCACAAGATTGAAAACAGACCGGTTGCTCGGGATGGAGAAATAGTTGCTCGCCCAATGATGTATCTGGCACTTTCTTACGACCACCGGATCGTTGATGGTAAGGAAGCTGTGACATTTCTGGTTCGGGTGAAGGAAAGCCTTGAAGATCCTGAGCGACTTGTGCTTGATCTTTAAACTGGGGCCTGGATAAATGAAAACGCTGCTTACTATCGTTGTGTTTTTGAGTGGATTGGCAATCATGGCCATTGGTGGTGGAGTTGGCCTTGGAGGCTTTCGAACTCTTGGATTGCAAATCGATCCGGACTTTTTTGAGGTGACCAACAAGGCGGTTTTCGATGTTCAGGACAGTCACACAAGATATTTGGGCGGAATTTTTTTTATGGCAGGCATTGTGTTTGTGATCGGTGCATTCCGGATTGAAAAGTTCCGCACCTCCCTGATTGTTCTGTGCTTAATGATTGCAGGAGCAGCGGTATTCAGGTTTCTCGGTGGAGATGCAAATCTCTTGTCACGCGAGTTAATGCCATCTTTAATGCTGGAAATTCTATTCGCGCCGCTGCTGGCATTTTGGCTATGGCGCTCAACACAAGGAGATAGCTGATGTCTATTGAACTTCAGTATTTGGTCTTTACCGTATTTTTACTGATTATTCAGATGGTTATGCAAACGGGGGCTGGACTTTTGGCAAACGGTTTCATGGGGCTGGCTGGCTCTCGCGATGATGAGGTGTTGACCTCAGGTATTGGCGGTCGGTTTGAGCGCGCATATTACAACATGCTTGAAACCTTTCCGGTGTTTGCGGCACTTGTTCTGATAATTCAGGTTACAGAAAGCTGGACTTCAACCAGTGCTCTGGCAGTGCAGATATATTTCTGGGCCCGTGTTGCATACATCCCGCTTTACATTCTTGGCATTCCGTTTTTGAGAACCATTATGTGGCTCATTTCCATCATCGGAATCCTGATGCTGGCGTGGCCCCTTCTACAACAAGTTACGTAAGAGGAATACGGCTGAAATCTGCGTGATTACGGGAGGAAGCTGTGGCATAGGTGCGGCCTGCGTGAAGCAGGCTGTTGAAGCAGATTATGGTGTATGTTTCTCCTATGTGTCCAATAATGCGGCGGCTCGTAAAGTTCTCGCGGAAGTTGAAAACATGGGCGGCATTGCCATGGCCGTCAAAAGTGATGTCGCGGTTGAAAATGATGTTCTGAATTTATTTGCAACCGCTGATCAGATGGATCATGTGAGCGGTCTTGCGAACAATGCAGGCATCGTCGATTTGAGCAAGCGGGTGGAGCGAATGTATGCCGTGAATGTTGCGGGCAGCATTGTGTGCCCATGAAGCGGTGCGGCGGATGTCAGCCAAGCAAGGCGGCAAAGGGGGTTTGATCAACATACTGAACTCGACATTTTCCAACCAGAAATTTGATCAGTTTTATGAAACGGAATTGCACAGAGTGCGTTTCTGGGTCGGCCTCTTGGCAGCAATTGTCTATTTCGAATTATTTTTGATCCCGATTTCTTTTCTCGGTTACGCGATCGTGACGCTGGAATTGTTGGCCATTCTCGTTCTTTATAACTACAGTGTAAAACGACTTCGTGACGGTGGCCGGTCAGGCTGAACCAACCCCATGAATAATTAATTGGAGGCATCATGTCTTATGATCTCGTTGTAATAGGTTCCGGACCCGGAGGTTATGTGTGTGCCATCAGGGCCGCACAGCTGGGCTTGAAGACGGCCATAGTCGAGAAGAACCATACCCTTGGCGGAACCTGTCTGAACGTTGGATGTATTCCTTCCAAGGCGCTCTTACACGCCTCCGAAATGTTTGACGAAGCTGGACATGGATTTGCCGGACTTGGGATCAAGATCGGGAAACCAAAACTCGACCTCAAAGCGATGATGGGTCACAAGGATAGCGTTGTGAAGGCCAATGTGGATGGCGTCGCCTACCTCATGAAAAAGAACAAGATCGAGGTTTTTACAGGTACCGGCAAGATTGCGAAGGCTGGCCAGGTTACGGTGAGCAATGACAAAGGCAAGAGCGAAGAGCTTTCGACCAAAAACATTGTGATTGCGACTGGATCGGATGTAGCCGGCATTCCCGGGCTTGATGTGAAGATTGACGAGAAAGTCATTGTTTCTTCAACCGGCGCATTGTCACTTTCCGCGGTTCCGAAAAAACTCCTCGTGGTCGGCGGCGGTGTTATCGGCCTCGAGCTTGGTTCAGTGTGGGGCAGGCTTGGCGCGGAAATTACCGTAGTTGAATATCTTGATACAGTTCTGGGCGGCATGGACCGGGATGTCTCAAAGCAGTTTCAAAGGATGCTTGCCAAACAAGGGATGAAATTTCATCTCTCATCAAAGGTAACTGCTGTGGAGAAAAAAGGGAAAGGTGGAACCGTTTCTTTTGAACCGGTAGCCGGCGGGGATACACAAACGCTCGATGCGGATATAGTCCTGATCGCTACAGGGCGCAGGCCATTCACCGATGGCCTCGGGCTGGAGAATGCAGACGTGGAAATGGACCGCGGCAAGGTAAAGACCCATGATCATTGGCAAACGAATGTGCAAGGCATCTGGGCAATCGGTGATGTGACGGACGGTCCAATGTTGGCTCACAAGGCAGAAGACGAAGGTGTGGCGGTTGCTGAAACCATTGCCGGGCAAGCGGGACACGTGAACTATGATGTGATCCCGGGAGTTGTTTACACCATGCCCGAAGTTGCAAGCGTCGGAAAAACCGAGGAAGAACTGAAGGAAGCCAAAATTGAATATGCAAGCGGCAAGTTTCCGTTTGCTGCCAATGGTCGCGCGCGTGCGATGAACCAGACGGATGGATTTGTGAAGTTTCTTGCAGACAAGAAAACGGATCGCGTGTTGGGTGTACATATCGTTGGATTTGGTGCAGGCGAGATGATCCACGAGGTTGCGGTGTTGATGGAGTTTGGTGGTTCATCCGAAGATTTGGCGCGGACATGCCATGCTCACCCAACCATGTCTGAAGCGGTCCGAGAGGCTGCACTTGCCACACATGGCAAGCCGCTACACCTGTGATTGCAGGTTCAGCCATGTTTGAAATCATTCGAAAATTTGTTGCTGATCTTAATGAGGCAGATGAACCGAAAACGGTTGTGCATTCACATAAGGAGTTGGCACAGGCCGCGCTGATGTATCATGTCATCGCCGTTGACGGTGTTATCCGTGAACAAGAAAAACAAAAAATGGCGGAGGTGCTTGCCCGGCAATTTGACCTCTCTGATGAAGACACAAGGCATCTGGCACTTGAAGCGCGGGATGCGGCGCATGAAGCAATTGATCTTTACAAATTCACCAGTATTCTGGCCCATTCGCTGGATCAACCTGACCGGGTGCAGATTGTGGAAAATTTGTGGGAAATGGTGTTCGCAGATGGTGTATTGCATGAACTTGAAGACAATGTGGTTTGGCGTATTGCGGAACTTCTGGGTGTTTCATCTCAAGACCGAATGGCACTGAAGCGACGGGTTTGGAAGCGTCGAAATGAGGATGCAACGCCGACTTCATGATTCATACATCCTACTCCAAAAAGCCAAAGATACTTGTTGTGCTGCATCAGGAAGCATCAACGCCCGGCCGTGTCGGTATGGTGCTGGAGGATATGGGCTACCGCATGGTTGTTTGTCGCCCGCCACTTGGGGATGAATTGCCGGATAGCCTGGATGATTATGCAGGGGCTATCGTGTTTGGCGGACCCATGAGCGCCAATGACCCGGATGAATTTGTAAAGCGTGAAATTGACTGGATAGACGTGCCGCTTCGCGAAAACAAACCGTTTTTTGGAATTTGTCTCGGCGCGCAAATGTTGACCAAGCATTTGGGTGGCGTGGTAGAAGGGCACAATTCGGAATTCGCCGAGATTGGCTATTATCCAGTGAAGCCAACAGCACAGGGGCAGGAACTGTTGGATTGGCCAAAGCAGGTTTATCAGTGGCACCGTGAGGGATTTTCGCTTCCCAAAGATGCAACGCTTCTCGCAACCGGAACGCATTATCCCAATCAAGCGTTCAGGTATGGCGAGAAGGCTTTTGCAGTCCAGTTCCACTCTGAGGTCACGACCATGATGATGCACCGATGGACCATCAAGGCGGCGCATCGGTTTTCGCTTCCCGGCGCGCAAAATCGCGAACAGCAATTTGAAGCTCGGCCCAAATATGATCCCGGTGTAAGGAGATGGTTGGTAGATTTTCTTGATCTTTGGGTGGGACATGCGCACAAACAATCTTGATTTGTAGGAACGCAAAGGTCACATGTAGTTTAACCGAAACATTTCCAGACAGGG
Organism: Rhizobiaceae bacterium; assembly: GCA_965250255.1. GTDB lineage: Bacteria > Pseudomonadota > Alphaproteobacteria > Rhizobiales > Rhizobiaceae > JAALLB01. Next base: position 113,309 of record CBDFNP010000013.1, read on the forward strand.
TTTTTCCATGAATGCCGTCATTTTTATAATTTATCAGGCCCTCAGTTTTTATTGGTGGATTGTCATCCTGTCGGCGATCTTTTCGTGGCTTTACGCGTTCAACGTGATCAACTCCTCAAACCGGTTCGTAAACACGATCATGGGATTTTTGTATCAGATGACAGAACCCGTCTATCAAAGGATCCGACGATTTCTACCGGACTTGGGCGGGATCGATATCTCTCCAATCATTGTCCTGTTTGTCATCATGTTCCTGCAATATCTGCTTGTGCACGATATTGCGCCACTTCTCACCTAGGCTAGCCGTTCATGCGACGCTTCATTTTCGGTCTGTCAATCTTGCTGATCAGTTTGCCTGCCTGGGCACAGGAAAGCGTCTACACCAAACTTGATCTGGAAAAAGGTTGCGTATTTCACTCAGAATATGAACAGGGTGCATCGGCTTATTGTGCTGGTTACAAAGGTTATCCTGTGCACTTTGATGAAGGCGATTTACGGCAGATGGTGCGCTTTGGTCATGTTGCAAAATTGCAAGGCCAGTGGGAAAGTTTCTCGCCATTCAACCGGATCAACGACACTATCGAATGGCGTCTGGCTGGCAAGAAGCCTTATGCTGCAATCCTGCGCTGGTTCCTGGAAAACAGCAACCAGGACGGAGAATATTCCAAGGAATTTGAAGGCCAGGTGCTTGTAGTTTCAACCGTGGCTACGCATCAAAAACCAATTTCATGTGTTGTGGGATATGTGGATGCGCAAGCAAATTCCAATGCAAATGCACTCGCCCGTGATCTGGCGGATCAACGGGCGGATACGTTTGTTTGCGGTAAGGACGAACCTCATTTCAGTGGTAAGCGCGGGAAACGTGTGAGCGATCCTGTGAGGCATTATACCAGCGGTCATTTGAAATGACTCATTGGTATTTATTTGCTTTCACGGCAGTTTGGCTTTGCTAAACGCCTCCACGGGGGCGGGCATAAGCCCGGCTCGCTTTGCGCTCGCATACCAGCGGCCATTAGGATTGAACCGCATTCTCATTTGATCGCTCACTAGAGCTTTTCGCACTTTTGTGAATTCACAAAAGTGATAACGAAATGCGTAAAATCAAGGGCTTATAGTGTCAAATAAAATCAAAAAAAAGCGACACGCTCTAAGTGTAGTTCCGGCCCTTGCTATTCTTCCAGAAAATGTTTGTTGATGAACGCAACAGCTTCGGATGTTTCTGAGGCGGTCCTGCGGGTAATCGTCGGCTCAACAGTTCCCCTGAAGAATGATGGAAACCAGCCGAAGTTGCGGACATTCCAGCTTTCTTTTGGCAGCATTTGCGGATCAAGATCAGGAAAGCTCAAGTCTGGATTTAGCAATTTTGCCTGCGAGGACTCCGTATGGCAACTGACGCAGTCAGTGTTGAAGAAATGCGATTGCCCGCTGTCGGCAATACGGTTCAGTATGGCTTCGGCGCTTGCGCCACTGGCCCCATGGTCAAAGACATCGGCTGTCGAAACGCCGCTTCTGCCAGAGATTGGCAGTGGCGGGTTTTGCAGTGTGGCATGACGACATGTAATCGGGTTTTTGTTGTTGTTGGACGGAGTGGGGATCACCCTCTTTTGATCAAGGAAGCTCAACATCTGCGCCCTTTTCTTTCCGTCAAGGACCGGGTTTGGCAGCGGTATGGTTTGTGGCCCAACGTTCTGCATCGCGAGGAAAATCCATGGTTCCGGTGCCCCACCTGGAAGTGCCATAACTGCCATCGAGGTTAAGTTTGCAGCAGAAAGGTGGCTTTCGAGGAAGCTTTTCAATGCAGTTGAGAACGAAACAGCAGACCCCCCGGTCAAGCCGGGATGAACGCTAAGTGGCTTGCCATCGGTTACAACCGAAACATCGCCAAAATCACCATTTTGTAAACGTGTCTTCAGGCCGGAAATGTCTTTCACGACGGTTGAAAATGCCTCGTCATTCGGTACAAATCTCGGGTGGCAGCCGTCTGCAGCCGGGGTGGTTCTGGATGAGAAACTGAAAATCAAATGGGCGGTAATATCGTGTACCCGTACATCGCCGGTTACGTCGTTCACGGTGAGCGGCTGTGTAATCAGTCTTATTTGCGGATCACGGCCAAATTGTGCAACGATATCCGGAGCGACACCAGGCGCGCCCGGATCAATACGAATTCCTGCAATAACCCATTTATCGATGGATTTCAGTTCCTCCAAATAACTGATTTTTCTGCTGGTACCTGAAACCGTGCTTGAATTTTCAGAAACATCCAGAAACGCCTGAAACCGGGCATCGGTCCAAATACGTTCCTGCGTACCGGCTGTTACCAAATTCGCCATATTTATCTTGCTGTCGAGGTCTGCTGACGTGTTAGGGACCGGGAAAAGGATTGAGACATCGTTTGTCGAAAGCGGGCTAGGCGGATCACCGTCGGCCTGCGCTGGTAGCATGCTGGCGAATGCAGCGAATATCATTGCAATCATCAGTCTGAGCGGTTTTGCAACTTTGCAAAAGCGGATAAATTTTGTGCGTGTCATAGTGTTTCCCTCCATGTTGGAAATACAAAAGTCCTGGGATTTTAAAGTGTCTTGATGTACTCAAGCAACGCGTCAAGGGCAGTCGGATCAGCCCTGAAGAGACGGTGACCAAAGGGGTGTCCCTGATTGCTGTTACCCGGCAGTGTCGTGTCCAGATCAAACCCGCCGTCATTCTTGAAGCCAAGCTCCCCGGTATCGTATTCTCTGCTGCCGACCTTGAAGGTCTTTTGACGGCAAACCCGCCGGTTCGTTACGGCATCAATCTCCCCCGTGGCGGGACATTCTGCAGGCAACATCAACTGGCGAATGGTGCGCACTGAACCGTTGTGAAGATAGGGGGCTGTTGCCCAGATGCCGTTTAGCGGACGGGCCTTATAGACCAGAAATTTGGCGATTTCTTTTTGGACCTGCTCCTTGGATTTTCCGCCCTTAAGGGTCGCGTGGTCAGCGTCTTTCAATTTCTTCAGTTTTTTAATCAAGCTTTCGAAATCCAGCTTGTCGATGTTTTTGGCCCAGTCGATGTAGTCGTCTTTGTCGGCCAGCCTCAGGCTTTCCAAAATAATCTCTGCCCGTTTAAGATTGTTGGCATCCTGTGCTTCAATCAACCGTGTTTTGACGCCTTCCAGGAACCGCTTTTTTTCCGCCTCTTCCGGTTTACGCATTCCGGTGAGAATTGCGTTGATGGTGTTTTCAGGGTCATTCAGGAATTTGTTTGCGACTACACCTTTTACAGCATATCCGAGCAACTCTACGCCTCCTCCTTTCTCGCCAAATACTTTTTGTTTCTTGGGAGGGAAATCGAAATTGAGAAACGCTTTCGCCTGCCCCTGAAGGCTTTCGCTAATTGGATAGGTGCGGCTGACAAAATTTGTAACCATTGATGGATCTGTGCCCACAGGCCTGGATTTGTATCCCAGCAAATCTGCGGCTTTCTGATTTACGGGTATGGCCTGTGCCTGGATCCAACGATTGTTATCATCGCGTTCAAACGGCTTTACCGGAACTTCGCCGTCTTTTAGCTTGTCCCTGCCGTCATGACAGCCCAGGCAGGAGCGTTTGAATATCAACTCGCCGCGAGTAGCCATGGCGGGATCAATGTCACCCAGAACATCTTCCGGCCAGATTGGCGATTGCAGATCCCAAAGCAGGCTCTCCACCTTGTGCAACCCGTCAGCCTTGACCGAGGAAGCATGGCCAAAACAGATGTTGCCATCAACCCCGCCAATCAGGTTCTTTGTGAATGAAAGCAGGCGGGTAAAAACACCGGCATCCTTGGGAAGGCAAGCGCCGGGCTTAAAATCAATCGGGTTATATCTCAAGTGGCCGAAAACACCGAGCACCTCTCCAATATTGCGCCCTATGGCTCCGGCATCCTTGTTGGAAACGCTGGCGTTCCATTGAACCTTGTCATGTTGGGGGGTGTCCCAGATGAACGGGTAACTGACGGGAGCATTTGCGGAATGGCGGGTTGAATCGTCGCCGGGAAATTGTGCTGTGGTTCCAACAGAATTCATGATTGCGCCGATGGCATCAAGTCGGGCAAATCCGTAATCGTGGTCGCCCTTGTTGAGCTTGTTCCAGCGGTCACGTTCATTATAAACCGCTTGAAGCTGCTTCTTGAGTGTGTTGGCGTCTTCGGCTGTTTCCCCTTCCTTGCCGACGACCTTGTCAGCAAATCTGTTGAACTTGTCAGGATTATTCAGCGTGTCTTCCAGCGCTCCAGCCAGTGCCCACATGAAACCTTCCAAGTCTGCCATTGATGGCGCACCATCAATCAGTATCTTGATACCCTTGTGCTCAACCTGTCCGGTATGACAGGCAGAGCAGGTTACTCCAAGCCATTGGGAGGAAGTCTCAATGTAGGGATCATCTTCGGCTACGCTGTCTTTGGTAAACCCGACCGGAAGTCCGTCAGGGTTCAATGGAGTAGGCTTTTGAGGCAGATAGCGAAAGCCATCCAGATTTGCATTTGAACTGAACGGTTCCGTGCTTCCAGCTTGTTCCAAAACAAGAAACCAGCGATAGGGAATGATGCGCGACCCCTGGGCTGTAAACCAGAACTCCTGCTGTTCCAGCGCATTCCAGTTCTGGCAAAGCGTAATTTCACCATCAAAGGCACCGTCGAATGTGGCTGGAGCACATTCATCAGCCCTTGCAGACGGTGTTGAATTCAATAAAACAAGCAGAATTACAGAAAATAAATAGCCAAAAGCGACAGCGCTCTTCATAATACTTCCCCGGACAATTCGACCTGCCGTTTACAGTTCTTGCGAACCGGGAAAGTCCTTTGTCTCATTCAGTATGTATAGTGCCCCTATTTTCAGAATGAACGGCAGTATTAACACAAGAAATTTTGTATTTGTCAATCGCTTTAATTCGCTTCAACTTGTTTCTCTATATAGAGCCAAATTGTTGCTTTTGCAGTGGGTTCAAATTCCAGCCGGCTTTCGGATCCACCGGACAGTCACCGGAAAGTCATTTGTTCAGGTATACTCAAAACACCCGGAAACCCGAATTTTGAGTATAGGATTCTTCTTTTGATCCTTGCACTTATCCGAAAACCGGTGCCCACTTTTCGGGTGCAAGGAGTATAGATGGATATTCGCTTTACGGTCTGATCAGAATTTTGCCGCGGTGTCTGGATTCTTCCATCATCTGATGGGCGTCAATAACCTCATCAAAGCTCAAGACCTGATGGGTCAACGCTTTCAGCTTTCCGGTTTTGAAGTGCGGCCAGACCTTTTCAGCAAGATCAGTTGCAATTCTAGCTTTGAATTCTGCCGGTCGCGGGCGAAGTGTAGAGCCGGTGATTGTAAGGCGCTTCAGCATTATTGGCATCAGATCGACCTCGACTTTCGAACCCTGGCGGAATGCAAGTTGAACAATGCGGGCATCAGGTGCCGCTACTTTGAGGTTGCGGGCGATGTAGTCTCCACCGACGAAATCCACGATCAGATTTGCACCGCCATCTTCCCGGACAACTTCCACGAAATCTTCTTGTTTGTAGTTGATTGACCGGTCCGCTCCGAGCTTGGAACAAAATGTTACGCTTTCGGGACTTGAGCAGGTTGTAAAAACCCTTAACCCTTTGAGCTTTCCTAGCTGAATTGCAGTTGAACCAATCCCGCCAGCACCTCCATGAATAAGCATATTACTGCCAGGCTCAACTTCATGATCCAGAAACAGATTGCTCCAGACGGTAAAATAGGTTTCCGGCAGGCCTGCGGCATCTACATCATCCACACCATCAGGAACAGGCAGGCAGTGATCGGCATCAATTGCTACAAATTCAGCGTACCCGCCGCCATTGGTCAACGCGCAAATCCTGTCTCCGATTTTCCATTGGGAAACATCAGAGCCCGTTGCAACAACTTCTCCGGAAACTTCAAGCCCCAACAAATCAGATGCGCCCTTTGGCGGCGGGTAGTGTCCGCGTCGTTGTATGATATCCGGTCCGTTTACCCCGGCTGCGATGGTTTTTACCAATATCTGGTTTGCATGAAAATCAGGAACCGGCCGCGAACCGATTTCCAGTACATCCGGTTTTCCAGGTTCTCTTATTTCGATGGTCTTCATGGTCGCTGATTGCATTCCTCAATCCTCTTTCCTGGAATATGGTTTTGAGCGGGATAATTCCCCTATCTCGGGATAAGCCAATCAGGCTGCAAGATCAAACAGGAGGGATGCCGCCAGTGCCCACATGACGAGGGCAATGAGTGTATCCAGTATCTGCCAGGCTCGGGGATTTTCGAAAACACCGGTTAACAAACGAGCGCCATATCCGAGTCCGAAAAACCACAAAAATGATGCAAGCACGGCGCCTGCGCCAAAATACAAGCGGAGGTTATCTTCATAGCGTGCCGAAATTCCGCCGAGCAGAATTACAGTGTCGAGATAAACATGCGGGTTCACAAACGTCAGAGCGAGGCAGGTTGCGATGGCGGTCCAAAGTGCAGACCCGTCAGAGCGGGATTTTTGCATGGATTGAGGGGAGAATGCGCGGCGCAGGGCTTGCAATCCATATATGAACAAAAAGAGTGCTCCGCCGATGGTCACATAGGTGATCAGCGTTTTTGATCTGCTAACCAGTTCACCAAAGCCCATCACGCCAACCGCAACCAGCAAGGCATCGCAAAGGGCGCAAATCAGGCACAAAATAAAAACGTGGTTTTTCAAAAGGCCCTGGCGGAGAATGAAAGCGTTTTGTGCGCCAATTGCGATTATCAGACTTGCGCCAAGAAGAAGACCGTTGAGGAAGGCTGGTATCATTTGATGTTATCGGCCCATGCTTAACGGCGATCCAAATGAGGTAATACCAACGGTCATTTGAAATGACCCATTGGTATTGGTTTGCGTTCACGCCAGTTTGGCTTTGCCAAACGCCTCCACGGGGGCGGGCATAAGCCCGGCTCGCTTTGCGCTCGCATACCAGCGCCATAAAAGGGTCAAACCAAACAGCCCTGGTATAACTTCGCCAAAATAGCCAGGGATTTTGGCATGTGAATGATACGAAAGGAATTCCGCACACTATCAAATCGCAAAATTTCAAAACCATTCAATTTCGAAATAGTTTGTAGTATCCGACCTTTGGAGTAAAGCCCGCGCTTGTATCATTGATATTTGCCAAAAAATATTGACCGACTATGATCGCATCAGGAACACTCATCTTGCAGCCAAACCGAAAGACCAAAGGTATGAAATTAGATCAGGCAATGGAAGAGCGTCGTTCCATCAGGGGATTTCAAGACAAGCCAGTTCCGCGTGATTTGCTGGAGGAAATCATTGCCCTTGCAAATCGCGCACCGTCTTCAATGAATACGCAACCCTGGCATTTGCATGTGTTGACTGGCGAACCACTGGAAAAGGTTCGCAAGGGAAATACCGAACGCATGCTTTCAGGCGTTTCGCCGAGCCGGGAAATTGAAGATTACGCAGCCTATGAGGGGGAGCACAGAAAGCGGCAAATCGAAATCGCGGTACAGCTGTTTGAGGTGATGGGTATAAAACGCCACGATGCTGAACGCCGGCAGGACTGGGTGATGAGAGGGTTTCGCCAGTTTGATGCGCCGGTGTCGATTGTCGTTTGCTTCGACCGACCGCTTTTGGAAAACACCATTGCGCATTTTGATACTGGTGCGATGACGTTTGGACTGGTGCTTGCTGCGTGGAGCAGGGGGCTTGGCGCCGTTATCAATGGCCAGGGGATCATGCAGAGTCCCGTCGTCCGTGAAGTGGCCGATATACCGGAAGACCAAGTGATCCTCACTTGTGTGGCGCTTGGTTGGCCCGATGAAGAATTCATTGCAAACTCTGTCGTATCGCACCGACGACCGATTGAAAATGTTACCCGCTTTCTTGGTTTTGATAGCTGAGCAAACTTTCCTCAGGTGCCGATAAAGTCGCCGACAATTGCATTGAATAGGTTGGCCTTTTCCATATGTGCTGCATGAGAACAACCCGGCATGACCGCAAGGCTGACATCTGGAATGCCTGACCAAAGATCATGGATCTGTGGCCAACGGTAGGCTCTATCTTGTTCACCCCAGATGATCAGCGTCGGGCAGGAAATCTCTTGCAAATTGTCCGACCGGTCCCAAGCTTTCATCGCATCAAGTGCAGCCAGCATTGCCTGTGGGGATGATTGTTCTGCAAGCTTTGCGCAGTTTTCAAATTCTGCAGCCTTTTGGTATTCGCGAAACCAGGTAGATGAAATTCTCCTGGCAGAGGCAACTACGCCGTCGTCACTTACTCGTTGTTTTGATGTTTCAAAAGTTTCAAACCGGCCTGGAAGATCCCCTGTTGATGCGGTCCCATAAAGAACAAGTTTTTTTATTCTCTCCGGCGCAATGGCAATCATCTCCTGGACAATCATACCCCCCATGGAATGTCCCAACAGGTGGAATTCCATTATGCCTTCGTCCGCCAGATGGCTGAGAACAAAATTTGCATGCCCACCAATGGTATCCGGTGATCGGGAGGTGTTGCTCTTTCCAAACCCCGGTAAATCGGGGGTTATGAGTTGACGGTTTGCGCCAAGTGTTTGGCGCTGCAAATCCCACTGATCGCTCCCGCCCATAAAACCATGAACCAGGACTAACGGAAGGGGTTTCATTTGCGCTGTCCCTGAACAATCCTGTCGAGTATCATTGCACAAAACAGGATGGAGAATCCGGCCAGGATCCCTTGCCCGACATTTGCATATTGCAGCGCCTCAAGTACGTCTTCGCCAAGCCCCTTCGCACCGATCAGGGAAGCAACAACCACCATCGCCAAAGAAAGCATGATCGTCTGGTTGATGCCGGCGCGAATGGAAGGGCCGGCGAGCGGAAGATCGACCTTCCGCAACAGGTACCACTTGCTTGCACCAAATGAGATCGCGGCCTCTCGTACGTGTTCGGGAACACCACGCAAGCCAAGAACGGTTAAGCGTACCACGGGGGTTCCGCCAAATATCATTGTGGTCACCACAGCAGCAGGCTTACCGGTTCCAAAAAAGGCGATGACCGGTATCATGAAAACAAATGCCGGCATGGTCTGCATGAAGTCCATGATCGGCTGGATGAAAGAATAAAGTCGTGGGCGACGCGCGCAAAACATGCCAAGCGGAATTCCGATGACGATTGAAAGGCATGCGGCTGTTCCAAGCAGGGCAAGAGTGGTCATTGCTTTTTCCCAGAACCCCAGCAGTCCCATATAAGAAAGGAAAGCTCCGGAGAATATTGCGGTGCGAACACCGGCAGAAAGCCATGTCAGCAGTATGATGAAGCTCGCTATTACGATCCAGGGTGTTTGGACGAAGATGAGTTCCAGCGCGTCCAGCATCAACCGGATACCGTACGTAATGAAATCAAACAATGCGTCGCCGTTCGTGACTGCAAAGGTGAAGAAGCTTTCGACCCAGGCGATGGCGGTTAGGCGTATTTCAGGTACCGTTGGAAAGTCACTTAACAACGGATAGGTGCCCGGGAAACTGTAGTGCAACATGGTGACCGTAACGATAATCACCATGAAGGCTGCACTTAAGGCAATATCGCGCACGGGCATGGCATGTCGGATGGTTTTATCGGACAGCCAATTGGAGAAACGGTTTTCCAATATCGTGTTGGCAGTAAGGCTCTGAACCAATTTCACAATTGCCAGAATGGCCAAGCCCGATAGTGCAATCCAAATACCCTGCTCCTGCAGTTGATCAGCTTCGGACCGGATGCCGCCAATTGCATCCTCAAGCGATTTGACAGTCCGTTTGTAAACGTCAATTTTGTCGGAGTTGTTTTCAATCGCCGAAGCTAACTGTTGGCGGCGCAATTCCAGCGTTCCCTCGATTGAAGCAATCCGGTCTCTTGCTTCTGCTGAAAGGTCCCCAAACAAACCCAGGGCAATTCGGACAAAACCTATCGCCTCAACAATCAAAAAAGCCACAGCCCAATTCCACAATCCCCTGGCACCGAACCAGATCGGGCCGAACAGTCCAGCCATGAAATTGAAGGTTGGGGTGAACTTTGACTGTTTACCGATTTTCTCAAATTGCCGGGCATAGTATTCAGGGTTGGTGCGAACGAATGCCTCCACATGGCCGCGGCGTTCCGCTTCCAAAGCATCTGCGGCCGCGTTTCTGGCATCAAGCGCCGGATTTTCCACCAGCGTATTCACGATACTTCTGTCCCCTCAATCACCGTTCGCAAAATGTCTGCACGGGTAATTACCCCAACATCCTTGCCGTCGTTCTCCACGACCAGCGGAGCCTCATCTTCTATGGCTTTGTAAATGACAGTGCTGAGGGACTCGCTTTCGTTGATCCGCAAGGATGACTTGGCGATCTTGCCGCCCTTGGACCTGTACCTTTGAAGCGGCTGCATAACCGCATGTGCCCGTACGACTTTCAGCCTCGAAATTCCTGCGACGAAATCAGCCACATAATCATCGGCAGGGTTCATCACGATATCCTCTGCGGTTCCTATCTGTACAACCCTGCCATCGCGCATGATGGCAATGCGATGTCCGACACGAACAGCTTCATCAAGGTCGTGGGTAATGAAGACAGTTGTCTTGTTCAGAACCTTTGACAGGCCAATGAATTCATCCTGCAATTGTCTTCTGATCAGTGGATCCAGAGCACTGAACGGTTCATCCATCAATAGAACATCCGGATCAGCAGCCAGCGCTCTGGCCAAGCCCACACGTTGTTGCATTCCGCCTGAAAGTTCGTGGGCAAATTTGTTTCCCCAGGCGCTCAATTCAACGGTGTCCAAAATCTTAGCGGCCTGACGCATTCTTTCATTCTTGCTGACTTGTCGAATTTCCAGAGGCATTGCAATATTGTCGAGAACCGACCGGTGAGGCAGAAGTGCGAAATTCTGAAACACCATGCCAATCTTGCGATTGCGAAACTCGCGCAATTGAGTCTGGTCGAGGCCCATTACATCTGTGCCTTCAATCGCAATGCTGCCAGCGGTGGGTTCAAGCAACCGGTTGAAGTGCCTCACCAAAGTCGATTTACCACTTCCGGAAAGGCCCATAATACAGAAGATTTCGCCCTGATTGATTTGGAGGTTCACGTCGGCAACCCCGACGACAGCATTGAAGCGGTCCAATACCTCAGCCTTGCCAAGGTTCTCGTTTTTTACGGCCCGTAATGCAGCGTTGGCTTCAGCGCCAAAAATTTTCCACACGCCGGACACTTCGATCATGCACTCATCAGCATTGGATTTGCTGGCCTTAGTCACTTCGTTCCGCCATGTTTTCAACTGGTTTGAAAATAGATTGGAGGTGACATCGAAACAAAGTCAATGCCACCTGCCATTTAGTTGTGTGACTAGAGGCCCAGCCATCCGTCGACGCGGTCAGAGTTTGCTGCCACCCATTCCTTTGCAACGGCCGCAGGATCACGCCCATTGCCTGAAATTTCGTATGCGAAATTGGATACATCGTCAGCTTGCAAACTGAAGCGCTCGAAGAACTCTGCAATTGCGGGTGAGCGGCCTGCCAGGGATTTTGACCAGGCAATTTGAACATCCTTGAGAGCGTCTTTGGTTGCAACTTTTGATTTGCTATACCAATCTGGATCATCAGAGGGCTGTATCATTTTGTAGTTCGCGGCATCGTAAGTTGGTTCGCTCAACATTTTTACGTCGAACTGATACCAGATCGCATGTGGCTTGTAGCAGTAAAAAGCATAGCCTTCGCCTTTGGCAATGGAATCTTTCACTCGCGCAGTTTTTACACTTTCCTCAGCGCGGACAGGTTCAACAAAATCGAGCAGCCCATAATCGCGGACTTTAACCTCGTTGACATTTGCTGATGCCCAACCGGGAGCGCCAATCCACATTTCGCCTTTGCCATTTCCGTCACTATCCATTTTAGCGGCAACGTCAGGTCGGCCAAGGTCCGCAATGTCTGTGATGTTGTTGGCTTCGCCGAAATCCTTTGAAACGCAAAAGCCCTGATTTCCCTCATATGCGTTGCTGGACAATTGTACAGTACCCGCACCGTCAACATATTTTTTGGTAAAGCTTTCCTGGTTCGGGAGCCAAACATCCGGGTGTACGTCAATGTCACCTTTGCCTTGGTCCATGCCCTGGAAAATTGTTGCATTGTTGCCGGGTACAAGGCCAGCCTCTCCGCCGATACGGGTTTCCACAACCACTTTCAGCAGATGTGCGATCGCCTGTGCGCCGGTCCATGAGGGCACCCCTATGTTTACTTTTTCTGCAGCAATTGATGCGCTTGCCACAAGGCTAAGCGCGGTTGCCAGTGTTAAAGCCTTCAACTTGTTATTCATGGTTTCCTCCCTTTGGAACAATGAAGTTTAGGTTCAGTTTTGGTAATCCAATAAGGTTTGCTCATAGGCGAATAATGCCGCTGAGCCACCGGTATGCAAAAACAATACGTTGTCGGATGGTTTGAAAAAACCCTGACGGACCATGCCAATCAAGCCGGCCATGCCCTTTGCTGAGTAGACAGGGTCGAGCAAAATTCCCTCACATTGAGCGGTCATTGAAATGGCTTCCAGGGTCGATTGTGCCGGAATGCCATATCCTTCGCCGACATAACCATCGTCGACATGTATCTTGTGGGCTGCAACTGTGCCTGCATCCAGCAATTCCAGCGTTGTGCCTGTCAGTTTGTGAACGGCAGCCACCTGACGGTCACGCGGTTGCCGAACACTGACCCCCATCACGGGCAGTTTTCTGCCCGATGCCTGAAATCCGGCAACGAGCCCGGCTTGCGTGCCAGTGCTTCCGGTTCCCATTACCAGCCAGTCAAACTGAATTCCGCTTTCAATTTCCTGTTTAGCGATTTCTACCGCACAAGACGCATATCCCAATGCGCCAACCGGATTAGAGCCGCCGCCAGGGATGAAATAGGGGCGGTGTCCCTCGGCCCGCATATTTTCGGTAACCGCTTCCGCCTCCGCGTTCATGTCCAGACCGGACGGTCGAAATTCAATTGTCGTTTCAAAAACACGATCAAGAAACACATTGCCTGTCTGCTCATATTGATCGGATTTATCCGGAACGCGGCGTTCAAGAAGAGCATGACAATTCATTCCCACCTTGCAGGCAGCTGCTGCAGTTTGGCGAACATGATTGGACTGAACCGCACCTTGAGTAACAAGCATGTCTGCATTTTGGGCAAGTGCTTCGCCAACCAGAAATTCAAGCTTCCGGGTCTTGTTTCCACCGGTCGCAAGTCCTGTGCAGTCATCACGTTTTATAAACAGATTTGGGCCACCCAATTCAGCGCCCAATCGGTTCATCGCCTCAATTGGTGTGGGTTGATGGCAGAGGTTTACGCGTGCAAAGCGATCAAAGTCCACTGATTTACACTCTTCAAGTTTGGATGCTGCCACACTCATGATGCGCCCGTTATCTCCGTGACTGTTGTTTCAACCCTATGGATTACGAGCGATTGCATCCAATGTTATGTTATTCTAACATTATGCAAAATTTGCATAGGATGTGATCAATGGATGTTTCCTGGTTTAAGGATCTGGGTCGTCTGGCAAAAACCGGAAATTTTTCCCAGGCCGCACAGATTGGCAATATCAGCCAGCCAGCGTTCAGCCGCCGTATCAAGGCACTCGAGACATGGGTCGGGACCAAACTTGTCGAACGCAGCCGGCATCCCGTTGTTCTAACTACAGCTGGAGAGCAGATGCTTGAAGCCAGCAATCAGGCGTTTGAGCGGCTGGAGTATGAGCGCGCGCAAATTCTTGAGGCGCAAACACTCCCGGACAAGTATGTCGTCACATTCGGTGCGCAGCATTCAATTGGCTGGCGGTTTTTTCCAACCTGGCTTCAGGCATTTGAAGAGGCTTATGGTGCTATAATTTCGCGGTTGCGTGCGGATGATCTGCCAAGCTGTATTGATGCGCTGGAGGTCGGTGAGATTGATTTCGTGATTGCCTACGAAAGTGCTTATACCGAGGGAGTTGCTCCGGTTCCTTCAACAGAATCTTTAAAAATTGGTTCAGACACACTCGTTCCTGTGTGCAAACCGGGTTTGGATGGAAAGCCTCTTTTCGGTTTTGAGGATGAAAAAGGGCCTCCGGTTCCATGGCTGCGATTTGGTGAAGCAGCGCCAATCACACGCCACATTGATCCTTTACTTGCGGGAGCGGGCATTCGATCAAAATTATCAGTGGTATATGAAAACTCGATGGCGGGCGCCTTGCGAATACGAGCGCGTGATGGTGCCGGTGTCGCCTGGCTTCCACGCAGTTTGGTCGCACCGGACCTGGATACCGGTTTGCTGGTCAAGACCGGTAAAGCGGATTGGATAATTGATCTGAATATTGTCCTGTTTCGCCATCAGGAGCATTCCAATACCACAACCCGTCAGATTTGGGCGTACCTTGCAACACGCGCGCAAGTTCCCCTGATTGCTGATGTTTGAGTATTATTCCAACGGCGATTAGGATTGATTCTTTTGATCAGGAATTATTTTGGCTTTGGATTGAACCCGAAACGCTAGTGGATTGATTCAAACATTTGGAACCCGTTTTCCGAGACCTCTCATCCAAATATTTGAATCTTAAAATCCACTAGAAAACAATACCTTGCTAGTGGTCTTTACGTTCGAAACAAATGATAAAGAGTTCGCCGCAAAGGGACTCATTTGTTTCGAACGGACCACTAGAGCTTTTCGCACTTTTGTGAATTCACAAAAGTGATAACGAAATGCGTAAAAACAATGACTTATAGCGTGCCAAATGAATCCAATAAAAAGCGACACGCTATAATCACTCTGCTGCTTCCACATAAGCTTCCATAGGAGGACATGAGCAGAACAGATTCCTGTCGCCATGGACATTGTCTATCCGGCCAACCGGAGGCCAGTATTTGTCTGCCCTGACGAAAGGCAAGGGGAAGAAGGCCTGTTTCTTGGAATAGGGTAAATCCCACTCTTCGATCAACAGGTCGTGGGTGTGCGGTGCATTAGACAGAACGTTGTTTTCCGCAGTTACCTTGCCCTTTCTGATTTCCTCAATCTCATCGGCGATTGAAATCATTGCGTCACAGAAACGGTCAATTTCGACCTTGCTTTCAGACTCAGTTGGCTCGACCATCATGGTTTCGACAACCGGGAAAGACATGGTTGGTGCGTGATACCCATAATCAACCAGCCGCTTGGCTACGTCCTCTACAGTAATTCCAAGCTCTTCTTTCAAGCTGCGCATGTCGAGAATACACTCATGTGCCACATAGCCACCGGGCCCGGAATACAGAACCGGGAAATGATCCTGCAGGCGCCTTGCGATGTAGTTGGCATTCAAAATTGCAACAGATGTTGCCTGTTTGAGACCCTCATTTCCCATCATCGCAATGTAAGCCCAGGAGATCGGCAGAATGGAAGCTGACCCCCAGGGAGCGGCAGCAACCTGTCCGATGGTTTTTTCACCGGCAGCAGCAGGGTTCACACCACTGACCACGACATGATCAGGCAGGAATTTTGCCAGATGTGCACCTACACCGATGGGTCCGATACCAGGACCGCCGCCGCCATGCGGAATGCAAAAGGTCTTGTGTAAATTCATGTGGCAGACATCCGCCCCGATCTTTCCAGGTTGGACGATGCCAACCAGCGCGTTGAGGTTTGCGCCATCAAGATAGACCTGTCCGCCGTTCTTGTGAATCACATCACAGATCTCACGAATCGCTGCCTCAAACACCCCATGGGTCGACGGATAGGTAATCATCAGCGCGGCAAGGTTATCGCCATGCTCTTCTGCCTTTGATTTAAGATCGCCAACGTCGACGTTTCCCTCTTCATCACATTTAACGGCAACGACTTTCAATCCTGCCATGACTGCGGACGCCGGGTTAGTGCCATGAGCGGAAGTCGGAATAAGACAGATATCGCGATTGTCATCGCCATTTGCCCTGTGCCAGGCGCGGATAGCAAGAAGACCCGAATATTCTCCCTGACTACCTGCATTGGGTTGTAGCGAGACTGCATCAAACCCGGTAATCTCACACAGCATTGCTTCGACTTCTTCAAAAAGCTGCTGATATCCTTGCGCTTGCTCCAGCGGAACAAACGGATGCATATGGGCAAATTCACGCCAGGTGATCGGGATCATTTCCGTGGTGCCGTTGAGTTTCATCGTGCATGATCCAAGCGGGATCATGGAGCGATCAAGGGCAATGTCCTTTGCCTGCAATTTACGTAAGTATCTCAGCAATTCAGTTTCGCTGTGGTAGAGTTGGAAAACCGGGTGGGTCATAAACTCGGAAGTGCGGGAAAGCGTTTCCGGAATGCATTCCGTCACTTCTTCATCTACCTGATCCAATGTTCTGTCAGACATTGCACTGCCATTGAAACAAGTCAGGAGGCGCTCAACCTCGGAGCGCCGGGTGGTCTGGTCAAACGAGATGCCAAGATGGTCACCGTCAACCATGCGGAGATTGATTTTCTTTTCTTTGGCCTTTGCAAGAATTGCATTGGCCCGTCCGGGCACATGCACTGTTAGGGTGTCAAAGAAACTGGTGGTTTTGACTTCATAACCCAGTCTGGTTACTTCATGGGCGCAAATTTGCGCATATCTGTGTATGCGCTTTGCGATGCGTTTAATACCGACCGGGCCATGATAAACTGCAAACATGCCGGAGATGACCGCCAACAATACCTGTGCTGTACATATGTTGCTGGTCGCCTTGTCGCGACGAATGTGCTGCTCCCTTGTTTGCAGCGCCATGCGATATGCGGGTTCTCCATTGGAATCGATTGAAACGCCGATTATCCGACCTGGAATGGATCGCTTGTATTCATCCCGAGTTGCAAAAAAGGCAGCATGCGGGCCACCATATCCCATGGGAACACCAAACCGCTGAGATGATCCAACAGCGATGTCAGCACTCAGTTCGCCAGGTGATTTCAACAAGGTGAGTGCTAACAGATCTGTCGCCATGATTGAGATCGCGCCGGCCGCCTTCAATGACGAAATAATACTGGCATAGTCAATTATCTGTCCGCTTGATCCTGGGTAGGAAAGCACCGCTGCAAATACTTCATCGGGCACAAGATCGGTTGCCGGGTTTCCAATTACGACTTCATAGCCGAAAGCCTCTGCACGTGTTTCAGCAACTGCGATCGTCTGCGGATGGGTATCTATGTCGAGGAAAAATTTGTTGTTCTTGCTTTTTGATACCCGCTTGGCCATCGAAATTGCTTCCGCAACCGCTGTGCCTTCATCAAGCAGGGAGGCATTTGCCAAATCAAGGCCGGTCAGGTCAGCGACCATCTGCTGAAAATTCATCAGCGCTTCCAGCCGACCCTGGCTAACCTCTGCCTGGTAAGGCGTGTAGGCAGTGTACCAGCCGGGACTTTCAAGCAGGCGTCGCAAAACCACTTTGGGAGTTATGCAGCCGTAATATCCCATTCCAATCATTGAAGTGAAAGCCTGGTTTCGTCCGGCAATCTGGCGCAGATCAGAAAGCGCATTTCGTTCGCTCAATGCTTCTTTCAAATTCAACAGACCATCCATACGGATGTCTGTGGGAATAACCTTGTCGATCAAATCTTCAAGTGATTTCGTGCCAACGGTAGTCAGCATGGAATTGATATCCTCATCCCTTGGTCCGATGTGGCGAGGAATGAAATTTGCGCCAGCTTGCAAGTCGGTAAGGCGATTGGGTGCAGAAGTCACGATATATGCTCCGGGTATCTGGAGCGTCTGCTTTTTTAATCAAATCAAAAAACAAAACGCTGCTGAAACAAAAAAAGAAATCTCTGATGGTTCGCTTCTATGAAACGATCAGCAAGATCAGCTAATGAGTTGGGAATAAGCGTCCGCATCCAACATGCTATCAAGCTCACTGATATCAGAGAGTTTAACCCTGATCAGCCAGCCCGAGCCCTGCGGTTCTTCGTTTACCTTCGTTGGTTCAGCATCCAGTACACTGTTGACCTCAACAACTTCACCGGAAACCGGCGCATATACATCACTGGCGGCCTTTACCGACTCAACGACGGCTGCCTCGCCACCCCTGGTCAGTTGGGAGCCAACTTCCGGTAGTTCAATAAAAACCAACTCTCCCAACTGTTCTTGTGCGTGATCGGTAATTCCAAAGGTTGCTACATCGCCCTCCAGGCTCACCCATTCATGGTCATCGGTATACTTGATTGTCATGGCTATTCTCCAATTTGCCTACCTTCAACGTTTAAAGTTATTCGCTATAAATGGTAGCGGAACGATGGTTGCCGGAAGGGCTTTTCCACGTACCATCAGATTAAGCTTCGTGCCTGTTTCTGTCATTTCGGATGGAACATAACCCATGGCAATTGGCCCGCCGACACTTGGGCCAAAGCCGCCTGAGGTAATGGAACCAATCACCTTGCCATCATTATCCGCAATTTCTGCTCCCGCCCGGGCCAGAGCTCGTCCATCCGGCTTGATGCCGACACGCTTTCGGGAAGGACCATTGGCAATTTCAGATTGTATCCGGTCTGCGCCGGGAAACCCGCCTTGTGAGCGCCGGCGCCTGGATATTGACCACAATAATCTTGCTTCAACCGGGCTGGTGGTCTCATCAATGTCGTTGCCATAAAGGCAAAGGCCACCTTCCAGCCGAAGTGAATCCCGCGCGCCCAGCCCACACGCCATGCAGTCATCATGGGAAAGAAGGGTTTCCGCCAGTTTTGTTGCATCAACTGCTGCAACAGAAATCTCGAACCCGTCTTCTCCGGTATAACCTGATCTGGATATCCAGCAATCAATCCCGGCAATTTTCAAACTGTGGGAGGTCATGAATTCCAGGTCTTCGAGACCTTCGCTGAATTCTCCCAATACAGCCACGCACGAGGGGCCCTGTATCGCAAGAAGGGCACGGTCTTGTATGCGCTCAAGCTTAACCGAAGGGTCCAGGTTCTTGCTCATCAACTCACAATCATGGTCTTTGCGTGACGCATTGATAACCAGATATAAAGTGCCGTCATCAGCTTGTGAAACCGGTCGTGTAACCATGAGGTCATCAAGAATTCCGCCTTGCTGATTGGTAAATTGAGTATAGCGGATTTTCCCGGCATCAAGCATGGCTATATCGCCAGGAACAAGTTTCTCAAGCTCTGCGGAAACGTGGTCGTGACTATTCCCGCAAAGCCATACCTGACCCATGTGAGATACATCAAACAACCCAGCTTTTTCGCGGGTATGAGTGTGTTCGGTGACAATGCCTGCGGGGTATTGAACCGGCATCGCATAGCCTGCAAATCCGACCATTCGCCCGCCCAGGCTCACGTGCAAATCATGGAGTGGTGTTTTAAGGAGGTTTCCCTCGACTGAATCATTCATGGCTCAACTCAAATTAGGACATTAAAAAGCAATACTGAAAAATCAGCACACCCCATCTGTCAAAAACCTGAGAGAATTCGTCCATTGCATGCAGACCTGGCTGGCACAACGGACTTGCCCCCTTCGGTGAACGGCAAAACCGTTGCTCTCCAGAGTTAGTCCAGTCCTGCAACATTGTTGCAGATGATTTGTGTGCGGTCCCTGGTACCTGAGAGTTTCCGGGGTGGTTGCTCCTTCGGTGTTGGGCATTTCGCCCAAACTCTTCCGCCTGCAAATCTGCCTGAAAGTTGCTCAGGCCAGTCTGAATGTCAAGGGCGGAAATCTTTCTGCTCAACAGAGTGTGAATTTGAAGCAAAAATCGATTGGCAAATGCATGCGATGAATCGTAGAAGTTCAGACTTGATCTGACCGTTAGAGCATCCCGCCGTTTTGTTGGCGATAACCTGTAGCGCACCATCTTTGCAGTGCATTCAGGCGGGACAAACCAAACCCAATCCGCGTGGTGCTTCAGTATTTCAATTTCTACAAAAGCAGACCGAAATCAATACCATTGATCATATCATGCTCTTTAACTTCTTGCTCTTCCGTCGTTGCCTACAAAGCTGTGCGGTTGACCAGAACCCATGCCCAAATGCATAAATTCAATTAGTGCTTTTGCCGCAGGGCTATGTTCGTGTCCATCTCGCCATGCCACGCCGACATCCATCGTTGGAATTTTATCGGCGACTTCGATCGTTTCCACGCGCCTTCCTTCAAGCGACCAAGGTCGATAAACCATGTCAGATAAAATTGAGATCCCCATACCGTTCGCGACCATACTGCGTACAGCCTCAACGGAAGATGTTCGAAACATGGTGTCCGGCTTGTAGGGAGTGTTGTTCCAATAGCGTTGTGCTGTGTTGCTGGCCTCATCCACCGTCAACATAATGTAAGGTTCATTCGAAATATCCTGCATTGTGACAGAAGGTTGCTTGAGGAATTTATGATGCGCATCCACCCACAGGCGTCTGCGTGAATTCCATAAAGTTTCGTGTGATAGCTCCTCATGATTGACGATATTGGACGTCAGCATCACAGCCAGATCAAACCCGCCAGTAATCAACCCTTCCTCAATGCTCGTCCTGTCAGCCTCAGATAGGTTGATATCAATGTTTGGAAATGCACGGCTAAAGCGTGACAAAAAGGGTGGGAGAAAATACCCAGAAATCGTATAGCTCACGGCAATATTGAGAGAGCCTTTTACGTCTTCACGAAGACGCCGCGGAATGCGAACTGCTTCTTCTACCGATTCAACAATGTGGTGAGCATGATCCAGAAATAGATTGCCCTCATAAGTCAACGAAACGCCGTTCGAGTGACGGTCAAACAAGGCCGCGCCGATGATCTCCTCCAGTGCTTTTATTGCAGTCGTAATCGCGGACTGAGAAACATTTATATCCATTGCAGCTCGCGAAACCTGACCAGCATTTGCTGCCGCTATGAAATACCTAATTTGGCGCAATGACGGTTCCATCAGTTTTTCCAATAATGATTATCATAAAATCCGATTAGGATAACTACCCCGTTGGACATTGTTGATTGCAGGAGCTTCGAGCACAATTTCATATTTAAATTTAAAATATCTATGCATAACATATACATAACTCCTCTTGTAAAAAGTTTTACAGAATTAACATGCCGATGATTGAACAATTTCATCTGCCCACGGAATCTGAATTTCAGAAATCGTACCAGTGTATTTTGTATTTTACAATAACTACCCGGCAGCCCTAATCTTTGGTGTGGGGAGCTTTGGCCCATTTCGGGTCAACAATAACAACAACGCCTACAAGCGAATTGGCGCAACCATGCGAATTAGTAAATCAACAGGGAAGGAACCTCTCATGAAGAAACTTTTCACCGGCCTCTTGGCTACAGCTGCAATATCTGTTGCCGCTGTTTCAACAGCTTCGGCAGAGGAATGGTACCCAGCGTCCGTTCAAGTCTGGGAACCTGCATTTAACATGGATAGTCCCCGCAGGGACATCAAATACACCCCGCTCGAACGAGCATCCAAAAAATGGGATATTTGCGTCTCATTCCCACACATGAAAGATGCCTACTGGCTCGGCGTGGACTATGGCGTTACAGAAGAAGCCAAACGTCTTGGCGTTAGAATGCAAGTGGTTGAAGCTGGCGGTTATACTGAACTTGCCAAGCAAATCTCACAAATTGAAGACTGTGTTTCCGCAGGCGCGGAAGCCGTAATCATCGGTGCAATATCGGCTGATGGCTTAAACAATGTCATCAAGGAAATTCGTGCAAAAAATATTCCTGTAATCGATGTCATCAACGGCATTTCATCTCCGGAAATTACCGCCAAATCACTCGTGTCTTTCGGTGAAATGGGTGCCAAGACCGGTGCATATCTTGCAGGAAAGCATCCAGCTGGTAGCGGTAAAGTCAAAGTTGGTTGGTTCCCTGGACCCTCTGGAGCCGGCTGGGTTGAAGCAGGTAATAAAGGTTTTGCCGGCGCAATCGATGGCAGCGACATCGTTCTTGTCGAAACCAAATATGGTGACACAGGTAAGGAAACACAGGCCAAGCTTGTTGAAGACACATTGGAAGCTCATCCAGACCTGACTTATGTCGTTGGTACTGCTGTGACAGCTGAAGCTGCTATTCCGATCCTTCGCTCTCGCGGTATCGCTGACAAAGTGAAGATTGCATCCTACTACTTCACTCCAGGTGTTGCTCAGGGTTTGGCGCGTGGCCAAATCCTCGCTGCACCAACTGACTCAACTGCACTTCAGGGTCGAATAGCTGTAGATATTGCGGTTCGTGCTCTGGAAGGCAAAGAATTTGAAAAGCACGTTGGTCCGGCTCTTTATATCGTCGATACTGAAAACCTGAAGGATTTTGATCCTTCGTCAACTCTGGCACCAGACGGTTTTAAACCAGTATTCCAGGTTGACTAATCATGACGCAATTAGCCGGGGGCTCTCCCTCCCAAAGGCTTGAAGAGGGTGCGCATTGTGAAGATGCGCATCCACTACTTCAAACCGTCAACCTTACAAAAGATTACCCAGGCATTAGAGCCCTTGATGGAATGAACTTCGAGTTGAAGCGTGGTGAAGTCCATGTGCTGTTCGGGGAGAATGGTGCGGGTAAATCTACACTCATTAGCATGATTGCCGGGGCGAACTTTCCAACGCAAGGAACCATAGAGTTCAACGGACAGGTTACAGAATTTGGAAGCGTTCACCAAGCACGAGAATTCGGCATCAGCGCCGTATTCCAGGAATTTTCTCTGATCCCACAAATGTCTGTCGCTGAAAATATGTTTCTTGGCGCGGAACCGACCAAAAGTGGCTTACTGCAACCCGGTGAACAGAGAAACAAAGCGCAGGAAATTTTAACGGGCCTGGATTTCAATCTTGATCCAAAACGGACCGTTGATCATCTGACCCGTGCTGAACAGCAAATGGTGGAAATCGCCAAGGCATTTCGCACTGACCCAAAAGTGTTGATCCTGGATGAGCCAACAGCCTCTTTGACAAACCAAGAGACTGAACAACTTTTCAAGCTGGTCAACAAACTCAAGTTGAAAGGAGTGGGCATCATCTACATCACACACCGGATGGCTGAAATCCGGGAGATAGGTGATCGTATAACCATCCTGAGAGACGGGAGGTTCATCGATACTGTGGATGCCAAATCCACCAATGATGAAGCGCTTGTTGAATTGATGACCGGTAGGATAGTTGGGCAAATTTTCCCGAAAGTGAACTATCAACCGGGGGAATTGGCTCTTGAAGTAAAAGACCTGCATACAACTGGAACCGGCGGCGTCAATGGAGCATCAGCAATTGTTCGTCGGGGCGAAATTGTTGGGTTCGCCGGTTTGGTTGGATCCGGTAAATCCAAGTTTGCTCAGGCTTGTTATGGATCATCAGACATTGCAAGCGGGCAAGTGGCCTTCAATGGCGAGACGATAGCAAAACCCAAAACCCGCGATATGCTAAAGCGTGGCTTTATGTATCTACCCTCCGATCGTCGAACCGATGGGTTGATGATGATGCGGCCCGCGCGCGAAAACATTTCAGTCGCTTCACTAGACATTAAGCCGATCTCTAACGGCATCTTCATCGACACAAAATCTGAAAAGAAGATAACCAATCATCTGGCAGAAAGACTTAATCTGTCTCCGAACAGGACCGAGCGATCCGCAGGCCAGTTTTCCGGTGGTAACCAACAAAAATTGATGTTGGCCCGCAGCCTTACTCGTGATTTCGATCTGATTGTTTTTGATGAACCTACGGTTGGCGTCGACGTTGGAACACGCGCTGCAATCTATGAATTCATCGCAGAACTCTGCGAAAATGGTGCTGCCATTTTACTCATCTCATCAGATCTTCCTGAGATTCTGAACCTTACAAATCGAGCATACGTTTTCTACCAAGGCAAAATTCAAGCTGAATTGGCTGGTGATGAAATCACCGAAGCAAATGTATTGTTGCACTTTTTTGAAAGAGAGGCCGCGTAGGTGACCGACGAATTTAATACTCATACTAAACCTGCCAGCCGAATTGCGGATATTCCAAAGAGGCTGTTCATTAAGCTTGGCATCTTGCCTTTCCTGCTCGTCATCGCTGTTGTTGTCTTTACCCTCATGTCCGATAAATTTTTGACGGGTAGGAATCTAGCAAACGTACTCAGGCAATCGGTCTATCTGACAATTGTTTCGCTTGGACAAATGCTAGCCCTCTTAACCGGCGGCTTTGATCTTTCGGTTGGCACAATATTGGCCCTGACCTCAGTTGTTGGTGCGCTTGTTATGGCAAGCGTCTACGCCGCCATGCCCGATGCCGTTTGGCTGGCAATCCTTGTTGGTTGCCTTGCAGGTGTATTGGCGGGAACGATGATCGGCGTAGGCAATGGTATAGGCGTCGCCTACTTCGGTGTTTCACCGTTCATGATGTCATTAGGAATGACATCAGTTGGGTTTGGCATCGCACTTTTTCTAACCGGCGGAATTCCGGTCTACGGCATGCCGCAGGCGTTTGGTGATAATTTCGGCTTCGGGTCCTTGTTCGGAATTCATACGCCCATTTTTGTAGCCGCATTGATAGCGATCCTGCTCTACATTTTTCTCTACCGTACTCGATACGGTCGTTACTTCTACGCTGTTGGCGGCAATATCAAAGCTTCAGAGCTTTCAGGTATCAATACGAAATCAATCCTTCTGTCGACCTACGTCTTGTGTGCCGCACTTGCAGCAGTTGCCGGGATGCTGCTGACCGCACGCCTGGATACCGGAGAAGCCAACATCGGCGCCTCAATGCCACTCCAATCGATAGCCGCTTGCGTGATTGCAGGTGTTAGCATGAGGGGTGGTGTCGGGCGTATGGAAAACGTAATTCTCGGAGCTTTATTCATTGGACTTGTTCAAAATGGCATGAACCTGGCTCGTATTGAATCATATCTGCAAACAGTTGTTCTGGGTGGTCTACTTATCTTTGCCGTCATCGCTGATCAAATCCGCCTGCGTTACGTCGCATCGTTGAAAGATTGAGGAAGTTAGAAATGACCATAAACATAAATTGTGACATGGGAGAGAGCTTTGGCCTTTACAAAATGGGCGATGACCAAGCGATCATGCCATTTATCACCGAAGCAAATGTAGCGTGCGGCTTCCATGGCTCTGATCCCAATCATATGAAGAAAACTGTCAACCTCGCTAAGCAGCATGGGGTTAAAGTCGGAGCTCATTTCTCGCTACCAGATCTAACTGGATTTGGACGACGCGAAATGAAGATAGACCGCGAAGAAATGGCGAACATCGTCATTTATCAGATCGGCGCTCTCAAGGGATTTCTTGAAGTTGCTGGCATCGAATTAAACCATATGAAGCCGCACGGTGCACTTTACGGCATGGCTACACGAGAAGAGCATATTGCACACGCAATTTGCGATGCCTGTGAGTCATACGGTGTGCCAATATTTGGGCTCAGCGGCACATTGCATGAAGAAATCTATACGGCCCGTGGCCTCAAATTCGTACCAGAATTCTTCGCCGATCTTGATTATGATGACACCGGCAAATTGT
The DNA here is from genome assembly GCA_965250255.1 of Rhizobiaceae bacterium. Classification (GTDB taxonomy): domain Bacteria; phylum Pseudomonadota; class Alphaproteobacteria; order Rhizobiales; family Rhizobiaceae; genus JAALLB01. Next base: position 138,717 of record CBDFNP010000013.1, read on the forward strand.
TGATCACCTGTGAGCATCCAAGCCTGGATCCCACTACTGTTGGTGAGAAAGCTCTGCGAGCTGTCCGTGATGGAATGGTCGTTAGCACCTCAGGAACAGAAGTAGCCGTTAAAGCGGAAACAATCTGCATCCACTCCGACACACCAAACGTCATCGACATTGCTCAAGCGGTCCGCAATTCGTTGCAACCTTATCTAAACGCAGCCTGATGACATCACGAAACACAAAACAATATGGAGAAAATCATGGCTAAACATGAAATTAAAGCGATGTTGCCGGGACTGTTTTACCGCAAGCCTTCGCCGGATGAACCTAACTACAAAAACGTTGGCGATACAGTCGCTAAAGGCGACGTGATTGGTTTGATCGAAGTAATGAAATCATTTCATCAGGTCACCTCAGATGCGGACGGAACCATCACCGCGTTTCAAGTCGAGGATGCCAGTGCAATCACACCCGGCCAACCCTTGGTAGAAGTAGAAATCTGATCGGATCACGAATGTCACTTAATAAATTACTCATAGCCAATCGTGGGGAGATCGCAGTTCGAATTATTAGAGCCGCGCAGGAACTCGGGGTGAAGACTGTGCAGGTGCACAGTTCCGCAGATGCCGATTCACTGGCGGTTCAAATGGCAGATGAAACTGTTGAGATCGGACCGCCGCCAGCCCAAAAATCCTATCTTGATGTGGAAGCGGTGTTAAAAGCTGCCAAGGACACAAATGTTGATGCTGTTCATCCAGGGTATGGTTTTCTTGCTGAGAATGCAGATTTCGCAGACGCCGTTGCTGCCGCAGGAATAGCATTTGTTGGGCCATCCGGAGACACAATCCGTCGTATGGGTGATAAAGCCTCCGCTCGTCAGGCAGCCCAGGATGCCGGTGTTCCAACTGTACCCGGCAGTGACGGATTGATAGATGATCTGGGAGTGGCTGAAAAACTAGCCTCCGAAATTGGCTATCCCGTGATGATCAAAGCCACTGCCGGTGGCGGTGGTCGCGGTATTCGAATTGCAGATAATGCAGAAGAATTTATGCGCCTTGCTCCACAAGCATCCGCAGAGGCAAAAGCGGCCTTTGGTGATGGTGGTCTTTATTTTGAGAAAGTCATTGAACGGGCGCGTCATATCGAAGTTCAAATACTCGGTGACGGCGAGAATTTCATTCACTGTTTTGAACGCGAGTGTTCTTTACAACGACGTCGGCAAAAAGTTTGGGAGGAAGCACCCTCCTCCGCTCTGTCTGCGAAAGTAAGAGAAAAATTATGTGCTTCGGCTGTCGACCTTGCAGCAGCAGTTAAATATTCCGGCGCAGGTACAATCGAGTACCTCTACGATGATGTTTCCGGTGATTATTATTTCATCGAAATGAACACCCGCATTCAAGTGGAACACCCGGTGACTGAAGCCATCACCGGCCTTGATCTGCTTGCAGAAATGATCAAGATAGCAGGTGGCGAGAGATTATCCGTTCAGCAAGATGACATTTCAATTCGTGGCCATGCCATTGAAGTGCGCATCAACGCCGAAGACCCTGCAAACAACTTTATGCCATTCCCGGGTGTCGTTGGCGATTTGCGGGTTCCAGGTGGTCCCGGCGTTCGCTTCGATCACATGCTGTATCCTGGATATCAGATACCACCCTTCTATGATTCCTTGCTTGGTAAATTGATCGTCAGTGCAGACACGAGAGTAAATGCAATTACACGGTTAAAGCGGGCAGTAGCAGAACTTGGCGTGGGGGAACTAAAGACCACAGCGCCCCTTTTTGCGGCATTGGCAAACGCTCCGGATGTTCAATCTGGCGCGGTTCACACCAAATGGCTTGAGCCTTGGCTTGAAGCAAATTCCGACAAACTCACCAACAAGGAAGGAGATCCCCTATGAGTTCAAGATATACCTTTGGTGGAGATGAGCACATTTTTGTAGAGGTTAGCGAAGACATGTCGCTTGAATCATTCTTCAAAGCTCTTTCCATGACAAATGCAGTCCGTGAATCAAATATTAAAGGTGTCACGGAGATTTGCCCGGCGAACGCTTCTTTCCAGATCAAATTTAATCCAGACCTCATTCATCCCGATGACCTGATGTCTGAACTTAAACGACTTGAGGAAATTGCTGATCAGACCGAACCTGTTCTAAGCACTCGTATTGTCGAAGTTCCGGTCTATTATCAAGATCCCTGGACGCACGAAACCTTGATGCGTTTCCGGGAGAGGCATCAAGATCCCGATTCAACCGATATAGAATACGCAGCGCGAATAAATGGCTACGATACAGTCGAAGCATTTATCGAAGCGCACTCGGGTGCGCCATGGTTTGTATCAATGGTCGGGTTTGTTTCTGGTTTACCATTCCTCTATCAGATGGTGGACCGTGACCGGCAAATACAAGTGCCAAAATATCTGCGGCCACGCACAGACACCCCAAAACTAACCGTTGGTTATGGCGGCTGTTTTTCCTGCGTCTATTCCGTTCGCGGGGCCGGCGGATATCAGATGTTCGGCGTAACGCCGATGCCAATTTATGACCCCGAACAACAGATCACCTATCTGAAAGACTTCATGGTGTTTTCCAAACCGGGTGACATCGTGAAATGGAAACCGATCTCTCGTGAAGAATACGATAAAAACCTGGCTGAAGTTGAGGCCGGGACATTTGTGCCTCGTATCAGCGAAGTAGAATTCTCGCTGGACGATTTCAACCAAGACATTGATGGCACCAATGCTAAACTTCTGGAGGCCCTCAATGCCAATTAATGTAAAAACTCCAGGTCTTGCGACCACAATTCAAGATCTCGGCCGCCCAGGATATTACCATCTTGGAATTCCAATCGGTGGTGCCATGGACAGATTGGCACTTCGTGCTGCTAATATTCTTGTTGGCAACGATGAGGGCGCTGCCTGTCTTGAAATAGTCTTCATGGGCCCCGAACTCGAATTTACCGAAGACGCCATCATCGCAGTTACTGGTGGTGAATTGCCTCCGAAGATTGATGGCGTGGTCAGGGAAACATGGTCAACCCTAAGCGTTAAAAAAGGTCAGACATTGACCTTTGATTATATCCGATCAGGAGCCCGGACTTATATCGCTGTAGCCGGTGGCATCAATACACCCCAAGCTCTAGGAAGTCGGTCAACATATGCAATTGGCGCCCTTGGTGGCTTGGATGGACGTGCAATTCAGGCAGGCGATGTACTGCCTGTTGGACCTGATAGAAAATCCGTGAAAGCAGGTTCTTCCGTTCCTGAAAAACTGCGCAGATCGCCGGGTAGCCCGGCAGAACTTCGTGTTCTTCCCGGTCTTTATTGGCATCGTCTGACAGAGGCGGCCGGCGATCAGTTTTTCAAGGATACATGGAAAGTAGCCGGTGAAGCAGATCGCATGGGATACCGTTTCCAAGGTGGAACACCCGTTGAGTTTGTTGACCGCGAACCTCCTTTTGGTGCGGGTTCTGATCCTTCAAATATCACTGATGCTTGCTACCCATATGGGTCTATCCAGATACCGAGTGGCACCGAGCCTATCATACTCCACAGGGATGCTGTTTCCGGCGGCGGGTATTTTATGGTCGGTGCAGTTATTTCAGCCGACATGGATCTCATTGGTCAACTGCAACCGAACACTCCAACACAATTCGTCAAAGTGAATATGCATACCGCTCTATCCGCCAGGCGTGATCGTGCAGCGCTCATTGACGGCATACGACAGGCATTGAATTGAGCCTGTCAGAAATAAGAACAAAGGAAATTAACATGAATACAACTTCGACTCACCCGACACTCATTGATGTATTTTGGCAAAAGAAAAACGCTCTCGTGCGAAATATCCTGCTTGCTGTTACAGGCAGCATTGCGCTTTGGGTCTCTGCAAAAATACAAATCCCGTTTTATCCAATACCTGTTTCCATGCAAAGTTTGGTCGTTTTGATGATCGGCATGGCTTTCGGTTGGAAGCTCGGCGGTGCGACAGTCCTGCTCTATCTTTTTGAAGGTTTGGCTGGCCTGCCGGTTTTTGCCGGCACCCCGGAAAAGGGTATCGGCTTTGCCTATATGGTCGGGCCAACCGGTGGCTATCTCTTGGGCTTTGTTATTGCTGCGGTCGCCGTTGGATGGCTTGCTGAACGCGGCTTTGACAGAAACATCTTCACAACAGCAATCGCCATGCTGATTGGCAGCGCTTTGATCTATCTGCCGGGAGTTGCATGGCTTGGATCTGTTGTCGGCTGGGACAAGCCCGTTCTTCAATGGGGTATGATCCCTTTCCTTTATGGTGACGCTCTTAAACTTGTACTGGCTGCATTGTTAATGCCAGCTCTTTGGAAATTGTTGAGTTCAAAAACACAATAATTTACACCCGTTAAAATCCTGTGCCGCCAATGCGGCAGGTGAAAACATGATCCGGAAGGAACGCGAATTTCTCTCGCTCCTTCTGGATCACATCAGACAAACACAGGCCTTGTTCTGATCTCGCGTCTCGGAATGGTGGGTGTCAATACCGGGTTGATTTCAACAAAGGTCGCGCCGTTTGGTCGCGTTGCAATCAGCTCAAGGTACGCAAGCACCCCTTCGCTAATCGCGCCTAACCAAAGCCAAAATAATTCCTGGTCAAAAGAGCAAATCCTAATGGCCGCTGGTATAACCTCGAAAAACAGAGCGTATTTCTGTGATGAACTCGGAAATTGCCTTTGGTGGCATTCGCCCATAACCATGAACCGCATAAATCGGTTTGGGTTCAAAGGTGTAAGCTGAATTGAGTTGTAAAAGCCTGCCCTGAGCAAGGTCATCCGCGATTACAAAATCCGGCAAGAGTGCAATGCCATGTCCTTGCCTGGCGAGGGCGGCAACAGCCTCTATGGTATTTGCAAATATGCTTGGTTGAAATTTAAGCGACAATTCAGCCCTATTGTCCAAATGCCGTAACAGATGCAAAATATGCGAGTTCTCACGATTATGAGCAATATAGGGCAGATCTGTATCTGAAGGTTTTATTGTTTTGAGCCGCAAGGCTTCATATCTGGCTATCAAATCTGGAGAAGCACACAGTATGTCGGTTAAAAACCCGACACATTGGGCTTGATAAGTGCTATCCGGCAAATTGCCGACACTGATTGCAATATCAATACCATTTTCAATAATGTCCAGGCGGCGGTCCTCAGCAAGCAAATTTGGTACAAGGCCAGGGTAACGTCTGGTGAGGCTTGCAAGCGCAGGTGCGATGACTTGTGCAACCATGGCATGAGGTGCAGTCAACACGAGCGGCCCCGACGGGGCTGCATCCAAATCCTGAATTTCAAGAGCAGCCGTCTCCGCAAGTGAGAGTATTTCCTTGCATCTGTGATAATACCGATCTCCAGCCGGGGTTAAGGTTAGCCGCCGCGTTGTACGATGCAGCAATTTAACATTGAGCACTTCTTCAAGAGTTCTCAAATTCTGGCTTATGGTTGATTTTGCCATGCCCAGATTATCAGCGGCCTGGGTTATTGAGCCTGCATCAATGATGGCAACATAGGAACGCGTTAGGGCAGAAAGAATGCTTCTCATTGTACGGCCATATCGAATAGTGTTTTCATTTACTATATCTTTATCATACAAATTTTTTCCTTAAAACTACCAAAATCCAAAGGAGAAAATTATGCCACTCAATACCAAAATCAAATCTACGATACTTGCAAGCGCCATGCTTCTGGCGCCTCAGGTTGCGCTTGGGGCTTCAGAGACCAACCTCCAGAATCCAAAACCACATTTCTCTTTCATTCATGCTGCCTGGATGGGCGGGTGGCAATGGCAGACACTGACCGAGCATCTTGGGCAAAAGGTAGGATACATTACACCGGATCTGCCAGGCCATGGTGCTGACAAGACTGACCCTGCAAACATCACACTGGACAATTATGTTGAGAGAATGATCAGCAAAATCGACAAAGTGGAAGGAAAAACCATTCTTGTTGCACATAGCTTTGGCGGCGTAGTTGCCAGTCAAATTGCTGAAATACGTCCGGAAAAGATTGACGCTATCGTCTATCTTTGTGCATTCATGCTGCCAAATGGTGTGTCTTTTATGGATGCAACTAAAGGAGTTACCACATCAAAGGTGTTAAATAACCTGGTTTTTTCTGAAGACAAAAAAACCGTGACTATTGCTAAAGATGCAGCCAATTTGGCTGTAGCGCATGACATTCCAGAGGATGTTTTTGAAAATGCCGCACTTCATATGGTAGCCGAACCTGTTGCACCGCTTGGCGCTAAACTTGAGCTAACTGCTGATGCCTACGGCAAAGTTCCCAAATATTATATTGAATGTGTTGGAGACCAGGCATTGCCTACGGAGTTACAACGGGGAATGTATGAGCAGCAAAATGTAGAACATGTTTATTCTATTGAAAGCAGCCATGTCCCAATGTTTAGCAAGCCGGATGAGGTTGCAGGTGCCTTAGTCGACGTTGCAAGCCGCGAGCAGGTCAGAAATGCCACGGAAATTGCCAGTCAAGCCTGGAAAGATGCTTTTAATGCAGGCGATGCTGCCGCAGCAACTGCGATGTATGAGCAAAACGCAAAAATGGTGGCTTCACCTTTTGGAACGTTTACAGGTCACAGTGAAATAGAGGCATTCTGGCGTGACTTAATTGGAAAGGGAGCAACAAATATTGAATACTTCAATACCAGGCTGGAAGTTCTTGACGCCACAACCGCCAGAATAAGTTCGCAATGGCGTATGAACGTTTCAGGCGGTGTCATCACCAACGAGCTATGGGCTTTACAAGCTGACGGCACAATGCTCCTGCGTGAGGATCACTTCGCCGCTCAGTAAACCTCCAAAGGTCGCTGTAATTACCAAGGGGATAAGGCTTTGGTATTAATCCTATTTCATATCTAAATTCTGGGCGAGGCAATTAGGCTTCGCCCAGGATATTATGTATTCATTGACCACTTTGCTCCACCGGCAATATCTTCCTGTCTACAAAGCACAGCGATGCTGTCGCCGCCGCACAGGCCAACCAACACAATCTTGAACTTATCTTCTGAGGAAAACCGGCGCCGTGTTTGGCGTTTAGAGCACCTTTTATTAAATATGGTACACTTTGACCGCCTGAAATTTTTCACAGGAACAGGCGCGGATTGCGCCGTGGTGTTTTTGCACCACAAGAAATTCGCAACGCCCTTCCTGGGGCAAAGCCATGCGGCCTGGATAAATCGGTGAGAAAACAAGTTTGAATTCAATACTTTATCTTCAGTCTTATCGTCTGCTTGGGCGATCTTTGCGCTCTCGCTTTGTTGTTTTTGTCAACCGGGTATCTAACCCGCTTTTTGAAAACCGCCTGGCGAGATCACAAACCTCACGCCATCAAAGCGGTTCATATTAAATAAAAGATGCTCTAATATCTTTGATAACCCGATCTACATCATCGGTAAATCGTTCGTTCTTTCGTCTCATCATTTACTCCCTGATTAGCAATGATGAGCCAAAATCACTCCCTTAGGCAAGCGAATTTCGATCAGATTGGATCAGTTTGATGGTGATGATTCTTCATCTAGGCGAGGAAAACACCGGAGAGCGATCTGTAGATCGGCCGAGGATTTCGACGCTGCACAGGCGAAATGGCACGCCAGGCAGACAAATACCAATGAGTCATTTCAAATGACCGTTGGTATAAGTTATTCGCTGTTTTTCGAGAACTGAACCTTATAGGCTCCGTGTTTTCTGGCGGTATAAATGTTCTGCATGGTTATTTTTGTGCCGTTGATCACGACGCTGCCATGTGAACCAAGACTGCAGGAATACTCGACTTTGCCAGCTTTTTCTTTGTACTTGCAACTGTTGATCCTCCCGTCAGGAAGCCTCCAGCGCAATCGGCAATTCGGTTTGACGGTCATCGTGGTTGCGCCAGTAAATTTGCCGCTCATCCGGCCAGACCAGTCACCACTCAAACCTTCACAACTCATCTTTGCCAAAGCCGGCTGAGTAACAAACACAACACCGGCAAAGGCATGGAAAAGTAAGCGTTTTGCCATTTTGAAATTTCCCGTCATCATCTACCTCCGTTCCGGCATAACATTGCCTTTATTCTGATCATCCATCAGATCACACCATCACTCTTTATGGAAATTCAATTGCTGGCAAGAAAAATTGCAACTCATGGCCACAAACAAGACCGAATGAATTTGTCGACACAGATATACAATCGGATAAATCACCACAACTTTCACAAGTTCAAGTTAATGCCTTGACCTTCCAGTAACTGGAAAGATTATCTATATTGAGGCTGCAACTGGAGTATGAAATTGGCAATCCTGGAACAAACCATCGGCATCAACTGGAGTTGCGGCCCTACGTGGAACCGAGCATCCATAAACACCCTATGGTGCCTTCTGGGATGCTCCATCGGTGACTTTGGAACAATTGCCTTTTTCCAGCTCACCGGCATTCCCTGGCCAACTCTTGTTATCATGACGCTTGCAATCGCGAATGGATTACTTACCTCAATTGCGCTCGAAACCTTCATTTTGTCACGTCAGATGGAATTGAAGTCAGCCTTCAAAACTGCAATCGGCATGTCTTTCATATCCATGGTTGCCATGGAAGTAGCCATGAACACAATCGATGTATTAATGACCGGCGGCGCGAGGCTTACGTGGTGGGTTATCCCGTTGATGTTGTTGGCGGGTTTTCTCACTCCCCTGCCCTACAATTACTGGCGCCTGAAAGCTCTTGGAAAATCCTGTCATTGAGAGAACCATGAACATTCGCAACGCTGCAAACAAATCCGGCCTACCCGTCAAAACTGTCCGTTACTATGACGAGATCGAACTGGTTCAGCCCGACCGGGCGGCAAATGGATATCGCGACTACACCAAACAGGACATTCACAAATTGCGTTTTCTGGGACGCGCGCGAAACCTCGGCTTTTCGATTGATGATTGCAGACAATTGCTCTCACTGTATGAAGACACTAACCGGGCCAGTGCCAATGTGAAGGAAATAGCAGCTGCAAAGATATCGGAAATTGATGTTAAACTGAAAGAACTGAAGTCGATCAGGGATACTTTGTCGACACTCTCGGCGGCATGCAATGGTGACAATCGACCGGAATGTCCGATCCTTGAAGAACTTGGCAAATCAAGCTCATTTGGCGAGAAAGAAAAATATGCGTAACGATTTGAAATTAAATTTGAGCTTCAGATTACAGAACACATTCAAGCCCAACTTTCTCCGCTAAATCACCTTAACCTTTTCTTAATCTGGCCCTGCAGAAAGTGCATAGCTGCATTACTGAAATTGCACTCGTAAGATTATGATTTCGGTCCTATATCGGTTTTAGATAATTTGTTTGCAGGAGTAAAAACAATGAACATGATTGGTTCTTTCACAAAATGGCGCAACTACCGTCGTACTGTCTCTGAATTGAATGCTCTGACAAACCGCGAGCTCGACGACCTCGGCATTATTCGCGGCGACATTCCGTTTGTAGCACGTAGCACACGCTAAAAACTGCGTCCCCAACGCAGTCCGGAACTCTCCTCCCCCTCCAAGAGTTCCCCATCAACACCCGCAATCACCTGGTTGCGGGTGTTGTTGTTTTTGCCATAAGGCAATATATGTCGGAAAGTTTTTAATCAGCGGATTTCCAGTGACAAAAACTCTCAACATCATCGGCGGCGGCCTTGCCGGTTCTGAAGCCGCCTGGCAAGCAGCCAATCTGGGCATCCAGGTGAAACTGCACGAAATGCGCCCTGGCCGCATGACCGATGCTCATGGCACCGACAAGTTCGCAGAACTCGTCTGTTCCAACTCTTTTCGCTCAGATGATGCAGAAAGCAATGCGGTAGGTTTGCTGCATGCTGAAATGCGCCTTGCAAATTCTCTGATCATGCAATGTGGCGACGCCAACAAGGTGCCCGCCGGAAGCGCACTGGCAGTCGATCGGGAAGAGTTTTCATTTCAGGTCACAACCCAATTGCGCGAACACCCAAACATTGAGATCGAATTGGGTGAAGTCACATCACTGCCATCTGAAAAGGATGGTCTTTCAATCATCGCAACTGGTCCGCTCACCGCACCTGCAATAGCAACGGAAATTGCAACTGCGACCGGCGAGGAAGAACTGTCCTTTTTTGACGCTATTGCGCCAATTGTTCACTTTGATTCCATTGATTTCACCAAGGCCTGGTTCCAATCCCGCTATGACAAGGCCGGCCCCGGCGGCACCGGCAAAGATTACATCAATTGTCCACTGGATGAAGCGCAATACAATGCTTTCATTGATGCTTTGATTAATGGCGACAAGACCGGGTTCAAAGAGTGGGAAAACGTCCCCTATTTTGATGGATGTCTGCCGATTGAAGTAATGGCTGAGCGCGGTCGCGAGACACTCCGCCATGGCCCGATGAAGCCAATGGGTTTAACCAACGAACACGAACCTGACAACAAACCTTATGCAGTTGTTCAACTGCGTCAGGACAATGCACTTGGTACGCTATACAACATCGTCGGATTTCAAACCAAACTGAAATACGGCCCGCAAAGTGAGATTTTTCGCGCGATTCCTGGTTTGGAAAATGCCGAATTTGCCCGCCTTGGCGGCATTCACAGAAACACCTACCTCAATTCACCCAAGGTGCTGGACGAGACCCTGCGTTTGAGGGCAAAACCACATATCCGCTTTGCCGGGCAGATTACAGGCTGTGAGGGATATGTCGAAAGTGCAGCGGTTGGTATTCTGGCCGCTCGATTTGCTACAGCGGAAATCCTTGGCGAAACCGTTGCCATTCCTCCAATCACCTCAGCTATTGGCGCGTTGCTTCATCATATCACCACTGGTCACGTGGCATATGACGAAAGCGGCGAAAGTAATGAACGGTCCAAACGTTCTTTCCAGCCGATGAATGTGAATTTCGGCCTGCTGCCACCTGTCCCAAAAGAAATTCTGAAAAAACCTGAGGGTGTGAAACGCTGGCGCGGAAAAGACAAATCAATTGCAAAGAAGAAAGCGATGAGTGCTCGAGCACTTGAAGCTTGTGCCATCTGGTTGAACAATCAAAAACTATAAGCGGCTATCAGAATTTTCCGATCAGGTTGATGAAGAAGCCCTCATCATCAAAAGTGAGATCGGTGATGTCATCCGAGAACTCGCTAAAGTTGTAGCCGACACCAATTTTTGCGTTCTCGCTCAGGTGATAGTAGACACCCGCGAGATATCCGGTCTCAACCTGCTCAACTTCATCAAGCCACAATGCTCTGGTTTCAAGCAAAATATCCCATTTATCGACGACATGATAATCGAGGCGCGCAATTGCCAGATGGGCAGATGAATCAACAAAGTTATCCGTTGCCCGGTCAACGGAAATCTGACCGATCCGGAAACCATACTTGCCGCCAACAGACAGTCTTTCATTAACGTCATAGATGAAGTCTGCTTCAAGCACATGGCTGCGCTGGCGAGGACCCAACAGCTCGTTTTGCGCGTTGACCTGTTGCGCGCCCGGCAAATCCTCAAGGTATGTGTAGCGGAAGAGTGCATTCAGGCGATCATTGTCGACCGGTCGATAAGCCCAACCAATCGACCCTTCGATGTAATCACCATCAAGGATCGTTGACTGGTCTGATTCAGAAAGAACAGCATCAAGTTTCGCGATAAACCGCCAGTCATCATTGTGAACATAGCCGTAATTACCGCTCAACAAATACGTGTTCCGGTCTCTGGTGGCAGCAGTTGTCCCGTCTTCGAAGCGCGCCTCAAATCGTAGCGACGCGTTTTGCGCTTCCTCACGATGGCTTATGGTCCCTGAAACTGCAATCCGATCGAAGTTTCCGTTGACTTCATCAATTATTTCACCGGCTTCAAAACCACCGGATATGGTCCAGGCATCGTCCGGTGTGTAGGTGACACCATATGTGTGAGTTAGTGAGCGTTGGGTGCCGGAGAAATCGTAATTCTCCTCAAAATACGCGCTCAGTTGATCGTTAATCTTGCGGTTTGCACCATATACGATCGAGCCATAGTCGCGACCAAACGGATCATATCCGCTGAGGTCACCGGCCGTATTGTCCGGGTCAAGGCGATATCCAAGATAGTAGCGATCATCAACATTCGGAGAATAGCTCAATGCAGCAAGGCCGCCGATCCCTTGCGTACCGTAAGAGATTTCTGCTGACGCAGTAATCTTATCAGTGATGTCGGTTTCAAATCCAACGCCGATACGATCATTGCGCTCACGGGTATCATCCTTATCGACCGTGGCCTGACCAAATATCCAGGCACTGTCGCCATCGGCAAAATCTCGGGTAAGCCGTGCCCCAACATCGGTTCGCGAACCAACGCCATCAAACGATCCGGCTGTTGATGCTGCATCAGAATGGGTAACGCCAATACTTGCCGTATATTCCTCATCAAGTTTGCGGATAATTTCTCCACTCACTTCGCGTCGATTATTACCATCTGCACGCAGAATTTCGTCATACTTCGCACGCAAGCTTGTGGCGTCATCAATTGCAATTTCAGCAAATGCACCACTCAAACGCTCGTCAAAACTGGTATAGCGTCCAGGGCCATTGAAACCGGCATCACGTTCCTCAAAGTATGCGCCAATGTTGCCTTCGGCTGTGCCATTTGTAATTTCTCCGAGGTCAAGATTTATCTCACCACGCCAAGCCTGCGCCCGCCCGTTGGCAGGACCCGTGCCGGCTATCGGATTGAAAATCAATCCACCATCCGTAGAACCAACGAGACCAAAGGCATCGCCTTCGGATTGCGCCCATTCAAACTCGAAATAGCTTTTCTCAGATAGCCGGATCAAAACATCTGCACCGTAAAGGGAAAGGTCGGCGAATCCGGTATCCTCTACATAGCCGGTCGCTCCGATGCGAACGTGATCATTCAGCCAAACCTGCCCACGACCACCATAGGTATAGCCTTCAAGGTCGGTCAAAGTTGGCGTGTACTCATAGACCGCCACAAGATAAAGTTCGTTGCCACCAAGAGCAGTTTGTGAAACTGCAGAAGAAGAGCTGCCGGTTGACTGCAACGGATTGCGCAACAACACAACACCTTGCACATGATCTATGTCATAATCCTCGTCAGACCTCAGCAGGGTGCGGTTAATTACCTGACCCGTAACCCGGTCACGTTCTTCAATGGAAATCTGCTCACTACCGCGATTGATGTCCTGACGTCTGAGGAAGTAAGCCGAACCACCGGTTCCACGCAGTTCGTCACGTTGCGGCAAAGATCCGGGTTCCGCAGCAAACGCTTCAACTTCAGCTGCGGGTTCACCATGTGACGTTGTCTGGTTTGAGCGAATAACCGCATGCCCGCCATAGAGGCTGCGTTCGTATCGCGCAAGTTCAGTACCGTTTATCCGGGTTTTATAATTACCCCACACCACATGGCTCTTGCCACGTTCTATACGAACATAAAATTTGCCGGAAGTGGGTGCGTCTTCAATAGTTGTACTGTCGTCACCATAGACTGGATAAAAATCATCAGGATCAAGATTGCGCAACAGCTGGCGCGGATCTTTTTCATCCAGATCCCTAAAGAGTTCATCCAGATCGTCTTCTGTTGTATCAAAGGCTGCCGTTATCAGGGTCTCACCCTTCACCTTGCCTTTGAGGTAAAAAGCAATACGGCCACGCTGGTAGGTTTCCGCGAATTCGCCAGGATACGCTTGCGCGAGAGCTCCCGCATATGAACCTATTCGTTTGCCATAGGTTACATCTGCAAGGCCAACATAAAACCATTCGCTATCCGGAATGTTGATATCTCGCTCAAACTCCAGTCCGGCATCCTTGGTGGCCCCATTAACTGACACATCAACCACGTGCTCGCCCGGCGGCAAAATGCGGCTAACAACAAATTTCTGATTACCATCAACCTGAACGTCATCTCCCAGAACGCGGACACTGTATCCTGGCGGAATATGACGACCGTGGACCGTAACCGAGCCGCCATAAAGCGGGATGTTCGAGATCCCGGTACGGTCATCGCCTTCACCTGGCACCGCAGGCGTGCTTTGCAATCGGTCTTCAATTGCAACATCACTTTCACTGACGCGCAAGCCTAAAGGATAAGTTTCATCAAATCGACCGTTAGAATCATAAACCCGCAGGACATAAACCAGGTTGTCATCTTCTGAATTTTGCCTATTAAGACCATCATCAGCCTGCCAGGTCACCGACGCATTTCCAGCTCCGTTAAACGGCAATTCAATCACTTCAAGCGGGTTGGCAACCGCTTCCGTTGCATATTTGTCTGATTGCCGGAAAATCCTGATCTCGGCCCGGCTGATCCAATCTGGATAGTTCAGGCTTCCGACAAAGGTCACCAATTCACCGGGCTTGTAAGTACGGCGGATATCTGCAGTAGAGACGTTTAACCGGCGGGTCGTATCGAGGCCGTCATACTTGACCTGAACATCCACATTTTCCAGCGCTTTGTCGGTTCGGAAAATTTCATCCAGTTGATCACTGTCGCCAATGACCGGCTCTCCATCTACGCTAATTGAAACACTGCTTTGGGCAGGGGTTTCAGCGATCCCGCCTTGCAGGGAATCCTCCGCTGCAAGAAGCTGGTCGAGGTCAGAAAGGCATCCAGAAAGGCCTGAACAATCATTTGCAAATGAAGGAAGCGCAGAACTGCCTAATAGTCCGGTGAGCAGCAGCCCACCAGAAATCAATTTGCCTGCCTTGATCAGACGGCGATGTATGAAGCGTTCGTTGCCAAACATGGTTAACCGAACATGCAACAGTTTTGGTTTAAGAAGGGTTAAGTTTGGTTGGTAAACGTATTGAAAATACCGGACTTTTTACCGCTGGCTTTCGCCGTATTCAATGACCAGCTTGTAAGGACGTTTCCGTGATTTCCAAGCTTTCTCGATGAGCGCTTTTACAGCTTTTCCGCGGCTTTCTTCCAACTCATCTGTATCATTGTACCGCAATACAAGAACTGCCCTTTCTTCTTCAAGGATAGGCAATATCCGCGCAATGTCGTTAATCGCGTCCGGCTCCAAAGATGTGCTATTGGCGCGGAAGGAAGAAGCATCCAGTGCAAGAACAATCCGGCGCAAATTTGCAGTCGCAAAGTTGATTTTCGAAAGCTTGCCCCGGGTGAGACGGACAACCCTCGGGTTTTCACTCGTCACCCGATAACCGGTCGGCAATGTGCGGTTATCAAGTTTTAGAACATAATTTGAGCCAATCCGATCATCCGGAATTGCATCACAAGTCACGTGATATCGCCCAAATTGATCCGTGGTGATCAACAAGCCACTTACAGATACCATACGTACCCCGCCAAGACCTGGCTCACCCACATCGTAATATCCGTCCTTGTCGAGGTCGTCGAATACCCGCCCAATGATATGGCTGCACTGGAAGACCGATTCAATTTCGAGCCTGACGATCGCCTCTGCCCGGTTGGATATCAATGTTCCATCCAGAGGATTGCGGACAAATGCATTGTTGGTAAATTCTGTGCCGACGGCGCCTGCTCCAAGCACAACCAGCAGTCGAATTGTTGTAGTCGCACCCGGCGCAATATTCTGAGCTGACCACACAAGGTCCGGCTGGGTAATTGTTGGTTCAACCTGAATTCCATTTACATCTGCGGAATTAAGAACATAGGTAAAGCCCGGTGGCAGGCGGTCGATCAGATCAGCACCCAGCACAGGAAGTGCGCCGGTATTTTTAAATATAATGGTGTAGGGAATTGTTGCCCCAAGCGGAGCAGAATCGATTGGCGTGGTCTTTATCGCTACTACACCATCGGTTGCACCAGCACCCTTTAGAACAATCGGTGCAGACGCCGGATCAGTTGGTAAACTTGCGCCTGTAAGTGGATTTTCACCGCCAGCAATGATGGTGTTTGTATAAGTGCTTGCGGGAAGGTCTAGATTAAGTTCAAGGACGACTGTCGCTGTTTCACCGGCCTCAAGATTTCCACCGGCAGTAAGAACTGAGGTGGTTCCCGACCCATCAAAGGCAATGTTTGTGTTAGCGCCAAATCCGGGGGGAACTGTTCCAAGCGTGTTGCTGACCACGGTATAATTGCCAACACCAAACGCTGCATCCAGATCTTCAGTGATTGAGATGTTGTCTGCGCGGCTTGTGCCGTTGTTCTCGACCGTCAAATTGTAGGTAACGTCGTATGTTCCGTCACTTTGAATGTCAGGTCCGGCAACAACCTGCTTATCGGCGAGAACACTTGGTGTTCCACACAAGGCGAGAGGAATGTTGTTATTGAAGATAGTCGGATCACCGTTCTCGATCACAAACTCGGTGTAGAACGGATTGGCGCCCGAAGTGAAGTCAGCCAACACGCCCGTGGTTCCGAACTCACCAGAACCAAGCACAGCCGGATTAAACGGCAGGAGTGTGGTAGCATCCACCGATCCCATTGTCGTTGTGCTGGTGCTCGCCACACCGCTTGGTGGCAATGTCAGCAACAGTGCGTATGTGCCAGGTGCAGTTACATGGAATTGGTATGAGCCGCCGCCGCCATCCTGAAGTATCGTGATGTCGTTGCTGTTTCCTACACCAAACTGAATGCCGCCAGTTGCAACATTCTGGACTGCAATCGATCCCCCTGTCAGGATTCGACCATCGGCTTCACAATAGAAATATCCAGTTGGATCATAATCGTTGGCATCCGGTATTCCGTCCCCATCCCGGTCTGTTCCGGGGGATTCATCACCATCCGGTGAACCGTCGCCATCCGTATCGCTGGTCGTATGCGGCGTCGGGTTGGTGTCCGTCGGATCTCCAGGTGTTTCACTTGGATCATCAGATGGCACGTTGCCTGGAATTTGCGCGCTGGTTGCAAGGGCAACATTCGAAGTGGTGAGATCCTGGGCTCTGCGATCTACCAGAAACCGGATACCAATCTGCCCCGTTGCCGATGGTATCAACTGTACATCACCGGACAAAAGCTCAATGTCTCCTGATCCGTCATAGGCCACATTGGATGTACCTGGACCGCTAAACCCGGTGAAGGAGGTGATACTGGGCGTACCGATCATTGTCGCAGGTGCAGAGATGGCTGCTGCCAGGTCATCCTGTACGCTCAGATTTGTCTGGGTAATCACGGTCGGGTTGGTAACCGATATGAGATACTCGATCTCCACAACGTTGGGCAGTATCTCGGTTGCAGTCACAACCTGTTTGGTCACATCAAGGCCGAAACTACTATCCGTAATTGTGCTTGTTGAGTTGTCGTTGGCGCTATCATCTTCAACCACCGGATCAATTCCATTCGTCCGGGTGGCAGAACTTGTAGCGGTATTTGCAACATTACCCGCTGCAATGTCGGATGCCTGAACTGTATACGATGCTGTACAATCGAGTGTCTGGCTTGGTGCTAAAAGGTCAATGTCGCCATCAACATCAAGATCATTGCCGCAACTGATTGTCGAAAGACCTGGCAGCGGATCGACAACCCCTAGATTTGCAAGAGTTCGATTGCCGGTATTTGTGAAGCGGAATGTATAATTTATAACTTCGCCGAAGTCTGCAAAGGTATCTGCGTCACCATCAACCAGGGCAGCAATCTTGGTCATGGTGTAGGATTCGGGAATTCCTGTCAGAGGCTGGTCATCAGTGGCGTCGCGCGGACCAATTTCATCAGTTGTAATGGATGCAGTGTTGAGAAGGTTTCCTCCATCATCAACATTTGCCTGCGTTAGCGTATATGAAACCGTGTAAACCCAGGTTTCACCGGCATTGACGATTGTATCGCCATTTGTATCACCGCTTGCAAAGACCGGGACGAGATTTGTCGGAATACCGCTTTGGGCAAGTGTATCCAAAATCGAAACGTTGTTCAGATCGACCAGGCCATTGTTGTTGACCGTAATGACGTAGTCGATGGTATCCCCTGCTGATATGCCAGAGGTTCCATCGTCATCGTTAAGAGTTCCGGACTTGCCGATCAGAATTGAAATACTCGGATCAATTGTTGTTTCCTCTGACGCGGCCTCCGGTCCAGCTTCGTTCGAGTTGACGGTCACCGTATTATCGATATCTCCGTCACCGCCGCCATTTGATGAGATATCACCAGCCGTCACAGTATAATCAGCTGTGTATGTCCATGTCTCGCCGGGATCAATTTCGTTGTCTGCATCAAGATCGCCGGACTGAAAAACCAAGGCAACCAGAGGGTCACTGACACTTACCGATGTGAGGCTGATATTGCCTGGATTGGTAACCGCAACCGTGTAGGTGATCGTATCCCCGGCAGAAAGGCCCGGCGTACCATCATCATCATTGAGCACACCGGTCTTGTTGACCGCAATTTGCGGGCTTGCAGGAATAACCGGAATGGATTGACTGCTGGTATTGGAAATTGTCGATGCGCTGTTGTAGCTACCTAGAGCAAACGCTGTATTATCGATTGCCGCCCAAACACTCTGCATTTGCGCCAGCCAGAAAACCCACGCCACGAACAGCGATACCGCAGGTTTTAACCTGCGGCCTGTCCAACCGCTATGAATACGGTGGTAGCTATTGCGTTCTTTGGATATTTCTAACATGTATGCGGTTGTGTTGATCACCTATTGGTTATCAATTTCCTCCTGGGTTATGGGCAAAGTTACAGTGAAGGTGGCGACCGCACCGACTTCCAGCGTGTTAATCAGCCCGTCATTGGCGATTCCGATATCTGATGGTTGATTTGGCCCCTCGACGATGATTACTTCACCTGCGGGCGAGGGAGAAAGTAGCGTGCCCTCATGCGTATCCTGAATTGTAATATTTTGCAGTGTCACATTGCCGGTGTTGGAAACCTCGTAGAGATAGGTGGTTGTCTCACCGAGTTCCGCCAGGCCATTTACGTTTCGCTCATCGTTGAGAACTGAGGTTTTCACCATCGACAATTGTGGAACGGCATCTTCAACATCGACACTTTCAGAAGCAGACGCAACCACCCCATTTACCACCCCGCCAGGGACCGTTCCCTGAACCGTGATCGTGTTATCAATCGTTGCATAAGATGGAGACACCAAAACCAATTGGAAAATGGAGGAGAATACTCCGAAAATACATGCATGAGTCGTAATTTTTGACCTAAATCCTCTAACCATCAGGATTTTCCCGTGACTATTCCTTAACGTATCGGAGTAGCAACGAGTCGGGTTAAGGAAGCATTAACGATAACGGCAGGTTTTGGATTTTCTCTGAAAATCGCCCTCAATGGCGCAAAAAAAGCGGCCCCAGGGCCGCCTTTTGATCTTTTTTCCCATGCCCGGCGAAAACTGATTCGCCGGGTATTCTCAATCTACTGGAGGTTATCCACGTCACTCTGGGTAACAACATAGGTGCCTGTGTAGGTCACTATGTCACCTGGATGCAGGAGGTCAAAGGTATCATCCGCAGCGTCATCACCAGAGTTACCGGATGTGTTGGTCAGAGTACCAATAGTAGGTGTTGGGTTACCACCTGTACCAGCGTTCACGACATCAGCCAAGCTAATGTCGGAGACCGGTACGTTACCGTCGTTGGTAATTGTGTAGGTATAGGTAATTATCTGACCAACAGTCACATCGGTATCGTCATCAGCAACCTTGGTAATTGCCAGAGAACCATTTTGATCTTCAAGGTCAACCGCTTCTGTATCGGTGTATGGGCCACCAGGGAGTGTGCCAGCTGCTGGCGTAGCACTCGCAGTAACAGTATTATCAATATCGTTGTCAGCCTGACCGGTCAAATCCGCCAATGTAACAACATATGTGCCAGTCCAGGTTACAATTTCACCGGGAGTAAGATTATCCCAAATACCGTCAGCTCCTCCTGGGTCTGTTGAATTCGTACCCGTAGTCAGAATTTCACCAGCGGGCACCGGCGCAGTCCCCGTACCCTCGTGAGATTCTGAGAGGCTGACACCTGTCAGAGTTACGTTACCCGTATTCTCCACTGTATAGGTATAGGTAATCGTATCACCAACAGCCACATCCGTTGTGTCGTCAGCGGTTTTTGTAACCGCCATATCCGGCACTGCGTTTTCCACATCGACATTTTCAGTATCAGTGTCAGTTACGTCACCCGTATTGCCGGGCGAAGAACCAGTCGCGGTTACCGTGTTGTTAATTGTCGCAAATGCCGGCGTTGCAGTCGCCAGTGCGGTCATAAAGGCGATCGTGCAAATGGTTACCTTGCTTTCGGAAATTTCCGTCAAAAGCATTTTTGCCTTTTGACTGCTACCCAAACACTCAGACATCATTAAAACCCCCAAACATGACAAGCCGCCTTGCCTAAAATCTGTTTATGTATCTCAATTCTGCCTCACAGGCCTCTCCAGAAGAGCCTCTTGCATGACTGAACTTCGCGCAAGCCCCAAGGCCCGCATCTAGAAAATCAATGCCGGAAGAAGTTGGTCCGGCGAATCACTCCTACCGCAGAGTTAACCGATTCGTAACGAATTTGTCAGCACGAAAAATGGTGATTCGACCGAATTCACCCAACAAATTGGCTTGAAACCTGCCAAACCCGAGGTTCTGGACCGCTTCTACATTATTTGAAATTGCAAATCAGGAGGCCGATCAGACCTCAGAAATCACCGTAGTGCCCGCTGTGACCTACATTAACATCACGTGTAGCGGACCGGATTGACACTGCAAAACCGGCTAGAACATCAACCAAAGCGATCATCATCAATATGAAAAACACGGAATGTGCTGCAGCCGCGACCAGCAAAAATTCGACCAGAAAGGCAATGAATACAAAAGTTGAAAGGAGATGATCAATGATTGAATTCGCGCCAACCCGGGTAGCCTTGATGATCTCAAAAAACAGCAGGAACAATCCCATGCTGACCATCAGATCACCCATATTCATGACCCAGACCTGACCGGAAATCATGCTGAGGCTCAATACCTCATTGTCCCACACTCCAATTCCATCGCCAAAAAATATCTGAATATTATAGACGATAAACGGAACAATCAGCAGCGGCACATTTGTAAGCATGGTTTTCCTCCCCAGGATTAGCCCGCTATTGACACCCAAAATTTGGCAAAAAAAAGGGCCGACAGTTGCCAGCCCTTAGCGAACTAAGAAATTCAAACTAGATTGAGTCTTTCGGCTCAAGAATTTTGCGACCGCGATACATACCGCTTTTGAGGTCGATATGATGCGGACGACGCAATTCACCTGAATCCTTGTCTTCCACATATGCTTTTGCTTTCAACGCATCTGCAGAACGGCGAAAACCACGCTTCATGCGCGAAATTTTACTCTTTGGTACAGCCATCGTTCATACTCCAAATTCAATAAAAAAAGGTTCTTCAAAGCGAGAACAATCCATCGCGAGAGCCCAATACCATTTTCTGCGGCTCGTATACATAGTTTTGAGCCATTTGACCATAGCACAAGCGCAACTTTTTATTGCGAACCGCAGATTATTCGGTTTCCCGCAGACACTTAATGTATGCTCCTGACGCACGCGCCCTTGCGCGTATGGTCCGCGCCAATGAATTAAGCCCCTTGGAAGGTTTTGCAGGGTTTCTTCCTCTTGGGTTTGGCAAGGTAACGGCCAGAAGAGAGGAAAATTTGGGCCCCAGTTTTGCAGCAGAGCGCTTGAAATAGTGCTGAGACGCAGTTTCAACACCAAACACACCGCTATCAAGCTCAACGATATTAAGATAAATCTCCATAATCCGCTTTTTTCCGAGGATCGTCTCCGCCATCATCGCATAGGGCACTTCCAGCCCTTTTCGGATAAAGGAGCGATTGGGCCACAAAAACAGGTTTTTGACCAATTGCATGGTAATCGTGCTGGCACCGCGGGTACGTTCACCATCCAGGGCATCGTCTATAATCTGATTTAGCGCGTCCCAATCAACACCTGAATGAGCGCAAAACTGACCGTCTTCCGACATCATCACAGACTGATAAAGAACCGGTGCCATGTCCTCAAATTCGATCCAATCGCGCCGGGCACCCGGACCCGCAAGCCCGTCATGCACCATTAACGTCGAAACCGGATGCACCGCCTCAATTTTGTAAATGGTCAAAAAAGCCGCAGGCAGTAACAGGATAATTGCGGCGAATGCAAATACAAACCGCAGCGCTATGGACTTGAAGCTCCTTTCCTTGCGAAATATTCGCGAAAGAATTGGAGCTTTCGCAGGTGGTTTTTTTGCAGACCTGGCACGGCTTCCAGTGGCCCGCTTTTTCGCAGCAGAGCCGGAAGCTTTCCGCGCCGGTGTCTTTTTTGATTGCCTTGTGGTCATGCAATATTCTTATACTCCTTGCACCCGAAAAGTGGGCACCGGTTTTCGGATAAGTGCAAGGATCAAAAGAAGAATCCTATACTCAAAATTCGGGTTTCCGAGTGTTTTGAGTATAATCGCAATTCTTGCTGCATTGAAGCGGCGAATGCGGAATTTCTTGTGCGCTGCCCGCGTGCCTTTTCACCGAACGGTTCTTGACGATCCATCTTTGAAGTGCCACCAAATTTGCAAATTCTTTGCAGGCAGCACTCCATGGACAAATTCAAGGCGCAACTACAATTGAATGCTGAACGCATTGAGGAATGTCTTGTCTTCCTGTTAAAAGACAATCCGTTGGCAAATGAAACTGCACGTCCGCACCAATTGATGGAAGCCATGCGCCACTCATCGCTTGATGGCGGAAAACGTCTTCGGCCTTTTCTTGTTGTCGAGACTGCAAAACTCTTTGGCACCGACATCGATCAGGCGATCCTCGCGGGTGCGGCCCTTGAGTTGATCCATTGTTATTCGCTGGTCCACGATGATCTGCCGACGATGGATGATGACACACTGCGTCGCGGCCGCCCTACCACTCATATTGCCTATGGAGAAGCAACAGCGATCCTCGCAGGTGACGCCTTATTGACACTTGCATTCGATGTTCTGTCGCGGGACGAAACCCATCACGATCCGGCAGTCCGCGTAGAACTGGTTCGCCTCTACGCCCGCAATGCCGGTCTTGGAGGAATGGTCGGTGGACAGATGCTTGACCTGGAAGCCGAAAAGCAAATCCTGAGCGAAGACGAAATCCTGACCTTACAAGCGATGAAAACCGGCGCACTCATCCGGTGTGCCTGTGAAGCAGGCGCGGTGTTGGGTGCTGCTTCCGACAAAGAGCGACAAGCCATGTTCGAATTTGGCCGCATTGTCGGACAGGCGTTCCAGCTTGCAGATGACATCCTTGATGTGACATCCGACCCGGAAAGCATGGGCAAACGGACCGGGAAAGATTCAGGCAGGGGCAAGGGAACACTGGTCGAGCTTTATGGTTTGGAAACAAGCCAGTTGCGCGCCCGGCAACTTCTTGAAGAGGCAATCGCCAAGCTTGAACCGTTTGGTGAAAACGCCAACATGCTTCGCAAGACGGCCCGCTTTACTGTGGAACGGGAAAACTAAACGACTACCGAACGGCGCCGCTAGAGCATCTTTTATTAAATATGAACCGCTTTGATGGCGTGAGGTTTGTGATCTCGCCAGGCGGTTTTCAAAAAGCGGGTTAGATACCCGGTTGAGAAAAACAACAAAGCGAGAGCGCAAACCTCGCCCAAGCAGAAGATAAGAATGAAGATAAAGTATTGAATTCAAACTTGTTTTCTCGCCAATTTATCGCAGCCGCATGCCTTTGCCCCAGGAAGGCGTTGCGAATTTCTTGTGGTGCAAAAACACCACGGCGCAATCCGCGCCTGTTCCTGTGACAAATTTCAGGCGGTCAAAGTGGTTCATATTTAATAAAAGGTGCTCTAGAGCGTGATGCGTTTAGGTGCTGAAGTACGGCTTATTCTGTAACGGCACCATTGGTTGTTAGGTGCTGAAAATTACCCTGCGCCAAGAGCGCCTCTCCAGCAGAAAAAAGATATCTCACGCTTCCCCGCCCTTTACCCGCTTTTTCACATGTTCAATCAGTGCGTCTGAAACAACCTTGATGCGATGGAGTTTGGCATAGTCCTCGTGGACAATATACCAGAACGTCCGGGTAAAGGAGACTTCTGCCGGCAGCACCTGCACGAGTTGCGGATATTTTCTCGCGATGAAATCATGCAAAACGCAAAGACCCCCGTTTGCGAGCGCTGCTTCGAGCTGTACATGGACACTGGTACTGGTAATGTAGGGTTTGGCATCCGGGCTGATCAGCGGAATGTAGTCCAGTTCCTTGTCATAGATGAGATCTGACACATAGCCGATGCCACGAACTTTTTGCAAATCAGCAATATCCCTTATGTCCGGATGACTTTCCAGATAATCCCGGGTTGCATACAAATGCAGCGTGTAGTCGGTGATCTTGCGGAACTTCAATCGACCGGAAGTGGGATTTGATACCGCAATCGCAATATCAGCTTCCCGCTTGGAAAGTGAAAACGTTCGCGGCATGGCAACGATCTGGAGTTCAAGTTTTGTGTGTTGCTCACAAAGCCTCACCGCACATTCCGCCAGCATGGATGTTGCCATCCCCTCAGGCGCTCCAACCCGAACCACGCCTGAAACCTGATCTGTATCACCGGAAAACTCGGATTGCGCTGCAATCGCACTGGTCTCCATGCCCTCGGCCATGTTGACCAAACGATGTCCCTCGTCTGTCAGCGAATATCCTTGCGGACTTCGATCAAAAAGATGGATTGCAAGTGATTTTTCAAGCGCCTTCACCCGGCGCCCCACTGTCGCGTGATCCACACCGAGCTGTTGACCGGCAAGGCTCAGCTTTCCAGTCCGTGCAACGGCCAGAAAAAATCTGTAGTCGTCCCAGTTCAAACTTGGCGCCTCATGCAGTAGAGTTGTTCGGATTTTGGAGTCTTGATTGTGCAAAAATGCAAAACAAACAAACCAAAACACCTATTGGATATACAATTTTAAACAGCTAAATAAAAGAGAAATTTTGGGAGAGTACACGTGCGCAAGATTCAACACTTCATCGACGGAAAACTGACAGATGGCAAGTCCGGTCGTTTTGCCGACGTTTTCAATCCTGCAACTGGAGAAGTTCAAGCTCAGGTGCCACTGGCAAATAGTGATGAGCTGAACGCTGCAATCGCCAGCGCAAAGGAAGCTCAACCGGCATGGGCTGCTACCAATCCGCAAAACCGCGCCCGCGTCATGATGAAGTTTGTGGCGCTCTTGCAGCGTGACATGGACAAACTTGCCGAGGCGCTTTCCTTAGAACACGGCAAGACTATTCCCGACGCCAAGGGCGATGTTCAGCGTGGCCTTGAAGTCGCAGAATTTTGCATCGGAGCACCACACCTTCTCAAGGGTGAATTCACAGAAGGTGCCGGACCCGGCATCGACATGCATTCCGTCCGCCAGCCCTTGGGTGTGGTGGCTGGCATCACCCCCTTTAACTTCCCGGCCATGATCCCGATGTGGAAGTTTTGCCCGGCAATCAGCTGCGGTAATGCATTTATCATGAAGCCATCCGAGCGCGACCCGTCTGTCCCGAACATGCTTGCCGAACTGATGAAGGAAGCCGGTCTTCCAGATGGCATTCTGCAGGTTGTGCACGGTGACAAGGAAGCTGTTGATGGCATTCTGGATCATGAAGACATCATGGCCGTTGGCTTTGTTGGCTCGACCGCGATTGCCGAGTATGTCTATACGCGCGGCTGTGCGAACGGAAAGCGGGTTCAGTGTTTTGGCGGAGCCAAAAATCATATGATAATCATGCCGGATGCAGATCTTGATCAGGCCGCTGACGCGCTCATCGGTGCAGGTTATGGCGCAGCAGGCGAGCGTTGTATGGCAATTTCTGTCGCAGTTCCGATAGGCGAAGAAACGGCGGACCGTTTGATGGAAAAGCTGACACCACGGGTTGAGAACCTCAAGATCGCTCCATACACCGCAGGCGATGATGCCGACTTCGGACCTCTGGTCACAAAAGACGCGTATAACCGCGTCAAAGGCTACGTTGATGCTGGCGTGAAAGAAGGGGCTAACCTGGTTGTTGATGGCCGTGAATTCTCCATGCAGGGTTATGAAGACGGCTATTTCATTGGTGGCTGTCTGTTCGACAACGTCACCAAGGACATGTCGATCTACAAGGAAGAAATCTTTGGACCGGTGCTTTCTGTAGTTCGTGCCAAGACCTATGAAGAAGGCATCGATCTTGCAATGTCCCACGAATACGGAAACGGCGTTGCAATCTATACCCGCGACGGCGACACCGCGCGTGACTTTGCCAACCGCATCAACATCGGCATGGTCGGTGTCAATGTGCCGATCCCGGTTCCGCTTGCCTATTACACCTTTGGCGGTTGGAAACGTTCAGGCTTTGGCGATCTCAATCAGCACGGTCCGGATGCCTTCCGCTTTTACACCCGGACTAAAACAATAACTTCCCGCTGGCCTTCGGGCATCAAGGAAGGCGCTGAATTCTCAATCCCGACGATGAACTAGGAGCGCCATAGCCTCCCCTTACAGGCAGGCGTAACCAGGAGATTGTGCCATGGACTTTGCTCTGACAGAAGAACAAGCCGCCATTTATGATATGGCATTCGCCTTCGGTCAGGAGCACATTGCACCCCACGCTATCGGGTGGGATGAACAAGGCGAATTTCCCAAGGATGTTCTAAAAGCTGCCGGCGAACTTGGCATGGCGGGCATTTATGTCAGCGAGGATGTCGGCGGCTCTGATCTCACCCGTCTTGATGCAACCTTGATCTTCGAGGCACTCGCCTATGCCTGCCCGTCAATTGCATCGTTCATTTCAATCCACAACATGACGGGCTGGATGATCGATTCATTTGGTACAGAAGGACAGCGGCAAAAATGGTTGCCGCAAATGGCGACGTTCGAAAAATATTGCTCCTACTGTCTCACGGAACCAGGATCCGGGTCGGACGCAGCGGCGCTAAAGACCAAAGCTGAGAAAGACGGCAATGGATGGAAAATCAACGGCGGCAAGACGTTTATTTCCGGCGGCGAAACGTCAGAGCTATACCTCGCAATGGTCCGAACCGGCGCTGAAGGTCCAGGCGGCGTGTCTGCAGTCCTTGTCGAAAACCCAACCGAAGGGCTTTCCTTTGGCGCTAATGAACGCAAAATGGGTTGGCGCGCCCAGCCCACCGCTCAAGTTTTGTTTGACGATTGCAAAATTCCTGCCGACCAACTGATTGGCGACGAGGGTGCAGGCTTCAAATACGCAATGGCAGGGCTTGACGGCGGGCGTTTGAACATCGCAGCCAGTGCTCTGGGCGGCGCCCAGTTCGCGCTTGATAAAACCCTTGCCTACATGAAAGAACGCAAAGCATTCGGAAAGCCGATCGCCAGTTTTCAGGCCCTGCAATTTCGGGTTGCCGACATGGAAACAGAGCTTCAGGCGGCACGTGTGTTTCTGCGTCAGGCAGCGTGGAAACTGGACAGTAAATCACCGGATGCGACAAAATATTGCGCCATGGCCAAACGACTGGTGACAGACTTTGCGTTTCGCGTCGCCAATGATGCCCTACAACTCCACGGCGGCTACGGATATCTTTCCGACTATGGCATTGAAAAAGTTGTCCGCGATCTTCGCGTACACCAAATCCTGGAAGGCACCAACGAGATCATGCGACTGATCATCTCGCGACAAATGCTGGCAAAGGTTTAAGGTGGTGGTATCAAATGATATCCATATCCGAAAGGCTGGCGTTACCGGGCGCATAACCCTGACGCGACCTGATGCCTTGAACGCCATGACCTACGACATGTGCATGGCAATTGGCTCAGCTCTGGAAAACTGGCGCAGGGACAATGAAGTCCGGATGGTTATCATTGACGCGGAAGGCTCTCGCTCATTTTGCTCTGGCGGTGATATCGCGGAACTATATTCAACCGGAAAATCCGGAGAGTTTGAATACGGACGAAAATTCTGGGCCAATGAATATCGCATAAACGCGAAAATCAAGAATTATCCGAAACCGTTTGTTGCCATCATGGATGGTATTGTAATGGGCGGTGGCGTGGGAATTTCTGCCCATGGGTCACACCGCATCATCACAGAAAACACACTCTTTGCCATGCCGGAATGCGGCATTGGTTTGGTGCCGGACGTTGGTGGCAACTGGCTGTTGTCCCGGGCACCAGGCTTTGCAGGAGAATATCTGGCTACGACCGGTGCACGTCTAAAGGCAGCCGATTGTCTGGTTGCAGGAATTGCTGATGCTTATATACCGGCATCGAAATTGTCGGAATTAGTTGCGGCTCTCGAAGATACCGGCGACGCTTCTTTCATTGAGACATTTGAGGAAGATCCGGAACCTGCACCGCTGGAAGCAGACCTTGCAAAAATAAACCGGGCTTTTGCATTCGGTAACGCCGCTGAAATCGTTGTGCACCTGGAGGAAACCGGCGGCGAGTGGGAACACGAAACCGCAAAACTGATGCGGCGAAACTGTCCACTCAGTGTTGCTTGCGCAGTTGAACTTGTAAGGCAATCACGTAGTCTGGCATCAATTGAGGAAATTCTGGCGCTCGAATATCGTTTTACCTACCGATCGATGTCGCATGGCGATTTCATCGAAGGTATCCGCGCGCAGATCATTGACAAAGACCGCAATCCAAACTGGAAAATTGCAACACTCGAAAAACTCGACGATTCAGACATTGCTACCATGCTGGAACCTCTGGGCGGACATGAATTGTCATTTTGAGAAAATGTGACAAACAAAACAGGAGATGAAAATGGCAACCATAGGCTTTATCGGACTGGGTAACATGGGCCTTCCCATGGCTCAGAATTTGGTTGAAGCAGGCCATGAGGTTCACGGCTATGATGCCGTCCCGGATACACTCCACGCAGCCAAGGAAGCCAGCATCGTAACTTGCGCGTCCCTAACCGATGCGGTTGAAGAAGCTGATAGCGTTGTAACCATGCTGCCAAATGGCGCGATTGTTCTTTCTGTCCTTGAAGAAATCCTGCCGGCTTGTAAACCGGGAGCCCTGATCATCGATAGCTCCACCGTTGACGTTGATAGCGCAAAGCGCGCTCACGGCATGGCCGCAGATGCTGGTCTTGGAATGATTGACTGTCCGGTTTCTGGCGGAATATCAGGCGCGGCTGCCGGAACGCTCACTTTCATGATCGGTGGATCACAAGAAAACTGCAAAGAAGCTGAACCGTATCTCGACATCATGGGCGGAAGGCAGGTTCGTTGTGGCGGGGGTGGCGCTGGCCAGGCAGCCAAAATCTGCAACAACATGTTGCTTGCGGTTTCAATGATTGGAACAAGCGAAGCTTTTTCCCTCGGACAAAAACTCGGCCTCGAACCCCAGGCCCTTTTCGATGTCATGTCGACTTCGTCCGGCTCATGCTGGTCGATCAATACGTATTGCCCGGTTCCAGGTGTTGGACCGCAATCACCCTCTGACAATGATTACAAACCTGGCTTTGCTTCTTCCTTGATGATCAAGGATGCAGGTCTTGCACAAAAAGCGGCTGAAGCCTCCGGTCAGGCAACACCGTTGGGTGCACACGCACTTGAACTTTACCGGCAATTCGCCAGCGAAACGTCTGAGGATCTGGATTTTTCCGGCATCATCACGTGGCTTGAAACCAAGGCGAGAGGATAGCACAATGACAAATCTGGTACTTGCAGAAAAGATGGGGGCGGTCGGCCTCATCACGATAAACCGGCCCGATGCACTCAACGCCGTTAATCTGGAAGTCATGGATGGGATCATTTCCAAGACCAGAACTTTTGATCAAGATCCGGAGATTGGCTGCATTGTCATTACCGGTGCAGGCAAGGCATTCATTGCCGGTGCTGATATCAAGGAAATGCACGAGAAATCCTACATCGATATGTTTCTTGGGGACAAGCAATCTGAGTGGCAAGGATTTGCTGCTACCCGTACACCCATAATTGCGGCTGTAAACGGCTTTGCCCTTGGGGGTGGTTGCGAACTTGCAATGATGTGCGACATGATTTTTGCTTCAGATAAGGCGAAGTTCGGTCAGCCTGAAATCAAACTTGGGGTAATTCCCGGTTGGGGCGGCTCCCAGCGTCTTGCCAAAGCTGTCGGCAAAGCAAAGGCAATGGATCTCATCCTTACCGGTCGCATGATGGATGCAGAAGAAGCGGAGCGCGCAGGCCTTGTTGCCCGAATTATTCCCGCTGATGCGTTGTTGGATGAAGCCATGAAAACCGCCGCCGAGATTGCGGAATTTTCAACCCCGTCAGTCATAATTGCAAAAGAAGCAGTGAACCGTGCTTTTGAAACCACGCTCGCCGAAGGTTTGATGTTCGAGCGACGTGTTTTTTACTCATTGTTTGCAACGGATGACCAGAAAGAAGGCATGGCTGCCTTTGCAGAAAAGCGCAAACCTGAATTCAGGAACAAGTAATCCCGAAAGGAGGGCACTATGCAGGACGTACTCAAGGAACTGGAATCCCGCCGCGAACAGGCAAAGTTAGGCGGTGGGCAAAGACGCATTGATGCCCAGCACGCAAAGGGAAAGCTTACCGCCCGGGAGCGCATTGAACTTCTGCTGGATGAAAACAGTTTCGAAGAATACGACATGTTTGTCACCCACCGCTGCACCGAGTTTGGCATGGAGAAAACCAAAATGCCGGGCGATGGTGTCATCACCGGTTGGGGAACCGTAAACGGTCGCATTGTGTATGTTTATTCCCAGGATTTCACAGTCTTCGGCGGATCACTGTCAGAAACCCATGCCAAGAAAATCTGCAAGATCATGGATATGGCGATGCGCAACGGTGCGCCGCTGATCGGTATCAATGATTCCGGTGGTGCACGCATTCAGGAAGGTGTGGCATCGCTCGGTGGTTATGCGGATGTCTTCCAGATGAACACCCTTGCCTCAGGTGTAGTGCCGCAAATCTCGATGATCATGGGGCCATGCGCGGGCGGTGCAGTTTATTCACCCGCCATGACCGATTTCATTTTCATGGTGAGGGATACTTCATACATGTATGTCACCGGTCCGGATGTGGTAAAGACAGTCACCAACGAAATCGTCACCCATGAAGAACTCGGCGGTGCTTCCACCCACACCAGGAAAAGCTCGGTCGCAGATGATGCCTTTGACAATGACGTGGAGGCACTTGCTGCCCTGCGTCATTTCATCGATTTTCTGCCGTTAAACAATCGCGAAAAGCCGCCTACCCGTCCGTTCTTCACGCCAATCGCAGACCCGGACCCGTCACTCGACACACTAATCCCCGATAACCCGAACAAGCCCTATGACATCAAGGAACTGATCTACAAGATTTCCGATGAGGCTGATTTTTTTGAAACCCAACCAGACTTTGCAGCCAACATCGTCACCGGCTTCATGCGGATGGAAGGGTCCACCATCGGCGTGGTGGCCAACCAGCCCCTGGTTCTTGCAGGTGTCCTTGATATCAATGCTTCACGCAAGGCGGCGCGTTTTGTCCGCTTCTGTGACTGCTTCAACATTCCCATTCTCACATTGGTTGATGTCCCGGGCTTCCTGCCGGGTACGATACAAGAGTATGGTGGCGTCATCAAACACGGTGCAAAACTGCTCTTTGCCTATGGCGAAGCGACCGTGCCGAAAGTCACCCTCATCACCCGCAAGGCTTATGGTGGTGCCTATGACGTAATGGCCTCAAAGCATCTTCGCGGCGATGTCAACTACGCTTGGCCCTCTGCCGAAATCGCAGTGATGGGTGCCAAGGGCGCAACTGAAATTCTTTACCGCTCGGAACTCGATGATCCGGAAAAGATCGCCCGGCGCACGCAGGATTATGAGGACCGCTTCACTAATCCGTTTGTCGCCGCAGAGATGGGCTTCATCGATGATGTGATCATCCCCCGCAACACGCGCAAACGCGTCGCCCGCGCTTTTGCCTCGCTTCGTAACAAGGATTTGCAAAATCCCTGGAAGAAGCACGACAACATTCCGCTGTGAGGATTGACCCATGAACGCGCCAGGGAAGTTTTTCCTGTTTTTTTTATTGCAGCTATCGTGGATAACTGCGGCCCATGCCCAGCTGGAAACCAAACCCACACCGATGTGGGAGGGAATTGAAAAATCAGCGCTTGATATTGAGAGCGATGAGAAACTTGTCAAAAGTGCTCTGGAAATCACCAATGGTGACCGCCGCGCTGCTGCAACCGCAATGCTCCGGGTTGGCTGGAACCAAATCGCTGACGGCAAGATCAACGAAGCGATACGAAGTTTCAACCAGGCCTGGTTGATCGATCCAGAATTCGCAGACATCCATTGGGGCTTTGCCATTGCAACGCATGTTCGTGGCGATGACTTGCCCAAGATTGAAAACCACTTTGATCGGGCATTGGATGGAAATGAGAATGATGCACGCCTGGCAACTGATCGGGGCCGGGTTCTCGAACAACGCAACATGCCTGAAAAGGCCCGCTTCTGGTTTGAAAAGGCAATATCAATAGATGCCGGTTATGCACCTGCATATTTCGGCATGGTGCTGGTTGCGCAGGCGCTTGAAGATGGCGCTCTTGAGGCGGAATTCAAAAAGAAACACGATGAATTGATCGGAAAGAAGCAATAGCAATGTTCAAAAAAATACTGATAGCCAATCGCGGCGAAATCGCCTGTCGTGTGATCCAAACCGCCAAGAGAATGGGGATCGCAACGGTCGCAGTATACTCTGATGCGGACCGCGAAGCGCTGCATGTAAAAATGGCAGATGAGGCCATTCACATCGGCCCGCCGCCAGCCGCGGAATCTTATATCGTCATCAAAAAAATCATGGCCGCAATCAAGGAAAGCGGCGCGGAAGCGGTTCACCCTGGCTATGGCTTTTTGTCTGAAAACCCCAAATTCGCCGAAGCGCTCAAAAAGGCAGGGATTGCATTCATTGGCCCGCCGGTTGGTGCGATAAAAGCAATGGGCGATAAGATAACTTCCAAGAAACTTGCACACGAAGCCGGTGTCTCAACCGTTCCAGGACATATGGGATTGATCGAAGACGCAGATGAGGCAATTAAAATTTCGAATGAAATCGGCTACCCCGTCATGATCAAGGCATCTGCTGGCGGCGGCGGTAAAGGCATGCGGATTGCCCGGAATGATGAAGACGCGCGCGAGGGATTTCAATCCTCCAAAAACGAAGCAAAATCGTCTTTTGGTGACGACCGGATTTTCATCGAGAAGTTCGTAACCCAACCGCGTCACATTGAAATACAAGTCCTGGGAGACACCCACGGCAATTGCATTTATCTCGGTGAGCGCGAATGCTCTATCCAGCGTCGCAATCAGAAAGTGATTGAGGAGGCGCCGTCCCCGTTTCTCGACGAAAAAACCCGCAAGACCATGGGTGAGCAATCCGTGGCACTTGCCAAAACTGTTGATTATGCGTCAGCGGGAACAGTAGAGTTTATCGTCGATGACGAGAAAAACTTCTACTTTCTGGAGATGAACACCCGCTTGCAGGTAGAACATCCGGTGAGCGAACTCATCACAGGCGTTGATCTGGTAGAACAAATGATCCGTGTTGCTTATGGTGAAAAGCTGTCCATTAAACAAAGCGACATCAAACTAAAGGGTTGGGCAATTGAATCCCGTCTTTACGCAGAAGACCCCTATCGGAATTTTCTGCCTTCAATTGGCCGCCTTTCCCGCTATCGGCCACCCCGTGAGGGCAAGACTGAGAACGCAACCGTTATACGCAATGATACCGGCGTCTTTGAAGGCGGCGAAATATCGATGTTCTACGATCCAATGATCGCCAAGCTCTGCACATGGGGACCGGATCGACCGGCAGCGATTGGTGCAATGCGTGAAGCACTCGATCAGTTTGAGGTGGAAGGTATTGGACACAACCTCCCCTTCCTCTCTGCAGTCATGGATCACGAACGCTTCTGCACCGGCAATATCACCACTGCATTCATTGCCGAGGAATATCCCGAAGGCTTCGATGGTGTAAGCATTGACGAAGAAGCCCGAAAAAAGGTCGCCGCGGCCACAGCCGTCCTCAACATGATTTCCGAGTTGCGCCGTACCCGCCTGACCGGCGCACTTGCAAACCACAAGCGCAAGGTTGGCAAGGAATGGGTTGCCGTTGTTGACGGCGTCCAAATCCCGCTTGGACTTCGCAAGCTCCGCAATGAAGGCGCTACGGTAAAAATTGGCCGTGAAAAAGT
Source organism: Rhizobiaceae bacterium (assembly GCA_965250255.1). GTDB lineage: Bacteria > Pseudomonadota > Alphaproteobacteria > Rhizobiales > Rhizobiaceae > JAALLB01. The sequence goes on from CBDFNP010000013.1 coordinate 172,767, forward strand.
TGAAGTCGAAACCGGCTGGCGGCCGGGAAACTCACTTGCTCGCGTGAAGGTTGGAACTGAAACGCTGGCTCTTAAGGTTGATCCGACGCACACCGGTTTCCGCATTCGTTGGCGCGGTGCAGACATGGATGTTAAGCTGATCTCCAAACGCCAGGCTCAATACCTGACGCTCATGCCTGAGAAAGTAGCGCCAGACACGTCGAACCTGCTACTTTGCCCAATGCCCGGTCTGGTCGTTAAAATTGCGGTTGGTGTAGGCGATGAAGTGCAGGAGGGACAAGCGCTGGCAACCGTCGAGGCGATGAAGATGGAGAACATCCTGCGGGCGGAAAAAAAAGCAGCCATAAAGAAAATCTGCGTCAATGAGGGCGACAGCCTGGCGCTTGATGATGTGATTATGGAGTTTGAAACATGAACAAACCCACCAAATGCGCCACAAAACGAGATTGGCTTGATCTTGCATCAAAGGAGATGAAGGGCGGGGATCTGCAAGAGCTAACATGGCAAACGCCGGAAGGAATTTCGGTCCAACCGCTTTATACTGCGGAAGATATGGAAGGATTGGAGCATACGGATACCCTGCCCGGCCTTGAACCTTTCCTGCGTGGTCCGAAGGCGACAATGTATCCAGGCAGACCCTGGACCATCCGCCAGTATGCCGGGTTTTCGACAGCAGAGGATTCAAACGCATTTTACCGCAAGAACCTTGCAGCAGGTCAAAAAGGTTTGTCCGTAGCATTCGATCTTGCGACCCACCGAGGCTATGATTCCGATCACCCCCGGGTCGTTGGGGACGTTGGCAAGGCGGGCGTGGCAATCGATTCCGTCGAGGACATGAAGATTCTGTTCGATGGCATTCCCCTTGACGAGATGTCCGTCTCCATGACCATGAACGGAGCCGTTGTGCCGGTGCTTGCCTCGTTCATCGTGGCAGGTGAAGAGCAAGGCGTGGATCGTGCCAAACTCTCAGGCACCATTCAAAACGACATTCTCAAGGAATTCATGGTTCGCAACACTTATATTTATCCACCCGAACCTTCGATGCGAATCGTCGCCGACATCATTGAGTACACTTCGAAAGAAATGCCGAAATATAACTCGATCTCAATTTCCGGCTATCACATGCAGGAAGCAGGCGCGAACCTTGTGCAGGAGCTTGCCTATACACTTGCTGATGGACGCGAATATGTTCGCGCAGCACTGGCCAAAGGCATGGATGTGGATGCTTTTGCAGGTCGACTTTCGTTCTTCTTCTGCATCGGCATGAACTTCTTTATGGAAGCCGCCAAATTGCGGGCAGCAAGGCTCCTATGGTCCCGGATCATGGATGAGTTCGAGCCAAAGAACCCAAAATCAAAAATGCTCCGGACGCACTGTCAAACTTCAGGTGTTTCGTTGCAGGAACAAGATCCTTACAACAATGTGGTTCGCACCGCCTTCGAAGCAATGTCTGCGGTACTTGGCGGCACCCAATCGCTTCACACCAATTCGTTTGACGAAGCGATCGCCCTGCCAACCGAAGCATCAGCCCGCATTGCCCGAAACACTCAGTTGATCCTGCAACATGAAACCGGTGTAGCTAATGTGATCGATCCACTTGCCGGGTCTTATTATGTCGAAAGCCTGACCCAGTCTCTTGTGGATGAAGCCTGGAAACTGATTGAGGAAGTGGAAGCTGCGGGAGGCATGACCAAGGCTGTTGAGGCCGGACTTCCAAAGGCACGTATCGAAGAATCTGCTGCCGCCAAACAGGCGCGGATCGACCGCGGAGAAGAAGTGATTGTCGGGGTTAATAAGTATCGGCTTACTCACCAAGACCCAATCGACATTCTTGAAGTCGACAACAAGAAAGTCCGAAATGCACAGATTGCGCGCCTTTCCCGTATGCGCAAAACCCGGGATCAAAGCGCTTGCGATGCTGCACTTGATGAACTCACCCGTGTTGCAGAAACCGGTAAGGGGAACATTCTTGAAACAGCGGTTGAGGCTGCCCGCGCCCGCGCCTCCGTTGGTGAAATATCCGACGCCATGGAAAAAGCCTGGAACCGGCACAAGGCCGAAACCCATGTGATCTCGGATGTGTATGAGGCAGGTTTTGACGGTGACAAGGATTGGATCAAGCTGAAATCAGACATTTCGGCAATGGAAACTTCACTGGGCCGTAAGCCGCGATTAATGGTGGTCAAGATGGGTCAGGACGGACACGATCGCGGTGCCAAAGTAATCGCCACGGCATTTGAGGATATGGGATTTGATGTGGTTGTCGGTCCACTGTTTCAAACACCTGAAGAAGCCGCTGACATGGCTGTATCCGAAGAAGTTGATGTGGTTGGTATTTCCTCCCATGCAGCAGGCCACAAAACTCTCGCACCCATGCTGCTTGATGAGCTTGGAAAACGAAATGCCGCCGACAAGATTGTAATCTGCGGTGGCGTCATCCCGGCACAGGATTATGAATTCCTGAAAGAAGCCGGCGTTACGGAAATTTACGGACCGGGCACAAACATTCTGGAATCCGCCTCCAATCTGCTTGGCCATATCAAGGAAAAATATCGCGGCAAAAACTTTGCGGCGGAGTAATACCAACGGCGATTAGGATTGTTTCTTTTGACCAGGAATTATTTTGGCTTTGGTCAGAGCGTTTCGCGTTCAATCCAAACAGCGACAACGTGTTGCTAATTTGATTTTATTCACGCATTTTCGTTTGACCATATCCGATTAAACGAAATTTGCTTTAGAAAGTGATACTCAGGGGAAGATTGATATGCGCTCTGGTGACGGTAAAATGCGCGATCTGGTAACCAGCATGCCGGGTGCCGGATGGGATTACGCTCAAACTCGGCATCCTTACCATTATATTGAACGCCCCAAAGGCCCTCATTATTGCGTTTACAATCGCCGGCACATGGCAGTTTGCTTCGATGACCACTCTGCAGAAGATGGGTATTGGCGCCTCCGCCAAAAAGCTGCCGTTCTTCACACCGGCGAGCTTCCACTCCAGTTTGAAGGTCCGGATGCGGAAAAACTTCTCGACAAACTGTTCACCAAGGATATCACCAGAGCAAAGGTAATGCGCTGTGCATACGGCTTAGCCTGCTATGAAGATGGCGGGCTGTTGGTCGATGGCATTCTTCTTCGATTGGAAAAGGACAAGTTCTGGTACGCACAAGCAGATGGTGATTTTTACAGCTGGGCCCGGGCACACGCTGCCGGAATGGATGTGGTGATTTCAGACCCGGATGTATTCATCTCACAGGTTCAGGGCCCCAACGCTCTAGCGATTTTGGAAGCTGCGAGCGACAATGGGATGCCGCACCCGTTTGGTTATTTTGCGGTTGCGCGTATTCCGTTCGGTGGTCAGGAAGTGGTGATTACAAGAACCGGCTATACAAATGAACTTGGCTGGGAGTTTTATACCGAACCCCATCATGATGCTGAAGCGCTTTGGGCACATCTGGAAGTGGCAGGAAAATCCTTCGGATTGGAAATCTTCGGCCTCGATGCCATGAACATCCGCCGGATCGAGGCCGGCATTCTCAATGCCGGTTCGGACTTCAACCCGACCACCACACCCTGGGACGTGGGACTTGGACGCTTTATTGATGAGGAAAAGGGAGATTTTATCGGAAAAGTGGCACTTCAAAACGCGTCACAAAAACCAAGATTGCATGGCATTAAATGCATGGGCGGCGAACCGCTAATCTCCGGGGCGGTTGAAATCTGCAGGGCACGGGCCGGAATAATAACCGCAGGCGCCACTTCACCTTATCTTTGCCACGGCATCGGTTATGCCCTGATGGATAGCGCAAATCACGGTCCCGGATCCAAGGTTGGAGTGCAATGCAGGGATGGAAGCATGCAGGATGGGCAGCTTGTTGAACTGCCATTTTATGACAAGAACGCCGAAATTCCGCGCGGCAAGCTGGTTGATATTCCTGCCCGCCCTTAGTCGCCAGACTCCAAATTTGATAAATCGGCTTGCAATTCTTGTTATTTCGATATATCTAGTTATATAGTTTTAATGGATTGCTCCGTCATGAATAATACAACTGCTGCACAAGGGTTTTCCGCCATGGGCTCAAAAGCCCGGCTGGAAGTTTTACGTGTCCTTGTAAAAGCAGGTGATGCGGGGCTTGCAGTGGGAGCCATTCAGGCACGTACCGGGATTCCGGCATCAACACTTGCACATCATCTGAAATTTCTTGCAAGTGCCTGTCTCATCAAACAGGAGCGCCTTGGCCGAACTATTTTAAATCGCGCAGCTTATGATCATCTCCAGGAGCTCGCTGCCTTCATTTTGGAAGAATGTTGTGCTGATGCAAAGGATCAATCCGGTGAGTGATACAAGCCTACCAGCTTCGCAACCAAATCCACTGGCCAAATGGGCGTTGAAACTTTGGAGTGCAGGGTTGTTCATTGTCCTGTTGCCGGTTGTCATCGCCATCGTGGACCCGGAAAATTTCCACGATATCGTGGAATTTGCCATAAGAGCATTTATCTCAACCCTGCCATACATACTATTTGCCGTCCTTTTGATCGCTGGATTGAAGGCCGCAGGCGCCGAAGCTGTGATCGCCGAAGCGTTCAAGGGACGCGAAAACCGGATGATACTTCTTGCGGCCTTGTTTGGAGGTCTCGCTCCATTCTGCTCGTGCGAAGTCATACCTTTCATCGCAGGTCTTCTCGCCCTCGGCGCACCGCTTTCAGCGGTTATGGCATTCTGGCTCTCCTCACCACTTATAGATCCACCCACATTATTGATTACAGCTGCGGCACTTGGTTGGCCGTTTGCAATCGGTAAAGCTGTGGCCGCCGTTGCGCTCGGCCTTTTTGGCGGATTTGCTGTCAGAGCATTGAGCAAGGCAGGAGCGTTCAAAAACCCGCTTAAGAAATATAAGGCCAATAGCTGCGGTTGCGGACCAAATCCTTTGACTGGCAGACCACACTGGCGGTTTTGGCAGGAACAAAACCGAAAAACCATTTTCCGTACAGAATTACTTGAAAACGCGCTTTTTTTGTTTAAATGGCTCGCACTTGCCTACATTTTGGAAGCAATGCTGGTCACTTATGTGCCCGCTTCGGCAATCGCTGGTGTTGTGGGTGGTAAGGGGATCGCGCCAATTGCAATTTCCGCTTTTGTTGGAATGCCGGCCTATCTAAATTCCTACATTGCACCTCCCCTGCTGGCTGGCTTGATAGAACAGGGAATGGGAAACGGCGCAGCTATGGCTTTCATGATTGCCGGTGCTGTAAGTTCAATTCCCGCAATGATTGCGGTTTTTTCACTGGTTCGCCCACAAGTCTTTGCATTTTATCTTGTGTTGGGAGTGAGCGGCGCCATCATCTCAGGGTTGATCTTTGAACTTGTTGTTTGAACCCAAGGTCAGGACCATTTGGAAAACTCTTCCACAAGCCGTTCATAAATCCCGCGCTTGAACGGCACGATCAGTTCCGGCAATTCGGAGAGGTTTTTCCAGGCCCACTGATCAAACTCAGGATGCGAGCCATCAGGGGGGCTTTCGATGTTGATCTCGCTTTCATCCCCCTCAAAACGAAATGCAAACCAGCGCTGTGTCTGCCCGCGAAATTTTCCCTTAAGGGCTATCCCAAGCTTCTCATCCGGCAAATCATAGTTCAGCCATCCATCTGCCGAAGCGAGCAGGCTGACGGTTTTCATGCCGGTTTCTTCAAACAACTCACGCGTTGCAGCAAAAAGCGGTTCTTCTCCCTTGTCGATGCCGCCTTGAGGCATCTGCCAACGATAATTACCGGGCGTTTCTGAATTTTGGATCCGTCTTCCTGCCCATACTTCTCCTTGCGCATTAAACACCGCAATTCCGACACAGGGGCGGTATGGCATTGCGTCTCGGTCTAAAGAATTGCTCATCCGGCCGGGTCTTTTACAATTGCCGAAACCGGTGTGATTTCTATTCCATTTTGCTGAGCCTGTCGTACATATTCAGCAACAAGCGAAATCGTATCGGGAAACGCATTTCCCATTGCTATGGCAAGGCCGGTTCGTTTTGCTTCTGCGGAAAGCTTATTCAGCTTGGCGACAATTGCCGACCGCGAGCGAATATTATCGAGCAGAATATTTGCGCGCGCATAGGGAACAAGCTCTTTCAATGCCACACCTTCGCCCAGTGAATTTTGAACCGAGCCATCTTCAAAAAACAGCACGCCCCGTTTTGAAAGTTCCGCGAAAATCGGCGAAAGCGCTGCCGGTTGCTGCAACAACTTGTTGCCCAGATAATTGGTAATGCCGACATAGTTGGTGATCCGGCTCATTGACCAATGCAGGTTCGCCAGGTTTTCCTGAAGATCGGCGTCAGACTTGATTGTATGCGGCCCGGGATTGTTTTGCGGATAATCAAGCGGCTCCATCGGCACCTGAAGCAACAGTTCGTGCCCTCCCTTACGCGCCTGCTGCATCCAGCGTGAAAGTGAGTTGCCATAGGGAGCAAAAGCAAGCGTGACACCACCCGGGAGTTCCTGAATTGCCTGTTTTGTACTTGTCTGACTCACACCCAGACCACCTATAACAATAACCACGCGCGCGACACCGAAATTCCCTTCTGTATCCGGGCGACGCGAGTACACATCCATCGCCCGCAAACCATCGGCAGACTTTTTCGGGATTACGCCGGTTGCTCCGCGTTCTATCAGGTCAGGGTCCGGGAGGTGGGCAAGAGCTTGTTCTTGCCGTTTGATTTCGCGCACTGGTGGTAAAGGCTTTGGCTCGGGGGTCACTTGAACCAACTGGCCTTCGGGCTCTACTTCCTGCAATTCACCGCCGTCAGGATCGAGTTCATAATTCTGGGGCGCCTTTTTCGGAAGGTCTTTCTTAGCCAGCTGCGTACCGGTTTCAGAAATCGGCGCGACCGGTTTTACGACAACCGCTACCTGCTCTGGTTCCACAAAAAAGAAACTGCCAATCTTTTTCCATCCATCGTAAAAATGGATAACCGGAAGCGCGACCACCAAACCCAGCACAAGAGCCAGGCCCGAAATTCGCTTACGGCTCCCCTCTCGATCAGGAGAATAACCCTTCAACGGTTTCGTGTATTCATTTTCGTTTTTCATCACTTGCCGCAGTTTGAATGGATGTTCAGGTTCCAGTGGTCCGTATGAAACAAATGAGTCCCCTTGCGGTCAACTCTTTATCATTTGTTTCGAACGTAAAGACCACTAGCAAGGTATTGTATTCTAGCGGATTTTAAGATTCAAATATTTGGATGAGAGGGCGCTGAAAACGGGTTCCAAATGTTTGAATCAATCCACCAGCCAGTCGAATCACTTCGGGGTGAGCATAGCCCTCCCGAATAAAATTCCAAGCAATTTGCTTTCCGGCAAATAGGTGAGCGCTTAATTTTGTGTCGGGATTGCATTTTCCGGATCAGGTGGAAAAGAAGCATGCTCCTTTAGCCCGTGGATCAAATCCTTGGCGTATTGAAGCTGCACATCATCTTTGGGATCCGGCGGCACATAGGATATTGAACCAGAACCTTCATCGCTTTCTTCATTGCCAACAATGTGACCCCGAAGGTTGGATTCGCCACGAGATTCCACCCGTCCTTGAAGTTCTTCCGGCAGAGGCTGGATTACTTCAATATCAGGAACAATGCCCTTGCCCTGGATCGAACGGTCAGCCGGTGTGTAGTAAAGTGCTGTCGTTAGCCTCAAGGCCCCATTGGCTCCAAGCGGAATGATCGTCTGAACGGATCCCTTGCCGAAGGAACGTGTTCCCAGAATAGTTGCCCGTTTGTGATCCTGCAGCGCACCTGCAACAATTTCCGAGGCGGAAGCAGACCCGCCATTGATCAGCACGATAACCGGTTTACCACCGGTAAGGTCGCCCGGTCTCGCGGAATGCCTGCGGGTCTCATCATCATTGCGTCCTCGTGTCGAAACAATAAGTCCCCGATCCAGGAATGAATCCGAAACGCTCACAGCCTGATCAAGCAGTCCGCCAGGGTTCAGGCGCAGATCAACAATAAAGCCCTTCAGCTTTTCATCCCCGACCTCTTCGCGAATTTTCTTGATCCCGTTTTCAAGATTATCATAGGTCTGCTCATTGAATGTATTCACATCCACGAAACCGATCGCACCATCTTCAATCCTGTATCGGACTGAACGGATACGGATAACGTCACGAATGATGGTGATTTCGATCGGCTTGTCTGCGCCTTCTCGGGCTATGGTCAAGACGATCGGTGTATTTACTTCCCCGCGCATTTTCTCGACAGCCTTTTGCAGACTGATACCGCGAATGCTCTCGCCATCAATCTTCGTGATCAAATCACCAGCAAGTACACCAGCGTTCGCTGCAGGAGTATCATCAATCGGAGAAACGACTTTAACCAACTCGTTTTCCATGGTCACTTCAATGCCAAGACCGCCAAACTCGCCGCGGGTTTGAACTCTCATATCGGTGAAGTCTTTTGCATTGAGGTAACTTGAATGCGGATCAAGCGAGGTGAGCATGCCACCGATCGCGCTTTCGATCAGTTCCTCCTCGGATGGTTCGGTCACATAGGAAGAACGAACGCGTTCGAAAATCTCACCGAAAATGCTCAACTGCCGATAGGTGCTTACCCCGGCTGCCTGCGCAGAAGAGCCATGGTTTAGCCCTCCAATCACTGCCAATACCGAAAGCCCACCTATGACTGCGCCAATGAGCAGTAAACCAATTTTACGAACCATCTGTTTTTCTTTCCAAATTTGCTTCCGCCCACCATGGGGACGAATCTATTGATTTATCATTCTGCCGGAACTCAACATACAAAATGGGCTTTCTTGTGGAAACATCAACCTGGCCCAAACTGGCCAATCGGCTTGCTCCCATTTTTCCCAATGGTTCTCCAACAATTACGAACCGCCCTGGCTGAACATTAATTTCCTTCATACCTGCCAGCACGACATGATAGCCTTGACCTGCATTGATGATCAAGAGTTGTCCATAAGATCTAAACGGTCCTGCGTAGACAATCCAGCCATCTGCAGGCGAAATAACACGGGCATTCTCACGGGCTTCGAGATTTATACCGGCACTTGGCTCACCGCTCCCGTCAATTTCTCCAAAGGCCGTCACGATTTCAGCCGAAACCGGTAACGGCAACAATCCCTTTGCTTGCTCAAAAGTGATGGCAGGTGCCGTTCTACCTGCGTCAGAAAATGCTTCCTCCGACTGAAACTTCTTTGCAGCTTCATTTCGGGCAAGTTTGCGCTTTTTCTGCTCCTCATCAGCAATCTTTGCAGCCTCTGCAGCTTGGCGAACCGCCTCAATCTCATTTTCCAAAGATCCAATCAGGTCTTGCAGGGAGTTTGCTTTTGCAGCCAGTTCCGCCGCTTTTGCACTTTCATCCGCAAGTTGGGATACAGCTGTTCCTGCCAACCGCTGCTTTTCCTGCAACAATAAATTCAACCGCTCTTCTTCCTCCGCAAGGGTTGCAAGATCAGTCGACAGGTTTTCGCGCTGGGTCTTTATATCGCTGGATACCCGGGCAAGCTTTTTTAACTGTCCCAGCAATACCTCAGTTTCAGAGCGCATTTCAGGGACCACAGAACCCAGCAGAATGGCGGAACGTACAGAAGACAACGCATCATCCGGCGTGACCAATAATGCCGGAGGAGGTTTCCTGCCCATGCGTTGCAGGGCCGCCAGCACTTCCGTCAAAAGCGCATTGTTTCCCTTCAGCACGACACGCAATTCCAGTTGCTCCTCGCGTAATTGTGATAGCCGGGCCTCGGCTTTGTTTATGCGCTTTTCCACAGAACGCGATTTTGTTGTCGCGTCAATGAGAGTTCGATTGAGGCTCGTTCGGTCTTTGTCGAGTGCTGCAATCTGTTCTGAAAGCTCGGACCTGCGCTGTTCGGTAAGCGCAATTGATTCTCGCAATTCTCTTAATTCATGTTCCGTGGCGAGCCGCTGGGTCTGAAGTTCTTCGGCAACGGTGAATGACGAAAAGAACAGATTTATAAAGACAACAACAAGCAACACACCGGGTACTGACCCCCAGCGATTGCATTTGATACCTGAAACGAATCTCGTCTGCATATGGCAACCTACCGAATTCCGGTTAACAGGTGAAGTATTCACTCGCGATGATAGGGATGACCAGCCATGATTGTCACGGCCCGGTAGAGTTGCTCAACCAACATTACCCGCGCAAGCTGATGTGGCCAGGTTACCGATCCAAACCTGATACTGCTAAACGACCGCTCCCGCATTGTCTCTCCGTGTCCGTCCGGTCCGCCAATAGCAAACACCAGTGACTGTGCTCCTGCTTCTTGTTCAGAAGAAATGAGGGACGAAAAATCGGTGCTTGAGATATCCCTGCCATGCTCTTCCAACAGAAGAACCCGCGAATCGGAATTGGATTTATCAATCAAAACAGTGGCTTCTTCTGTCTTGCGCGCTTCCGCATTACCGGCGCGGGCTTCAGGTATTTCGATCAAACGCGGGCCAAAAAGATGCAAGGGTTTGCCAACCTTGCCAATGCGCTCAGCATAGCGGTTGTAAAGCTCCCGTTCCGGCCCGCTTTTCATGCGGCCGACTGCCAATATGTCGATATGCATGCGGCGTTACCTTAGTTGACGTCTTCAGACGCCGGTACTTGCCACATTTTTTCCAGCGCGTAAAATTCCCGCACTTCCGGTCTAAACACGTGAACAATAATGTCGCCCATGTCGATCAAAACCCAGTCTGCACTTTGCAAACCTTCCACTTTTGCAGAACCTGCCCCGGTGTTTTTCAACTCCCGAAGGAGGTGATCCGCGATAGCGCTAACATGGCGATTAGAACGTCCTGAGACGATCACCATATAGTCCGCAAGTGCTGATTTTCCTTTGATATCGATAGTGACAGGCTCTTCCGCCTTGGAATCTTCCAAGCAACTCATCACCGTTTTCAAAACATCCTCAACTGCCAAAATCGCTGTCTTCGATGTCTTTCCCGATGTGCTTTGAGAAGCACCCGAAGTCTGCATTGCTATGGTCTGGTTCCCTTCTCTTTATGCAGTTGCACTGAAGCCAAGTGGCCAACAACTGCAGGATAATGCTGATTCTGTGTGTATTTCAAGACAAATTCCTTTTTCACGGATAATGCGTGCTTACGAAACATTTCGTGCCTGTGCTCTTAGAGCAGTCGATGACAGTGAGTTTCTTGGCCCGTGAATGAACGTCCACGCTGGTGGCTCCATATCTGCAAGCAGGCTTGCATCCTCTTCATCCACCCGAAACCGCGACAGTGCCAGTGCTGCCCGTGCCGACCGATAAGAAAGCGTTGAGCCCGGTCGATCAATAACTGCGATCGGTAGCGCGTTCGCGATTCCGCGCCAATCCTGCCAGTTATGAAACCCCGCAAGATTATCCGCACCCATCAACCAGACAAATTTCTGTCTTGACCGCAGTTTCCTTAAAAGTTGAACCGTGTCTGCGGTAAACCGCACTTTGTAGCGTGCTTCAAACCCCGTAACCTTGATTCGTGAATCTTTTACTATTGCCCGACATCGAGCTACCCGTTCCCGAAGTGCCGGCAGACCTGACACATCCTTAAGCGGATTACCAGGTGTCACCATCCACCATATCTGGTTAAGCTCAAGCCGCCTCAAAGCAAGCTCACACAAGTGAAGATGGCCTTCATGCGGGGGGTTGAAGGAGCCGCCAAAAAGCCCGATCCGCTGGCCGTCGCCGGCGGCTGGCATTTTCAGGATATCGTCGTGGATTGCCGCGGAATTCAAGGACGGATCTGCCCTTTGCCACGTACGAGATATTTGAAGCTGGTCAGCTGCTCGACCCCAACCGGACCTCTTGCGTGCATTTTTCCGGTGGCAATCCCGATCTCGGCTCCCATGCCGAACTCGCCACCATCAGCAAACTGCGTTGATGCATTGTGCAAGAGTATCGCAGAATCCACCCGTGCAAAAAATTCACTCACAACAGCTCCATCTTCGGCAATCACACATTCGGTGTGGTTGGAAGAGTATTTGCGAATATGGGAAATTGCCCCTTCAACCCCGTCTACCAGCTTTATGGAGAGTATGGCATCCAGATATTCAGTCGACCAGTCGTCTTCCTTTGCCGCCAAAACACCAGGATGCAATTCCACAATACCGCTATCACCCCGTAGCTCACAATCAGATGCTTTCAAAGCCGCAAGAAGCGGTTCAAGATGCGTGTCAGCAATAGACCTGTCAACAAGCAGTGTTTCCGCAGCACCGCAAATTCCAGTGCGCCGCATCTTCGCATTGACGATTATATCACAAGCCATTTTGAGATCGGCTGATTTGTCTACATAGACGTGACAAAGCCCTTCGAGATGCGCAAACACCGGAACGCGCGCTTCGTTTTGCACCCGTTCGACCAGGCTGCGCCCGCCGCGTGGAACAATGACATCTACCGTGCCGTTAAGCCCTTTCAGCATTTCACCCACCGCTGCACGATCGGTAGTCGGAACGATCTGGATTGCATCGGTTGGCAGACCTATTTTGGCTAAACCTTCAATCATGCTCGCATGAATTGCGTTCGAAGAATGGTAGGAGTCAGAGCCACCACGCAATATCACCGCATTCCCGGATTTAAGACAAAGCGCACCCGCATCCGCAGTTACATTTGGCCTTGCCTCAAAGATCACACCAATCACCCCTAAAGGCGTGCGAACCCGTTCAATCTTTAGGCCATTGGGACGATTCCATTGCGCAATGATCGACCCCACAGGATCATCCAGTTCAGCAATCGCCTCAACACCCGCAACCATTGCTTCAATCCTGTCGGCATCAAGCCTTAACCGATCCACAAAAGCAGGAGCAACACCATTGTTCTCCGCCGCCTTCATGTCCTGGCTATTGGCGTCAAGAATTGACTGCTGATTTGTGCGCAAGCATTCAGCAATTGCCAATAGCGCACTATTCTTGGTTGCCGTTTCAGCGCATGCCAGTAGGGCAGCCGCATCTTTTGCTCTGGCACCCAATTGTGCCATTTCACAGGCCACATCAATGTCTGCAATTTTATCAAGCATCTTCGTGCTCCAGTTCCTGCATTTTGCCTTTCAGGACCAGATTATCCCTGTGGATCATCGGACCACGGGCGGTTATGCCCAAAACCTTTTCAATCTCATCACTTCTGCATCCCAAAATTTGAGTTGCATCATCGGCATCATATGAGACAATACCACAGGCAAGTTCGTGGTCCGCAAGCGAGCATACCGATACCACATCACCGCGTGAAAAGCTGCCGCTGAGCTTCTTGACGCCCGCTGGAAGCAGGCTCTTGCCACCCTGTAATGCCCTGGCTGCTCCCTCATCAATGAAGAGTTTTCCTGAAAACTCCATCTGACCGGCAATCCACTTTTTGCGAGCAGTAACAGGGGTTTCCTGGGCATCAAACCAGGTCGCAGCCGCCCCTTCAAACAAAGCCTTCAATGGATGTAATTCCTTACCGGACGTAATCGCCATCACCGTTCCTGCAGCCGTTGCAATTTTCGCCGCTTCAAGCTTGGTCACCATACCGCCCTTGGAGAGTTCCGTGCCGGCATCTCCTGCCAATGCCTCAATTTCCGGGGTAATTTCAGAAATCCGGTCAAACCGTTTTACTCCAGTGTCTTTCCCCGGAACGCCCGAATAAAACCCGTCAACGTCCGACAACAAGACTAACAAATCAACGCTCATCATGCTTGCTACCCGTGCTGCTAACCGGTCGTTGTCGCCATATCGTATCTCGGAGGTCGCGACCGTATCATTCTCATTGATGATTGGAACAGCACCAAGTTTCAACAACATCGAAATGGTTTCGCGAGCATTGAGATAACGCCGTCGCTCTTCAGTATCCCCAAGCGTCAGCAGAACCCTGCCCGGCATTGTGTCCAAACTTGCCGAGCGTCTCGCTGTAGGCGCGTGCGAGAAAGACCTGCCCGCTGGCAGCAGCGGCCTGACTTTCTTCAAGTTTCAAAACCCGGTCCGGTAAACCCAACTGACTTCGCCCAAGCGCTATTGCCCCCGATGAAACAATCAGGACCTCGCAACCAAGTTCAATCAAACCATGGATGTCTTCGCACAGCGAAGAAAGCCATTTCTGCTTCAACCCTGCTTCGCGGTCAACCAAAAGCGCTGACCCGATCTTGACGACAATTCGCTTGTAGGAAACAGCGTCTACCATTGCAACCAGTCCCCGGCCCTTGGCTCTTCCGGCTCAATTTCAGCTTCCCGGTCACCATCTATAGCGGCAAGCATCAGCCGCAGGGTTTCTGCAACGCCCTCCCGGCTGACCGATGACAATTGTAAGGGGGGCTGAACACACACTTTCTCAAGCTCTTTCAGTTTTTCAGCACGAACTTCATCGGTCAGCGCATCGACCTGCGAGAGTGCAACAATTTCATGTTTCTCATCAAGTCCGCCGCCATAGGCCTCAAGCTCCCCGCGGATGGTCATATAAGCACCAGCCACATCTTCTTCGATCGCGGAAACCAGATGGAGCAGCACCCGTGTACGTTCAACATGGCCCAGAAAACGATCACCAATACCCACACCTTCATGGGCACCCTCGATCAGTCCGGGGATGTCAGCAATAACAAACTCTCGACCATCAACCTTTGTGACACCAAGATTTGGATGCAAAGTCGTGAAGGGATAATCTGCAATCTTTGGTTTTGCAGCCGTTACACTTGCAAGAAAGGTCGACTTACCTGCATTGGGAAGGCCAACAAGTCCTGCATCAGCAATCAGTTTCAGCCGCAGCCAAGCCCAACGCTCCTGGCCTTCCTGCCCTGGATTAGCCCGGCGCGGTGCCTGGTTGGTTGATGACTTAAAGTGGGCATTCCCAAATCCGCCATTGCCACCCTTGGCAATCAGATAGCGTTGACCGGGTGTATCAAGATCAACAATCAGGGTTTCATTGTCTTCTTCAAAAATTTGCGTACCAACCGGAACTTTGAGCACCACCTCTTCGCCCATGGAACCGTTGCGGTTGCGGCCCATGCCATGCATGCCGGTCTTTGCCTTGAAATGCTGCTGGAAGCGATAATCAATCAGAGTATTGAGACCATCAACAGCCTCAATCCACACATCACCGCCCTTGCCACCGGTCCCGCCGTCGGGGCCACCCATAGCAATGTATTTTTCGCGGCGAAACGAAATCGAACCTGCACCACCATCTCCGGAACGGACATAAACTCTGGCCTGATCAAGAAATTTCATATTTTCTTTCTCCCCCGGCCCGTCATCCTCAGGCTGCGACCGCGCCCATCCAGTTCTCACGGGTAATGCGGAAATGATCGACCTTCATGTCTTTATCGAAAAACGAAGAGGAGTTCGTATCCTGTTTCCAGAACCGACCGCCGCATTTTTCAATCACGCGCCGCGAAGCTGTGTTTGTTTCCAGCACTGAAATCAGCAAGGTTTCTTCCGAACCCGCCTTAAAGAAAAGATCAACCAGCGCACGGGTGGCCTGGGTCGCATAACCCTTGCCCCAAAATTCCTCGCCAAGCCAATAACCCATATGCGGAAGCTCATACCGGCGTTTCACCAAATGCAGTCCGCACATGCCCATCAGCTTTCCTGTTGCAGCTTCTGTAATCGCAAAAACACACTCGCCCGCCTCCGGATTTGAAACATGCTGGATAAATT
The DNA here is from genome assembly GCA_965250255.1 of Rhizobiaceae bacterium. GTDB lineage: Bacteria > Pseudomonadota > Alphaproteobacteria > Rhizobiales > Rhizobiaceae > JAALLB01. The sequence goes on from CBDFNP010000013.1 coordinate 188,387, forward strand.
CTTCCGCATGATGATCGTAATACGGATAGGGCACGGATTCGAGCATGCTGGAAATATTGCGATTGTTCGCAAGTGTCGCAATTCCCTTCACGTCATCCATGGTGGGTGCACGCAATACAAGATCAGGTGTTGTCAAAATTTCACCGGCAAAAACCAGGCTTTGCGCCTCGTGTTTCTGGTCTTCCGTCATGACTGTCTCCAAATTCGCTGCCGCAAAACGGCAAAGGGGAGCTGGCTTCTCCATCTCCCCTTGCAAACTTAACATGGTTGGCTGGGTCGATGATTACCAGCCTTGTTGTACTGGTTATTCCGCTGCTTGTGCCGGAACCACGTTGACATAGGTTCGACCATTGGCTTTTCGCTGAAAGGCTACCTTGCCGCCTGTAAGTGCGAAAAGCGTATGGTCTTTACCCATGCCTACATTATTGCCCGGGTGCCACTTTGTGCCACGCTGACGCGCAATAATATTGCCCGGGACCACAATTTCGTTGCCGAACTTTTTAACGCCGAGGCGTTTGGATTCTGAATCGCGACCGTTTCTGGATGAGCCGCCTGCTTTTTTGTGAGCCATGTCTCTGTTTCCTGTCTGGTCTTGTTATTTAATCTTGTCTTTAGCCTGACCCTGCCAGTCTTTGATCTGGTCTGCACTGAAAGGCATGTATTCGTCAACCTTGACAATTTCATCCTTAGTAAGGGCTGCAATTTGGGCAAAAGTCGTAATGCCCTGCTCGTTAAGCTGTTTTTCGGCAACCGGGCCAATACCCTTGATGTCGGTCAACTTGTCTTTTTCACCCTTTGGCGCTTTGAAAAGCGGGCCTGATGGTGCTTCAGACTTTGTTTCTTTCTTTGGAGCCTCAGCCTTTTTCTCAGCTTTCGCTGCCGCTGCCTTCTTGGGAGCCGCTGCCTTAGGCGCTGCAACTGCTTTTTCTTCCCTGGCAGGAGCAGCCTTTTTCGGCGCTGCCTTTTTGGAAGCTTTTTTGCCATCCGTCAGGATCTCGGCAATACGGACCGTTGTCAGATGTTGACGATGGCCAATTGTGCGACGTGAATTTTGGCGGCGACGTTTTTTGAAAGCGATGATCTTGCGGGCACGGCCCTGCTCAACAATTTCAGCTGAAACCATGGCACCTTCAACCAGTGGAGCGCCAATGGTCATGTTACCACCGTCGCCAATCATCAATACTTCGGAAAGTTCAACAAAATCACCCGCTTCACCCGCGAGTTTCTCAATTTTCAATACATCATCCGGTGCAACACGATACTGCTTGCCACCGGTTTTAATGACTGCGAACATCTTTTTTCCTTCCAGTGTTCATCAAGGCTCTCGGCATGGGAAATCCCGGCACCGGGCCTGCTTTTTCAGTCGTTCCTGTGGGATACGAAAAATAAAAGCGGGACATTTCCCGCTTCTGTGCCGGGATATAGGAGAAAACAGGGGTAATTGTCAAGAGATGAGGGGGGAATTAGCGGCTTTGGTCTTTCCCGGTTCCTCGTTTATATATGGTAGGCGCAAGTAACGCCTTTTTAGCAGCTTTTGCCTTCTGGCGCTCAACACGGCGCGATGCCCGCTTTACCAATGCCTGCGCCTCCTTTGCCCTGTCACTCTCGACCGTGTCTCTTTTTAGAACCTCGGTTTCAATCAATTCTGAGATGTCCTCTTTCTTGATCACAAGATCCGGAAAAAAGCGCCGCATTTCCCGGCGAAGTGCATTGACCACCGGTTCCGTTGTAATCACCGAAGCCAATGTATAAGCATTTACAACCTGACGGTGTTCATGAAATGCCTTCATGGCATCACCATCCAAGCCTTCACGTGAAATTAAATATAGAAGTTGCAAATCATCTGATTTGCGAGAGTTTATTTCTGCAAGATGAAACCGCATAATCGTCTCATGCTCAATTTTTGGCGAAGTTTTAATATGAACCAATCGCCATTCGATACCATTTGTCAGCAATACCCACGGCAAACCTTGGTGAGCGCCATAGTTTACCACTTGCCTCAAATGGTTATCTGAAAGTGCAGTACCAGCGGATTTGACCTCAACCAATAGCCGCAATTTTCCACCTATGCTCACTGCAATGTCACAGTATGTCCCCTTTATTTGGTATTCAGATGTCAACTCCTGCCACTTATCATATCCAAGAACATTGGCTAAAACGTCTTTCACCAACGAAACAGTGTCGGCTTCTGATACATCAGAGCGTTGCTGATCTGCTGCAATACGCTTGTATTTTCGAAGGTTTTTTGAAACGCGATCAGAAAATTTCTTGTTTATCCTGAACATGAAACCCCTATATCAATTTTTATTTTATATATCATATATAAATAGTGATAAATATGCAACTTAACAAAATTAATATTTCGTGTTGCTTGAAATGATGTTGCTTTTTTCAAGACAAGATTCTCCAGATTAGGAATCTTTGGGTGTGTGGACCAGAAGCGCAATCGGATCAAGGTCTTGAACTTATTTTGAGTGCAGCAAGTACCGGATAAGCACCGTAGGGTACAAAATATTGTTTTTCTTCCTCTTTTGATTCCAACACGTTAAACTATAGGCAGGACTGGTGATTTGCCAGTTTCGGGGTGTAGTAGCCTCTCCAAGGGCGGTCGGTGTCGACCGTAACGATACCTCCTCGAACCTTAAAGGTCGGGGAGGCTATGGCGCATGTCCAGGGCTTGCCTAAAGGCCATGGCGGCTGTCTCTTGGCGGTCTACTAACTCCCCGGTCACCAGAGAGAAATCTCAGGTGGCCGTTTTCTTTGGCATGAGAGCGGGAGTTAAAAATGGATGATTATAATTTCTGGCAGGATTTTTTCGACACATATCAGTCACTATCTGACTGGATGAAATTTGCTTGGCTGATTGTACCACCACTGTTCGTTCTCGGCATATTTGCGCTGATCATGCGATTTCGTCTGTCTACGAAAAATGCTGCCAAGCTGACGGGTGGCGAATTGATTTACAGCGTTCACCGGGATGAGTTCGATCAGCTTCATGTCTATCAACACGGGGAGCATATTAATCATGAACCGTCGTTGTTATTGCTGAACCAACCAAAAGGTGACGCAACATGAAAACACCCCATCAGAGAATATTTATGCACCTTAGAGCCTAACCGAATATTCGCGTAAGGTTTGACGGTAGCATATTTTGAGATATTTTGAAGTAAAATCAAGGCCATAGGGTGCTATCCCTTTGGTTTTGATTTTGCATAGAAATAGCCGAAATATGCACCGCCCGAAGGGGTTTGCCAAAATTGCCCACTATCAGCGGCTTTATACTGGAAATGGTCAGGGACCGTCCCTGCGTATAAACCCTTGATATTGAACAAATGTTCACAAAATCAAACCTTTCGCGAATATTCGGTTGGACTCTAAGACAGGTCATAAATTGTTGCTTTGTGCTGGCACCAATCTCACTGCTTTGATATTCAGATAATGTGGTCCCGTAGCTCATCAGGATAGAGCGCAAGATTCCTAATCTTGAGGTAGCAGGTTCGAGTCCTGCCGGGATCACCATATCAGATTTTTCCGTGTGGCATGCCTCTAAAGCCTTGAATACTTTAGAGGTTTTTGCGGTTCGATAACCCTTGTTTCGATCATAGGGTAGCCTCTCCGCAAATACGAGTTTTAGCACCGCTCTTTTGTCCTCCAGTAGTTAATACCAACGGCCATTAGGATTGACCCTTTTGATGTTCCAAAATTGCCCAACGGACGGTGTTATACCAGCGGCCGTTTGGTTTGACCCTTTTATGGCGCTGGTATGCGAGCGCAAAGCGAGCCGGGCTTAAGCCCGCCCCCGTGGAGGCGTTTGGCAAAGCCAAACTGCCGTGAGCGCAAACAAATACCAATGCAATCAATCCTAATCGCCGTTGGTATAAAAATTTTACCGCCCATTTTTCATCAAGCTATGCTGCCGGCATCAGGGTTTCAACCAGTTTTGCCCAGTAAGATGTCCCGTGTGGGATCGCTTCATCATTAAAATCATACTCAGGATGATGGAGCCCGGCACTGTCGCCATTACCAACAAATATGAACGCCCCGGGCCGCTCCAACAACATGTATGAAAAGTCTTCCCCCCCCATGGTGGCCTCTTTGTCCTGGTCAACATTTCCCTCACCCGCGACCATTTGGGCAACTGAAGCCGCTTTGTCGGTTTCTTCGTCGTGGTTGAAGGTAACCGGATAGCCCTCTACAAGGGTCACATCCACTTCTGCACCAGCAGAAGCGGCGATCCCGTTACAAATTTCGACCATCCGTTCCTTTGCAAACGTCCTGCTTTCAGCTGACAGGCTTCGGACTGTACCAACAACTTCCGCTGCATCGGGGATAATATTGAAGGCTGTGCCCGCATTGATCTTGGTCACCGAAACCACCAGCGGTTCAAACGGGTTTATATTTCTTGAGACAATCGTCTGCAGCCCCATAATTATTTGTGATGCGGTAACGACAGGGTCAATGCCCTGATGCGGCATCGCAGCATGTGCACCCCTGCCCGTAACCTTGATAATGAACTCATCCGTTGCCGCCATGACGGCGCCCTTTCGTATGGCAAACTCGCCAACCGGAAGACCGGGAAGATTGTGCATGCCATAGACTTCCTTAATGCCAAAGCGGTCCATCATGCCATCTTCAACCATCGCCTTGCCTCCTGCACCGCCTTCCTCAGCCGGTTGAAAAATCACCGCCACGCTGCCATCAAAATTGCGGGTTTCGGACAGGTATTTTGCAGCCCCGAGCAACATTGCAGTGTGTCCGTCGTGACCGCAGGCATGCATTTTACCAGGCACTTTCGATTTGTATGGCTTGTCTGTTGCTTCTTCGATTGGCAAGGCATCCATGTCGGCTCGCAGCCCTACAACGTGGTTGGAACGCTTGGTATTCCCGTGAATAATCCCGACCACTCCGGTTTTACCGATACCGCTCACCACTTCGTCGCAGCCAAAAGCTTCCAGTTTCAAAGCCACGCCCGCCGCTGTCTCATGTACATCATACAACAGTTCCGGATTTGTATGGATATCCCTGCGCCATTCAGTAATTTCATCATGAAGTTCGGCCATACGATTGATAATCGGCATATTTTTCCCTGACATTTTTGAGCGAGGTTTGCTAGAAGCAAGAAGCTTCGTTTAACAGGTTCCTTCCTAAAATGTATCGCTCCTTTTCATTTGTTTCAATACTGATTGCGATTGCTGTTGCGGCATTTCCTGCCAATACAGCGGAAAATCCCTTTATTGTGATCGACGCTAAAAATGGATCAATCCTATCGCAGAACCAGCCGCATCACCGGTGGCATCCGGCATCCCTCACCAAATTAATGACCGCATATGTAACCTTTCGCGCAATCAGTTCCGGTGAAATTGCACCGGGATCACCGGTTTTGATTTCCAAAGCAGCAACCCGCCAACCTCCCAGTCGAATGGGCTACAAGCGCGGGGTAAGGTTGCGGGTTGATACCGCACTGAAAATTATCATCATAAAAAGTGCCAATGATGTGTCCCACGCACTGGCTGAGGCGGTTGGTGGGTCGGTTCAAGGTTTTGTTGAAAGGATGAATGACGAGGCTCGCCGCCTTGGCATGGGTAATACGCATTTCACAAATTCAAACGGCCTCCATGACAAGGGACAATATTCCTCAGCCCGGGACATGGCGCTTCTGTCGGTCCGGATACTGAAAGAGTTTCCGGAGTTTTCCTTCATGTTTGCAGCTGTTGGTATCAGGACATCTTCAAAAACACACTACTCCTACAACCTGCTTCTGGAACGGTTTGCTGGAGCTACCGGCATGAAAACAGGTTTTGTCTGCGCATCTGGATACAATATGGTTGCATCTGCACAGCGGCAGGGGCAGCAGCACCTGATCGCTGTTGTTCTCGGCAGATCCTCGCAAACCGACCGCGCTGTCGCCGCCGCACGATTGATTACCGAAGCAACTGGAAAGTCCGGCTCCGGCACCATTTATGGCAGTATATCAACCGGGCAAAGTCCGCAGAATATGCGTCCTGTCTTATGCACACCGGAAGCCCGCGCCAGCCGTTATGACCCGGTTTCGGGAACCGCGGTGATAAAGTCAAAATATTTGCACTCCCGTAAATCTCTGGGACCTGTACTCCCGGTTTCTACCGGTGGAATTGATGCACCTCCAGGTGACGCTTGGATAAGCCGCAACCTGACCATAAAAGGGAAACCGCCTATTCCCATTAAACGACCCAATTATGATCCTGTCTTGGGTCGGGTTATACTTGCTGCAATCGGAAAATCAGAGACCGGATCAATCGCGGTTCCAACCCCTAACCCCCGTTGAACCATGACCGAACAATCCACCCCAGTCCACATTTTAACCGGATTTCTTGGAAGCGGTAAAACCACCCTGTTGAATACGCTTTTGAAGTTACCTGCCTATGAAGACACATTGGTAATCGTAAATGAATTTGGTGAAATTTCTGTTGATCACCACCTCGTCGAAGCAAGCACAGAAACAATATTCGAACTGTCCAACGGGTGTCTTTGTTGTTCTATTCGCGGTGAACTGGTTGAGACCTTGCTCACGATGGAATTATCCCGCTTCCAACGTGTGATCATTGAGACTACGGGCATAGCTGACCCGCTTCCGGTTTTCCAAAGTCTTTCCGCACCTGAACTTAATCAGCATGGACTGCATCCAGCTGCCATTCTTTCAGTCTACGACAATGTACGCGGGGAAGCGCTGCTGAAAGATCATGCAGAAGCCCGGCGGCAACTGGCTCTGGCTGACGCCATATTTGTTAGCAGGACGGATCAAAAGCCCGTCACTTCGAAAACAGAAACCGCAATCGCCGAACTCAATACGTGGGCGACAAGGTGCACTGATCCAGCAGATATCGTTCTTGATGAGATAGAAAATGCCGGTAAAAAAAAGCGGTCGGGTGCCCGCGAAGAATCCCATTTAACCCACATGCATCAAAATGAATATGCTTCTATAGTGCTTACATCAGATCAGGCCCAACCTCTCCCGGTGTTTGCCGGCTTTCTGCATCACCTTTCCAACATGCTGGGTCCAAATCTGCTGAGGGCGAAGGGATTTGGATTTTGCATCGGGCTCGATCATCCGGTTTTGCTTCAGATGTCCGGGCAAATCCTCCACGATCCTGTTCCACTCGATCACTGGCCGGATGGCAATAAAAAAACTCGTATGGTTATCATTGGAAAGAATATCAATCTCGATCAGGTGCGATCGATTTTTAATAGCTTCTTTGATGTTGCAGCCATAGACACACCGGACCGGGAAGCACTTACAAACAATCCCCTGTCCATTTCGGGAATGCGTTAGGTCCTGACCCCAGAGTATCCGTTCAATCCAAACAGCGACAACGCGTATCTTTTTTGATTTCATTTACGGATTTTCGTTTAACCGTAACCGATTAATCGAAATATGCTTTAGGCCAGAGGCCCCTTCGCGATAACAAACAACCTGCTATCATCCGTTTCACGCGTCTCGACAAGGCTGTGTCCCTGTTCATTGCAAAATGCAGGGATGTCGATCACCGCAAGAGGATCAGTTGTCTCAACCTCGACAAGTTCCCCCTCGACAAGTTCCCGCATCGCTTTGCGGGTTTTTAGTACAGGCAAGGGACATTTCAACCCTTTGAGATCAAGACGGTTCGGTGTTTTCACGGCTCTTCTTCTGAATTTGGTGCGCAAACGTCCCCGCAGTCTTATCATGGTTTACATTTCATGAAAGATGGGAGATAGAGTTTCAATAAAATCAATTACTTAAGCACCTTCAAATATCGGTTACCAAATCTCTCAGAACCATATCTTAACCGCTGCATGTTACGGTATGACAGGAAGACGAGGGAAAGAACGTGCAACTGGTGGTCTCAAACCTGCTGGAGAAAATATTGCCTGCCGGAGTGCATGGAAAGCTTCTGCCTGCGCTGGAAAAAGTTGACGATCTCCTCAATAGCGACAATGAGAACTCGGTTTCACAACGCATGGCGCTTACCGTTTTTGTCATCCGTGTCGCCAGTGCAGCCATAGCGCTTTTATCCCAAATCCTGCTCGCACGCTGGATGGGAACATTCGAATATGGAATTTTTGTAGCCGTTTGGGCGGCCGTGATTATCAGTAGCACCCTTACAGGTTTGGGGCTCCCTTCCGCTGTATTGCGGTTCGTTTCCGAATATCGTGAGCGCGAACAGCCCAACCTGTTCTGGGGCGTTGTTCGAGGCAGCCTCTTGATGTCACTGGCAACCGCAACAGCATTGGCGCTATTGGGCGCATTGTTGCTGACCAGTTTTCCAGGCCTGATGACCAATTATTTCATAATGCCAGTTTATTTGGGGCTCGTGTGCCTGCCTGCTTTCAACATTGAAGGCGTGGCAGACATGATTGGCAGACCGTTCAATTGGATCAAGCTGTCATTCTTGCCAACCTTTATAGTGAGACCACTGTCAATACTGGCACTACTTGGCTTCGCAATTCTGATTGGCTATGAAGCAACCGCAATTACTGCGATGTGGTGCGCGCTGATCGCAACCTACTCAACCACAATTTTTCAAACTCTTCTTCTTTTCCGCAAGCTTGAGATAAACGTAAAACCTGCTCCAGCGGAATACCGCCTGGGTTATTGGTTGATGGTTGCACTACCGATCTTTCTTGTTGAGAGTTTTTATGTCCTGCTTACACAAGTTGATGTGATTTTTGTAAGCTGGTTGACAACACCGGAAGACACAGCTGTCTACTTCGCCGCCACGAAAATCCTCGCGCTGGTACATTTCGTTTATTTCGCAATACGCGCAACAGCTTCGCATCGCTACGCAGCCTACAACGCTTCCGGGAAACTCGACGAGTACCGCGAATTCGTTCAAAAAACCGTCCAATGGACGTTTTGGCCGTCATTGGCAATTGGCATCACAATGGTTCTGTGTGGCAAATACATCCTGATGTTGTTCGGCCCTGAATTCGTGGTTGGAGAAAGTGTCCTGTGGATTTTGGTTGCAGGAATTGTAATCCGGTCCAGCATTGGACCTGCCGAGGCTCTGCTCGTTATGTCGGGCAAACAAAACGCATGTGCGGTGATTTACTGTGGAGCCTTGTTCATCAACGTCACACTCAACATCTGTTTGATTCCGATTTACGGATTGCAGGGAGCAGCCATTGCAACTGCAATCGCCTTTATATGTGAAAGTGCGGCCTTGTATTCAGCCGTCTTGCGGCACATGAAAATTCATGCCTTCGTCATTCCAAGCCGACGCTCCATGAACGCTGCAGGCGAGGGTTCGAGATGAGTGTAATTTCAAAGAGCTGCGCAAAACGCGCCGCCCGTACGAACACAATGGCTACACCCAGCCGGCATTTTGGTTTTGCTTTGTCCGTAAGTACCGGCATTGGCGGTGAATACTGGCGATTGTCGCTTGCTGATACTCTCGACGAGCCGGGCCTGCGGGAAGCGGTCCGCTCCCTTTCGCAAACATGTCTTGATCCAAATCCATTTTTCACCCTGACAATCCTTGAACCAGCGATTGAACATCTGGGCAGCGATAAAGTGAAGTTTCTCTGCCTCACAAGGCATGACAATACGACTGCAGATTTACAGTTTTTCCTGCCGGTTGAATTAAACACATCCAGCTTGTTCGGGCGCAAAATAATGAAAAGTTGGACACACTCTTATGGCCCGCTTGGTACGCCCTTGGTCAATTCAAATTATGGCGATGAAACCTTCAATGCACTTTCGCATTGTCTGCGCCTTGCCCAGGACGACCAGGCTCAGGCATTGGTTCTGGACTTTCTCCCAATGCAATCGCGGATTTCATCGGGACTTTACAAAAACAAACAACTCTCAGACCGACTCCTTCGGTTTTCTCCCGGAAGTCGCGCCGGATTTTCATCGCAACGTGCACTGAAAGACATCGTGAAACAGGTTAGTGGCAAACGCAAACAACGATTGACCACTGCGCAGAGAAAACTCGAAAAACTCGGTCCCCTGGAATTCTCAACCGCCGGTAACATCGAAGAAATTCGCATTGCATTGGCAGATCAACTCCAGCTGGAAAACGAGGGTTGGAAAGGAAGGCGTGGTACGGCTATCCTTAACCACAAAGACCTTTTAGAGTATATGTCGTCATCCATTGCAAATCTCAGCCGCATCAGTTCCTGCGAAATTCATGTCCTCAAACTTAAGGGAATTCCGATTGCTTCCATGGTAATGATCAATTCCAATGGGCATTTCTTTCCCTGGAAAATCGCATTTGACGAAAACTACGCCAAATATTCCGCCGGTAACTTATTGCTATCGCATGTCAACAATTCCTTGCTTGATGAAAGCAAATTCTTGTCACTGGATTCCCTGGCTGGTGAACTCAACGAAACCGCCAATCGTTTCTGGTCGAAAGGGCAGGATTTTTCAAGCATGGTTATCGGGTTCGGGTCGAATGCCACTGAAACAGCAATTAAAATTGCAGATAACGGTTATCGCCTTGAAAAGGCTAAACGGTCGCTAAAGCGTCTGACCAAACGGTCACTTTGAACGACGGCGGGTGGTTTTCCCGGCCTTTGGTGTGGGCGTTTCCATCAAAACGGCATCGTTTGAGCGAATGTGTAAATCCTGTTGCGGATACGGAATTTCGATGTTCGCCGCACGCAATGCTTTCAAAATATCAAATCGTAGCTCACTCTGCACGCTCAGCGCATTGTTGATATCGCTAAGAAAACATCTCAGCTGGAAATCAAGCGAGCTCGCACCAAAGTCCATGAAGTATACGACGGGTGCCGGGCGCCCCAAAACGAACGGATGCCCGGAAGCACACGCCAACAAAATTTCTCGCACCTGTTCCGGATCGCTGTCATAGCCAACGCCAACCGGCACGATAATCCGGCCAGACTTGTTACCATGGGTCCAGTTGGTGACGTTGTCGGTAATCAGCGTGGAGTTGGGAACAATAACGGTTGCCCTGTCAAATGTTTCTATCTTGGTTGAACGAACTGAAATCTTGCTGACATATCCTTCGCCACCCGATGTTACCACCCAGTCACCTGCCTTGATGGGTCGTTCTGCCAACAAGATAAGCCCTGAGACAAAATTGTTGACGATACTCTGCAAGCCGAAACCAACACCCACAGAAAGCGCACCGGCAACAATCGCCAGATTGGACAGATCAAATCCTGCGGCAGTGATTGCCAATATTGCTGCAAAAATGAAACCCGCATATCCAAACACAGTCGAGATCGAATTGCTTATGCCGATATCCAGGCTCGTCGTTGGCAAGAACTTGTTGTTGAGCCAGTTCCTCAGCGTTGTTGTTATTGTGTAGCCGACAATGAACAGACCGGTCGCGAGGAAAATTGTAGAGAGCGAAATGCTCAAACCACCAATTTCAAAACCAAAAAACAGATCATTGATAAACTGGAAGAAATCACTTGTTCGATACCCCCACGGCAGAAGCAAAAGGATGGCTGCGGCGACATAAACCACCATCTTGAGCAAACCGGCAGCCAGAATAATCGCCTGCCCGGCACCTGCCATCGTGGCAGTTACAGTATCGTCTTCGCTCGCTTCGCTGATCGACCGCGCCGGAATATGCAAAAACACATAGTCAATAAAGTGCAAAAGTAACCAGACCGACAACACGACGACCGCACCGAAAAGCAGTTGCTCGCTCAAGAACTCGGCAAATGCAACATAGCCCGCAACAGCCGCGATGATGATGACCAACACCACAGGCCAAACCAGAAATGAGAGATACCGGATGGTTCTCGGAAGAGGTGTGACATTAATTTCACCGGTTGCTCTTGCCAGCTTGTCCTCCCGTGAAATCAACAAGATCCAAAGGCCTGCACACCCTACCAACAAGGCCGATGCAAGGCTCAACCCAATGCTGACTTCAATCGGAGCCACTACAATTTTCGCGATTTGTTTTAGCGCCACCAGCACAACAGCAATTAGCATGGCGATGGACAGAAGCCTGAAGACATTCCCTGCAGCTGCTTCCCTCAACCGGGAAAGTCGCTGAGGGGTATCGCCGGGCGACAGATAAACCTTGAATAAAGAAACCGCTGCAACTGCAAACGCCAAAGCGGCAGTAACCGCATTGAGCAACCGCCCAAGCCGCGGTGTCAGCAATTCCAGACTTGAAAACAGCCAGAAAACACTGATGATCAGCGCAGCCGGCAAAATACCATTTCGCAGATATCTGATGAACCCGGACGGCATCAAACCGGCACGCTCAATCCCGAGCATTCCCGCTGCATTATCACTATGATCGGCGAGCAATCGTCGTAATCGAATGAAAACCAGGGCGATCAGGCACAGGCCGATGATAAGGAATATCTGGCTGCGAAAATCGGTTGTGATTTTCTCGGCGAAAACAGAAAAGGAATCGTAAACCAGCAAATAAAGACTGCGGCCAAATCCTCCAAAGCCGGTTGCAAATTTGCTCCAGAACCCGGCAGTGGTCAGACCTTTGCTTCGTACGCTGATTGACTGCACAAACCGCTGGTTGAGAATATCAGAAATCGATTTCTGCATTTGCTGTGCCCTGACCTCAGCGACACGCGCATTTTTGAGCCGCGCATCAATCTCGGCAAAATTCCGGTTCAGTATTTCGCGCTTTTTCTGAACCTGCCCGATTTCCGCCGGTTCTCCATCCTTTGGTCTGGCTCCAAGCTCAGCAAGCTGCTGCCGGGCCTGCTCCACTTGTGTTTGAAGCAATTTGATCTGCTCCAGCGCAGATGTTCTGACTTGATCCGTTTCACCAAGCAACCGATTAAGATCGGCATTCCTGACCCCATTTCTGGAAATCGCCTGCTCCGTGGAATCCAGAATTTTCGACCAGGCGGAAGGATCTGAAAACGGTGACCGGGGTGTTGTGACATATTGCTGTGAAGTTACATTGGCAGGCGGCGGAGAATTCTGCGCAAACGCGAACTCATTGGTGCAAATCAATGCGAAAAACATGAAAAACACGCGAAGCAATCTGAAACCCATGCGAAACCCAATCAATTGTAGAAGTGACGCATGCCGGAGTAACACGCTGCCTGAAATCACTGATTTGCATGTGTATCAAGATTGACGGGTTTTAAAAACCCTCAGCCGGTGGATATCCAACCACAATCGGTTGAAGAATGGTTTGGGGTCAACGCTGCGGAGTTACCGTATAACCGGCATCACGGAAAAGCTTCACCAGTCCAGCTTCACCGGGAAGATGCAACGCGCCAACGGCAATAAATACTGGCCCTTCTTCAATCATCGGAAGTGAACGATCAAGCATGGTCTGGTTGCGTTTATCAATCAACGCCTCCTGAAACTTCGCGGTACCGGTGCTGCTTCCGGCTTTCGGCATCACCGCCTTCATCAACGGAAACACATAACCCATTTCTCCGCGCTTATAGAGGCCCTTCATGGTTTCTATCATATCGAGAGCCAGTGAGCCCGAAGCAAGTGTCTCTTCCAATGCAGACACATGATAATCCACAGGCAATGACGCCATGGCCGTCAGCTGTTCGGATACGGTTTCAAGTCCGCGCAGGTCCTTTCCGTGTTCGACCGCAAATTCAGCGAGCGCATTGTCCAACACTTTTTCACCGTTCTGCTTGCGCTGCATTTCACAAACCGGAAGCGCAACCGTTGTCGCAATCAGCCAAGGTTGCATGCGGTCGGCCAGTTGCATCGGAATGCCGCGCTTTTCAACTTCCACAGCAAGTTCATCTTCCAGATCATCCTCAACCAGATCGCGCAGGGTTCCCGTTTTCAAAAGAGTGAGATGGGCAAGGCTGCTCATGGCTTTCATCATCGCTTGCTGATCAAGCGCTTCAACCGATTCAATGATAAGGGTTTCGCTGGCCAGAATTGCCTCTTTGGCATCCGCCGGTATTGTGGAAATGTCGGGGTCGGCCATATGCATGGTGCCATAGAGCCATGACGGTTTCTCTCCGTCTTTCTCCAGTTTCCAGAAAATTGCGCGGGAATTGATAACCGCGGCAGCCTCGGTCAAAACCTGATCATGAAGGGAAGGGTCTTCGACCTTCAACCATTCCAAAAGATTATCACCCACACAGCTTTCAGCAGTTTGGGCATGTGCTGTTTCTATCTCAACAAAGCCAAAGCTTGCAAAAAACAACGCCAGAAACGTCATTTTGATCAACCCAAGGCCAATCAAAAATGTTTCACTGCGTTTCATAAGTTTTTCAAACTGCATGTGTAGGGTCCTGACCCTGGCATTTATGCCAGGTAATGCTGAACATCCCTCTAAAACTCAGGGTTAAAACTTGGCTAACAAAGCCGACTGATGAGCCTCCTATCAGGCCCGTGGATGCGCTTTTTCATAGATATCCATCAAACGCTCCGTATCAACCGATGTATAGATTTGCGTGGTCGACAGGCTGGCATGTCCCAGCAACTCCTGTATGGTCCTCAAATCTCCACCGCCGGCAAGCAGATGTGTGGCAAACGAATGCCGCAAAGCGTGCGGTGTGGCGGTATCGGGAAGGTCAAGTGCCGATCGCAAAATCCGCATGGTTTTTTGAACAATTGCTGATTGCAGCGCCCCCCCTTTTGCACCCCGAAACAACGGGCCGTCCGTTTCAAGATGATAGGGGCAAAGGCGCATATATGTCTCAACCGCCGCATTCACTTGCGCGATAACCGGCACCATTCGGGTAACGCCACCTTTGCCGGTCACGGGAATACTGCCTTGCTTTGCCTGCCTCATTTCATCGGGGGTAAGCCCAAGCGCTTCGCCAATCCTCAGGCCACATCCGTATAAAAGCGTCATAACCGCCGCATCGCGCGCGGCAATCCAGGGTTCTTGTGATAAATGTTCGCCAATATCCGTAAGCCGCATTGCCTGGGATGCAGCAAGTGCTTTCGGCAGGGTTTTGGGTTGTTTGGGCGAGCGCGTTGCCGCAAGGCCTGCTGAATTTGCAAGACCCTTTTTTTCAAGAAAGCGCACAAAAGACCGGATACCGGCAAGCCCGCGCCCAAGCGTTCTTGCCTGCGCACCGCCTTCCCTTCGCCGTGCCAGGAAGCCGCGCATATCAAGCGGTTTTAATGCCGCAATGTCCGCAATCTTTGGCGGCTGCCCGACATGGCCAGTGAGATATTGAAGAAACTGCCGCACATCGCGCTCATAGGCATCGAGCGTTTTTGCCGACATGCGCTTTTCGTCTCCCAGCCAATTGAGCCACGCCTCGCGCTCGCGCGCCAGTTCTGGTGCACAAATAATGAGAAACTCTTCGGAGTCAGGATTTTGTACCATGCAGCCAGACTAAGCCAGCAGGGTTAGGGAATCGTGAAAGGGGTGAAATACGGATACTCTAGCGCATGATACGCAGTTCCACTTCGCCAACCGCACCTAGTGGATTGATTCAAACATTTGGAACCCGTTTTCCGAGACCTCTCATCCAAATATTTGAATCTTAAAATCCACTAGAAAACAATACCTTGCTAGGGTCTGTGGACGTTCAGGTGAGGGATTCCTTTTTAGCATAAAAACTGATTCAAGACTGGAAAAGGAGAACGGTCTTGATTCGCAAAATTTTGAAAGATGAACAGTGGGAACGCATTGCAGCGCATTGCTGTGGCAAAGCGGGCGATCCGGGGCAAACGGGCGGCAATGCGCGCGAGTTTGTTGAGGCGGTGTTGTGGATTGCCCGCACAGGGTCGCCGTGGCGCGATCTGCCTGCAGAATTTGGTGCCTGGAACTCTGTTTTCAAGCGCTTCCGCCGATGGGTAAACAATGGTGCATTTGAACGTATATTCAATAACTTAACCCAGGACGAGCTTGATCTGGAATATGTCATGGTTGATGGCTCCATTGTTAAGGTTCATCGCCATGGAATGGGCGCAAAAGGGGGACTCTCAATCAGGCCATAGGTAAATCCCGGGGTGGCATGTCGACGAAAATACTGGCGCTTGTCGATGGATTGGGAAATCTGGCGCGGTTTTCGATCCTGCCGGGTCAGCGTGGCGAGACAATGGGCGTTGCGAATTTGATTGAGGGCATTGAGTGCGGTGCTTTTCTTGGCGACAAGGCCTATGATGCGGACTGGCTGCGCGAATTGCTTGAAAGCCGGGATATCGAAGCCGTCATTCCGGCAAGAAGGGGAAGAAAATCTCCGGCATTGCATGACGAGGAAAAATACAAATGGCGGCATCTTGTCGAAAACTACTTTCAGAAACTCAAGGAATTCAAGCGCATAGCCATGCGTTCAGAAAAAACCGACGAGAGCTTCTGTGCTATGATCTATCTGGCTGCAACAGCTATCGCAATCAGATGAACGTCAACAGACCCTAGTGGTCTTAAAGTTCGAAACGAATGCAAACGAGAAAACGGAAAAGGGGACCATTCGTTTCGAACAGACCACTAGAGCAAATTTCGTTTAATCGGACACGGTTAAACGAAAATGCGTGAATGAAATCAGAAAAGGAACGCTTTGTCGCTGTTTGGATTGAACGTGAAGCGCTCTAACCAAAGCCAAAATAATTCCGGGTCAAAAGAGTGAAACCTAATGACCGTTGGTATAAATTGTTCCCTCAAAAGTCAGCTTTTTGATTTGAAATTAGTATTACCCTCACCCGATTTTCTGACCCGTCTTCGCCCAGTCGGCCAGAAACGCATCGAGGCCTTTATCGGTAAGCGGGTGTTTGACCAGCGCTTTCAGTGTTGACGGCGGTATGGTTGAAACATCCGCACCTGCAAGGGCTGCGTCTTTCACGTGGTTCACCGTGCGGATTGATGCAGCGAGGATTTCGGTTTCAAAACCATAATTGTCATAGATCGTGCGAATGTCTTCAATCAACTCCATGCCATCAATGCCCATGTCATCAAGACGCCCAATAAATGGTGAAATAAACGTCGCGCCAGCCTTTGCAGCCAACAACGCTTGAGTTGCAGAAAAACACAATGTCACATTGGTCTTGTGGCCATTGCCGGTGAGTGACTTACAGGCTTTCATACCATCCATGGTGAGTGGAAGTTTGATGCAGATATTATCCGCAATCTTGGCAAGCGTTGCCGCTTCGCTCATCATCCCGTCATAGTCGGTTGCGGTCACTTCCGCCGATACGGGGCCATCAACAATCCCGCAGATTTCGCGCGTTACTTCAATGATGTCGCGACCGGATTTAAGGATCAAAGACGGGTTGGTTGTAACCCCATCCACCAGCCCGGTATCTGCCAGATCACGGATCTCATCCACATCAGCGGTATCCACAAAGAATTTCATAAGCCTTCTGCCCTTTTGTTCAAGCGGGAATCGTCCTATCCCATACAGCAAAGATATGGACCAATTCAAACACTTTGAAGGACAAACTTGCTCTTTGCTGAAACCGTCTCCGTATTGTTGCCGATCCCAACCGAAGGCCCGTATAGCTACGAGGTCCCACCGGGCATGAATTTGACGCCGGGCGATTATGTTCAGGTGCCGCTTGGAAGCCGTGAGGTTGCGGCCGTTGTTTGGGACAAAATCCCAGACGAAGTTCTATCCAGCAAATTGCGCGCGGTAATCTCGAAATTTGATTGCCCGCCCATGCACGCTGACATGCGCCACTTTATTGAATGGGTTGCCGGATACACTTTGAGCCCTCCCGGCATGGTGTTGAAAATGGTGCTTCGCGCGCCAACGGCACTGGATCCGGAAAAACCAGCGCACGGTTTGACCTTCACAGATATCGCGCCGGATCGGCTGACAAGTGCCCGTAAAAAGGTGATGGAATTTTCAACCCATGGCCTGTCATGGACCAAATCCGGGCTGGCACATGCTGCCGGGGTAACCCCCTCGGTGGTTGATGGATTGGTCAAACAGGGTGCATTGGTTCCGATCAAACTTCCCTCCTTGCCGCTTCATGCATTACCGGATCCGGACTACGACACCGTAGACCTGACACCTGATCAACAAGAAGGGGCAAAAGCACTGCGCAAAGCAATGCAAAAATCCCCTGCCCGCACCATCCTGCTGGAAGGTGTTACGGGTTCCGGCAAAACAGAAGTCTATTTTGAAGCAATTGCAGAATGCCTGGCGCAGGCAAATCAAGCCCTCATTTTGATCCCGGAAATTGCGCTCACTGCAACCTTTCTGGAGCGCTTTGAAAAAAGGTTTGGAGCACAACCGGCTGAATGGCATTCCGAACTTGCCCCACGCACCCGAGAGAAGACCTGGCGACAAATCACAGAAGGGCGTCTTCGGGTTGTCGCAGGTGCTCGTTCGGCACTCTATTTACCTTTCGAAAATCTTGGGCTGATCGTCGTCGACGAAGAACATGACCTCGCCTACAAGCAAGAGGACCGGGTTTTTTACAACGCCCGTGACATGGCCGTTGTTCGCGGTCAGCTCAGCAATTGTCCAGTCGTTTTGTGTTCCGCCACTCCGTCGATTGAGAGCCGGGTCAATGCAAAGCTGAAGCGCTATGATCATATCAGATTGCAAAGCCGGTATGGCGATGCGGTCTTGCCTGATCTGAAAGCCGTTGATCTTCGCAAGCATCCACCGCCGCGCGGCAGGTTCCTTTCGCCACTTTTGACCAATGCCATGGGAGCCGCACTTGAGAGGAAGGAGCAATCCTTATTGTTCTTAAACAGGCGTGGTTATGCTCCCCTCACCTTATGCAGGGTTTGTGGCCACCGGTTTGAATGCAAAAACTGTTCCGCCTGGCTGGTGGAGCACCGGTTCCGCCGAACCCTGCAATGCCATCATTGCGGTGACAGCCATCCCGCTCCGGAAGCCTGCAGCCATTGCGGGACACTTGATCACCTTGTTGCCTGTGGACCCGGCGTTGAACGGATAGCCGAAGAAGTGCTGGAAACCTTTCCGCATGCCCGTACAATCGTGCTTTCATCAGACATGGCGGGTGGTGTGAAACGCATGCGACTTGAACTTGAAGCGATCGCCAGGGGGGATGCTGATATCATCATCGGAACACAACTTGTCGCCAAGGGGCATAACTTCCCGTTTATGACGATGGTCGGTGTGGTCGACGCCGATCTTGGTCTTTCCAATGGCGACCCGAGAGCAGCGGAGCGAACCTTCCAGCTTCTGCATCAGGTGACCGGGCGTGCTGGTCGTGCTGGCGGCGAAAGCATCGGCCTGTTGCAAAGTTACCAGCCGGATCACCCGGTAATTTCAACCATCATAGAAGGTAATTCCGAGAATTTTTACGATCGCGAGATCGAAGCAAGAAGACTTGCATCTTTGCCACCCTATGGCAGGCTCGCCTCAATCATCATCTCCGGCAAAGATCGTAACGAAACAGAACGCTATGCACGCACGCTGCGCCAAGCTGCACCCAAATCGGACATCGTTCGGGTCCTCGGACCGGCAGAAGCGCCCCTTGCCATGATAAGAGGGAGATATCGTTTCCGGCTGTTAATCCATGCGCCCCGAAGCTTCGCCATGCAGGATTGGCTGCGCAGCTGGTATCGCCAAGCCGACAATCCACGGGGTAATATCCGCGTCCAAACGGATATTGACCCGCAAAGCTTCGTTTGAAGGGTTTTTTCTGATGAGTACGTCTTTCCCCGTTTTCCGCTTTGCCCCCAGCCCCAATGGTGAAATGCATTTGGGACATGCATATTCGGCCTTAATGAACCTAAGACTTGCCAGAAAAATCGGCGGCAAAATCCTGCTCCGCATAGAGGACATCGATACTCAGCGCTGCACCCGGGAACTTGAAAAGCAAATGCTGGAAGATCTCGAATGGATCGGATTTGAGTGGGACGAACGCCCCGTACGGCAATCTGAAAACTATGATCAATATCGTACTGCCCTTGAGCAATTAGAACAAAAGGGCCTTGTTTATCCAACCTGTGCCAGCCGCAGCACAATCCGCAAATTAGTGGTAAAGCTTTTGAAAAAAAACGCGGACTGGCCTTTTGATCCGGACGGAACCCCGCATTATCCGGGCAATGAACGTGATTTTTCTCCCGAAGAATGGAAAAGGATCAAACAATCAGGCGACCCCTATTCTCTGCGGCTCGCAATGTCCGCAGCGCTTGACCCCATCAAGGACGAACTGTCCTGGACCGAGTTTGAGGGAACAAAGAAAACCCAGATCCCGGCAGAACCATCCGAATGGGGAGATGTTGTCCTGGCGCGTAAAGATGCACCTGCAAGCTACCATTTATGTTGCGCAATCGACGATGCAGCACAGGGCGTAACGCATATTGTCAGGGGAAGTGATCTTTATCATGCAACCAGCATTCACCGCTTGCTTCAAGAGTTGTTGGAATTTCCTCTACCCATGTACCAACACCACAAATTGATCCTGGATGAAGACGGAGCCAAACTCTCAAAATCGCTAAAAAGCACCGGTCTTCGTTGCCTGCGTGAGAGAGGCCTTTTACCTGAAGATGTACTGGAATTAATTTCTCGGAATGCCTTTCAACCGGTAGCTTCTAGTGGATTGATTCAAACATTTGGAACCCGTTTTCCGAGACCTCTCATCCAAATATTTGAATCTTAAAATCCACTAGAAAACAATACCTTGCTAGTGGTCTTTACGTTCGAAACAAATGATAAAGAGTTCGCCGCAAAGGGACTCATTTGTTTCGAACGGACCACTAGCGTCCTCTTTTGATTTGTTCAAAAGAATGGACAACGCCATTGAAGTTTAAACCGAATTTACACATTCACCGCTTCAAACAAGCGATGATTGAGTTTATAAGCGGAATACCCGCTTGACCAAGCACATGAATATCAAGGACCCTGACGCAGATCCTACAATCACGATGGCAGTCAAAAGCGGATTCCATTCAAGATTATGTCCTTGCACATTTAGGGCATACATACCGGCATATGCTCCCACAAGAACCAACAGCCAGTTACCAATTGTGCCAAAACCTGCATTCAAGAGAATGCGGTCTGCCATCCAGCCGGCAATAAGGGCGAAGCAGGTAAAGAATGCTGTTGAAACCAGCATATCCTGATAAGACATTTCCCAAAGCATGACATGCTCCTTGGTAATAGGGTCTCAAGCAATCTAAGAAGAATATCAACGAATCGTTAATTTTCCCCAAAAGAGAAGTTAAACATGAAATCAATCCTTATCACCGGTTGCTCATCCGGCATTGGTCTTGAATGTGCCAAACAATTGAACCTTTCCGGCTGGGATGTTTACGCATCCGCACGAAGTGACGAAGATCTAAGAATGCTGTCGGAGATCGGCGTAAATGCTTACTACCTCGATTACACAGACAGGCAGTCAATACACGATACATTTCAAGCAGTAATTGCCCGAACCGGCGGCACGCTTGATGCCTTGTTCAACAATGGCGCCTATGGCCAGCCCGGCGCGGTAGAAGACCTCGAAACTGATGTGCTGCGGGCTCAATTTGAAGCCAACTTTTTTGGATGGCATGAACTGACACGCCTTTGCGTACCGATTATGCGTAAACAAGGCCACGGGAGAATTGTCCATTGCTCATCCGTCCTTGGATGGATACCCGCTCCGTGGCGTGGTGCTTACACGGCTTCCAAATACGCGCTTGAAGGACTTGCTTCAACAATGCGTATGGAGCTTGCAGATACCCCAATTCATGTCAGCTTGATTGAGCCAGGCCCAATTGCGACCCGGTTTTCGGACAATGCTCTGGAAAAATTCCTGGAACACATCGATATTGAGAATTCAGCTTGCCGTGAAGCCTATGAGGGCGAATTGAAACGTCTGAAAAAGCAAAAGTCAGGAACCCTTGGAAAGTTCAGGCTTCCCCCGAACGCCGTTTATAAAAAGCTCGAACATGCTTTAACCGCGGCTCGACCAAAAGCCCACTATCCCGTGACCGTTCCAACCCACATTATGAATGCGGCACGGCGCTTCCTGCCTCAGCAATGGGTAGACAAGATAATCATGAGGAATGCATGAGGACGCGAAATAGCGCATATCATAATTTTCAAGCTGCCCTATAACAAGTTCAGCAAGTTGCAACTGATAACGAAGGCCAGCCAGGAGATCACATGCTTTATATTTTTTCCATCATTGGTATGGCAGCGGTTGGCGTTATCTTGATCATGGGCCTAATTAATATGGCGAAGGGAGGAACACCAAGTCGCTCTCAAAAACTCATGCGGCTGCGTGTTCTGTTTCAGTTCATAGCTGTTATCCTAGTCATGACTGCCTTATATTATTCAACACGCTAGTTCATGATTTAGGGCCCGGGAGGCGAGCTTGGTAATACTGAACAAGATTTATACCAAAACCGGTGATGACGGTTCAACCTGCCTTGGCAACGGCGAGCGCCGGAAGAAATTTGATATTCGCGTAACCGCTTATGGAACTGTTGATGAAACCAACGCCTGTATCGGCCTGGCTCGGTTACACACAAGCAAGCATCCGCAAATGGATGACGCTCTTGCACGCATCCAGAATGACTTGTTCGACCTTGGCGCTGATCTCGCAACTCCGGACGATGGCAAGCCGCTCGAGTTCGAACCACTGCGCATTACCCAATCCCAGGTTGAGCGAATTGAATCTGAAATCGACATCATAAATGAAAACCTTGATCCGCTACGCTCTTTTGTTCTACCGGGCGGATCACCACTTGCTGCAAATCTTCATCTGGCAAGAACGGTTTCACGCCGGGCAGAAAGGCGTATTGTAGAGTTATCACAAGATGAGAATGAAAATG
This sequence comes from Rhizobiaceae bacterium, assembly GCA_965250255.1. Taxonomy (GTDB): domain Bacteria; phylum Pseudomonadota; class Alphaproteobacteria; order Rhizobiales; family Rhizobiaceae; genus JAALLB01. The sequence continues at coordinate 210,982 of CBDFNP010000013.1, forward strand.
TCAGCAAAGCCTGTATCCTGTATATGAACAGAATATCCGACTATCTGTTTGTTGCCGCGCGTGCCGCCAACAGTGGAGGGAAGTCAGACGTTTTATGGGTGCCCGGGCAAAACCGGTAGAGCGTTTCTCCTTTTGATTGAATCAAAAGAATAGACAACACCTTTGAAATTTAACAAAAACCTGCTCATGCGCCGCTTCAAAGTAGCGATGATTGAGTTTAGTCTACAGCCTGCTGCGAACCATTGGACCTGATAAATGTTTATTCCTCTCCACGATCAAAACTCCCTGAAATCAATTAGGCTGCAGTTTGTTACCCTTGCTTTGATCGCAGCCAATGTGGTGATTTGGCTCTTAACCGCAACACCGCAGGTTGCGACCGCAATTGAAGCCCATTCAATTTACTATTCTTATGGTTTTGTGCCAGCGGTTATCAACGATCTTGCGGAGCTGCCGGTAGACCTCGTCGTGCTGCCAGAAACCACAAGTTATCTAACCTATGCATTCCTGCATGGTGGCTTCATGCATCTGGCCGGAAACATGCTCTTCCTCTGGGTCTTCGGAGATAATGTGGAAGATGCCATGGGTCATATCAAATTCCTTGGCTTTTATCTCGCTTGTGCCGCAATTGGAGCCTGGGCTCATGCATTTATGCAGCCTGCGTCCGAAGCCCCTCTGATTGGTGCTTCAGGTGCCGCCGCCGGAGTGGTTGGTGCGTATCTAGTGCTTCATCCGAAGGTCAAAGTCTGGGTACTGGCGCTTGGAAGAATACCATTGAGATTATCCGCCTTCTGGGTTTTGGGTGCCTGGTTTGCATTTCAGATTTTTAATCTTGTCTACAGCACCGATGCAGAAGTATCGTGGGCCGCACATGTCGGCGGGTTCATCGCAGGTGTCATTTTGGTTGTCATTTTGAAAAAGCGCGGCGTCAAACTTTTCGATGCGGAGTATTCGACACTGCAATCGACCGTAGATGCTCCGGTGGAAAAATCAACTTCCGATACAAAGCCGACAGATAGTCCACACCTATGGGGACGCGAAAGGCGCTAGTGGATTTTAAGATTCAAACATTTGCAGAGGAACAAGCTGAAAATTTCTTACTTACGTAAGATTTATGCCGCAAAGCGCTGGAATGTGGTTCAAATTCGGGGGTTAATACCAGCGGCCGTTTGGTTTGACCCTTTTATGGTGCTGGTATGCGAGCGTAAAGCGAGCCGGGCTTATGCCCGCCCCCGTGGAGGCGTTTGGCAAAGCCAAACTGCCGTGAACGCAAACAAATACCAATGGTTCATTTCAAATGACCGTTGGTATAACCGGTGATTGAGATAAGTGGAGCCCAACCTATAGACTCCAACCCCCTGTTTGACGTAAACGTCACAGCGCTTAACGCAAATAGGCATGAAATTTTTCCCTAAAATTTCATGATGGCATCACAGAAGAAATTCAGCTATTCCTCAGCAAAGAAAAACAAGCACCGAAAGGTATTGAGATGAAGATTGTTGTTCCCGTCAAACGGGTTGTCGATTACAACGTCAAAATCCGGGTGAAATCAGACGGATCGGGCGTTGAACTGGCAAACGTCAAAATGTCCATGAACCCGTTCGACGAAATTTCCGTAGAACAGGCGATTCGCCTTAAAGAGGCGGGCCAGGCAGACGAAATCATAGCCGTTTCTGTTGGGCCGCAACAATCTCAGGAAACAATCCGTACAGCACTGGCAATGGGTGCAGATCGCGGCATCCTGGTCAAAACAGATGACCTGGTGGAACCACTGGCCGTGGCAAAAATCCTCAAGGGTATTGTTGAAGAAGAGCAGCCCGGACTTGTCATCCTGGGCAAACAGGCAATTGACGATGATTGCAACCAGACCGGCCAAATGCTCTCTGCCCTTCTTGGTTGGAGTCAGGCAACCTTTGCTAATTCTCTGGAAATCAAAGGCGATGTTGCAAACGTAACCCGTGAAGTTGACGGCGGCCTCCAGATGGTTGAGGTGAAAATGCCAACTGTTCTGACAACCGACCTTCGCCTCAACGAGCCCCGCTATGCTTCGCTTCCAAACATCATGAAAGCGAAGAAGAAACCGCTGGAAGAAAAATCCCCAGCCGATTATGGCGTTGACACCGCACCTCGGGTCAAGGTCACAAACACAACTGAACCACCTGCACGTCAAGCCGGTGTCATTCTGGGTTCTGTTGAAGAACTTGTCGACAAACTGAAAAACGAAGCCGGCGTGCTCAAATAAGGGAGAATTGACTATGACTACACTTCTTATCGCAGATCATGACAATGCTTCCCTGAACGATCAGACTGCAAAAGCATTGACCGCTGCTGCTCAAATCGGTGGCGATGTTCATGTGCTGGTTGCAGGCAGGGGATGTGATGTCGCTGCACAAGGCGCCGCCAAATTGTCCGGCGTTGCCAAGGTCCTGGTTGCTGATGCAGATCACTACGAATATCAGCTTGCTGAAGCTACAGCGGATCTGATTGTCAGCATGGCAGGTGACTATGACACGCTGATCAGTGCTGCAACCACTTCAGGCAAAAACATCATGCCTCGTGTTGCCGCATTGCTTGATGTGATGCAGGTGTCTGATATCACAGCCGTACATTCAGCAGATACGTTTGAACGTCCGATTTACGCTGGTAACGCCATTCAAACGGTTCAGGCAACAGATGCGACCAAAGTCATAACAGTCAGAACTGCAGGATTTGCCTCAACTGAAGAAGGCGGCTCTGCATCGGTTGAAAGTGTTGCCACTGCCGCTGATCCGTCTCTTTCCAAATTTGCCGGTGAAAAAATCGTCGAAACTGATCGTCCGGAGCTTACATCCGCTAAAATCATCATTTCCGGCGGTCGGGCACTGGGTTCATCCGAGAAGTTCCAGGAAGTTATTCTTCCGGTTGCTGACAAACTCGGTGCAGCGGTTGGTGCCTCACGCGCTGCTGTTGATGCCGGTTACGCACCCAATGACTGGCAGGTTGGTCAGACAGGCAAAGTGGTCGCACCCGACTTATACATCGCCTGCGGTATTTCCGGCGCAATCCAGCATTTGGCCGGGATGAAGGATTCCAAAGTCATTGTTGCAATCAACAAAGATGAGGAAGCCCCAATTTTTCAGGTTTCTGACTATGGGTTGGTTGCTGACCTGTTCGATGTTCTGCCTGATCTTGAGAAGGCACTATAAATACTTCATAACTCCAAATTACCTTAAAAGCCGTGCAACATGAGTTGTGCGGCTTTTCTTCGGATAATTCTTCGAAAAACTCTGAATCTGAGCAATTTTTCAGTATTGACGGAAATTTCTATCAATTCAGACCTCGAAAATTATAAGATATATATACAATATTATCTGGTCAAAAAGGCTGAATCTCTCAATTTCGTTAACCAATTGAAACAATTTAACTCAAATTTTCCATGATTCCGGTTTACTTACTTTAACTTTTTGTTAACATAACCTCACACAACGCGTTTTGCGTAGTTTGGGGCACAAATTATGTATGTTGATGCAAACGGATCCAATTTTGCGACCAAATTGCTGGGGTATCTTCAGGAAGCCGACTACCGCATTGCGGATACCAGTGAGAACAGAGACGAAATTTTTAAACTTCGTTATGATTGCTATCTGAAAGAAGGAGCAATTGAGCCAAATTGGTCCGGCAAGTTCCATGATGTTTACGACACCTTCGAAAACTGCTGGATCTTCGGAATTTTTCTTGATGGCAAACTCGTCAGTTCAATTCGTTGCCATCTGATTTCACCGGAATGGAACAAAGGTCCGGCTATGGACGTGTTTCCAGACATCGTGGGACCAATGGTCTATGAGCAAGGTCTGAAAATTGTTGATCCAACCCGTTTTGTCGTCGACGCGGAAGCTGCCGGAAACTATCCGGAAATTCCATTCCTGACACTACGGTCTGCATGCATGACTTATGATTATCATGAAGCCGACTATTGCCTTGCAACGGTTCGCAAAGAGCATGCCGCATTCTACAAACGTGTATTCAAGGCTGAAATGTTGTGCGAACCAAGACCTTACCCGACGCTTAATGCACCAATCTGTTTGATGCGAACCAACGTGTCCAAATTTCGTTCGGAATTATTACGCCGGTATCCGATCTTTGAATCAAGTTTCACAGAAAGACGGATGTTGTTTGAGCAACCAAGATTTGATGTTCCAGAGGAACAAGACACCGGTATACGGTTCGCAAGCTAAAGCCCTTCGTCCGTTCCTAAATCCACAATTCCGCATGATAAGTGACTAATACCAACGGCCATTAGGATTGGCCCTTTTGATGTTTCAAAATTGTTTGCCGGCAAAAAAGGTCTCGAAGAGCAATGCAAAACGCATTGGTCAAGAGGCATAACATGGATCCGGTGGGCAATTTTGGAGCACCGCAGGCCAGGGTTCTTTTGGTTTTGGCCGCGTTGCAATCAGCTCAAGGTACACAAGCACCCCATCGCCAATCGCGCCTAACCAAAGCCAAAATAATTCCAGGTCAAGAGAAACAATCCTATTGGCCGTTGGTATCAGTTCCGCCCACGACCACAATTTGCGCTTGAGTGCCAGAGCGAGGACCTGTTAAATACCGCGCAATAGCCATCATTTGGAATCATTGCATGAAAAGCAAGCCGGACAAGATGCCGAACATCGCGATAGGCTTGAACATGCTGGCTAGAATACTGCTCGCGACTTTCACTCTTGCCGTCATTATCGCAATTGCCCTGCGCCTTGCTTTAACGGACGGCTCCATCATATTGGCAGACATTCAGCAATATACTTTCGGGTCCTTGATGCTGACCGCGATCCTCATCGCCTTCCAAAACAACAAGCATGTGAAAGCCGGTCTGATCGATAACAAGCTGACTGAAAGCCAAAGGCGATATTTCTCTGTTGCATGGATCTTCATCTTTGCGATCATTCCTTCCGCGCTTATCATGGCGCTCTCGGTTTCCGATGTCATCATCGCGTGGCAACACCTGGAAGGCTCGCGTGAGCACGGTGGCTTGCCGGGATATTTTCTGGTGAAAAGCCTTTTGCCGGTGTTCTGCCTAATGATGATAATAATCGGTGCCGGAAAAATTCTCTCCTTCTTCGGCGCCACAGGAAATTGATGCAGATCGCTCTCCTGATTCTGTTGTTCATATCCTTGTTTGCGGGAATTGCGACAGGAATTCCGGTCATGTTTGCGCTTCTTGGGTCTTCAGTTTTGGTTGCTGCGATAGCATCCATATTCGGCACTTTTGATCCAAACCTGCTTTATGCACTGCCGGTGCGTATTTTTGGCATCATGGAAAACCAGATCCTGTATGCGGTTCCGCTGTTCATTTTAATGGGAAAAATACTTGAGCATTCAGATCTGGCAGAACGTTCGCTTTCTGCAATAGCAGGCCTTTTCGGGAAACCGACCCGGTCGTCAATTGCGATTTCCGTTATTGGTGTAAGCGTCTTGATTGCATGCTCAAGTGGAATTGTTGGTGCAACCATCACAATGCTTGCAGCGATTGCTATACCGGTGATGACAAAGGCAGAAATCCGGGAACGTTTAAGTGCAGGTCTGATAATCGCCTCCGGTTCCCTTGGGCAGATCATTCCGCCATCAATTGTTTTGATTTTGCTCAGCGACCAGATTTCCGCCGCATATCTTTCAACTCAACGGGAGTTGGGAAATTTCTCCCCTGAACCAGTTAGTGTTGGCCATCTATTTGCCGGTGCATTGATCCCCGGGCTGGTTTTGGCTGCAGCCTATGCAATCTATGTGCTGATCCAGCTAAAGAAAAAGAACCTGGTTTCCGGCCGTTCCACTGAAGGTCCAGCGAACAAAGACTGGATGGGTTTAGCAGCAATGCTGGCGCTCATCAGTGTTCCCGCTTCAATCCTTCTTGGCTTTACAACTCCAACCGAAGCGGCAGGTGTTGGGGTTGCTCTCCTGTTTATCCTGACAGCAGTTAATGGAAAGACGGATAAACTCGGAAAAATTACCCTGCAGACGTTAGAGCTGACCGGTGTAATTTTTGGAATAATCCTGGCTGCGTCCGTTTTTGCGCTGGTAATGCGGGGGCTTGAAGGTGATCGACTGGTCCAACAAGCCCTTTCGGCTTTACCCGCAGGACAGTTCTGGGCTCTCCTGGTTGTAATGGGAGTAGTATTTCTACTCGGTTTCATCATGGAATTTATCGAAATTACTTATGTGGTCATTCCGGTTGCAACACCGGCTCTATTTGCAATCGGTGTGGATCCAATCTGGTTTGCTATCCTGATTGCGCTTAACCTTCAGATCTCGTTTCTCACTCCGCCAATGGGGGTCAGCCTGTTTTACTACAAATCGGTTGCAGACATTTCCACCCGCGAGGTGGTTCGCGCGGTGTTGCCATTCATCGCAATTCAGCTCCTTGTCTTGCTTGGTGTAGCTGCCTTTCCCGCACTCGCAGTCTGGCTACCGTCGGTTCTTGTTTGACACCTGTATCAACTGGTTTAAGGATTACAGAAAACACCTTACGGAGACCACGTCATGACCGAAGCCGCCAAACCCCTCGCTCTGAAAAGCCAACCCTCTTTGGGTAAATTCAGCTGGGAAGACCCCTTCTTGCTTGAAGGTCAACTGGCGGAAGATGAACGAATGATCCGCGACAGTGCAAAATCATTCGCAGACAGCGAACTGATGCCACGTGTAAACGATGCTTACCTCAACGAAACCGCCGCGCCTGACTTGTTTCCACTGATGGGCGAGATGGGTCTGCTTGGTGTCACTGTTCCCGAAGCCTATGGCGGTATTGACGCATCCTATGTGGCTTACGGGCTGGTGGCCCGCGAAGTAGAGCGGGTGGATAGCGGTTATCGTTCCATGATGAGCGTACAGTCATCATTGGTGATGTATCCGATCTATGCCTATGGCAATGAAAACCAGCGCATGAAATATCTTCCAAAGCTGGCTTCAGGTGAATGGATTGGCTGTTTTGGATTAACGGAACCCGATGCGGGTTCTGATCCTGGCGGCATGAAAACCACCGCGAAGAAAACCGATGGCGGCTATGTCATAAACGGCTCGAAGATGTGGATATCAAACGCCCCCTTTGCCGACGTGTTTGTGGTCTGGGCCAAGTCAGAAGCCCATGACGGGACGATCCGTGGGTTCGTCCTTGAAAAGGGCATGAAAGGTCTGTCCTCACCAAAAATTGAAGGTAAGCTTTCACTGCGGGCATCCACAACCGGTGAAATTGTCCTGGAGAATGTGGAAGTGGGAGAAGAGCATCTCTTGCCAAATATCTCGGGATTAAAAGGCCCGTTTGGCTGCCTCAACCGTGCCCGTTACGGCATTTCCTGGGGTGCATTGGGGGCGGCTGAAGATTGTTGGCTGCGAGCCCGTCAATACGGACTGGACCGAAAACAGTTTGACAAGCCACTTGCCGGCACTCAGCTCTTCCAGAAGAAACTTGCAGACATGCAGACCGAGATCGCGCTGGGCCTTCAGGCATCACTGCGTGTGGGTCGGTTGATGGATGAGGGACGAGCAGCCCCGGAAATGATTTCCATTGTCAAACGCAACAATTGTGGCAAGGCGCTTGATATCGCACGTCAGGCCCGCGACATGCATGGCGGTAATGGTATTCAGGCCGAATATCATGTGATGCGGCATGCAGCCAATCTTGAGACCGTCAATACATATGAAGGAACCCACGATGTTCATGCGCTCATTCTTGGAAGAGCGCAAACCGGTATCCAGGCATTCTTCTGAGAACAGGTGATGGAAAAAACCCCGAACAGTACAAGCAAATTGTTTGCGTGGACAATCCTTTTATCGATTGGAATACTTTGGGGTGGCACGCTTCCATTGGCGAAGGTTGCGGTTTCTACCGGCTACCGGTCTTTTGGGATAATTTTCTGGCAACTGATAATCGGGATCATCATCCTTGGAGGCGTTTTGCTGTGGCGCGGATGGCGTCCAAGCCTCAACCGCCAGCTGATAATATACTATTGTGCGGTCGCAGTCCTTGGCACCTTGATACCAAACGGCATTTCCTATCTTGCGGCAGCACATCTTCCGGCTGGCGTCATGTCGATTGCAATCGCCACGGTTCCAATGTTTACCCTTGTGATCGCACTTGGGTTCAAAATTGAGCCGTTAAAGATCACACGCATTCTGGGTGTCCTGGTGGGCTTCATTGCAATGGCGCTGATTATCGGGCCGGAAAACAGCCTGCCCGAACCGGAAAAGGCAATTTATGTTTTGCTCGTACTCATCGCTCCGCTTTTTTACGGTATTGAATCCAACTATATTGCAGTCAACACGCCCGCAAACACCGATGCAGTTTCAACCCTGTTTATGGCGTCGTTTTTTGGCCTTTTGATCGTATCCCCGTTGGTGGTCGCCAGCGGACAATGGATTGATCCGCTCATACCCTGGCACGCACCGGAGTTGGCATTGATTGCAGGCTCGGTAATCCATGCCATAACCTACGCTGGATACATATGGTTGATCAGCTTTGGCGGCCCTGTGTTCAGTGTTCAGGTTGCTTATCCCGTAACTCTGTCCGGTGTATTCTTGAGCATTGTATTTCTCGGTGAAGGATACTCCGGATGGATTTGGGCTGCACTCGGCTTGGTAATTGTCGCACTATTTCTGGTGCAACCAAGATTGGATGAAAAAATTGTGGAGCGTAAAATTGCCTGAGTTATCAAAAGCGGAATTGGCCAAACAAAACATTGCGGTTCACGGGAAGCAGATGGCTTATGCTGAACTTGGATCCGGCGCGCCGGTTCTGTTCCTGCATGGTAATCCCACCTCATCCTACCTATGGCGCAATATCATGCCTCACGTCAGTGACCTGTATCGTGCAATTGCCCCGGACCTTATCGGGATGGGTGATTCAGACAAGCTGGTTAACCCCGGAACAGATAGCTACACGTTTAAAGAACACCGCACTTACCTCGACGGATTTATTGATGCCATTGTTCCTGACGGTGCCGTAACACTGGTCATCCATGATTGGGGTTCGGCACTCGGCTTTGATTGGGCCCGACGAAATCCCGATCGGGTTAAGGGCATTTGCTTTATGGAAGGGATCGTCGGGCCGGTCAAAAGCTGGGATCACTGGAATGAGCAGGCAAAAGGGGTATTCCAGGGGCTTCGGTCTGCGGCCGGAGAAGACATGATCCTTAAAAAGAACATATTCATAGAACGGATTTTGCCAGGTTCCATCCTTCGCAAACTTGCCGATGAAGAGATGGAAGTTTACAGACGACCGTTTGCAAACCCGGGCGAAGGTCGTAGGCCAACACTTACCTGGCCTCGACAAATTCCGATCGAGGGTGAACCTGAAGATGTGAACCGGATCGTTACAGATTATGCAGCTTGGCTGCCGGGCACCGAATTTCCAAAACTCTTCATCAATGCAGAACCCGGTGCAATCCTTCTTGATCATGCGCGTGCATTTGTCCGCAGTTGGAAAAATGTCACCGAAGTTACCGTGAAGGGTAGCCATTTCATACAAGAAGACAGTCCCCACGAAATTGGCGAAGCACTGAGAAACTGGCTGGGAACACCAGGTTGAGCCTCTTCGTATTCCTCATTGTTCTGGGTGCAGCCCTGTTGCATGCAAGCTGGAATGCGGCGGTAAAGGGGAGCGATGACAAATTGCTAGGAATGTCTGCTGTTGTGTTTGGGCATACAATCCCTGCTGCAGTCGCTTTGTTGTTTGTTGATCTGCCCGCGATGTCCAGTTTGCCCTATTTGCTAGGTGGTATCGTCTGTCATTTTGGCTACCAGATATTCCTGATGTCCGCTTACAAGATTGGTGATTTCACGCAGGTTTATCCAATCGCGCGTGGAACAGCCCCCCTGATCGTTACCTGCGTATCAATACTGTTCTTGGGTGTTCAATTTGGTGTTTATGAATTGGTGGCTATCGGATTGATAATCATCGGCATCATGAGCCTCAGCATAGTCCGCCAGGGCGATGGATTTCGAAATCCAAAGGCCGCATTCATGGCATTGGGCACTGGCTGTTTTATCGCAGGCTACTCATTGCTCGATGGATTAGGTGCTCGTGAAGCCGGTAGCGCGGTTGGATTCATGTCCGTCCTGATGTTGGTAAACAGCACTGTTTTTCTTGTCTATCTCCTGTTCAAGGACAAATCCATCATCCTCCGTGTCCCCCGGGAAGCCAAACTTGTGGCGATTGGCGGGGGCACAGCCTCATATGCAGCCTTCGGATTAGTGGTTTGGGCATTCACCCAGGCACCCATTGCTCTTGTTACCGCGCTGCGCGAAACCAGCATCGTTTTCGCGCTGCTGATCGGGGTTTTCATTTTCAGGGAACGGCTGAACCTTGCAAAAGTATTATCCACCATGCTGACCCTTGGCGGTGCTGCTTTGCTCAGGTTCGGGAAATTTCTGTTCTAGGCCTGCCTGTCGGTTATCTTCCAGTCGGGATTGAACCAGGGCTCCTGATTGGAGCGTGGCAGCGGGTCTTTCCCAAGGATATGGTCGGAGGCTTTTTCACCTAACATTATAGATGGGCCGTTGAGATTTCCATTAGGGATTCGCGGAAAAATCGAAGAATCCGCAACCCGCAATCCTTCGACACCAATCACCCGGCATTCCGGATCAACCACTGCTGATTTATCGTTGGCATCACCCATTTTGGCAGTGCCACACGGATGGAAAGCGCTCTCAGCATGTTCACGAATAAACGCATCCAACTGTTCATCGCTTTGCATATGCACCCCGGGCTGTATTTCCTTGCCGCGAAATTCTTCAAATGCCGGCTGGCCAAATATTTCTCTGGTCAGGCGAATGCCGTGCCGGAAGTCACTCCAATCCTCATCAACACTCATGTAGTTGAAGTGAATTGAAGGTGCAGTCTTGGGGTCGGATGAAATCAACCGTACCTCGCCGCGGGACTTTGAACGCATTGGACCAACATGCGCCTGAAAACCATGGGTCGGTGCAGCGGCCTTGCCATCATAACGAATGGCCACGGGCAGAAAATGAAACTGAATATCAGGATATCTCACACCTGCTTTTGAGCGCACAAACGCACAGGCTTCGAAGTGATTGGTAGCACCATCGCCGGTTTTGAACAAAAGCCATTCAAGACCAATCAGACCTTTGGAAAACAAATTGAGCTTTGAATAAAGCGAAATCGGCTGCGTACATTCTTGCTGTATGTAAAGTTCCAGATGATCTTGCAGGTTTGATCCAACGCCCGGGCGATCTGCTACAACTTCAATACCATGCTCTTTCAGATGTGCCGCCGGACCTACACCTGACAACATCAACAGTTTTGGGGAATTGAACGCCGAAGCTGCCAGGATCACTTCCTTTTTGGCTTCAATAAACTGGGTTGTGCTGCCGCGCGCTACTTCAACCCCGGTTGCGCGCTTGCCCTCAAACCTGACTTTTTCTACCAGACCCCGAACAACATTGAGGTTTTGACGGTTAAGCGCCGGTTTTAGATAAGCGTTCGATGCCGACCAACGTCGCCCGTTGTGAATGGTATGTTGGAACCTCGAAAAACCTTCCTGCTTCAAACCATTGTAATCTGGAGTGACGCCAAATCCGGCCTGGTTTCCAGCTTCTATAAAAGCATCAAACAATGGGTTGCTTGTATCGCCCTTCTTGACGTGCAACGGCCCATCAGTGCCGCGTGATCCATCTTCATTGCTGGAAGAATGTTCCATGCGCTTGAAATAGGGCAATACATCCGCATAAGACCAACCTCTGGCACCCGTTTTTTCCCAATGGTCAAAATCACCTGCATGACCGCGCACATAAACCATTCCGTTGATTGAAGACGATCCGCCAATCACTTTACCCCGGGGCGCGACAAGACTGCGCCCACCCAGATGCTGTTCCGGTTGCGTTTTATAACCCCAATCATACAGCTGCATGTTCATTGGGTAGGAAAGCGCCGCCGGCATTTGGACAAACGGTCCAACGTCAGACCCGCCATACTCAATCACAACCACCGAATGTCTGCCGTCTTCAGACAGGCGCGAGGCCATGGCTGACCCAGCAGACCCCGAGCCGACGATCACAAAATCAGCGGAGATTTCCGGGGTAATGCCAGCTGCACCACTCATTCATGCCTCCCTAATTCAGGATTATGCGTTTTTATCAACAGTGCTTTAACGCTGCTCTCCCCGGCATGAACAAACCCCTCGGCAAGAAGGCAATTGGCTAAGCAGAGCGATATTGATAACATTGGAAACTCCGGAAAGTCATTTGATAACAAGCCATTTGATAGCTTAAAGTGACAAAACTTCCAACAAAAGGATACGAAGTGTCGAGAAATTTTGCGTTACCGGGCAGGTCACCTGTCTATGCAACAAAGTGCGCAGCCGCGACGTCCCATCCCTTGGGCACAACAACTGCATTAAACATCCTGTCCGAAGGCGGTAACGCCGTTGACGCAGCAATCGCGGCGGCTGCAACCCTTTGTGTGGTCGAGCCACACATGACCGGTATCGGAGGGGACTGTTTTGCAATCGTCGGTGAACCAGATGGAGCCCTTCATGGATTAAACGGCTCAGGGCGATCCGCTGCCGGAGCAAACCTTGACTGGTATCTGGAAAACGGAATTTCAAAGATTGAGGTGGAAAGCGGTCATTCCGTTACCGTTCCCGGCTCCGTTAACGCCTGGGAAGAGCTACACAACAAATTTGGCCGGATGGATTTTATGCGTCTGTTTGCCGATGCCATTCATTATGCTGAAGAGGGCTTTTCAATTGCCCCGCGCGTTGCTTCAGACTGGGCAAAGCTCGAGGCCAAACTCTCGGGTAATGAAAGCGCAAGCAAACATTATCTCTTCGGTGGAAAATCGCCGCAGATGGGGCAGAGAATTGCAGCACCTGCATTGGCGAAAACACTTCGAAAGATCGCATCTGAAGGCTCGCGTGCATTCTATGAAGGCGCAATTGCCCAAGAGATTGCAGATAATGTTCAGGCGCAAGGCGGTTTCCTGTCAGAAGACGACCTTGGTTCCGTTTCAGCAAGCTGGGCTACTCCCATTTCCACCCCCCATGGTGATCATGAGTTGCATGAAATCCCCCCGAACGGGCAAGGCCTTGCAGCTTTGATCCTTGTAAAACTACTCGGGGAAATTGGCGTTGAAAAAGAACCCGATTCATTACAGCGCGCGCATCTGGAGGCCGAGTGCGGACGCATTGCCTACGCTGCTCGTGACGCTTACATCTCCGACCCGGCATCCATGAAATACAGCATTGATGATCTTCTTTCTGACGATCATATTCAAAAGCTGGCAGGATTGTATGATCCGCAATCGAAAAACCCTGCAATTGGTTTGCCGGATCCAACCGGTTCGGACACCATTTACCTAACAGTCGTTGACGATGATGGTATGGTAATCTCCTTCATCAATTCAATATTCAGCGGGTTTGGTTCCGGGATTGTCACACCTGAAAGCGGTATTGCCCTGCAAAACCGGGGGTGTGGTTTCAATCTGATCAAGGGGCATGCAAATGCTATTGGACCATCCAAACTGCCCTTCCACACGATCATTCCGGCAGTGGTGACAAAGAACGGAAAAATCACCCATTCATTTGGTGTAATGGGCGGCTCGTATCAGGCAATGGGACACGCACACGTGCTGTCAAACATGCTTGATTACAACATGGACCCGCAACGAGCCCTTGATGACCCGCGCATCTTTTGGGATGAGGCCGGGAATCTTGAGCTTGAAGAGGGAATTTCTGCCAAAACTGAGCAAGGTCTCGTAAACATGGGGCATTCCTGCACACGCGGCGCAGTTCACGGAGGCGGGCAGATCATTGAGATCAATTCTGACGATGGTGTGTTGATAGCTGGCTCTGATCCTCGAAAAGATGGCCACGCAGGTGGATTTTGAGGAATCTTAACGCTTCCCTGTCATAACTATCGCCGAAATTGAAATCAGGATCAATTATGACAGACGTTGACACAATTCTTACCTCAATTGGTCAGGCAAGCTACGTCTGGGATATTGAAGAAAGTCACATTACCTGGAGCGACAATTTCCACGAATTGGTGGGATTTAAATCCGGTGTGGAAATTGATGACGCACGTGCATTCGAGACTCTGTTGAGCGCTGACAGCCCGCAAACCCGATATGCGGCCGTGCATCAACAACAATCACCCAAAGCCGCAGATACCGGCTATCAATGCGTCTATGCAATCAAAGCAAGCAAACTCAAGGGTGGCGATTTAATCTGGCTTGAGGATACCGGCCGCTGGCAGGAGAATGCCGACGGCAAACCGGTTCGGGCCGAAGGCATTGTCAGGATCGTCAACGAACGCCGACGCCGTGAAGAAAAGTTAAAACGAAAATCAGAAATCGACGAACTGACCGGTCTGGCGAACAGGCGTATCCTCCAAGATGCGATTGGGCGAACTGCCGATGCCTGCTTTATGGAAAACAAGTCGGCCGCATTCTTGTTGATTTCTCTTTGCGACTTTGAACGCATCAACTACGCTTTTGGCTTTGATGCAGGTGACGAGGTTCTTCAGCAGGTAACAAATTTGTTGCAATCACAAATGCGCAATGACGATTTTGTTTCCCGCTTCTCAGGCGCCAAATTTGGCCTTATCATCCGCCAGTCCGGCGAGGAAGAAGTAGAAGTTGCCGCCAAACGCTTGTTCAACGCGATCAACGGCAAGGTTTTGAAGACAAAAGCGGGTCCGGTATCGCTGAAACTGGCAATCGGCGCTTGTCTGCTGCCAAGACACGCACGCAATGCGCACGAGGCAATTGCATCTGTCACAAGCGCATTGGACATCGCGTGCAACTCTTTTGGCACCAAGATACATCTATACAGCCCAGATCCTGAAATGCGCAAACGGCGAGAAGCCGATGCGAGACTATTGTCTCGCTTTGTTGAGGCAATGGAACGCGATGCCATGGTACTTGCTTTTCAACCGGTCCTGAAGGCTGAGTCCGGAAAGCTCGCCTTTCATGAAGCGCTGTTAAGGTTCGAAGGCATCAATCAAGAAACAATCGAAGACGCTGACTTTATCCGTTTGGCAGAAGACCTCGGCTTGATGCGCAATCTCGACCTCAAGACACTCAGGATGGGACTTGATGTGCTGGAAATTCATTCAAATGCACGTCTGTCCCTGAATGTAACCCACGAAAGTCTGGAAGATGGAGAATGGCTGGATACGCTGGTTTCAAGAATTTCCGGCACCCCTGAAATAGCCGAGCATCTTATTGTGGAACTGACCGAATCCCACTTGCCCAAAAATCTGGGTGGGACATGCGCGGCAATCACCCAAATGCAGGAGCTTGGTTGCCATGTTGCAATCGATGATTTTGGCGCGGGATACACATCTTTCACCCACCTGCGTGATCTTGGCGCGGACATCATCAAAGTTGATGGCAGTTATGCGAGAAATCTTTCAAGCGATCCGGCAAGTGAAACCTTCCTCAAGGCAATTCGGGACATTGCGCAAAGCTTCAATATGGAAACTGTAGTAGAATGGGTTGAAGACATGGATACCGCAATCAAATTGCGAGATTGGGGTTTCACATATCTACAAGGAAGCCTTTACGGCATGCCGCTTCGGGCAGTGCCATGGGACCGGAACGAAAATTCCAATAATACAAATCAAGCGTCCAAGGCCTGATACCCGAACTATTTGCACCCAAAGCGTTCTTCCACATAAGTTTGAACCAACGCCCTGAAGTCGGCTGCGATGTTATCACCACGAAGCGTGTGAGCCTTTTTCCCGTCAATGAAGACCGGTGCAGCAGGACTTTCTCCCGTCCCCGGCAAAGATATTCCGATGTCTGCGTATTTTGATTCTCCCGGGCCGTTTACGATACAACCCATAACTGCAACATGAAGATCTTCGACCCCTGGATATTTGGTTTTCCACTCCGGCATATCGGCGCGGATCTGCGCCTGGATATCCTGGGCAAGTTCCTGAAAAACAGTTGATGTGGTGCGACCACAACCAGGACACGCAGCGACAATCGGTACAAAGGAGCGAAACCCCATGGTCTGGAGCAGTTCCTGAGCAACCTGAACTTCGCGCGTCCGGTCGCCACCGGGTTCCGGCGTCAGCGAAATGCGGATCGTATCGCCAATTCCCTGTTGCAACAGGACACCTAGAGCGGCTGAAGAAGCAACAATTCCTTTGGTGCCCATCCCTGCTTCGGTTAGGCCCAGATGGAGCGCATGATCACCACGCCTTGCAAGTTCGCAGTAAACCGCAATTAAATCTTGAACCTGACTGACCTTCACAGAAAGGATGATCTTGTCATTTTTCATCCCAAGTTGATTTGCCTGATCAGCAGAAAGAAGTGCCGACTGCACCATCGCCTCCCAGGTAACTTCGCGCGCGGTCATTGGAGACCCTGAATTCTGATTTTCATCCATCAGATGTGTTAGCAATGCCTGGTCCAGTGATCCCCAATTCACCCCGATTCGAACCGGCTTGTTATAGCGAAGCGCCATCTCGATGATCGCGCCAAACTGCCGATCTTTCTTTTCCCTAAAGCCGACATTCCCCGGATTAATCCGGTATTTGGCAAGCGCCTCCGCACAGGCTGGATGATCGGACAACAACTTGTGGCCAATATAATGGAAATCACCGATCAACGGTACATCGATGTTTCGCGCAAGCAGGCGATCTTTGATGTGTGGAACAGCCGCCGCCGCTTCGTCACGGTCAACAGTGATACGAACCAACTCTGAGCCCGCTCTGTGTAGCGCTGCAACCTGTTCGACCGTTTTTTTGATATCCGCCGTATCAGTATTTGTCATTGACTGAACAACAATTGGCGCCTCACCTCCAACGAGCACACCTCCTACCGCAACAGCCTCGGTCTTTTTTCGAGCAAAGGGTTTTGTCAGATACGTAGGTGACGAATTTGTATTCATCTTCATTGAGGTTCTCTTGATCAAGTTCAGTTGGTACTGGAGCAAATTTCGTTTAATCGGATACGGGTAAACGAAAATGCGTGAATGAAATCAAATAAGGTAGGCGTTGTTGCTGTTTGGATTGAACTTCAATGGCGTTGTCCATTGTTTTGATTCAATCAAAGGAGGAAACGCTGGACCGAGATCCAATCGAGTTACGCATTGTCTTTTCGGGTACGGATTTCGGAAAACACCTCTGCATCACTGGCATCCCGCATGCCCAGATGTGCTCGGATACCGGGATCGGCAGCACGTAAAAATGGATTGGTCTCAAGTTCGAGGCCGATTGTGGTTGGAAGCGTCGGCTTTCCTTCCGCGCGCAGACTATCGATCTCTTTCGCCCTTTCAACAAGCCTGCTGTTTGCCGGATCAATCGTCAGCGAAAATTCCGCATTGGCCTTGGTATATTCATGCCCGCAATAGACAATGGTTTCCGGCGGCAACTGCATGAGCTTTTCAAGCGAGTGCCACATCATCGGCTTGTCTCCTTCAAACACCCGCCCGCATCCCAATGCAAACAGGGTGTCTCCGGTAAAAACCACGCCGCTGATTGTGAAATGAAAATTCACCATCCCAAGCGTATGGCCCGGTGTTTCAATCACGCAAACTTCATCACTGCCGAACGAAAACCGTTCGCCGTCTCCAACCGTCTCATCCAGATTGGATATCTTGTCTGCTTCACCAGAAGGCCCGATGACACGACACCCATAAACCTTCTTCAGTTCTTCTACGCCTTGCGTGTGATCCCAATGATGATGGGTCACCAGAATATGCGACAAATCCCACCCGGTTTCTGCCAGTGCTTCGCGGACAGCACCTGCATCCGGTGCATCAATGCTTGCGGTTTCGCCGGAAATCGGATCGTGCACCAGCACCCCGTAATTATCCGAAAGACATGCAAATTGGTGAAATGTGAGAGCGGACATGAAATTTCCTCGCAATGTGAATTTGCAAACAGAGATAATAAAAGTACCTGCCTATGGCAACATGTCATTGGCAGGGTTATGTTTCCATCATGCATATGGATGTTACAGAATTGCGGGAATTTTATGCCTCAAACCTCGGCAAGGCAGCAGAAAACTCGTTGTTAATGAACTTGTCAGCACTTTGGGGATCAAGTCAGGGCGAACAGTTATTGGGCCTTGGATACCCTGTACCCCTGCTCAACCGGTTTGCACCGGATTGTGAGAAGGCTTATTGCCTGATGCCGGCATTGCAGGGGGCGCTGCAATGGCCGTCAAAAGGCCAACCCACCACAGTCCTCTCGCATGATGACGAATTCCCGTTTCGTGAAGCAAGTTTTGACCGCATCCTGATGACCCATTTTCTCGAACATGCGGAAAATACCGACGAGTGTCTGGCTGAAGCCTGGCGCGTCTTGAGCCCTGGTGGAAAACTGATCATCGTCGTTCCAAATCGCCGCGGCGTATGGGCAAGATTTGAAAATACCCCATTTGGAACCGGTAAACCCTATAGCAAAAGCCAATTAAACAAAGCCTTGCGGCAAACCCAGTTTACACCGGAAATCTGGACGGACGCGCTTCACTTTCCGCCCTCCTCGCGAGAATTTTCACTTCGAATTCGACCCAGTATTGAACGTATAGGCAAACGCATCTGGCCTGTCTTCAGCGGAGTCATTTGTGTCAGCGCGACCAAGCGGCTGTTCCAGGGCATTCCGGCAACCGCCCGTGCAAAGCGCCGATTTGCAGTTCCTGTTCTGGTACCGCAAGGTGCGGGGCGGGCATCGCACAACTAGGGTCTGGACTCAATTGGGAATTGGCCTGCACAGCTGACCAATTTTTCAGAATTTAGGCGAAATCGACCGACTTGACTTTCCGTCAATGAGGAGATTTCAACGATAATCCGGGTAAATTGGGCGTTGCCCGAACGGGTTGGGCCAAAAACGCCTATTTCAGTATTAAAAAGCCTCGCCGATGCTTTGGCATCGCCTGTGTTTTTCGCCTCGAAATAAACCATTTTGTCTCCAATGCAGCCACATTTCCCAATTGGGTTCAGACCCTAATACCAATTCTTCCTTTGATTTTGTTCTCCGCATTCAATAAAACCGGCGATACATCTACTGCACACAGGAAAAGATCATGAGCGATACGTCGCTGCAACCCGAACCAAAAGCCGGCATTCTGGATATCTCGATTTACGTACCGGGAAAGTCAAACGTTCCGCAAGGCGTTAAGCTACACAAACTTTCATCCAATGAAAGCCCGCTTGGGCCAAGTCCAAAAGCGATGGAAGCCGCCAGGTCTGCAACTGCCGGGCTGGAGGTTTACCCCGATGGTGCGGCTAGTGTTCTGCGTAATAAAATTGCCGGGGTGCATGGACTTAATCCGGAAAATATTATTTGTGGCAATGGATCAGACGAAATTCTGTCAATGCTGGCAACGACTTATCTTGCCAGTGGTGACGAGGCAATTTTCACCGAGCACGGTTTTTTAATGTACCGGATTGCCATAATTTCCGCGGGCGGCGTTCCGGTGGTGGCAAACGAATCAGACTGTCGTGCCGACGTCGATGCTGTTCTTGCCGCTGTCACAGCAAAAACCCGGCTGGTCTTTCTGGCAAATCCCAATAATCCAACCGGAACCTATCTGCCGATTGATGAAATAAAACGTCTGCATGATGGCCTACCGGGAAATGTAATCCTGATATTGGATGCAGCCTATGCTGAATATGTTCGCCGCAATGACTATGAATCCGGCATCGAGCTTGTTTCCGCCAGTTCCAATGTGATCATGACACGCACGTTTTCAAAAATTTTCGGCCTTGCGGGTTTGAGAATCGGCTGGGCATACGGTCCTCGAAACATCATTGATTCACTTAATCGTATCCGCGGACCGTTTAACCTCAACAGCGCTGCAATTGATGCAGGCACTGCCGCACTGGATGATCGCATTCATCTTGAAAAGTGCGTCTCACACAATGAAGAGTGGCGCTCGAAGGTTACTCAAAGTCTGGAAGACCTCGGGCTCAAGGTTACACCTTCTGTCGGGAATTTTATCCTGGTTCATTTTCCTGAAGCAAAAGATAAAACCGCTTCCCAGGCGGAAGCTTATCTTGCGCGACGCGGGTTTGTGCTTCGCGGCGTTGGCGGTTATGGCTTTCCAAATGCGCTTCGAATGACCATTGGTAGCAAAGAAGCGAACCTCGGCACAATTGCTGCTCTGAAAGAATTCCTGGCCTGATATGTTCAACAAAATTGCACTCATTGGTATTGGCCTCATCGGCTCCTCTCTGGCACGGGTGATCCGGCGGGAAAAGCTTGCCAACGAGATATCAATATCGTCACGCAGCCGCGAAACAATTGCACGCGCAAAAGACCTTGTGCTTGGTGACTTCTATTCAACAAATTCCGCGGAAGCAGTCGCTGGTTGCGACCTTGTTATCATCTGCACACCGGTTGGTGCTTGTGCGGCGGTTGCAAGGGAAATTGGACCCCATCTTGAGGATGGTGCCATCGTGACCGATGTCGGTTCAGTGAAACAATCCGTCATTGATCAAATCAAGCCACACCTGCCGAACCATGCATATTTGGTTCCGGGTCATCCGATCGCAGGCACTGAATATTCCGGCCCGGACGCAGGGTTTGCATCTCTTTTCGAAAACCGCTGGTGCATTCTCACCCCCGAAAATGGAAAAAAAACCGGGGCCGTTCAAAAACTGGAAACATTCTGGAGAGCCTGTGGTTCTGACGTCGAGATCATGACACCGAAGCACCACGACCTTGTTCTTGCGGTAACCTCACATCTTCCCCATTTGATCGCTTATAACATTGTCGGAACGGCCGACGACATGGCGAGCGAGACCCGTTCGGAAGTTATCAAATTTTCCGCCTCCGGTTTCAGGGACTTTACCCGGATTGCGGCATCCGACCCGGTTATGTGGCGCGATGTTTTTCTGCACAACCGCGAAGCGGTTCTTGAAACACTGGGCCGGTTTACTGAAGATTTGAGCGCGCTTCAAAAATCCATTCGAAACGGTGACGGCGACAGCCTTTTTGACCTGTTCAGCAGAACCCGGGAAATCCGAAAATCGATTGTTGAAATCGGTCAGGATGTGGATGCACCCAACTTCGGGAGAAATGAAACCGAAGAAGAAGGTTAAGACTGCAATCAGAACAGGGGCGGGATTTGACCGATCGGGATAATCCCAAGTGACGCATTCCCATCCCTGACGGTAATTGTCAATTTAACGCTTCCCGCACCGTTTCCACCCCCCAGCAGGCTCGCAGCCTGGCCAATCTGGTGGAGCAATTTTGTGCTTTGTGGCATGGCTTTTTCAAGCCCGGCTACAAGCTTCGCAAGCTTCAGCACTTCTATCTTGAAAGTTCCACTCAAAAACCCGTTTCGTGTAACTTCATAAGGCCCTGTCAAACTTACCCCCCCACCATCAACAAGCTCGTAGTTCAGTTCTGTTAGGTGCCCCTGTAGGCCTCTTTCCCTGGCAAGTTTGAGAACGTCTGGCTTGCGCAAAAGTGCGTCAAATGCATCATTTATCCGTAAATTTGCCGCGAGATTAAACGCTGGCCAACGATTTTGTGAAGAAACAAAATCTTCGCCGCTGAGAGCGAAATCGACATCATTGGCTTCAAACTTTCTGCTGTGCAGTTGCACTTTCCTGGCCTTGAACCCATCATACCGATTGTCGCGTGGTTCGAGCGTGAATTCCTTACCCACCAGCGAAAAGCGGTCTGGTCCGGAGAGATCTGCCTTAACGCTCGCGCGAAGACTGTTCCAGTCAAGATCAAACACCTCACCAATCGGCAGATGCAAAATGGCTGGACCATTTAGTTCGACAACAGCTTTGCCGGGTTGATAAATCTGTGATGCGGTCCGTATCGCCCCCGCGTCAATGCTGAAACCGGAATCCGCATCGCGGAAGCCTGATTGGCTGCAGGTGAGAGAAATACGAAACGGATAACCGGAGAGGTCCTGGTTTTCGCAGTCGAAGGTCTGACCTCGCTGAGAGAGTGTGGATTGTCCCTCGTCAATAACCGTCTCAACTTTGCCCGCGATAAAATACCATGCCGCTGACCATCCAACGGCCAGCATAACAATTACAAAAATAAATATCAGAGTTCGCTTCACGACCTTTGCCTTTTTGTCCTTGATTGGATAATCAATCGGATAAATCCGGATTGAGGCGGTTATGAGTGATTTTTGGATCTTTGGCTATGGTTCCTTGATCTGGAACCCGGGCTTTGAATTGGTTGAACGGCAAAAGGCGACCCTGCATGGTCTGCACCGGTCGCTTTGTATCTACTCTTGGGTTCACCGTGGCACTCAGGAAAAACCGGGCCTTGTCCTTGGCCTTGATCAAGGCGGCTCCTGCCAGGGCATGGCAATGAAAGCCGCAGCCGAGAACAGAACTCAAGTCATCGACTATCTCCGCGCGCGCGAAATGGTAACCGCTGTTTACCTTGAGTGCTGGCGTAAAATTGCCTTAACGAGTGGAGAGGCCGTGGACGCGCTTGTCTACCGCGTTGATCAAACATCACCACAATATGCCAGAGGTCTTTCGCTCGATCATCAAGCTGACATCATACGTACAGCAAGGGGTGGGTCGGGACACAATACCGACTATGTGAAAAGCACTGTGGCCGCCATGCAGCAAGAGGGCATTCGTGACCGGCGGCTCGAATACATCAATGAAAAACTGGCGCGGGAGGATTTAGGTCAGGCCCCATTCAATCAGCCCGTTTGAAAATCCCTTTGCCATCGAACTCCGGGTCTTTTTCGGCTTCAGCCAGTAACTCGGCTGTTTTTGCCTCAATCTTAGTTTTGAGCTGAATTGAAAAATCATCCGGCTCAAGTCCCGGTTCAATCACTGGCAGGAACTCCATGACAATCGTGCCCTTATAAAGTCGGAAACTGTTACGAGGCCAGAAGACGCCAGAATTGAGTGCAACCGGAATTACCTTGGCATTGATGCTTGAATACATATGGGTGATCCCAAATTTGTAAGTCGGCGGATCGTAAGCACGCTTTCTCGTACCTTCCGGGTAGATCGTGATCTGCCTTCCTTGATGATATTGCCTGCCTGCTTCGGCAGTCATCGACCGCAAGGCCTCATTACGCTTGCCGCGATTGACTGAAATCACATCCATTTTTCCAGCAAACCAGCCAAAAAACGGAATCAGCATCAATTCCCGTTTGACGATGTAGCTGGGGTCTATCATGAAGAGCAGCATCGTATAGGTTTCCCAGGTCGACTGGTGTTTTGCCGCAAAAATCCATCCGCCTTCCTCGGGTATATGCTGGGTTCCGCGAAACTCAAATCTGTTTCCAATCAACAAATGTTGCATCCAGAGCGAATTCCACCCCCAGGATTTGACCACTTTCCAACCATCAGACCGTGGAAGAAAGAAGAATACCGGCAACCAGAAAATCATCTGCAAAAATGTGCTGAGATTGAACAACACCACAAAGAGTATGGAGCGTAAAAGCATCATGAAACAGTCTTACCCGATCCTGTTGTAATCCTGCAGGATTTGTATCTGTCGAAGAACCGTCCAGCGTGACGTCATGGCAGTAAGCAATGCAACCAGCGCCACAACACCCAACATTCCTCCATACCCCAACAAACCCGGTGAAAACGTTCCAAACAAAGCGCTGATCTGGTCTCCTTCCGGAGTTGCGATACTAAATGATGACCATAGACCAAGTGCGAAAAACAAACCAATTGCCGCCACGCCACCGATCAAAGCTCCCTTGAGACCCAGCGCGAGAAAATGTTTCTGGAATTGTCTGGAAACAAACCGTCCATCGGCTCCAACAAAATGCAACACTTCAACCACATCACGGTTTCCGGCCATGGCACCTCTGGTTGCAAAAATCACCGTTGTAACCGTAGCAGCCATCATCAGAAGAAACACACTCGCGCCGATTGCAACCATTGTAACCGCCATCGTTGTCAGCCGATCCACCCATGCACGATGATCATCAAGGCTTGCACCGGGGACTTCCTGTTCAAGCCGCGAACGTATGGCGGCAAAGTCGGGTTTTGCCCCATCAGCAAGTGAAACGGTGAGCAGGCTTGGGACAGGGAGTTCATCAAGTTGCAGACCGGAACCGAGCCAGGGCTCCAGTAATCTGGCCGTTGCGGCATCATTCAGCGCCGTAACTTTTGTAACTCCCTCATACTCGAGCGCTATTTTGCTGGCAGCGCGAATAGCATCATCCATTTGACGATCATCGGCCGGGCGGATCTGAATTGTAACTTCCTGGGAAATATCACTTTGCCATTGACTGGCACTACTGTTGACCATCGAAACTGCGCCCAGGGTAAAACAGGCGAGAAAAGCCATAATGGCGATCACGAATATTAGCGCGGTACCGGCAATTGATTCTCTTGGCACGATATTTCGCCCACTGCGAAGTATTTGCTTGGGTGTGCTGCTCACAACAGGTTTTCCACCCTTGGCTTCGCGTTTAGGTATCGGCGGCACTTTATCAATCATAGATCTGGAGCCTCCCCGCATTGAGGACAAGTCGGCGCGCATCAAACTGATCCATCAGTGTGAGGTCATGGGTTGCAATAACAACAGAGGTTCCTGAACGATGAAGTTCTATGAAGAGACGTAGAAGACGGCGTGCCAACGGCGGGTCAACATTGCCGGTTGGCTCATCTGCCAACAACACATCGGGTTGATCAATAAGCGCGCGTGCAATTGCTGCTCTTTGTTTTTCACCGCCGGATAAAACCGGAGGCAATACATGCATCCGGTCGCCAAGCCCTACCCAATCGAGGAGATCGGTAACATCCTTACGATAGCTCGCTTCTATTTTCCCGCTTACTTGCAGAGGAAGAGCCACATTTTCATAGGTGGTCAGATGATTAAGCAAACGAAAATCCTGGAACACGACGCCGATCTTGCGCCGGACAACCGGCATCTGTGCAGGTTGCAGGCTGGACGCTTCGCGCCCAAATACATGCACCAATCCTCGCGTCGGCTTTAACGACAAAAGCATCAACCGCAAAAGGCTTGTTTTTCCGGCTCCAGACGGGCCTGTCAGGAACTGGAATGAATTTGCAGCTACCTGAAAATTCAGATCGCTCAGAACTTCACGTCCAAGGCCATATCTCAATCCAACATTCTCAAATTTAATCAAGGCGCTCCACCCTGGGCCAAACGAACCGCACTTATGGTTAATAAGACTTTAAGCTCTTTGCCTTAACAGATTCATCACAATCAACAAATGCACAGCGTGCATGATTAACCGGTTGTTTTTATGACAGAGGATCAGGTGAAAGAAATTTCCAAAAATACATGTCCTGCGTGCGAGTATGAACGAGGCGTGCCGGGCAAGCCGGTAAGCACAGGCAATGAAACCCATTGTCTTGCATGCGGCAACAGCTGGAAAGAATACGGAAATGTTCTAGCGCTTGAAGAAATCGCCGGAGAAAAACCTGCGCTGTTGTTTTCCCCTGCCGCAAAACTTGATTATCACTCAAAAACTCCGCCTGAACATGAACCGGACAACCAAATTACCTATCCCGAAGCAGAAACAACCTTTACCCAATCGCCCAGCAAACCCTGGTTTGCGATGCCAATTGTAGCCTGCATCGCGGCAATTTTAGGGATCGGAGTGATTGCAACGCTTTACTCTTTTGACTTCATGACAAATCGGGAAGGTCACAAAGGCCTGCATGTGGAAAGCGTTGCATTTGAGGAAATTATTCGCCCGGGCGGCAGCAAGGTCGTAAAGGTGCAAGGAATGTTGGAAAACAGAGGAGAGCGCACTGAACCAGTCAACCGGATTGCCATTGTCTTGAGAAAAGCAAATGGCACAGAACTGGCCCGCTGGTATCACGCTTCCAAAGTTCCTGCTCTAAAACCCGGCAAGAAAGCCGGATTTGTCACCGCAATGGCAGTAAGCGCTCCGGTGATCGCCTCCGTCGATGCCATCATAGAATAGGTGTGCAACCATTCTAACGATGTGAATAAATTTTCGCGAACCTCTCAATACAGATGATTTTGTTCTCCATATTGACTATATTGAAGCATGGCATACTCCAATGCAGAAATACTGGAGAACACGAATGACTCGCAACATTACGCCGGAAGTAACTGGTTACTTTGATAAAAAAACCAATACGATCAGCTACATCGTTAAGGACCCTACATCCGGTTCATGCGCTTTGGTGGATAGCGTTCTCGACTTTGATATGAGTTCCGGTCGCACGGAGTTTGAACAGGCTGACAGGCTCCTGAAAAAAGTAGAGGAACAGGAACTGACCGTCGAATGGATTCTTGAGACACACGTCCATGCTGACCATCTTTCTGCTGCTCCTTATTTGAAAGAGAAAACCGATGCCAAAATCGGCATTGGCGCACAGATCACTGAAGTGCAGAAAATCTTTGGCAAAATTTTTAACGCCGGTACGGAATTCCAAATGGACGGTAGCCAGTTTGATGCCTTGTTTAGCGATGGCGACATTTTCAACATCGGCGCACTAACAGCCCGGTGCATACACACACCTGGTCATACACCCGCCTGCACGACCTTCCTGGTCGGAGACGCGGCATTTGTCGGCGATACAATATTCATGCCGGATTTTGGGACAGCAAGAACTGATTTTCCAGGCGGTAGTGCAGAGGAACTATACCGCTCGATCTGGAAAATTCTTCAACTCAAGCCGGAAACCAGGCTTTTCATGTGTCATGACTACAAGGCGCCCGGGCGTGATGAATTCAAATGGGAAACAACCGTTGCCGAGCAAAGGGCCGCAAATGTGCATGTACATGATGGTATCAGCATGGAAGAATTCGTGAAATTTCGCACCGAACGCGATGCCCAACTTTCAATGCCCAAGCTGATTGTTCCCTCTGTTCAGGTCAACATGCGGGCAGGTGAAATGCCACCGGCAGAAGACGATGGTCAAACCTATCTGAAAATTCCGGTCAATCAGCTCTGAAGCGCTTCAGCCGCTTTCTGCCAGTCACCGTCTGCGCCAAGCTTGGCTTGAAACTGGCGAGTACCGCTTTGAAAAGCAGTCTTGGCAATTCTGGCCCTATTATACCAACGGCCATAAGGTGATGCGTGTGATTTCCATCTATTTGTAGACCGTGTCCGGTTCTCCCGGCAGGTTCAACCCCCAGCCCGGGCAGATTTGGAGGAACGCCAAGCCCGTTCACATTACGTGCACCTTGCCCCGAAACCGGATCAACCGACCCCAGAAAGGCGGTAAGGTTTGGTCAACGGCAAATCAAGTTGGTAATCAAAGATCGCGGATATCTTCATTTCAACTCAACTTCCACAAAGGACATCGCCGCGGTTCCGCCATTGATTACATTGTGTTTAACACCTTTTTCCCGCTTGTAGACCGTTCCTGCTTCCACCAACACTTTGCGGGTCTCGCCACCCGGCTCTTCCAGCTGCATCGAACAATCCGTAAGGGTGGTAATGACATAATCATGTCTGTGTTCATGCCAGCCCGTTTCCGCACCCGGAACAAAATCAAATCGCGTTACGCAAACCTGCTCGTCATTGATTAGCTGCGTCGCTATTGCGGCCGTTCTTTTCATATCACTCTCCATAAATCGCTACCGGATTGCCAAGTACATCCATATCAGGTGCGATCGCAAGCCCCGGAACATCTGGTGCAGTCACACCACCATCCTTGATTGGTGCGTCAAATTCTGCAGTGGTCAGTGAAACCATAAGATAAGCATCCCGCCGTTAATTGGCATCGTTTGACCATGAACTAATTGCACCGCGGCCAAAACCAAAAGAACCGTTCCTCACCGCAAGATCATGCTGGAGGATATGGATTTCCGAAATCTTCATTCCGTCTGCTCACCATTCAACCGATCGGTCAGAACCGGAGCAATGCTCATTTCGCCGCGCCATTGCACCCACGCAAGAACGCCATTGTTTCGGGTCTGCATGTTGTGCGGTTGGTTTTCTGCGTGAAATACCGTGTCGCCCGGTTTCAGCATTTTCGGCGAATTGCCTTCGGTCGCAAATTCTGCCTCACCCGCAAGGACCATGTAAATTTCTTCCGCCGGGTGATGATGCCAGGGATAATAAAGTCCTTCCGGCGAATAAACGATGAAACCGCGAGTTGACTGGCAGTGAAAATGCCCTTCCCAACCAAACAACTCGTAGCAACCGAACCGGTTGAGAAAATCATCGCCGATATTTGTGTCCTTGTAGGTTTCCCGCCAGGTTGCCACATCCTTTACCGCAAGCAGGGCATCGCGAACCGATGAAAAATTCTCCGTTTCCAGGCTTTGATCTTCCGCAAACAGTGCCGCCGGATTGATGTAATGCGGATCCATCGGGTTCCAGGAAAGTTCACTGTCTTCAGGAAATGGATGAAAGGCCGTCATCGCGGGCTCAGCCTCATAGGCAGACTTTATCTGATTTAGGGCTTCTTCAAACAGTTCTCTACTCATTATAGGGTCACCACTATGTTGCCGGTGTGCTTTTTGTCGATGAATGCTTGTTGAGCAGTATGAAACTCTTTCAGTGGAAAGCTCGCCGCCAGCATCGGTTTGATCTCGTTGTTCTCAATGTAGCGGATCAGGTTAGGAAAGACATCGGGTTGAAAAATCGTGTTGCCGAAGAATGTGAGATCGTTGAGATACATGGTTCGCAAATCAAGATCGACGATTGGACCTGCGATGGCGCCGGAACAGGTATAACGCCCACCCCTTTGGATGACCTCCAGCAAAGTTGGAAATTGCGCTCCGCCCACAATATCAGCCACAACACTTACCGTTTCACTTCCAATTTCCGCTTTCAGTGCTGCTGGCAAATCATCGACCTGTCGTGGCAGAATTGCGGTCGGCGAAAGTTTGGCGACTTCGGCATGTTTTGCCTGCGAAGCCATCGCAATGGTTTTTGCACCGCGTCGTTTGGCAAGCTGGATCAATGCGGAACCCACTCCCCCCGACGCGCCGGGGATTAAAACCGTATCATTCTCGCCCACTCCAGCCCGCACCAACATGTTTTCAGCGGTAGAATAAGCAATCGCTATAGTCGCCAGTTCCCCATCACTCCAGTCGCTCTCAACCGGGTGGATGTTACGGTGATCAATAGCCATGAAATCCGCATAACCGCCATTGACTGCTGATCCCAGATAATCGCATTTGCAGTAGTTCATCGGATCGTTCCAATCCCGCAGGATTGTATCAACCAGACACCTTTTGCCGATCAGGTCGGCCTTTACATCCAGACCTGCTGCTACCACAGTTCCCGCAACGTCCCCGCCCTGGATAAGCGGAAACCTGATACCGCCATTCCAGCCGCCGTCCGCGTCATCATCAACACCGTAATAGGCACCTCCGGTTGTCCCTTCTGTGACATCTTTGGAATACCAGCCAGAGCGGGTATTGACGTCGGTATTGTTCATCCCGCAGGCGTGAATCCTGACCAGCACCTCACCACTGGCAGGTTCCGGTGTCGGCCAATCCTCGTGATATTCCAGCTTGTCCATTCCGCCATGGCCGGTAAGGACAATTGCTCTCATTATTGATGGAATATCAGACATTTCGATTCCCTTCACGCATCTGTTCTGGGCAGCAGGCTTTCCGGGTCATAGGCCGGTTCACCCAGCACACGGGCTTCCCGCTCTTTGCCCATGATCACGACTTCCAGTTTTGTTCCCGGCACGGCTGCTTCCGGTTTTATACCAACGGCCCTTAGGATTGATTCTTTTGACCGTTGATATTACACCGTCTCAAGCGCAATCGCGATACCCTGTCCCACGCCAATACACATGGTCGCAAGTGCCAGTTTGCCACCACGCTCTTTCATTTCCAATGCTGCTGTGCCAGTGATCCGTGCCCCGGACATACCCAGCGGATGCCCCAGCGCGATCGCACCGCCATTTGGATTGACGTGATCGGCAGCCTCGTCAATATCAAGGTCGCGCAGAACCGCGATGCCTTGCGCAGCGAACGCTTCATTGAGTTCGATCACATCAAAATTTTCGGGCTTCAACCCAAGTCGCACGCATAATTTCCCGGTGGCAGGAGCCGGACCCATACCCATGATACGTGGTTCCACACCCGCAGATGCACCGCCAAGAATACGGGCAATCGGTGTTAACCCGTGACGCCGGGCAGCTTCTTCATTTGCGATGATCAGCGCGGCGGCGCCATCATTTACACCCGATGCATTTCCGGCAGTGACAGTGCCCCCGTCGCGAAAAGGGGTTGGCAGGCTCTCAAGTTTCTCAAGACTTGTCGCTCGCGGGTGCTCATCCACCTCAATGATTTGCGGTTCTCCCTTGCGCTGTGGCACCGAGACCGGTGTGATTTCCTTTGCCAGACGACCATTGGATTGTGCCACGGCTGCCTTTTCCTGGCTTCGAAGAGCAAATACGTCCTGTGCTTCGCGGGAAACAGAATACTCTTCAGCTACATTTTCTGCGGTTTCCGGCATGGAATCGATACCATATTGTTTCTTCAGTAGTGGATTAACAAACCGCCAGCCGATTGTTGTGTCATAAACTTCCGCATTGCGTGAATATGCGGTCTCAGCTTTTGGCATCACAAAGGGCGCCCGTGACATGCTTTCAACCCCGCCTGCAACAACCAACTCCGCTTCGCCGGACTTTATTGCGCGCGCCGCATCAATAACCGCATTCATGCCGGATCCACAAAGACGATTGATTGTGTTTGCAGGAACATCGATTGGCATTCCGGACAAGAGTACCGCCATTCGTCCTACATTTCGATTATCTTCGCCCGCCTGATTGGCGCATCCCATAATGACATCATCCAATGCCCGCCAATCAACATTCTGGTTTCGTTCCTGCAATGCTCTTAACGGTATCGCCGCAAGATCATCCGCGCGGACTTTGGACAAAGCTCCACCAAATCGTCCGATCGGAGTTCTGATGTAGTCGCAAATGAAAGCTTCGTTCATGTCAGAGTTCCCCGGGTTTCCCGTTTGAGATCGAACGAATAGCACCGCCTGTCAAGACAGTGGTACAAAACTTACCCGATACATTGGCAAGAGGGCATTTATCAGATGCCCCTTTGAAAAGAAGAAGAACCGGAACTATATTGGTCTGTAATGACGTCACGCACCCTTTTTGTTTCATAAAAAGGGTCAATCCTATTGGCCGATAGTATAAGGCATATTGGTGAACAATAATTCTCAGATTTTTGGGTTTGACAACAGTTTTGCCCGTGAGATGGAAGGCTTTTTTGCAGACATTGATGCAGAAAAAGCACCCTCTCCAAAACTTGTCGCACTCAACCTCAATTTGGCGAAAGAGCTGAACCTTGATCCTGAGATGCTCAAGTCAAAGGAAGGCGTAGAAATCTTCGCTGGCAATCTAGTGCCCTCAGGTGCCCATCCCCTGGCGCAGGCCTATGCCGGACATCAATTTGGCGGCTTCTCCCCAAGTCTCGGGGATGGTCGTGCATTGTTGCTGGGAGAAATTGTCGATGAAACCGGTCGCCGACGGGATATTCAGCTAAAAGGTTCAGGCCGCACTCCCTTTTCCAGAAACGGAGATGGCAAAGCGGCACTCGGCCCGGTTTTGCGGGAGCATCTCTTCAGTGAAGCCATGCACGCGCTTGGTATTCCGACGACCCGGTCACTTGCCGTTGTTGCAACTGGCGACGAAGTTTTCCGTGAAAAACCATTACCCGGTGCAATTTTGACCCGTGTTGCATCCAGTCACTTGCGGGTCGGAACTTTTCAGTTCTTTGCTGCTCGTGGTCAAACTGGTCAGGTCAGAAAACTCGCGGATTATGCAATCAGCAGACACGCTCCTAACCTCGAGGGCAAAGTCGACAAATATCTGGCATTTCTGGATCATGTAATCACACATCAGGCCGGGTTGATTGCCCGGTGGATGAGCGTTGGATTTATTCATGGCGTCATGAACACAGATAACATGACCATATCCGGTGAAACGATTGACTATGGGCCGTGCGCCTTCATGGACACCTATCATCCCGATACCGTTTTCAGTTCAATCGATGACAACGGAAGATATGCCTACAATATGCAACCGATCATTGCGCAGTGGAATTTGGCGAGGCTGGCGGAATCTCTGCTGGTACTGTTTGATCCGGGGGATCGTGACCAAGCCGTCCGCATCGCCACCGGCCACATCGAAAGCGCTTCCGAGATTTATGAAACCCAATGGCAAAACATCATGCGCCCAAAACTGGGCCTTGAAAAAGCGCGAAACGAAGACGCAGAGCTGGTCAATGACTTATTGTCGGTGATGGAAAAAGGTAAAGCTGATTTTACCCAAACATTCAGAATGCTCTCCCTTGCAGTTGAAAAAGACGACCGGCAGTTTCTTGAATTGTTTGATGGACAAGAAGACATTCTGGCCTGGCTGAGGAAATGGCGGGCACGCCTCAAGGAAGAACATCAAAGTTTGTCGGGGTCCGTTGCAAGGATGAATGCGGCCAATCCGGTATATGTGCCCCGCAATCACCAGGTTGAACACGTCCTGCAAAAAGCAGTCGACGAAAATGATCTTCGTCCCTTTGAAGAATTTCTTGAATTGCTCAAACATCCTTTTGACACCAAGCCCGGAATGGAAGCCTATGAAACCAGTGCGCCATCAGACTTCGGGCCGCACATCACCTATTGCGGCACATGAAACCAAATCGGAAAGAACACCGATAAACCATCAATTTTTCCATTGCATCCTGTGCCACAAACCATATATCCAAGGCACAATCGAGAGGCTCGTATCATGGTTGCAACAACAGCAGATGACATCATAGACCGCCGCAGATTGCGCAAGAAGATAAGCTTCTGGCGTATATTGAGTTTCGCAATCCTGGCAATTGCCTTGATCGGCATGATCCTGTTTGGCGCACGCGACCTGCTTCTGTCAAAAACCGGCAAAGCCCATATTGCAAAAGTCGAGATCACTGGCGTCATCACGAATGACGGGCCAATGCTGAAATTGCTGGAGACCCTGAAAGAAGAAAAAAAGGTCAAGGGCGTCATCTTGAGCCTTTCGTCGCCCGGCGGTTCTACCGTGGGTGGAGAAGCAATGTTCGAAGGCGTCAGATCGCTCTCGGAAGCTAAGCCCGTGGTAACATCCGTTGGCACGCTCGCCGCATCCGCTGGCTACATGATCGCCAGTGCAAGCGACCACATTGTCGCTCGACGCTCTTCAATTGTTGGTTCAATTGGTGTCCTGTTCCAATATGCTGACGCGTCCGAACTGCTCGATAAAATCGGGGTAAAGGTGAAAGCGGTGAAATCTTCTCCCCTCAAGGCTGAACCAAGCCCGTTCAATCCCGCGAGTGACGAAGCCGTTGCCATGATCGACCGCCTCATTCAAGATTCCTATCATTGGTTTGTTGACATTGTTACCGAACGCCGGGACCTCACCCGTACCCAGGTGCTGAACCTTGCCGATGGAAGCATATTTACCGGAAACCAGGGTCTGGCCAACGGGCTGATCGATGCGATAGGTGGCGAAGAGACAGCGCTTAACTGGCTCAAGACCGAAAAAGAATTGAGTGAAGACCTGGAAATTGTGGCGTACAAACCCGTACGCCCGGGCGATACGCTCTTCGGCACACTAACCGGACTTCAACGCATTGCAGAGGCTTTTGGGCTTGATTTAACCCCCACACAAGCATTGCATTTGAAGGACGCAATCCAAGAAAGGCTTCCGCTTGAGGGGCTGGTGTCACAATGGCAGGGCGGGCGCTGATTTGGCGATTGTTCGTCACCTGTAGAAGTATTTAGAAAATTCTTTCTTGCCTTAGGCACAATTTTTCTGGAATAATGCGTTAATTCGGCGCGATTGGAGACCTTGATGATTAAATCTGAGCTTGTTCAGGTAATTGCGGACAAGAATCCGCATCTTTACTACCGGGATGTCGAAAGTGTTGTGAACGCCATTCTTGATGAAATCACCGATACCCTGTCGGATGGAAACCGGGTGGAATTGAGAGGATTTGGTGCTTTTTCGGTCAAGCATCGCCCCGCACGCATAGCGAGAAACCCGAAAACAGGCTCCAGGGTTTCTGTTGAAGAAAAGTGGGTTCCGTTTTTCAAAACTGGCAAAGAACTTAGGGTACGGTTGAACAGGTAGGAAGTTTCTGGGGAACCAGGTTTTGCGGTCCAACACATATGGAGGCGTATAATGCGTAAATTTTTCAACTATATATTTCTTTTGCCGTTGGCGATTGTCCTGATCCTCCTTTCCGTTGCCAACCGGCAACCCGTTCGTTTCAGCCTTGACCCGCTCAACTCATTAAGCCCGGCCCTTTCTGTGGAGTTGCCGCTTTTTGTTTTTCTCTTTGTAATTTTCCTCGTTGGAATATTGCTCGGCGGTTTTCTCGTATGGATGTCACAAGGCCGGCATCGCAAAGCACTTCGCGAAAAATCTCATGAAGCCGAAAAATTGCAGCGCGAACGCGAAGCATCAATGAAACCTCAAGGCTCTGCGGCACAGGAAATTGCTCCTGGTTTGCCAATGGTGAGCCGTAGTTAAGCCCTAATGGCCGTTGGTATAACACCGTATTCACCCCTCAAAAGGTGGCCTTTGCAGCCGAGATGATAAAACATACCATTCCCGTCTGATAGATCAGGATTTGTTCAACCTGTTATATTGGTCTTCCAGGCGCTCAATATCATCTTCGCCCAAATAGTTTCCTGTTTGCACCTCTATTAAAACCGCTATATCTGTTCCGCGATTGGCGAGCCGGTGAACAACCGCGCGATCAATGTAAACGGACTGATTGGGTTTTAGCACTTTCACATTCTCTGCGAGCGTTACCTCCAATTCACCGCTTACAAGCACCCAATGCTCAGCTCTGTGCTGATGCAGCTGAAGAGAAAGAACGCCGCCAGATTTTATCTCAATTCGCTTTACCTTGTATCCTTCACCCGTATCGAGCACATCATAGTTACCCCAGGGACGGTACACCATGCGTGCGGCAGTAGCTTCACTGCGGTCTGATTTTTCGAGA
Organism: Rhizobiaceae bacterium; assembly: GCA_965250255.1. GTDB lineage: Bacteria > Pseudomonadota > Alphaproteobacteria > Rhizobiales > Rhizobiaceae > JAALLB01. Next base: position 245,836 of record CBDFNP010000013.1, read on the forward strand.
GTTTCAACCAGGTGTTTTATGTCTTCTCCCCTGTCCTGCCGGGCGACCAAAACCGCGTCCGCCGTGGTCACAACCACCAAATTATCAACCCCGACAAGGGTTGTTAATTTTCCTGGCGAGTGGACCAGATTACGGGTACCATCGAGCACAACCGCATCCCCGAACACGGCATTTTCATCTTCACTTTTGGGGAGGCTCTTCCAAACGGATTGCCAGGTACCGATATCTGACCAATCATGCAGAGCAGGTACCATAACGGCCTTCTGGGTCTTCTCCATAATGGCATAATCAATCGATATCGCAGGGGAACGTTGAAATGCATTTTCTTCGAGCCTGATAAAATCCAGGTCTTGGACCCGGTTTTCAAATGCTGCATCAACGCGTTCATAGATATCAGGAGCGAGCATTTTGGCTTCTTCAAGAAGTGCTGAAGCTTTGAACATGAAGTTCCCGCTGTTCCAGAAATACCCGTCTTCTAAATAACTTTCAGCTGTCGACTTATCCGGTTTTTCGATAAACCGGCTGACCGGAAAAGCCCCGCCATATTCTTGAACCTCATCCTGCACAGTCTGGATATAACCACAACCGGTCGCTGGATGAGAAGGTTCGATGCCAAACGTAACAAGTAGGCAATGCTCCGCCGCAAAAACTGCATTTTCTATTGTTTCAACAAATCCTGATTGATCATTGACCTGATGATCAACCGCGAGCACTACGACAACAGCCTCCGGATCGCGGCTGATCGCCTGCAAACAACCCGCGATAATTGCAGCGCAAGAGTTCCTTGCGACCGGCTCCAGCAGAATGTCAGCTTCGCGACCTATCTCGGAGATATGTTCGGCTACGAGAAAACGATGGTCACTCGCTGCAACCACAATTGCACGACCGTCAAACAACGGCCCGTCACAACGAAGCATGGTAGATTGAAAAAAGCTCAAATCATTGTTGAGGCTCAGAAATTGCTTTGGGCGGTCCTGTCGGGAGAAAGGCCAAAGCCTCGTTCCAGAACCGCCACTCAACAAGATTGGAATAATGGAGATGGGACCCAGCCTCCCGATCAGCTAAGAAGTAAACCTCAAAAGAATGTAGTCCTTATTGGACAATTCTCAAGCAGCAATTCGCACTGGATGGGGAAGGGCGCCGCTCTGATTTTCCAGTTCCACATCAATCGAAAGCAAGTCCTCGCGGCTAAGCGGCAGATATTTTTCACCGGATTTTGCAACTTTCCCACGAAAATCAAGAACCGGAAGATTAAGTGCGCGAATAATCACAGGTGGAGTTTCCTCCTCTGGGATTTGCCAGACCTGCCATCTTGCGGAAAGTTGGCCAAAAATAGGCAATGAACTTGAAACACCCAATGGAATTGCCAGCAGCGGACCAACAAAAACCGGCAGGCAAATCAGCAAACCAAATGCGGTATGAAAGCCGCCTGCAAAAATCAGGCAAAACCCAACACTTCCAAAAAGCATTTGCGGCCACAAATGCTTCAACACAGTTGCCGTTGGCAACGACTGAACGCTGCGCGATTGGGCTGTCCAGCCTTTTCCCTGGCGTAAAACAAAGAGCCTGAACAGGAATATTGTATTGGCAATTGCCATGATCGGCGCTAGCATCATTGAAAATACCGTCTCGGTAGCCGTGCTGAACACTACCGGACCAAGACCACCATACTGTTTTCTGAGTGACGGGGTCAGCAACACATCCACAAATGAAGCAATCTTTGGGGCAAAAATCATCGTCATTACGATCGCAAACAGTATGTATCCCGAATTCGATGTAGACAAATCAGCAAACGCCTGAGGCGGTAACTTCGGAGCAAACTGACCAAGAACAATTGTCAATGTAGCAACGCAGACAAACAGCATCCATGCGGGCGCACTAACAAACATTAAGATAGCGAGCACCAGTTGAACCCGGCTTGTTGGCAAAAGGCCCGGTTCCAGAAGCAATTTGAAATATTGCATGTTTCCATGGCACCAGCGCAAATCCCTACGGATAAACTCAAGAATATGTGGCGGGTTTTCCTCGTAAGATCCGCTTTCATCAGCAAGCACACGACACTCAAATCCTGCTTTGCGCATATACACTGCTTCAACCTGATCATGGCTCAATATCCATCCGGATAACGGACCGGAACCAGGTAGCTTTGGCAGATGGCAGTGTTCAATAAACGGCTCAAGACGGATCAGCGCATTGTGCCCCCAGTAAGGGCCGCAGTCAGCCTGCCACCATGCACCACCGATTGTATAGGACTTCATACCCTGCCGCATTCCAAACTGGAAAACACGGGTAAACCCGCTATCTGAGGGCAGACCGACAACGAGGCTTTGCAAGATACCCAGTTTGGCATCTTTTTGCATAACCCGCACCATACGCAGAACCGCAGATGCAGACATCACGCTGTCTGCATCAAGCGTCAGCATGAAGTCGTGCTTGTGGCCCCAGCGTTCACAAAAATCCCGAATGTTACCTGCTTTAAAACCAGGATTGTCGTCGCGTCGGCGATAGACGATTTCAAACTTCTCCTGCCAATCCCGGCGAAGCTGCGCGATCGCAAGTTCTTCAGAGGAAATCACATCATCTTCAGAGCTGTCACTCAATATATAAAGGGTAAACTTGTCAGACGCACCGGAAGAAACAAGGCGTGCAATAATTGAATCAAGGTTTCGTACAACCTGTTTGGGTTCTTCATTCCGGATGCACATGGCAATCGCAGTTGAAGCGGTAATTGCCTCATTTCCGTCAAGTGTACCAAGGGTTGGAAAAACATGAATTGCCGGATTTTCTTTGGTCCGCAACAAAATCAAGCCAATAACCGCATTCCAGAACCCGATAACTGTCCACGGAAGCGTAATCATGAAACAAGCACCCAGCACCAGATCAGCAAAGGTGTATCCGCGAAAAGAAAGTGTGTATGCCATAAGCAAGGCGAGCAAAGCCATTGTACCGACCACGAGGGAAGCAAAGATCCGTCTACGCGTTGCTGTTGTCATCCATTTACTTCCTAAACTCGGGAACTTGTGATCAAGTCGGACTTCTTTCACAGCCATCTTTGGCGTAAATAAGTCAAAACCCGAACCTAGCTATATCGGAAGTAATCTGAATTGTGACTGAACAATTTAAACACATAAATGTTACCAAACCGCGAGCAAAGAGGCTCAAATACCCGGCACCTGGGGAAGCAGTGTTGGAAGAGGTTGCGGTTGGCGCTCCATCAAAGGAGCAAGTAATCCTAAAAACTCTTTACAGTGGCATCAGCAAGGGAACTGAAAGCCTGGTTTTTCACGGCAAGGTGCTTAAGAGCGAATGGCCAAGAATGCGCTGCCCCTACATGGTCGGCAATTTTGATTTTCCGGTAAGTTATGGATACGCCTGTGTTGCGGAAGTTCTGGAAAAAGGCACCAAGGTATCTGATCTTAGTATAGGCGACGCTGTCTTTGTTCTGCACCCGCATCAAGACATCTTCGCCATAAAGGCAGAAGCATGCGTCAAGCTTCCGGAGACAGTGACGCCCAAGCACGCTGTTTTGGCGGCCAACATGGAAACTGCAATCAATGCGGTCTGGGATGCAGAGATGGAAACAAAGACCCGCTGCGCTGTCATTGGTGCAGGCGTTGTAGGCCTGCTCACTGCCGTAGCTTTAAATCGCCTTAAAGGCTTGCAGCCAACGATCATCGATATCAATCCGAGTAAACGGAAACCGGTTGAGGCGTTAGGATTCCAGTTTCTCTTACCGGAAGATCTGGAATTGGGTGCAGCTTGTGAATTTGAAACGATTTTTCATACCAGCGCCTCCGCTTCAGGTCTCCAGACAGCGATTGATAACACAGCGTTTGAAGGCAAAGTGCTGGAAATGAGTTGGTACGGTAATTCAACCGTATCCCTCAATTTGGGTGGATCATTTCATGTTAAGAGGCTGACAATACAATCAAGCCAGGTCGGAACGATTGCCCGCTCCCACCGAAAAGAACTCGGCTATTCTGAACGCCTGTATCATGCACTTTTGCTTTTGGATGACCCGGCACTTGATATTTTGCTTGAAGAACCGATTGAATTTCGATGTCTGCCGGACCATCTTGAAGCCGTATTCAATTCAGATAGGTTATGCCAATTGGTGCGCTATCAATAGTCCAGATTGCGGAACCGGCCATTCACACCAGGGCAAATAAAACGGAGATAACATCGTGCATGCAGTAGAAGTCCGCGACCACATCATGATCGCCCATTCATTCAAAGGTGAGTTTTTTGGCCCCGCCCAGGCAATGCACGGGGCGACTTTTGTTGTCGATGCTTCTTTCATTTCCCAAACCCTTGATGAGAACAATGTGGTGATTGACATTGGCGCCGCCCGTGAGGCGTTGGCGGCGGCTCTAAATCCGATCAACTATGCCAATCTCGATGAACTGCCCCGGTTTGCCGGTGAAAACACAACAACCGAGTTTCTGACCAAACACATTTGGGACCATCTTGCCGGCGCGGCCCGCAAAGGGGAGTTGGGAAGGCCCGGAAATAAACTCCGGGCAATCAGGGTTACCCTGTCTGAAAGCCACGTTGCCCGTGCCTGGTATGAAGCACCACTTGGCTGATGAAAATTCTTTTCGTTATTCCCGGCGACATCAACCTGCCTACCGGCGGTTATCGCTATGACAAAGAGATCATTCGCGCATGGCAATCCTCCGGCTACAAAGTTGAACTCCTGCAGCTTGTAGGCAATTATCCCTTCCCCTCGGATACTGAAAAATTGGCTGCAATGAACCAGCTCACCGATTTGGCAACCTTTGATATTGCGGTAGTGGATGGACTTGCAGGAGGCGCACACCCCGAATTTGTTGCAGGCCTTTCTCAGCTAATACCTGTCATAGCGCTGGTTCATCACCCGCTTTGTCTGGAGAACGGCCTAACTCAAACGCAAGCGCAAAGATTGAAAAGCTCAGAAGCACAGTCACTTCAACATGCAGCCACAATTGTAACCACAAGTCCGACTACAAAAAAAACAGTGCAAGAACTCTTTCAAGTTGCAGGCCACCGAGTATCCTCCGTATTACCCGGCGTGGAACGCATGCCCGTTTCCAGCCCCGCACAATCGGGTAAAGTCAATCTTCTATGCGTTGGTTCAATCATTGAACGCAAAGGCCACCGCATACTTATCGAAGCGTTGGCAGAACTAAAACACCTTGATTGGCAACTGGATTGTGTTGGCTCCGTAGCACTTGATCCAAACTTGTTCAATCAACTTGAAGCGCTGATCACCACTGCGGACCTCGCTGATCGAATTACCTTTTACGGAGCAGTCAAGCGTACTGAACTTGAACAGTTTTACAAGCAGGCGCATGTGTTTGTACTTGCGTCATCTTATGAAGGATATGGAATGTCTTACGCTGAGGCGATAGTCGCCGGGCTCCCGGTCATTGGAACAACCGGTGGCGCAATTCCTGATACCGTGCCCAACAGGTGCGGAATGCTTGTTGAACCCGGCAATGCAGGTGAATTGCAGGACGCTATTCGTTTGATGATAAATCAACCGCAAATCCGGGAAGCATGTCGGACTGCTGCCAATCAGGCTCGTGGCGAATTTCCCGACTGGAACTCATCGGCAGTGGAATTTGTTAATATCCTCAAAGGGGTATTGAATTCAAGAGGCGTACAATGAGCGAGTTTTCAAACCAATGGCTGCAGGTCCGTGAGCCGGTTGATCATGCCGCACGAAGTGAAGCGGTTTTGTCTGCAGTGGCGCACTATTTTCTTAATGATGAGAAACTCAACATTACCGACATCGGATGTGGGACCGGTTCCACGCTTCGTGGATTGCGCCCCTTCCTCAATCAGGAAATTGTTTGGCATCTGATCGACCATGATGACGCTTTGCTTGCCTGTGCCAAAAAAGGGTTTGACGGCGGCAAAATGACATTTTCCGCTGCCGATCTGGCTAGCTCGCTTGATCCGGTATTTGCTGAGCCGGTTAGTTTGATTACCACATCCGCTTTTCTGGATTTGGTATCGCAATCCTGGCTTGAGAAGTTTGTTACAGAAGTAACAAGTCGGAAAATTCCATTTTATGCGGCGCTTACCTATGACGGACGCACGGTCAATTCTCCAGCCCATGACTGGGATGAATTGGTCGTCGCATGCGTCAACAAACACCAACTGACTGATAAGGGGTTTGGCCCGGCTTTAGGCCCAACTGCGGCTGATATTGCGCTAAACCTGTTTCGTCAATCTGGTTATGAAATTGTCTCGGAAAAATCGGATTGGAAAGCACACAGAAATCGCCAGAATTTTCAAACCATGCTGATGGAAGGCTGGCACAAAGCAGCGTGTGAAATCGAACCGGAAAATACCGGGAAGTTTGATCAGTGGCTGGCATTCCGAAAGCAGGCCATATTGCACAACATCAGCTCGGTAGAAGTCGGACATTTGGATTTTTTGGCAGTTCCCTGCTGATCACTTCGATCTGAAATTGCAATCAAACAGGATATCCTGACCAAGCGGATAGAGCGTGACTTCCGGCCTTAGCGCTTCATGCAATCGGTTAATGGGCGTCATTTGTAAACCTGGTTTGCCGCTACCCATGATTACCGGCGCCATAATCAGATGGAGCCTGTCCAGCAATTGTGCATCCATGAAACGCGACAAAGTGCAATTACCACCCTCTACTAGCAAACGGTTGTATCCTGCATCATTAAGTGCCCGAACAATCGCACGTGGGTCGATTGCGTTATTCGCCACTGGCAATTGGATTAGCCTTGCCCGGTCACGAAGCGGATGTTCAATTTCATCAGATGTAACGATCACTGTATCCGCACACATATCCCTGAACAGAACGGATGAAGGATCAACCCGACCACGCGGATCAACCACCACCCTTGCTGGGTGCACTCCATCGCAAAGCCGCACGGTAAGGCGCGGATCATCCGCGTTCACAGAACCGACACCAACAATTACGGCATCAACAACACTCCTGATCCGGTGCAGATGCTGCAAGCCACCATCGCTGTTGATATATTTAGAATCACCGCTTTCCGTAGCAATGCATCCATCCAGGGTTTGTCCCAACTGACCCACCACAATTCGCGACACAGCACTGATTGCCGCAACCGGATCAGAGGTGCTGATCTTGAATGGAATGTTACCCGGTAATGTTGTCATACGCCCTTCCACAGCTGAATAACTGTAGATTGAAAGATTGCAAATGAATACAAGCTGAATTGGGGCAATCCTGAATCAAAAAAGGATGCAGGGTTTCAAAATAATGTGATGAGAGAACGGTTAGCCGATGGCCGTGTCTTTTAAGGTGATCGGCTTGGGAACCTGATTCCCCGGAGAGTTTTTCAGTTTTGAAAGAGTATTCTCCACGTCCCTTGATTGCTTATAGACAACATCCGCTGCCCGACCGAAAGCGTTCTTGAGGCTGACCATGCTGCAAGTGCTTGCCAAACGCAGACCAAGTTCACGCATATGAACGCGATTATAACAAAATTGCGCTATATGGGCGCGTTTTTGTTCTGGAAGACTATTCCCGATCTCAATAGCATCCGAAGGACCCGAAAGGATCTGGTTTAAAATTTCAGCCTCGGATGGAACCGGTGCTTCTTCCTGACTTAATTTTTGTTTTGCAAGCATGATGAAAACCCAACAGCGAATCACATTCAGGGTCTTACTGTGCGTAATTTATGCTTAACAGGCGGTTAATGGCACGAAGTTGAGTTACTCAGGATTCCTTTCCAGCCACATAACCCTTGATCACATCGGTCATGCGCTCAGGCCCGAGTATTGGCGGCAAAAGCGTCTTGAAATCTCCGTCTGGACCAATCAGATAGATAAAGGAACCGTGGGCATAGATGGGGCCTTCATCCGGGTGCTCATAAACAAGTGATTTTTCTACATTAAACGCATTATAGGCAACCTGAAGTTCTGACTCTGTCCCGGTAAGCCCGATCATCCGGTCATGATGGTATCGAACCGCTTCCTTCATATTCTCAACCGTATCGCGTTCCGGATCAACGGTAATCAGGAGCGGAGTAACGTGAACATCATCTGCTGCAAGAAGGTCAACCGCGGCCGCCATGCGAGGAAGTGCGACAGAGCAAATCGCCTTGCAATTTGCATAACCGAAGAAGATCAGTTGATACTGCCCTTGTGGGCTTTTCGAGGTACGTACATTCCCATTGTGATCTGTGAGTTTAAAATCTCCACCCTTCACTTTTGGAAACCCGGCTGTGTTGGGGTTGGTTTTTTCCTGATGGGTCAGCGCTTCGTCCAGCGACTCGTGCTTTATCCCGTCATGCGCATACACTTGAAAATTTGCCAAAATGTAAAACAGCGAGGTTAAAAGGATGCTGCAAAATCTAAATCTCAACATGTCTTATCGCCAAATCTTACCGGTTTTCCGCCCGGTATTTTTCGTCCGCTTCAAGACCAAGTCCGAAATAGCCTGTTGCCTCAATTTGCTTTAGAACCCGCAGATCGCGCCGAAACCACGGTCCTTTCCCTTTGGCAACTTCCGGATTCTTCTTTTTCCAGGCACCGGTCCACTTATTGGCTTTGCCCCATTCTGCTTCACCTGACTTGCGAATAAGCTGAACCATATAAAATTTCGCGCCATAATCTTCCGGATCCGCAATCAGCAAGCCATCCACATCCACTTTCTGGTTGCAGTATGGAGCCAGATCCTCAACCGGACCATTGAACGAAAATTGGCCATTCTTCAAAACCATCACAAGGGCGTTGTCAGCGTCGCGAACAATGCCCAATATGCGCGCTCCACCACCGCATTGGGCGACACAATTTCCTGCAACCTCACAAAGAACATCTACGACCTTGCCAGAGAAACTCGCCTTTTCTTCGTCCTGAAAGCCATATTCCCTGGCTTTACTGCCTTCAGAATATTTGCTCTCAGCAAATACGTTTCCACCTGTCATGGCAGCAAGAGTTGCCAGCGGCAGGACTTTCAGAAGTTCGACCAATCTTGTCATCTCCAAACTCCTATTTCTTCTTGGGAAAAGAAAAGGCAGGTACCGAGCCATAGTCTTCGTGATTTCGATAAACAATCCCGTCATTCGCCACGACCTTTTCAACTACCAGGTAGTTCACACCATCACGAACGTAATGCAGTCCCTTTGCGGTAATTGTATCGGATTGAACTTCCATGATCGTATCAGATTGCTTCAACGGATCTTCGCCCTCAAATTTGAGGATCATGAAGACTTCCCCTTCTTCGGTTAACACACCAATTGGGATACCACCCGCAGCACACCAAAGCGCACAGGTGTGATGCGCCGTCCCTATAACTGCGTCTTCTCCACCCATGACGCCGGAAAAATAGCACCACGTATCAATGATCTCACCTTTGATTTCCACGGATTGCGCCTCCACTGCAGCATGCGCCGAAGTGAACATGGAAAGCAAAGCAAAGCCCGAAATCGCCAGCGCTTTCAGTGATTGTCTAATGCTCTGCATAAAATTCCTCCGTTGGGGTCATTCAAGCATATGCAGAAAAACAGAACTGGCCAACGACTTGTTAATCACATTTAGTTGCAGGGAGCGTGTTCTGGCACCAAGACCTGATGCCCAAAGGACTATTGTGCCGCAAGCAGCGCCGCATTACCGCCGGAAGCAGTAGTGTCGACACAGACGTGGCGCTCAACTTGAAATCCTGTTGCATCTGTCAAATCCGTTATGAGCGGCACGATTGCACCCTCTCGCCGTGCAAGTGCAGAACGAAGAGCTCCTGATTGTGCCAATTTACCAGACCAGCAAACACCTTCAAAACCTTCCAGTGTTTCAAGGGCATCGGGATCGAGGTATCCGTCCACATCCATCGACTTGCCAGATGCGATACGCACCGCTTCACAACCCTGTTTGCGGGCAGCACTTGCCTGCTTTTCTGCAAATGCTCGACCGGGCCCAAGACACAAGATTACACCCCGCGAAACGGTAGTGAGGCGGTTTGATTCTCCGGTTGGACCCGGCAAATCAAGTGTACCAAGCTGTGTTTCCTGATATTTCGAGCGGGCTGCTGTAATGGCTTTTTGGATTTTCTTTATGGAGGCATTAGGTGCAGATTTTGGTTGCACGCCAGCAGATTTTTCTTGCTCCTTTGACTGTGTAAAACGCGCGACATAATGAGGCCCGCCAGCTTTCGGGCCCGTGCCGGACAAACCTTCACCACCAAACGGTTGAGAGCCGACAATCGCCCCGATCTGGTTTCGGTTTACATACACATTACCAGCCTTCACCCGGTCGATTACGTACTGAACCCGGTCATCAATCCTTGTGTGAAGTCCAAAGGTAAGTCCGTAGCCTGTGGCGTTGATATCATCAATCACCTTGTCAATTTCATCTGCCCTGAACGAGGCTACGTGAAGGACCGGGCCGAATATTTCCTCTTCAAGATCAAGAATTGAATTCACTCGCAGAAGAGTTGGCGGAACAAATGTCCCACTGTCCGGGATGCCAAGCTGCTTTGCCAATCGACCTTCATTTGAAGCGCTTGCTATATGAGCCAGTATCTTTGCCCTTGCCAACTCATCGATGACAGGACCGATATCCGTTGAGAGCAACCAGGGATCTCCAACACTGAGTTCATCCATTGCGCCAATCAGCATTTCAAGGAAATTCTCTTCAATGTCTTCTTGCAGATACAAAACCCTCAAAGCTGAGCAACGCTGGCCAGCGCTTTGAAATGCGGAAGCAACAATGTCGCGAACCGCTTGTTCCGGAAGCGCCGTTGAATCAACGATCATCGCATTGAGGCCACCTGTCTCTGCAATCAAGGGAGCACCCGGATCAAGATGTTTTGCCATTGCCCTGTTGATATGCTGGGCAGTTGCGGTTGAACCGGTAAAGCACATCCCGGATACAAAGGGATGGGAAGAAAGTGCAGCGCCAACAACACTGCCTTTTCCCGGAAGAAGTTGCAGCGCTTCCTTGGGAACGCCCGCTTCATGAAGAAGCTCGACTGCACGAAATGCAATAAGCGATGTCGATTCCGCTGGTTTGGCAATGACGGCATTTCCTGCCGCCAGCGCGGCTGACAACTGGCCGGTGAAGATTGCCAACGGGAAATTCCATGGCGAAATGCACCCTATTATTCCGCGTGCCCTGCTACCCTTGAGGCGGATTGCTTCGGTTGCGTAATACCGTAAAAAGTCAACGGCCTCCCGCAATTCACCCACACAATCAAGCAGCGTCTTTCCAGCTTCGCGCGTCAAAAGCGCAAACAACTCTCCATGGTTGGTCTCAAAAAGATCAGCGGCTCGGCCCAAAATTTCCGCACGGTCTCTTGCAGAAACATCCGACCAGCTTCTGGCATTGCTGACCGCGCCCACTACCAAAGTCTCATCTGCCTCAACCACGGTTCCAACCGTGTCTGCGGGGTTTGCAGGATTAATCACAAACCGGGTCTGCGTTTGAGACACCTTGCCACCTGCAATTAACGGAAAGGCCTGCCACTTTGCGTTTTTGAAAGAAACCCGCATTTCGTCAATTGACCTCACGTCTTTACGGTCCGCCAGATTCCAGCCCTTGGCATTGACCCTACCCTCTCCATAGAGTTCAACAGGCCTGCGAAGCGCTGGATTGTCCGCGTCATTGCGATACGCAGTTACCGCTTCGAACGGGTCGGAGGCGATTTCATCTGCTGATACGGTCTTGTCAACAATCTGGTTTACGAATGAACTGTTGGCTCCGTTTTCCAGTAGTCGCCGGACAAGGTATGCGAGCAAGTCTCGATGTGCGCCAACCGGCGCATAGATCCGGCAACGCGTCCCCTGGGCGGACATGACGTTTTGATGAAGGCTCTCGCCCATGCCGTGAAGCCGTTGAAATTCGAACGACGACAGATCGTTCGCCATCTCCAAAATACTGCAAACCGAATGCGCATTGTGGGTCGCAAATTGCGGATAAATCCGATCAGTCATGCCAAGCAGCTTCTTGGCATTGGCGATATATGAAACATCTGTCGAAGGTTTACGCGAAAATACCGGGAAGCTTTCTATGCCGAGCGCTTGTGCGAGTTTGATCTCCGTATCCCAATACGCACCTTTTACGAGACGAACCATAATCTTGCGATCAAGGCGCTCGGCAAGGTCATAAAGCCAGTCAAGAACGTGGGGAGCGCGCAACCCGTAGCTCTGCACAACGACCCCAAACCCGTCCCACCCCTTCAACGATGGGTCGCCAAGAACCGCTTCAATTACATCAAGGGAAAGATCAAGCCGGTCAGCTTCCTCGGCATCAATATTGAACCCCATTCCGGCCGATTTCGCCAGGAGCGCCAACGACCGTGTGCGGGGAACAAGCTCGTCCATCACGCGGTCATATTGCTGAAATTCATATCGCGGATGGAGGGCTGAAAGTTTGACAGAGATGCCCGGATTTTCGCGAATATTCTGTGACTTGCAGGCTTTAGCCAATGCGCCAATCGCCTGTGAGTACGAAATATGATAGCGCTTCGCATCCCGTTCAGTTCGCGCTGCCTCTCCCAACATGTCATAGGAATAGGTAAATCCTTTTTCCTCAAACGCCTCTGCTTCGCTCATCGCCTCATCAATGTCACGGCCAAGAACAAACTGCTTTCCCATTTCGCGCATTGCCCCACCAACCGCAGTGCGAATTACCGGCTCACCCATACGCTTGACGACCGACCGCAGGCTCCCAAGCATACTTTCATCATCATCTGCCAAAACCTTGCCTGTAAGAAGAAGCGCCCAGGTGGAGGCGTTTACAAGAGACGAACTTGAGTGCCCAAGATGCTTGCCCCAGTCAGACGGCGCAATCTTGTCCTCAATCAACGCATCAATGGTTTCGGCATCCGGCACGCGCAAAAGCGCTTCCGCCAAACACATCAATGCGATGCCTTCCTCGGTGGAAAGGCCATATTCTGCCAGAAACACTTCCATCAGCCCGAGATCAGAATCTTCGCGGATTTGATTGATCAATTTGACAGCGGACGCAGTGATGGATTTCCGTTTGCTCTCCGGAAGGTTTGCCAGACTGATCAGATTCCTGAGTGCCTGGCCTTCGTTGGACAATGTGTTGTCCTGGATTAAATCCCTGAGTATTCGGCTGCGATTTGACATGGTGTAATCCAATTTCAAAACCTGCTATTCCTACCGTATCATGAAATAACTGGTATACTGGCCTTAAGTTTGTTAAATTGCAGTCATAATACCCAAATTATCGCCCTGTTTTAGGTTTTTAGATTGTCACGCAACACTGCACCGCAGATTGATTCCTTTGATCGCAAAATCCTGCAGATAATTGCTGCTGACGGGCGCATTACCGTCACCGATCTTTCCCGGCAAATAGGCCTTTCCAAAACCCCTTGCCAGATGCGACTCAAACGGCTTGAAGAGACAGGGGTGATTACCGGTTATCGGGCGCTTCTTGATCCCATCAAACTGGGGCTTGATCTCATAGCCTTTGTAGAAGTGAAACTGAGCGACACGCGGGATGCTGCATTGAATGAGTTTAACAATCAGGTCAATGGAATTGGCGAAATTGAACAATGTCACATGATTGCCGGCAGTTATGATTACCTCCTGAAGGTGCGCGCCCAGAACATGTCTGATTATCGTCGTATCCTAGGCGAAGTAATTTCTGCCCTGCCTCATGTTGCAAACACCTCCACTTTTGTTTCAATGGAAGCTGTAAAAGACACGCTTTTTGAAGGGCCTACACAATGACATCCAGTGAAAATCGAATTATTGCGCTGGAAGAGGAAGTTGCCCATCTCAGGTTGCAAAATGAGGAACTGTCCGCCGAAATACTCAGCCAGTGGAAGCAGGTGGATTTACTGCAAAAGAAACTTGCGCAACTGGAGGAACGTTTTGCCGGTCTCGAAGACGGTCCGGAGATCGGTGAAGCCAATGTAAAACCACCGCACTGGTAGGCGGACAATGGAAACCATTGCAACATTAACCTCCAGCCATGCCCAAGACGGTATTCTCCATTGGATAGGCATTCGCCCAAAAAGGAGGACCGACCTTGTTGCGCTTGATCAGGCGGAAATCCTGAAAGAGGGTATCAGGGGTGACCACTATCAGTCAGGCGGCAAGCGCTCTGTTACGCTTGTTCAATATGAGCATTTAGCTGCAATCGCGTCCATTCTGGGGCAAACGTCCGTAAATCCTTCATCGCTTAGAAGAAACCTCGTTATCAGCTCTATAAATCTGCTCGGATTGAAAAACCGGGAATTTTCAATCGGAAACGCTGTTCTTAAAGGAACCGGCCTTTGCGCACCATGCTCCCGCATGGAAGAAATACTGGGCCCCGGTGGATATTCAGCCGTTCGCGGACACGGTGGCATCACCGCCGAGGTTATCGAGCCCGGCATCATTTCTCTCGATGACCAGATTTCACCAGTTTGACCTTTGCAAATCCGCTCACACTCCAGTAAAAGACGGCTTGATCAGGCAATCGAGCAAGCTGGACTTCCTTTTGACAAAAAAACACGAATACACGCTTTCCCAAGATGAGAGCCTGTCCATTCTAAGGCGCGTGATTTCCGAGAACTGGCGCCTTTATGCGCGGCAATATGTATTTGCCTTTGTGTTACTGGGCTTCGTTGCCGCCAGTACCGCATTTCCAGCTTGGATAGTTCGGGATATCGTCAATGGCGTATTCCGCGACCAGGACCTTCAGCTAGCCTATTTCATAGCAATTGTAATTTTTGCTGCATTCGCCATCCGGGGATTTGCTACCTACGGATACCTCTACGTTCTTGGCAAAATCGGCAACAGTATTGTGGCGCGATACCAAAGGCGGATTTTCGTCCACCTTTTGCGGCTGGGCATCGGGTTTCATAAATCAAACCGTTCCGCCTATCTGGTCGGCCAGATAAACCAGAACATTATCGGCATGCGTTCAATGATGAACGACATTATTGTAGTGTTTGCACGTGACCTTTTCACATTGATCGCGCTGGTCGTTGTGATGGTCATACAGGACCCTTACATGTCTGTCCTTTCGCTGGCTGTACTGCCGGTTATCGCGTTTATCATGTCGCGATATGTAAGGCGTATTCGCAAGGTTGCCCGCCAGGAAATTGATCTCAATGCAAGAGTGACCTCCGCAATTGTCGAAAACTCGCAAGGGATGGAGATTGTCAAGTCCTTCACAATGGAAGACCAGATGGTGGCCAAGATGAAAGACCTGACCGAACAGGCAGAGAAGCGATCAAACAAGATTGTTCAACTCAACGCAAAGACCAAACCGCCAACGGAAATTCTTGCAGGATTCGCAATTGCCGGCGTCATCGCATTTGGCGGGTACCGTGTTGCTGAACTTGGACATGATGCAGGCGGCCTCCTTTCATTTCTGACCGCAGCGATGCTCGCCTATGAACCGGCACGCAAACTGGCGAGCTTCCGTGTTCAGTTCGAACGTTCACTGGTTAATGCTCGAATGCTGTATGAAATATTGGACACACCGCAACGTCAGGCCGACAAACCAGACGCCTACGCGCTTTCGGTCACTAAGGGAAAGCTCAATTTCACGGATGTGCATTTTTCCTACCTCGAAGAAGAGCCCATCCTCAATGGAATATCTTTCAGCGTTGCTGCCGGAAAAACCATTGCTCTCGTTGGCCCTTCAGGCGGCGGCAAATCGACAATGATCTCGCTGGTGCAAAGATTTTTTGATCCTGATAGCGGCACCATCGAAATTGACGGCCAGAACATCGCAGACGTGACTGCGGCAAGCCTGCGAAAATCAATTGCCTATGTTTCACAGCAGCCAATCATGTTTGAAGGCACCATACGCGACAACATCCAATTCGGCCGCCCCGAAGCTTCACAAAAAGAGATTGTCGCCGCTGCAAAACTGGCACAGGCGCATGAATTCATCCTCGAACAACCCCAAGGCTATGAGACGCTGGTTGGGGAACTCGGCGGCAATCTTTCAGGCGGTCAACGCCAACGGCTGTCGATCGCACGTGCATTCATCCGCGATGCGCCGATCCTGTTGCTGGATGAAGCAACCTCAGCGCTTGACAACAAATCTGAGCAACTGGTTCAAGAGGCGCTCGACAAACTCGTCAAAGGCCGGACAACCATTGTGGTTGCCCATCGGCTCAGCACCATACGCAATGCGGACCGGATATATGTGATCGAAGAAGGAAAGATCACCCAATACGGCAGCCATGAAAGCCTGCTCAAGAAAACAACCGGCACCTATGCCCGTCTTCATGGAATAGCAAGCGACCCGGTTGCAAAGAAACGGGTTTCACGTACAACAAAAGCTCCAAAGTCGATCAGGAAGAAGGTATCATGAGCGATATGAAACTTGCTGTTATGGGTGCCGGCGGACGTATGGGCGGTTCACTTGTACGCGCCATAAATGAAATAGCGGGAACTGAATTGTCCGGTGCTCTTGAGCGCGAAGGGGCACCAGCCGTTGGTTCAGACAGCGGCTTGCTCGCAGGCATCGGCGAAAATGGCGTTCCCGTCTCGACCAGCCTCGATGCCGTACTTGCAGAAGCTGATGCGATTATCGATTTTACAATACCCGATGTTAGTGTTTCGCTTTCAAAGAAAGTCGGGGAATTGAACTGTATCCAGGTCATTGGAACGACCGGATGTACAGCCGAACAGGACACGGAAATTGCTGCATCTGCCAAAAGTGCCACGATAGTAAAATCCGGGAACATGAGCCTTGGCGTCAACCTTCTGGCAGCGCTCGTAGAACAAGCGGCCAGAGCGTTGCCAGCTTCCGGCTTTGATATTGAAGTCCTTGAAATGCACCACAAGCACAAGGTTGATGCACCGTCAGGAACTGCGTTGTTGCTCGGAGAAGCGGCAGCCAATGCACGCGGCATCAATCTTGCAGATAACGCTGTTCGTTCCCGCGACGGCATTACTGGCGCACGCGAAGAAGGAACCATCGGCTTTGCAACCCTGCGTGGTGGTGCAGTTATTGGTGATCACTCTGTAATTCTTGCTGGCAATGGCGAGCGCATTGAACTCTCCCACAAAGCGCAAGACCGCTCACTTTTTGCAAGTGGCGCAATACGTGCCGCATTGTGGGCTAAAGATAAACCGCCGGGCCTCTACTCCATGCGAGATGTGCTCGGCCTCTAGAGCTTTTCGCACTTTTGTGAATTCACAAAAGTGATAACGAAATGCGTAAAAACAATGACTTATAGCGTGCCAAATGAATCCAATAAAAGGCGACACGCTATAGGAACCGTACTTAACCAGCCAAACCAGGAAAACACTTAATGGAACGTACTCTTGTTCTCGTCCGTCACGGCCAAAGCGAATGGAACCTGAAAAACCTCTTCACCGGTTGGCGCGATCCTGACCTAACCGAGCAGGGACATGCGGAAGCAAAAGCCGCCGGAAAGGTCCTTGCGGAACGCGGCATGAAATTCGACATCGCATTTACCAGCGTTCTCCAGCGCGCAGAGAAGACTTGTCAATATATTCTCGATGGTGTCGGGCAAGGTGATCTTGAAACAATCCATGACCAGGCGCTCAATGAGCGTAATTATGGTGATCTTGCGGGCCTCAACAAAGATGACGCGCGCAAGAAGTGGGGGAAAGAACAGGTTCATATCTGGCGTCGTTCCTATGACACACCACCTCCAGGAGATGACGGCGAAAGCCTGAAAGACACTGGCGCACGGGTCTGGCCCCACTACATGACCGACATTCTTCCCAAGGTAATGGCCGGAAACACGGTTCTGGTAGCAGCCCATGGAAATTCCCTGCGCGCTCTTGTCATGATCCTTGACAAGATGACCACGGACACAATTACAAGTCTCAATCTCGCGACAGGTGTACCTATCCTATACAAACTGAACACCGACACCTCAGTTGCCTCCAAGGAGATTTTGGAGCTTGGCGCGTGAGCGGTTCAATCCATCCCGCACTCCTGCTATTTACCGACAAGCATCCGCTTACCGCGTCGATGAATATGCAATTCCTGCCGGAAGGTGAAAACTCGTTGCGCGTAAAAGTCGATGCGCCAGAGAGCTTTGCCGACGCTGATCAAAAACATATACATACCGGTTTCCATACGCTGCTGCTGGATACGGTCCTGGGATCCTGCGCGATTGGCAAGCTCAAGCAGATGCAGCCAATTGCTACGATAAAATTAAATTGCAATCACATTCGGAAAGTCAAGATAGGCGAACCGCTGGATTGTCTGGCAACGTGGAATGGCGAAGAAAATTCGATCTCCTATTTCAGCGGCGATATTCGAAGAAGATCTGATGGCGTACTGGTTTCGACCGCAATCGGCACTTTCATGGTTGGAACCGCTTCACGCCCTTTGAGCGAAAAACAATGAGTGAAATTTTTCAATCAAACATTGCCGAATGGTTGAAGCTCGAACCGTTGTCAGAATACGGTCTTTATAAGACAACCTTTCAAACGCATCATCTTGGTAATGTTTTTATTCGGTCGCTACATGGCGGTGTTACCGGAGCAACCATGGAAATGGTTGCAGAAGCAGTAACCCGCAAACAGGTAGCCAGCGACACTTCTTTGATGATTACTTCCAACTCAACCGACTATTTGCGGATAACAAAAGACGTTGATTTGATCGCGCGGGCAACCATCCAGCGCCTCAGCCGCAGACTTTGTGTTGTGGATGTCACATGCTGGCAGGATGAAGAAGATACATTGGTGGCAAGAGGCGTCGTTTCAATCAAGATTGGGTGACTTATACCAACGGCGATTAGGATTAACCCGCAACTCCTGCTTCCCATCCAAGCATCGCGCGTTTACGTGTAAGACCCCAATGATAACCGGTCAGCTCACCTGACTTTCCAAGAGCCCGGTGGCAGGGAACAACAAATGAAATCGGGTTGCGCCCAACGGCAGCACCGACTGCACGAACCGCCTTCGGATTGTCGATCGCTTCCGCGATATCGGAATAAGTCCTGGCTCGTCCAAGCGGGATGCCCAACAAGGTATCCCACACCCTGATTTGAAAATCGGTTCCAATTAGCGTGACACGCAGTGGCGTGTCCGGCGTCCAGTTTCCGGGGTTAAATATCCGAAGCGCGATAGGTTTCGTTCGCGCTTCACTCTCGACATAACGTGCGTTCGGCAATCTTGAAATCATGTCTTCCAGCGCGAGTTTCTCTTCCCCCCCATCACAAAAAGCAAGGCCCGTAAGTGATGCATCATCACCTTCACCGGTCGCCAGAACCAACGCCTGTCCGAACGGGCTTTGATGAAAGCCGTAATCAACAACAAGCCCCGAACCCTTTTCTTTCCACACGCCGGGCGGCATTGCTTCATGCGTTACAAACAGATCATGAAGCCGTGAGGGTGATGAAAGCCCGAGCTCAAACGTTGCATCGAGTATTGGCAAACCTTCATCGCGAAGCAGTCGTTTGGCATGATCAAGCGTTACCGCCTGGCTAAACGCCTTTGGCGAGATACCCGCCCAGCGCGTAAACAGTTTTTGCGTTGCCGTTTCGCCAAGTCCAAGATGGCGGGACAATTCGCTCAGCGAGGGTTGATCCTGCCAGCGCATCGACAAAAACTCCACGGCACTGCGCACCAGCGCATAATCACCATCGCGATTATCGGCTTCCAGAATATATCCCCCATAACGCAACGCTTTTGGGCTGTGTAGATCATGTTTCATTGGGGCAAATTAGCGTCTAACGCTCCGCTACACCACCCGAAACCTGCGCGTGTTCATGTCAAGCTTTCGCTTTGCTGATTGCCTGTCCAAACGCCACTGCGAAGCTTTCCCGGTCATGGGGATTTAGAAAACTCCCGATTGTAAGCTCTTCATTACGGCACTTAATCCACATCGCGGTAATCCCGTATTCCTCATGCCGATCAACCTCAAACCGGGCCCAATAGGGATTAAATACATGTTCAATCACCCGCCCTTTGGGGTCATATTTTTGAACCCTCAACTCGTCGCTCCCAACCGATACCAGCTCACGCGCCTTCGCCGCCCGGTAATTGATCTTGAACGCAACCCAGATGATCAGCACATCAATTCCCATGAACAAGAAGACCGGCCAGGCACCCATCACCAAAAACATGACGCCGGAGACAAGACAGGTAAATGAAATGAATACCATCAACACGACAAACCCTTTTCGGCCAAGCGAGCGATAGGGTGTCAATTCTGCAACAAAGTCCGGCTTTGGATTACTGGATTTAGGGGCTGTAGATTGGTTCGCCATACCCTATAACTTAACCCCAATTATCCAAGCGGACAGAAAAAAATGGTCGCACGCAAAAAAAGACTTCCCCGAACGAAATACAATCCGGAGGAGATTGTTGAAATTTTCAGCCGATTGCGCGAACTTCGCCCCGAACCCAAGGGTGAACTTGAGCATATCAATCCATTCACGCTGGTTGTGGCTGTTGCCCTGTCCGCCCAGGCAACAGATGCAGGCGTTAATCGTGCTACCCGTGAACTCTTCAAAGTTGCTGACACTCCGCAGAAAATGCTTTCTCTGGGTGAGGAAAAAGTCCGGGATTATATCAAGACCATCGGTCTTTATCGTAACAAGGCAAAGAACGTCATTGCCCTCAGTCAAAAGCTGGTTGATGAGTTTAAGAGCGTTGTACCGCAAACACGGGAGGAGCTTGTTATGCTTCCAGGTGTCGGGCGGAAAACCGCCAATGTGGTTCTATCAATGGCATTTGGTGTACCAACCATGGCCGTCGACACCCACATATTGCGGATCGGAACCCGCATTGGATTGGCGCCTGCAAAAACGCCTGATGATGTGGAAGCTATCCTGATGAAAATCATTCCGGAAGAATTTCTCTATCATGCCCACCACTGGCTGATCCTGCATGGGCGCTACACCTGCACTGCGCGAAAGCCCAAATGTGAGAAATGCATTATTGCAGATATTTGCAAATCGAAAGAAAAGACCTGCGACGTGCCTGAAACGATTGTCCCGATAACGGATCAGGTTATTCCGGTTGCCGGCTCCTGACCTCCTTGTGCAGATGCACCATGAGGATAGCCGCAAAGACTGGCGTTACCAGATTGATGATCGGGATACTCATCACACCGGCAATCACCAAACCAGCCAAAAAAATCTCTAACGAAAACCTTTTACCAAGCGCCCGGGCTTCATTTTCTTCGCTAAATCGTAACGCGGCGAACCGGAAATATTCATGCCCCAATAAGTAACCGTTCACCAGAAAAAATATAACCAG
The DNA here is from genome assembly GCA_965250255.1 of Rhizobiaceae bacterium. GTDB lineage: Bacteria > Pseudomonadota > Alphaproteobacteria > Rhizobiales > Rhizobiaceae > JAALLB01. The sequence goes on from CBDFNP010000013.1 coordinate 266,988, forward strand.
CCCGAAACCGGCAAGCCAAACCAGCAACAATGCAATCAGGTTTGCAAACAGAACGACTACACCGAATTTGATTGCCAGATGGATCGCCGGCCCGATCGGCACCGCCCGTCCAGGAGCATCATCGGAATATTCGACTTGCTCAACATGTTCGGCCACATCATCAAGAAAAAGCCCGGCAAATAGTGCTGTCGTAGGTGCCAAAAGAAACGCAGCTCCGATTATCACTCCCACGCCAAAAAACCACAGGACCGACGTAACAAGCCAGCTCCATTGATCAAGAAAGGGTAATAGATATGTCGAAATCAAACTGTATAAGCCAAACCAAAGGCCAAGAAACAGCAAAAGTGTAAACAACACAGATTTCAAGACCACACTGCGTGCCCTGGAAGACAACAGATTGTTGGTGGCTTTCCGGGCAGAGCTCAGAACCATTTCAACCTCTCAATATTCAACCAAGAGATAGGTTCCTCAGCCGATTGAAACAAGGCCCGACTTTCGCACATTCACCTCTTTCCTTTATACGCGCGTCCGGCTATTGGCTGTTGGTATGAGATCAAAACATGCGGAGATCCTTAATGCCGGAAACAAAATATGATGTGCTCGCGATTGGCAACGCAATTGTTGATATTATCGGTCGTTGCGAGGACGACTTTCTGGTTGAACAGAAAATCATAAAAGGTGCCATGAACCTCATAGACATGGAGCGCGCTGAAGCGCTTTATTCCGCCATGGGTCCGGCGGTTGAAACATCCGGCGGAAGTGCTGGCAACACAGCCGCAGGCATTGCAAGTTTAGGCGGCAAAGCCGCATTTATCGGCAAGGTGGCAGATGATCATCTCGGCAGGATTTTCGACCGCGACATCAAAGCGATTGGCGTCCATTATGAGACATCGCCTCTCGAATACGCAGAGACCACCGCCCGTTCGATGATTTTTGTGACGCCAGACGGTGAGCGGAGTATGAACACTTATTTGGGAGCATGTGTTCAGCTTTCGAAAAAGGATATAGATGCCGCATTGGTCAGCGCATCGGCTATTACCTATTTCGAAGGCTATCTGTGGGATCCAGCAAACGCAAAAGACGCAATCCGGCTTGCGGCACAGATTGCCCATGATAATGATTGTCAGGTTGCAATGACGCTTTCAGACTCGTTTTGCGTCGACCGCTTTCGCGGAGAGTTCTTAGACCTCATGCGCTCCGGAACTGTAGACATCGTATTTGCCAATGAGGCCGAGTTGAAATCACTCTATGAAACCTCGGACATGACCTCGGCAATCAACGCGCTGCGTGAGGATTGCAGTCTTTCAGCCGTTACGAAGAGTGAAGAAGGTTCAATAGTCGTTGCAAGAGAAAAAACGGTTGAGGTTGCTGCCCATCCAATTGAAAATCTGGTCGATACGACCGGCGCAGGCGATCTTTATGCAGCCGGATTCCTCCACGGCCTTACCAAGGGTCGCACAGAAGAAGAATGTGCAAGACTTGGCGGCCTTGCGGCTGCTGAGGTCATTCAACATATCGGGCCTCGACCGCAGGTGTCGCTTAAACAGTTGGCTTTGCAAAGCGGGCTTTAGCGTTTCGCGTTCAATCAGTACAGCGACAACGCGTTACTTATTTGATTCCATTTTCGCAATTTGGTTTAACCGTCGGTGCCTTTGAGTATTTCAGCCCGCAAATTATAAAGCGCCTGCAATGCATCACGCGGGGTCATTTCGTCAGGTACGAGCGCTTCCAGTGCCTTGATCAGATCACTTTCACTTGCAACCGGTACAGCTGCCGGGGGAGGTTCGGCTGAAAACAACGGCAAATCATCAATCAGTGTTTGAGAAGAGTTTGTCCGTTGAGTGTCTTCAAGCTGATCAAGCACATCGCGCGCACGGATAATAACGGCATCGGGCAAACCGGCAAGTTTTGCGACCTGGATTCCGTAGGAGCGATCCGCCGTTCCCGGCACCACTTCATGCAGGAAAACAACATCACCCTGCCATTCCTTGACTTTCATGGTGACGTTGGAAAGTCGGGCCAGCGCTTCCGACAGAAAAGTCAACTCATGATAATGGGTTGCAAACAAGGTGCGGCAATGATTGACCTCGTGCAGATGTTCGATGGCGGCCCAGGCAATCGAAAGCCCGTCAAATGTCGCCGTGCCTCGCCCGATCTCATCAAGAATAACGAAAGAATGCGTCTCAGCCTGATTGAGGATTGCCGCGGTTTCTACCATCTCGACCATGAAGGTCGAGCGACCGCGCGCCAGATCATCTGCAGCACCAACGCGACTGAACAAGCGATCTATGATACCTATATGCGCACTTGCGGCGGGCACATAAGAACCCATTTGCGCGAGGATAATAATTAGAGCATTTTGCCTTAGAAAGGTTGACTTACCACCCATATTGGGTCCGGTAAGGAGCCACATGCTTCCCCGGTTTTCATCGCCAAGATCACAATCATTCGCTACAAAGGGATTTTGATTTCCAGCCTTCAAGACCTGTTCAACAACCGGATGACGACCTTCCCGGATGTCAAAAGTGAGACTGCCATCAACTTTCGGACGGCAATAGTTCCAGTCTTCAGCGAGGCGCGCCAGTGCCTGCGTAACATCAAGAACGGCAAGCGCTGATGCTGCCGTACCAATCACATCTGCAGCATCCAGAACCAGTGTCCGCATTTGGTCAAACAGATCAAGTTCTATTTCCAGTGCCCGTCCGGCTGCATTTGCAATCCTGCTTTCGATATCGGCAAGCTCAGTCGTCGTAAATCGCATCGCATTTGCAAGGGTCTGGCGATGAATGAAGCGCTCTTTCCCGCGATCATTCGTCAAAGGCTCAGCATTAATGGCTGTAACTTCGATAAAGTATCCGAGCACATTATTGTGCTTTATCTTGAGGGATTTGACGCCCGTCACCTTGGCATACTCTGCCTGCATCGACGCTATCACCCTTCGGCTTTCATCGCGAAGTTGACGTAGGTCATCCAACTCCTGGTGATAACCTGCACGAATAAACCCACCATCACGGGCCAGCATGGGAACTTCGTCTGACAGCATTTCCTGCAAGGTTTTCAAAGGAGCATTTTCAAGCGCCTTTACCCGGCTCCGGCAATCGTCAAGCTCGTCCGGCAACCCATCCGTCTCATCAAGTCGGGAACCGGCCTCAAGTCCAAGTTCCATGCCCTTCATGATCGCGAGAATATCGCGTGGACCACCACGGTTCAGCGACAATCGCGACAAAGAACGCGCAATGTCCGGAACTTGCTTGAGAAGTGCACGGGTCGTCTCCGGCAAACGCTGCTCACCCAGCAAAAACCCGATGCTATCATGGCGCTCGGATATCCGTTTTACTGATCGCAGCGGGCTCATCATGCGCTCGCTTAAAAGCCTCCCGCCTGCCCCGGTAAGTGTCTTGTTGATTGCATGAAACAAGCTGCCGTTTTTCTCCCCGGAGAGTGTGCGTGACAGCTCCAGATTGGCCCGTGTTGCAGCGTCGATAAACAGTGTGTCAGCGGTTGCTTCGCGTTCCGGTCGGCCAACAACTGGTCGTTCCCCCAATTGGGTTTTGTCAATATAGGCAAGAACGGCACCGGCTGCCGACAGTTCCGGTTTTGAGAAATCGCCAAACCCGTCAACTGTCTTCACCCCGAAGTGGGTTTCAAGCCGGACCAGAGCAGTTTGACTATCGAAGAAACTTTGTGCTTCCAGTGTAATCGCCCGGTCACCGATTGGGAGCCTCTCGCGAATACCATCTTCATGGTAGAGTGGCTCTGAAATTACCAACTCGCGAGGATCAATGCGCGCAATAGAGGCGCTGATTTCTTCTTTTCCTGCAGTTGCCACCCTGAAATCACCGGTCGAAATATCAATCCAGGCAATTGCAAACCCCTCCCTCCCGCCGTCGCGAGCGCGGGCAAGGGTAGCAAGATAACTGGAAGCGGAAGGTTCGAGCAGTTTTTCTTCTGTAATAGTCCCGGGCGTTACCAGACGCACGACCTCACGGCGTACGACAGCTTTCGACCCGCGTTTTTTTGCCTCTGCCGGATCTTCCATTTGTTCACAAACCGCAATTCTGAAGCCAAGCCCGATCAGCCGCTGCAGATAATCTTCCGCAGCATGCACAGGGACACCGCACATGGGAATATCCTCGCCCTGATGTTTGCCCCGTTTGGTAAGCGTAATTCCCAGCGCCCGGGAAGCCTCTTCAGCATCATCAAAAAACAGTTCGTAAAAGTCGCCCATCCTGTAAAACAACAATGAATCCGGATTTACCGACTTGATCTCGATATATTGCTGCATCATAGGTGTAGCAGCTGACTGTTTATCTGCTTTTTGAAGCACGGAGTTTCCAACCAGAATTGGGATTGCTGCTACAGGATTCCCGAAACGCGTGTCTCATGCAAGGGCCGGTGCAATTTCAATCAGCCAATCCACAAGCTGAGTAACCTCGGTATCAGGTGTATTAAGCTCTGTGCTTGCTGGCATCCTCACCATAATATTTGATGTAACGTTCACTAATTCGCTCTACCGGCAAAACCACCAAAACATCAATTGTACCAAATTCAGGGTCCGGTACGGCCTCTTTTGAAAACATCGCACCCAGCCGCAAATATCCCTTCACCAGAGGTGGCAGTCTTCGCAGAAGTTTTCGCCCTTCCGCCAAGTCAAACTCTGCTGACGCGATCGTAATGGAGTTTTCAGCAATGGCCGGCACGGACCAATCTTCCGTCACTCCTGTGGCATTTGCCAGAAAAGCAAGTTCCTGTGAAATGTCAGTTGCCTGATCTGCATGAAATGAGGCACAGCCGATCATCACATCGACACCGTTACGAACCGCGTAAGCCCACGTCCCCTGCCACATAAGCTCCATTGTTCGTTTGCCACGATAGTCAGGCAATATGCAGGACCGCCCAAGCTCCATGAATATGTGGCTCGGATAGCGTGATGCCAGCGCTTCAACATCAAACTCGCCTTGTGAATAGAAATTTCCACGCCTGTGATCAGGACCTCGCAGGTAGAAGCGCTGGGTACCGACAATTGCATCGTTAGCCGGTGCATTGTGATCGCAGACCAGCAAATGCTCACAGTGGTCGTCGTGTTCATCTTGTTCCAAATTTCCCTGATGCCGGACTGAATGTACCTGGGCGCCAAGCTCCTGACAAAAAACACGATGCCTGATTTTCTGCGCTTGTCTTATTTCATCCGCATTCATCGCCAGTCTTGCAGACAATTTTCCCAACCGCCCAAGGAAGACATCATCATGCTCGCCGGCTTCTTGATGTGCTGTACCAACCAGATGTTGCATAGCGCCTTGTTCTTTCATGAACCAATGTAGCTTGTTACCCACAAGCCAATGACAATCACATGTCGTCTACAAGCTGCAACAGTTTTTTTGGATCAAGCGGCTTGGTTAGAAAACCTGACGCACCGTTTTCCAAAACCATCTCGCGGGTTTTTTCCTGCTCATCTGCCGTAAGAATGTAAATTGGAAGATGGGCAAAGTTCCGAGTTTTCTCAAGCTCCCGAATTGCCGTTAAAGCCTCCATACCATCCATCACCGGCATTTGAAGGTCGAGCAAAACCGTATCGAACGGCTGATCACTAAGACGTTCAGTCATCAGGGACACCGCTTCGGAGCCGTTGTTTGCACGCGTTACCTGATGGCCCGCTTTTTCGAGAATTGAACGCGCTAGAAGTGCGTTGATGTCATTGTCCTCAGCGAGAAGAATGGTGCGCGGCCGTTCGGAAGTCATGCCGCAGCTCGACCACTGCGAAGCTTTGGAAGTTTCACGCTCATCCACATGTTCATTACCTGTGGAGGTCAAAATGCTCAGAAGTGAAGATTTTCGCACCGGCTTGATCAAATAGCCGTCATATCCGGTAGCCAAAAGTTCTTCGAGGCCGGGGCGTTCTTCGGGGTTGAGAAGAATAATTTTTCTGGCCGAACCAGGGAGTTGCCCGGCAAAGTTCTGTGCAGATTGTCCAGCATTCTTCAGATGCGAACTGTCAACCAGCACTGTGCAATTGTGCGATCTCTCCAATGGCAATTTTCCCAGCCCAGTGTTTCGATCAAAAGATACCGAAGTATCTTCCAGATAACGCTCGATAGCCGCACCTGTCATGGGATCGGCGCCAGCATAGGTTACACAAAGTCTATCAAGGCCATCAAAACGTTCGGGTTCGTACAACGCAGCGTCCTGGCGTTTTACATAGACATCAAAACTGAAAATTGAACCCGCTCCCAATCGACTTTCAACCTTTATCCCTCCGCCCATCTCCTCAATGATACGGCGTGATATGGTAAGCCCAAGGCCTGCTCCGCCGTGCTTACGGGTACTTTTGGAATCGGCTTGCGAAAACTCCTCAAAAATAAGCTTCAGATCCTTGTCCGCAATTCCGGGCCCTGTATCCGAGATTTCAAACTGCAACCGGGCTCTATCGGGAACCTTCAGATCCGGCTCACCAAGTTTCAAGGTAATGAACACGCCACCCTTTTCAGTAAACTTGATCGCGTTCCCGATCAAATTAATCAGGATTTGACGAAGACGACCCGCATCGGTTTCAACTTGTTCGGGGATGTTGCTGGCCACATGTGAAGCAATGGATATCTTCTTGGAATGCGCCCGCGAAGCCAGAAGTTCGCAGACATCTTCAACGAGCCGGTGCGGGGAAACGGAAATAGATCGAAATTCCAGTCTCCCTGCCTCAACTAATGTCATGTCGAGAATATCTTCGATCAGGGTCAGGAGCGCTGTCCCGGAATCATGAACCGCATTGACATATGTAACTTGCTCAGCCGTTAATTTCGTGTCAGCAAGCAGGCCTGACATTCCGAGAATTCCATTCAGCGGTGTACGCATCTCATGGCTTACATTCGCAAGGAACCGGGTTTTTGCCTCACTCGCGGTTTCAGCCCGTGAGCGAGCCGACCGCAGTTCCAACTCGATCTGCTTTTGCCGGGTAATGTCGCGGGCCACGGTGCGGATAGAACTTTTGTGAGGTTTTTCCGACCGGATCGGAAGATCAAGCCATGCGAGCCATTTTTCCTCGCCATCTATCTCAAGGTTGATTTCATTGGGGCTGGCTGGAAAATTTTCGTCAGAAACCTGGCTTCGCAAATTGTTGTCGAGCGTCAATGGCTGGTTCATGAGCTGTCGTTCAGTCGACCCCAGAAAGGATGCAAATGCCGGGTTGATGAACGTCACAACGCCGTCGCTGTCACGATCCATGATCATGTCACCAAAGGCTTCCACAAGTGTCCGGTGACGATGCTCGCGTTCCTGCAATTCCCAGTTTTGGTCCTGAATGGTTTCAAGCTCGTTTTGAAGGTCAGCCGGTTGTTCGTTTTGAACGGAGGCTGGCGCAACCGGCTCCATTCGAACCAACATCCATCCGGTTGCCAATGCGCTGAGAATACTTCCAAGCGGAAGAAATATTGAATTGGCAAATGGACCTGAGAGTAGCTGCGCGAGACCAAGGACGCATATGAGCGCCAGTGATGCTGCTATGGCAAGCCGCAAAAGTTTTATCCGTTTACCAACAACCATCTGGCTTTTTGTGGGGACTGCTTCGTGCACGGGTCCTTTGGTCACGGATGAAATGGAAAATATGGCCTCTTCATCTCCCCCGGGGCTCTCGGCTCCGCTACCGGAAGCAAATTGCTGGCGCTTTTGAATGTTTCCAATCAGTTTCCAGCTTTCGCTCTTTTCCTTGGCAGCATCCATTTTGCCGATAACCTGTCATTCGTTGAACCATCCAGGTATCAGGCCCGACGAGGCGAGCCTTCAACCGGGATATCTCAATCACAATAAGATTGAAGAACCGTTTCAATTTTATAATAATACCAACGGCCATTAGGATTGACCCTTTTGATGTTCCAAAATTGTTTACCGGCAAGGCAGGCCTCGAAGTGCAATGTAAAACGCATTGGTCAAGAGGCATAACACGGATCCGGTGGGCAATTTTGGAGCACCGCAGGCCAGGTTTCTTTTGGTTTTGGCCGTGTTGCAATTAGCTCATGGTACGCAAGCACCCCTTCGCCAATCGCGCCTAACCAAAGCCAAAATAATTCCTGGTCAAAAGAGTAAATCCTAATGGCCGTTGGTATAAGATAGCGCCATTCAGCCTCATCATTTGATGGATCCAAAGGCGATTACACCGGTTCAGGCAGCTATCGCAAGCCGATCCCCAACAGCGCGATAGGCGATAGCTTCGGCCAGATGGATACGTCCAACAACTTCCTGCCCATCGAGATCAGCTATGGTACGCGCAACTTTGAGAATTCGGTGATATGCACGGGCAGAAAATTTCATGGTTTCCGCCGCTTCTTTTAACAAGGCTTCTCCAGCTGCATCTGATGTAGAGATCAACTCCGCGACAGAGGCTGATGCGGCAGCGTTTATAAATATCCCACCGCCCATTCCTTCAAACCTTACATGTTGAATTTCCCTTGCCCGTGAAACCCTCGATGCCACCGCCAGTGAATTTTCACCGGTTCGGTTACCAATCATATCCATTGCCGAAATTGCCGGCACCTCAACACGAATATCGATACGGTCCATCAAAGGGCCTGAAATACGAGCCTGGTAGTCTGCGGCACAGCGCTCACCACGGCGGCAACTGTGGCCCGCTTCACCTGCCATGCCACATCGACACGGGTTCATCGCTGCAATCAGCTGGATGCGAGAGGGATATGTCACCCGGTGATTGGCCCGGGCAATTGAGGTTTCTCCGGCTTCAAGCGGCTGGCGAAGGGAATCAAGAGCCTGTGGTGAAAATTCCGGGAATTCATCCAGGAACAAAACACCATTATGTGCCAATGAAACTTCACCCGGACGGGCGCGCACGCCACCTCCAACCATCGCAGCCATGGAAGCTGAATGATGCGGACTACGGAAAGGTCGTCGATTAGTGAGTTTTCCTTCGGACAACTCTCCCGCGATGGATGAGATCATGGAAACCTCAAGCAACTCGGCCGGACTGAGGTCGGGTAATATCCCCGGCAGCCGCGCCGCCAACATGGATTTACCCGATCCGGGGGGGCCAACCATAAGTAGATTATGCCCACCGGCAGCCGCAATTTCCAAAGCCCGCTTGGCAGTTTCCTGTCCGCGGATATCCACCAGATCAGGCAATTTTCCACGCGCCTGGGCAATAGCGGGGACCGGACGGGTTAGAACCTGTGTTCCCCTGAAATGATTGGCAAGCGCAATAAGGCTCTGCGGCGCCAGCACATCCATGTCCGGGTCAGCCCAAGCCGCTTCCGGCCCACATTCTGCAGGGCATATCAAACCCTTGCCCAGTGAATTTGCGCCAATTGCAGCAGGAAGCGCTCCTGCAACCGATGCAACGGACCCATCAAGCGACAGTTCACCGATAACCACATAGCCGCTCAGCGCATCCTGCGGAATTGCTCCCAAAGCCGTCATCAGGCCCAGAGCAATCGGCAGATCGTAGTGACTGCCCTCTTTAGGCAAATCAGCTGGCGCCAAATTTACCGTAATGCGTTTCGGCGGTAATGACAGGCCGGATGCATGCAGCGCTGCATAAACTCTTTCGCGACTTTCAGCGACCGCCTTATCGGGCAAACCTACAATAGAAAAGTTCATTTTACCGGGTGCAACCATCACCTGTACATCAACCGGCAAAGCTTCTACACCTTGGAATGATACAGTTTGAACTCTGGAAACCATCGCAACTTCCTACAAGACGGGCTTGGTTCAGACCCTAGGGCCTGGACTCAATTGGGAATTGGCCTGCACAACTGACCAATTTTTCAGAATTTAGGCGAAATCGACCGACATGACTTTCCGTCAATGAGGAGATTTCAACGATAATTCGGGTAAATTGGGCGCTGCCCGAACGGGTTGGGCCAAAAAGGCCTATTTCAGTATTAAAAAGCCTCGCCGATGCTTTGGCATCGCCTGTGTTTTTCGCCGCGAAATAAACCATTTTGTCTCCAATGCAGCCACATTTCCCAATTGGGTTCAGACCCTAGCACTGAAAGAGAACTTGTCAAGAACAAATATAGAACAAACAAGATAATCTAGATAATCAAGTTGTGAAATCCAATTGATCAGGTTTTGGTTTAGAATGGGCCAAAGAGTGCGAAGGTACCAAGGCGTGAAATTACCAGACTATATTTTTGAGAACTTTTTTTCCTCTCGTGAAATGAGCATGTTGCCGGAGAGGGTTCGCCGGTCATTGCGCTCACGCGAGCGCGCCAACGAGGTCATGGTCAGGATATTTCAGCTCGCCATCGTGCTGATGTTTTCAATCCTCTATTCACTCGCCGCCAAAACCTCTCAAGCGGCTGATTTTCAGACCGTGCCGTTCGTTCTGGGGGCCTATGTGGTTTTGTCAGCCATTGGCCTTTTCTGGTCCATTCGCACCGAATTGCCGGACTGGGCAGTATATTTTTCAATTCTGATTGATTTTTTCCTGCTCTATTCCCTGATGATCAGTTTCCACTATCAGTATGAGCAACCCGCATCGTTCATCCTCAAGGCGCCAACGCTGATGTACGTGTTTATTTTCATCTCCCTGCGCGCTTTGCGGCTGGAGTGGAAGTTTGTTGCCGCTTCCGGAATTCTCGGCGCACTTGGCTGGCTGCTGGTTGTCGGATACGTGATCAACATCGAGCCTGAAAACACGATGATTACGCGTTCTTACGTGCAGTATCTAACCTCCAATTCCATACTGATTGGAGCGGAGATTGACAAAATAATTTCAATCCTCGCTGTCACCGGCATCCTGACCCTTGTTGTCAACGCATCAAGCAACCTGCTTGTAACCGCAATTACAGAGCAAACGGCAGCCAGTGATTTTTCCAGATTTTTTGACAAGCAGATAGCCCAGGACATAAGAGGCAGCGCCAACATGCCGGAGGCCGGGCATGGTGAACGTCGCAATATGGCAATCCTCAATATCGACATTCGTGGATTTTCAACACTTGCTGCACATCGTGAGGCCTCTGAAGTCATGCAAATGCTTTCGGTTTATCAGGGCCGCGTTGTGCCAATTTTGCAAAATAACGGTGCGATTATCGATAAATTCATGGGGGATGGCATCATGGCAACCATTGGCATGGATGGTGAAAATACCAACATCTGCAAAGCAGCGATTGAGGCAGCAGAAGCCGTTCTGCTGGACAGTAGAAAATGGCAGGCAGAAGAACCCTTGATTGCCGCATCAGGCGATATCCGAATTGGGATTGGCATAGCAGGTGGTCCGGTGTCCTTTGGGGCTGTTGGTCAGGGGGACCGCCTGGAGATGACTGTCATTGGCGCACCGGTAAACACTTCTGCAAAACTTGAAAAACACAACAAGGTACTGAAAACTGAATGCCTCGTTGTCCGTGACATCTGGGAACGGGCAATCAAAGAAGGATATGCCGGAAGCTTCATTCCGGAATTTGCCGATGCTGAAATTGAAGGTATAGATGAACTGCAATCAATTGTGATTCTGAAAGCCTGAAAATGAGTGCAACTGACGGCCTTGAAAGCAAAGGCCTTAGAATCCCCGTTTCAAAACTCCGTCAACTTGCCAACTCGGCAATGGGTATAAAAGACACCATACCGCTGTGGTTTGGCGAGCCGGGCGTGCCCACACCGAAATTCATATGCAACGCCGCCAACCATTCGATGATCGAAGGCCACACCAATTACACTGAAGGTTTGGGCAAGCCCTGGTTAAGAGACGCGATATCCACCTATATGAGCGATCTCTACAATCACCCGGTGAAAAACGATCGGATTGCAGTCACAGTGTCAGGCACCAACGCGGTCAACCTTGCATTCCAATTGCTGATGGAAGCTGGTGACAGAGTAGTGACAACAACCCCGTCATTTGCGTCACTGCTGGCAATCCCGTCGCTTCAACATGCGGGGATTGAGACAATCCCCCTCACTCCTTGCGGCAATGGATGGTCTCTGGATATCGACAAGTTGCTGGCAAAAGCATCGAGTTCAAAAATCCTGTTACTCAATTCACCTAACAATCCCACAGGCTTTATGCTTGAACGTGAGGAGATTAGAGCAATCCTTGGAGCATGCAGGAACACCGGAACCTGGATTATTTCAGACGAAGTTTATACCCGCATTGTTTTCGATGAGAAAGCGGCTCCCTCCTTCGCCGAATTCGCAGAACCGGAAGACCGGGTCATCATCATCAACAGTTTTTCAAAAAGCTGGGCCATGACTGGCTGGCGGCTGGGTTGGCTGACGCTCCCGCCATCACTCCTTTATGAATGCGAGAAGTTGATGGAATTCTCAATGTCCTGCGCACCGGAATTTGTTCAGGCAGGCGGATTGGCAGCAATCATCAAAGGTGAAGATTTCATCGCTGATCAAATCAGCCGGTATCGCAAGGCACGCGATCTTTGCGTCAGCCGGCTGGAAGTAATGCCAGGAGTTGAGTGCATTCCACCGCGCGCCGCGTTCTACGTCTATTTCAGGATCAAGGGTGTTTCTGACAGTGTCGCCTTCGCAAGCGACCTGGTACAGGAAACCAAAATAGGAATTGCACCCGGCGCTGCTTTCGATCCTTTGATGCAAGACTGGTTCAGAATATGTTTTGCAAAGGACGAGGGATTGTTACACAAAGCATTCGATCAAATTGAAAAATTTTTGAAAAAGCAGACATGACAAATCCAGCCATCATATGCATTGCGATAACCGGCTCGGTTCCTCAAAAAGTGGACAATCCAGCAGTCCCGATTTCAATTGAAGAGCAGATTGAAAGCACCCAAGCTTCATTCGAAGCAGGTGCTACAATCGCTCATTGCCATGTGCGAAACGCCGATGGCAGCACGACCTCAGATCCGGAGAAATTTGCACGGCTCGGTGAGGGATTGAAAAAGCATTGCCCCGGCATGATCATTCAGTATTCAACCGGTGGGCGCTCAGGCGCTGGCGCTGAGCGCGGTGGAATGTTACCGCTCAATCCCGATATGGCTTCACTGACCGTAGGTTCTAACAATTTTCCGACAAGGGTTTACGAAAATCCACCGGATCTGGTTGATTGGCTGGCCTCGGAAATGATCGAGCACAACGTAAAGCCGGAAATCGAGGCGTTTGACCTCAGCCAAATTCACCAGGCTGCAGCAATGGAGAAAGATGGCCGCATCAAAGGGCCTCTGCACATCCAGTTTGTCATGGGTGTGAAAAATGCGATGCCAACCGACCGGCCAACGTTTGAATTTTATGTCGAGACCGTAAAACGGCTTTGCCCCGATGCAACCTGGTGCGGTGCCGGAATTGGCCGCAACCAGCGCGTGGTAAGCGACTGGTCACTGGAACTCGGTGGCCATACCCGAACCGGTCTGGAAGATAATGTCCGTCTTGACCGCGAAAATCTCGCGCCCTCCAATGCCGCATTGGTAAAAGTCACCACAGAGCTTTGTGAAAAACACGAGCGTCCGGTTGCAACATGGCAACAGGCTCGCAAAATTCTGGGCTTGCCACTTCAAGGCACGCTTTAGTGGATTGATTCAAACATTTGCAGCCATTTTCAGTTCGTTCCTTTGCAAGTGTTTGAATCTAAAAATCCACTAGAATACAATTTCTTGCTGGTGGTTTTTTTGACCTGAACAATTGAAAGCCTGCCTGCCGAGCGGGACCCATACCAACGGCCACTAGCCAACCCGGCGATCAGAACAGTTTAAAACCCTTCTTTGGCGGTTCCTTGTCCGGGTGAGGTCCGGGATCATCCGGGCGCCTGCCAAGTGGAAACTCGACGTTATTGTCAAAGTCATCATCTGCTTCTTTTTCCGCTCCCTCTTCGGCAATCAATGAGGTCGCCTTTTCAGCCTCCTCTTCCTCTACGCCAGATGCTGCAGCGCTTTCAGCCTCATCGTCTGGCTTTTCCTCTTCATCCTTACGTAAGGTATTGAGCGAAATCACGTTGCCACCAGAAGTAGCATCTTCGGACCCACTGGTTGATTCTTTCCCGGCATCCGCCTCCGCAACCTCTTCGGTTTTCATGTTGTCATTGTCAGGTGCGCTATCGACTGTATCTGTTTCTGTTTCTGTTTCTGTTTCTGCTTCTGCTTCTGCTTCTGCTTCTGTTTCTGCTTCTGTTTCTGCAACTCCGGCAACCGCAGCCGCGGCAACTCCGTCGACAACACCGGATTTAGCACTGCTATCCTCCTCGACGGCCTCCGCTTCGATAATATCGCTCTCGTCCTTGATTGGTTCAGGTTCAGCAATCGGCTGTGCCTCGGCCTTCAACTCGTCTGAGGTCAGAACATGAACCTTTTCTTCGCCAAGCTGCGCAACCGGCACTTTCCACTCAAAGACATCAATCTCACCGGTAACCGGTGACATCGGAAGCCATTCTTCCGAGACATGACCATCCGCAGTCCAGGCTTCATCAGCTGGCGCTCTAACAGCCCGTGAAAGCCAGTCGCGCATGCGTCCACGGTCACCATGTTGACCTTCTTCAATATCTGCCATCAACAGGCAGGCACGCTCCGTTGGCCTTGTCGTCAGAACCGGCTCAAGTGCCTCACGTGCAGCATCCCAGTCATTTGCATCAATTGCAGCAACGGCAACAGCCAGATTGCCCTCGCGATGATTGCTCTTGAGACCCGCAAGTTTCCGCGCCCGTTTCAGACGATCTGCGACCGAGTCACCCGCGCGGACAACCCCATATGCTTCCGCAAGTTCAGGATGAGGCATCATTTTCCAGCTTGCTTCCAGGACTTTTGACGCGCCGCGAATATCGCCAAGACGGCTGGCGGTTCTGGCAAAGGTTGTCGCCGCAGGCACCAGATCCCTGGCAAGCTTGTGAGCTTCTTTCGCGAGTTTCTTCGCCTTATCCGGATTGGCCTGCTCTTCTGACATTGCCTTGGCAGTCAGCAGTACCGCGCGTTGACGTTTTGCAGCTGACTTTTCCACAAGCCCGGCAGAGCGATTGGCCTCCAGGGTCTGGATTGCTGTTTCCCATTCGCCATCAGCCGCCTGATAGCGCAATTTGGCATTCCCTGCCCATGGCAAAGACGGAGCCTCGCGCGCAGCTTCCTCTGCATAATGGCGAGCAGCTTCCGGTTCGCCTTGTCGCTCAGCTTCCAGAAACAGCCCGCGGAGCGCCACCATTCGGGTGCTTTCATCAGACAACATGTTCTGGAAATTTTCACGCGCTTCGTCGCGCTTTCCTTCAAGCAGCGCTGTTTGAGTTCCAAGCAATGCAACCAGGGGTTCGTTCTTCAGGAGCTTGCCGCTTTCCTTGGCAAGGTTGCGGGCCGTATCAACATCCCCGGAACTCGCGGCAATCAAACCCTGTGACAAGGCGCGGTAGCCTTTTTCCCGACGACGGTTTTCAAAAAAGCGGGAAAGAATGGACGGCATGCCGAATATGCCTTTGAACATCCCGACAATCAGCATGATCGCAACAATCAAAGCGATCAGCAGCGTTAGGGCAAGCGTCAGCGGAACACCAATTTCCTCACCAGGACGACCAAGTTTTGCAGCAAGCCATTCCCATTGGATAAAAATGGTGCCGGGATTATCCGCCACCCAGGCGAACATCAAACCGAGCCCGAGAACAATCAGAAGGAAGGTAATAAAGCGAAACATGACTGAAAATCCTTTGAACTGTTAACCGGCCGCACCAGCAAGTTGATCGGTTATTGCCTGATATAGACCCAGTGCCTCAATCCGCATCTCAAGCTGGTTCGTCCAATCAGTGCCTTTTTCTTGTAAATCGGCGGGTAATTTGGCCCATTCAACCTTTGCATCAGCGAGTTTCCCATTTTCAACACCGGCTTTTACACGGGACAGAATTGCTGATGGATCATCTCCATCACGAGGGCCGGTTGATCGAAACGAAACAAGCTTTTGGGCATTTGCCCAAAACCGATCCGAAAGGCTGGCATCTTCAGATGGCGCAGCTTCTTCTTCAATGGAAGCCGTAAAATCATCAAGCCCCGTAGCAAGCATTTTGAGAGTTGGGATGCCCTGCGCATCCAGTTCGCCAAGACGTGCGGTTTCCGGCGTCGCACCCATCAAGGCTTCCAATGACGCAACCGGCAGGCTGAGCGGATCGTCATTCTCTAACGCCGTGCCAAGTGCGGTAACGGCAACCGAACGCGCGACTTTTTCACTTGCCTTCACAGACGCCACCGTTTCCTTAAGTTCACCTGACTGGGATGAAAGCGTCTGCAATCCTTCAGCGTTACTGGCAATCTCGGAGCGAAGCGACGCAATTGTTTCTTCAAGGCCTGCCAGCTTCCCATCAAGCACTTTGAGTGACGGATCATCTTGCGAAGACGCAGTTGATGTTTCCATCGCATCAAGCCGAGAAACCACATCTGCGAGGGCTGACTGAACCTTTTGTGTATCTGCATCACTTGTTGCAGGAGCAGACGCGCCGGCATCCTGTACCGCTTTCAAAGCAGTTTCCAATCCTGCAATGCGGTCCAGCAATTTTGGAGCCACCACAGAACTCTCTCCCGCCTGATTGAGTTTGGCTTCAAGTTCAAAGACACGGTCTGTAACCGCTGAAACATCGGACCCACCAGAGGATAGTTGGCTAATCTTGTCCTCAAGAGATTGGAGCTTGGAGGCGTCAACCGTTTGCGATTGTTTTGCACCGCTGTAGAGCGCGCCGATCAACGGGATTTCATTGGCATTCTCAACCTGCCCGATTGCGCCCAATCCGGCGACAGTCACAACACCGCCCAGCAGTGCCGACAAGAAACCGCCACTGCGTTTGGGTTTACTGGTTTGTTCAACTTTTTCAGCGCCACCAACTGCAGGTTTTTCCGCCGGGTTTTCATCAGGCTTTCTGGTTGATTTTTCAGCGCCAGATTTCGTGCTTGCCGCCACAGTCGGTTTACTTGCGGTTTTCCCGGCGGAAGAGGCTATATCCGGTTTGTTGTCGGCTGCACCGGTGGAAGAAGTGGCTTTCTTGGCTGGTTGAGAGGGTTTGACAGCGTCTGCGCCTTTTTTTGCAGTATCAAGCACTTCCTTTGCCTCAAGATCAATCGTTGCCGGTTTGCGATTTCGTGGAGCAGCGCGCCTGCTGGCGGATCTGCCGGTTTTCGGTCGTGAGGCCATATTCTCTTCCCTGTAATACTTGCTGGAGTTTACCAGCCTGCCTTAACGGTAAAACAAACCCTTTGTCTTCAGACGAAGCTTTAAGGAGACATTGTTTACAATATGTGGCCCTTATCGACTTTACGCAAGGTAAGGTTTTGGATTTTTTCAATCATCGCTGCTTCATTGGGTCTTTCAGCAACATACACACCACCCCATGGATACTTCAATACAGTTTCCGCAGTATTTTCGGAAATCGCGACTAGAAAAGGGCGGAATTCCCGGTCGCGACCAAAAGTCCCGGCAAGAATTTTCGCGGTATATTTCGCAGAGTCCGCCGAATAGGCCGTTACAATGCCATTTGAGAGTTTTGCGGCAAGATTGCCCAACTCAGCAGGTGTCGGTTTCCGCTTCTTGTGAGCGTAAATCTCAACCATATCAACATGAGCGCCGCCGGTTTTCATTTCTGAAACCAGGTCAAAGGCTCGTTTTGTTGGCGCTGGATAGAGCAAGCGTTTTGGCGCGTTACCCATTTGCATCAGGATCAGCTTCGCAAGTGCCCGACCGCCGCCTTCAGCGGAAATTACATCGCCAAATCCCAATGCCGATGCGGCAGTCGCTGTATTTTCACCGACACAATAGGCAACATTCGATATGCTATCCGAGTGCCAACCCCGTTCGGCCAAAACCACAGCGGCATTGCTACTGGTAAAAACCACACCGTCATAGGATTTTTCAGGAAGTTCGTTGCCCGTGTCACAAATTTCAAAAAGCGGCACTACAATGGCTTCAAAGCCAAGCGCCTCAAGCTTCCTGGCACTCCGTGATGCAGCAGGTTCAGCTCGTGTGATTAAAACCCGCATGATCTTCAGGCCCAGCCCTCAAAAAACGCCTCGCCCGCCTCATGTACCAGCATACGGCCCAGCTCAACGCCAATTTCAGCTGCATCCCCAACGGTTCCCTCAAGCCGGGCCTCATGATCCTCGCTGCCATCCGGTTTCAGGATAATCCCGTGAAGCGTGAGCCGTTCCCCGTCAATCACAGCATGCGCGCCAATCGGGGTGCGGCACGAACCATCAAGCTCCTTCAAGAAAGAGCGCTCCGCAACCAGCGCCAGTTCCGTTCGGCGGTGATTAAGCGGCTTGAGCAGGTTCAGCACCCTTTCATTTTCAACATTTGCTTCAACGGTAATTGCACCTTGACCCGGTGCGGGTGGAAAATCTTCGAGCGGTAGTTCACAGGTAATTTCATCTGCCATATCCAGCCGAATGAGACCAGCACTTGCAAGAACAGTTGCATCGGCTACACCATCCTTGAGCTTCTGCAAACGTGTCCCGACATTGCCGCGATACATAACCATTTCAAGATCAGGTCGCTTTCGCCACATCAACGCCCGTCGCCGTAATGAGGCGGATCCAATAACCGCACCTTCTGCAAGTTCATCAAAATTGCTCGCTTTGTGGGAAAGAAAGGCATCACTCACATTTTCACGTGGCAGATAACAAACCAGTTCCAAACCCTGGGGAAGTTCTGTCGGCATATCCTTTGCTGAATGAACAGCGAGGTCGATTTCGCCGGATGCAAGTTTCTCCTCAATCTCAAGAGTAAACAGCCCCTTGCCACCAATTTCTGAAAGCGCAATGTTCGACTTCTGACTGCGATCTCCAGCGGTAGAAACAACTTCGATTTCAACTTCAAGATTTTGATGGCTGGCCCGCAACACGGATTTCATGTATTCCGCCTGAACAAGCGCCAGTTTGCTGCCCCTGGTGCCGATGCGGATCCCTGTTTCGGTCATTTGGTTTTTACGCAACGTTTGGTATTTCGAATACGGAAACTGTTACAGTCTAACCATGGCCATGACAATGCAAATCTTAGGGGTAGAAACCAGTTGCGATGAAACCGCGGCTGCAGTTGTGACCCGGGATAATTCCGGGAACCCGACATTGTTATCGAATGTCATATTAAGCCAGATCGATGATCATTCAGAGTTTGGCGGCGTGGTGCCGGAAATCGCGGCGCGCGCGCATTTGTCATCGCTCGATCACATCATCAAACAAGCACTGGAAGAAGCAGGAACTTCACTGGAAAAAATAGATGGTATTGGCGTTACAAGCGGGCCGGGTCTGATCGGCGGGTTGATGGTTGGCCTGATGACTGCAAAGGCGCTGTCCGCAAGCCGCGCCATTCCCTATCTTGGCATCAACCATCTGGAAGGCCATGCCCTTACCGCACGGTTGACTGATAACGTTGAGTTCCCGTATCTCCTCCTGCTTGTCTCCGGCGGGCATAGCCAGATCCTCCGGGTGGATGGCCTTGGCCAATATACCCGCCTTGCTTCCACAATTGACGATGCGGTAGGCGAAACATTTGATAAAACGGCAAAATTATTGGGGCTTGATTTTCCCGGTGGCCCAAATGTCGAGAAAGCCGCAAAAAACGGTGATGCAAGGCGCTTCAAATTTCCCAGGCCACTTCACGGAAAAGACACGCTCAATCTTTCTCTTTCAGGACTCAAGACCGCGGTTCGCACACAGGCAATGAAATTACAACCTTTGAGTGAAACAGACATTTCAGACCTGTGCGCTTCCCTTCAGTATACAATTGCAGAACTCCTTGCTGAGCGTTGCGAAAAAGCACTACAACAGCATAGAAACGGCATCAACACATTGGTTATTGCAGGGGGAGTGGCTGCAAACATCGCGATCCGAAGCAGACTGGAAGCGGTTGCGGAGCAGTCAAACGTTTTGCTCGTCGCGCCTCCCTTGAACCTTTGCACCGACAACGCAGCGATGATTGCCTGGGCAGCACTTGAACGGTTTGAGCGCGGTGAAATGTCACCGCTTGATCTTTCTCCCCGATCCCGCTGGCCGCTTGACGAAGAATCATCCACCATGCTTGGGTCCGGACGCAAGGGTGCAAAAGTCTGATGTCAAAAGAATTGAAAATCGCGGTGGTGGGAGCCGGAGCATGGGGTACAGCACTTGCCTGTAATGCATGCAGAGCTGGCCATTCGGTTAAACTCTGGGCTCGCCGCAAACAAACCGTAAACGAAATCAACGCTCGCCATACCAATTCAGCATATCTTGGAGACCTGTCGCTTGAAAAATGTGTCGTTGCCACGGACGATCTGAATGCGGCACTTGAGGGTGTAAAAGTAGTTCTGCTTGCAGTACCCGCCCAACAATTAGCCACAACCCTGGAGCGGATTGATACCCTGCCACATACAACAATCCTTGTTACAACCTGTAAGGGAATTGACCAACATTCCGGGCTACTGCCGTCGCAGGTGGCAACGGGCGCTTTTCGATCAAACCCTGTTACCGCCCTGTCCGGTCCAAGTTTTGCCGCCGATCTTATAAAGGGCCTTCCAACCGCGGTAACGGTTGCGAGTGCGAACGTTGATGCCGCAGACCAAATTGCGCAGATCATGTCGACAGAAACATTTCGCTGTTATTCATCAAGCGACATCCTTGGCGTAGAACTCGGAGGTGCGCTTAAAAATGTTCTGGCTCTTGCGGTTGGCGCGGCACGCGGCATGAAATTGGGTGCAAGCGCGGAGGCGGCCCTCATAGCCCGCGGGTTTGCCGAGATTACCCGACTATCCACGAGCCTCGGGGCAAAACCCGAAACCCTGACGGGGCTATCCGGCATTGGCGATATCACCCTTACCTGTTCAAGCCCCCAATCCCGAAACTTTTCCTACGGAATGGCAATCGGCCTTAATCAGAGCCTTGAAGGATTAAAGCTCGCAGAAGGTGCATTTACTGCAAGTGTTGCCTTACGGCTTGCAAATGAAAACAGTATTGAAACCCCGATCACCCGTGCCGTTGTCGAAGTGCTGGAAAAACGGGTAACTGCCCGCGAAGCGGTCGAACAACTCTTGACGCGACCCCTGAAGCGCGAGAGTTAAAGGAAAGAAATTCTGAAAGGTCATGTGATGCAATACTGGTTGTTCAAATCCGAACCGTTCAAATGGTCATGGGAGCAGCAAAAGGCCAAGGGCGACGCTGGTGAAGAATGGGACGGTATCCGCAACTATCAGGCCCGCAACAACATGCGAGCTATGAAGCTTGGCGACCGGGCTTTTTTTTATCATTCCAACGAAGGATTGAATGTCGTGGGTGTTGCAGAGGTAAGCGCCCTGAGTGCTCCTGATTCAACCACAGACGATGAACGTTGGGATTGCGTTCACATCAAGGCAATTTGTGACATGCCAAATCCCGTCGGCTTGAAAGATGTGAAAGCCAATCCAAATCTGGCGGAAATGTCCCTGGTCACGTCCATGCGTTTGTCTGTCCAACCGGTTAAGGAAGCGGAGTGGATGGAAGTTTGTAAAATGGGCGGGCTTGAGGGTAAATCCCTGAAACTTCTGTAGAAATTGCGCGCCCATGCTTTGCATTGACAACCAGACGGCTCGCCATCTTGTCCTGCATCTTCAGGGACTGACCCGCCCCCCTCATGTCGCTTTGGGAAAAGCCGGACTTGCGGAATTGATCCATCAACTGGGATTTGTGCAGATGGATTCAATCCGCTGGATGGAACGCGCGCACCACATGATCCTTTTTGCACGAAACCAAACCTACCGCACAAAGCATGTGGCAAAGCTTCACGAAAAAGAGCGAGCGCTGTTTGAAAACTGGACACATGACGCTTCTCTCATTCCTTGCGAATTCTGGAAATACTGGCGTCATAAATTCTCCCGTGATGAACCGCGTTTACGAAAAAAGTTTGCAGATTGGCAGGGCCGGGGTTTCGAAACCAGGGTTGAAGCATTGCGCGAACGGATACGCGAAAATGGAATGCTGCGATCCCGCGATCTTGAAAGACCCAAGGACCAAAAGCTGGAAATGTGGCAATGGCACGACGGCAAGGCGGCCCTTGAATTCATGTGGCGCACCGGACAATTGGCGGTGCCCAAGCGCGAGGGATTTCAAAAGGCCTATGACCTTTGCTACCGCGTCATCCCCGAAGAGCACCATCAGGCCGAGGTCAGCCATGACGAATTTGTCGATTGGGCCTGTCACTCCGCTGTTCAGCGACTGGGTTTCGGAACTGCAGGAGACATCGCCCGTTTCTGGGATTTATTGGGTATCGATGAGGTAAAATCCTGGCTTGATGGCCCCGGTAAAAGCCAAACCCGTTTAATCACCGTCGAACCTTATGATCGATCCAGGTCTCGCGAAGTTTTTGCCCGGATTGATATTGAGGAAATTGGGGCATCGCTCGACAAAGTGCCCGAGCGCCTCCGGCTTCTTTCCCCGTTTGATCCGGTAATCCGCGATCGAAAACGTCTGAAGTGGCTGTTCAACTTCGATTACACCATTGAAATTTATGTGCCGCCGGAGAAACGACAATACGGATATTATGTCTTCCCGCTGCTCGAGCGTGACAAACTCATTGGCCGCATCGATTGTCAGGCTGTCCGGGCAGACAATACGCTTCGCGTTGCAAAACTCTGGCTCGAACCAAAAGTGAAATGGTCAGCTTCGCGGGATGAAAAACTCCGTGCGGAACTTGTCAGGCAAGCACGACTTTGTGCAGTTGAAGCGGTTGATTGGCATCGGGAAAGAATTGTAACCTGATGCCGGGCATTTGCTGCAGGATGAAACCATGGACCTTTCAATCATCAACTATCTTGCGATTTTGGTCGCTGCCATTGCCGGCATGATATCGGGCGCTGTGTGGTACCGGATTTTTGCCAATCCCTGGATGAAGGCAGCAGGCTATAGGGAACCACCCCAGCCTAATCCAAAGGTTTACATCGTCGCGCTTGCTGCCCAGTTTGTGATTGCAATAATCATGGCAATTCTCTTCGGCCACTTTGGAAATGTGAGCATGATGGATGGTATTATGTCAGCATTCTTCCTTTGGCTCGGCTTTTGCCTTGCTCCGATGGCCGTCAATCACCGCTTTCAGACAACGGGCTGGAATCTGACCATTATTGATGGTGGATACTGGTTGGTGGTTTTCCTTTTGCAGGGCGCGATCCTTGGCTGGATGGGAGTGTAGCATCGAAAATACTCTCATCTATCTGACCGGTTTCCCGGCAACTGGCAAGCTGACAATTAGCAAAACACTGGCTGAAAAAACCGGTGCTACGCTGATTGACAATCATACGATTAATAATCCGATCCTTCAGATAGTGCGTAAGAGCGGTGCGGAAAGCTTTCCTGATGAGGTATGGCGCGAAACCGAAAAAATTCGGACAATTGTCTTTGATGCAATGGTGAAACTGGCACCGCAGGAAGAAAATTTCATCCTGACCAATGTGCTGGTGGATTACAAAGGTGACCGGAAACTGTTCGAGTTGGTAGAAAATACCGCGCGTAGGCGCGGGGCAAAGTTCATACCCGTATGCGTCACTTGCAACAGAAATATCTTGATGACCCGGGTCAAAAATTCAGACCGGGCAGCGAAGCAAAAACTGATTGATCCTGATCGACTGCGAGAAATACTTGACCGCTGGCGTTTGCTGCCAATAAAACATCCAAACCATCTGGAAATTGACAATAGCAGGAAAAGTATAAAAGAGTGCGCCGCCGCAATCCTTGCCCATATTGAGGCGTTGTGATGATGCTCCGAACACTCACAAGTTGTATGCTTCTTATCATCGCTTCTGTTTTTCTTGTTATACTCCCTGCACCCGAAAAGTGGGTACCGGTTTTCGGATAAGTGCAAGGATCAAAAGAAGAATCCTATACTCAAAATTCGGGTTTCCGGGTGTTTTGAGTATATTTGGATTGAACACATACGAGTTTCTCGCCGGTAAGGGATATTTTCGAGCAGGTGCCTAAAGCGGTATCATGATATCGAACTCAGTTTCGCTTATCTCATTTGCAGTCATTGGTTTCGTGTTTTGGAAGCCAGGTCGGTTTAATAACAGGAAATAGATGTTTTCTCGCTCTTCCCTTACTTACGAAGCAACACCTCTGCCCGACAAGGCTTTCATGTCGGACAATGAAATGATCACTGCTGCAAAGGGTTTTTACGAGGCCATGCGCAAGCGCCATTCAGTCCGTGATTTTACTAACCAGCCGGTGCCGCGTGAAATTATCGAGGATTGCATACGGACTGCTGGGTCTGCTCCGAGCGGCGCCAATCATCAGCCTTGGCATTTTGTCGCGATTGGCAATCCCGACATAAAGCATCAAATTCGGATCGCAGCTGAAGAAGAGGAACGCGCCTTTTATGCCGGTGGCGGAGGCGATGAGTGGATCAGGGCACTGGAGCCTATTGGCACGGGCCCTGAAAAACCGCACCTTGAGGTCGCACCGTGGCTAATCGTTGTGTTTGCCCAGCGCTATGGCGAATTTGAAGATGGAACGCGCTACAAAAACTATTATGTAAACGAAAGCGTAGGCATTGCGACCGGGTTTCTGCTGGCGGCACTTCACAAAGCCGGGCTTGTCACGTTGACGCACACGCCAAACCCGATGAAATTCTTAAATAGCCTGTTAAAGCGCCCTGCATCCGAAAAACCGGTGATGATTGTTCCTGTCGGGCACCCGGCAGCACGAGCCACGGTTCCCGCAATTGCCAAAATAAAAAAGCCTTTGAATGAAATTCTGTCGGTTTTCTAGTGGTTCGCGTTCAAACATTTGCATCCCCCTTGCGGCGAGTTTGTTTGCTAATGTTTGAATCAAAAGAACCACTAGATATCAATGTGTTGCTAGTGGTCTTAAAGTTCGAAACGAATGCAAACGAGAAAACGGAAAAGGGGACCATTCGTTTCGAACAGACCACTAGAGTATCCGTTTAACCTGTTCCGAACAAACGAAATTTGCTCTATCATTATTGCATGCGCCGGATTTTCCAAAACGCCACGCTTTTGCGAATGCTAATTGTATTGGCTATACCCGTATCAATCAGCAAAGCCGAAGTGCGTACTTTCGCCTATCAGGGTGAGCAACGTTTTTATCGCTTGTTCAATGCAGAAAACAGGACCGAAACTCCCAGACCGCTGGTTTTGCATTTGCATGGCTTTAGAAGCAAAGAGACAACGCTAAAAGACCGCGCTACTCTCGATTATATGCGCTGGAAAAAACTGGAGGACGAAGCAGCCAAACAGAATTTCATATTAGTGAGCCCCGCAGCATATCACGGCCAATGGCGGCTATTTCCAAATCTCAAAAATGTAGTTTTACCCAGCGGTGAAGAAGTTGACGATGTCGGCTATATCTTTGAACTGGTTTCTTTCCTTGTTGATGACGGGTTAGTAAATGGAAGTCGCATCTATCTAACCGGCATTTCAGATGGCGCGATCCTGGCGTATCATTTGATGTGTTTTGAGACATCGCCGTTTATAGCAGTGGTAGCAATTGTTGGCTCAATGTATGAAAGCCACCTTAAAGATTGTCCAGTCAAAAACCCTCCCGCATTGCTGGTAGTTGCAGGTACAAATGACCCGATCCTGCCTTATGATGGATGGATTTTTCCGACAGGAAGAGAAGTGTCAGTGCCAGAGACCATGGATTTTTGGCGCCGAAAACACAAATGTTCTGGTCAAAAAGCCAAAAAACTTGATGATTTGGAGCCGGAAGACGGGAGCCAAATTCTGCTTGTCGAGTGGACAGGCTGCTTTAAAAGCGGTGCTGTAAAGCTTTTGAGAGCAGAAGGCTCTGGCCACGCCGTTCCGGATTTTGATGCGGTATCAGAAGGATGGCTCAAAAAAAGTGGCGGTCAGAATCGCGACATTAGCAGTGCAGAAGAAGCATGGCATTTCTTCAAAAGATTTTCGAAATAGCCAGAATCGACCTACCACGTCCGTCTTGGCCCGTTGTCGATGTGATAAAACCCGCGTGAATAATAGCTGTATCCACCAACTTCACGCAAAGATCTGATATAGGCTGTGACCTGTGATGGATCACCTTTCACTGAAAAATCCACCGCACGGCATTTCAGGTGATAACTGCGCTTCTTTCCACCCTTGCGCGCATTTTCAAGTGGCCAACGATGCGTTGAATGGACCTTGATCGGGCCAAACTTCCTGGAAATTTTGTTAAGTGCTATTTTTAATTCAAACGGCGTACACCAACTCGTGTCATTCCAGGTGATCCTGGGTGGCAGAAATGCGCCCAGAAAACCCTGAGACCCGCCCGCACACGCGGTCATCAAGAACGGCATGGCAAGCGCTATTAACGCTGTTTTTCTAAACAAAGGCATGACAATCCCTACTCATTACACCTGGGAACAACCTTCAGAGTCCGGCAAATTCGTTAAAATTTTAACTATCGGAAATTAACCATAAGCGGTATCGGCCTGCCTGCCTGCCTGATTTGGCCAAAACGGTAAAACATACGGTATTGCCCAATGGTTGAATAGACCGCTTGAGTATGGTCTGGTTTAACCAGTAAAAATTCGGGTCGAATGCCCACAAAATTACAGGCCCCTGGGGCACGGAGGAGATCGATATGTCAGATGATGCAAAAACCTATGATATCTTGAAAGATGCGACCGACGGCGCATGGATTGACGAGGCAAAATACAAGGAAATGTATGATGCATCTGTTGGCGACCCGGATGCTTTTTGGGGTGAAGAAGGCAAACGCATTGACTGGATCAAGCCTTACACAAAGGTCAAAAACACTACGTTTGAGTATCCTGATGTCTCGATCAAATGGTATGAAGACGGAACCCTGAACGTCGCAGCGAACTGCATCGACCGCCATCTGGCCACACGGGGCGACCAGACCGCCATTATTTGGGAAGGCGATGAGCCGACCGAAGACATGCACATCACTTACAACGAATTGCATGAGCAGGTCTGCCGCCTGTCCAATGTGATGAAAGCTGAAGGCGTTAAAAAGGGTGACCGGGTCACGCTTTATATGCCGATGGTACCGGAGGCGGCTTATGCAATGCTCGCTTGTGCGCGCATTGGTGCAGTTCATTCAATTGTTTTTGGCGGTTTTTCTCCAGATGCTCTGGCCGGTCGTATCGAGGACTGTCAGTCCGATTTCGTGATCACCGCTGATGAAGGCATTCGTGGAAGCAAACTCATCCCGTTGAAAGCCAACACTGACACAGCCTGCGAAATCGCCGAAAAAGCCGGGCAGAAAGTCAAGAAGGTTCTCATTGTCAAACGCACCGGCAATGACATTAACTGGGTCGGTGAACGTGACATCTGGTATCACGAAGCCTGCGATGCAGCTTCGACCGATTGTCCGCCGGAAGAAATGAACGCTGAAGACCCGCTTTTCATCCTCTACACTTCAGGCTCAACCGGAAAACCAAAAGGTGTCCTTCATACAACCGGCGGGTATCTGGTTTGGGCCTCCATGACGCACCAGTACACCTTTGATTACAAGGATGGTGACATTTACTGGTGCACCGCTGATGTCGGTTGGGTAACGGGTCATTCTTACATCGTCTATGGCCCGCTCGCGAACGGTGCAGTAACGCTAATGTTTGAAGGTGTTCCAAACTATCCGACGACGTCTCGCTTCTGGGAAGTTTGCGACAAGCATCAGGTAAACCAGTTCTATACCGCTCCCACCGCACTTCGGGCATTGATGCAGGGCGGCGATGATCCGGTGAAGTCAACTTCGCGTAAATCTCTCCGCATCCTCGGTACCGTTGGTGAGCCAATCAATCCGGAGGCTTGGGAATGGTACTATAATGTTGTTGGCGATGGCCGTTGTCCGATTGTTGACACCTGGTGGCAAACCGAAACCGGTGGACATATGATTACGCCGCTTCCCGGAGCCACGAAACTCAAACCCGGTTCAGCCACGCTACCCTTCTTTGGCGTTCAACCCCAATTGGTCGACAATGACGGCAGTCCGCTTGAAGGCGCAACCGACGGCAACCTTTGTATTGTCGATTCCTGGCCGGGCCAGATGCGCACTGTTTATGGTGACCATGAGCGCTTCGTGCAGACTTATTTCTCCACCTACAAGGGAAAATATTTCACCGGTGACGGCTGCAAACGGGATAAAGACGGCTATTACTGGATCACCGGCAGGGTAGATGATGTGATCAATGTATCCGGTCACCGCATGGGAACCGCAGAAGTTGAATCTGCCCTCGTTGCTCATGATACGGTTTCTGAAGCTGCCGTAGTCGGTTACCCGCACGACATCAAGGGACAGGGCATTTATTGCTATGTAACGCTGATGGCCGGTGCCGAACCAACCGATGAATTGCGTAAGGAACTTCGCAATCACGTCCGCTCAGAAATCGGACCCATAGCCTCTCCTGATGCGATCCAGTGGGCACCTGGGCTTCCCAAAACACGCTCCGGTAAAATCATGCGCCGCATCTTGCGCAAAATCGCGGAGGATGATTTTTCCAATCTTGGCGACACTTCAACACTTGCCGATCCTGCGGTCGTTGATGACTTGATTGAGAACCGGCAAAATAAGAAATCCTGAAGTTAAAACCCTGTCCGCGAAAAACCTGTGCGGACAGGCACTTTACATTTAGCAGAGTTTAAATCCTAATGGCCGTTGGTATTATGCGGCAGAAGCAGTACCGGTTTATGAAAAGCCTGAGAATTTCTGTCCAAGTTCCCAGAATATCAATATATTTCAAAATAAAGACAGGTTAAAATAGTGATAACCGTGCGTTTCAAAATTTATCCATGCGATAATCTGAATTTAACATGCCTTTTGTAAGGTGTGCCTGTAATCAGGGCGAACCATGTCGTATTCAGGGAACAATATCTTAAGGGCATCTGTAGCAGGACGAAAACAGGGGTTGCAAAAGCGCGCCTTTGGCCTTGCTGTTGCATCACTGACACTCTGCCTCTTCCCGCTCGATGCAACAGGTCAATCAGCCGGCATTACATTTTCCGGAAATCCATCCGTTACTGGCAGCAGCTGCACCATCGTGGTTCTGAGTGACGGTCGAATTGATGCAAGCCCTAACCGAAGGAGGCTGGATTCCCGGTTTTGGGGCGGCTATGGCGCAGAAATCCAGGTTACATCACGTCAGCCCGCAATCGCAAACGGTCCGGGCTTCGACGTAACCTTCGATCCGCCTGTATCATTTGCCAGTGCACCGGTAGGAACGACAACAAATATCGGCTGGCGTGTGTGGCACCAGGGCGTCAGCGTTTCAAATGGCGTTAATTTTACACGCAGCCTTGGTTTCCGTTCGCAAACGCTACCCGCAACCGGCATTTCTGTCACACAGGTTACAGGCCATCTACGGGCTCGAAACAATGACGGCCCATATGATGAAGGTTTTTACCGGGCTATAGGCACTTACCGCTGCGAGTAATACCAACGATGCGTATTGACGAATTTCCATATTCGCCTAACCTCAGGATGTGTTCAACGATTCGAAAGGAGGTGATCTAATGTCGAGTGATTTTTTGGTTTCTGAGGAGATCCATAGGAAAGAAGCTCATATTGGAGCAACCTTCATAAAGGCTTCAATCCACTAACATTTGATTTTCACGGAAGTAAAAATCGCGTGGGCTGCCTATTGAACAGGGCAGCCCTTTTCATTTGCAGAGGAAAAATTCTGAATTCATACCCGGTTCAGCAGCGATCGTGTAATATCACTCACATATCTCCAACTTTCGGAACTGCAAATGTCAACCATGCAACCAGTCAGAATACTATTGGCGACAACCGTTGCCGTAGCTTTGCAGCTCCCTGCTCATGCCATTTCTGTGCCCGGAGCAACTCCCACACCAGGCTCATCGCTCCCGATCAAGCGGATTGAGTTGAACGTCATCCCTACAGACAATCGCGCATGCCCGAAGGCTGCCTTTTTGACAGGCAGGATATTTGCAAACGGGACAGGACCGGTTGAATACATGATTGTAGTCAAGGACGGTCTGATTTCGGGACCATGGATAACTCAGGCAAAAAAGTCCTCCGGAGGCTACGTTGCTGAAATTAAACGCACTGTTCAATTGGGGAACAATTCAAACACTCAATTCAAGGTCGTTGCCGGCAAATCGGCGAGCAGGTGGGCAAGCACCAATATTTCCTGCAAATAGATACGCTCAACAGCAAGAAAATCGGGCTTTATACCAATGGCCCTTGGTATTACAGCTCTCGTCGCAAATTGTGATGGAAAATAAAAAATGCTCGCCAGGGGAGGAGGTCTGGCGAGCACCTTAAAAGGAGGATTAATCTATGGAGGGGTGATTAATCCTTTGGTCAAAACCAGGGAGGAGGAGTAGGTTTCAACCAATTTTCAGCGTTTCTACGCTGTTGGGTATTGATATAATAGATTGATTTAAAAATGCGAGTGGCAACTCGTCATACCTGCTATGCACCTAGCGCATATCGAAATTTCTGCTGAAAACAGAGGTTTTGCGAAAACAAGCTTGACCCGGCAAATACCTGTCTCGCAGTTGCACAGTTGTCTGGGACCTGTCCCGGTAAAAGATATTTAGAAATCACTGATAATGCCGTCTTTTTCCCAGTCTCCGTAACGGGTAGGGTTTGGCCCACTACGTCCCAAAACCTCTTTAGGTGCGGGTTTCTGGCTTGATTTTTCAGTTGTTCGACGCATCTCAGCTTCCACCAACGCCCGCTTTGCCTCAGGCGGTAATTTACTCTTGCTGTCTCTTGCCACCATTCAACATCTGCCTTTCCAGAAAAATACCTTGAACCTGGTGCTTCATATAACCATCATATAAGAGCCTCTATGGTTGTATCAACTGAATCGGGAATTTGATGAATATAATCCGCACTGGTGCACTTCTGGCTGCCATGACAGCCCTCTTTATGGGTGTCGGTTATATGCTTGGTGGGCAAACCGGCATGCTGATTGCATTTCTGGTCGCTGCAGGCATGAACTTTTTCAGCTATTGGAAATCTGACCAGATGGTGTTGCGAATGCATAACGCCCGGGAAGTGGATGAGCAAAGCGCACCCGAGTTTTACGAACTGGTCCGCAGGCTCGCTGAAGCCGCTGACCTTCCAATGCCGGCAGTCTATATTATCGACACGCCCCAACCGAACGCATTTGCCACGGGTCGCAATCCCGAAAATTCTGCAGTTGCGGCAAGTGCCGGCCTTTTGGAGAACCTTTCACTCGAAGAAGTGGCAGGCGTGATGGCCCACGAACTTGCCCACATCCAAAACCGTGACACGCTCACCATGACCATTACTGCAACCTTCGCAGGTGCAATATCCATGCTCACGAATTTTGCTATGTTTTTCGGCGGAAACCGGGATCGCGGTGTAGGTCTCCTGGGTAGCCTGGTATTAATGATCGCTGCCCCTTTTGCCGCCGGAATTGTACAGATGGCTATCAGCCGCACGCGCGAATACGCAGCCGACAGACGTGGCGCTGAAATATGCGGCAATCCGGTTTGGCTGGCTAACGCCTTGCAGAAAATTGCGCAACAGGCAGGGCAAATTCCAAACCCGGCAGCAGAGCGTAATCCGGCAACCGCCCACATGTTCATTATCAATCCATTGGGCAAGTTCCGGCGCGACAGCTTTTTCTCCACTCATCCTGACACCCAAAACAGGATTACGGCATTGGAAGCATTGGCCAACGAGTGGTTATCTCAAGATGAGCACGGCAGCGACCAGGCAGATGGCCCCTGGGGAGAGCTTGATGAAGGTGACAATTCCAACACTTCCGGAAAAACCCATCCTGGGGCAGATCCCGGTGACATCACATCACAATGCCGGGACACGACCAGATCCAAAAGTGAACAGCAAACAGGGCCGGCAATCCGCGGTTACCGGGTTGGAGAGCCGGTTGGTTGCGACAACACTTCTGACACGGGTGATTGACGACAGTCGTAACCTCGACGCTCTGAGTGATCGACACCATGGATTGAAAGCCTATCTTTGCCTTAAAGATAATGATCGCGCGCTTGCCCGTGCGATGACCGTAACAGCCTTGCGCCATCGCCGCCGTATTGAGGCTGCATTGAAACAGGTGATGGATCGTCCGCCGCCCAAGAATGCCCGCTTCCTCATCCACTCCCTGCACATTGCAGCAGCCCAGATCCTGTTTATGGATGTGCCGGACAGTGCAGCCGTGAACATTGCCGTCGGAGCAATCAAAAACGACAAGCGAACAACGCGCTTTGCAAATCTGGCAAATGCCATTTTGAGGAGAATGTCTCGGGAAGCGCCCGGTCTTCGGCAAACAACCGATACAACATCTCCATTCCCCATCTGGTTTGCAAAATTATTACGCACTGACTACGGCAAAGAGAATGCTGATAAAATTGCCATTTCGATGGCTAAGAGCAGCAATCTGGACATCTCGGTAAAATCTGATCCGCAACAATGGGCTGAAAGGCTTGCCGGGGCCGTCCTTCCTACCGGCAGCGTGCGGTTGAATACTTCGTCACCGGTTCAGGAGCTCGCCGGATTTGATGCCGGGGAATGGTGGGTTCAGGATGCCGCAGCCGCTTTGCCTGCCCGACTGGTAAAAGCCGAACCCGGAGCCCGCGTCCTCGAACTGTGTGCTGCTCCGGGGGGAAAGACAGCCCAACTCGCCAATGCGGGGTTTGAAGTGACTGCCCTTGATATCTCAGCGCCGCGATTGAAACGGTTGGAAGAAAACCTCAACCGCCTCAAACTGAATGCAACAACCATCTGTGCCGACATTCTTGAGTGGGAACCTGAAAACCTTTATGATGCGGTACTCATTGATGCACCTTGCTCGTCAACGGGAACCATCCGGCGACATCCGGATGTCCTTTGGACAAAGCATGCTGAGGATATCGACGCTCTTGCCGAACTACAGTTTGATTTGCTGAAGCGGGCAACAGGATTTGTGAAACCCGGTGGCTGCCTCGTCTTTGCAAATTGTTCAATGCTGAAGAAAGAGGGAGAAAATCTTCTGGTGCGGGCGCTGAACTCCTGTCCGGAACTTTCACTGTCAAAAATTTCACCGGAAGAGGTTTCCGATTGCAGCTGGCTGGTCAATGGACAGGGTGCATTAAGAAGCCTGCCCTTTCATCTGCCCGACGATGAAGACCCAGAACAGTCCGGGCTGGATGGGTTCTTCGCATGCCGGTTTTTGCGCATTTGACCATAAAGCCTGCGCTTGAAGTATTGTCAAAAAATGTACTTACAACCTTCCTGAAATTGCACTAGGGTCAGGACTCGATCAGGATGCAGAAAACACAATAGAGATGGCACTTCTCGATACATTCCAGAGCTACACGGCCTCGGCTGGCCGCCAGTACCGGGGATTGAAGAGAGCTGTTTTCAGTGGCGCAACTTCACTTACCGGATTCTCGCCTTTTGTGCCCGAGCATCTGTTAAACTCTCCTCCGGACCTTCGCCCAGCCGACCCGTTACTCGCCAAGGAATTTTACCGTGGTCGCTACATGCTGGCAGGTAAAATCGTTTCATCCAAAGGCCAAAGCCCGTTCACCGCAACCACTACCGGCTTGACTGATGATACAGAATGGTTGCGTGAACTGCACAGCTTCGGATGGCTTCGTCATTTTTCCTCCAGTGCAGACCCGATTGCATCTGGCTATGCCATGGTCTTGATGAAAGACTGGATTGACCACGGCAGCGAACAAACAAAGGATATCGTCTGGGATATAGAGGTAACGTCAAAGCGATTGATTGCCTGGTTACAACATTCAATCATAATTCTTTCCGGTCGAGATCATGATTTTCACCAGTTGTTCATGCGCAATCTCGGCTCTCATGTCAGATTCTTGAAACGTCATTCTACCAGCGCCGGCGATGGTCTGCCGCAGCTTGTTTCAGGTATTGCGCTTTCTTACGCTTCGGTCTGTTTTTCCGGCCACTCCAACACGCTTCAATTCGCTACCCGGCGATTGGGCCAGGAACTCGAAAAACAGGTGCTGCCGGACGGCAGCCATGTCAGTCGCAATCCTCAGGTAAACATGGACCTTCTGACTTTGCTTTTGCCGCTAAAGGAAGCATTTGTGTCCGCAGGCACCACCCCACCTGAACAACTGATTCCCGGCATTGAGCGATTGATGCAGGGGCAAAGGTTTTATCGCCTGGGTGATGGACATCTGGCGCGCTTCAACGGTGCCGGGGTAACCGAAAGTGGTTTGATCGCAACGTTGCAGCGATATGATGAAAACCTTTCGTCAGAACCCTTAAATGCTCTGGTGGGTGGGTATGAAAGAATGCAATTGGGCGATACCATCATCCTCCTCGATGCATCTGTATCGCCTCGCGGAGAATTGTCCTCCCAAGCCCATGCAGGCTGCCTCTCAATGGAGTTTTCTTCAGGCCAAGATTGCATCGTTGTCAATTCAGGAAAACCATACCATTGTGCTCCAAACACGCCCGCTGTGTGGCGTTCAACCGCTGCACACTCAACCGCTGTTTTCTACAACACGTCGTCGAGCAAGTTTGAAAATTCCGGAGCTTCTAACAGCCTTCTTGATGGGCAACTCTTCGGCGCCCAGCTCAAGGCCATGTCCACGCGCACCGAAAACGAGTACGGCGTTTCCGTCAATGCGCATCACATGGGATATGTTCGTGAATTTGGTGCAAGATATCAACGCATCCTGACGCTCGATGACAATGGCAACCGGCTGCGAGGAAATGACTGGTTCTCTGGCCCCGACAAGGGCGACCTTTATTATACCACCAAGGATGCAGTGACCATACATTTTCATCTGCACCCAGGTGTCGATGTTGCACCAATGGCTAATGGAAACGGTATAATACTGGGGACACGTTCAGGAAGGACATGGCACTTTGAGTGTCAGGAAGTTACACCCTCAATTGAAGATAGCATCTTCTTTGCAAGCCTGATCGGGCCGGTTAAAACCAAGCAGATTACGCTGCACTTCAAAGCTTGCAAAATCCCGGAAATCAACTGGTCTTTTACAAAAGACTGACCAGCAAAATTCATCGCTAGTAACCGCGAAAGAAAGCCTCAATCAATGGCACCCATCGTTAAAAATCACACCATCCCCGATTTAGCCGGGGTTGGAACCGCACTCCTTTCGGTCTCTGATAAAACCGGAATTGTCGACTTCGCGAAATCCTTGAGTGAGCGGGGCATCAAGCTCCTCTCGACCGGCGGAACAGCCCGCGCGATCGCCGACGCAGGAATAAAAGTAAATGATGTTTCATCCGTTACCAATTTCCCCGAAATCATGGATGGTCGCGTAAAGACCCTTCACCCAAATGTGCATGGTGGCCTGCTTGCTGTACGCACGGATCCAGATCACCAAAAGGCAATGGAAGAGCAAAACATTGCGCCAATCGACCTTGCTGTTCTTAATCTTTATCCTTTTGAGGAAACGGTTTCAGCAGGCAGCACCTATGATGCATCTGTCGAAAACATTGATATCGGTGGGCCAGCGATGATACGGGCTGCTGCCAAGAACCATGGTTTTGTCACCGTCGTTATCGACCCAACTGACTACGCGGAAATTTTAACTCAGCTGGACAAACATCAAAACCACACAAATCTGGAGCTGCGCAAGCGACTGGCCCACAAGGCATTTGCTAGGACCGCGGCATATGATAGCGCCATTTCAAACTGGTTTGCTGGCGAGGTAAATGCCGGTATTCCATCCAATCGCGCATTGGGAGGTTCACTCATCGCAGAAATGCGTTACGGCGAAAACCCGCACCAAAAAGCCGGGTTTTACAAAACCGTTGAAAGCCGCCCTGGTGTTGCGACAGCCACCCAGCTGCAAGGAAAACAACTCTCGTACAATAACATCAACGACACGGATGCAGCTTTTGAGCTTGTTTCAGAATTCACCGCTGACAGTGGGCCTGCTGTCGCTATCATAAAACACGCAAACCCATGCGGCGTTGCCCGTGGCAAAACCATGCTTGACGCTTACAAAAAGGCGCTTGCATGTGATCCGGTTTCAGCGTTTGGCGGTATTATTGCGCTAAACGGCACTCTCAACGGTGATGCTGCGCGTGAGATTGTTGAAATTTTCACTGAAGTCATCATTGCGCCAGATGCGGATGACAAGGCCCGTGACATAATTGCCGCAAAGAAGAACCTGCGATTGTTGGTAACCGGCAGCCTGGCTGATCCGGCAGCAACAGGAATTGCTCTTAAAACAGTTGCCGGTGGCTTTCTGGTCCAGGATCGCGACAGCCGCATTGTCGATAATCTTGACCTGGAAGTGGTTACAAAGGCACAACCAACCGATGCCCAGTTAGCTGATTTACGTTTTGCCTTTCAGGTTGCGAAGCACGTCAAATCAAACGCAATTGTATATGTTCGTGATCTGGCAACAGTTGGTATCGGTGCGGGTCAAATGAGCCGGGTTGATTCAGCCCGGATTGCGGCGAGAAAGGCACTGGATGCAGCGGAAGCACGCGGCCTTTCAGAACCATTGACCAAGGGAAGCGCTGTTGCCTCTGACGCATTCTTCCCCTTTGCGGATGGACTTTTGTCCGCGATTGAGGCCGGCGCAACAAGCGTTATTCAACCAGGCGGTTCAATGCGTGATGATGAGGTTATTGCAGCTGCTGACGTGGCAGGTATTCCAATGGTATTCACCAAAACACGCCACTTCCGGCACTAGGGCCTGTGGGGATTCATCTTGAATTTATACGGTTCTGCTTCACCATTGGGAGCAGCAAAAGGGCAACCATAAATAGTCCGACAACCGGAAGCACCCCAATGCGCTGACTGCCACTCAAATCAGTAAAGACTGCAATCAGGAACGGGGCAAGAAACGCGGTCGCGCGTCCCGAAAGAGCATACAAGCCAAACGCCTCTGCCATTCTGCCCGGCTCTGCCTGATCTGCCATCAACGTACGGGATGCAGCTTGCAGAGCGCCACCAGCTGCACCAATGAAACCGCCGCAAATATAGAAAACCACATCTGGGAGCACCGTTTTTTCACTGAGTTCAATAAAAAGCACATGCCTGAGATCGGTTGAAACAATAACCAGGCTGGCAACGGTCAGCAAAATCACGCTAGTGGTAACAACAAACTTCGGTCCACGGCTGTCATCAAGCACGCCGCCCAGAAATGCACCTATTACGCCTGTGATATTTGCCAGTATTCCAAAAATGCCGATCTCGATAATCGACCACTCCAAAACACCTGCCGCATAAATTCCGCCAAATATGTAGAGCCCGTTGAGTGCGTCGCGATAAAACATCGATGAACACAAATAGGCAGCGAGAGATTTCTGGCCCGGCAAAGAGGCAATCGTATTCTTCAGTCTTGCAAGACCCTGCATTGCAGCTTTCGAAACATTGCTGCTTTTTTTCATATCCGGCGTGAACAAAAACAAAGGTATCACAAAGATCGTGTACCAGATTGCAGTGAGCGGACCGGTGGCCCTTTCACCTTCTTTGGTAGCAGCATCTATCCCAAACCAGGGTGGCGCGCCCATCAACGTATGGCCTTCCTCATTTGTAGCCATGGTCAACAGTACAATGATCAATGTAAGAAGACCCGCCACATACCCCAGTGCCCAAGCATTACCGGACAACCTGCCCAGTTTCTCCCGGGAAACAAGGTCAGGCATCATGGCATTATTGAATACGGCAGAAAATTCAAATCCAATCATTACAAGCACAAACGCGGCCAATGTAAAAAAGACCGCATCATCCGAGCCGGAATAAGGAGCGGACGACCACAACGAAAATGACGCAAGTATACCAATGACCGAGAATGCAAATATCCAGGGTTTTCGCGGTCCGGTCGAATCTGCAATTGCACCAAGGATCGGCGAAAAAACGGCAATAATTATTCCGGCAATTGCGGCTGCATAACCCCATTGGGCCTGCCCTGTTATCGGGTTTTCCGCGACACTGGACGCAAAGTAAGGAGCAAAAATAAAGGTTACCAGCAAGGTGTGATAGGGTTGCGCTGCCCAGTCAAACAGCATCCAACCCCAAATACCTTTTCTATCTGTTTTCACAGCGGTATCACCACCGTGCGACGATGGTTGTATCACGATTCCTCATCCTTAGAATTCCCCAATTCGACCGTGAGTATTGCAGTTATTCGCAATCTTTGCCAGTGTCAAAGCAGGAGAATATCATAATGCACAATCATTCCTCAAATAACGAAACGGATAATTCAGAAGAAGAATCCCACCGCATACTCGAACGCGTCAGCCAGGAATCCGAAACTGTAGGCACTTCTTCGATGAGCCGGGTAGCTGAACGCGTTAAGGCCCATGCCCGTGCTGACGATGCTGACCAAAACGACTGGGCCGAAGTTTGGGGTACACGAATAGGCCGGACCCTCGGTGCCGTATTTGCGATTTTTCTTCTGGCCTATCTTCTGCAAACCTACGTTTTCAACGGCTGAGGCATGGGCAAACCGGCCATTATAGTAACGTCATCACATGTTGCCCGCGGCTATGTGGGGTGTCGCTCAGCGGTATTCTCACTTGAGATTTTGGGTTTCCCGGTTTGGGCAGTTCCAACCATTCAATTGCCATGGCATCCGGGCCATGGCCCATCAACACGCATGGTCCCGCCAACCGGCGCTTTTGAAAATTATATTGCTGATCTTACAAACTCGCTTTGGGTCGATGAAGTCGGCGCGGTTCTGACCGGATACATGGCCAGCCCCCAACAGGTTGGCGCGGTTGCCGGGATGATTACATCACTCAGGAGCAAAAAACCTGACCTCGTCCATCTTTGTGATCCGGTAATCGGAGATAATGACGGGC
Organism: Rhizobiaceae bacterium; assembly: GCA_965250255.1. Lineage (GTDB taxonomy): Bacteria > Pseudomonadota > Alphaproteobacteria > Rhizobiales > Rhizobiaceae > JAALLB01. The sequence continues at coordinate 305,567 of CBDFNP010000013.1, forward strand.
TATATGTGGCCGAAGACGTTGCTGCCGCGATCCGGGATCAGCTTCTGCCGATCTGTAACATCGCAACGCCCAATCTGTTTGAAGCAGCCTGGCTTGCGGGAAAAGAAACCCCAAATGGAATTGATGAAATGGCAAAGCTGGCTAAGGGTTTGCCTCCCGAACAGGTGATTATCACGTCCTGCCCTGATGACGCAGAAGGGAATATTGGTAACGTTTGTTCAGATGGCAAATGCAGATTTTCGGTCTTTCATCCAAAGCTCGCCAACCCTCCCAATGGCCCCGGAGACTTGACCGCTGCTCTGTTTCTCGGTCACACAATGTCTGGCATGGGAATTGAACAGGCGTTGGAACAAACCACCCGGTCGGTTTTCGAAATCCTTGCCCACTCCGTTGGTGCACACAGTAATGAGTTGACGCTGGCGGCCAACTCTGGAAGCATTATCGAGCCCAGCGCCCGGGTGGTCTTAACTCGACTGGACGGAGACAATTCATGAAACAAGTGATTCTTGCCTTTACAATGGCCTTTGCGGCAACCTCATCCCAAGCCGGTGAGAATACAATCATTGACGATTGGTACGACGCTCTGAAAACAAGCGACCGGGCGGCTTTCGGCGAAATATTGCATGATGATGCAATCATCGAACTGGATGCGCTTGGCATTACCCAGAACAAGACTGAATTCATCGAAGCCCTCGACAATTGGGAAGGCGCGGCAAAGGACCTTGAATTGTCCTACACCTACGAAGGTGTGGACGCGACCAGCGCAACCGCTGAGGTTTGTTATCGCTTCCCATCCAATGCATTCACCAATCTTGAGATATTTACGGTGATTGACGGCAGGATCACCAGGCAGAGCCAGGAAAAAATGCGCGACGGTTGTTGATACCGCCATGGCGCCACCCATCCCCTGATTTTCAGGGAAACGCGAGCGAACAGAACCATCCCCGCATGGTGTGCGGAAAACTGGGTCTACTTTCCAGATGAAAGCTGCAACGTGGCAATGCAGTCTGAGTATTCAGAATTCCAGAGCTTCATCTTTATACCAACGGCCATTAGGATTGACCCTATTGATGTTTCAAAATTGTTTGCCGGCAAGGCAGGCCTCGAAGTGCAATGTAAAACGCATTGGTCAAGAGGCATAACACGGATCCGGTGGGCAATTTTGGAGCACCGCAGGCCAGGTTTCTTTTGGTTTTGGCCGCGTTGCAATTAGCTCATGGTACGCCGCACCACTTCGCCAATCGCGCCTAACCAAAGCCAAAATAATTCCTGGTCAAAAGAGCAAATCCTAATGGCCGTTGGTATAATACCAACGGCCATTAGGATGTTCGAATGGTTTTTGATCGCCGCAGGCTGGATACTTTCACCGCTTTTCGTCTCAGCAGTCGGCTCAAGTATCACGCACTAGTGGTCCGTTCGAAACAAATGAGTCCCTTTGCGGCGAACTCTTTATCATTTGTTTCGAACGTAAAGACCACTAGCAAGGTATTGTTTTCTAGGGGATTTTAAGATTCAAATATTTGGATGAGAGGTCTCGGAAAACGGGTTCCAAATGTTTGAATCAATCCACTAGAGCTTCACCGGCTCGCCTGGAAATCCTACAACATCTCGGTTGCCCCGTTTCCATTCGATCGTATCAAATACATCAAACGCCAAGGATATCCCGTTCACGATGAGAACCACAAGCACGTAGGCCTGCTCTGTTGAGCTGACATCTGGAGCTGCAACATAGCGATACAACAAAATAAGCTGGAGCGGTCCCCACAACACCAGATGCGGGATCGCCAATACCTTTGAAAATCCGCCATTTAAAAACAAAATGATCGTGTTGACGCCAAGCGCACCGGCACCAAGCAGCGCTACCCAAATCCCGCTTTCAAAACCAAGAAAGAAAAAACCGGACAGGTTCACCGGAATAAGAACAAGGCACATCCACACGATTACCCAGACGGGCATCGAAAACAACGACTTGAAAATACGGGCAAGGATGACAGCCATTGAACCACTATCCCCGGACAGTGCCCGGGGATCAAGTCAAACTTTTGCAATGGCTGATCAGGCAGCGCTCTTTTGTTCAAGCAGCCCGCGATTGACCAAAAGCTCCGCAATCTGAACCGTGTTAAGCGCTGCACCCTTGCGAAGATTATCAGAAACAACCCATATGTTGAGGCCGTTCTCAACCGTCGCGTCTTCGCGAATGCGGGAAATGTAGGTGGCATCTTCCCCTGCACACTCGTATGGAGTGATATAGGTTTCCTCTTCTGGGTTATCGACAACCAGACAGCCCGGAGCTTCACGCAAAATCTCGCGTGCTTCACTTGCAGTGAGTTCTTCTTCAAACTCGATATTAACCGCTTCAGAGTGACCAATGAAAACCGGTACGCGCACAGCCGTGCAGGTAACCTTGATGTTTTTGTCGAGTATCTTTTTGGTTTCTGCGAGAATTTTCCATTCTTCCTTGGTGTATCCATCTTCCATGAAGACATCAATGTGCGGGATCACGTTGAACGCAATACGTTTTGTGAACTTTTCGCGTTCAATCGGATCAGCGACAAACACTGCGCGGGTCTGGTTGAAAAGTTCATCCATTCCCTCTTTGCCGGCACCGGAAACAGACTGATACGTCGAGACCACCAGACGTTTGATTTTGGCGCGATCATGTAATGGCTTCAGTGCCACCACAAGCTGGGCGGTGGAACAATTCGGATTCGCGATAATGTTTTTCTTGCGGAACCCTTCAATCGCATCGGCATTCACCTCAGGCACAATCAACGGCACTTCTAAATCATAGCGCCATGCAGATGAATTATCGATGACAACACAGCCATGAGCTGCAATCTTCGGAGACCACTCTTGAGAAATGCTTCCGCCGGCAGACATCAGCGCAATATCCGTGTCAGAAAAATCATAGGTATCAAGCGCCTTGATAACCAACGTCTTATCACCAAAGGATACCTCCTTGCCCAGGCTACGGCGCGAAGCGATCGGCACAACTGTGTCAGCCGGAAAGCCGCGCTCGTGCAAAATATCCAGCATCTCGCGACCTACATTGCCGGTCGCTCCTATGATGGCGATTTTATATCCCATTGAAATATCTTTCCCCGCTCTCACTTTGGTCTTTGACCCTCCCGTCTTACCCGGGAGAGTGTATCGGGCACAGGCGAGCGGTCAGACCTTTGTGGTCTTGGTGGTTTTCTTGAATGTGGTCGCAGCAAAAGTTACCGCTACGCCTGCAAAGGCGACGGTCTCAAAAGCCATAAGTGTGTTGTATGCCAGACGCATATCGACAGACCCGATTAAAATCACATTCGCGAGTGGTCTTACCGGACTTTGGTTAAGAGTCAATAACCGCACAGAAAATCAAACTGAGATACTACCGGGATCTGACACTGATGATTAATCTTTCAGTTCCATGCAAAGGCAGTCTTTTCCAGCCGCTGCTCATCAAAATGCTCGCATCCGGTCGCGATCGGTCTGCCACCGGCATTTTGATAAAACGAGAGCGCAGGATCGTTGTCGGTCAACGACCAGACAACAAGCCCTTTATATCCACGATGATTTAACTCGCGTTTGGCATCAGCAAAAAGTTTTGTTCCCAATCCAATGCCCTGATATTCAGGCCGCAGGTAAATTTCATAAACCTCGCCTTCGAAGGGAAGCGTGTTGACCCTGTTGGGGCCAAGGGTAGCATAGCCGGCAATCTCTTCACCCACTTCGATCACAAGAATAATCGTTGAGCGGCGAATAGCCGTCTCCCACCAATCAAGACCGCGCCGATTGATCATCCGAGCCAGCGCTGAAAAGGGCACCAGCCCGGCATACGCACTTTTCCAGGATTCCATATGGATCGTGGAAATGCTTTGGGCGTCTTCGACGGTTGCCCTTCTGGTTTCGGCGGTAATTGAATACATGCCGTCCATTAAAATTTACTTTTTGTTTACCAACAAGGAAAATCTGCAGAAAGTCGGATAAAAATCAGCTTACTCCCGGATTCTCACAAACAATTGACACAAACTGTGCCATCTTGCTACAGTTTCGGGATGGGGAGTGCGAATGCCCCGTGAGGCGACAGCCCAAATTTCGCATCCGATAGACCTTTTATTCCCAAGGAAGGATGGATGCGCTATGCCGTCACTCAACATAATTTCCGTTTCCCAGCTAAATCGGCTGATCGGAACACCGGGTTGTCCAACCATTATTGATGTTTGTATCGATGAAGATTTCGATGATGATCCTCGATTGATACCATCTTCATTTCGCCATCCGTTTTCGAAGATCGAAGAACTGGCACCAGCTTTTAGCGGACAGAAAGTTGTGGTGGTTTGTCAAAAGGGCCTGAAGCTGAGTGCTGGTGCTGCTGCACTTCTGCGCGTTCAAGGCATTAACGCTGAAATCCTTGAAGGCGGCAAATTTGCCTGGCGTGACGCCGACGTTCCCTCAGTACCTATCGAAAAAATACCAGCCGCTGACACCGGGACCGGTACTTTGTGGGTAACGCGGCAGCGTCCCAAGATCGACCGCATCGCCTGCCCCTGGTTGATCCGCAGATTTGTTGATCCCAGAGCACGCTTTCTTTTCGTTGCTCCCGGTGATGTTTTGGATGTGGCCGACCGGTACAATGCCACACCGTTTGATGTCGAAGGCATTTTCTGGTCACACCGTAATGACCAATGCACTTTTGATACAATGATCAACGAATTTCAACTTGAAACAGAACCCCTCCTTAAGCTTGCAACCATTGTTCGGGGTGCGGATACCAATCGCCATGACCTTGCGCCCGAGGCTGCTGGCCTGCTGGCCGTTTCTCTTGGCCTTTCACGCATGCACAAAGATGACCTTGTGCAACTGGATGCTGGTATAATGTTGTATGATGCCCTGTTCCGTTGGGCCCGGGACGCAGAGGACGAGACCCATGACTGGCCCAACTGATCCAATATACGATCAAACCCAGAATGCTGATTCACCTGGTTTAGGTGAAAGCACCAAAGCCTGGGCAAAGATCGGGCTTTTGTCTTTTGGCGGACCGGCTGCGCAAATTGCCCTCATGCACAAGGTTGTTGTGGAAGAGAAATCATGGCTTGAAGAACGCCAGTTCCTGAATGCGCTTAACTTCTGCATGTTGCTACCCGGACCGGAAGCCATGCAGCTCGCTACGTATACAGGTTGGCGCCTCCATGGAACATTGGGGGGATTGATTGCCGGACTGCTGTTTGTTGTCCCCGGTGCAGTTGTGGTGCTGATGCTTGCTGTAATATACGCAAGTTTTGGTAACGTCCCTTTCATCAACGCTCTGTTTTTGGGAGTAAAGGCCGCCGTTCTGGTAGTTGTCCTGGAAGCACTACTGAAGGTTTCAAAACGGGCACTGCATTCAACCCGGCACTATGTGATCGCGGCATTTGCTTTCATCGGAATTTTCTTTCTGGCGCTACCCTATCCGCTGATCGTTCTTTCAGCAGCAATTTATGGTTTTTGGTATTCCGCCCAAACAAACGATCAAGTCGAAACCAACCCGGTGGTCAACCAGACCTCACTCAAAGAAACCGTGCAGCGGATATTCCTTTGGCTTGTCATTTGGTGGACGCCCATTCTCGCTCTGTGGACCCTTGGTGCAGAGCAGATCCTGATCGACATTTCGGTGTTCTTCTCGAAACTCGCCGTGGTGACATTTGGCGGAGCCTATGCAGTGCTTGCTTACATGGCTCAGGATGTTGTCACCATTAATGGTTGGCTCACGGCTTCGCAAATGGTTGACGGCCTTGGGCTGGCAGAAACAACTCCAGGGCCGCTTATTCTCGTTACAGAGTTTGTCGGCTTTCTTGCAGCCAATCGCGAAGGTGGAATTTGGTTAGGGATTGCCGGCGCCGTCATCACGGTGTGGGTGACCTTTGCGCCGTGCTTTTTGTGGATATTCACAGGCGCCCCATACATCGAATGGCTGTCGGCACAATCACGCCTGCGCGGTGCACTTTCAGCCATCACCGCAGCCGTTGTAGGTGTAATACTGAACCTGTCAATCTGGTTCGCCCTTCACGTTTTCTTTGCAAAAGTTAATCCATCACAAGCAGGTCCGATCAGACTTTTAATCCCCGATTTTGCAACTACCGACTGGCGCGCGGTAGTGTTGGCACTTTTGTCTGCGGCCGCTTTACTGGGTTTGCGATGGAATCTGCTGGTTGTATTGCTGCTTGCTGCTTTGGGCGGGGTGGCCCTGTCATTTCTGTGATGATTTCGCTGGCAGTTCATCCAGCCGTTCATGCACAACTTCCCTGACCGATTCCCACAACAGCGAGAATGACTGGAACCCCTTGTCAGTCACCTCATCCACATCAAGCGCAATAACCGCCTTTTCAAGAATTGCAAAGAGTTCAGTCTTCAGTCTTTCAATTTCCTGGCGCTCATTTGTATTTCTGGCCAACTCGGCAATATCCAGCAAAGCATAATTGTAGGTATCCATCCGATCTTTTTGCCCGGAAACCAGTCGGGAACGAAGCGCCAGCAAACTCGATACGAGCATCGCAAACACGGTAACCATCAACGCAAGCGGCTCCGCATTTTCCTGAATGAATGAGGGTTCATCCCTGGTAAAAAACTGCTCGGAGCCTTCATGTAGAGGTATACCAAGCCCTGCGTTGAAATCGGGCCGCTGTATTGCTGAAGCAAGCGCAAACCGAATCGTCAAATCAAGGCGGTGCTCAAACAAGATGCGCGTTAATTCTCGGATGACCTCCGGGTCAAGATCCTCACGCGTTACAAGCACACGGTCCACTGTTGCAGTAATCGTATTGCCCCGCGGTGTCGGCCCCTGGCCAAGGAATGCACCCTTGGGAACACGTCCGGTTTTGAGGAACGGCCGTTTGATGGCAATCGCCTCGGCCTGATCAATCTGGAGAAATCTGAGTTGTTGTTTTTTAAGTGCCGCATCCTCGAATAGGTTCAGCAAAACCCGATCTCGCAGGGAGCGTACTGTAAATACTGCGTCGACCTCCCCGGCAAGAAGTTTGTTGGTTGCGTCTTCAAAATCCATCGCAAGCCATTTTACCTTTCCGATAGGTAAATCATAATGATCGCCGATGATCCAAAAAGAGCGGAATTCATCAGTCCCGAAGCGCGGGATCGCAATGCGTTTCCCGATCAGATCGGTGACTTGAAAGATTGCCCGGTCAGATCGGGTGATAATCTGAAAATAGTCCGGAAAAAGATTGGCTATCATCCGCACGTCATTAATGACCGGAGTATCAGAGCGGATGGTCGCGGCGTCCACGTCACGCGTATTGAGAAGAGAAATGTTCTGGCTCGAATCTCGTGTCTGACGCACCTCAATACTCAGCCAGTCAGAATGCCTGCTGACCACATCTGTTACCTCAGCCATCAATTGATAAGAGTCAGAATTAAATGGCCCTGATCCGACAACCAGATTGAACTTGGGCGGTGCACGGTTGAAATAAAAATAGCCGCCAACCACTGACGCAATCATCAACAGGCCAACAAATAATGCAAACAACCTGAACCCACCGCCAGAACTGCGTTGCGCATTCGCGACGCGACCGGACTTCCCGTCCAAAATCTTCTGATCAGCCATACCTGCCCTCTCGATTTCGCAGACGTTTTAGAGGATTCCGTAGAGTAAGGCGAGTCGTGGTTTTGAAATCTGGCTAACGGTTGTTTCTGGCAGCCAGGGTACGCAGACGAAGTGCATTGAGCTTAATGAAACCATGCGCATCTTTTTGGTCATATGCCCCCTGGTCATCTTCGAACGTCACAAGCTCTTCAGAGTAAAGCGACTTGTCACTTTCACGCCCGACAACAATCACATTACCCTTGTAAAGTTTAAGCCTCACCTTGCCCTCTACAGGAGTTTGAGAGTGATCGATTGCCGCCTGCAGCATCTCGCGCTCCGGAGAGAACCAGAAGCCGTTATAAATCAGCTCGGAATAGCGTGGCATCAACTCATCTTTGAGGTGCGCTGCTCCGCCGTCAAGCGTGATAGACTCCATCGTCCGATGTGCATGCAATAAAATCGTACCACCCGGCGTTTCATAAACCCCACGCGATTTCATGCCGACAAACCGGTTTTCAACCAAGTCGATCCTGCCAATTCCATTGTCATGGCCAAGTTTGTTAAGCGCTGTAAGAAGTGTCGCCGGGCTGATACGCTCGCCATTAAGGGCAATTGCGTCACCGTTTTCGAACTCGATTTCTATTTCTGTTGCAACGTCTGGAGCATCCATGGGAGAAATCGTGCGCTGGTAGACATACTCTTCCGCCTCAACGGCTGGATCTTCCAGCACTTTGCCTTCTGACGAAGAATGCAGCATGTTGGCATCAACTGAGAAAGGCGCCTCGCCGTGCTTGTCTTTGGGAACCGGGATCTGATGTTCCATGGCGAATTTTATCAGGTCGGTCCGGGACTTAAACGACCAGTCACGCCATGGTGCAATCACCTTGATATCAGGATTGAGTGCGTAGGCAGAAAGTTCAAATCGAACCTGGTCATTACCCTTGCCGGTCGCACCATGTGCAATCGCATCCGCTCCTGTTTCATCGGCAATTTCAACAAGGCGTTTGGAGATAAGCGGTCGGGCAATTGAAGTCCCGAGCAGATACACCCCTTCATACAGCGTATTGGCGCGAAACATTGGAAAGACATACTCTGAAACAAATTCTTCCCGCAAATCTTCGATGTAGATTTCCTTTATCCCGAGCATCTCTGCCTTTTTACGCGCAGGCTCCAGTTCTTCGCCTTGCCCGAGGTCGGCAGTAAAGGTAACCACTTCGGCTTCATACTCAGTCTGAAGCCATTTCAATATGATCGATGTGTCAAGGCCGCCAGAATAGGCCAGAACAATCTTGTTGATATTGTCTTTGGAAAAACTCATAATATTGCCTTGAAAAAGGGCCTGCATTGCGCTGTCGCAACAAGCAGATTGCCGATTGGGGGGTTTCCGGCAATTTATCCATTATGAGCGCGCGATCAAGCGTTGAATGACGAAAGTTTAAAAGTGGATTTCATACCTTCAATAGCTGTCCTGTCAGCATTCACCATTGCCGGACTTAGCCTGTCCATGACCCCGGGGCCGGACATGACTCTTTTTTTGGGAAGAGCAGTGACCCAAAGTCGAGCTGCAGGCATGGCGGCAATGCTCGGCGCATCTTCCGGCGTCGTCATCCACACACTGCTGGCAGCTTTCGGTATATCAGCACTGATCCAGGCTTCACCAACCGGCTTTCTGGCCTTGAAAATCGCAGGGGCTTTGTATTTGCTATGGCTTGCTTTTCAGGCGATACGAGACGGATCAACCTTCACGCTTGAAGCAGGAGAAAAGAAGAAGGCAAGCTTGTTCGCCAATTGGCTAACTGGCATCGGCATTAACATGCTGAACCCGAAAATCGTGATTTTCTTTATTACCTTCCTGCCTCAATTCGTGACCACAGCAGACCCAAACGCTGCGGGAAAAATGGTTTTCCTTGGCTTATATTTCATCCTTATCTCAATTTTGTTTTCTACGGTTTTGATCTACGCAGTCGACCGGGTTTCAAATATGCTCAAGCGGAATCCAAGAATTACCAGAATTATCGATTGGGTTTTCGCGGGCGTATTTTCAGCCTTCGCGATCCGCATTCTCTTCACCGAGCGCGGATAACCACTCTCCAGAGTTTCGTCCGGCAATGAGCCAGTAAAAGAAGGCTGCAACAAATCCCGCCGCCAGCGACACGACCACAGTACCGTTTGCCGGCATCTGTCCTTCTGGCAAGGCCAGGGCAGAAAACAGGATAAAGAGAGCGCACAATCCGCCAAGCACGAAATGAACAGTCATTGATTGCCAGCGCATCATCTCGGCTGCAGCCACCGCCAATGTCACCGGTAAGACAAACAGTCCAGCCAGTTTGAAGCTTGCGAAAACAGCGACGATAAAAGTGGCAGCACCGATGGCAATGTCGCCAAAATCAGATTGTGCGACTTCAGCACGTAACTCCGGTCCAAGAATTTCAGCAAGCAGTCCGGACGCGATCCCAAATCCAACGAACAATGAGCCTGCGATCAACGCGATCAACAATGCAAAACAGATGACAATAAGCCGGCCAATCAGAAATAGTACAAGTTTCATGCTGACGTTCTATCAGAAATTGTCAACCAGCTGGACATTAACATTTTCCGCCAACGCGAATTATACCAATGCTGCAGCCCTGATCATTCGGGTATCATTACGGCACATGATTATTCCCCATGCCCTGCAATCATCATCGCTTCAAGTGCCAGGCGATCTGTCTTTTTCAAGCGTTCGGATATAGATTTGAGCTGTCCGCAGGCTGCCAGAATATCGCGACCGCGTGGTGTGCGGATCGGAGACGCATAGCCATTGGCATTAATGAAGTCCGAAAACTGCTCAATCTGCTCCCAATCCGAGCATTCATACTGTGACCCTGGCCAGGGATTAAACGGAATGAGGTTTATCTTGGCTGGAATACCCTTCAGCAGGCGAACGAGTTCTTTTGCGTCTTCAAGCGAATCGTTTACACCCTTCAGCATCACATATTCAAAAGTTATGCGCTTGGCATTTGATAGCCCCGGATAGTTCCGACACGCATCAAGCAGTTCTTTGAGCGGGTACTTCTTGTTGATCGGAACAAGTTCATTGCGCAACTCATCACGCACCGCATGCAGCGAAACTGCAAGCATCACTCCGATCTCTTCTCCAGTGCGCGGTATGAACGGCACAACGCCTGAAGTGGAAAGCGTGATCCGGCGTTTTGAAAGGGAAAGACCATCGCCGTCTGAAACAATTAGCAGCGCTTTTTTTACGGGATTAAAATTGTAGAGCGGTTCCCCCATCCCCATCATGACAATATTGGAAACTTTGCGTCCTTCCGCTGGAACAATGGCACCCGCGGGAGTATCGCGATCAGGAAAATCACCAAGCCTTTCCTTTGCGATTAATAGTTGCGCCAGTATTTCGCCTGCCGTCAGATTGCGTACCAGCTTTTGTGTGCCCGTATGGCAAAATGAGCATGTGAGCGTGCAGCCGACCTGACTTGAAATGCAAAGTGTCCCGCGTCCTTCTTCAGGAATATAGACGGTTTCAACTTCCACTGGCCTGCCTGCGCCAAGTGAAGGAAACTGAAGCAACCACTTCCGGGTCCCATCGCTGGAAATTTGCTCTTCGATGATTTCCGGCCGGGAAATATCAAATTTCTCTTCCAGCATTCCCCGAAAATCCCTGGAGAGATTTTTCATATTCGCAAAATCGGAAATTCCGCGAATATACAACCAGTGCCAAATCTGGTTGACCCGCATCCTGAGCTGTTTTTCCGGAATTCCGGCTTCGTGCAGTGCCTCAGCCATTTCAGGACGGCTCATGCCAATAAGCAATGGCTTGGCAACCGAAACCGGCTTCAGCGCATCAAAGCGCTCGCGTGCTTTAGCATTTGTAAGATCGATTGATACAGACATGGCACGGGATTATCACGGCTTCTGGCCTAAATCACGGCAAAAATTATGCCAAGAGCTCAACCAGATCTGTGTAGTCCTTGTGATTGGATAAAGTGAAAACCGTGCAGATCAACCAAAAGGCAGAAACAAACCTACTTACAGCTCTCAATTTCCTTGAGCGATGCTGTGACACCGGAAAGCGAATAGGCATAAGCAGTCTGTGTGCCTCGACGGGATTGGCCGGAAACAGACATTTTGCTGCCGGCACGCATGGCTGCCACCACTGCAGGCTCTTCTGCCGGATTCTTCATCCAGGCATTGCTGCCTTTCGTAAACATTGAAAACTTCTTGCCATCAATGCTGAGCGTTACAGTTGAGCTGTCTGCAAACGGATATCCGACCGTGAACTGTGGCTCAAGAGTAACGTTCTGGCCGGGATGTTTTGCCAACATGAAGAACACATCGCCATGGTCACGGTCAGAAGGTTCTTTTTGTGTTGGAACTGAAAGAACATAACAGACTTTTCCATTAGAGCCGCTATGGCTGTATGCACCCCAGGCATTGTGTTGCTTGATCCGCGTTGGAGCCTGAGCAAATGCTGGTTCAGAGAATGTGGAGAGGCCAGTTGCTGCCACAAATGCACTTGCGAGAAGAAATCTTGCTTTCATTTTTCTACTCATCTGTCCTTTTAATCGCCGGTTGAGGACAGGAACAAATTTGTCCCCGAATATTCTGCCTTAATATGCGTTAACAATGGTTACCAGTTTCTCAACAGATTGTCGAAAATCCGAATCATTTGTCTTGCCGTCGCATATTGCTCCTATAGCGTTTCCTCTTTTGATTGGTTCAAAAGAATGGATAACGCCCTTGAAGGTTAACCCAAATTTACTCATTCACCGCTTCAAAGAGGTGATGAATGGGTTTGGTCCAATATCATATCACCCAGTGTTACAAAATATTGGCAGGAATCAGGCCACACCTATCAAATTACGCAAAAATATGCAGCTTATGGCAGCTTATTGCCGCCTGAATACTGCTTTTTTCCGTGAACATGTGCTTTTTTCGGCTCCACCGGCCCACCTGCCGCAATCGGACGTTCGGCAAATCTGCCCATGGAATGCATCCGGTCATACATGACAATCGCCCCTGCCATTGCCACATTGATGCAAAAGTCCGTCGGAATTTTTACCACAAACTCGCATTTCTCGATCATTTGAGGCGACAACGATCCGCCTTCAGGCCCCAAAACATAAGCGGCCCGTGAGGGGTGGCGAAAGCTTGGAAGTTCCACCGCATCTGGCGTTAGTTCGACGCCAATCAAGCGGCAATCATCCGGCAATTGCATGGCATCTACATCGGAATATGAATACCATGGGAGGTGATCCTGCGATTTCGTGGTATCAGATTGCGGTGAACCGATCCTTTTCGCTGGCGCAACAGTAAAAATAAAACTTGCTCCAAATCCATGTGCTGAACGAGCGAGATTTCCAAAATTCATGGGCTTTGAGATACCCTCAACCCCAATTCCAAAATATCCGCGCATGAGTGTTCCACTGATTGAGCCATGCGCCGAATACGTTAAATACACGGAATTGTCGAGTTTGACAGGTGAAGGGATGAATCAGGCAGATTTCTCGTCGAAATTTTTCGTTCCCAGAAACCTGATCGCAGCTGCCCTGTGCGAATCTCGGACATGTGCGCCGACCATGGACAGTGCCGCTGACAAAACCGCAATGTCATCGGTCAGGCCAAAGCCGACAAGAAAGTCAGGAATACTGTCCAACGGCAATATAAAGTAGGCAAGGGCGGCGAACAAAGTGCCGCGAACCTTGGTTGGGGTCTGAGGATCAAGCGCACAGTAATAGGCAGCAACGACATCGTCTGCGAACGGGATACGGCCTGCCGTCTTCCGCAATTTAATCCAGAATTTCGACTTCACCTGCTCCTCCCGTGACTGTTCATCACGGGGCGACCCGGGCATAAGAATCTCGTCTATTTTGGCTTTTTTCATCGAACCTTCCTTGTAATAAACATGGGAATTGCCAGAGCCGGGTTCAAGTTTGGCTTAGTTTGTTCATTTTCTTTGCAAGCTCAACGTCAAATTCCGTCACGCCGTCTGCATCATGAGTTGCAAGCGTCACCTCGACCGAATTGTAGACATTGAACCATTCAGGATGATGATCGAGCGTCTCCGCTACAAGTGCCGACCGGGTCATGAAACCAAAGGCTTCAACAAAATTTCCAAACTCAAAAACCTTGCGGATTGCGTCGCGTCCGTCAACTTTCACCCAGCCTTCAAGGACAGAAATCGCCTCATCTATCTGATCTTCGGTGAATTTTTCACGCGATAGCATTATCTCTCTCCACCAAATCGTACACCTCTTCCCTTACATAGGGTCCGCCGCCGGTGGAGTCACGCGAAGAGAAAACCACAAACCGTGTGATCTCGAAAGATTCGCTGACATATCCCCCGCAGCCAGAGAGATATTTTCCAATATCGGCGGGCGTTACACCGCGTATCCGCGCAAGGGTCACATGTGGCGTGAACTTTCGCGGATCAGAAGCCAGCCCCAGCCGTTGACAAATCCGTTCCTGCTCGTCTTTCAACAAACTCAAAGCTTCGTTTCGGGCAACACCGGCAAAAAGCAAATGCGGTTTTGTGTTTCCAAAAACATCGAGATTTTCCAGGCGCATTGAAAACGGTGGCGTCTTGACGTCCTCTAGCGATCGGGTGATCTCCATCGCCAACGGCCGCTCCACATCCCCCATGAAACGCAGTGTGATGTGCAGGTTTCCCCGTTCAACCCACCGCGCTCCGGGCAAGCCATTCTGCACGAGGGAAAGCTGCATCGCTATCTTTGCCGGAATTTCCAAAGCGGTGAACAATCTGGGCATCTACATCACCTGTTTAGATTCAATAACTCAATTTTCAATTCTTATATATTGTAGCCAGGTTTTCTTCCATGAATGGTAGCAAGTTCGAAACAATCACATTAATGCCTGCCTCATTCGGATGGATCCCGTCAGCAAGATTGAGTGCCGGATCACCCGCCACCCCTTCCAGAAAGAACGGATAAAATGCGATGTTGTGATTTTCAGCCAGATCAGTGTAAACAGCGCTGAATTGCGCTCCGTAAACTTTACCCATATTGGGTGGTGCCAACATGCCGGCAAGCATCACTTCAATGTTGCGCGCTTTGAGCCGCACAACAATTTCCTCGAGGTTTTTTCTGGTAATCTCAGCCGGGATCCCCCGAAGCGCATCATTAGCGCCAAGCTCTACGAGCACCGCGTCCACGTCATCGCCTACAGACCAGTCGAGCCTTGCCAGACCACCTGAAGTCGTATCGCCTGAAACCCCGGCATTGCGCACTTCCATGCAGTGACCCTTTTTAGCGAGCGCTAGGCCAAGCAGTTGAGGAAATGCCTTACCGGGCGGTAGACCGAAGCCTGCAGAAAGGCTGTCACCCAAAACTACCAGTGTCTTGTCGGTGCAAGCCGAATACGCAACGGAAACCGGGCTGGCGAAAAACAACGCCAAGATTACAAGAGTGTAATTAGTCCAAGCTTTTAATTTCATGCTAAAGCACCATATGGCATCAAATACGTCTCAAATGGAACTTCCTCTATGCTGATGCAATCCCCAGATCCAACAATTTCTCTCAAAAATATTCATCTGACGCTAGGCGAAGGCGCATCGCGTGTTCACGTGCTGAAGGGCATTAATCTGGACATCAAGCGGGGGAGTTCAACCGGAATAGTAGGCCCGTCGGGTTCGGGCAAATCCACTCTTCTTATGGTTCTTGCCGGTCTTGAACGTATCGATTCTGGCAACATCACCATCAATGAAACAAACATCACAGATCTTGATGAAGATCTTCTTGCCTCCTTCAGGGGTCAAAACATCGGAATTGTTTTTCAGTCTTTCCACCTCATTCCAAATATGACCGCGTCAGAAAATGTGGCTATCCCGCTCGAACTTTCAGGAACTCCAGACGCAATGGCAGTCGCCGCTAGAGAATTAGAAGCTGTCGGGCTTGGTGAGCGCCTAAACCATTATCCAGGCCAGCTTTCCGGTGGTGAACAACAACGCGTTGCCCTTGCGCGAGCACTTGCACCGGAACCGGCAGTCCTCATTGCGGATGAACCGACTGGAAACCTCGATGGGGAAACCGGTAAACAAGTTGCCGAATTGTTGTTTTCTCGGCAACGCGAAAAAGGGCTGACCCTTGTTTTGGTGACCCATGATCCCGCACTCGCCCGGCGTTGCGACCGCACCATCCCTGTCCGTTCCGGTCAGATTGAGTCCGGCGATGAATGATCTGCGATTTGAACCAGGCTTTTTATTGGCGTTGAGATTTGCTTTTCGCGAGCTGCGGGGCGGGCTGCGGGGGTTTTACATTTTTCTTGGTTGTATTGCATTGGGTGTTGCAGCAATCGGCGGCGTAAACTCAGTCGCACAGTCAATTACCGGAGGTGTCGAAGGCCAGGGGCAGGCAATACTGGGAGGTGACGTATCCTTTGCACTCGTACAGCGCGAAGCATCCTATCAACAACTCGACCATCTTTCATCCCTCGGTGAGGTTTCCAAACTTGTGACCATGCGGGCAATGGCGCGTATGCCGGACGGATCAGACCAGACACTCGTTGAACTCAAGGCGGTTGATCAGCTTTATCCCCACTACGGCAAACTTTTAGCTGGCGCAGTTGAGATCAGTGGAAAGGATTTCGATGCTAAATCTGCTTATGCTGAGCCACTACTGTTTGAGCGATTGGGGCTGAAACAAGGCGATACTCTAGAAGTTGGCAGCGCACAATTTCGACTTCGGGCACCTCTCGACAAGGAGCCGGACATAGTTGGAGAAAATTTGGGCTTCGGTCCCCGGTTGATGATCAGCCTTGAGGGAATGGAACGTACAGGCTTAATCCAGCCAGGCTCCCTAGTCCGCTATCACTATAAGATCAAACTTCCAGAGCCGGACAGGCGGAATATCAAGTCAATCGTTGGAAGTGCCAAGGAAAAATTTCCTGAAGCAGGCTGGCGCATACGCTCAAGCGGCAATGCCGCACCTGCCCTGTCACGTAGCATTGAACGCTTTTCGCAGTTCCTCACGCTGGTTGGGCTAACCTCACTAATTGTTGGTGGTGTCGGTGTAGCCAATGCAATCCGGGCATATCTCGAAACCAAGCGCTCTGTTATTGCCTCGCTCAAAAGCCTTGGGGCGTCGGGTGGCCTGATTTTCAAGATTTATCTGATCCAGATCATGATTCTTGCTTCTATTGGCATCGTATTGGGGTTGGTTCTTGCTTTTGGCATGCCCTATTTAGCCCGATCCGCTCTGGGTGATCTTCTGCCGGTTTCACACGGAACGCTATTCTTCCCCTCAGCACTTGTTCCGGCAATCGTTTACGGATTGCTCACAACCTTGATCTTTGCAATCTGGCCATTGAGTATTTCGCGAAACATAAAACCAACTGAACTGTTTCGCGCCGCCTCCTATGGAAGCTCAGGAGCACTTCCAAAACTTGCCTATTTGCTGATAATTTTGATGCTGGTTATCTGCCTGTTTCTGTTCTCGGTGTATTTTTCGGAGAACCAGTTTATCGCCATTGTGTTCCTGGGCTCGGTAGCGGCAGCATTTATCCTGCTCAGGATTGTCGCCGTCATCATTGAGTGGATTGCAAGCCGTGCACCACGGTCTGGCTATACGCCGCTACGCATGGCCATTGCCAACATCCACCGCCCGGGTTCGCTGACGGCATCTGTCGTTTTATCTCTGGGTCTGGGGCTCGCGCTGTTGGTAGCACTTGCAGGCATTGACGGAAATCTTCGAAACCAAATTGAAAACAACCTGCCAGAGGAAGCGCCTGACTTTTTCTTCGTAGATATCCAAAATCACGAGATTGATGCCTTTCGCGAAAAGCTTGTCGAGATGGCTCCGGATGGAAAAATCATAGCCGTGCCGATGTTGAGAGGTCGCGTTGTTGACCTGAAAGGTATTCCAGCCAGCGAATACAATGCCAAGCCGGGCGGCGAATGGGTGCTTCGTGGCGACCGCGGAATTACATACGCAAAAGGCTTGCCGGAAAATTCTTCCCTCGCTGCCGGCAAATGGTGGGCAAAAGAATACTCAGGCCCACCTTTGGTTTCTGTCAGCGCAGAAGAGGCAGACGAGCTCGATCTTGGCATCGGTGACACGGTGACAATCAACGTTTTGGGCAGAAACATCACGGCAAACGTCGCGTCCTTGAGAACAGTGGAATGGGAAACGTTGGGCATCAACTTCGTCTTTGTATTTTCGCCCAACACATTTACCGGGGCGCCGCACGCTTATCTTTCGACGTTAACCAGCAACATGCCGCCTGATAACGGATTTGACGGAAAATTGCTGAAAGAGCTGGCAAAAACCTTTCCCGCGGTAACTGCGGTGCGGATCAGGGACGCTTTGGAGGCTGTAAACAATCTTGTAGGCCAACTCGCAACCGCCATCCGCGCAGCGGCATCGGTTGCGCTTTTATCATCGCTTTTGGTGCTCGCCGGAGCACTGGCTGCCGGAAACCGCGAGCGGGTTCATGATGCCGTGGTTCTCAAAACACTTGGTGCAAAACGCACGACCCTGATGGCTATGTTTATCCTGGAGTACAGTCTTCTGGGTTTTTCAACTGCTATTTTCGGTATCCTCGCGGGAACACTCGCTGCGTGGTTCGTAGTAACGGCAATCATGGGCTTTGCATTTGTCTTTTTGCCCGCCGTTGCGCTGACAACGCTGGCAGTCGCGTTAACCTTCACCATCCTGTTTGGCCTTGCCGGGACCTGGCATATCCTCGGGCAAAAAGCGGCCCCTGTACTCAGAGAATTATAAAAAATTAATCATTTTGGGCGGAATCAGCTCGATTCAGCGCCAATTTTATCAGGTTTACACTTGAGATTAACGGTCATAATCCTCATATTGTGACCAATCGTCCGTGTGGGCGGCGAATCTTTCGACTAATAGGAGTTAGACAATAAAATGGCTGACTATAGAGAAAACCAGACAAACCATGAAACACAGAGCCGCAGCCGCGTAGAATTTGATGCAGGCCTGCGCTCCTACATGCTTGGAATTTACAACTACATGGCGCTCGGTATCGCTGGTACAGCAGTCGTCACATTCCTGGTCATGAATAACCCGGGATTTCTGAATTTCGTTGCAGGCACACCTTGGCTGTTCTTCATTCTGCTCATCGGCGCAAGCATGTTTGGGCCATCCATCATCATGTCTTCCAAAAGCACCGGTATGGCACATGCAGCTTATTGGGGATACGCGGCATTGTGGGGCATTGCCATTGCGCCGATGATCTATGTGTATCTGAGCGTACATCCTGCTTTGGTTGTTCAGGCTTTTGCAATTACTGCTGCTTTGTTCGGCGCGATGAGCGTTCTTGGATACACAACCAAGAAAAACCTGACCGGCATCGGCCAATTCGCTGCGATGGCCATGATTGGCGTACTGATTGCCATGGTGGTCAATTACTTCATGCAGAGCACTCTGTTCAGCCTGTTTATCTCATGCGCTTATGTGTTGTTGATTTCTGCAATTACCGCATGGGAAACCCAGACAATCAAAAACATGTACTATGCAGGCGACAATTCAGATGTTGCTACACGCAAGTCTATCTTTGGTGCCTTCCTGCTTTACGGAAGCTTCATTTCCATGTTTATTCATGTTCTGAGCATCCTCGGCATCATGGGTGGCGACGACTAAAGCGCCCCGCGATTAATCTGCGATATAATTCATTGCTTTGAAGAAGTTCTAGGGGTTCGCGTTCAAACATTTGCATGCCCCTTTCGGCGAGTTTGTTTGCTAATGTTTGAATCGAACCACTAAATATCAATGTGTTGCTTTTCATGTGAAACGAATGGGCAATATGCATAACCTGCTTGTAGCAGCATTAGATTTGTCATGATCCGGCTAATACCAACGGCCATTAGGATTGACTCTTTTGACCAGGAATTATTTTGGCTTTGGCTAGGCGCGATTAGCGAAGTGGTGCTGCGTACCTTGAGCTAATTGCAACGCGATTTGAACCAAATTTATATCCACCCATGTGGCGCGTATCTTTTTCAGAATGGCGTTGACACTTTCCGTGGATGCACTCTACACCATTACCCAGCAAGACATCGATACTCTACAATAGGGCTATGAGCCTTGGATTGAGTGCCCATTAATAATAACAGACCCCAAGCTTTTCGCACTTTTGTGAATTCACAAAAGTGATAACGAAATGCGTAAATAAAATGACTTATGGCGTGCCAAATGAAACCAACAAAAAGCGACACGCTATAGGTCGTAGGGATATAAGCAGAAGATAAATTTGCCAGTTGGCCTGTAAGCCGGGTTCTGTACGGCCTTGCTTGCGCAAGACGCGGTGATTATTCATCTGGGATAACGGTTACCCGCCACCTCAACGCAACCAACCCGGACATCTGGCCTGGAAACCGGCCTGGAGTTTCCTCCGCGCTGTCCCTATTCGGTTTTGCTCCCGATGGGGTTTACCTGGACCCGTCTCATTGCTGAACCGGCGGTGGGCTCTTACCCCACCCTTTCACCCTTTCCATTGACGCACAAAGTACGTCACCGGTGGTTTGCTTTCTGTGGCACTTTCCCTTGGGTTCGCTTCAAAAGCTTCCCCAGCCGGGCGTTACCCGGCATCGTGTTTCCGTGGAGCCCGGACTTTCCTCCACTGCGTCCTTTCGGAACTGCAGCAGCAATCACCCGGCCAACTGGCTCGGCGGTTATAGAAGCAAGCCTGGTTTAGCGCAACCACCCCCCGATTGGTGCTCAAAGATACTTTGATATCGACTTCCCTAATACTTTATAAGCCTTATCCCTTTTGGTCCGGTGGCACAATATGTAGTGACATTGCGGATTGAATGATATAGAACATATAGTGAACATTAGGCCTTATGTAAGGGAGCTTTGCCATGCTGTTTACACCAACATCCTTGATTGAATTTCAACACCGTTTTGCCGATGAGGCGGCGTGTGCTGCGTGGCTTTACGAGATGCGCTGGCGCGATGGATTTGTGTGTCCGCGATGCGGGAATGATAAGGCATGGGCGCTTGAGACGAAGGCCTTTACTTACGAATGCACACGCTGTCATCGTCAGACTTCGGTAACCAGCGGCACAGTAATGCACGGCTCGAAATTACCCCTGACGGTCTGGTTTTGGGCAGCTTTTTTGATGACCACCCATTCCAACGGTATTTCCGCCTTGCAGTTGCAGGGCCAGTTGGGCCTTGGTTCTTATAAAACCGCGTGGTTATTGTGCGCCAAATTACGCCGGGCCATGGTGGATAGTGATCGCTCGCCCCTGCAAGGCCTTGTGGAAGTTGATGAAACCGCGATTTCCTGCCGTTCGAAACAAGAACCCGTCATGGGAGGGCAAGGCCGCTCGCATCAGGGGAAACTATTGGTGGCAGGTGCGGTTGAAGTGGACCAAAGGGGGCGTCCGGGGAGGCTGCGTCTGGCGAGAATTGAGGATTATAGCGCCAAATCCCTGCATCTCTTCGTTGAGCGGAGCCTGGCTCCAACAACGATTGCAAGGACCGATGGCTGGTCCGGTTATCAGGGGGTGAGCAACACTATCCCCGGTCTCAATCATCAACCCCATACCATCGGGCCGATGGCAGCACACATCGTATTGCCCTGGGTGCATCGGGCTTTTTCAAACCTCAAAACATGGGGCTTGGGTGTCTATCACGGGCTGCGGGCCAAACATCTGCAAACCTATCTCGATGAATTCGTCTTCAGGTTCAATCGTCGCCGAAACCGCCACTCCGCCTTCAAAACCATCCTCGCCATCGCCGTCAAAAAATCACCAATGACCTACAACATGTTGATCTCACCGGAACAAAAGGGATAAGGCTTTTCGGCTATTACTCAACCCTGATCGCTTTATGAAATCTGATAGAGCAAACTGTCTATCTTCTTTTGATCCTGCAATGGCTTTGTCAACGCGTGGAATTTTTGGGTATTTTATCGTGTCTTGATTATTTACAACGGCAACAACCAACTGCCCTCCAACATCACCAATATCAGTTAATGAAGACAAGCCCGTTGTTTTCAAATATTCAGAGCTGGCATCAGTGTTCGTTTTGGCGAACGTCTGGCAACCAGCAAGAATTAGTAGTGGCAGTAACTTTTGTACAAAACGCAAAGATTATTCCAATGCTTACAAGTTATATCAAAAGAACAAGTAAATCACTTGAGATAATCAGATGCAACAGTAATTGAGAACTTCGCAATAACCGTCATGGCCCAATGACGGTTTTATTAATAAGCAATGCGCCAAAAAGGGGACATTTAGGCGACAATTATGCCCTGGAACCGTCGCGCGTTAAAACGCGACCCAAATCTCCCCGTTGACCTGACAAAGCAGGCCTGCCCCGATAAAAGCGGATGCATCACAATCAGATTTGGGTCGCCTTTTAATCTGCCCATACGCCTTCGCTTAAGCTGGGGCGGGGCAGACAGCGACGGTTCCAGGGGAAACGAACAGGTCAACGGGGAACATGGATTGGCCGCCCAATCTGGACGCGCATGCTGTGGACGGTTTTGAGCAGCAAAACCGGCATGTGCGGCAAGATTGGAAGCGGCCAAACCTTTGGGCGGCGCTGAGGTGAATGATCGTTCACCAACGCTTGTTTTTTGAAATAAGAAAAACCCCCGATGATCTCGGAGGCAATGCAATCAAGGAACCAACCAATTTACAGGATTTGTCTTGTTGGTAGATGGTTATCCAGTCACGGCCAACTGGCGGTGAAGCTTGTCGAATAACCAAGATTGCTAAGTGCAGTAGGAGCGTGGTGGGTAGTTTCGAGGGTTTGTTTTATGGGCTTTGGACTGGTGTTTTCAGCCTCTTTTGACAGAAACCCGGCCCCTTTCAGGATTTGAACAAGTTCAACTTCATCAAGCATGTCCGGTTTCTGATTATCCCTGATGCACGCATCTTTCACATAGAAATGTTCCGACAGGCTTTTAACCAGTCTTGTTGATGCTGTCTGTCCTTCTTCATCCCCATCCAGCATCAAAAGCACTTGACTGATACCGGCTTCTTCCAAAAGCCCAATCTGTGCCCTTGATAGAGCAAGCCCCATCAGTGCCACACAGGGAATTCCTGTTTGATCGTCTGGGATTATAGATGAACCGGTGAAAGAAGAAAGGCGGAGGGTGGACCAGAAACCTTCCACCAGAACAATAGAGCGAGTAGCAGGCTTGATGACGTTGAACTGGTCAACAACCCGGTGAAGATTGTAAAGTTCCAGCTGTTTGTTAAACCCGCCCGGCAGTTTATGCCGTGATTGCTCCTTGCCCTTGGCATCAACAAACTTGCCATCCTTATCCACCTGATTACTCGCCCATCGACCCGCATAGGCGACCAATCCACCCTTCGCATTATGAATCGGAAAACATACGCGTCCGGCCATCAATGCATTGCTTCTGGTCTCATACCCAATACCTAGCGTTTCTGCATGTTCAGGTGTGAGACCTATCTGCGCCAAACGCTCCTTCAGCCAGGGATGATCCAGCGACAGTTTCAACGGAAAGGCTGGACCCTCCAAAACCCGGTTGGACTCCAGCGCCAGGCTTCCATCTTTCTTTTGAAGTTTCTGCTTTTTGGACTTACCTTTCTTCTTCACCTTTTCCGGCTTCTTACCGCCGGATTGGGTTTGAGCTTCATCGGATGGATTGTCCGAACCGGCTTTGTCCATATTTTGGTTCTGACGTTTGGTGCGTTTTGGTGTCGGATTATGACCAATGATCTCAATCGCCTTTTCCAGCACCGCGCGAAACTCGCCCGAAGGATCAAATCCCTCAATCCCGGCAATAAAATCCAGCATATTACCCTGTTCGCCGCAGGCAAAACAGTTAAACACCTTCTTCTCGGGATTAACCGAACACGATGGTCGGTCATCCTCATGAAACGGACAATGTACCCGAAAGCTCTTTGCATTCGCAGATTTAGCGTCCACCTCAATGCCATAATGCGAAAACACATCTGACAGTTCCAATGCCGTAAACACAGCGTCACGGCTGATCCATTCGCTTGCCATAACAGCAACCTCCTTGATTGAATGATTTTATTTGAAAGATCGGAGTATCCGCATCAGCCTGATCAAAACATCAGACATGCCCGGCAAAATGCCGGGAATTCATCTCATCAAATTGGATGAATTTAAGGCGGAATAACCCATTGAATATTATACATTATTTTGACATACCGTCAAAAATTCGCTACCCTATAGGAGCTCCGGAAACAAACCCTCAATCAAGTTGAGTTGGCGATTTTTGCGACAAACAGAATACGCTGTCACTCCCAATTCACCGCCAGGTTTCCGGAGCTTCGTGCGGAACAGACCATGATAATTACAGATCGGGAATAGGACTTCCGACCCTGTGGTATAATGGACATGTTCTTGAAGAGCGCATCCCCTAGCTGAGCTGCCTCAAAAAGGAAAGAAACCAATAAGCAATGCCTTCCACAGCAATACGAGTGCTTCTTCTTTTTGGAGGAATGTGCCCTGTGCGGATCATAACCAAAACCCGCTCTAGCATGGGATGTGCGACCACACGCATATGTCCAAAAATTCAGCACAAAATCACAATACAAAACCGGGTAACGACCGGCCAATTCGTGCGTATTCGGGGGTGATCCGGCCACCTGTACCGATTTGATCCGGCCGGGGAAACCGGGGCATCCGACCACCCCCTAATTTACCTGCACGTGCATTGCATCGAGGCTATTTTTAGCTGGGCTATTCTTCTGCTTTTTTGAGCAGGAGAATAGCCACATGATGAGATTGTCAATGCGAAAGATACGGGAAGTTTTACGGCTTCGGGCTGAAGGGTTTTCGGGACGACAGGTTGCGCAAAGCCTGTCGTTGGGTCGGGCGACGGTGTCTGATTATTTCCGGCGTGCCGACGTTGAAGGTTTAGGCTGGCCCCTTGCAGATGATCTGGATGACAGTGAACTTGAGCGTCTTCTGTTTCCCCGCTCGGTTGGCAATCTTCGTGCCTCTCCTCCTCAACCAAACTGGGCCGATGTTCATGGCGAGTTACGCCGCAAGGGCGTGACGCTTGCATTGCTTTGGGAGGAATATCGCGGGGTGCATCGCGATGGTTACGGCTACAGCCGTTATTGTGAACTTTATACGCGTTGGGAAGGAAAGCTGTTACCAGTGATGCGTCAGCGACATCCCGCTGGTGAACGACTGTTTGTAGATTATACAGGACCCACGGTTGATATTATCTGCCCCAAGACCGTCTCCGACATCCTGCAGCTATTCTCCTCGATCTGGCATGACACCGGTTGGGGCCCACGCATGGAATCGATTTTCCGGGCAACCCTCCACACATTAATCGAAAATCCCCATTGTTCCCGGCCAAGTCTTTTGACCGTTTTTAATCTTCTGCTCGATAAGGAATTCCGCCACCGCACCAAACAGGATATTTCCAACCGGCAGGTGCTTGATTGGTGGGACCTGCGCTTTGACCGAGGAGACCTCCATGAACGCACCCGCCGCGAATGGGTCGAACCGGTTCTCAACAAGATCGATACACTTTCCTTGGACCCCCTCATACGCAACATTATTGGCCAGCCACGATGTTCGCTCGACTTCGAAGAAATCATCCGTCGAAGACAAATCCTGATCGTCAATCTCAACCAAAATAAAATTGGTGCCGATAATGCAGCCTTCATCGGCATGTTGGTCATCTCCCGCATCAGGCAGGCAGCAACCAAGGTAGCAGCCGAAAAGGAAGAAAGACCCAACCCGTTTGCGATCACCATCGATGAAGCCCATTCCTTTCCAACCCTGGAACTCACCCGTATTATCAATCAGGGAAGACATTCAGGACTTTATGCGCGGATTGCCCATCAGCATCTCGAACAGTTTGATCCGAAAATCGCCTCAACCCTTCGAAACGGTTGCGGCTCACTCGCAATCTTCGCCATTGGCAATCGCGATGCAGAACACCTGGTCGATGATCTGGGCCGTCAATCCCGCGATCAGTTCCTCGAAACCCTCTCGCTTCTTAAAACCGGCGAAGCGGTCTTGAGATTATCCCGAAATGGTGCGCCACAACCCGCCAACACGACGCCCATACGCATTGCCCATGAAGGCCAGGGGAGAGGAAAGCCGGAAAGTTTCGCAAGCTTTACACGAGAGCGATTTAGCACAGATCGCCTGACCGCAGAATTCCAGATCGAAACCGCTCATCATACCCTCACACCAGAAGCACTTCTCAGCTGGAAATCCCGGTTCAATGAATCCAAATATGAGAGACGCAAAACCCACCGACAGCACACCCGTCACAAACAGGCCCATGGAAAGGCGCGCGAGCTGGCCCTCGCCAGCGGCACGGACTGGCGCAATGATCTCAAGGCCCTGGGTGATGCAATTTTTGACGGGGGAGAGAGTAGAGTTAACGCTACTACCCCGTGATCGCAAAAAGACGAAAACGTGATCCCGGCACCATCAACCCGCGCTTTGCAAAGCCCGTTCCAGCCAAACGAATCAACATGACCGAAAGAACGCTTGCCCGACTATTCGCCGGATGGCGTTTCGGTCTCCTTGACGAAACCCATCTCAAAAAGCTCCTCGATGGTTATGGCCGCGCTAGCCACCGTGAGCTGGAATTGGCTCGTGCCGGACTGATTTATCATCCCGAAGCCCAAATACCGCTTCGTGCCGTCTGTACCGGCATTGATTGGATTACAGCCCTCACCACCAAGGGAGCCGATCTGCTTGCATCAAAAGGCTACCGCATTGATGCGGGCGCGCACCGCGAACGCTATCGCCGACATCGCAGTTTCAACGCCATTCTGCACGATCTCAATCGATCAGATTTTCTCATTGAATTGGATACAGCGATCCGGCAAGTGGAGAAGACAACAGGCCTCAAATTGCACCATCAGGATCAGCTTACGAGTGTTTTGTTGAGGTTTGCAACTGGCCTGTAATTGAAGCGCCATTCGCACTCTTTCAGGAACAGATAAAAATGCTCTTTCGGGACACCATTGTAACGTCTCAAATGTCTCTTCGATTGGTTCCAGAAGTTCTCAATCCCGTTGATGTGATTATGCTTATCTGCAAATAGTTCCGAATGGTTGATGCGATAGTGATGGAACTCTGAAACATCCAGGGCATCATAAGCCTTAAAGCTGTCTGTGTAGACGATGGAATGCGGCTTTATCTTCTCCCTTATAATAGGGAAAAGCGTTGCAGAGGCGGCGTTTGGGATGATCTTGGCATGGACATAGCCATTCCTCTTCAAAAGCCCGAAGACAGGAACCTTGCCGCCAGCACCACGGCCTCTTTTGCCTTTGCGCCTGCCGCCAAAATAACTCTCATCCAACTCAATCTCGCCGCTCATCATGGCCGGTTCTTCGCTGACGATTTCTGCGTGGATGGTCTCGCGAAGCTTGTGAAAAAAGAGGATTGCTGTGTTGCGATTCACGCCTGATAATTCAGCCGCAGAACGCGCTGTAGCACCCGCACAGAAATACTTGATAAGCTCAATTTGAATACTTCGTGAGAGCCTGCTACGTCGTCTTACCGTAACCATATGACATAAATAACCTTTTTCTGTTATCTATGTCAGCCCCTTAAAGTTTCATAAATAGAATCTGCTTCTTCACCTTCATAGCCAAGTTTTTCAATTCCAGATTTTACTTTTTTCGAGTTCTGAGAGTTCGATTATCAAAATACTTACCCTTCCATGAAATTTCCACAAAGATTTTCTTTCTTTGAAGGAGAACACTCAAGAAAAGACGCTTTTGGCAAATGATCCCCGCAATGTAAGGGCCCGCACCAAAAGTTTTTCAATTCCAGTTACGATAACTGGGAATTATCCGAAATATTGATATGCTGGGGGAATCGAGATTAGTTCAGATATGTGTCGATTGCTTGGTCGACAATGCATGGTACCTAGTGGATTGATTCAAACATTTGGAACCCGTTTTCCGAGACCTCTCATCCAAATATTTGAATCTTAAAATCCACTAGAAAACAATACCTTGCTAGTGGTCTTTACGTTCGAAACAAATGATAAAGAGTTCGCCGCAAAGGGACTCATTTGTTTCGAACGGACCACTAGCTCTGACACGGTTCTGTTGCACATGTGCAAGTTGGCGTTCAATCCAATCAGCGTTCCAACCCATTTCATTGAGTAGCGTGCTGGCAGTGGTTCTAAATCCATGATGAACGTGACGATCGCTTGAATATCCCATTGACCGAAGCGCTTTGCCGAAGGTTGCGTCAGACATCATTCGGGTTGGATCACGTGGAGCCGGAAAGACCAGTTCTGCCCCAAGATCGATATCCTTGACTTCCTTCAGAACCTGAATTGCCTGCTTGGGCAGCGGCACGATGTGTTCGCGCTTCATCTTCATGCGTTCAGCAGGAATTTCCCAGAGTTTTTCCTTCCAATCGATTTCATCCCAGCGCATGCCGCGCAGCTCAGAGTTGCGCGGAAACAAATATGCTGAAAGAAGTAGTGCTGAACCAACCCAGAAATGGCGTTCGCGATAGGCGTGAATATCTTTCATCAACTGACCCACTTCTTTTGGATCGGTAAGTCCTGCAAACTCTCCCCTCTTTCTAGGAACCATAGCGTCGATGGTCATGGCTGCTGGATCATGTTTGACCAGTCCCCTAGCAGCAGCATAGCGGAACACTTGCGAAAACCGTGATCGTATCTCGTGTGCGTTTTCGACATGGCCAGCATCGGCAATCGGATTGACCACATCGAGCACATCCTCAGCCGTGATGTCAGTGACTTCCCTATCCCCAAGTTCGTCAATCGTAACCTGGATTTGCCGATGCAGTTTCTGAAGTGTCCGTTGCGCAGCTCCACTCCGCTGGCGAAGCATGAGATAATCCTGGGCGATGTCTCTCCAAATCGGATCGACCTTTTCTCGCTTGGCTTTCTCTTCTTTCTTGACGGCTGTGGGATCTATTCCCTCTTTGGCACTGCGTTTGTATTCAGCAGCTTTTAGTCTTGCATCTGCGAGACGCATATCGGGATACTCGCCGATGAAATAGGTTCGCTGCTTTCCATCGAGACGACAAGCCAGCCGGAAGAATTTTCCGCCCGTCGGCATAACCTCCAGATAAAGGCCATTTGCATCCGATTTTCTGTAGCGTTTTCCTTCCGGCTTAAAGCCACGAATTTGAGCGTCTGTGAGTGCCATTTTCTCGCTGTACAACAAAATTCCGAGAATTTGAGAAATTGTACAACAAATAGACGGAATTTTATGGTTTTCCATGTTCTGCAGTGAGAAGCATGATAGCATAAAAACCCTTGTTTTGTAAGGGTTTTAGGTGATTTATGAGAATGTATGAGAAGAGAAAATGGAGCGGGCGATGAGATTCGAACTCACGACCCCAACCTTGGCAAGGTTGTGCTCTACCCCTGAGCTACGCCCGCATTGGATGCGATACACTCCGAAGCAGTTCTATGGCGCAAGAAGCATAAAAATGCAACCGCTTTGTTCAAACAGCACGGCAATCGCTTGAAAGAATCACCCGGAGTTTGTGATTGCGTTGAACCGGTATTCATCGTCCCAAGCCGCTGTTTTTCTTCGTACTTTTATGCTTGCTTTGTCGGGTATTTGTTTGATGATATTGAGCACTGCGTGGCGGACGAGGGCCATGTTTACGGGCCCGTTTTGGGTTCGAAGCCGCATCAGGTCGTCGTGGAAGACCACATCCATCACCCAGTGCAGGCGATTTTCGATACCCCAGTGGGCGCGTGCTGCGCGTGACAGTTGGGCTGCTGTGAGATGGGCTGAAGAGATATAGAAGCGCCTTGAGCGACTGGTCTGGCCATCTTTTTCCACCTCGGCTTCGACCATGCCAATGGTTGCAGGGCCGGCAAAACATGGCTCGCCCGGCGCTGTGCGGTCTGCGCTGAGCCAGTCAACCGCATGACACACCGATGCGCGTCGTATTTCAATACGGCCATGATCTGCATCGGTGGTGGTGTGGCTGTCGAGCCCTTTGGCTGCATCAAAGAATAGAGCCACTTCACTGTGCAACGATTTCTGGTTGCCCTTAAGGGCCAGAAGATAATCAGCACCCTTGGCAAGAATGGCTGATGCGATGTTATGTTGGCAGCCCATGGCATCAATTGTGACCAGAGAACCGGCCAACTCAAGGCGCTCCAGGAGGCGGGGTATAGCACTGATTTCGTTCTCTTTTTCATCGCATGGCTCTTGCCCCAGCACCAACCTTTGTCGGCTTGCCCAGGCAGAAACCAGGTGCAGGCGACGACCATTGTGGGCATGAGCACGCCTTGATGTCTTGCCGTCAATGGCGACAATTTCCGGGTCTTGATCACGCAATTTCGAAACCCAGTTGGTAAAACACTCGGCAAACAATTCACCGGGCAAGGCGTTCATCACATCATTGAGAGTGTCATGGGAGCAAATGCCGTCTTTGAAGGGCAGCAGCCGACGTAAATAGTTCAGCTTGCGTCTGCCCCAACGCTCAATCTCAACAAAATCATCAGCGCCTGCCATCACGCCACAAAGCACCACCAACAAAATTTCCGGTAGCGGATACAAAACTATCCAACTTTGACGCGGGTCACAAAGAGTGGAAAAATGGTCAAGTATATTGGTCGTCGTCATAGGGCACCTCGTTGGTTTGGAGGTGCCCTATGAATCACATAATTGCAGAAAAGGGAATCAACAGATTTTCAAGCGATTGCCGTGGATTAAAAAGGGTTTACACGATCCGCAAATTGGTACTGGCTGTTGAAATTCTTCTTTTGACTCAATAAACGGATGGTTGATCTGGAGAAAAATCATGCCTGCGAGCCGCCAAGACCTTTTGGATTTACTATCCAAACTCGACATCCAATCAACCACCGTTGATCATGAGGCTGTTTTTACTGTTGAAGAATCCGCAAAGATCAAACAAGACATTCCGGGAGGGCACACCAAAAACCTTTTTCTAAAAGACAAAAAGGGCTGCTTCTTTTTGATCGTTGCTGAAGGAAGCGCCCGGATAAAACTAAATTCTGTACACGGCCTGATAGGCGCATCAGGGCGCGTGTCGTTTGGAAAACCGGAAGCCTTGATGAAGCTTTTGGGTGTCAAACCCGGATCTGTAACTGCGTTCGCACCAATCAATGATACGGAAAATCAGGTGAAAGTGGTTATCGACGAACCGTTGCTCAGATATGATCATATCAACTGCCATCCATTGACGAATGAGGCAACGACAACCATTTCAAGGGAAGATTTGTTGCGGTTTCTTGATCACATAAATCACGCACCGCAAATTATTCAACTCTCACATATGGAGACCGAAGACGATGGCTAATGATGAGTTCGGATTTTCAGACGGTTCCGGCTATCAGGGCGGACAATCAGCAAATGTCACCTTTGGTGAGGAAGGGGGCCCTTCACCAGCCGACGCTAATACAGCTCAGGTCAAAGACATTTCCACGGCACAATTCATGCCGGAAGTAATTGAGACATCAACAAACACACCCGTTCTGGTTGATTTCTGGGCACCCTGGTGCGACCCGTGCAAGCAACTTGCGCCAGCACTGGAAGCCGCAGTCGCAGCCACCCGTGGCAAGGTGAAGCTTGTAAAAATGGACATCGAAAAACACCCGGAAATTGCTGGCCAAATGGGTATTCAGTCAATTCCGGCTGTAGTGGCATTTGTTGACGGAAAACCAGCTGATGCTTTCATGGGTGCAAAAACCGAGGGCGAAATCAGGGAATTTATCGCCAAGATTGCAGGTCCCGATCAACAGGAAACTCGAATCGAGGAAATGCTCGAGCAGGCCGATCAGTTTGTAAAACAAGGTGCATTGGGCGAGGCAGGCAACATGTATGGCCATATCTTGAGTGTTGACCCGGATAACCTGAAAGCGATCTCGGCAGTCGGGCATCTGTATTTGGGTGAAAAAAACATCGATGGTGCCAGGGGGGTCATTGCAGCGCTTTCCGACGAGCAGTTGCAGGCATCCGAAATTACATCCCTTCTGTCTGCGATCAAGCTTGCTGAACAGGCGGAAGGCCTGGGAGACTTTACCGAACTTGAAGCAGCGGTTGTGAAAACGCCGGATGACTTCCAAAAACGCCTGGACCTGGCAATTGCCCTGAACGGAGCCGGACAGCGCGAAGCAGCAGCAGATCATCTTCTTGAGATTATCAGGCGTAAGCCAGGCTGGGACGAAGATGCAGCGCGAAACCAGCTACTGCAGTTCTTTGAAGCCTGGGGCGTAACGGATGAAGTTACCGTTTTCTCCCGTAGAAAACTTTCGTCGCTGCTCTTCTCATGATCCGTTTCTTCGGAATCTCACTAAATCATGCTATTGAGGTTTCGAACGACTGCCCCACGTTAACCGTAAGGTGAGCAAGGAACTGTTTATTGATCAAGGCTGGAAACAAAGTCTACAATTCCCCACACGATCTGCCGGAGGTGATTCCCGTATTTCCGCTGTCTGGCGCATTGCTTTTGCCGAGCGGAAACATGCCGCTAAACATTTTTGAACCACGATATATAGAATTGATTGATGATGCGATTTTCAGCGACAAAATTGTCGGCATGATCCAGCCTTGTTGGAAGTCACGACACACGGATAGCGCGCCCGTACCCCTTTCAAAGATTGGTTGCCTTGGTCGGATCACAGCAGTTCAGGAAACAGGAGATGGCTGTTATTTGCTTAACCTTACCGGGATTTGCAGATACAGCGTGATTGAAGAAGTTGCCTCCAACAAGTCCTACAGAACATGTCGCGTAGAAGTATTTTCACATGACTTCGATGGCTCTCCTTGTGAGAGCAATAAAATCAACAGAAACGAGTTGCTTGAAGCTTTCAGGGCCTATCTGAAATCCAACAACTTGGATGTAGACTGGGAAACAATTGGCGACACAGATGATGAAACACTGGTTACCGCATTGTGCATGATGAGCCCCTATGAACCGGCCGAAAAACAGGCTCTGCTTGAAGCGCCGGATCTCAAAACCCGGACCGACACCCTGATTGCCATTTCGCAAATGCACCTTGCCAGACAAGATCGCGGCGACAGTTCAAGCCTTCAGTGACACACCGGAAGAAACATGGCAAAAATTCTCGAACCTGATCCAAAGCTACTAGAAATTCTGGTTTGCCCACTTACAAGGAGCCTGCTGGACTATGATCGAGAGAATCAGGAACTGATCTCCAAAAGTGCAAAACTTGCCTATCCGATACGCGGGGGAATTCCAGTCATGATACCGGGCGAGGCGCGTGAACTGGAAACTGAATAGAGCGCTTCCTTAGCTTTCAGATCATTTCACCACGCAGCAATTTCGGTGCCCTGTTATCATTCCCTGATGCTTCGCTGATGAAAAACCGCTTAAGACCGGGTAGGCGATCTACAACGCCAAGCCCCACGTCCCGCAAGCCACGAAGAGCCTGATTGTCATTTGAGAACAGCCGGTTAAGTATATCGGTCACCACTCCCATCTGAACCGTGTCAAACCGCCGCCACATCTGGTAGCGCTCCAACACATCTAGGGATCCAAAGTCCTGCCCAAGGCGATGAGCTTCGACCACTGTTTCCGCAAGCGCTGCCGCATCCTTAAAACCGAGATTAAGACCTTGTCCTGCTATCGGATGAACCCCATGTGCTGCATCGCCCGCAAGGG
Organism: Rhizobiaceae bacterium; assembly: GCA_965250255.1. Lineage (GTDB taxonomy): Bacteria > Pseudomonadota > Alphaproteobacteria > Rhizobiales > Rhizobiaceae > JAALLB01. The sequence continues at coordinate 338,696 of CBDFNP010000013.1, forward strand.
CAATACGATGTTCAACAAATTTCCGTGCAAGCGTTAAACCCAATGGAAACGCCTGGACTTTGCTTGCAACAGATACTTGGCCAAGCTTGTGTCCAAACCGCTGCTCAAGTTCTGCTTCAAAAACCATCTCATCCTGTTTCAACAGCCTGTCAGCATTGCGCGTGCTTTCGGTCCACACCAAAGAAGAACGATTTCCCTTCAACGGAAGGATCGCAAATGGGCCTGCTGGCAAAAAATGTTCCTCTGCACGCCCATTGTGGGGCCTTTCATGTTCAACCGTGCAAACAATGCCCTTTTGATCATACGGCCAACGAACCGTCTTGATGCCCGCCAAATCCCGTAAACGGGACCGAACACCGTCACATGCAACAAGCAGCTTGGTTTCAATTTCCTGCCCGGAAGAAAGCTTTACGCGGTTCATTGCGCCTTCCACTTCAAAATCATCGACGCCACATCCAGCGATACGAATGATGCCAACGCTATCAGCTTTCTCCCGCAGGGCTTTCACCATCCGCCTGTTTTCGACCATATGGGCAAATGGCTGATCATCTTCCCGGTCATTGGCAAAGGTCAGGAAAACAGGACGGGTGATATCCGTGGTTTTGCTGTCTGTAACGATCATATCAACAATTGGCTGGGCATTTTCAAGCAGCTTCTGCCAGATGCCCAACTGCTCCAGCATCCGACTTGCATCCAAAGCAATCGCAGAAGCTCGCTCGTCTTTTTCGATTGCTTCTTCAGGCGCCGGATCAACAACCATCACCGAAAGGTCGGGTGCAGAATCCTTAATAGAAACTGCACACGCCAGCCCAACATAGCCTCCGCCTGCAATCAGAATATCAATTTCATCTGGAAGTTTGTTTTGTGTTTGCTTGGCCATGGCTCATCTTTCGGAAACAAAGTGGCGTTTATAGGAGAAAACTTCAATGTCCATGTTGTCTCATACAGAAATATGGCTAATCCTCTGTTGTGAGTCGGGTAATAAGGATCGCCAAATGTCCGAAGCTGTCAAAACACTGCTCGAGATCCTTGATCTCGAACGCATTGAGCAAAACCTCTATCGAGGAGAAAGCCCAAACGTGGGTTGGCAGCGTGTTTTTGGCGGGCAGGTTATAGGACAAGCGTTGGTTTCCGCCCAGCGCACGGTCGAAGAAGGGCGCGTTGTTCATTCCCTTCATGGCTATTTCATGCGTCCGGGAGACCCTTCCGTACCAATTGTTTACGAAGTTGACCGTATTCGCGATGGCCGCAGTTTTACGACACGCCGCGTAGTCGCAATTCAGCATGGTAAAGCCATTTTTTCGATGTCGGCCTCCTTTCAGATTGTGGAACCAGGCCTCGAACACTTCCTTCCAATGCCAAAAGTGCCTGACCCTGATGATCTGCCAAGCGAAAAAGAGTTGGCCAATCAATTTATTGATCACGCACCGGAAGGGGTAAGGAAATATTGGCAACGCGAACGACCGATTGAGTTGCGGCCGATCAATCTGGAGCACTATATTTCAAATCGTAAACTCGAACCGGTTCAGAACATTTGGTTCAGGGCGACTGGAAAGTTACCATCAGATCCAGCAATTCAGCAGGCAGTTCTTGCTTATGCGTCTGACATGACACTGCTCGACACATCACTTTTTGCCCATGGGCGCGCCGTATTTGACCCCAATCTTCAAGTCGCAAGCCTTGATCATGCAATGTGGTTTCACCATCCGGTAAACATGGAAAATTGGCACCTTTACAGCCAGGACAGCCCCAATGCCTCCGGTGCGCGCGGCTTCACCCGCGGAAGCATCTATGATCAATCCGGAAAACTTGTGGCATCTGTTGCGCAAGAAGGGTTGATTCGTGAACGTGACCCCAAAAAGAAGAAGACCGCCGTTTCCGGCGGATAGCTGAAAAACCGCGAGTTTTCTGTCTTTCCAACCAGACAAGTGACGCATGGTTAACAGGCGATTAACTTTAACCCCTTAGGCTTTAACCCAAACAAATGCGTGAACCGGAAATCAAATTGTTTCCGGCGTTTGGAGTAACCCATGCAAATTTCAGAAATTAATGTTTCCCGGTCAGGCCCAACTGTCAAAGAAGGCTTAAGTCGCCAGGCTTCCGTGCTGATCGGTCTTGTAACCCTGAGCGCAGTGGTTCTTGCATTTACCGGCCTCGCAAGCTGGACCGTAAATGATCCAAGCCTTTCTGTTTCAAGCAATGACAAAATACAGAACATGCTGGGATTTCCAGGAGCAGTTTTTGCTGACCTCGCAATACAGTTTTTCGGACTTTCCGCTGCTTTGATGCTGATTCCTCCTGCGATGTGGGGTTGGACAAAACTTCTTCAGCAAAAACTCCATGCATTTAGAAAACAGCTGTTTTTCTTCCCCGTGGCGACAATATTGCTGGCGGCGGCGTTATCTACATTGCCTGTTCCTGCATCCTGGCCATTGCCATTGGGGCTTGGCGGCGTAACCGGCGATCTCGTTTTAAAGCTCCCTGCTGTGCTGGGCCTTCCAGCAACGGGTATCCTTGCTGTTCTTTATGGCGCCGGGCTTGCAATAACCGGTGCCTGGGCGCTGATGAATGCTTCCGGCATGCTCAAAACCCGCGAAAGCAACGCTCCCTTAAGCCTTGAAGCTTTGGATGAGCTTGCAGGTATTGAAGACGAAGGATCTGAACCAAGCTGGCTCTTGGGAGCTTTAAGCCATTACTACTATGTCTTTTTTGGCCCAAAACATGGAAAAGTTAATGTACAGGCTGATCAACCGCAAAAGAAAAGTATTTTAGCGAACCTCGGTGCACGCTTCAAAAACCTGACCGAACCTGAAGACGATGGACTGGAGAAATTTGAACGTAATTCATCCAATCCCGAACCTGGGTTTTATGAGGATGCTGACACAGGAATAGCCCTGCCCAATCCGGAATATGGCGAGAATACCTACAGTGAGTATAATGAGGGGGCTGAGCCGTATGACGAATGGCAGGAACAATCCGCCCCGCTTGAAAATCCAGAATATGCTGCACCTGCAGCAGCGGTTGATACCAGGGTTCAAACCATGGCGCCGCCGCCAAAGCCATCAAAGCGGGTCCAGCGCGAAGCGCAACCATCGTTGATCAATACTGCTGACTTTGAATTGCCGTCCCTGCATTTCCTGCAAAACGTACCGGCTACAAACATCAATGACCAGCTTTCAACAGACGCGTTGGAACAAAATGCACGCATGCTTGAAGGAGTGCTTCAGGATTTTGGCGTAAAAGGTGAAATCATAAATGTCCGTCCGGGGCCTGTTGTAACCCTTTATGAACTTGAGCCGGCACCGGGCATCAAATCTTCTCGCGTCATTGGACTTGCAGATGACATTGCACGTTCAATGTCAGCTATCGCTGCACGCGTTGCAGTAGTTCCAGGGCGCAATGCAATTGGCATCGAACTGCCAAATGCAAAACGCGAAACCGTTTATCTTCGCGAAATCCTGTCGAGCCGGGCTTATGATACCTCAAAAGCCAAGCTGCCCTTGATCCTTGGAAAAACCATCGGTGGCGAACCGACCATTGCCGACCTTGCAAAAATGCCCCACCTGCTGGTTGCTGGTACTACCGGTTCCGGTAAATCCGTTGCCATCAACACCATGATCCTTTCAATTCTGTACAGGCTTAGCCCTGAACAGGTGAAAATGATCATGATTGACCCGAAAATGCTGGAACTGTCGATCTATGACGGCATCCCGCACCTGCTGACACCGGTTGTTACAGATCCAAAAAAGGCTGTAGTTGCGCTGAAGTGGACTGTTCGGGAAATGGAAGAACGCTACAAAAAAATGTCGAAGATCAGTGTTCGCAATATTGACGGATTTAACAATCGGGTAGCGCAGGCAAAAAACAAGAATGAAAGCATCACCCGCACCATTCAAACTGGCTTTGATCGCGATACCGGCGAAGCAATCTATGAAACCGAAGAGTTGACCCTTGAATCAATGCCATACATCGTCGTCATTATCGACGAGATGGCAGACCTTATGATGGTTGCCGGTAAAGATATTGAAGGAACCATCCAGCGCCTGGCGCAAATGGCGCGTGCTGCGGGAATTCATGTAATCATGGCAACACAGCGTCCCTCAGTTGATGTCATTACCGGTACGATCAAGGCGAATTTCCCAACCCGCATTTCGTTCCAGGTTACCTCCAAAATTGACAGCCGTACCATTCTTGGCGAACAGGGTGCTGAGCAACTTCTTGGTATGGGTGATATGCTCTATATGGCGGGCGGCGGCAGAATCCAACGCGTACACGGGCCATTTGTTGATGACAGCGAAGTTGATCAAGTGGTTCAACACCTCAAATCGCAAGGTATTCCGCAATATCTTGATTCGGTTACCGAGGAAGATGAAGCTGAGGCTGCGGCTGGCGCCGCTGGTGATGTAGGTGGTTTGTCTGAATCCAACGACATTTACGATCAGGCAGTTGTAATTGTTCTCAAGGACCGGAAGGTTTCTACAAGTTACATCCAAAGACGTCTTTCAATCGGTTATAACCGCGCCGCCTCGCTTATCGAACGCATGGAACACGAAGGGCTGATCAGCGCTGCCAATCATGCCGGAAAACGCGAAATCCTTGTACCGGGTGAAGACGAAACCATTTAATGCAAACTGCCTACATTGCGCCATCAAATTTGTTTAATGATTGTGCTGGAATCCATTGAAGGAAAAGCATCGTGAAGAAAGCAATTTACAAATCCTGGTTCATGGCAACAGTTTTGTTTGCGTCCGTTTTAAACTTCCATTCCGATGCCAATGCTGATTCCAAGGCGCAAGCGGTTCGCGAACTAAGCAACCACTTTACATCCGTTCCAACAATGTCCGGCGAGTTTGTGCAATTTGGACCCAATGGAGAGCAGACCGGCGGCAAGTTTTTCATCCAGCGCCCTGGAAAAATCCGTTTTAACTACGAAGACCCTTCGCCGTTAATGCTCATTTCGAACGGGAAGACTCTGGGCGTCAGAAACAAGAAACTCAAAACCTGGCAATTTATACCGCTTCATAAAACCCCACTAAGTCTGTTGCTGGCCAACAAGATCGACGTCAGCAACAAATCAGTCCGTGAAGTAGAGACAGGTAAGGACATTACGCGAGTGGTAATGGGGGACAAAGAAATTTTCGGTGATTCTGAAATTACATTGCTTTTCGACCCAAATAGCTTTGACCTCCGCCAATGGACCATCAAGGACAATCAGGGAAAAGAAACTTCGGTGATGATCTTCAATGTCCAGAAAAACATCAAAATCCCAAAGAAGATGTTCAACCTGAAAACATCGCGCAGTACATCTACATCCCAGGATCGATAAATCAGGGCAAATTACCCTATTGGCTTGAGCCGGATACAAAACACGGTATGGTGAAGGCTGGCCAACTTTGGAACCCGCATGTCATTTTCTATTGCTACCTGGAACATCAATTCGGTTAGGCTGCGCATTGGTCTGGTTGAAAAGTTTCTAATGGATCATCAACCGGACATTTTATGCCTTCAGGAAATCAAGTGCCAGAATGACCAGTTTCCAGCCAAAAACTTCAAAAAGCTGGGATATGAGCACATCGCCGTTCACGGGCAAAAAGGCTATCACGGAGTAGCCACTGTTTCGAAGATACCGCTTCATAACTCCGACAGCCGCGACTATTGTAACATGGGAGACACGCGCCACATTGCCTCAACATTTGAAGCAGGTGGTCATACCTGTCAGGTGCACAATTTTTACGTTCCCGCAGGTGGTGATCAACCCGACCCGGATAAAAATCCAAAGTTTCGCCACAAGCTTGATTTTCTTGACGAAATGAAAGCGCTGAAAAGTGAGCAGGACGAGGTAGACAACATTCTTGTCGGTGATCTCAACATAGCACCACACGAAAACGATGTATGGTCACATAAACAGCTACTAAAAATTGTCAGCCATACGCCACTTGAGACTTCTACGCTCGACGAGATACGCGATGGCGGCAAATGGGTAGATCTGGTACGCGAAAAAATTCCGCATGATGAAAAGATATTTTCCTGGTGGAGCTACAGGGCCCGTGATTGGCACATATCTGATCGGGGGCGCAGGCTTGACCATATCTGGTCGGCACCCGGTGTGGCCAATTCACTCACGGATATAAAAGTAGTGCGGGATGCCCGAGGATGGGCGAAGCCATCTGACCACGTTCCAATCATAGCCCGCTTTAACCCAAAGTAGCTTTAATCAGCGTTGGCAATAGCCTGTTCGACTGTTGTCAGTTGCTCGGCAAAATTCACAATACTAGCTGAAATCTGTTCCTGAATTCCGACAGCAAGGTGTGGAAATTCCCTCAGCACTCTTACCAAGGTAGTCCTTGAAATCCGCAATAATTGACAATCTGTTTTCGTAACAGCTGAACCTACGCGCCGATTACGGGTGATCATTGCCATTTCACCAAGTAAATCACCCGGGCCCAATAGTGCTACCTGGTCCGGATATACCGAAAGCGAAAGTTCCACATTCCCGCTTATGATATAATAACCACCATCCGAAGCTTGGTTTTCCTTGAAAATCACCGTCTCGGCAGAATAATCTATCGTATCGCTACCGAATGCAAGAAGACGCAAATGCTCTTCGCCAAACTGTGAAAACAGAGAGATTGACGAAAGATAATGTGTGTCGTCGTTTAAGGACAAAGCAGGAAACAACCAGCGTTCGCGTTTAAAGTTTAGGGCAGAAGCCCTAAGGAACGAGTTTATACCCTCCACCTTCTGTTACAAGCAAGCGCGCGTTTGACGGATCAATCTCGATCTTTTGCCGCAGACGGTAAATATGCGTTTCAAGTGTATGGGTTGTGACACCGGAATTATATTCCCAAACCTGTTCAAGCAGCTCATCGCGACCGATGACCTTTTGTTCCGCACGATAGAGGTATTTCATGATGGAAGTTTCTTTTTCCGTCAATCGAACCTTTGATCCGTCTTCGGATGTCAAAAGCTTCTGAGATGGTCGGAAAACATAATGCCCAATATTAAAAACCGCATCTTCGCTTTGCTCATGAGTTCGCAATTGAGCTCGTAACCGGGCCAGCAAAACAGCGAAACGAAACGGCTTCGTTACATAATCGTTCGCGCCGGATTCAAGGCCCAAAATTGTATCGGAGTCCGTATCATGCCCAGTTAACATAATGATCGGCGCCTTAAAACCGCCTTTACGGAGGATCTTGATGGCTTCCCGGCCGTCCATATCCGGCAGACCCACATCCATCAACAGCAGGTCAATCTGCTCTGCACGAGCTGTCGCGATACCTTTCGTGGCGCTCGCTTCCGTTAAAACGCTGAATTCCTCATACAAGGCCAGCTGCTCAACCAACGCATCACGCAGGTCTTCGTCGTCATCAACAATCAATAAAGTTTTTACAGCCATGGTTTCCTCAATATGAGTTTTTTCAGGAAGCGATATTTTAAAGTCCAGATTTGATATGAATACGAAACAATTGCAATCATGCATACGGGTATGTGAATAATTTGCACAAATTGTGAAATTAGGCAGTAAAAATATTTTGAAAGCAAAATCAATTAAAAACCTGATCGTTCGAAGCAGGCCAGGCGAAAACCCTTCAGCGGGTCTGCTGAATTTCGATGGTCAGGTAATCCACTGCTGCCTCGGCAAAAATGGGATAACAACACGCAAGCAGGAAGGTGATGGCTCTACACCAACCGGCAGCTATCGCCTCTTATTTGGCTGGCATCGTAAAGAGCGAACCGGAACATTAATCACTCAACTACCCTTCCGAACCATATCTGAAAACGACGGCTGGTGTGACGAACCGAATTCGCCCGTCTATAACAAGCCGGTGTCCCTGCCATTCGTTGCCTCACATGAAGTCATGAAGCGTAAAGATCGCTTATATGACATTTGCATTGTAATGGACCACAACATCCATCCAAGGGCACGCGGTGTGGGCAGTGCGATCTTTTTTCATCTAACCAGTCCCGATCACCGTGGTACAGAAGGATGCATTGCCATTGATCCTGGGGACATGATGCGGCTTCTTCCGGCTCTTTCCGGCAAAACCGTCATTCATATTTTGAAATAGACTTTGACCAGCGACTGCAAACGGTAAACTGGCAATTCAGGCTCAACGACTGCCGAAAATCGCACTTCCAACCCGAACATGGCTGGCACCGAACTCTGTCGCCGTGAGATAATCCGATGACATCCCCATCGACAACCCTCGTACACCGGCTTCCTTGGCAAGTTTGCCGAGCAAGGCAAAATGCGGGCCAGGGTTCTCGTCAAAGGGTGGAATGCACATCAATCCGGCAATTTCCAAATCATATTTTTTCCTGCAATGCTCGCAAAACGCCACCGACTCTGCCGCAGAAACGCCGGCTTTTTGCGGCTCATTACCCGTATTGATCTGAATGAAGAGTTTGAGATTGCGTCGTTGTTTTTTCATTTCAGCAGCTATAGCCTTTGCAATCTTCTCGCGATCAATGGTTTGAATACAATCAAACAACCCAACCGCATCACCGGCCTTGTTGCTTTGAAGCGGTCCAATCAGATGCAAATCAACACCGAGATACGCTTCCTTCAATTGCGGCCACTTGCCCTGCGCTTCTTGAACACGATTTTCACCAAAAACCAATGCGCCGGCATCAAGGACCGGGCGAATTGCATCACCATCAAACGTCTTTGAAACAACAATTAGCTGAGGTGTCACCAATTCAAGTTTTCTGGCATGCTCGGTCAATTGCGCCACGATTTTGAGGTAGTTTTCAGCTGATTGTGGTTTCATGGCCTGTTTCGCGCTTGCCGGACGGTTGACCCATCGCGGAATTTCTGGTGAAGGTCGGGGTTCATCCTCGTAAAACAATAATCACTAAATTTCCAACAGATTCGATTACCATGACGAGCGAACGCTACAATCCAAGGGACGCAGAACCACGCTGGCAGGCAGCATGGGATAAAGAAAAGCTGTTTCACTGCACGACAGATGGTTCCAGCGGCAAACCACCCTATTATGTGCTGGAAATGTTCCCTTATCCATCCGGCCGCATCCACATGGGCCATGTTCGAAATTACGCCATGGGTGATGTTGTTGCCCGCTACAAACGCGCCAAAGGTTATGAGGTGCTTCATCCCATGGGTTGGGACGCTTTTGGCATGCCTGCTGAAAATGCTGCGATGCAAAACAACACCCATCCAAAGGGGTGGACCTATGAAAACATCGCTGCCATGCGCAAGCAGCTCAAAAGCATGGGTCTTTCCATTGACTGGTCCCGTGAATTTGCAACTTGTGACGTTGAATATTATGCCCAGCAGCAACACCTGTTTTTGGACTTCCTGAACCACGATCTCGTGTACCGCAAAAATGCAAAAGTTAACTGGGATCCCGTGGACATGACTGTCCTTGCCAATGAGCAGGTGATTGACGGCAAGGGCTGGCGTTCCGGTGCAGAAGTTGAGCAACGTGAACTGACCCAGTGGTTCTTCAAGATTTCGGATTTCTCCGAAGAATTGCTGGAAGCAATCGATACGCTCGATGAATGGCCGGCAAAGGTGAAATTGATGCAGGCCAATTGGATTGGCAAGTCCCGTGGCGCGAAAATCCGCTTTCCCTTCGTAAATACATCAAAAGCGGACGCCAACGAGTTGATTTGTTTTTCAACCCGCCCGGACACGCTTTACGGCGCAAGCTTTATGGCGATTGCAGCCGAACATCCTGTTGCCCGGATTCTGGCAAAGGAAAATGCAAAGCTTGACAGCTTCATCAAGGACTGTCGCAAGATTGGAACATCTGCTGCTGACATAGAAACAGCAGAAAAGAAGGGATTTGACCTCGGACTAACGGTTGCTCATCCGTTTATTGAGGGAAAAACGCTTCCGGTTTATGCAGCAAACTTTGTTCTGATGGATTACGGGACTGGCGCAATTTTTGGTTGTCCTGCCCATGACCAACGCGACCTTGATTTTGCGCGCAAATACGGGTTGGAAGTAACATCTGTCGTAGCACCGCTTGATACACCGGATAGGCCGGCTGAAGTTGAGAATGTTGCATTCGTTGATGACGGTGTGCTGGTGAACTCCGGCCCGATGTCCGGCAAGCGCAAAGATGATGCCATCAATACTGCGATTGATCACCTTGCCAACAAGGGATTGGCAGAAGAAGAAATTAATTACCGCTTGCGCGACTGGGGCCTCTCCCGCCAGCGCTATTGGGGTTGCCCGATCCCGGTGGTCCATTGTGATGATTGCGGTGTAGTTCCGGAAAAGAAGGATAACCTTCCTGTTGAATTGCCAGACGATGTTACGTTTGATGTTCCCGGAAACCCGCTTGATCGACATCCGACCTGGCGTGACACGTCGTGTCCGTCTTGCGGGAAACCGGCAAAACGCGAAACCGACACGATGGACACGTTTGTCGACTCGTCGTGGTACTTTGCGCGGTTTGTGACACCTCACAATGCCGAGCCAACCGTTCCCGCAGAGGCAAATAGCTGGCTTCCGGTTGATCAGTATATTGGCGGGATCGAGCACGCGATATTGCATCTTCTTTATTCACGTTTCTTCTCTCGCGCGATGTCAACAGCTGGCCATATGAATATCAAGGAACCGTTCAAGGGCCTCTTTACCCAAGGCATGGTTGTTCATGAGACCTATGGGAGCAAAGATGCAGGTTGGTTCCAGCCTTCTGAACTCGACATCACGGAAGCTGACGGTAAGCGCATTGCAAAACGGATGGATACCGGGCAAGAGGTACCCATTGGCGGCATTGAGAAAATGTCAAAGTCAAAGCGTAACACGGTCGATCCTGATGATATCATTAAAACCTATGGGGCAGATACTGCTCGCTGGTTCATGCTTTCTGACTCTCCGCCAGATCGGGACGTGGAATGGACGGATGCCGGTGCAGAAGGTGCGCATAGGTTTGTTCAGCGTGTCTGGCGCCTGGTGGATGGATGGTCCTCAACCCTTACCAACGCGAAGCCACTTAAAGATGCCGGTGATATTCGTAAAGCTACGCACAAAACATTGAAATTGGTCGGCGAAGATATCGAACGCCTTGCCTTCAACCGGGCGATTGCGCGGATTTACGAATATGTGAATGTACTTTCTTCGGCGAAATCTGAAAACCCCGATGTCACGACTACCTCGGCGATGAAAGAAGGCGTTGAAGTTTTGATACAGACAATTGCACCCATGATGCCTCACCTTGCAGAAGAATGCTGGAAATGCCTCGGCAGACCTGGCTTGGTTTCTGATCAGCCATGGCCTCAATATGATGAAGCTTTGGCAAAGGATGATGTGATCGTCATGCCGGTCCAGATCAATGGCAAAAAACGCGCCGATCTTGAAATTGACCCAAATGCCAGCAAAGAAGAAATAGAGGCTGCAAGTCTCGCCCTTGATGTGGTACAGAAATATCTTGACGGGGCTCAGCCCAAGAAATTGATAGTCGTGCCAAAGAGAATTGTTAATGTTGTCATTTAGTTCTAAGAATCGCCCAAACCGAATTGTTCGCGGATTCTTGCTGATCGGTTTGACGCTCAGTCTGGCTGCCTGTCAGTTCCAACCTCTCCATGGTGACCGTTCAGCCTCCGGCATCTCTTCCCCCGGACTGTCGGGTGTAAAAGTTTCGCAGGTTAACTCCCGCGTGGGACAGCAAGTTCGCAACCACCTCTTGTTTCTGTTAAACGGTGGTTTTGGAAATGCTGAAAAATCTCATGAAGCGCGAATTCGGGTAACCTGGAGCAACCGCCAGCACGCCAGAATTCAGGGTGCTCGCGACAATGTTTCCGGCACGATTACGGTTGTTGCAGTCTATGACCTTGTTAATTTGTCAGATGGACAAACCATTGCCAGCGGAAGTCGGCAGGCCGAGGCAGCTTACGATCGAACAGGCCAGGTTTTCGCAAATAAACGTGCAGAGCGTGACGCGGAAAACCGGGCCGCCAGGGAAGCAGCTGAATCTCTACGGCTGGCGATCGCGTCTGATCTCAACAAAAGCTGATTGGCGATGGCGGTACTTAAGCCACGCGAAATCGAGCCATTTCTAGCAAAACCGGATTTTTCCTACCCGGTCCTGATGTTGTACGGACCGGATGCCGGACTTGTCAGTGAGCGCGCCGATGATTTGGCCAAAAAAACCGGCATTGATCTGAAAGACCCATTCAATCTGATACAGCTTAGTGCAGATGATGCGGCCAGCGATACAACCAAAATTGCCGATGAGGCACATACAATTGCAATGTTTGGCGGAAAGCGGCTGATTCGGATTTCTGGACATACCCGGCGTGATCTTGTGAGGAGCCTCAAACCGGTCCTTGAAGTGCCTCCTGAAGATGCCATCATCATCGTTGAAGCAGGTGACCTCACGAAATCTTCCAGCCTCCGCCAAAATCTGGAAAAGCACAAGAAGGCACTCTGTATCCCCTGTTATCAGGACAATACCGCGGCACTAGAAAAACTGATCGATGATGAAATTGTCACCAATGGCATTTCAATAGATCGCGAAACAAGAACTGAATTGCGCAGTCTTCTGGGAAACAACCGGATGCTCTCTCGCAATGAACTGCAAAAGCTTGCTCTTTATTGTGGCGACCGGAAATCTCTGACCATTGATGACATCCGGGCGGTGGTGGGTGACGGATCAAATCTGGTACTCAACGAATTGATCGATAGCGTCGCAACCGGCAATTCGGGTCTTCTTCAGGAGTTACTCCCCAAAGTTGTTGAAGCAGGAAATGCACCGGATATTATTTTGCTTGCAACCCTGAAGCATTTTCAACAGTTGCAACGCATGCGCTATCAAATGGAAAGCAAACGCCAGGGTGCCGCTTCATTCGTGGCGGGTGTCAGACCACGCATTCATTTTTTGCGCAAGGACCAGATTACCCGAGCACTTTCCACCTGGCCGGTTTCCAATCTGGCAAAAGCACTTGCCCGATTGGACAAGACAATGCTCTATTGCCGTCAGAATGCTTCCGCAGCAGCTTCCATAGCGAGCACAACACTGCTTGCATTGAGCTTGGAAGCACGGTCGCTAAAGAGACGCTAAGTAAATGATATTTATAGCAATTTAGAAGTCTGACTCAAGCTTCCGGCAAACTTCATCAAGCTGTTCGAGAGACCGATATTTGATCCTCAGTTCACCTTTTTCTTTTTCTCCGTGACGAAGATCAATTTTCAAACCAAGCTTGTCTTCCAAGCGCTGTTCCAGCGCCTTGATATCGGCAGACTTCACTGCTTTTGCGGATGCTTTCCCCTTTTTGCCGGGCGCCATCTCTCCCACATCCTGCCCAAGTGCTTCCGCCTGCCTGACTGACAGGCCTTCAGCAATGATACGCGCTGCAAGCGATTGTGGATCTTGTGCAGTAATCAGGGTTCGTGCGTGACCTGCAGAAAGGTCACCATTACTGATCATCTGTTGAACCCCATCCGGCAGTTTCAACAATCGCAATGTATTGGCTACATGAGACCGGCTCTTGCCAATTACCTGCGCAAGCTCGTTCTGGCTGTAATCATAATCGTCAATCAACTGACGATATCCCAGACCTTCCTCGATCGCGTTGAGATCAGCTCTCTGTACGTTTTCGATGATCGCAATTTCAAGCGCCTGTTTGTCTTCCATCTCGCGGACAATAATCGGGATTTCATGGAGGCGCGCCTTTTGCGCTGCCCGCCAGCGCCGCTCGCCAGCCACAATCTCATAAGTCGCTCCGGCCAGATCACCGCCGTGAACAGGCCGAACCAGAATAGGCTGCACAATTCCGTGCTGTCTTATTGAATTGGCTAAATCTTCAAGATCGGGTTCTGAAAAGTACCGCCTTGGGTTATTAGGGTTAGGCCGCACCTGCTCAATTGGAACACTTTTTTCAGCAGAAACAACTGGCGCTTCTTGTTCCGGTATCTTTTGACCTTCTGTCAGAAGCGGTTGATCAAGCTCCCCCATCAAGGCTGCAAGGCCTTTGCCCAATCTCTTGCGTGAATTGTCTTCAACCATCGAATTTATCCTGACCCCAATATTTCGCTACCGAATCCATTCAGGCAGCCTTGAGTTGTCTTTCGCGCTTCAATACTTCTGAGGCAAGCTGCAGGTAAGCCTGACTCCCGGCACAATCCAAATCATACAAAAGAGCAGGCTTGCCATGGGACGGCGCCTCTGAAATCCGCACATTTCTTGGAATTAGCGTCTGATACACCTTATCCCCCAAAAACTCTCTAACATCGTCAACAACTTGATTAGCGAGGTTATTTCGCTGGTCATACATCGTCATCACTATACCATGGATATCAAGGTCATTGTTGATGGTCTGCTGCACTTCCTCCACGGTTTGCAGCAATTGGCTCAACCCTTCCAGAGCAAAGAACTCGCATTGTAAAGGGACCAGAACAGAATCGGCAGCAGCCATGGCATTGAGCGTCAGCAAATTGAGTGACGGCGGACAATCAATTAAAATGTAATCAATTTCCGATATAGCCGCTTCTGATTTCAAAATGGCGTTCTTAAGTTTAAACACACGGTCTGAGTGGCTGGAAATTTCCATTTCAACACCAAGCAAATCAAGCGTCGAAGGGCATACAAACAGTCCAGGTACCGCTGTTGGCATGATCGTATCCCTAAACTCGGCATTGCCGGTCAATAAATCATAGGTGGATACCTTGCGGTCCTCACGATCTATTCCCAGCCCAGTGCTGGCATTGCCCTGCGGATCAAGGTCCATCACGACAGCATTTTGGTCAATTGCAGCCAGAGCGGTTGCTAGATTGATGGCAGTTGTAGTTTTCCCAACTCCCCCTTTCTGATTTGCAACGGTAATAATTCTCGGCATCGATGTTACTTCTTGGCTGGCATTAAATTTGTAATCTCAAGGATAACGGAATCAGCCGCCACCTTGCTCTCATGGCATAACAGATCGAAGGTCCATAAACCATCACATTTTGCTACTTCATCGCGATATTCCCGGCCTTTGTGGAAGAGACCGGTAGCGCCTTCCTCAAGCCAGAAACTGGAGTATTCCAACAACAACGGAAGTTCTGCCAGGGCACGGGCGGTGACAATTTTTGGCTTGGGCATAACCGGGCCGGCAGCTTCGATACGTGAAGTTATTATTTTCGCCCGAACTCCGATTTGGCGGCTAGCCTGTCGAAGAAAGGCGGCCTTTTTGTTATTGCTTTCAACCAGTGTCACAAAGCTATCATCATGGTCTGCCATCACCGCAGCGATTACCATTCCGGGAAAGCCCCCGCCACTTCCCAGGTCAAGCCATTGCCGACCCTCAGGCTTTAGCGCAAGACATTGCAGACTGTCAGCCACATGCCGCAACCATATTTCATCTATCGTGGAAGAGGCAATCAGGTTTGTTTTGCGTTGCCACTTTGTCAAACGATCAACCAATCCCTCAAGCCGGCAAAATGTTTCACGTGAAACAGGGTATATGGAGTTCAGGAAATCATGGAGGTTCATGACGCTTTTGGCGCCTTCTGATCGCCCTCACCGCGAGAAAGATGTGTGAGAAGCAAAGTAAGTGCCGCCGGCGTCATTCCATCTATGCGGGCTGCCTGCCCCAGATTTGCAGGCTGAATCTGCTTTAGCTTATGCTGCAACTCCAGAGAAAGTCCCGGCAAATCTTCAAACTCAAAATCCGAAGGAATGGTCCGGTTTTCATCTTTCTGCACCAATCGTGCGTCTGCCTCCTGTCGAGCGAGATATACGGCGTAGCCGGCCTCAATCTCCAATGCCGCCACGACATCTTTGCGGATTGAATTCAACTCAGGCCAGACAGGCTTAAGCCGATTGATATCAATATCATTGTAGGAAAGCAGATCATAAGCGCTCCGCCGCACACCATCTTCATTGACCTTGAGTCCCTGCTTCAAAGCTTTATTTGGGGTGATGGACAAAGTTTTCAAAACCTCCCGGCCCTGATCCAGCGCTGCACTCATGGATTGGAACCAGTTTCTCCGCTCCACACCCGCAATACCAAGGTCCAGCGCCAATGGCGTAAGACGCAGGTCTGCATTATCAGCCCTCAGGGATAAGCGATACTCGGCCCGTGAAGTGAACATTCGATATGGTTCGCTCACCCCGCGCGTTACAAGATCATCAATCATGACACCAATATAACTCTGAGTTCGACTGAAGGTTACGCCCTCCTCGCCACCAGCCAGTCGTGCAGCATTAAGGCCTGCAACAAGCCCTTGGGCAGCTGCTTCCTCATAACCCGTGGTCCCATTAATCTGTCCCGCAAGGAAAAATCCCTTTATCCGACGTGTTTCAAGCGTTGGCTTCAATTCGCGCGGGTCAACGTGATCATATTCGATGGCATACCCTGGTTGCAGGATCGCTGCTTTTTCCAAGCCGGGAATGGTTCTTAAAAACGCTTTCTGGACCTCTACAGGCAGCGATGTGGAAATGCCATTTGGGTAAACTGTATTGTCATCAAGGCCTTCAGGCTCAAGAAATATCTGGTGTCCATCCCGTTCGCCAAACTTTACAATTTTGTCCTCAATCGACGGACAATATCGTGGTCCTGTACCCGCAATCTGCCCGGAATACATGGCGGATAAACCAACATTATCCTGGACAATCTTATGGGTCGCAGGCGTGGTGCGCGTTATACCGCAGTCAATTTGTTCATTCGTTATTCTGTCTGTGAGGCATGAAAAGGGAACCGGATCAAGATCAGCGCTTTGCTTATCGAGAGAACCCCAGTCAATTGTGTTGGAATCCAACCGGGCAGGGGTGCCCGTTTTAAGACGAGCCAGTTGAAAACCAGCTGCCGCCAATGTATCAGAAAGGCCGACGCTTGGTTTCTCACCCATTCGTCCCGCCGGAATTTTTTGCTTACCAATATGAATAAGTCCACGCAGAAACGTGCCGGTTGTTAAAACAACCGCAGCCGCGCGGATTTCTGCTCCATCAGACAACAAGATGCCAGCTGTCCGCCCATCTTCCCGCAAAAGATCCTCTGCATCTCCCTCAACTACGTTGAGATTGGAAATCGCCGCAATCTCTTCCTGCATGGCCAAACGATAAAGCTTTCGATCAGCCTGTGTCCTGGGGCCTCGAACAGCCGGCCCCTTGCGCCGGTTAAGCAGACGAAACTGGATCCCGCTCCGGTCCGCAACCCGCCCCATTAATCCGTCCAGTGCGTCTACTTCCCTGACAAGGTGACCTTTACCAAGTCCACCAATAGCCGGATTGCAGGACATAACCCCAATCGTATCGCGCTTGTGCGTCACGAGGGCTGTTCTGGCACCATAGCGCGCAGCAGCACTTGCCGCCTCAACGCCGGCATGGCCGCCGCCCACAACGATCACATCATATTTTTGCTTAACAGAATTCATGTCCGTTATTTAGCGACTCCATCATCCAAGGTAAAGCACACAGATCGATCGGAATCATTAGGAATTGCTTTGTTTCACGTGAAACAGGGGGCAAAATGTTTCACGTGAATCATTTACCAACGCAAAACTCTGAAAAGATGACATCCAGTAAATCTTCAACGTCGACAAAACCAGTGATACGGCCAAGGGAACTTCCAGCCAAGCGCAGATTTTCAACCCGCAACTCAACCTGGGATACATCACAAGCAACCGCATCCTTTAACCGATCTACAACAGCGCACAGCGCTTCCCTATGGCGCTCCCGGGTTATCAGATGTGTTTCTGTACAAGCAGTCAATTTACCCAACCTGACGGCAATTTCTTCGATCAACCAATCCAGGCCGTATCCTGTTTTGGCAGATATCGAAGATCCCGCAGGAAAATTGCCTTCATCATCTTTACTGATCAGCGCAAGTTTGCTGGCCGCCATTTCAAAGTCTTTTTCTGGTGTTTCCCCGATATCAAAAAGCCAGATCTCCAGGTCTGCAATATCACGGCTCGCATAGGCGCGCCTTATTCCCTCAATCTCAATCTTATCTTCTGTCTCCCGTATTCCGGCCGTATCTGAGACAATTACATGAAAGCCGCCAATATCAAGATCAACCTCAAGGACATCTCTCGTAGTGCCAGCAACATCCGTCACAATCGCAACATCCCTCTTAGCCAACGCGTTCAAAAGAGACGATTTACCAGAATTGGGTTTGCCCATAATTACAATACGAAATCCATCGTGAATAATCTCACCGGCCCTTCGATTATCCAGGTGCGCTTCAATATCACAAATCAAGCCATTAATCTCCCAAACAGCCGCAGAAGATACATTATCAGGGATGTCATCCTCATCGACAAAATCAATCTCTGCAGCAAACAGCGCAAGCACTCTGGTTAACCGTTCCCGCCAATTTTCATAGATCTCCCTCGCCTCGCCGGAACTTTGCGAAACAGCCTGCTTTCGTTGTTCTTCAGTCTGGGCTGAAACCAAATCCGAAAGACCTTCAACCGCAGTCAGATCAAGTTTGCCATTCTCAAACGCCCGTCGGGTAAATTCTCCCGCTTCGGCTAGCCGGACACCCGCAAAACCGGTAAGTGCTCTAATAATTGCAGCCACGACAGCTTTGCCGCCATGAACTTGCAACTCCAAGCAGTCTTCTCCCGTAAAGCTATAAGGGTTTTCAAAAAAGAGTGCCAACCCTCGGTCAATAACCATTCCGCTATTCGGGTCTCTGATTTGAAAAATATTTGCCCTACGTGTGCCGGGAACTTCACCAAGCATTGAAACAGCAATTTGCCGGCACCGATCACCAGAAAGGCGGATTACAGCTACCCCACTGGGAAGTGATCCGCTGGAAAGGCCGACAATTGTATCATCAACACCCAACATTCATCTCCGTCGCGCTGAACATATCGTATCGGAAACGAATCAAACAAGGAATTCAGTCAACCTGCTCAAAGCCTGAACCAAACCCTGAATTTAAACCGTTACAGATCCGAATCAATCTGAATTCAATTAGGGTCTGGACTCAATTGGGAATTGGCCTGCACAGCTGACCAATTTTTCAGAATTTAGGCGAAATCGACCGACATGACTTTCCGTCAATGAGGAGATTTCAACGATAATCCGGGTAAATTGGGCGCTGCCCGAACGGGTTGCGCCAAAAACGCCTATTTCAGTATTAAAAAGCCTCGCCGATGCTTTGGCATCGCCTGTGTTTTTCGCCTCGAAATAAACCATTTTGTCTCCAATGCAGCCACATTTCCCAATTGGGTTCAGACCCTAGGTATTCATCGTATCGAAAAACTCACCATTTGTTTTGGTTTGTTTAAGCTTGTCGATCAGGAATTCAATTGAGTCCGTTGTACCCATGGAAGAAAGAATTCGCCGTAGAACAAATATCTTCTGCAGATCTTCACGAGGTACAAGAAGATCTTCCTTCCGCGTTCCGGATTTCAGAATATCAATTGACGGATAAACCCGTTTGTCAGCGACCTTACGATCAAGCACGATCTCAGAGTTACCTGTACCCTTAAATTCCTCAAAGATAACTTCATCCATACGACTACCGGTATCGATAAGTGCTGTAGCGATAATCGTGAGAGACCCGCCCTCCTCAATATTCCGCGCTGCCCCAAAAAACCGTTTCGGGCGCTGCAGGGCGTTTGCGTCAACGCCACCGGTCAAAACCTTCCCTGAGGACGGCACAACCGTGTTGTAGGCCCTGCCAAGGCGCGTGATAGAATCGAGCAGTATAACCACGTCCCGGCCATGCTCAACCAAGCGTTTGGCCTTTTCAATCACCATTTCAGCAACTTGTACGTGGCGGGACGCAGGCTCATCAAATGTAGACGAAACAACTTCTCCCATAACCGAGCGCTGCATATCCGTCACTTCTTCCGGCCGCTCATCGATCAACAACACAATCAGATAGCTGTCAGGATGATTGGCCGTGATAGAATGTGCAATATTCTGCAAAAGAACTGTTTTACCGGTACGCGGCGGCGCAACAATCAATCCACGCTGCCCTTTTCCCAAAGGCGCAACCAAATCAATAATCCGGCCGGACAGATCTTTAACCGCCGGATCGTCAATCTCCATGTGAAAACGCACGTCAGGATAAAGCGGCGTAAGATTGTCAAAATGGATTTTATGACGAATTCTTTCCGGATCGTCGAAGTTAATCGTATCAACCTTAAGAAGCGCAAAATAACGCTCGCCATCCTTTGGGCTTCGAATAGGACCTTGAACCGTATCGCCGGTCTTTAATGAAAACCGTCTGATCTGAGAAGGCGAAATATAAATATCATCCGGGCCCGGCAAATAATTCGCACCAGCTGACCTCAGAAACCCAAACCCATCCTGCAATACTTCGACAACACCCTCACCAATAATCTCAATGTCTTGTTCAGCAAGGTTCTTGAGAATGGCAAACATCAACTCCTGCTTGCGCATTGTGCTGGCGTTTTCAACTTCCAGCCCCTCAGCAAATGCTACAATATCGGTCGGGCTTTTGGAGTTAAGCTCCTGAAGCTTCATCTGTTCCATGAAGGTATCTCTCTGATTTTTAAATTGGTAGCGACCGGAAGCTTGATGTCGACGGCCAGAAGGTAGGTTAAAATCACGTTATCGCCAATTTGAACATCAAACAAGTAAAATCAAACATGATTAAAATGGCTTTACGATGGCCAGAATTACAATAAGGATCATCAAAAATGTAGGCCCCTCATTTGCGATCCGGTAAAACTTCGCTGAACGGCGCCTTTGATCCCCACTGAATTCCCTGACCCATCTTGCCTGGAACATATGCATGGCGCTTAACAAAATCACTAGAAAGAACTTGGTTATGAACCAGCCTTCGACATGGGCTGAAATCAGATAGGCAAGCCAAAGACCGAAGATCCAGGAAGCAATCATCGCCGGTGTCATAATTGTTTTGAGTAGCCGCCTCTCCATTATCTTGAAGGTCTCGGATTGTTCCGACCCCACCTCCGAATCAAAATGATAAATAAGAAGCCGCGGTAAATATAATAATCCAGCCATCCAGCTGATTACCGAAACGATATGAAAAACTTTTACCCAATCATACATTAATTCAATAATCCCGAACGTGCTTCATTAAAAGCTCGACATTCTCGATTGGTGTCAAAGGCGTAATCCCATGCCCGAGGTTGAAAACCAGTGGCCCACTTCCAAGATTATCCAATATATCGTCGATACCAGATTTAAGTGAATCACCTCCCGCAATCAATCTCAATGGATCCAACAAACCCTGCACAGCACCGTGTGATTGCAATTCTTGAGCTTGAGCCATTGGCACAGACCAATCCAACCCCAAACAATTAATTCCCGTTGCCTTCCTGTATCCAAAATATTTATTGCCAGAACCTTTCGGGAACCCGATTATTTTCGCATCAGGAACATTCGAGCGAACATTTTTTACAATCTGCGCGACAGGGTCTACGCACCATTGTTGAAACTGATCGCCACCCAGAATACCCGCCCAGCTATCAAAAATCTGTACCACATCAGCTCCTGCCTTAAGTTGAGCAATAAGATAGGCAGATGAAGCCTCTACCAGCTTATCAATCAGCCTCTGGAAAACCTCAGGCTGAGAAAGCGCAAAAATTCGGGCTGGTGCCTGATCACTTGTTCCATAGCCTGCAATCATATACGTCGCAACAGTCCAGGGAGCACCACAAAACCCAATCAGGGTTGTTTCATCGGGTAGTTCACCGCGTAATCCAGAAACTGTGCCAATGACGGGTTTCAAATGCTCTACAATGCCGGATACTTCGAGCGCATCAATCCCGGCTGCATCAATCGGTTCGAGAACCGGCCCTTCACCTTCCTGGAATTCAACTTTGCGACCCATTGCATGAGGAATCACCAGAATATCAGAAAACAGTATCGATGCATCAAACCCAAATCGCCTGATCGGCTGCAACGTTACCTCAATCGCCAATTCTGTATTGTAGCAAAGATCGAGAAAACTTCCCGCTTGTTTTCGAACCTCACGGTATTCAGGTAGATAGCGTCCCGCTTGTCTCATCAGCCAAATTGGCGGAACTGTTTCAACACCACCGTTCAGGACATTCAAAAGCTTTTTCAACGTCTTCTCCACATGCTATCTAATAATAGAATCCGCGTGAGCGGTATTTTTTTATTTTTAGAGTCTGTGAATAGCGGGAATATTCTGTTATCCACATTCGGTCCATAAAGAACCCGGAGCGCGTTGTAAACGACCAACGCTGTAACTTGTTCCTGTGAATAACGTGGAAAAGTAATAAGTCATTGTTATATATATTTTAATTACCAGTTTTTCGCGCCTAATTCCCGACCAATAAACGCAAATCTCTGTATAACAGCCAGTTTTCCCACCTATTCACAAGTCGGCGTAAATGCATCAACACATCGACGAATGTTAGTTAAATTCAGCTCACCGGGTAAATCTTGGGTAGGAATTTTTCATCAGGCATCTTATTAACACTTATCCCCAGCAGGAGACGCCTTTTTGGATCAGGTCACCAATCATTTCCATCTTCATCTGATTTCAGATTCTACCGGAGAAACCATAATCGCTGCGGCCCGCGCGGTCTCTTCACAATATCGAAGTACCCAGCCGCATGAACATGTTTATCCGCTGGTTCGAAACATGAAGCAGATGGAAAACGTTGTGTCAGCACTCCGCGAAGAGCCGGGTATTGTCCTTTTCACGATCGCCGATCCTGAGCTGTCAGATTTTCTTGAAGATCAATGCAAGGAATTCGGCATCCCCTGTGTCTCCGTGCTTGAACCAATTTTTCAAACCTTCCAGTCTTATCTTGGTAAGCCGACAAAGCGGATCGTTGGCGCTCAGCATGCGCTTGATACTGAATATTTCCGAAGGATAGACGCGCTTAACTTCACCCTGTTGCACGATGACGGAGTTATCCCGGAAAATGTCGAAGAAGCGGACCTGATCTTACTGGGGATTAGCCGGACCTCCAAAACACCAACCAGCATCTATCTGGCAAATCGCGGTGTAAAGACGGCAAACATTCCGCTGGTCCCGGGAATGCAATTGCCCGAAACTGTGATCAACGCAAAAAATCCGCTAATTGTAACGCTGGTGGCAACAACTGACCGCATTCAGCAGGTTCGACAAAACCGTTTGCTGGAGCTGAATGCCTCAGAACACAGTTCTTCTTATGCAGACAGGGCAGCAATTGCGGATGAGTTGGCCCAGGCCAGGCGAATGTCGCAGAAGCATAATTGGCCATTGATTGATGTTACCCGAAAATCCATTGAAGAAACGGCCGCTGCGATCATGGCGCTTCAGGCAAAGCACAATCTGGAAAAAGAAAAGGCCAGAACAATTAATGAGTGAAATAATTTTGGCCTCCAAAAGCAGTCACCGCTGTGATCTGTTAACCCGTGCTGGTATCACCTTCACGGTTCAGCCAGCCAACATTGACGAGCGCAGCATTGAAGCTCCCATCCTGGAAGCAGGGCTTGGCGGCGCTGATGTTGCAGAAATATTGTCCGTTTCTAAAGCGAGTGAGGTGTCGAACCGCAATGTCGATGCCTATGTCATCGGGTGTGATCAAACGTTGTCACTCAAGGACGAGTTGCTTCATAAACCCAAGGACATGGACGAGGCGCGAAGACGATTACTCGCACTTTCGGGTAAAACCCATGAGCTTAATTCCGGGCTTTCAATTGTACGCAATGGCGAAACGCTGTGGAGTTATGTGGAAGTGTCAAGGATCGAGTTCCGCAAACTGGATCCGGGATTTATCGGCCGTCATCTTGCAGCGGCGGGAGATAAAATTCTCTCAAGCGTCGGCGCTTATCAGATCGAAGGGATCGGAGTGCAACTTTTCAAAAACATTGATGGGGACTTCTTTTCAATCATGGGATTACCACTCCTGCCGTTACTTGCAAAATTGCGGGAATTTGAGCTGGTGGACAACTGATGAAAAAAGCGTTTGTCACCGGTTGGCCGATTTCCCATTCAAAGTCTCCGGCCCTTCACGGCTTTTGGTTGGATTCATACGGAATTGACGGTGCCTATGAAGCCGTGGCTGTAGAAGAAGCAAACTTCCCGGAGTTCCTAAATAATCTCACCAACAGCGGGTATTGCGGTGGTAACGTAACCATTCCCCACAAGGAAGCAGCGTTTGAAATAATATCCTGGAAAGATACAGCAGCGGAAAAAATTGGGGCGGTAAATACGATCTGGCATGAAGAGGGTATGGTGAAAGCAAGCAACACCGATGCTTACGGGTTTTCTGCAAATCTTGATGACTACGCGCCTGAATGGCGGGATGGGAAGAAAGCTGTTGTTCTGGGAGCGGGAGGCGCTTCACGCGCAATTCTTTATGCACTGCAGGAAGCCCGATATGAAACCATTCATATTGTTAATCGAACCAAGGTACGGGCCGAAAGCCTTGCGAACCAATTTGGAGCTGGATGTAAAGCCCATGGTTTGGATGAGCTCAGTCAGATATTAATGGGAACTGATTTTTTCGTAAATACAACGTCGATCGGGATGGCTGGAAAAGAACAATCTACACTTCCAGACCTTTCAAACTTGTCCCCGGCCTGCCTTGTAACTGATATCGTTTACACACCATTGTTAACACCTCTGCTGGAGCTTGCCGCAGGCCGTGGTAACAAAGTGGTTGATGGTCTTGGGATGTTGTTACATCAGGCAGTACCGGGCTTTGAAAAATGGTTCGGTATCCGCCCGGAAGTAACACCGCAACTCCGCAATCATATTTTGAGGCTCTTATGATCAAGGCAGGTTTGACCGGCTCGATCGGGATGGGCAAATCGACGACCGCGCAAATGTTTCGCGATGAAGGGATCCAGGTTTATGACGCAGATGCGACGGTTCACAAATTGTATAGCGGCAATGCAGCACCTTTGATTGAAGAAATGTTTCCCGGTACCGTTATGGACGGCACAGTGGACCGGCGGGTTCTTGGGACCCATGTACTCGGAAAACCGGAAAACATGAAACGCCTTGAAGCACTGGTACATCCTTTGGTTCATCAGGAAGAACGACACTTTCTGGATGAAGCGGAAAAATCCGGCGCAGCATTTGTCATCCTTGATATTCCGCTCTTGTTTGAAACAGGTGGAACGGCTCGGGTTGACACCATCATCGTGGTAACAGCCCCGGCAGATGTTCAGCGAAAAAGAGTGTTGGAGCGGTGCGGTATGACTGATGAAAAATTTCAGGCAATTCTTAGAAGCCAAATACCGGATAGCGAAAAACGCAAGCGTGCTGACTTTATTATCGATACATCACTTGGAATGGAGGCCGCGAGAAACGAGGTCCGTTCAATAATTGGGAAACTTGGCTCCAAAGTTGGTTAAACAACACATTGCCGGAGCTACTTGTTGTGAAGAGGGCGTATTCCCGGCGACAAGCGCAGATGAAAACGTTACGGTTCAACCATGGCCGATACATTACGAGAAATTATTTTTGACACGGAAACCACAGGGCTGAGCGCCCGGGATGGAGACCGGGTTATCGAGATTGGCGCGGTTGAGTTGATAAACCGTTTTCCAACCGGCAAAACGTTTCACGTGTTCATCAGCCCGGAAGGTCGCGAAGTACATCCCGACGCATTGAATGTTCACGGAATAACCAATGAATTTCTAAGCGATAAGCCAAATTTCAAGGATATTCTTTCCCAATTCAATGAGTTTTTTACAACTGGCAGTCTGGTTGCACACAATGCGTCCTTTGATATGGGGTTTTTGAACGCTGAACTTGCCCGTAATGGCGAAAAATCGTTCGATCCTGATCGGGTGGTTGATACGTTGGCGATTGCGCGACGCAAGTTTCCGGGCCAGCGCAATTCGCTTGATGCCTTATGCTTACGTTTCAGCATCGATAATTCGCACCGGGAAAAGCATGGCGCGCTGCTTGATTCTGAATTGCTGGCGGAAGTTTATCTGGAACTGATGGGTGGTCGACAGGCAAGTCTCACGCTTGAACACGTATCCGGCGGTGAAAATACCAACCAGACATCCAATTCAGGCGCTGAGACTTCAGTAACTCAACAGCGTCCGCAAGAACTTGCATCCCGTCTATCACCGAATGACATTGAACGGCATCGCGAATTTGTCGATGAGTTGGGAGAAAAGCCGGTTTGGAAACAAACCGGATTACTCTGATTAATTCACTTTGAAATCAAGTGTTTGCAGCTTGTTGCTCAGCAATGCGCTGGCGGAACAATTGGGCAAAATCCACGGGATCAATCATCAGCGGCGGAAAGCTGCCATTGCGGGTGGCATCAGCCATGATTTGTCGTGCAAACGGGAACAACAGGCGGGGGCACTCAATTAGAACAGCTGCCTGTAGCGCTTCTTGTGGAATACCTAGCAAGCGGAAAACACCAGCGTAAATCAATTCCACATTGAACAGAACTTCTTCGCCGTCATTTGCTTTCGCATCAAGCTTCAACTCTACTTCAAAATCAGTTTCCGAAAGCGGTGTTGGATTGACATTAATGTTGATTGAAATTTCCGGGGCCTTCTCGCGAGGTCTGAGGGAATTAGGAGCATGTGGATTTTCAAAAGACAAATCTTTTACATACTGCGCCAGAATATTCATTTGTGGCGCAATTTCCTCGCTCGCAGCACCATTATCTTCAGCTTTTTTCTTTGGCGTTGACTTCTTGGCCATAATCAATCCCTGGGTTTTGTAGAGGGTTACGGTTCCCGGATGGGAAAATATCAAGGTTGGCTAGCACGTACCGGGAACCATCACAAGCGGGAAAGGGTTCATTACTTGGGTTCGTCTTTGTTCCAGGGACTATCGGGATTTGGTGTCTCCGAAAACTCGGTAGCGTCAAGATCAATAATATCGGGAGAAAATGGATGATTTGGTGCCTCATTCCTGCGACCAAATGGTGAGGGAGCATGTACAATCACTTTTGAGGCAATTGTAGCCCATAAAAGTTTTCTGAAAGGCGGGAAAAATAGCAAGAAGCCAATGGAGTCTGTTACAAAACCGGGTGTTAGAAGCAAAACACCCGCGATCAATATCATCACACCGTTCACCAGCTCTTCTCCGGGAAGCTCTTGCGCCTGCATTTTCCCTTGAATTCTCGCCAACATCGAAAAGCCTTGAATTCTAAGCAGAATTGAGCCGATAATTGCTGTAAGCAGGATCATTGCCAATGTCATGGGCACGCCGATTTGTCCGCCTACCAGGATAAAAACGGTAATCTCCAATATTGGAATAAAGAGTAACAAAAAGGGTATAAGTGCGGCTGGCATGAATTATCCTGAATTTATTTCTGGAGACTTATGTAGTAAACCGTGATGGCAATTTGAATGCCCATCTTTGCATTGAACCATTTTAGAACTATATAGCCATAAACACCAAACAGTTAGCCAAGCCATGCAATTCTTAGATCTTACCACACTAATCACCATTGCTATCGCAGTTTTCATTTTGTTATATCTGCGGTCGATTCTCGGCCAGCGCACCGGCCATGAAAAACCAGATGAGTTTTTTGAGAACGTGGCGAAACGCTCTAAGGAAAAACAGCAGGATGGACCCGCTGCAGATAATGTTGTGAAACTTCCGAGCCGAAACGAAGACGGCGATGTTGAAGCAAAAGATCCGCGGCTGGAGGAGGTCGACGCTCTTGCCAAGCCTAAAAGCAAGTTGAATCGTGGCTTGAAGGAAGTTTGCTCCGCTGACCGTTCATTTTTGCCAAGCGAGTTTTTGTCCGGGTCTGAAATGGCTTACGAGATGATTGTTACCGCGTTTGCTGATGGCGATAAACGAACTCTGAAAAATCTTCTTTCTTCGGATGTTTTCAAAAACTTCTCTGGTGTGATTGATGATCGGGCAAACCGCAGCGAAACCGTAATATCGTCTTTCGTCGGTATTGATGAATCGCAAATCAAATCGGCTGACATGGACGGATCAGTTGCAAATCTAACCGTGCGATTTGTATCGCAAATCGTTTCCGCAACCTTCGACAAGGATAATAAACTTATCGAGGGTGACAAGCAGGAAGTTGTTCGGGTAAAAGACATCTGGACTTTTTCCAGGGACACCCGTTCGAGCGATCCCAACTGGAAACTGGTAGCAACCGAATCCGAGGCCTAAATCAATGTCTGAATGGAGCCCACTCCAATACTCTGAGCTGGGTGGCTGGGCAGATGATGACCATTTGGCCGCACTTTCGTGTTTTAGGATCTCGGCACGAGCGTTTGCCAAGGGCATTCATGAATCAAGAAAAGCAATACCGCCCTCAAAAGCCTTGTTGCAGATTGCCGATAAAGCGCTTCAGCTTGAAGCAGATAAATTGTCCGGGGCGGTTGCCACTGAATTTTTCGAAACGCATTTTGTCCCTCACACACTCCCTGGTCAATCCGGGTTCGTAACAGCCTATTTTGAACCCGAGGTTGGCGCATCTCGAACGCGCAGCGAAAAGTACCCCTACCCCCTTTACCGCCGTCCCGCTGATTTGGTTAAACTGTCTGACGAAAACCATCCGTCATCGCTTCCTCCTGAACTTGAATATGCTCGTCAAACAGCATCAGGCTTGGTCGAGTACCCGGATCGCGGTGCGATAGATAGGGGTGCATTGTCCGGCAAAGGGCTTGAACTTTTTTGGCTGAAATCAGCGATTGAAGCATTTTATATCCATGTCCAGGGGTCTGCGCGCCTTGTTTTGGACGATGGTTCCGCGACACGGGTCTCTTATGCAGGTAAGACCGGACATCCCTATACCTCCATTGGCAAAGTGCTGGTTTCACGCGGCATCATACTGCTGGAAGAAGCCAATATGATCAATATTCGTGCATGGTTGGAAGCTGATCAGGGGCGGGCAAATGAGGTATTGCACCAGAACCGGTCTTACATATTTTTTTCTGAGGTCGAAGTTGAACATCCGGAGTTTGGTCCGGTTGCTGCGGCGGGCGTTCAGTTGACGCCTGGTCGAAGTATGGCAGTGGATCGGACGGTTCATCCTTATGGGACGCCGATTTGGATTTCCACCAATACGCCTTTGCCTTCTGATACCAACCCGTTCAGCAGGCTGATGGTGGCCCAGGATACGGGATCCGCAATTGTTGGGCCTCAACGCGGAGATATTTTTATTGGATCTGGATTGGAAGCGGGCATGATAGCGGGGTCGGTGCGCCATGAAACAGGATTTGTGGTTCTCAGGCCGAAGGATGAATAATGTCTCGGCGTCGAAAGCAGGATCATGATCTTTGGGAAAAAGTAAAAGCTACAGTAAAGCCAATTCCCTCCAATCGTGCCGGGTTTGCGCGTGGACTAAATGAAGTACTGCAACCGGAGCCTGTGTCGAGCAGGCCGGTTGTATCTGCGCCCAGAATTCTTCCGAAATTAGCGATTCCCGAACCTGCGATCAAGATGTCACTTGCTCCAAAGCCAAGAGTTTTGGACCCTGCGATCTCACGCAAAATCGCAAAGGGGAGAATATCGATTGATGCACGGGTGGATTTTCATGGCCTGACGCAGCTAGAGGCACACCAGCGCCTGTGGCGATTTATAGACATGGCATTTCGCTCAGGAAAGCGGACTGTGCTTGTGATCACCGGCAAGGGTGCACAAGGTGAAGGTGTATTGCGGCATTGTGTTCCGCGCTGGCTTGAAGGGCCGGAGTTTCGGACTTTCGTGAGCGGAAGCCAGGAAGCACATATCATGCATGGCGGGTCTGGTGCGTTGTATGTTCGGATCCAGAAAAGCTATGGAGACATGCATTCATGACCCCATTTGGCATAAAAATGCGAGAGCTGCGTCAGAAAAAGGGCGTGAACCAAAAGGAAATGGCGGCGCAGATCGGCGTTTCGGCCGCCTATCTGTCAGCACTTGAGCGCGGCCATCGTGGCAAACCGAGTTGGCGTCTTTTGCAACGGATCAATGCCTATTTCAATATCATTTGGGAAGAAGCTGAAGCGCTTGAGCGGGTTGCTGATGCTTCACGCCCGCGCGTGGTGGTTGATACGGAAAACCTCACTGCCGCAGCAACCAGCATGGCAAACTTTTTGGCAGGCGAGATTCACAAATTATCTGAAGAAGATTGCAAGGCGATACGCATGGAAATCGCCAGACGCTCATACAAGCGTAAAACCTGAACTGCCTATTTGAGGATGGCTTCGAGCTCAGAGCGTTTTTCGTTGACCAGCCAGCCATAATAATTTTCGCGCGGCATGCCGCCCCTGGCCTTGGCACGGGCAGCGCGTTTGCGAACATTTCCGAGATTATAAAGCGTCGCCGTAACGCCCGGATTGTTGCTGATGTCAAACCCTCCAATGTGACTGTAAGCGTCTATCGATACCCGGATCACAGCTGCCATATATTGTAACGTGCTATCGGGTTCCATGATGGTTTTATAGACCTCGTTTGCTTTACTCGCTTTGAGCTTTCTCTTACCGCTTTTTTTGGCAACAAGATCCGTCACCCGCAGTGCCGTCAGCGGATTGATCTGACCAAGACCAAATGTCTGCCCGGCATAGTATGGCTGGAAAAACACGCGACCAAACCGGTAATCTGGCCATGCCGTTCCACCTACATTTTTCCCCTGAAACTTTGCTTTCCAAACACCCTCACGGCATGCCCATAAATCATATGAGTCTCGCGATGCCTGGCACTTTGCAAACTCGGCGCGCTTTACGAAATTCGATACGGTTTCACGGCCATGGGCAAACTGCACATCTGACTTGAAATAGGAGATCGCTTTTACGTAGTAAGTTTGTAATCTATCCAGCGCATCAACATTGTAAGTGTGCTCACCAACCAGTGCACCGACGATATGGATGGGAGCAATGCCATATTGACGGGCAGCAGCCTTGATCTTTATTTTGCAGTTTCTTGTCGCTCGCTATCAAGTCGCGGATTTTCTCGTACTTGCCTTGAAAGCTGCCATTGGTTGAACGCGTACGTGAAACTGAACCTGACGGAATTGCCGGCTGGCTGGCACTTCTGTTTCCTGGGGGAACTTTCGTTATGGCACGTGCTTCCCCCTGCCAAAAAAGACATTGGGCAAAAAGAAAAATCGCAACTAACCACTTCATCACAACCTAACCTGCCGAAATTTCAATCCGCTTGAGATGCCACAAACCGCCTGATGAGTCGAGCAACTTACGCAAATGTCAATGCAATTGATCAAAGGATATAGCGGCTTAAATCAACGTCCTTGGCCATCTCGCCAAGATTTTTCTTCACATAGTTAGTGTCAATTTTTACGGCTTCCTCAGCAAGATCCGGGGCCGTGAACGAAATATCATCAAGCACTCTTTCCATAACAGTCTGCAGCCTGCGTGCGCCGATATTTTCGATTGCTGCATTAAGCTCAACGGCAATGTCGGCAATCTCATCGATGGCACCGTCTGTAAATGACAGATTTATTCCTTCGGTTTTCATCAAAGCAATATATTGCTTGATCAAACTTGCTTCGGTCTCTGTCAGGATGCGTGTGAAATCCTCTTTTTCAAGCGCTCTCAGCTCGACCCTGATCGGCAATCGCCCTTGTAGCTCGGGCAGTAAATCGGAAGGTTTCGAAACATGAAAAGCACCTGAAGCAACAAACAGAATGTGGTCTGTTTTGACCTGACCATGTTTGGTTGCGACGATGGTACCTTCCACCAGGGGCAGAAGATCGCGCTGGACACCTTCGCGGGACACTCCTGCACTTCCGCGCTGGTCATTTACCGCAATCTTGTCAATCTCATCGAGGAATACAATGCCATTGTTTTCAACTGACTCAATTGCTTCGCTCACAATCTGATCGTCATCCAGCAATTTATCGGACTCATCAGTTATCAGCGATTCATACGATTCTGTAACCGTGGTTTTGCGTTTTTTTGTCCGCTCGCCAAAAGCCTTGCCGAACATGTCGCCAATGTTTAAAACTCCGACGCTGGCCCCTGGCATACCGGGAATATCCATTCCGCCCATCGGGTTACCATGGTCGGTCACTTCAATTTCGATTTCCTTGTCGTCCATTTCACCGGAGCGTAATTTTTTGCGAAATGATTCCCGTGTCGCGGGACTTGCGGTATCACCAACAAGCGCATCAAGCACGCGTTCCTCAGCAGCAAGATGTGCTTTGGCTTTTACCGCTTCACGCTTTTTCTCGCGAATGAGATTGATGCCAATCTCGACCAGGTCCCGAATAATCTGTTCAACATCGCGCCCAACATATCCAACCTCGGTAAACTTGGTCGCCTCAACCTTTATGAACGGCGCGCCTGCCATTTTTGCGAGCCTGCGGGATATCTCGGTTTTACCAACCCCAGTGGGCCCGATCATCAGGATGTTTTTTGGCATAACCTCTTCGCGCATCGAGCCTTCCAGCTGTAGCCTGCGCCAGCGATTACGAAGTGCAATTGCAACGGCACGCTTGGCGTCTTTTTGGCCAATGATATAGCGGTCCAGTTCGGAAACGATTTCGCGGGGGGAAAAATCTGACATGATATTGGGTACCTGAAAAAGAATTAAGTATCGGCGTCGAGGGTTTCGACGACCGTATTGCCGTTGGTGTAGACACAAATAGATGCGGCAATCTCAAGTGCTTTTGCAGCAATATTTTCAGCTGACATCTTGCCGTCCTGAAGTGCCATTGCTGCAGCCAGTGCATAATTGCCGCCGGAACCGATTGCCATGATGCCATGTTCGGGCTCGAGCACATCGCCATTACCGGTCACACAAAGTGAAATGTCTTTGTCTGCAACCAACATCATCGCCTCAAGATTGCGCAGATATTTGTCGGTGCGCCAATCCTTTGCCAGTTCAACACATGCACGCATCAATTGCCCGGGATATTGCTCAAGTTTCTTTTCGAGCCGTTCGAGCAGAGTGAAGGCATCAGCCGTGGCACCGGCAAAGCCGGTTATCACATCACTATTCTTGCCAATGCGGCGAACTTTTCGGGCATTGCCCTTGATCACAGTCTGGCCAAGGCTGACCTGGCCGTCTCCGGCAATCACAACCTTGCCACCCTTTCGGACAGTAACAATTGTCGTGGCATGCATGGATGGAAGTTTGGACATGTACGGTTCCGTTTTTTATACTTGGTGGGTATGAACCTGCCAATGTAGGGGTTGTTTTGGACGATTCAAACCATTGAGTCTGCTTTTATGGTTAATAACCGTGTTATGGCTTTCGTAAGATTGTCCTGATATACGCCAATGCTGTAGCGTGTTTAGTGAGTACAAACCCATGCGTAAGGCAAAGTTATCCCGTAAAACAGCCGAAACAGATATCTCCGTAGAGGTTAATCTGGATGGTAGCGGAACATACAATGTTCAGACCGGTGCAGGTTTTTTCGACCACATGCTGGATCAACTTTCCCGTCATTCACTAATCGACATGAAAATTCGCGCTAAAGGCGATCATCACATAGATGCCCATCATACGTCAGAAGATACCGGAATTGTGCTTGGACAGGCGATCTCCAAGGCGCTCGGGGACCGCAAGGGGATTACGCGCTATGCCTCAATCGATCTTGCAATGGATGAAACCCTGACAAAGGCGGCACTTGATGTTTCAGGGCGACCCTATCTGGTTTGGGATGTAAATTTCTCAGCTCAAAAGGTCGGTGAATACGACACCGAATTGTTCCGGGAATTTTTTCAGGCATTTTCGCAACATGCCGGGATCACGCTTCATGTGAAAAATCACTATGGCGACAACAATCACCACATTGCTGAAACCTGCTTCAAGGCGGTTGCACGTGCATTGAGGACTGCAATTGAGATTGATCCACGTCAGGCTGATCGCATTCCATCGACCAAGGGTTCTCTTTAATCGTTCTGTTAAACCCCTTGTTACGGTTCTCAACACCGTCTAGATAACAGGCATGACGATTTATTCAGCCTATCTGCCGCCGCTTTCATCAGACGCAAAACCCGCTGATACGTTTCAGCTGGTTGCGGATGCGAAAGCCCCTTTGGCGCTCATCTTTCCGCCATTCTGGCTTGCGTGGCACCGGCTATGGCTGGAATTATTGGCCTATCTGGTCTTGATTACCGGAATCATTCTGATTGGGGTTTGGCAGCCAGACCCATTGGTCAGTTACTTGTCGATTCTGCCGGGTTTTTACCTGTTATTGGAAGGGAACGAACACATTCGCTACAAACTTGAACGATCCGGTTGGCGTTATACAGGAATTTTCGAGGCTGAGAATCTCGAAGAAGCGGAAATGCGATTTTTGATCGATCCCGCTGATGAATTGGCTCTGGCAGAGCATCGGCAAGCCAACCGCTTGCCCTTATGAAACCGGCCCATACCGCTGCCGGACTGTTCCCGGAATAAATCATGAAAGTAGCAATCATTGATTATGGATCCGGCAATCTCCGATCCGCGCAAAAAGCGTTTGAACGCGCAGCGCGTGAAGCGGGGATTTCGGCTGACATAAGCTTGACGAGCGATGCCGGGTTTGTTGCAAACGCGGACCGCATCGTACTGCCAGGCGTCGGGGCTTATGCCGATTGCCGGTCTGGCCTGGATGCGGTTGATGGCATGGTTGGTGCATTAACGCGCGCTGTTATCGATCACGCTAAACCCTTTTTAGGGATTTGTGTCGGTATGCAGTTGATGGCTGAACGCGGGCTGGAAAAACAAACAACCAATGGCCTTGGCTGGATTGGCGGCGATGTTGTACGCATGGAACCTTCGGATCAATCGCTCAAAATCCCGCAGATTGGCTGGAACACACTTCAAGTTGTGAATGCACACCCGCTGCTTAAAGGAATTGAGACGGGCGAAAATGGATTGCACGCCTATTTCGTCCATTCCTATCATTTGCAATGCAAAAAGCCCGAACAATGCATCGCAACCACGGATTATGATGGAGCGGTCACCGCTATCGTTGGTCGCGACAATATGATTGGGACCCAGTTCCATCCGGAAAAAAGCCAGCGTTTGGGCCTGGCACTCATTGGTAATTTTTTAAAGTGGGCACCATGACTAAAACCCTCTTTCCCGCAATTGATCGTAAGGACGGGGCCCCGTGTTGCCGGCAGGAGCTTTTCTCCAAGGATACACAAACCAAGGAGAGCGTTCTCTGTGGCTAAAATCCTTTTCCCGGCAATTGATCTGAAGGACGGCGAATGCGTTCGCCTCAAGCTTGGCGACATGGATCAGGTGACGGTTTACAATCCAGATCCCGGTGATCAGGCAAGAAGCTTTGAAGATCAGGGTTTTAAATGGCTTCACGTGGTCGACCTCAATGGTGCTTTCGAAGGCGAAACGGTGAACGGTGGTGCGGTTGAAGCAATTCTCGCTAATACCAAAAACCCGGTCCAGCTCGGTGGCGGTATTCGAAACCTCAAACACATCGAGAACTGGCTCACAAAAGGCATTCAACGTGTTATTCTCGGAACAATCGCTGTGCGTGACCCCGATCTGGTGATTGAGGCGTGTAAAGAGTTCGAAGGACAAGTTGCCGTCGGCATTGATGCAAAAGGCGGCAAGGTTGCAGTCGAAGGTTGGGCAGAAGCATCAGAACTTGGCGTGATCGAGCTTGCCAAAAATTTTGAAGGAGCCGGTGTCATCACAATCATCTACACTGATATTGACCGTGATGGCATCCTCACCGGGATCAACTGGGGTTCGACAATTGAACTTGCAGAGGCAGTTTCCATTCCGGTGATCGCTTCTGGTGGCCTTGCTTCCATCGAAGACGTCAAAAAACTGGCGTCACCCGAATGCGCCCGACTGGAAGGCGCAATCACTGGCCGCGCTCTTTATGATGGCCGGCTGGATGCGAAAGAAGCGTTGGAGGTGCTGGGATGACCCTCAAAGTTCGCGTCATTCCCTGTCTAGATGTCAAAGGGCGCCCGTCTTGCCCGCAGCGATTTGATCGCGAGGACAGGCAGTACAAAAAATGCGGCCTGGGAGTTGGTTGCATATGACCCTCAAAGTTCGCGTCATTCCGTGTCTAGATGTCAAAGGGCGCCCGTCTTGCCCGCAGCGATTTGATCGCGAGGACAGGCAGTACAAAAAATGCGGCCTGGGAGTTGGTTGCATATGACCCTCAAAGTTCGCGTCATTCCGTGTCTAGATGTCAAAGGGCGCCCGCCTTGCCCGCAGCGATTTGATCGCGAGGACAGGCAATACAAAAAATGCGGCCTGGGAGTTGGTTGCATATGACCCTCAAAGTTCGCGTCATTCCCTGTCTCGACGTTAAGGACGGCCGCGTTGTCAAAGGTGTTAACTTTGTCGACCTGATAGATGCAGGCGATCCGGTAGAGGCCGCGATTGCCTATGATGCGGCAGGTGCAGATGAGTTGACGTTCTTGGATATTACTGCCTCTTCTGACGGACGCGAAGCAACCTTCGACATGATCGCGCGCACCGCAGAACAATGCTTCATGCCATTGACGGTTGGTGGTGGTGTCCGTGCAGTTGGCGACATCCGCAAGCTGCTTCTTGCTGGAGCCGACAAGGTTTCAATCAACACGACCGCTGTAAAAGACCCCGACTTTGTTGCCGAAGCGGCAGACAAGTTCGGTGACCAATGCATTGTTGTTGCAATTGATGCCAAGAAAACCTCCGGCGATGGCGAAGAAAATCGCTGGAAAATTTTTACCCATGGCGGACGCCGGGAAACCGGAATTGATGCGGTTGAATTTGCGCAACTGGTGGTTTCGAAAGGTGCTGGCGAAATCCTTCTGACATCAATGGATCGGGACGGCACCCAAGTTGGATACAATCTACCCTTGACCCGGGCGATCGCCGATGCGGTTCATGTTCCGGTCATTGCTTCCGGCGGTGTTGGTAATCTGGATCACCTGGTTGAGGGCGTGCTTGAAGGTCACGCAAGTGCTGTTCTTGCAGCCTCGATTTTCCATTTTGGCACCCATACGGTAGGCGAAGCAAAAGCCCATATGCAAAAGGCGGGCATTCCGGTAAGAATGCAGGCCTGACTGCCGCAAAATCTGTGACCAAGAACTTATGACCGATTTCAATCTCGACATGCTCAATTCAATTATCACCGCTCGCGCAGATGAGAGCGGAGAAAGCTCATATACGGCTTCCCTGCTTGGCAAGGGAACGCAAAAGTGCGCCGAAAAGTTTGGCGAAGAAGCCGTTGAAGCCATTATCGCTGCAGTATCCGGCAACAGTGGTGAGCTTGTCAGGGAAACTGCAGATGTCCTTTATCATTTGCTTGTTTTGCTAAAATCAGAAGGTGTCGAATTGTCAGATGTAATGGCCGAACTTGCTATGCGCACGCGTCAGTCCGGGCATCAAGAAAAGGCCTCCCGTTAGGATCTGCTCAGATGGCTGAAACAAAAACAAACGGCTTCTGGCGCACCGAAAAACTTAAGAAACAAGACGGTTTTGTTTCTCCCTATCGGTTTTTCTCCGCTGACGACTGGGCGACATTCAGGGCTGATACACCCCTCACACTGAGTGAAGATGAGGTCCGTCGACTTCGTTCTATGAACGATCCGATTTCTCTTGAAGAAGTTGAGCGGATTTATCTGGCCATCTCACGGCTGCTTTACTCACATGTTGAGGCGGCGCAGGGCCTTTATTTACAGCGCCAGGAGTTTCTGCAATTTGCCGGCAATAAGACACCCTTTATTATCGGGGTAGCCGGGCCGGTCGCCGTTGGGAAATCAACCACTGCCAGGATCCTGAAAGAGCTGTTGGGCCGCTGGCCTTCCAGCCCAAAGGTTGATCTGGTCACGACGGATGGTTTCCTGAAACCAAATGCCCAACTGATGGAAGAGGGCATCATGGATAAAAAGGGTTTTCCCGAAAGTTATGATGTAGCGGGGGTCCTGCGGTTCCTTTCTTCGATCAAGGCTGGCGAGGCACGCGTTACAGCGCCTTCCTATTCGCATTTCATCTACGATGTGTTGCCGGATCAGGAAATTTCAGTAGATTGTCCTGACATACTGATCTTTGAAGGCATCAACGTGCTTCAATCGCGCGACATGCCCCGCGAGGGCGATTCAATTCCGCTTGTTTCGGACTATTTTGACTTCTCGATTTATATCGATGCCAATGTCGACGACATTGAGCGTTGGTACATAAACCGTTTCATGGAATTGCGGGATACGGCATTTCGCGATCCTGGTTCATATTTCCATCGTTACTCGGAAACGTCCGCCGAAGAAGCCCGCGGGGTGGCAAACGACCTGTGGAAGAATATCAACCTCGTCAATTTGAGGGAAAATATCCAGCCAACCCGGCCTCGTGCAGATCTGGTTTTGCGCAAGGGCAAGGATCATCTGGTTGAGCGGGTGGCGCTCAGGAAACTTTAAGCGCTCGCTCTGACAAACCATAACCAATTGAGTTATAGCCACTATTTAGTGATTCGCGAGGCTTGCTATGATTTCCAAGAATAATTTCATATTTGGTTTGCTGTCGGCAACCCTAATACTGCATTTCTTATCACTTGGAATGATGGATTCATTCGACAGAAAAGCCTTATCCCTTTTGTTCCGGTGAGATCAACATGTTGTAGGTCATTGGTGATTTTTTGACGGCGATGGCGAGGATGGTTTTGAAGGCGGAGTGGCGGTTTCGGCGACGATTGAACCGGAAGACGAATTCATCGAGATAGGTTTGCAGATGTTTGGCCCGCAGCCCGTGATAGACACCCAAGCCCCATGTTTTGAGGTTTGAAAAAGCCCGATGCACCCAGGGCAATACGATGTGTGCTGCCATCGGCCCGATGGTATGGGGTTGATGATTGAGACCGGGGATAGTGTTGCTCACCCCCTGATAACCGGACCAGCCATCGGTCCTTGCAATCGTTGTTGGAGCCAGGCTCCGCTCAACGAAGAGATGCAGGGATTTGGCGCTATAATCCTCAATTCTCGCCAGACGCAGCCTCCCCGGACGCCCCCTTTGGTCCACTTCAACCGCACCGGCCACCAATAGTTTCCCCTGATGCGAGCGGCCTTGCCCTCCCATGACGGGTTCTTGTTTCGAACGGCAGGAAATCGCGGTTTCATCAACTTCCACAAGGCCTTGCAGGGGCGAGCGATCACTATCCACCATGGCCCGGCGTAATTTGGCGCACAATAACCACGCGGTTTTATAAGAACCAAGGCCCAACTGGCCCTGCAACTGCAAGGCGGAAATACCGTTGGAATGGGTGGTCATCAAAAAAGCTGCCCAAAACCAGACCGTCAGGGGTAATTTCGAGCCGTGCATTACTGTGCCGCTGGTTACCGAAGTCTGACGATGACAGCGTGTGCATTCGTAAGTAAAGGCCTTCGTCTCAAGCGCCCATGCCTTATCATTCCCGCATCGCGGACACACAAATCCATCGCGCCAGCGCATCTCGTAAAGCCACGCAGCACACGCCGCCTCATCGGCAAAACGGTGTTGAAATTCAATCAAGGATGTTGGTGTAAACAGCATGGCAAAGCTCCCTTACATAAGGCCTAATGTTCACTATATGTTCTACACCATTCAATCCGCAATGTCACTACATATTGTGCCACCGGACCAAAAGGGATAAGGCTTTCAAAGGAAATGGGAATCCCCATAACCAGACAAACCCGACACACTGTTAGGCCCAAACAACCTGTCCCCAACCTCCTTAATACACGCTAAAATTGGTGTCAGCGTGGTTATGCAATAATATGTAAAAAATTAACTAGTTGGCATACATTATTGGTGATCTGATTCGAGGCGGGGATACTGGTTATGACAAGGCCGGAATTTGTTTATGATGCGCTGCATTTGCAGGAAGATGGCTCTACCGTCGGCCATTACAATGACCTGTTGTTGCGCCCTGCTTATCAACCGATATACGAACCTTCCGGTGAGAATACTTTTTCCCTACACGGGTTTGAGGGATTGATAAGAGTCTATCGCGGTGACGAACCGCTTGACCCTGATAGTTTTTTTCCTCATGTCGAGAAAGAAGATCAACTTTTTGTTGAGTGCATGTGTATGGCATTGCATATCAGAAACTACAAATTGCTGGATCTTGCCGACAAGACCCTGTTCATCAATGTAGACGTTTCCTGTTATCCATCCATCGACATTCTTGAGCGTGAACTCTATTTTACTTTTTCACAGCTGGTGCAGCATGGTCTGGACCGCCATCGTCTGGTTTTTGAAATTCTGGAAACTGAAGTATTGGAACTCAAAATCCTCAAGCGGGTTTGTGAACTGTTCAGGAGTAATAATTTCCGGTTCGCACTGGATGACTTTGGAACGCAGTATTCCAATCTTGAGCGGTTTCTTCAAACAGAGCCGGACATCGTAAAATTTGATCGCAAGATATTTGGCGGTTTTACAGTCGACGTGAAAACCCGAAAACTGCTCCATACGCTTATCCAGGCGTTCCACAGTCATGGTGCCCATGTCCTGATAGAGGGGCTTGAGACAGGTGAAGAGTCTTTGTTGGTCAACAGCATGGACGTGGGTTTGCTGCAGGGGTATGGATTGGCTCGCCCACAGCTTCTACCCTATGATTTCATAGAAGACATCATGGTCAATCCGGAACCAAATTCACCCGGATTGAGTGCTGTAAACAGCTGATTGCCCGGTAGCAGTCAGGCGACCTTGATTGCCTCTTCCGGTTCATTCATTTCAAGATCAAGCGCTTCTGCAACCGGCCGGTTGGTAATGCGACCGCGGTGAACATTGAGGCCGTTCCGCAGATGCGGGTCAACCGCGATCGCACCCAGACCATTTTTCGCCAGGGCAAGCCCGAACGGAAGCGTCGCATTGTTAAGCGCATGGGAGGATGTCAGTGGTACTGCACCGGGCATGTTCGCCACGCAGTAGTGAACAATGTTATCAACCACATAGGTCGGGTCGGAATGGGTGGTCGCCCGTGATGTTTCAAAACAACCGCCTTGATCAATCGCCACATCAACAATCACAGCACCGGGCTTCATGGCTGAAAGCATGTCACGACGCAAAAGTTTAGGAGCAGCAGCACCCGGGACAAGAACAGCTCCAATTACCGCGTCTGCTGCAAGGCATTCTTCTTCAACGGATTCAACCGTGGAGTAGCGGGTTTTTGCGGTATTTCCAAAAATATCATCGAGCTCACGCATGCGCGGTAGTGAACGATCAAGAATGGTGACATCAGCGCCCAGACCAACCGCCATTTTTGCAGCGTGAGTACCTACGACACCGCCGCCAATAACCACGACTTTAGCAGGAAGAACGCCAGGAACACCGCCCATCAAAACGCCGCGCCCGCCATTTGGTTTTTGCAATGCTGTTGCCGCGCACTGAATGGAAAGGCGTCCGGCAACTTCACTCATGGGAGCAAGCAGCGGAAGGCCGCCTTCGTCATCGGTCACGGTTTCATAGGCAATTGCAGTACATCCAGACTCCATCAGACCTCTTGTCTGCTCGGGATCTGGAGCAAGGTGAAGATAGGTGTACAAGATTTGCTCTTCGCGCAATTTTGCCCATTCAGAAGGTTGGGGTTCTTTCACCTTGACGATCATCTGAGCCGTCTGGAAAATCTCTGCTGCGCTGGGAAGCACAGTTGCACCGGCGGTCTTGTAAATTGCGTCATCTGCACCAATTCCCGAACCTGCACCTGTTTCCACAAATACTTCATGTCCACGTGCAATATATTCACGCGCCGAACCCGGCGTCACTCCGACGCGAAATTCATTATCCTTGATTTCCCTAGGTACACCGATGCGCATTTTTCCCTCCAGTAGCATTTGGGTTCATCCGCCGCTTCCATAAAACGATGAATGCAAAAAATTTACAGTCTCGGCGGCATGCTCATTGTTGAGTGAGAAAGCGCCCAAGATGAGCGGATGCTACTCGTTTTTATTTCGGATGTCTGTGCAAATTTCAATTGCAAGCACCAATAAATTAGGTGATATTTGCACGAATAGATCATAATTTGGGCGAAAACATCAAAAATGAAACTTGATAACATTGATTCAGCGATTCTTAACCAGCTGCAGAACAACGCGAGGATCTCGATTGTTGACCTTGCGGGAACAGTCGGGCTTTCACCTTCAGCCTGCTCCAGACGCGTAGAGCAACTTGAAACTGCGGGGGTGATTGAAGGGTATCATGCAGTGATTTCCAACAAGGCACTAGGACAGACAATCACGTCGATCGTGCACATTACGCTTGATCGCCAGGCCGGGGTAGAGCTTGATGCTTTTGAAAATGCGGTTGGGCGTTGCCCGCATATTGTTGCCTGTTTTTTGATGTCCGGCGAGTATGATTACATTCTGCGCGTAAACGCCAAGGACATGGAGCACTTTGAACACATTCACAAAATCTGGCTCTCAACGATGCCGGGTGTCTCCCGTATTCACTCGAGTTTTTCGATGCGCACCATTGTTAGTCGTGCAAATATCGATCTCGCGGGCTTGAACTGAACGCGATGTTCTAGCTTAGATAACAAACTTTTTGGAAATCCAATGAGCGGAAAAACATTTCAACAATTCCTGCACGACACGAATTATTCCGACTTACCCCCGGGCGTAATCAATTTTGCCAGACGTTGCCTGCTTGATCTCGTTGGGGTCATGGCGGCGGGATCGAAAACTGATCTTTCGCGCCTTATAATAGCACATTCGAAAGAGCATTTTGCAGCAGGAGAGTTAAAAGCCGCTATCATGCTGGACGGCTCATCCGTGAGCCCGGGCGGGGCGGGGCTTGCAAACGGCATGATGATCGATTCGATTGATGCGCATGACGGCTTCAAGCCTGCAAAGGGCCATGTGGGGTGCCATGTTCTGCCGACGCTTCTTGCATTTTGTCAAGCCCACATGCTGATGGATGGAAGAGCGTTTTTGGCAAGCCTGGTTACCGGATATGAAATCGGTGGACGGGCAGCCATAGCGCTGCATGACAGTGTGCCTGACTATCATACATCAGGAGCGTGGGGCGCTGTAACTTCGGCCGCACTTGGAAGCCGTTTACTGAAGTTAGATGAAGCAAAAACCCGCCATGCCATCGGCATCGGAGAATATCACGGGCCGCGCAGCCAAATGATGCGTTGCATTGATCATCCGACCATGCTCAAGGATGGTTCCGGTTGGGGCGCAATGGCTGGGGTCAGTGCTGCTTATCTTGCACAGTCAGGGTTTACCGGTGCACCTGCGCTTACAGTGGAAAGCGAAGAAACAGCTGAATTCTGGAGTGATCTGGGCGAGCGCTGGACGATTACCGAACAATATTTCAAGGCATATCCGGTATGCCATTGGGCGCAGCCTGCCGCAGAAGCTGCCCTTTCCGTTTCACGTGATCATGGTCTTGAACCAGAAGACATTGAACAAATTGAAGTCTTCACTTTTCACGAAGGGTGTCGGCTTTCTATGCGAAATCCAGCAGACACCGAACAGGCACAATATTCACTTCCATTTCCTGTTGCTGCTGCGCTTGTGTTCGGACAGTTGGGTCCTGATGAAATCAGTGGTAAGGCACTTCGTAATCCACGCGTTCTACGGTTGGCAGACTCGATGGTCCTGACTGAACATAGCGCCTATAATGAAGTGTTCCCGGAGCAACGCTTTGCCCATGTAGCGGTAACAAGCCGCGATGGGAAAACAATTACTTCCGACCGCCACACAGCCAGAGGCGATACGGAAGATCATCTATCTGATGATGAGATCGTTGGGAAATTCCACTTTTTGACAAACCCGGTTTTGGGAGAAGCGCGCGCTAACCGAATCCGAGCTGTCGTCGATGGTTTGGGTCAGAATTGTGACCTTGGTGACTTACTGGCGGAAATTGTCCCGCCAGCTTGATCAACTCAAAAGCCTACTTTTCCTTTGCCAGCTTTTTCGCCTGGCCAACCCAGTTATCACGGTTAATGCGACCCTTGAAATTCAGGTAACCATCCACCCATTCTCGCTCCGCCTTTTTCCATTTGGCAACTTGTCCAAACTTATAAATTCCCAGTCCATGCAAGGTTTTTTCAAGTTTTGGACCAACGCCGGAAATTTTCTTCAGGTCATCCGGTTTTGCGGGCTTTTTCATACGCGGTGGCGAAGCGTCCTTTTTTCGACTTTGCAACCTTTGCGGCGGGCATAGCAACCTTGC
Organism: Rhizobiaceae bacterium; assembly: GCA_965250255.1. Taxonomy (GTDB): domain Bacteria; phylum Pseudomonadota; class Alphaproteobacteria; order Rhizobiales; family Rhizobiaceae; genus JAALLB01. The sequence continues at coordinate 382,556 of CBDFNP010000013.1, forward strand.
TCTTCGATGCTGTTTTTCTTGCCGGGCGTTTCCTGCCCGCAGAACTTGCGGCAACTGAAAGAGCTGTTGCGGTTGCCACTGATGGAGCAGCCGTTTTAGGTTTTCCGGAAGACTTGCTTTTCTTGCCGGCAAGCACGATCACAGGACCCATATCAGCAAGCACATCATCAGAAAGATGGCATTTCATGTAGTGGCCATTACCGACATCCCGCATTGGCGGCACTTCGCGTTCGCACAAATCATCACTAACCTGATGTTTACGCGGGCAACGTGTCTGAAACGGGCAGCCAGATGGCGGATTGAGTGCCGATGGGATATCCCCATCGAGAACAATGTGCTTTTTCTCGACACTGGTATCGGCAATCGGGATCGCTGAAAGCAAGGCCTCCGTATACGGATGATACGGAGGTGAGAATATCTCGTCGGTTGTTCCCTGCTCCACAATATGACCAAGATACATAACCACAACCCGGTCCGCGATATAACGCACAACCGATAGATCATGGCTGATGAAAAGCATGGTGGTTTTGGCTTCGCGCTGAATTTCCATCAGCAGTTCAGTAACAGCTGCTTGCACTGATACATCAAGAGCAGAAACCGGCTCGTCAGCAACCACAACTTTTGGCTGACCGGCAAATGCGCGGGCAACACCGATCCTTTGCTTCTGGCCACCAGATAGTTGACGCGGCATGCGCTCTGCAAATGCCCGTGGCAGTTTCACAAGATCAAGCAGTTCGAGCATGCGATTGCGCCGATCTGCCTGAGAGTTACCAATCTTAAACATCTCCAGTGTCCGCATGATCTGACTGCCAACCGAATGACTTGGGTTGAGTGTATCAAACGGATTTTGGAAGACCATCTGGATCGACGCGACGGTTCCGGTTTCGCGATCGTTCACTTCAACATCGCCGATTTCAAGACCATCAAGCTTAACATCACCATCAGTCTTGGTCTCAAGGCCAAGCAGAACTTTTGCCAAGGTTGATTTACCGCAACCGGATTCGCCAACAATTGCCACGGTCTCGGCTTCGCGCGCTGTCAGACTTACACTTTCATTTGCCTTGACGGTTCGCGTGTCGCCACCGCCGAATATTGAGTTTGCATTGACTGCATAGTATTTCTTCAAATCGTCGATTTCGAGCACGACTTCACCCGGCTCGACCGGATCGGCCACAACCGGACGCTCAGGTTCTGCAAACCAGTTAATTTCCTCAATCCGGTTGCAGCGTGAACGATGCGCCGGTTCGCCTTTTATCGGCTCCATTCTCACCACAGCAGAGTTACATTTTTTCTCATCATAATGCGTACAGCGGGGGCCGAAGTTACAGCCCAGCGGACGCTGGTGCGGCAACGGCAATTGACCCGGGATTGAAAGTAACGGCCTGCTGTTTTTGTCAGCTCCGGGGAGCGGAATAGAATTGAAAAGACCCTGCGTATAAGGATGGCGCATGCGGTCGAACACTTCATGACATGTACCGGTTTCGACGGCCTCGCCTGAATACATGACTGTGATCTTGTCGCATGTTTCGAGGATCAATCCGAGATTGTGCGAAATGAATAACATGGAGGTACCGGTTTTCTCGCCAAGCTCTTTGACGAGTTCAACGATACCGGCTTCAACCGTCACATCAAGTGCGGTTGTAGGCTCATCAAGCAAAAGAAGATCGGGGTTTGAAAGCAATGCCATCGCAATGACAATACGTTGTTGCTGACCACCGGAAATCTGGTGCGGATAAGCGTCCAGTACGCGTGCCGGGTCCGGCAATTTAACGGAGGCAACCATGTCAAATGCGCGTTGATGCGCCTCTTCCTTCGTCGTATTGTCATGCAGCATCGGGACTTCCATCAACTGTCTGCCGATTTTCATTGCCGGGTTCAGGGATGCCATTGGCTCCTGGTAAATCATTGCTATTTTGGAACCACGCAGATCACGGAGTTCTTCCTCCGACATCTCGCCCATGTCCCGGCCCTTGAACTTGATCGTGCCGCCTACAATCTTACCCCGGTTACCCATGTCCCGCATGATTCCGAGCGCGACGGTTGATTTTCCGCAACCGGATTCGCCAACAAGACCCATGGTTTCACCCGGCATGATCCGGCAGGAAAAATCCATGACAGCCGGAATCTCGCCAGCACGAACAAAAAACGAAATGTTCAGGTCTTCGATTTCGAGGATGGGTTGCACGTCTTTTTTAACCATGATCTTTATCCTCTAGGGTCTGGACTCAATTGGGAATTGGCCTGCACAGCTGACCAATTTTTCAGAATTTAGGCGAAATCGACCGACTTGACTTTCCGTCAATGAGGAGATTTCAACGATAATTCGGGTAAATTGGGCGCTGCCCGAACGGGTTGGGCCAAAAACGCCTATTTCAGTATTAAAAAGCCTCGCCGATGCTTTGGCATCGCCTGTGTTTTTCGCCGCGAAATAAACCATTTTGTCTCCAATGCAGCCACATTTCCCAATTGGGTTCACACCCTAGTCTTTCAGCGATTCTTCACGCAGACCATCGGCCAGCAGGTTCAATCCAAGTACCAGACTGAGCAATGCAAATGCCGGAGCAAGCGGTGGATGCAAATATACGGACAGCAGTTTCCGGCCATCATTAATGGTTGAACCCCAATCCGGGCTTTCCGGTGGAAGACCAAGACCAAAGAAACCCAATGTACCAAGCAGGATGGTGGTGTAGCCCACGCGAAGACAGAAATCGACAATGAGTGGGCCACGAACGTTCGGCAATATCTCCCACAGCATAATGTACCACGGAGACTCACCACGGGTTTGAGCTGCTGACACATAGTCACGCGTTTTCACATCAAAAGTGAGACCCCGAACAATCCGGAAAATGGTGGGTGAATTGACGAAGACAACCGCAACGAAAACAACGAGGATACCGCCGGGTACATTGAACAAATCCATCCACGCGGGAAGTAGGTCGACAAAAGTGCCACGATCAATTTCCGATACAAGCGATGCGTAGAGCCAGAAGGCTGCCACCAGCACAATCGTCAGAATAGGTGTCCTGACTTCGGGCCGGGTCACGAATTTGGAATTCAACAATACGCCGATAAATATAATCGGGAATATAAAAAGAACCGCAGCCATATAGGCGGGTATCCCGGTCGCAACAATTTCCGGTGTTACCAGCAGGTAGAACAGCAGGATTACCGGAAATGCCAGGATCAGGTTGGCGAGGAAAGAAAGAACGGTATCCAGTTTTCCACCATAGTAGCCAGCCGGCAAGCCGAGCGTGATGCCAATCATATAGGCAAACAATGCGGCCAATGGTGCAATTTTGATCACTTCCCATGACCCCTTGATCATCCGGCTAAATACATCGCGGCCAAGATTGTCACCGCCGAAGAGATAGTGAGAATAAATCCCCACCTCAACTTGTGATTCTGGTACTGCAGTGCCAGGCGCCTTGTTTTTCATCTGTGATATCTGTGCGAGCGGGTCATGCGTTGAGACGAGGTCCACCAAAGCGGTGAACAAGCCTGTATAAATCCAAAACATGACGAGGAAAAAACCAATCATACCGATCAAGCTGTCGAACAATCTGCCGTACAGGCCGAGCCTGTCCTTGAAGAATATCGATAGTGCAAAGGTCAGGAAAAGCGCGATCCACACAGGTGCGAATTGAGCAAATACCGTGATGATGATCTGTCCCAAGGATAATGGTTCCATGTCGCTTCTCCCCTTAAGACAATCTGATACGTGGATTAAGGAACACGTATCCGACATCGGATATGAGCTGGGTTACCAGCACTATCACTACTGAAACTATTGAAACGCCAAGTAACATTTCAATGTCGTTGTTACCTGCTGCCTGCACTAACTGCCAGCCAATGCCCTTATAGTTGAACAGGGTTTCGGTGATCACCACGCCAGTAAGAAGGTACGGGATCTGCAGAATGATTACGGTAAATGGAGCAATAAGCGCGTTGCGAAGCGCATGCTTCATGACAATACCGCCAAAGGAAACGCCCTTCAGGCGAGCTGTTCTGATGTATTGCGCGGTCATGACCTCCGCCATTGAAGCGCGGGTCATCCGGGCAATATAGCCGATATTAAACAGTGCGATTGTCAGAACCGGCAGCGTGAAATTCACAAAATCCGGAGCTGTCATAGCCTGAGTACCGGAGCCCTTAAACCACTTGAGACCAACAGCACTTGAAGTAAATATCGCGATCAAAACCACCCCCGAGACATATTCGGGCGTTGCTGATGTAGCGATTGAAAACACCGAAAGTGAACGGTCAGTCTTAGACCCCTCCCACATACCGGCGACAATACCAATTGCCAGAGCAACGGGAATTGTAATGATCAGGGCCCACATCATCAGGAAGCCGGTTAATTTCAACCGGTTCCAAAGGAGTTTTCCGGCGGTGTCTTTTGATACGGTGGAATACCCCCAATCGCCCTGAAGGATGCCGCAATACCGGGGCGCATCTTCAACTGGTGCCCCTTTTCTGGCGCAACGAGCCCGCCTTTCTCCGTCAACACCCTTAATGACATAACCAGGCATTACTCCAAGCCACTCACCATAGTTACGAACAATTCGGAAATCCAAACCGGTATTTACCTGAGCACTCGCTTCTGCCTCCGTGATCTTGCCGGATTTAACATCTGCAATCATAGCTCCGTCGAGCTCTGTCCGATAACCCCTGTTGCTGAGCCATGTAGCAACGGCGAATTCCGACATTCGGAAATTGCCCTGGGTTTTCGCCAGTTTTTCGAGGTTGGGATAGAGATTTGTCAGGAAGAATACAATAAATGTCAAACACAATGCCGTCAGAAGCATCACCCCCAAGCGGCGAAGAATAAACTGTCCCATAAATCCCCTCTTCTACATCAGGTTGCGGACGTTGAAACCTGATGCGAAATACCCAGTAAAATAAATCGGGCCGCCCATTTAAGCGGCCCGGTCAATCTTGTCAGATCAGGCTTTCCAGCCCCATTTGTAGACTTGAGGCAGATAAGCAATGTGCATATCCATGCCAACAACGTCTGGCTTGTGGTGACGGCTAACTGTCCGCCAGTACGGCTGGATGGTTACACCTTCATCAACCATGATCTTTTGAAGCTTGGCCATCACGACGCGGCGCTTGTCAGCGTCAGCGATTGAGTTGGCTTCATCAAGGTACTTGTCGAACTCAGCATTTGAGAATGCTGACTCGTTCCATGCTTCACCAGAGCGATAAGCAAGACCCAGAACCTGTGTTCCCAAAGGACGGTGGTTCCAGTTTGTTGATGAGAACGGGTATTTCGCCCAGTCGTTCCAGAATGTTGAACCTGGAAGAACTGTACGCTTTACCTTGATACCAGCGTCACGCAGCTGAGCTGCAACAGCGTCAGTTGTGGGTTTACGCCAATCATCATCAATCGACTGAAGCTCGTGCTCATAATCCGTCATGCCGGCTTCCGCCATAAGGGCCTTGGCTTTTGCAGGATCATACGGCAGGCGGCCAACAGATGGGTCATGTTCAGGGTGAACCGGACCAACATGCTGGTTGTTCGCAACGATACCTTTACCGGCAAGACCAAGATCAAGACAAATCTGGTTGTCGACAGCCATGGCAATCGCCTGGCGAACCCGAACGTCTTTATATGGATCAGCGCTCTGGTTAGGACGAATAACCACTGTCGAGCCGGAAACAACGTCAGAACGGGTAAGACCAATGCCATCCATCACGTCGGAGAATTCACCGACTGATTCCCAGTTGGCGTCAATTTCATCAGCTTCATAAGCCGCAACAAAAGCAGATGCGTCTGTGCCGTAGTCAATGAACTCAAAACGATCAATATAAGCGCCTTTACCTTCTTTGTAGCCCCACCAGTCAAAGCCTTCGTTGCGAACAACAACGCCCTTAACACCAACTTCGAGGCTTTCCGGCTTGTAGGGGCCCGTACCAACTGCGGTACCGAGCATATCTTCCGGATTGTGGCTTGAGTGAACAATCGCTGCCGGATAGTCTGACATGCCGGCAATCAGCGTGATGTCTGGCTTAGGCAGGTTCAGGCGAACCGTGTGGCTATCGACAACTTCAATGCCGCCGTCAACTGCCTTGTTTGTGTCAGCATTGATCAATGCCGAGAAACGACCGGCCATTGAGTTACCCTCAACGTCTTTTTCGCACCAGCCACTGACGTTGCGTGCAACATCTTCAGCTGTGAAGTCGTCGCCATTGTTCCACTTGACACCCTTGCGGACTTTCAATGTATAAACGGAAGCGTCATCGTTAATGTCCCAGCCTTCAAGCAACATCGGCTTGAAGGTACCGTCTGAGTTGTACTCAACCAGATATTCAAGCCAGCCGGCTGTGTAAGTTGCAATCTGTGTCCAGTCATAAGTGCGTGGATCTTTCAGAGCACGAACATCCATCTGCATGCGGATGGTTCCGCCTTGCTTGGCATGGCCGTCAGCACGGGCAGGTGCAGGAAGGCCGAGCGCTGCATAAGCTGCAGCGGTAGTCATGCCAAACGTACTTGCATATGACATAAACTCGCGGCGTGAGATTTTTCCTGCTTTTGCATCGCGCAGAAACTGCGGGATGTAGGGGTGAATGTGTTTTTTAACGTTCATCTGTCTGTTTTCCTCCCAACAAAATGAATGTGTATAATTGCACATGTATATAACGGTCGCAAGATCAAGTAGGCCAAATCCCGATCAAAACTCCGAGAAAAAAACGAATCCTGATTGCGTAATCAGGTCATTTTGCGTCACGCGAAGCAACGGAAGCAAGGAATGCATTCGAACGTTCAGCGCAAATTATTCAGGAGATAGACATCTCGAATAATTACCGGCTTGCATCATGCAGTGCGTGGGTTTGCATATTGGTCACCAAACACTATAACCCAATCATTCCATTCACGAGCGAGAACCAGCATGCTATCGCGCCTTATTCCCCCCGGGAAAACCCCTTTTGACACCCTGAGCGAACAACAAATCCTGGCCCTGGCTATTTCTTCAGAAGAAGATGACGGACGCATCTATCGAACCTATGCCGATGGACTGCGCGATGATTATCCCGACACCGCCAAGATATTTGATGAGATGGCTGAAGAGGAAGATCAGCACCGTCAATGGTTGATCGAACTCCATCAGGAAAAGTTCGGTGAAATCATTCCGTTGTTGCGCCGCGAGCATGTTTCGGGGTTTTACAGCCGCAAGCCTGATTGGCTCGTAAAACCGTTTGGTGTCGATGAAGTTCGCAAACAGGCAGAAGAAATGGAAGCACAGGCACACCGGTTCTATCTTGCCGCTGCAAAAATCACGCCCGATGCTTCCATCCGTAAACTGTTGGGAACGCTTGCTGCTGCTGAAGCTGGTCACATCAAAACAGCGCGCCAGGCAGGTGAAGATATATCAGACGAGACATTGGAGACGGAAAGCGAGACCGAGCGCAAACAGTTTGTTCTAACCTATGTGCAACCGGGCCTTGCTGGTCTGATTGACGGGTCGATATCAACACTTGCTCCAATTTTTGCAACTGCATTTGCCACGCAGGACACCTGGACTACACTCCTTGTCGGCCTTGCCGCGTCAGTTGGTGCCGGCATTTCCATGGGCTTTACCGAGGTTGCGTCAGATGATGGTGTTATTTCTGGTCGTGGCTCACCGATCACCCGCGGAATTGTCACGGGAATCATGACCACTCTGGGTGGCCTGGGACACGCCCTACCTTACCTGATCCCGGACTTTTGGCTCGCTACGTGGATTGCCTTTGCAGTTGTTTTTATCGAGCTTCTTGCGATCACGTGGATCCAGAACAAATATATGGAAACCCCGTGGCTTAAGGCTACCGTCCAGATTGTGCTTGGCGGAGTGCTGGTCTTGGGAGCCGGGATATTGATTGGCCAGGCCTGATTTTTGAATGCAACATGAATTGCCAGAACGCAGACGAGGTGGATCATGTTTGCGCGTGATCTTGACGGAAATTTGCAGAACTACTGGGTTCGTTGCCCGACCCAGCGCCGCCAGGTGTCAGGAGAGCCTTCAAACACATTGATATCGGTGTCTCCCTTGATCCCCGGAATTCGACCCGTGCCGGTATATTGCCAGAATGACCAACGCTGGCTTGGATAAACTTCTGATGGATGGCCAGCAACAGAACGCAGCCAGAATTCATTACCCTTCAGCAGGCCAAGGTGATTGTCTTTATAGAAATCAACGGTAGTGTAAACCAATGGGCGCTTTCCGTAGTGGCGCTCAATGATGGATAGAAACTGGCGCATTTCGGAGCGAATTTTTGCCGCGCCAGGCTTGTACCTGCATGTTTTGGATTGGTGATTCCACTCCATATCCAGCACTGGAGGTAGTGATTTCGGATCTTTTGGAACATTGCGAATGAACCAGCGTGCTTGCTCTGCGGCTGTGCGGCAAAAATAGTAAAAATGGTAAGCGCCACGCGGGACACCGGCACGCCCTGCATTGTACCAGTTTTGTAAAAATTTTTCGTCCTTGTGGTCAGCTCCCTCTGTCGCCTTGATAAAGGCAAAGGCCACGCCGCCACGTTTTGCAGTCGGCCAGTTAATATCTCCCTGATATTTGGCGACATCAATCCCGTGCACACGGTAGCCGTGCGGGCTACGCCCAGTCCATTCGACAGGATCATTGTCACCAAATTTCGGGTTTTCAACTGCCAGACTCATATCGAGAACCGTGCTGGGTGAGGAGGTGCAGGCGTTAACGACAAAGGCCAGCATAATTATGATCAGAGCACGCACTATCAGCATCCCGCTATCTCAATTCAATCACTGCTTTTACAAGACAGTGAGATAAATGAATACAATCTTATTTAATTCTTTACAAAGTTTTAACAAATCCGTCCGGGAACGAAAATGTGATTGTTTGTAATATTCTCAGCTTGTCCAAACGCTGATCGGCTTTCTACGCCCTTTAAGGGTGACATTACCTTTTTGCTCAAAAGCCTGGATCAGAGTTTTGTCCTCGCAGGAAGACTTTTCAACTGTCTTGATCAGATCATCGCTTACGACACAATGGCAATCCAGCTCCCGGGTTGCCGCCTCCAGACGGCTTGCTACATTTACGGTATCGCCTACAACGGCAAATTCAAGACGCCGGGCAGGTCCGATGTCACCCAAAATAACCGGACCATAATGGACGCCAACGGATATCTCCACGATCAAAAGCCCCTGCTCGGTGCGTCTGGCATTGTATTCTCCGGCTTCCTGCAAAACCTGCTGGGCTGCCTTAAGAGCATTGATAGCATCATCTGGATGTTTTTCCGGCGTGCCAAAAGTAGCCATCACACCATCGCCAATATATTTGTCGAGCGTGCCATTGTTTTCGAAAATCGCTTTCTCAACAAAACCATGATAAGTGCGCAGAAGTTCCATAACTTCTTCCGGCGGGTTGCTTTCTGCATAGTTTGTGAAGCCGACAATGTCGGTAAACAGAACCGCTACCTCCTGGCTCCGAACCGCCCCGATGTCATGATCGGTTGACGCCAGAGTATCGACAAGGGTTGCGGGGAAATATCGAGAGAGGTTTGCGCGTTCCTCCGCGATTTCTGCTTGTTGCATCAAAAGTCTGTTAGACCGATATCCCTTGATCGCAAGAATTCCCGCAACAATCAGAAAAAGAACAACTTCCTGAACCCGAAGCCCAACCCCAAGGCTGCTTGGGGTGAGTATCTCGGAAACAAGATCATACCCTTCAAAGATTTCCCTGGCGGCTACATCAAGTTCAGGAATTTCCTTTCCGAAAATCGCCACACCCACCACCCCCAGCATCCAAAGTATCGCGACCCACAATCCGATTCCCCAAACAGTCCTCCAGGAATAGGCAAGTGTCGCGACAGCAAGGATCAGGTAAAAATAGACGAAATTATCAAACCGATAGAGAACCGCCGTGGGAACCTCTTCATCCATGAAAGGATTTGGAATGATGAAAATGAGCGTCAGAAGAACCAAATCCAGCAGGATAAGTTTGAGCTCTGTTTTTGAATAACCGACGCTTGCCATTCGGTATTGGAGCCACCCAAGCCCGATAAACGCGAGGACGATAACCTCATAAAACAGGACATGCCAATTGTTGTTCAGAAACGGCAGCAGAACCATGATCATAGTGAGCGCGATTGTCCGCGCAATCACCGCAAAGCGGTGCCCCTCCATCTTCTCTTTTTCAAGAGCGTTTGCGAGATAGGGGTTTGCGGCTGCCATCTCCTCTTCGCGTTCTCGCATCGAGCGAAACGACCGTATTTTTGCAATCATTTTTGCCGCAGACCATTCCATTGCCTGTAATCCCCCAGATTGAAAAACCCATGGATACTGTCCATTTAGGTACTTATTTCAAAAGTGCAAAGACATATCGGTGCTAATCTGGACGCCCGCTTATCCGTCACCCATTTTTAGCGCCTGAATGAAAGCTTCCTGCGGAATTTCGACCTTGCCAAATTGGCGCATTTTCTTTTTGCCGGCCTTTTGTTTATCCAGCAGCTTGCGTTTGCGGGTCGCGTCCCCACCATAACATTTTGCTGTCACGTCCTTGCGCATTGCGGAGAGTGTTTCGCGGGCGATGACCTTGCCGCCAATTGCCGCCTGAATGGGGATCTTAAAGAGATGGCGGGGGATCAGTTCTTTGAGTTTCTCGCACATGACGCGCCCACGCTTTTCAGCCTGAGAGCGGTGAACCAGCATGGAGAGCGCATCGACCGGTTCCTCGTTGACCAACACCTGCATTTTAACGAGATCACCAATACGATGGTCGGTAATCTGATAATCAAAACTGGCATAGCCGCGCGAGATTGATTTCAAGCGGTCATAAAAATCGAACACGACCTCATTCAACGGTAGATCATAAGCCAGCATGGCGCGCTTGCCGACATAGGTGAGCTCAATCTGAACGCCGCGACGCTCCTGACAGAGTTTCAGGATAGCACCCAGATGTTCATCCGGTGTGAGGATGGTTGCGCGGATCCACGGTTCGTGGATTTCTTCAATGTAAACCACATCCGGCATGTCTGCCGGATTATGAAGCTTCTGAATTTCACCACTCTTCAGATAGATATCGTAAACAACACTGGGCGCTGTTGCGATGAGATCAAGATCAAACTCACGCTCAAGCCGCTCTTGAATGATCTCCAAATGCAAAAGACCGAGGAAACCACAGCGGAAACCGAACCCAAGTGCAGCGGATGTTTCCATCTCAAATGAAAAGCTTGCATCGTTAAGGCGGAGTTTTCCCATCGCAGTGCGTAAATCTTCAAAGTCCGCGGCATCCACTGGAAACAGACCGCAAAACACCACGGGCTGAGCTGGTTTGAAACCCGGCAGCGCTTCGGCAGTCTGGTTTTTTTCTTCTGTGATTGTATCACCAACACGCGTATCCGCCACTTCCTTGATTGAAGCCGTAATGAACCCGATCTCCCCCGGGCCAAGTTGATCAACGGGGATCATTTTCGGTGTCATAACACCAACGCGGTCGATCAGATATTTTGCATCTGTGCCGAGCATCTTGATCGTCTGACCCTTCTTGATCACGCCATCGATGACACGGACCAGCACAATCACGCCGAGATAGGCATCATACCAGCTATCAACAAGCAGGGCTTTCAACGGATCGTCAATCTCGCCATGATCAGGGGCGGGTAGTTTATTGACAATCGCTTCCAGGACTTCCTGAATGCCCTGACCGGTCTTGGCGGAAATCTCAATCGCCTCGGATGCATCAAGGCCGATCACGTCTTCTATCTGCTCCTTGATCCGGTCCGGTTCGGCGGCGGGCAGGTCGATCTTGTTGAGGACCGAAACAATCTCGTGGTCGTTGTCGATCGCCTGATAGACATTGGCAAGCGTTTGCGCCTCTACACCCTGTGAGGCATCAACGATGAGCAGTGACCCTTCGCAGGCTGAAAGCGAGCGGGAAACCTCATAGGCAAAGTCAACGTGACCGGGTGTGTCGATCAGGTTCAGAATATATATTTCTCCATCCCGTGCCTTGTAATGAAGTCGGACGGTTTGCGCTTTGATGGTGATCCCGCGCTCGCGCTCAATGTCCATGCTGTCGAGCACCTGCTCCTGCATGTCGCGCTCGGCCAGGCCGCCCGTTTCCTGGATCAAACGGTCGGCAAGCGTCGACTTGCCGTGATCGATATGGGCAACGATGGAGAAGTTCCGGATTTTGTCGCGACCGGGATAAGTCCCTTGCGCCTGCGCCGTATCAGAGAGGTGCTTGTTCATGCGGTCCCATGTAGCAGGAAGCATGCGGAATGCAAGCTGGTGAGGTGTCTTTCCGGATGTTCGCTAAACAATATCAGGAAAGACCTTCGGCTTAGGGTTTACTGCCCAACTCATCGATTACAAGGCGCTGAAAGCGTTGGGAATTGCGGTTGAAAGGCCGGCCGAGCTGCGGAACCGGGAGTGGAATATTATGCAGTTGGGGCGCTGGCGGTTGCCAAAAAGGGAAAAGACTAGTGGTCTGTTCGAAACGAATGGTCCCCTTTTCCGTTTTCTCGTTTGCATTCGTTTCGAACTTTAAGACCACTAGCTCCGCTCCCGCCGCTTGACCCAGTGCAGGAGCGCCATCAGCACGATGCAGACGCCATCAGCACGATGCAGACTGCGGAGACCGCGAACAATGTTGTCCAGGAAAGCTCTTTCATCTGGCTGCCCATATAGACCATGAGGGTAGTGAGTGGCAAAATGCCGATGCCAGTGGTCCAGATAAACGTCCACCAGCTGATACGGGTAAGACCGGCTGCAATGTTGATCAGGTTAAACGCGATTACCGGAATGAAACGGCTAAGCAAAAGCGTCATTGCACCCTGGTCCTGCGTCCATTGATCAAGCAGGGTTTTCTGTTTTTCCGGCAACGCCCAGTTGATAAAGGGCTGACCCAGTATCCGGGTAAGACCGAACGAGATCAGAGCGCCGATCATTGCTCCGCTCCAGGTAAGAGCTGTGCCAGCAAGCGGGCCGTAAATGCCGCCAGCGGTTACCGCAACAAACTCAGCCGGGAACGGCACGAAACAATGCAGGATCATCAGACCGATAATCGCCAGCTGCCCCATCCACCCCATATCGCGAATAACCTCAGGTGCCGAGTGCAACCACTCTGCCCAGGAGGCAGCATTCCCGCTCATGGCGAGGGCCGTGATGCCAGCGATGATCGCCAACAGAAGGCACAGCAATACAACACAGGCGCGCAGACCTGGTCCCTGCTTCAATGTGGTTGTATCAGATTTATCGTCCTGCATGCGGATTGAGCAGCGCCTCCCCCTGCCAGTCAGAACAGTTTAAGTGACGTTGTGAAAAATACAAATCACCAGCGGTTGATGAGGATTTTCTAACGCTCAGATATCAAGATTGGCAACGTTTAGTGCATTTGACTGAATAAAGTCGCGGCGCGGCTCCACCTCTTCCCCCATCAGGCGGTTGAAGAGGTCGTCTGCTTCCGCAGCTTCGTTCACCTTGACCTGCAACAAAGAACGGACATCCGGGTCCAGTGTGGTTTCCCACAATTGATCCGGGTTCATCTCACCAAGGCCCTTATAGCGCTGCAGGGTAATGCCCTTGCGACCGGTTTCAAAGACTTCGTGTAACAAGGCGCGCGGGCCCGCAATCTGGCTGCCTTTATCCTTGCGATGGAATGTCGGCGGCTTGCCATACACTTCCTGCAGATCGGTGGCAAAGCTATCGAGACGCAGGGCATCAGCTGAATCAAGCAAGGCCATGTCAATCTGGGCTACCTCCTTGACGCCGCGCACGGTGCGCTCAAAGTTGAGGCTCCCGTCTTCGCCAACCGAACCCTGCCAACCGCGCTCTGTTTCCTCCGAAATCACATCAAGACGGCGTGCCACATATTCCGCTGCCTGTAATCCAAGTTCCCGATTGGAAGCCATGTCCGGATCAAGCGCACCAGCGATTGCGGTTTGCTCCACCACATCCTTGTTGTATCGGGTGTGAAGGCCATTGATCAGGGTTTTGACTTTTAGCGCCGTATCAACAACTGAGCGCAGGTCAGGGCCGGACCGCACTTCGCCTTCCGAAAGAACCAGCCGCGCTTCTTCCAGGCCGCCTTCAATCAGGAAGTTTTCAAGCGCATGTTCGTCCTTGAGATATTGCATCGACTTGCCGCGTGTTACCTTGTAGAGCGGAGGCTGGGCAATATAGAGGTGGCCGTGCTCAATCACTTTGGGCATCTGGCGGAAAAAGAATGTCAGTAGCAAAGTACGAATATGTGCCCCGTCCACATCCGCATCTGTCATGATAATGACGCGGTGGTAACGCAGTTTTTCTAGGTTGAATTCATCCTTGCCGATGCCCGTGCCAAGAGCTGTAATCAGCGTTCCAATTTCCTGACTGGAAAGCATCTTGTCAAAGCGCGCGCGCTCGACATTGAGAATTTTACCGCGCAGCGGAAGCACCGCCTGATTAGAACGGTTACGGCCTTGCTTGGCAGAACCACCCGCAGAATCACCTTCTACCAGAAAAACTTCGGATTTTGCCGGATCACGTTCCTGACAATCCGCAAGCTTGCCCGGCAGGGACGCGATGTCCAGCGCACCTTTGCGGCGGGTTAACTCGCGTGCCTTACGAGCAGCTTCACGGGCTGCTGCAGCTTCAACCACTTTGGAAATAACGATTTTCGCTTCAGCTGGATTTTCTTCAAGCCAGGTATTGAGTGATTCATTGACCAGGCTTTCAACGACCGGACGAACCTCGGATGATACGAGCTTGTCTTTGGTTTGGGATGAGAACTTTGGATCAGGAACTTTCACCGAAAGAACACCGGTGAGCCCTTCGCGGCAATCGTCACCCGACAGTGCCACTTTTTCTTTTTTGAGAATACCTGAACTATCAGCATAGCCATTGACCTGACGGGTCAGCGCACCACGGAAACCGGCAAGGTGGGTACCGCCATCGCGTTGCGGAATGTTGTTGGTAAAGCACAGAACGTTTTCATGGTAAGAATCATTCCACCAAAGTGCGACCTCTACCGTAATTCCGTCTTTCTCGGATTTGAGATAAATCGGGTTTTCCACGAGGGCATTTTTGGCACGATCGAGATATTTGACGAACTCTTCGAGGCCCCCTTCATAATAAAGTTCTTCGGATACATCTTCTGCACCGCGCCGGTCGGTCAGAATAATCCGTGCGCCGGAATTAAGAAAAGCCAATTCCCGCAATCGATGCTCAAGCGTCTTGTAATCAAAATCCAGCATTGTGAAAGTTTCGCCGGACGGAGTGAACGTTACTTCTGTACCTTTTTCCTCACCGCACTTGCCAGTAACTGTGAGCGGGCCATCAGAAACGCCATGGGTGAAACTCATTTCGTGAATTTCACCGTCGCGGCGGATCTTCAGATTGAGGGATACGGACAGGGCATTAACAACCGAAACGCCAACGCCATGCAGTCCGCCGGAAATTTTGTATGAATTCTGATCGAACTTGCCACCGGCATGCAACTGGGTCATGATCACTTCAGCAGCGGATATGCCTTCTTCTTCATGAATACCGACAGGAATACCCCGGCCATTATCCGTCACGGTAACTGATCCATTCGGATTTAGCGTGACAGTGACACGGTCCGCGTGTCCTGCGAGTACCTCGTCAATTCCATTGTCAACGACTTCATAGACCATGTGATGAAGACCTGATCCGTCTTCGGTATCACCGATATACATACCCGGGCGTTTTCGAACCGCATCAAGACCCTTGAGGACCTTAATGGAGTCGGCACCATATTCGGCTGGGCCAGTACCGTTTTCTTCTGGATTTTCAAGGGTATCGGTCATGCTTTGCCCATTGTTTTTTCGCCGTTTCAGTGAGATGCGAATCGCAGCCATCTTTAGCCATTAGATATAGGCTTTTTCGAACCAAATTCCAAACCGAAGCACGCTTTAATCCGTGGACTGAAAAGCGCGGAAAGAGTGTAAACACAGCGCTGGATATTCGCGTGGCAAAGACCTATCTTAAGACCATTGGAGTTTGCCCAGTGGATACTACACCAATTCCCTTTGTGCCACCTGCACCATCACCCAGAACCACACCTCCTGGTCTTCTGAAAATGTTCTGGATCGTTTACCACAATCCAATCGAGTTGTGGGGGAACCCGTCCTATACGAAACCCTACGTATACATTCGGTCTGGTGTGGGCGGGCCCATGTTGGTTGCCAATGAGCCCAGCTTGATAAAACATATCCTTGTCGAACAATCGAAGAGTTTCAAACTTGCCCGTGTGCGGCAATTGATCCTGAAACCTATCCTGAATGAAGGCCTGTTGACCGCTGAAAATCCGATCTGGAAACGCTCACGCAAGGCAATGGCCCCGGTATTTACGCCGCGCCATATTCATGGGTTCGCTGCCGGGATGCTCAGGAGATCAGAGCAATTCGCTGAGAGATTTGTAGGGTACGAAGAGCCGTTCGACATGGCGCAGCACATGACGGAGCTCACCTATGACATTCTTGCAGAGACGCTTTTCTCGGGCGAGGTTCCAGGAGAACCGGACGCGTTTGCGGAAAAGGTTGAAATCCTGTTTGAAACGGCGGCCAGAGTTGATCCCTTTGATATCCTGCAGCTACCCGAATGGATCCCGCGTTACACACGCATAAAGGGGAGGAAAGTCCTCAAATACTTCCGTGACAGTGTACGCGAAACCGTGAACATTCGCGCTTCCGCGATGGAGCGCGGAGAAGACCTGCCCGATGATTTCCTGACACTTCTCCTCAGTTTGGATGGGCCCGATGGCCTGAGCCGTTCCGAGGTTGAAGACAATGTAATCACTTTTTTTGGCGCTGGGCATGAAACAACAGCCCGGGCTCTGGGCTGGATGTTTTACCTGCTCGCCAATGCACCTGAGGAACGATCAAAGGTTGAGCAAGAGGCTCGCGAGATAACATCAAAATACAGCGATCCGCTGGATTGGGTTGATCGCATGCCGTATGCCCTGGCTGCATTCAACGAAGCCATGCGGCTTTATCCGCCCGCGCCCACAATCAGCCGTGAAGCAGTAGAAGACACCGTTTGGAATGGCCTGACCATTACCAGGGGAACGCAAGCGATGATCCTTCCCTGGACTTTGCACAGGCATCGCGAATATTGGGAAAACCCGGACAGCTTTATACCGTCACGATTCCTGCCTGAAAATGCAGATAAAATTCGGAAGTATCAGTTCCTGCCTTTCGGTGCAGGACCGCGCATTTGCATCGGTTCAAGTTTTGCCATACAGGAAGCGATGATTGTCATTGGAGTGCTGATGTCCCGTTTCCGTTTTGACATGGCGGAAGACGCGCCTACACCCTGGCCCGTTCAAAAACTTACCACCCAACCCGGTGGTGGCTTGCACATGATCGCGACTTCCTTATAAGCCCTGAGTAAATCTCCTCCCAAGAGAAAGAAATCCAATGCGTATTGATGCAATCAAGATCGGTGATAATCCGCCGGAAGACATTAATGTTATCGTGGAAGTACCTTATGGCGGTGAACCGGTAAAATACGAGATGGACAAGAATGCAGGCACCATGGTGGTGGACCGTATTCTCTATACATCCATGCGGTATCCCGGAAACTACGGGTTTGTACCCCATACCCTGTCTGATGATGGTGATCCGATTGATGTTCTTATTGCCAACAAGCGCCCGCTTATCCCGGGCTCAGTTATCAACTGCCGTCCTGTTGGCATGCTTTACATGACCGATGAAGCCGGAGGTGACGAAAAACTGGTGGCTGTTCCTTCTCCACACATTTCAGCAATGTACAAGGATGTTCACACGCTTGAGGACCTGCCGAAGCTGCTGGTTGACCAGATTTCCCACTTCTTTGAACGATACAAGGATTTAGAAGACGGCAAATGGGTGAAAATTGATCGCTGGGGCAATGCGGATGAGGCGAAGCAAGCCATTAAACAAGCCATCACCGCTGCCAAGGCTTAAATTGTATAACGGATAGGCAGGCGGATCGGGATGGTATTGCCGCTATTCGGCAAATATTCAGGTTCACCGCAAAATTCGAATGTCTTGAAAGTGGCGGCCAGCACATTATACCAACGGCCATTAGGATTGACCCTTTTGATGTTCCAAAATTGTTTACCGGCAAGGCAGGCCTCGAAGTGCAATGTAAAACGCATTGGTCAAGAGGCATAACACGGCCCGGTGGGCAATTTTGGAGCACCGCAGGCCAGGTTTCTTTTGGTTTTGGCCGCGTTGCAATTAGAGCACCTTTTATTAAATATGAATCACTTTGACCGCCTGAAATTTGTCACAGGAACAGGCGCGGATTGCGCCATGGTGTTTTTGCACCACAAGAAATTCGCAACGCCTTCCTGGGGCAAAGCCATGCGGCCTGGATAAATCGGTGAGAAAACAAGTTTGAATTCAATACTTTATCTTCAGTCCTATCTTTTGCTTGGGCGATCTTTGCGCTCTCGCTTTGTTGTTTTTCTCAACCGGGTATCTAACCCGCTTTTTGAAAACCGCCTGGCGAGATCACAAACCTCACGCCATCAAAGCGGTTTATATTTAATAAAAGATGCTCTAGCTCATGGTACGCCGCACCACTTCGCCAATCGCGCCTAACCAAAGCCAAAATAATTCCTGGTCAAAAGAGTAAATCCTAATGGCCGTTGGTATTAGAGCGGGATGGGTTTCGGTGAATTCATTGTGTCGAGGAGATTTTGCGCCAGGACCAAGCGAAAAACGCAGGACATATCCGCCGATACGGGCGCGGCTTTTGGCGAAGATAACCGGTATAAAATCTCCCGTCCCTAAAGGATTTTACCCCGTTGGGCGTAGAACAAAGCCTGCAATCCTCAACCGATGCTACGGCATCGCCCTGCGGTTGCAGTCATCCATACGCGCGCAACGGATGAAAAACAGAATTGAAATCCAACTAAGCCCATCACGCGCTAGGGGTCGTAGAAAGAAAAGTTACACAGATTGTGGCGGAAAATAATACCCGCACAATCTTTAACAGGATCGATTCAAGCATGGATTTGGCTTCCGCTACCTTCTAAAGTCGGTTTTCAATTGCATCCCACACCAGGGAGGCTATGTCGGTGCCCGAGAAGTTTTTAACTTCGCGAATCCCGGTAGGCGATGTCACGTTGATCTCGGTCATGTAATCTCCAATCACATCGATGCCAACAAAGATGAAACCCTGCGCTTTCAGCGTCGGCGCAATGCGCTCACAAATTTCACGCTCTCTTGCGGTTAGTTCTGAATGCTCCGCGCGTCCGCCTGCATGCATGTTCGAGCGCGCATCGGTTTCTGCAGGAACCCGGTTGATAGCCCCAACCGGTTCGCCATCGACAAGAATGATCCGCTTGTCCCCACCGCGCACTTCCTTGAGATAACGCTGGGCGATAAGCGGCTCGCGAAACTGCTGGTCAAACATTTCAAGCAGAGAAGTGAAGTTCATATCCGATTCGGGCAGCAGGAAAACACCTGCACCGCCATTCCCGTAAAGCGGCTTTATTATGATGTCGCCGATCTCTTTCCTGAATTCAGCAATTGCCTCATAATCGCGGGTAATCAACGTCTCAGGCATTAAATCAGCAAACCCGGTTACAAGTATTTTCTCCGGCGCATTGCGGACAGATGCAGGGTCATTGACGACCAGTGTTTCAGGATGAATTCGCTCAAGGATGTGAGTGGTTGTGATGTAAGCCATGTCGAATGGCGGGTCCTGCCGCAGATGCACCACATCAAGTTCGGAAAGGTCCGTATCCACCTTACTGCCCAGCGTGAAGTGGTTACCTTCGCTGTCCTGCAGGCTCATTTCTTCAATTTGGGCTCGCACTTTACCGTTGCGCAACTGCAGGCGGTTCGGCTCCCAATGAAAAAGCTGGTGTCCGCGCGCTTGCGCTTCCAGGCCCAACGCAAAAGTTGAGTCTCCCGCTCTATGAATGGTGGACACATGGTCCATCTGGAAACCGACCTTCAAGCTCATTGAATACTCCGTGTAGCAATAAGGGAAACTTAGGATCAGAACGCCGTGGTGGCAATCCTAAAACGCATCCTTGAAATGGGTGGGCCAACGCCACGGTACAACCGCTATGATGTCAAAGCGGATAGAAAGTTTGTGGGCATTGCGTTGTTTACCGAGCCACAGATCAGCAGCGTCGTTGATGCGTCGTCGCGCCGAAAGGGAAACCGCATCAACCGCCTCTCTAACCGTCTTGCGGGCCTTTACCTCCACCATGATGATGAGGTCTCCCTTGCGTGCAATCAGATCAATCTCGCCGAGCTTTGTTTTGTAGCGCATACCAATGATCCGATAGCCCTTGCACAGCAATGCCAAAACTGCCCGCCACTCCGCTCTTTTGCCAAGGCGTTCGGCTTGTTTGCGCTTTTGAGTTGCCATGACCATCACTCCTGATCTTGCAACTTCAAGGCGCGTTGGTAAAGATCGCGTTTGGAAAGGCCGGTCAATTGTGCAGCCTCTGCCGCTGCTTTGCTAACCGGGAGGGTCTTCAACAATTCTCTCAAAAGGTCGTCGGTATCCCGCGCCTGCGCAGCACCAGCTGGCGAAACGAGCAGTACAATTTCGCCACGCACTGCACCCTCAGAAAAGCGGGCAAGCAGGTTTGAAATCGAATCTGTGACAACTTCCTCATGCAATTTGGTGATCTCGCGCGCAACGCAAACCGTTCGGCCCGGCCCAAATACTTCCGCCATGTCAGCAAGAGATTTCAGAAGTCTATTGGGGCTTTCAAAGAAAATTACTGTTTGAGAAATGTTTGAACAGGATTCGAGGATTGATTTCCTGGCTCCTGATTTGGTTGGCAGGAACCCTGCAAAGGTCCAGGACAATGCAGGCAATCCACTTGCCACCAGCGCAGCGAGCGGCGCTGATGCACCCGGTATGGGAATAACCTTCAGCCCCGCATTTCGGCACGATTCGACCAGTCTGAAACCGGGGTCGGAGACCAGAGGCGTGCCCGCATCACTAACCAGAACAACCGATTGTCCCGCGCCAATTTTCTCAATTAGTTTCGAGCCCGTAACATCTGCATTGTGTTCATGATAAGCTATTTTCTTGGTGCCGATTGCATAGTGACGCAGGAGCTTTCCGGTAACACGGGTATCCTCGCATGCAATCAAGTCACATCCGGCCAGACAATCGAGAACCCGTAGCGTTACATCCGATAAATTTCCGATGGGTGTGGCTGCTATGTAGAGACCAGGTTCAATTCGCGGCGGATTAAATTCATGCCCCTTGATAATATATCCAGACATGATTCAACCTTTGTTATTTCCTGTGGTCAATCAATCATATCCTTGAGGCGGTGCCAACCAATACCGGCACGGGCAATGCTCCTTCTAAGAAACGGTAACGGAAACTTCGGCGTTAATCCGCGCGCTAGCGCCGGCAAGTGAGTTGGCACGGTTTGTGTTTTAGAATTTCCGGTTGCAAGCCAGCGTGCCAGTTCCCGCCCGGCCCAAGTGGCATTGTTTACACCGTTCCCATGATACCCAAATGCCATGCTGACGCTCGGATCATCGAGAAGACGCCCGATTGACGGTCTGAGGCTCGCCGTGAAGCAAACAAAACCCCGCCAGGTACATTCCACATCAACCGCCCGCCACTCCGGCCACAGTTTCTGAAAACCCTCATGAAGCCGGTTTGAGGTTAAAGCTGCTCCCGTCTCGGTTCCCCGCTGATCTGCGCGACCCCCGATCATGAAGCGGTTACCTTTGAGCATCCGATAGTAGAAATACACATTGCGGGAATTGATCGCAGGATCAGCTGTTTTCCAACCATGTGCCGCAACCTCATCCTCCGTAAGCGGGCGCGTGACATTGATCTGGCTTTGCAGGGGCAACGCCCGGCCCTTGATGCCCGGATGCAGGTGCTCCGGCATGAAACCGTTGCACGCTACAATTACATGGTTAGCTGTGGCGCTTCCGCCGGAAGCAGTTTGCAGAATATGATTCCCATCAGCCTTCTCCCAGTTCACAACTTCACTATTGGCATGAAGCACGGCGCCATGCCGGGCAGCGGCCCGCGCAAGGCCAATACAATAGTTCAGCGGGTGCAGTCCGAAACCAGGGCGCTGTACAAATGCGCCATGTTGGTGGGGTGCATCATAACACTTCTCACCGAACTCCTCTTTTGAGATCATGCTTGCATCAAGGCCGAGTTTATCTTTTTGAAACTGACACTCTTTCTCAAGGTCAGCATAATGAGATGGTTTTTCTGCAACCACCATTTCGCAATTGCCGGACATCTCGATATCGATCTGTTCATCTTCAGCCAGCGAGCGCACAAGTTCCACCGCTTCACTTTGGCATGCATAATAGCGACGGACTTCATCCAGACCGAATTTTCTGACCTGTCTGGCCATGCCAAGCATGGTTCCACCCATGCAGCAAAAGCCGCCATTTCGGCCCGATGCACCCCACCCTATATGGCCAGCTTCAAGTACCCGCACATCAATATTGTATTCACGGGCCAGATGATAGGCTGCAGAAAGGCCGGTATACCCTCCACCAATAATTACCACATCGCATTTGACAGAATTCTTTAGTGCCGAAGCATCAATGAGATCATATCCATTTGCACTCTTTTCCCACCAGGAAGGCTGGGGTGAATCGTAGCGATAAAGGCTTGCGTCAAACAATGGCATGAAGGTTACGTTGCGTAAGGTAATTAAATTATGTAAAACTCTTTTAGTTTTGAACCTGCGAATGTTAAAATGTCAAACAGGCGGACTGAAAGGTACATTGGGTAAGAGCATGCACTCAGGAAGATATGGATATTTTTCACCGACAAGTTGGAATACTTGTATTGCTGTATTGGCAGGATTGGCGCTGACGGCGTGTAATTCTTCCGGCAGTGATATTCGGCGGGGTTTGCCGGACCCAGGTTCTTCATCAACAGTGGAACGGGTCCTTTCTCCTGACCCTTCAGGTGAGGTAATTGGCAATGGGCCAGTTCGCGTATCGCTTTTGGTACCGAGTTCCATCCCGGGTGGCGCTGCTGCTGTCGCAAAGGAATTACGGAATGGGGCTGCCATGGCCATGGGAGACTCCGGTGCAGGAAAACTCCAGCTCGTAGTCAAAGATACCAAGGGGCTTGCAGCAGAAGCACAAAATCGCGCCGGCGAAGCTGTAGCAGAAGGCTCATCGTTGATACTCGGACCGCTTTTTGCAGCGAATGTCAGCGCTGCTTCGGGTGTCACAATTCCAGCCAATATCCCAATCCTGGCATTCTCGACCGATACAACGGTTGCGCGGCGCGGCTCCTACCTCTTTTCCTATACACCGCAAGCCGATACCAAACGAATGATCAACTATGCGGCATCGATACAACGAAGATCCATCGCAGCGTTTTTGCCTAAAAATGCGGAAGGGACTTTGCGCAGTCGTCTGATCAAGGAAATTGCCGGTGGACGTGGAATGAGCGCTCAAATTTTTGAATATGAGAGGACTCCCAAGGGAATTGAAGCTATTCTTGTACAGGCCGCCGCGCAAACGCAGAATGCTGATTCAATTTATGTTCCGGAAGGGGGGCCTTTGCCGGGCCTCATCATCGGTGGTCTAAAACGCAATGGCGTTGATCTGGCTTCCAAACAGATTTTTGGGTCTGGTGCGTGGGAGTCTGTAAAAACCAGCGATCCCGTACTGAACGGAGCGCTCTATCCGGGAAGGGACATTTCTAAGTTCGGTGGTTTCGCGCAACGCTATGAGCAAAAATTTGGCGTCAGACCCGGAGTGCAGGCTGCGATTGCATATGATGCGGTAACGCTTGCTGCTGAACTGGTACGACAAGGCGGCCCGAAAACCCGGTTTTCTTCATCAAATTTTGAAAGCCCCAGGGGGTTTCAAGGTACAACCGGTGCTTTCCGCATTCTTTCAAATGGAACGACCCAGCGAGGACTGGCGATTTATCAAATAAGAAGCGGAAAGGGTGTGCTTCTTGAGCAGGCCGTGTCGAGCTTTTCCGGTCGTGGAAGTTGATTTATTGATCTGAATGATGACAAACGTGTTCTGCACCTATATGTGACCGCTAACACTCGTTGAATTTCTACCGCTCAGTCCTGAAGCTCGTCATGTTCCAAATTAGTCCGCTTAAAAAACTTGCTGCAGAATGTGTAGGTACCGCATTCTTGTTAGCAACCGTCGTAGGCTCCGGCATCATGGCAGAAGCCTTGTCGGGCGGGAATATAGCGATTGCCCTTCTTGGAAATACAATTCCAACCGGTGCAATCCTGGTTGTTTTGATCACACTGTTCGGGCCGGTTTCCGACGCTCATTTCAATCCGGCGGTAACCTTTGTATTTGCTCTTCGCAAAGAGATCAGAAAAGCTGATAGCTTTGCTTATGTCGTGGCGCAAATTGCCGGTGGCATTTTGGGCGTATGGACGGCTCACCTTATGTTTGATCTTGAGTTGATCCAGTTTTCCACCAAAGCAAGAACCGGTGGCTCGCAATGGTTTGCCGAAGGGATTGCAGCCTTTGGCCTGATCCTGACAATATTGGGAACTCTGCGGCTTCGGGAAACAGCCGTGCCAATGGCCGTCGGACTTTACATAACTGCTGCATATTGGTTTACGGCATCTACTTCGTTTGCAAACCCGGCTGTGACGATCACACGGGGACTATCGGATACGTTTGCAGGTATTTCACCTTCGCATGTGGCTGCTTTCATCCTTGCTCAACTGGCCGGCGCATTCGTGGCCTGGCTATATTGTTCATGGCAGTTTTCACCACAAAATGACGAAAGCTAAAACTTTGGTTTGGGCTCAAATTCGAAAGATATTCCAATGACTGTTGTTGTTTATCATAACCCCGGATGCGGAACATCAAGCAATACGATTGGTCTTATTCAGGAAGCCGGTGAGGAGCCGGTTGTTATCGAATACCTTAAGGAAGGTTGGACCCGCTCACAGCTCATTGGTCTTTTTGCAGCCTGCGGCATCACGCCAAGAGAAGCGTTGAGAAAAATCAGATCCCCGGCCGAGGAATTAGGCCTCCTGGATGAAAGCGTGACGGATGATACACTGCTTGATGCCATGGTGGAAAACCCGGTACTGGTTAACCGGCCAATTGTTTGCACTCCAAAAGGTGTAAGGCTTTGCAGGCCCGCAGACCTGGTCTTGGAATTGCTTGGACCCTAAACGTTGATGTGTTTTGGAAAAGCAAACTCCCGCTCAAAATCCGGATAACCCGTCTTTGGTTTTTTCAGGTTGGATGCGAGCGAAAATGTTCTTTTACGCAATATGCGGGTGAGCTCCTTTCGATTTGAAATGGAACTCACTTCTTCAGGGGTAACCGGCGCGCCAACACTGAACTCCACCTCACTGCCAATCCGCCTTGCAGTCTCGAAGAAAAACAAGGACAGGCGCAGGGTTAAACTCAGATGGCTTGCGATCTGGAAAAGCCTGGAATTCTGGCCGCCGAAATAAACCGGAATTACTGTCGCCTCGGACATCCTGATCATCTTTGCTGCAAACGGATGCCATGCAGTATCAAGTGCCGGACCCTTATGGGGTTTTGCACTGGCACCCACACCTCCTGCCGGGAAAATACCAATTGCGCCACCTTGGGCCAATGTTGCCAATGCCAGGCGCCGGGTATCAATATTGGTTTGGCGCGCTTTATGCGTTCCAGAAAAATCAACGGGCAGGAGATTGCCTGATGCATCCGGAGCCTGGCATAAAACATGGTTTGCCATAACCTTCACATCCGGACGAGCTTTGCGGGCAAGCCAGGTCAGAACAATCCCGTCCAGCACACCATAGGGATGATTTGCAACAAAGACGACTGGACCGGATTTGGGAACATTGGCAAGACGCTCATCATCAGCGTTGATCGTTAACTGCATCAGATCTACCGCTGATTGGAAAAAGTCCCGACCCTCTCCATAATCGTGCATAAACTGATCATACAATGCCATGAGCCGTCTTTGCCCGCCAATTGCTTCAACCATCTTGATAAAACTTCGAGCAGGTAGAGGCTGATCGGGCGTTGAATAGGTAAATTCAATCTTTTCACCGGAAAGTGCGATTTCAACCATCAAAACAGGCCCTTGAAATATGGATTAATACCACTTGGTATTACAACTGTTCAATGCAATTTTTCCATGACAATTCTACGTCGGGCTCTTATCCCAACTGCCATTAGGCGTGTTCTTATATCACAAGCGTCCGGGCAACAAGTTAATCGCGGTTGAAAATTCTGGTTGCGTGCAAAGACAGGCTTTTATGCGTCCCGCTTCCGTCTGGGGAATGAAAGAAAATTGTCAAAATCGCGCATGATAAAAAGTGCGATTAGCGCACCAAGGGTCGGAATGGAAGTGAGCATCAGGTTTCTCGGGTATCTTGTGTAGGCGGCAATCAGCTCACCCTGATCATTGATGTTTACATAAGACCCAAGCGAACCGAGCACACCGGCAGCTGACATCAACATCATCAATCCATAAGTCCAGGTTCTCCAAAGGCCTGTCGCAAAGGCCAGAACAATCAGAATTTGAATGCCCCCAAGTGTGTAGGAAACCTCAACAGGCAGGGTTTCCAAACCAATTTGTTTGAGTTTGTAAGCACCTTTGAAAATGTTCTGCGTCCACTCGGGATGGTGAAATTTCAACGTTGCCCACAAGCCCAAGAAAATGGCAGCAGATATGCGGATGATAAAGAGACTTACTTCAATGCGTCGGTTGTTCATGGGCGGTATTTTGCCAAGAAACCATCAGAGCTTCCAGTATTAATGACATTCGCCCATCACATGTTTGCGAGGGCCGGTCTAAACTGGCTACAAATCAGGTAAGCGGTGCAATCCGAACTTCAACACGACGGTTTGCGGCACGACCCGAATCAGACGAATTGTCTGCGATTGGCCTTGTTTCACCAAAACCAATAATCTGTAGTCTGCGAGCATCAACCTGCCGTGAATTAAGATATCGTGCCACGGAAACCGCCCGGCGCTCTGAAAGGGCCTGATTGTATCCTTCATCACCAGTGCTATCGGTATGTCCATCTACGTCCAGCAGGGTTTTCGGGTATTTGTTCAAAACAATCGCGACCGAGTTAAGAACTGGATAGAATTGAGCATTTAATACATCCTGATCCGAAGCGAAGGTTGTGTTGGATGGCATGTTGAGAATGATCTCATTCCCGTTACGCGTAACACTTACGCCTGAATTGGCAAGCTGCTGGCGCAATTCCTGCTCCTGCTTGTCCATGTAGGCACCAACGCCGCCGCCTACCAAGGCTCCAATACCCGCACCAATGAGGGCAGATTTCCGTCGGTCACTGCCACTTTTGTTCTTTGCGATTAACAAGCCGCCAATTGCGCCGACTGCAGCGCCGATCCCGGCACCGGCGGCTGTATTATTTACCTGCGGTTTTCCCGTCAGTGGATCAGTTGTACTTGAGCAAGATGTCAGCACTAATGCTACACTTACCAAAAGAATGCCGCTCTTCATAATGTTCACTTTCTTGAGTTTTGCTTGATTTTCATGTGCCATGGTTAACATAATATTACCACGCCCATTATCCTGAAAGGTAAAGAATCCAGCCTGAAGCGTTAGTGAACGGCAAAAATGTCAAAAATGCGGAAATGTTGAACGAGGCTTAATCCAGAAACTTTTGATCATACGGATAGGTAGTCAAATTTTCATAGCCATCCTCGGTGATCAATACCTGATCTTCCAGTTTCACAGAGAACCCTGCCTCCTTCGACCCAATCAATGCCTCAACACAAATCATCATTCCGGGTTCAAGCACATAGTCAAACGCTCCTGGTGAGTGATTTTGGGGATAGGCAATCAAAGGCCATTCATCGCAAAGGCCGACGCCATGCATCCTGCAGCCGTATTGACCAAGAACAACCTCCTCCGGCAACTGGTGCCCTCCAAACACAAGTTCATCGAAGGACACACCAGGTTTCAGCAACTCCATATTTTCCATAATGTGCCGATGGCCGAGTTGATAATATTCTTTCATTTTTTCTGTCGGGCCCTGATCACCCAGGAACCAGGTACGCGAAATATCAACGCATAGCCCGTAAACACCAATGAGATCAGTATCGAAAGCCAGAATCTCGTTATCTTGAATTACCCGTGGCCCACACTCCTGAAACCATGGAAATGTTCTGGGGCCGGACGCAAGAAGGCGCGTTTCAATCCATTCACCACCACGTTTGATGTTCTCCGCATGCAATACTGCCCAGATATCATCTTCTGTCATGCCGGGCTGCGCTGCCTTTTCCATTTCCAACACAGCCTTCTCGCAAGAATTTATTGCGCAGCGCATTGCCTTGATTTCTTCTTCCCCTTTGATTGCGCGCACTTTTTCGGCCAGCTCTTCGCCTTCCATTACTTCAAGCCCAACGCCTTCGAGTTCTCTAAAACCTGCTACAGCGATTTTATCAACCGCAATACGGCGGTTTTCGCCAGCATGTTTGCGCATCAAGCCATCAATTTCACCGATGAAACCTTTCGCATCCTGCTCAAGATTGTCACCGTTGTTGAAATAAAACATGCCTGCACCGGAGCGTACTTCCTTAACCAACGGATTATGATCTGCCAAAAACGGAGAATTCTTGTAGTCCCACAGGATCATATGCCCATCTGCAAACAGTACGCATGCCCTGAATGGATTATGGGTATTCCACAACTGCATGTTTGTACTGTCTGTTGCATAGCGAATGTTGAGCGGGTCGGTTAGCAGCACCGCGCCGTAATCGCGCTGGTGAATTCCAGCCAGTAGCCGGTCATACCTGAATTTCCGAAGAGACATCAGATCAGGCGCTTCAAGTCCGGCAGCCTGCCACTCGGTGAACGCAAGAGATGTCGGGCCAATTTCAATCCGATCATTGTCAGCAGGTGACCCATCTGGGCGGGTTGCGGGTTTGCGTTCCGGATCAATTTTGCGATTTTCAATTGAGTAACCCGCTTTGGTGTTCATCCAATTATCCTTCCGTGTTTCACAAGAAGGATATTTAAGAATGTAAGCATGCCAATATCTGCATACGCCAATGATTGTGCAATTACGTCATTGGCTTTGCTTCAAACAGCATAAAAATTTCTTAGGGGCGGTTTTTAAGAAACGCCACTCCGATTCTGTTTTCCTGCTCCCAGACTTTTCGGCATAATACCCTCAAGTTCTGTTCCGGGATGCTCAGGACGAAACAATTTGGCAATTCGTTGGAACTCGATTCAATCATCGCGCCAGTTTCGGAAATATTCCGAACCATGCATGAAATTGTCCGACCATTGATATCGAGAACCAGCTCTGAGAGGTTTTCAATCTGAAACCGCCTTGACCGTCTTCCTTCATAAGGCAGATTGAGCTTGTCATTCAGATCAACCGTGAAGATTTGGGCAGCTGTAACTTCGCTCATAATTTTGCTCCATGCCCGCCCACTCGGAGATTGATAACAAAAATCTCCTAAAGAAACTTAAATGGCCGGTCCTCATTGGTTAAGTTGGGTGAATCACGCTATAGCGGTTAGATGGCAAAATTTGAAAGGAATGCATTGATATGACGATCAGGGTTCACCAGGGCGATTTACCGGATCTCGAGCGATATGGTGATGCAACCGCCGTTGATACCGAAACGCTTGGCCTTAATCCGTTGCGAGACCGCCTGTGTGTTGTGCAACTTTCACCCGGAGACGGGACTGCTGATGTGGTTCAGATAGCTCAAGGACAAAAAGACGCCCCCAACCTGAAACAACTGCTTGAAGATCCAGCCAAGACAGTCATCTTTCATTTTGCCCGGTTTGATGTGGCAGTGCTCAAACATGCACTGGGAATATCTTGCGCCAGTGTTTATTGCACAAAAATCGCTTCACGCCTTACACGCACCTATACCGACCGGCATGGGTTGAAAGATTTGGTTCGCGAATTTATCGGCGTTGATATTTCCAAACAGCAGCAAAGTTCGGACTGGGCTGCGGAAACGTTGTCTCAGGCCCAACTTGAATATGCCGCAAGTGACGTGCTTTACCTGCACGATTTGCGGGCTCACCTGCAAAAGCGCCTGGAACGGGAAGAACGGGAAGACCTGGCTAAAGCGTGTTTTGAATTTCTTCCCGCCAGATGCGATCTGGACTTGGCGGGATGGCCTGAGGAAGACATTTTTGCCCATAGTTGACACCGCCTTAATATGAACAGGAAAGATCGATAACCGATGCAACCATTCGTTACAAAGTGTGAGACACCCGGTTGAATCAAGGCCTCCGCCCAGCAAACACATATGGAGAAGCAGCGGCCGCTCAGCGCCCCGAGCCTGCGCATGGTTCATTGGACTTTATTTCTGCAGAACGTGGTGCGTCCGAGTATGATGAGGCGAAGCGGCACGCGAAAATAGTTCGCATCCTCAAGATTGCGATGCCAATTCTTGGTGTGCTTGTCATTCTGGCGGTTGGGGCTGCGCTGCTGATAAGGCAATTATTGCTGCCTGATCTCGATCTTGGACAAATAACCATGCAAGATGGCAAACTTGTTATGGAAAATCCAAACCTCAACGGTTTTGACAAACAAAAAAGGCCTTTCAGTCTTTCTGCGCTGAAAGCCATCCAAGATGCCGATCAGCCCAAACGGGTCGAGCTGATTGATATCAGTGCCAAGTTGCCAATGGAAGACACGTTATTTGCCAATATCAAAGCCGGGAATGGCGTGTATGATGCGGAAGAAAAAACCCTTGTTCTTTTCAATAAGGTCAATGTGCTTACCTCCAATGGTATGACAATCAAGCTTGAGGATGCCGATGTTGATATCTCAAGTGGTGCGCTTATCACGTTGAACCCGATTTTGGCGACAAGTGACAAGGCGGATATTTCCTCGGATAGGTTGCAGGTAGAAGACAGCGGCAAGCGATTAGTGTTTGAAGGCACAGTACGTTTAACCCTACGCCCCAAAGAATTGAAAAAAACGGATCCGTGATATGCAGAGATTTTGGCCCACATTTTTAGCTTTGACGATATTGTGCATTTGCAGTGCTATGCAGTTCACCAGTGCCAATGCCCAATCGTTTGGTGGCGCATTCGACGGTGTGGGGGATAACGACAAGCCCATTCAGATTGAAGCGGACAGGCTTGAGATTGTTGATGATCAGAATACCGCTCTGTTGACCGGTAATGTGAGTGTTGTGCAGGGAACAACCTTATTGAAAGCACGCAAGATCAAGGTGTTTTATTTGCGTGGCAACGAGGCAAAGCAATCCAAGAGCGGGATCAAAAGAATTGAGGCCAGCGGAAAAGTAGCCGTCCGTTCTGACGACAATCACGCGACGGCTGACAAGGCCACCGTCAATATGGTGACAGAAATTGTTACCATGAGCGGTAATGTAATTATGAGCCAGGGAAACAACATCGCAAAAGGGTGCGAGGTTGTTGTGAATTTGAAAACCAATGTTTCCGAAATCAAACCTTGCGGGGGTTCGAGCAACCAAGGCAGTGGGCGAATTAAATTGTTACTCGATCCCAAATCGCGGAAAACAAACTAACGGCACAACCTGGTACCTTATACCAACGGCCATCAGGATTGACCCCGTATCTTGTTATACAATATTAACCACGATTGAAGTATCTCTGGTTTCGCAGAGAAGGAATTCGTTTGAAAAAGCTGTTTGACGTGATTGGCAGAGTTGCGACCGGTGAACCGGATGGTACTGGCAGTGTATCTGTATCCGGTGAACTTGTTGACACTCCCGTTTCACCGGTAATGAGTGACGAACATTCACAAGCCACACAACCCCGGTCAAGGGATGGGGTTCTCCTGGTTACCGGTATTCAGAAAAGCTACAAAAGCCGGCAGGTTGTCCAGGATGTTACCATCGGCGTGCGGCGCGGCGAAGCGGTTGGTTTGCTTGGTCCAAACGGCGCCGGCAAGACCACCAGTTTTTATATGATTACCGGGCTTGTTCAGCCTGATGCAGGTCGGATTGAATTGAACGGCCACGATATTACAAACACACCGATGTATCGCCGGGCTCGACTTGGAATTGGTTATTTACCCCAGGAAGCCTCTATTTTCAGGGGTTTGAGCGTCGAAAACAACATCCGGGCCGTACTTGAAGTGGTTGAGCCGGATCGAAAGGAGCGTGAACGCCAGCTTGACGCCCTGCTCGAGGAATTTTCGATTTCCCATTTGCGTAAATCGCCTTCAATTGCGCTATCGGGCGGCGAGAGAAGGCGCTGTGAAATTGCGCGCGCGCTTGCCAGCCGTCCATCGTTCATGCTGCTGGATGAACCATTTGCCGGAATTGATCCCATTGCGGTTGGTGATATTCAGGATCTTGTCAGACATCTCACACGCCGAGGTATTGGTGTTTTGATCACCGATCATAATGTGCGGGAAACACTCGGACTGATTGATCGCGCATATATTATTCACGCCGGAAATGTCCTCACACACGGTAATCCGGACGAGATCGTGCGCAACACAGAAGTGCGCAGGCTATATTTGGGCGAACAGTTTACGCTTTAGGAAGGACTCTTTGTTACCTTTTCATACAAGAGCCAGGCCAAAAGAAGCTTCGGACGGTATACAGGTAGCGAATAAAATGTCTTTGTCTCAAAGATTACAACAAAAACAATCCCAGTCACTTGTGATTACTCCACAATTGGCGCAGTCCATCAAGCTGCTGCAATACAGTCACGCCGAGCTGATTGATTATGTTCGTGAAGAAGTTGAGAAAAACCCGTTGCTGGAACTGGATTCACAGCATGATGATGGATTTGCTCCCGAAAACCGTGCTGAAACCAGTTCTGATACCGAAGCTACGCTTTCAGTCAGTGAAACCGGTGTTGATAATGCTGTAAGCATTATGGAGTCCGGTAATCTGCAAGCTGAAGCCAAGATTGACGCCTCATTCGATAATGTTTTTGATACCGGCACCGCTGGCGCAGAAAAAGAACAATCAATGGACAAGCCTTCGCAACCAGCGCTTACCCAATCCTCAGGATCATCTGCCGCCGGGAAGGATGATTTTGACTTTTTGGCGAATGTCGGCGAAGCAGAGGACCTGGTAGAGTATCTTGAACGCCAGATCGTTCTGGAATTCAAAAGTGAAGAAGAAAGAAACATTGCCACCTACATTGCACATGGTCTCGATGAAGACGGATATTTCAAAGAAGACCTGGACGAAGTAGCACTTCAGACCAATTCGAGTGCCGACATAGCGCTTTGGGTGCTGGAGCGATTTCATTCACTCGAACCAGTGGGCATTGCTGCCCGCGACCTGGCTGAATGTCTTACTCTGCAGCTTAAGGAGCTGGACCGTTTTGATCCGGCAATGGAGACGCTAATCAACAACCTGGCCTTACTGGCGCGGCGAGAATTTCCAAAGCTGATGGAATTGTGCGGCGTTGACAGGGAAGATTTTGTCGCCATGATTGACGAGATCAAGGCGCTTGACCCACGCCCTGCAAGAAGCTTTGAGCCTGTCCTTGCTGAAACCGTTGTTCCCGATATCATTATTACTTCCACCGCGATGGGCGACTGGAACATTGAACTTAATCCTGAAACACTGCCGAGAGTGATTGTTGATCGCGACTATCACGTGGAACTCAGCTCCGCACTGAAAGATACAGAAGGACACCAGTTCGTCACCGATTGCCTTGATAATGCGAATTGGCTGACGCAAACGCTTGACCAGCGTGCCCATACAATTTTGAAAGTCTCCACCGAAATTATGAAGCGCCAGGACCGTTTCTTTACAGAAGGCAGTCAGTATCTGAAGCCGCTGACACTGAAGGCGGTGGCTGATGCCATCAAAATGCATGAATCGACCGTAAGCCGTGTGACCTCAAACAAATATCTTCATTGTGACCGCGGCACGTTTGAGCTGAAATATTTTTTCTCTTCAGCGATCAGTGCCGGGGATGGAGAAGAACAAGTATCCTCTGAAGCGGTCAAATATCAAATCCAGCAAATGATCAATACTGAGAACACCGATCGGATTTTGTCAGATGAGCAGATTGTCAACAATCTTCAGGAGACAGGCATTGAAATAGCCCGCCGGACAGTTGCGAAATATCGCGAAGCTCTGAATATTTCCTCCTCGATACAACGTCGCCGTGAAAAGACCAGCATCCTGTAATTTCTGGGTTTGGTGCCATAAATATATCAATTGCTTCGAGTTAGCTTAACAATCCATTTGCGGCCATTCTGGCAGCACGCTAAGGTTGATTTATTGAAACCACTTGGAGGATACCATGGTACTGCAAATTTCCGGGAAACACATGAATGTTGGCGAAGCACTAACCTCCCGGATTGAAGATCGACTTGAGGACGCGGTTACCAAATATTTCCCTGGTGGATACAACGGACATGTAACAATTGAAAAGCAGGGCAACCGGTTTACCTGCGATTGCGTGGTCCATCTCGACTCCAGCGCTGACCTTCAGGCAACAGCGACAGAAAACGATGCGACATCCGCATTTGAAAGCACAGCCGACAAGATTGAAAAGCGCCTGCGCAGATACAAACGACGCCTAAAAGATCATCATCCCAAAAGTTCCAAAGCCGAGCGACTGGAAGTTGCCTATTCGATCGTGGAATCACCACGGGAAGAAGAGGTGATACCTGAAGACTACAGTCCGGTAATCATCGCTGAATCCTTGAAAGAAATCGAAACCCAGTCTGTCGCGGAAGCCGTGATGAAACTTGATATGACGGACAATCCAGTGGTTGTTTTTGTCAATGCGGGAAGTGGCAAGACAAATGTGGTTTATCGTCGAGGTGACGGAAATATTGGCTGGATTGATCCGAGCTAGGAATTCTGCCTGGCCTGGGCTGCTAGCAACACATTGATATCTAGTGGTTCTTTTGATTCAAACATTTGGAACCCGTTTTCCGAGACCTCTCATCCAAATATTTGAATCTTAAAATCCACTAGAAAACAATACCTTGCTAGTGGTCTTTACGTTCGAAACAAATGATAAAGAGTTCGCCGCAAAGGGACTCATTTGTTTCGAACGGACCACTAGTTCAACAATACAGCCCGCAAATCATTATAGAATGCACCGTTCAAGACCTGATCCGGTTGGTTGGAAAACATCAACGGAAGACCGTCCGCTGCAAACAGGCCCCAGTATTTTCCATCTCTTTCAAGCTCAAGATCTTCAGAAAAAACTTCATGAATCTGCGCGCCGGAAATTTCCCGGACATAGGCAATGACATCGGTACCAAGTGCTGCAAACTCCTCTGATTTCAGGATGCTGTTGTCTTGTTCGTGAAACATCATCTACTCCTTCGACTTGATTGAAATCTTTTTGATGATCCGTTCCGGCTGAATACGTACAAGCTCAACTTGAAGCAAACCATTGGCAAGTTCTGCGCCGCTGACTTCCATCCCCTCAGCAAGAACATATGAACGCTGAAATTGTCGAGCCGCAATGCCACGATGAAGATATTCGCCGTTATGGTCATCCTGCTGGCGCCCGCGGATCGTCAACTGGTTTTCCTCAATATCAACGTCCAGGTCATCCTCGGTGAAGCCTGCCACAGCGAGTGTGATCAACAATACGTCGCGCCCACCCTCGTCGGGATCTCTAACGCGCTCAATGTTGTAGGGCGGATAGCCGTCGTTTGTTGTCTTGGCGGCACGGTCCAGCACCCGTTCCAATTCTTCAAAACCCAGCATCAGCGGGTTGGAAAATCCTGCAAATCTCGTCATCGGCGTATTCCATTGTCTTGCACCCAGATATGGGGTGGGAGGAAATAGAGTTCAACACCTTGGGATTGTTTCCATTTTGGAAATAATGTTTGTCACCTACTCCAAATTGACAATTGAATGTTCTATCAATAGCCAAAGACTAAAATTCATCTGGAGTAGCCTTATGACTGATCGTATTCAAACCGGTGATATTAACGTCGATAAAGCACTGTATGATTTTATCAATCAGGATGCTTTGCCAGACACTGGTATTGATCAGCAAAAATTCTGGTCCGATTTCAATGCGATTATATCAAAAATGGTTCCTATCAACCGGGCACTGGTTGCAAAGCGGGAAGATATCCAGGCGAAACTTGATGAATGGTACAAATGCCACAACGGCACAGACTATACAATTGACGAGTACAAAGGCTTTCTGGAGGAAATCGGCTATTTGATTCCCGAAGGTGGCAAGTTTTCGGTTGAAACCTCAAATGTGGATCCGGAAATCGCGATGGTGGCCGGGCCTCAATTGGTTGTTCCGATTATGAATGCGCGTTACGCGCTAAACGCCGCCAATGCCCGTTGGGGATCACTTTATGATGCGCTTTATGGAACGGATGTGATTTCTGAAGAAGGGGGGTCAGAAAGAGCCGGCGGTTACAATCCGGTCCGCGGAGATAAGGTAATAGCATGGGCGCGGGATTTTCTTGATAAATCTGCACCCATCACCGGTAACTGGGCTGACGTAAGTGGACTTTGTGTATCAGATGGCGAATTGCAACTTGCCATGTCAAACGGTTCCAGCGCTTCGCTTTCCAACCCCGCGCAATTTGTCGGCTACCAGGGCGAAGCTACGGCTCCGGCTTCGGTTCTTCTCAAGCGGAATGGATTGCATGTTGATATCGTAGTCAACCGCGAACACCCAATCGGTTTAACGGATGCAGCAGGCATTGCTGATGTGGTGATGGAATCAGCAATGACGACAATCTGTGATTGTGAAGATTCGGTTGCTGCAGTGGATGGTGAGGACAAGGTACTCGCTTATCGCAATTGGCTTGGCTTAATGAAGGGTGATCTTGAGGAAAAATTTGAAAAAGGCGGCAGGGTTATTCGCCGGGCGCTTAATCCGGATCGAGAATACACTACAGGAGACGGGCAAACCATCAAGATTGTCGGTCGGTCCACGCTGCTGGTTCGAAACGTTGGCCCTTTGATGACTAATCCGGCAATCACCCTTGCAGACGGCAGCGAAGTCACCGAAGACGTAATGGACTGTGTGATCACCTCGATGATAGCACTGCACGATGTCGGCAGTAACGGGCGGAATGGAAACTCTCGCGAGGGCTCCATGTATATTGTAAAGCCCAAGATGCATGGCCCGGAGGAAGTTGCTTATTCATGCGAATTGTTCACGCAGGTAGAACAAGCGCTCGGCATGAAGAAAAACACCCTTAAAATGGGGATCATGGACGAAGAACGACGGACTACGGTGAACCTCAAAGAATGTATCAGGACTGCAAAAGATCGAGTGGTCTTTATCAACACAGGCTTCCTGGATAGAACCGGTGACGAAATTCATACCTCAATGTTTGCCGGGCCCATGCTCCGCAAGAGTGACATGAAGGCGGCTTCCTGGATTCATTCCTATGAAGCATGGAATGTGGATATCGGACTTGAATGCGGCCTTTCCGGCCATGCGCAAATTGGCAAAGGCATGTGGGCCATGCCCGATCTCATGGCGGATATGCTGGAGCAAAAAATTGCACACCCGAAAGCTGGCGCGAATTGCGCCTGGGTTCCATCTCCAACAGCTGCAACTTTGCATGCCACGCATTATCACGCGGTCAATGTCGCTGAAGAGCAGTCAAAGCTTTCCAACCGCCCGCGTGCAAGCCTTGATGACATTTTATCGGTACCGGTTGTTAGTAAACCGAATTGGTCGGTCGAGGATGTCCAGAACGAGCTCGACAATAACGCTCAAGGAATTCTCGGCTACATGGTTCGCTGGGTTGAGCAAGGCGTTGGTTGCTCGAAAGTTCCTGATATCAACAATGTCGGCTTGATGGAAGACCGGGCTACTTTGCGAATTTCCACCCAGCATATCGCCAATTGGCTTTGTCATGGTGTTTGCTCAAAAGAACAGGTTATCGCAACCCTCAAGCGCATGGCAGAGGTTGTTGATGGTCAGAATGCAGGCGATCCTGCCTATCGCAATATGGCCCCGGGTTTTGAAAATTCGATAGCATTTCAGTCAGCGATTGAACTTGTCCTTGAGGGCAAAAAGCAGCCATCGGGCTATACTGAGCCAGTGCTTCACCGCAAGAGGCTCGAATTTAAAGCGCTTCATCCAAACGGCTAGAGCAAATTTCTTTCTACAAGCAGGCGTCATGCCTGCTTGACGATAACCTTTGCGCCGGGCTTAACCCGATTGTAGAGATCGATGATATCCTGATTCATCAGACGAATACAGCCTGAAGAAACCGCTTTGCCGATTGTCCACCATTCAGGAGTTCCGTGCAAACGGTAGAGCGTATCGCGTCCGCCTTTCATCAAATAAAGAGCACGAGGTCCAAGAGGATTGCCAAGACCGGGAGGCATGCCACCAGCCCATTTTCTGAGATTCGGACGACGGCGGATCATGTTGCTTGGAGGCGTCCAGGTCGGCCATTCTTTTTTCCAGCCAACGGTTGCATGGCCTGACCAGGCAAACCCCTGTTTTCCGACCCCAACACCATAGCGCACTGCTTTTCCACCCGGTTGAACCAGATAAAGGTGACGTGCTGGCACATCGACAATGATGCTTCCAACTTTCTGCTTTGTATCGTAATCAACAATCTGGCGGAGAAATTGTTCGTCTACTTTGTTGAGCGGTATGCGTGGCAACTGAAAGCCGCCGTCAACAACTGAGCCATAATCTGAACGGAACTGGCGGCTCGGATCAATCCGGCCTATAGAACTACAGCTGGCGAGAGTGACCGTTGAAAGAAGTGAAAGTGTAAAATTGCGTCTGTCCATGATACCCGCTCTGAAAATACAATTGCCCTAGAATATTGTTAACGCCTCATTAACAGGGTCGGGGCTGATCGCAATGTTTTTGAGCCTCATTTATCGAAAGAATTATGTTATGTTGCAGTTTAGCAACAAAAACAGGGATTTGCGGTGCCATTAGTGTCTGGAAACGCCCGTGAAACGCATGAGGATTTGCGCCAGTCTGAACGCGCAATGGATGTTAGAAACGGAATTTTGCGCGGATTTTCTCAGCGAAACTGGGCTTTTTTGCCCGAATTGACCCTCGCAAATGGACGGCGTGCAGACCTGGTTTCCATCGATGAAGTCGGAATTATAAGAATATTTGAGATCAAATCTTCAGTAGAAGACTTCCGCGTGGATCGAAAATGGCATGAATATAAAGACTTTTGCGATGCCTTTTATTTTGCAACCTTGCCGGACGTGCCAGCTGAAATATTCCCGGAATCAGAAGGTTTCGTCGTCGCTGACCGCCATGGATGCGAGATCATGCGGGAGGCGGAAATGACCAAACTGTCCCCAGCCACACGAAAAGCTGTAACATTGCGTTTCGCGCGAACAGGAGCTGACAGGCTCAACCGGATATTATCCCAGGAAGCATTGCCCCTTACTTGAGGCCTACATTAACGCGGTGCGCGTTTTGCCAATATTC
This sequence comes from Rhizobiaceae bacterium, assembly GCA_965250255.1. Taxonomy (GTDB): domain Bacteria; phylum Pseudomonadota; class Alphaproteobacteria; order Rhizobiales; family Rhizobiaceae; genus JAALLB01. The sequence goes on from CBDFNP010000013.1 coordinate 421,817, forward strand.
GCTGCAATGTGCGGCGGTGCATGTTCAACCGGCGGGCTGTTTCAGACACATTACGGTCACATAGCTCGAACACGCGCTGGATGTGCTCCCAACGTACGCGGTCTGCCGACATTGGATTTTCAGGCGGCTCCGCCTTGTCTTCAGGGGCACGCATCAACGCTGTATAAACATCGTCTGCATCGGCAGGTTTTGACAGGTAATCCACCGCACCCATTTTAACAGCGGTTACCGCCGTCGCGATGTTGCCGTAGCCTGTGAGAATAATGGTTTTACAATCGGGCTTGCGGCGGCGAATTTCCTCGATTACATCCAGTCCGTTTCCGTCATTCAGCCGCATGTCCACAACAGCAAATGCAGGGGCGGCAGATTTTACCTTGGCCAGACCCTCAGCAATGCTTTCTGCGGTGTTGACATCAAATCCACGACTTTCCATTGCCCGTGCAAGGCGCTGGAGAAACGGGCGGTCGTCATCAACGATCAGGAGAGATCTGTCTTCCAGTCCGGAAACATCATTTGTTGCAGTGGCATTCATGGGGCAGCTCTGTTTGTTGTGCTTGCTTGTGTTATTTGGGTCAGAAATCAACTTTTGTCAAAAACTTCAACTGAATATATTTAAAATTCGCGCTCAGTCTCATCTATCTCCGAACGCATCCATTCAATCTGAACGGCAGCTCCCGGCAATCCTGAAGCCGGGTGATTTGAAAATCCAAGGGACGCACCACCGCGTTCCAACAATGTTTTAGCGATGAAAAGCCCAAGACCGAGCCCCTTGGCATCAAGGTTCCCTCCCCTGCGGGTCACGAAAGGCTCGCCAATCTTCTCAAGCATTTCGTCTGTGAAACCCCTGCCGTCGTCATTGACGATAACGCGCACAAAATCCGCATCCCAAAAAAGACTTACATCGACAAACCTTGCAGCATGATCGACCGCATTTTCAACGATATTGCCGAGGCCATATAGGATCGCCGGGTTTCGGCGGCAAACCGGTTCCTGACCACTTGAAAGCAGCTTGGTGTGAACCTTAATCCCGAATTCACGGTGCGGTTCAGATACTTCTTCCAATATTGCTGAAAATGGCATTTTACCGAAATGCTGATCGTCCTGGGTCGAAAGCGAAGTCAGGGTACGCAAAATCTCGCGACAGCGCTCGGATTGGCTACGCAACAGCTTGGCATCCTCATAAAAATCAGACTCCTGCTCTAGTTCACGCATCATTTCTTTGGAAACCAAAGCGATTGTCGCAAGCGGCGTACCCAATTCATGCGCCGCAGCTGCAGCAAGTCCATCGATGTTTGATAGATGTTGTTCGCGTTGCAACACCAACTCAGTTGCAGCAAGTGCTTCCGACAGTTTACGAGCCTCATCTGCTACTCGAAATGCATAGATGGACATGAAAAACATGCTGGAAATAATCGCAACCCACATCCCGGTAATATAGATGCGTGGAAGTTGCAGTTCGGTGCCGCTGAACCATGGCAGGGGCAGATGAAAGAAAACCAGCAAGGTAGCAGATGCTACGGCAACCGAACCCAGAAAAAGCGTTGGAGGTGTGGGAAGGGTTGTTGCTGAGATTACCACCGGCACCAATAACAATACCGAAAACGGGTTCTGCAAGCCTCCAGTAAGATAGAGCAACAGTGCGAGCTGCACGATGTCATAGGTTAGCAATATAGCAGACGCAATGGAATCGAGCCTTTGATTTGCCGGATACCTGACACTCAAAACAAGGTTGAGAAAAGCCGATATACCAATCAGAAAAATGCAATAGGCAGGAGAAAATTCGAACTCCAGATATTGCCAGACAATCAGCACCGCAGCCAGTTGTCCCAGAACGGCCATCCAGCGAATTCTGACCAGCGTTGCAAGACGCAGGTTTGAAGTCTCCGGTATCTGGCCAATACCAATATTAGTATCCGGCTTCATGCTGACAGGGTCCGCTTAACGCAATCGTTCCAGCCGGAAAGTTTTTTGTTGCGGACATCTTCCTGCATGGTGGGTTCAAAACGTGTTTCAGCCTTCCATGCTTCTGACATATGTTCGCGGGCAGGCCATAATCCTGCATGAGAACCCGCAAGCCAGGCAGCCCCCATTGCGGTGGTTTCAAGGATTGCCGGTCTTTCCACCGGTGAATTGAGAATGTCCGCAAGAAACTGCATGGTCCAATTGCTCGCCACCATTCCGCCATCTACCCGCAGTACTGAGCTACCGCTACCACTGTTCATGTCCTGGCCCATTGCATCCAGGAGGTCGCGGGTTTGGTAGCAGGCTGATTCAAGTGCCGCTCTTGCAAGTTCATTGGGGCCGCTGTTTCGGGTCAATCCAAACAGTGCACCGCGTGCTTCCGGATCCCAATGTGGTGCGCCAAGCCCCGTGAAAGCAGGAACCAGATAAACTTCCTGCCCGTCATCTGCAGACGCTGCCATCTTGCCACTTTGCGACGCATCATCAAGGACACCTAGGCCGTCGCGCAACCACTGAACTGCTGCTCCAGCAACAAATATTGAACCTTCAAGTGCATATACGGTTTCGCCACCGATGGTGTATCCGATGGTGGTCAGCAGCTTGTTGGTGGAATGGACCAGCTCGTTCCCGGTATTGTGTAGCAAAAAGCAACCGGTTCCATAGGTTGATTTAATCATGCCGGGGCTAAAACAAGCCTGCCCGATTACGGCTGCCTGCTGATCGCCCGCGACGCCGAGTATCGGGATTGACCCGCCGAAGAGCTCTGCGTCTGTGCTTCCAAAATCGGCATCACAGCCCCTGACATCCGGCAAAACGGAAGCAGGAACATCCAGTATGTTCAGAAGTTCATCGTCCCACGTCATTTCAGCGATGTTGTAAAGAAGCGTCCGCGATGCGTTGGTTGTGTCGGTTGCGTGCACTTTGCCACCCGTCAAACGCCAGAGCAGGAATGTATCGACTGTTCCAAAAAGCAAGTCTCCAGCTTCAGCGCTTGCCCTTGCACCTGCAACATTTTCCAGCACCCAGTTGACCTTGGTTCCTGAAAAATAGGGGTCCAGCAACAGGCCGGTTTTCCGGTAAAAGTCGGCTTCAAGCCCCTTTTCCTTTAACGTGTCACAATATTCTGCGGTTCGGCGGTCTTGCCACACAATGGCATTGTAAACAGGTGCGCCAGTATTCCGGTCCCACAATATTGTGGTCTCGCGCTGATTGGTAATTCCCAGGCCGGCGACATCTGACACCCCGCAATCCGCTTTTTCTAGAACACTGCGGATTGTAGAAAGAACCGTTTGCCAAATTTCTTCCGGGTCATGCTCCACCCAGCCGGAAGCAGGATAGTGTTGAGCAAACTCTTGCTGCGAAACAGCAACTATCCGTCGATCACTGTCAAACAGCAAACTGCGCGATGAGGTTGTACCTTGGTCAATTGCCAGTATGTAATTCTTCATCGCGCCGCGCCTATTTTTTCATGTCGATAACGACACGCCCGCGAATTTTTCCATCTACAATATCAGTGGCTGCTGGAATGATATCGCCGAAACCGATTTCGGTGGTCAGCGACTGTAACTTGCCGAGATCAAGATCGGTAACGATCCGGTTCCACGCTGCCATGCGTTTTTCTTTTGATGCCATGACAGAATCGACGCCCAGAAGTGCTACCCCACGCAGGATGAAAGGCATTACGGTGGCAGGCAAATCAAATCCCTGCGCCAAACCACATGCTGCAACTGCGCCGCCATAATTCGTTTGCGCGATGACGTTTGCCAATGTGTGCGACCCAACTGCATCAACACCGCCTGCCCAGCGTTCCTTGCCAAGTGGTCGGCCAGCCTCGGATAATTCGGCGCGGTCGATAATTTCGGTTGCACCGAGCTCTTTCAGAAAATCAGCTTCATTGGGACGCCCGGTTGAAGCAATCACTTCAAATCCAAGTTTTGAAAGAATGGCAATCGCGACCGTACCCACACCGCCATTTGCTCCGGTTACAACAACCGGACCCGAACCAGGTGTAATGCCATAGGCCTCAAGAGCCATCACACAAAGCATTGCTGTATATCCTGCGGTTCCGACACCCATTGCCTGTTTTGATGAAAGCCCATCTGGAAGCGGGATCAGCCATTTGGAATTCAATCGCGCTTTTTCGGCATAGCCGCCCCAGTGGACTTCACCAACGCCGAAACCGTTGAGCAGGACCTTGTCACCAACGCCAAATTCATCTGATGAACTTTCAGTGACGGTTCCTGCCAGATCAATTCCGGGAACCATTGGCCAGTGGCGCACCACTGGACTACGGCCTGTGATTGCAAGACCGTCCTTGTAGTTTACCGTGGAGGCTTCGACAGAAATTGTAACGTCGCCTTCCATTAAATCACCGTCGGTCAATTGGGCGACTTCTACCGACTGTTTTTTGTCTTCATCACGAGAAACCAGAATTGCCTTGAAGGAACCGTTCATTAAATTTTCTTTCCTTGTGGTGTTCCAGATGCAGGAACCTGGGATTAAATCTAAGCCTTGGTGCTTTGACGCCAGAACCTGAACTCATCGAACAAGATTGCTGCTGCACCCAAGGTTATGAACGTATCGGCTAAATTGAAAATTGCAAACTGAAAGCTGATTGCATCAATATGAAATGAGATCATGTCAATCACCTTGCCGAGTGTCAGGCGATCAACAAGGTTTCCAAACGCGCCGGCTATAACCAGCGCATATCCAAACGCAGATAAGACCCGGCTTGGCTCCAGGTTACGCCAAAGCCGGAATACAAACACAATGATTGCGATCGTCAAAAAAACCAGCGGCCAGGGGCCAAGGTTTGAAAAAGCTGAAAATGCCACCCCCTCATTATAGGTTCGGAACAGTGAGAGGAACGGAAGTACCGGTACTTGCTGGTAAAGCGGAAGGGCTGCTTCAACCCACCCCTTGGATAATTGGTCAATTGCTACAAGCACCGCGATCAAAATTGCCCATCTTGTTCTCATTGCGATCCTCCATTTTCAAGAGGTGGTAATCGCTTGCCCATATGAAACAGCATCACTCCGGTTGCAATTGCGAGATTAAGAGAATCTGCTGCTCCATTCATGGGAATGAAAACCAGCTCATCGCATGTTTGGGCCAGCGTATCCGGAAGACCCTGTTGCTCATTGCCCATTAACAAAAGAACGGGGCCAGATGAAAAATCAACGCTTCGAAAATCCGCTGCTCCTTCAAGACGGGTGCCTACAATCTTACCCGGCCAGTTCTTGCGCCAGGATAAAAACTCGGCCTCAGTGACGCGCGCAAGTGGGATGTTGAAAATTGACCCCATGCTCGCCCGACTTGCTTCCATCGAATAAGCATCCGTTGTTTCGCCAACCAGAATTATACCGTCAGCCCCTGCCGCATCAGTCGAGCGAATGATCGTACCAAGATTTCCGGGATCACGAACCCGATCAAGGGCTATCCAGACCGTATCAGGGTCACGGACATCTTTTGGAAGATCACGCCATTGTTGCTTCATCACGCCTGCAACCATCTGCGGATTATCGCGTCGGGTGATGGACCCAAGTACCTTCCCGCTGACTTCGAGAATATCCCCGCCCTTGGCGCGAACATTCGCTGCCAGCTCCGCAACTTCCGGGTTTTCGCCAATCAGGGCCGAATTGAAAATCAGCGTTTCAATCTGCCAGCCATTGTCGAAAGCATCGCGGACCAGCTTCATGCCCTCAACCAGGAATGTACCTGCTTCATCCCGGGTTTTCTTCATCGCCAGCGCCCGGACAGACTTGACGCGCGGATTTGAAACCGCGGTTATCTGATGGACCCGTCCTGGCCTGGATGAATTTTGACCCGTCATTTGCCCGTCCACCGGCTAAAGAGAGAGGTTGAAAGGCTGCGGTCGCTGTCTTTTGTATTGAGGATCAGTTCACCTGACTCAAGCCTGCCATCCAGGCTCTCGAATTTTTCACGCATGATTTCGTGGGTTGCATAAAATGACGCCCGGATTGAATAGGCAGTCAAGACCACGAAAGAAGAATCTTCGCGGGTGAGACTGCGCACCAGATCCAGCATGTGCGGCAGGTTTTTAAACAGTTGCCAGACTTCTCCCTTGGGTCCACGGCCATATTTTGGCGGGTCAAGCAAGATGCCATCATAGGTGTTTCCACGCCTCACCTCCCGCTCACAGAAACGGACTGCATCCTCACAAATCCAGCGGATCGGTTTATCGTCAAGTCCGGCAATTGCCTGGTTTTCGCGCGCCCAGCCAATAGCTTTTTTTGATGCGTCGATGTGTGTGACATGCGCTCCGGCGCGTGCTGCAACAAGCGAAGCAAGGCCGGTATACCCAAAGAGGTTCAAAAGCTTGAAAGGTTCGCCTCCCCTGGAATGTTTGGCAATTTTTTCCGCAGCAAAGCGCCAATGCGCGGCCTGCTCAGGAAATACGCCAACATGCCGGAATGAGGTAAAGCGGCCCAAATAGGAAATTCCATCCCAGGATAACGGCCAGGTTTCCGAGAGTTTCTGTTTCGGGAAATTCCAACGCCCTGCACCTTCCTCAGTTGTATCCCCGGTGAAGACTGCATCTGCCTTTTTCCACTCACGTTCATGAAGCTCAGGCTTCCAAATCGCCTGGGCCTCTGGACGAACCACCCGCAAGGGACCGTATTGTTCGAGCTTAAGGCCGTTACCGCTGTCCAGCAGCGCATGATCTTTGTCAGGCTGGTTTTCCAGTATGACCGGGCAGGCAAATTCCAATGGATTATCCATTCTCTTTTGTGACCAAGTCTGCAATAATACCAACGGCCATTAGGATTTACTCTTTTGACCAGGAATTATTTTGGCGTTGGTTAGGCGCGATTAGCGAAGTGGTGCTTGCGTACCTTGAGCTGATTGCAACGCAGCCAAAACCAAAAGAAACCTGGCCTGCGGTGCCCCAAAATTGCCCACCGGATCCGTGTTATGCCTCTTGACCAATGCGTTTTGCATTGCTCTTCGAGACCTGCCTTGCCGGTAAACAATTTTGGAACATCAAAAGGGTCAACCCTAATCGCCGTTGGTATAAATGGCTTTATCAAACCGCGCAACCGCAGCTAAGGTTACATTTACGAAAAGGACCAGAAATGACCAGCCAAACACAATCCACCAATTCAAATGTCTTCACCGTATTTATAATGGCCCTTGTCCTGTGTTTCATTCTCGGACTGATTGTTTATCTGATCGGATAATTCATACGGCAATTGAGTGCAGTTTTGCGCCGTTCACACGCAACCATCCCTTGTGTTGATCTGTGCCAGGACAAAGCCTCTTGGTTAGCGCCCAGAATTGGGCTGAATGATTCATCTCAACCAGATGCGCCACTTCATGGGCAGCCAGATAATCGAGTACTTCCGGTGGAGCCATTATGATCCGCCAGGAAAAGGAAAGGGTGCGGCTCGAAGAACACGACCCCCACCGCGATGTGGTATCGGTTATGCGCAGCCGCTTAGGGCGAACATTTATTTCAGAACAATGACGCATGACGGCTTTATCAAGTTCGCGACGTGCTTCCTGTTTTAGCCAGGCAACCAGTTTACGGCCAATCGTGTTTGGATCTCCCGGCACCTGCAAAACCGGCTCGCCATTAATCAAGATTACCTCTACAAGCCCCCGCATCTTGCCACTGGAAGCGACCCGATGGTCTGCTCCGCGATAGGGGATGTGGGAGCCCTCCGCAATTTCGGTTTTTTCCGGCATTCTTCCAAGGCGTGCTGCGACCCAGGCTCGGTTTTTTGCAACAAAGGCTTCAATTTCCTCATCACTCACATGATGGGGAACCGTAACTTTCAGGCCATCTGCACTTGGTGCAATTCGCAGGATAAGCCGCTTTGCCCGATTGTTTTCCGATACCCGGACCAGTAGATGCTGACCATCTACTTCAATCGAGAAGTCGCGGTTGCGCATTTGCAATTTCTGAAAAAACGATAGTCCCATGAGGCTGGTCTACACGATTCCGGGCACAAAAAAAACGATGCTAATAACGGCGAGACGCTCTAACCACGCCCCGAACGATTTTCATTCATGCAGAATTGAGCCGACTATTTGCTGGCAGGTGATTTGCGGGAGTGCGGCGCTGGTTTGCGCTTACGGGCTTTCATAAAAGTCTCAAACTCTTCGCTATCCTTGGTTCTGCGGATTTCGCGCTTGTACTCGTCAAATTCGCGAATTTCCTCGTCGAGTTTTCTGCGCTCTTCCACCATACGCTCAAGCTCTTGTTCGCGCCATTCGTCAAACGCGACATTTCCAGTACGCGTACTGTGTCGATTGCATGATCCTCTGCGGAATTTGTCGCCCACACTGTCCGTAGCGCGGTTCACATCCCGCTTGATATCATCAAGACGGTCTCCCCAAAGGATATAGGCGAGCATGGCCAGCCCAAGCGGCCAGAAAATCATGAACCCCAGTACCATCAAAGCAATGGTTACCGGTGTCCAGGCCGGGCGGATCATGGATGTTCGTGTCATGGTGTTCCCTCAGTTAATGCGGCAAGAGCCCGATAGCTCCGCCTTCCTCTAGGTAAGATGGGAATTCGTAGCCGTTGTTTCAAGGGAACAAATGAATGCTTGCAGTATTTGAAGCGCTCGGGCTGTGACCGCCTATTCTGCTGCCTCAAGATGAGTAACTTTCACGGCCTGTGCAATTTGCGCATTAAAGTCTTCAGCAGCAGCAAGCATATCTTTTGCCGTCGTAATTGAGCGCCCAACAACAAGATAGTCGGCACCTGATGTAATTGCATCAAACGGAGTTGTGATACGTGATTGGTCGTGAATCTCATCCCCATTTCTTCTGATGCCTGGTGTAACGATTTTTAGGTTTGGCCCGGCCATTTCCCGAATTTCCGAGGCTTCTTCACCAGATGAAATTACACCGTCGGCACCGGCTTCTATTGCCCGCTGTGCGCGTGAAATTACAAACTTCTCCACTGATCTCGGATCATCTACAGCATTGTAGTATCCCATGTCAGCTAAATCATTCGCGTCAAGGTTTGTTAGAAATGTTACTGAAAGAATTTTTAGTTCCGAGTCACCTCTGCCACTAATGGCAGCCCTTATGACTTTTCCGTTCCCATGAACCGTCAGAAAACTGACACCCATATCGGCAATGTTTCTTACAGCACTTTCAATTGTTTGACCGATATCGAGAAGTTTCGAGTCTAGGAAAACTTTCTTGCCGTGTTTTTTAATCAGAGTATCCGCAAGCTGAATTCCGCCTGCAAATTGCAGCTGCATTCCAATTTTGTAGAACGAAACCTCAGTACCTAATTCCTCAACAATTTCAATAGCTCTTTCGGTTGTGGGTACATCAAGTGCCACAATGAGTCTTTCTGAAATCGGAATCATGGTCTTCTCCAACTTTCTCACGGGTCAGTCGGCAAACTATTCCAAAGGAGTTAGGAAATTGGCCAAGTTGCTCCACTCTTTGAATCCAAAAGAATCAGCCTGTCAAGCTTTTTCTCCTTTATGTCCGCTAGCTCTAGGGCTCGCTCCTCAACTGACTTGCGGTATAGGCAAGTGATTTACAGCAGCTGGCCAGAAAACCTGCCGTGCGTTCATCGCTAATCTTGCCCAACTCATCAAAGGCGTCTCCGGCATTTCTCACCGCAACTTGATCACTAACAACCAGCGAACCCAGACGAACCAGGATTTCCCGCAAGTGATAGAGCGTGTTGGTGCTATCCATATCATCGGGTGAAGCTGAGGCGATTGCTGCAACCTTACCACGAAACGGTGAAACCGGTTTTCCGTCAACCGCACCGACGCGGGAAATCCAGTCCAGCGAATTTTTTAAAAGTGGCGTAATCGAGCCATTATACTCCGGAGAGGCAATGAAATATCCGTCATGGAGATCCAAGGACTGCGCCAGTTTAAGCGCATTTTTGGGAACCCCATCGCTTGCTTCGAGATCACCATCATAAATCGGAAGAACATAGTCTGCGAGCGAGATGCGGGTCACATCACAATCCATCAGCGCCAGTTCCCTGCAAACAGTCCCTGCCAGTTTTGTATTTAGGGAGCCTGCTCGGATTGAACCCGCAAGAACGAGAATTTTTGGAGAGGGCATACATTTTACCGTGAAACTGTTTCATTATGTGTATCCTACCGAATTTCCCTGCGATAGGTCCAGATGCTGGCTGGTGGCAGATTTCTCAAAATAAAATCGGACTTTTCAACGCTGAATTTGCCCGGTATTGCCTTAACAGGCGGCTTCGGACCATAACAAATTTGCACGAATGGTCCATTGCCTTCGACCCGCATCAATGCGTCATCGATCAGCTTGATCCTGCGCTCCACTGAAACGTTCAACAAGGGGATCGCGCCAATTACTCCGGCATACTTTTTAAACGGAATATTTTTTAAAGCCGTATCAAGGTCAAATGCATCACCGTGGACAAATATCACTTCTGGAAACTTTTCCGACAGGTAGTCCAAAAATTCACCGCAAAACTCCAGACTTACAATCTGGTCAGGTGGAAAACCGAGCTTGATGATCTCGCTCGTAATAACACCTGTACCAGCACCCAATTCCAAAATCGGTAATTTTGAATTTACTGGCAAGATGCCAGCCATGTGCCCAGCTGCTACTTTTCCGGTTGGCTTTATGGCGCCAACCGCTGACGGGCTTTTCAGCCAGCCTCTTACAAATTTAAGGTCTTCCAATAAGCGCGTCGTAACGCTTCGTCTTGCTGTCTCAATATTGTTCATAAACTCTCAACCCAGTATACATTTGTAACAATGAATAGAAGTAAGCTTCAAATAATTCGAGGAATAAAATTGCTTATTCGGCCATGCCATCCAAAAAGTTTTTCATACGCGAGAAGAAACCTGTTGATTCCGGGCTGTTTTCTTCAGATTGGGAGAAAGTGTCTCGAATTCTTCCAGCAGTTCACGTTGGCGTTTGTTGAGCTTCTGTCAGAAGAAAGTGTCTCGAATTCTTCCAGCAGTTCACGTTGGCGTTTGTTGAGCTTCTGTGGCGTTTCAATCGTAACCTGGATATAGAGATCACCCTGATCAGCAGATCGCATAATCGGCATACCCTTGCTGCGTAATCGGAACTGCTTGCCGCTTTGCGTGCCTTCGGGAACTTTCACCCGGGACTTTGTGCCATCAAGACAGGATACTTCGAACTGTCCACCCAGTGCCGCGGTCGTCATGGAGATCGGGATCTTGCAGAACAGGTCTGATCCGTCACGCTGGAAAAATTCGTGTGGCCGGATGTTGAGGAAAATATACAGGTCTCCAGATGGACCGCCCCGGGTTCCCGCTTCACCTTCGCCGCCAAGTCTGATCCGAACACCATCTTCAATACCAGCGGGGATATCAACACTGAGATTTCGTTCCCTTGTAACCCGTCCCTGACCTGAACAATCTCCACAAGGGTCTGAGATAACTTCGCCGCGACCCTGACACTGCGGGCACGTGCGCTCGATGGAAAAGAAACCTTGCGATGCCCGAACGCGGCCATTGCCACCACAGGTTCCACACGTGCTTGGTGAGGAGCCGGGTTTTGCCCCGGAGCCTGAACAGATTTCGCAGCTAACCGCCGTTGGAACACTGATTTCCGCTGACTTGCTAGCAAAAGCTTCTTCAAGGGAAACTTCCATATTGTAGCGCAAGTCTGCACCCCGTTCCCGGCCACCCGAACGACCGCTGCCACGGCGCGCGCCACCGCCCATCATTTCACCGAAAATATCCTCGAATATGTCGGAGAAACCGCCCGCTGCACCACCGAAGCCGCCACCGCCGAAACCACCGCCGCCATTCTCAAATGCCGAATGACCGAACTGGTCATAGGCAGAACGCTTTTGCGGATCCTTAAGAACCTCATAAGCTTCATTGATTTGCTTGAATTGGGTTTCGGCTTCCGGATTATCAGGATTGCGGTCAGGATGGTGCTGCATCGCGGCTTTCCGAAACGCGCTTTTTAGCGCCTTTTCGTCAACCCCGCGGTCAACGCCAAGCAATTCGTAATAGTCAGCCTTGGACATAAATTCACCGGCCCCGTTTTTCGAAGAAATCCTCGCGCGCCTTCAAAAAGAAGAAACGCGAGAACACTGTGTTAAGCCGATTTTTTGTCGTCTTCGTCGTCAATTTCCTCGAAGTCAGCATCGACAACATCTTCCTGCTCATCACGGGCAGCGTCAGCAGCGGCATCTGATTCAGCTGCTTCTGATTGAGCAGCTTCGTACATCGCCTGACCAAGTTTCATTGAAGCGGTTGCCAGCGCTTCAGATTTTGCCTTGATGTCTTCCGCATCAGGCTCTTCAGCTTCAAGGACTTCCTTGAGGCCAGAAATTGCAAGTTCGATTTCGTTGCGCTCTTCTTCCGAGACCTTGTCGCCAAATTCTTCCAGTGATTTTTCAGCGGAATGAACGAGGGTCTCCGCCTGATTCCTGGCTTCAACGCTTTCACGGCGCTCTTTGTCCGCATCAGCATTGGCTTCCGCATCCTTGACCATTTGTTCAATCTCATCATCTGAGAGGCCACCAGAAGCCTTGATCGAAATCGCTTGCTCCTTACCGGTACCCTTGTCTTTGGCAGACACGTTGACGATACCGTTGGCGTCGATGTCAAAAGTCACTTCAACCTGTGGAACGCCGCGTGGTGCAGGAGGAATGCCTACCAGGTCAAACTGACCAAGCAGCTTGTTGTCCTGTGCCATTTCGCGCTCGCCCTGCGATACCCTGATTGTTACCGCATTCTGATTGTCTTCTGCAGTTGAGAAGGTTTGCGACTTGTTGGTCGGGATCGTGGTGTTGCGATCGATCAAGCGTGTGAATACGCCGCCCAGTGTTTCAATGCCGAGTGAAAGCGGTGTTACGTCAAGAAGCAGAACGTCTTTAACGTCGCCTTGAAGAACACCAGCCTGAATGGCGGCACCCATGGCAACAACCTCATCCGGGTTAACACCCTTATGAGGTTCTTTGCCAAAAAATTCTTTCACAGTTTCCTGAACTTTCGGCATCCGGGTCATGCCGCCAACGAGAACGACTTCGTCAATCTCTCCAGCTTTCATGCCGGCATCTTTCAATGCTTCCTGCATCGGCTTGACTGTACGCTTAACGAGATCCTCAACCAATGATTCAAACTTGGCACGGGTAAGCTTCATGGTCAGGTGTTTTGGGCCTGACTGGTCAGCCGTGATAAACGGAAGATTGATTTCGGTTTGGGCTGCAGAAGAAAGTTCAATCTTGGCTTTCTCAGCTGCCTCTTTCAAACGTTGAAGAGCCATCTTGTCGCCCTTCAAGTCAATTCCGTTTTCTTTCTTGAATTCGCCAGCGAGGTAGTCAACCAGACGCATGTCGAAATCTTCACCGCCAAGGAATGTATCGCCATTGGTGGATTTAACTTCAAAGACACCGTCGCCGATTTCAAGAATGGAAACATCGAATGTACCGCCACCAAGGTCGTAAACTGCGATTGTCTTGCCGTCGTTTTTATCAAGACCATAGGAAAGTGCAGCAGCTGTTGGCTCGTTGATGATACGGAGCACTTCAAGGCCAGCGATTTTACCGGCATCTTTTGTTGCCTGCCGCTGCGCGTCGTTGAAATACGCGGGAACGGTAATCACTGCCTGAGTGACTGTTTCGCCGAGATAGGCTTCCGCTGTTTCCTTCATCTTTTGAAGGATCATTGCAGAGATTTGTGAAGGAGAATAACTCTCGCCCTTGGCTTCGACCCATGCATCGCCATTGTCGCCTTTGACAATTGTGTATGGAACAAGCTTTTGGTCTTTCTTGACGGTCGAGTCAGTGAACCGTCGCCCAATCAATCGTTTAACTGCAAACAGGGTGTCCGTTGGATTGGTAACCGCCTGACGTTTGGCGGGCTGGCCAACAAGGCGTTCACCATCATCTCCAAAACCGACCATGGATGGGGTGGTGCGAGCACCCTCAGCATTTTCAATTACCTTGGCTTCCTTGCCGTCCATGACAGCAACACATGAATTGGTAGTACCAAGATCGATACCGATTACTTTTGCCATTTTCTAACTCCTTCACCAGCGACTTGAGTAAACCCTTACGGCATCCGACCCAATACCCGGCATTCCTGGATATTCCTGATTTTCACGATACTCCCCAAAAGTGCGTTCACCGGAGAATGTTGCGGTTGGCGGCTATATAAGAAGCTGTACTCGGCAGTGCAAGGGAGTTGGTCACGAATTTGTCACTGGTTTTTGCTGCTTTTTTGATCCGAGAGCGGCCCAAACCAATATGGACGCGACAAAAACAGGGCTGATCGGGAAGTTCAGCCCACCAAATAACAACACAAAAGCCGGAAACGCTGCAGCAAAAGACCAACACAGTATGTGAATTGAAGCGTTTTCTTCGGTTTTCGTCAGTAGGATGCCGGCGATAACACTGAATGCTCCCATATCATAATTGAAGGAATACGGCGTAATCAGAAATGTTCCGGCAAGAAGAATGAACAGGCGTTTGATAGTATCCTGTTCGCGATAGAGCCACCAAATGATGAAAGGCAGACATATTATTGCAATCGACAAATGAATATTTTGAGACAGATGCGAATCGAACCCCAACACTCTAAGGCTTGCAAATAATCCGGGCATCATTTTCAGGAAAACTCCGTTCCAATCATGCATTAGGCCGGATTGGTAGGCAACTGTATAACGTATGTAGTCGACCCAATCCTGGATGCCAAATACGAGAGCGGAAAGAATTAGCAGGGCGACTGTAAACAGGCTCGACCACAATATTGTGCGCCAGGCGCCAACGAAAATCAGAATGACCGGAATCAAAATTCCAAGTTGCGGCTTTATCGTGAGAGCGGCGAAGCAAAGACCGGCAAGCACCGGAGATTTCTTCATCAACAGGAACCCTGCGAGTGCAAGCGCTCCAAGGTGCAAACCGTTTTGCATGAAAGCCAGCATCATAAAGACGGTCGGAAGCTGGCTCAGCGCAAAAGAAGCCCATTGACCCCGGCTACCGAAGCTACGCAATGCAGAAAACGCGGCAAATGAGAATACAGCAAGACCGGAAACCAAAAATGTGACAAGCGCCGCCTTGTACGGCATCAGTCCGAGAGGCCACAAAAAAAGCAGCGTATGGGGAGGATAGGACCAGTTTCTGATTTCAATATCGTCGCCAAAAATTTCCTGCATTACGGGAAAGTATCGCGCATGCTCATAAAGGAGTTTTGTGGACCCTTCGACTGCCAAACGCCCACCCAGCCAATAATTTGCGAAATCTGATTGTGCAATTTCTTTTGGAATTCCCAAAGATGCCAAATCGGCAACCATAGAAGACAGAGGATTTCCCCACAGGAATATGGCAATCACGGCAAAAAGCATCGGATATAACATTAACTTTTTTTGAAAGAACATATAATGTTCACATTTCTGACTTGCCGATCCAAACCTGATCTGAATATGACTAACAAAGGTTAAATTTAAGTTGGAAACCGTGTCTCAAAATTGCATCGAGTACCAATCGGGGTTGTTTCATTTTCCGGGCCTGTTGGAGACGGCACAACAGCAATTACTTATTGATGAGATCCGTGATGTCGTTTGCCAGGCCCCACTGTTTCTCCCCCGGATGCCCAGAACAGGTAAACCGATGTCCGTGCGGATGACAAATTGCGGACCGCTTGGTTGGGTCACCGACAAAGAAAAGGGATACCGCTACCAGTCCCACCATCCTGTGACCGGTGCTCCGTGGCCTGCGATGCCAAAGTCCCTGCTCAGGCTTTGGCGGAAATATAGTGGATATGCAAATCCGCCAGAGGCCTGTCTTGTTAACTTTTATGAGCCAAACGCAAAAATGGGAATGCATCAAGATCACGATGAAAAAAATTATGAAGCGCCGGTGCTTTCGATATCCCTTGGTGATGATTGCCTGTTTCGACATGGTGGCAAAAATCGAAAAGACCCTACCAAATCTTTCAAGCTGCACAGTGGAGATGTCATGCTGCTGTCCGGTGAAGCACGCCTTGCATTTCATGGCGTTGACCGGATTTATCCGGGCACGTCAACGTTGCTGAAACAGGATGGACGTATCAATTTGACGCTGAGGCGGGTCACAAAGAGTGGAAAAATGGTCAAGTATATTGGTCGTCGTCATAGGGCACCTCGTTGGTTTGGAGGTGCCCTATGAATCATATAATTGCAGAAAAGGGAATCAACAGATTTTCAAGCGATTGCCGTGGATTAAAAAGGAAGCATTTGAAAATTAAACGAAAAACCTGTTTGCTTGGACATGTGTGTAAAAAAGTCAGGGCTTGCTAGTCCCGCCCTTGCACTCTAATTAGAGTGCAAAATTTCCAGCGGAGCGCATTGCCGTGTTTCATTCTTTCTTCCCAAATCCGAGATTGTATTTTGCAAGTGCGGTTTTGTGGGCAATCATTTGCATAGCCTTATGGTTTTCAGGCCTGTCGGAATGGCAAACTGCCCTGGAATTTTACCAAGGCTTCGCGCCTGCTATCGTTGAAGGGGAAAGACCTCCATTCATCACCAAGGAACGATTGTGGGCTTACACCTTTATTGTCTTCTGCGGCATTCTGTTTTCCGTATTCTGGACATGGTTCACAAACCATCGCTGGCTCAAATGGTCAGTCTGGGGAAGCACCCTCATTATCATTTGGACCTATTTTGAGGTTCAGGTATCGGTATTCAGCAATGACTGGTTTGGTGGATTTTACGATTTGATCCAGGAAGCAATCGGAAACCCGAATACTGTCCCGCTCAATCAGTTTATGGGGCAGATCTGGCTCATAATCGGCGTCTGGGGGGTCAGGATTGTTTCTCTTGTATTGCTGGGTTTCTTTACCTCACACTATGTATTCCGTTGGCGCAACGCCATGAACGACTATTACATGAGGCACTGGTCGGGTCTTAGAAAAGTTGAAGGTGCGTCACAGCGGGTTCAGGAGGATACCAAGCGCTTTGCCGCAATCATGGAAACCCTTGGCACTCGATTTGTACAATCGGTAATGACCCTGATTGCCTTCCTGCCCTTACTGCTGGAACTTTCAACCCACATCACTGAATTGCCGTTCTTCGGCAAAGTTGACAATTCACTTATCTATCTCGCGATTTTTTCAGCCCTGTTCGGTACTGTTTTGCTGGCGGTCATTGGCATCAAATTACCTGGGCTTGAATTCAACAATCAAAAAGTAGAGGCGGCTTACCGTAAGGAACTTGTTTATGGCGAAGATAATCCGGAGAGCGCCGGACCCGTATCCGTAAACCAGCTGTTTACCAATGTTAGGAAAAACTATTTCAGGCTGTACTTCCACTACATGTACTTTGACTCTTTCCGCTATTTTTACCTTCAGACGTCCAATCTGATACCGATTTTGGCCATGGCACCTTCGATTGTCGCAGGCGCGATTACCTTCGGATTGTTCCGCCAAATCAGCAACGCATTTGATGAGGTTGAAGATTCTCTGAAATTCCTTGTCAACTCCTGGAAAACGATCATCGAACTGATTTCAATCTACAAACGTTTGATTACGTTTGAATCGGTCATTCCATTTGACGCTACACCCGATGCACCATTGACCGAGGAGACATTGGTATCCGCCGATTAATACCTTTTCCTCAAGCGCACCGGACACAGCGCTCGGCCATTGGATCAATAGCGAGCCGTCCGTCTGGAATTTCCTCATCGCACTCGGTGCAATAGCCATAATCGCCGTCCTTAATCCGGCGCTCGGCAAATTCAATGCGCTGCAGGTCGAAACGTCTTGTCCGTTCCTGTGCTTCAGCCATTGCCTGCTGCTGCATCGCATCCATGCGTGACAACCGGCCAACCGCCTGTTGATCAAGCTCAACCGTATCGCGCGCTTCTTTCGATAGTGCGGAAAGCCCTTCCAGTTCTGCCCGTTTTTCTGAAAGCCGCCTCTGGCCAACTTCAATATCCACTGCCAAGTTTCATACTCCATGACTGACAATTTGATTTTTGCATGATAGTTGCAAGGTGGAGGCTCTGGCAATCAAAAGAGAATGCGGGTCACCCTCTTGATCTTGACCGCATTACTGGCCATTCTCGCGATGGATCATTCACCAACGAGGAAGCAATTTGAAATGGCAATACTGATTGCAGGGCTAATACTGTTTTTGGGCATTCACTCGGTTCAAATGATTGCGCCAGATTTTCGCCAATCAATTATCGACAGTAAGGGAGAAAAGGCCTGGAAAGGAATTTATGCGGTTTTCTCCTTGGCCGGTTTTGCATTGCTGGTTTGGGGTTACGGATCAGCCCGTGTCAGCGAAGCAAATACGTTCCTCTACTCAGGCCCGGAATGGCTCAGACATATAGCATGGGTGTTGATGGCGGTTGTGATGATCCTGCTCGCTGCAAGTCAGTTTCCAGCAGGCCGCATCAAGAAAACCTTGAAGAACCCGATGTTGATTGGGGTCAAAACCTGGGCCATCGCACATCTGCTGGTCAATGGTGATCTGGCAAGCCTGCTCTTTTTCGGTTCGTTCTTGATATGGGCTTTCCTGCTAATCATCAATACCAACCGGCGCGGCAATCCTTTGCCTGAATCAGCCTCGGCAAAATATGATATTATGGCGGTTGTGGCGGGCCTTGTAATATGGGCAGCCTTTGTCTTTGTCCTTCACAAATGGCTTATTGGCGTTCCGGTAATTGCATAAGGCATAAGGTTTGGGTTAGAAGGCTCAAGAAAATACAGTCCAATACCGGGCTAGTGGATTGATTCAAACATTTGCACCCTATTTTCAGTTCGTTCCTTTGCAAATGTTTGAATTACAGGCTTTCCAAACAAGAATTGGTCTAACCATGTCAGACGACAGTTTTATCCGCGAGGTTGATGAAGAACTTCGCAGCGACCAGATGAAAAACATCTGGGACAAGTACAAGTGGCTCATCATCGGTGCGGCCGTGGCAATCGTTGTCGGCACTGCGGGCCACAACTACTGGAAATCATACACCGCCCGCATTGCCGGTGAATCCGGCGACCGGTTTTTGGAGGCCGTGGAACTATCGGGTGAAGGCAAACACGATGAAGCAATCAATCTTCTCGAAGCGCTCGGCGAAACCGGCTCTGGCGAATATCCAGCGTTAGCCCGGATTAGACTTGCGGCAGAATACGGTAATCAGGGAGAACCTCAAAAGGCTATTGAAGCTTTTGATGCGATCTCAGCCGACAACAGTTTCGATGAGACCCTGCGACGTGTCGCCCGGTTAAGGGCAGGCTTGATCCTGGTGGATCACGGCACTTATGAAGATGTTCAGGCGCGCCTACAGGCACTTGCAAATATCGGCAAACCGTTCCGCCATTCCGCTCGCGAAGGCTTAGGCTTGTCAGCCTGGAAACACAACAAGCTTGAAGACGCCTTTCGTTGGTTCAACGCCATATCACAAGACGGTGAAGCACCAGGCGGAATTCGCACACGCGCAACAGTTATGTTGGAACTCCTTGCAGGCAAGGGTGTTTCAGGATCAAACGAAAGCTGACACTTCTCCTGTCAGAGATTAGTTATGAGTTTCACGGTAGCAATCATTGGGCGCCCCAATGTGGGCAAGTCCACGCTGTTCAACCGCCTGGTTGGTCGCCGGCTTGCGCTGGTTGATGACACGCCGGGTGTCACCCGCGACCGAAGGTTCGCAGAAGGCTCCATCGGGCAGCTTGAGTTTAACATTATCGATACAGCGGGCCTTGAGCAAGGAGATGAAGAAAGTCTCCAGGGTCGTATGTGGGACCAAACCAGATCAGCGATCAGTGAAGCAGATGTATGTTTGTTCCTGATCGACAGCCGTGCAGGAATTCTTCCCGATGACAGAACCTTTGCCCAGATATTAAGGCGCACTGAGAAGCCGGTCATACTTGTTGCAAACAAGATGGAAGGAAAACCCGGTGAAGCTGGATATTATGATGCTTTCAGCCTCGGTTTTTCTGATCCTGTTCCAATCTCGGCTGAACACGGGCAAGGAATGGCTGATCTTCATGATGCACTTGTAGAAGCGGTGGGCGAGGAAATTGCCTACCCGGCTGAAAACGAAGGCGTCGACATTTCTGAAGATTCAATTGAAAGCCGTACGCTCAAAATCGCAGTTGTCGGCAGACCCAATGCAGGCAAATCGACCCTGATTAATCAGATGGTCGGAGAAGAGCGTTTACTGACTGGTCCGGAAGCCGGTATCACGCGCGATTCCATTTCCGTCGACTGGGAATGGAACGGTAGGACCATCAAGCTGTTTGACACTGCCGGAATGCGCAAAAAGGCCAAGGTGCAGGAGAAACTCGAAAAGCTCTCCGTCTCAGATGGCCTTAACGCCATCAAATTTGCCGAAGTGGTGATCATCGTCCTCGATGTTACCAAACCATTTGAAAAGCAGGATCTTCAGATTGCAGACCTCATCATTCGTGAGGGCAGGGCACCTGTCATTGTGCTCAACAAATGGGACCTGATTGATGATCGGCAGGAAGTGCTGAAAGAATTGCTGTTACAGGCGCAGGAGCATATTTCCCAAATCAAGGGACTGAAAGTCGTTCCGGTTTCCGGCGCTACGGGTGAAAATATTGAAAAACTGATGAACGCTGTTCTGTCGGTGCACAAAATCTGGAACAACCGGATACCTACCGCACCGTTGAACAAGTGGCTGGGTGAAGTGCAATACCACCATCCGCCGCCTGCAGTATCCGGGCGTCGGATCAAGCTGAAGTATGTTACCCAGATTAAAAGCCGTCCACCTACCTTCGCGGTTTCGTGTTCAAGGCCTGAAGCATTGCCGGACTCCTACAGCCGATATCTTGTGAATAGTCTGCGCCGGGAATTTGATCTTGATGCGGTTCCGATCCGGATTTACCTGCGCAAGGGTGACAATCCCTTTGCCGGGCGAAAAAAGAAAAACTAGAGCATCCCGCCTGTGAAGTTGTCGGCTTCAAGCTGCCGCAATTTTTCTTTAATTGCCGTTGGTATAACCCGGCCACAGAAATCTGTGTGGAACAACCGTTTTGGAAAATTCGGGCACGCTTAACTGTCAATTAAGGTTAACCAATTATCTTCACCTCAGATCGTGGGGATCGATCAGTGTATTGTTGAGTGGAGTTTAGTTTTGCGTAGCACTCTTGAAAAGCCGTTCTCGGTTGCAGGGCGGATTGTAAATTTTACCGGTTTTTCTGTTCTGGCAGTTTCTGCCCTGACACTTCAAACCACATCCATTTCATATCAGGATATTCCAGGTCTGCTTGGGCAAAAGGCTGTAAACCGCTGGCTGATGCACATCGAGCAGCAACCTGGACAAAGCGTCGCAGAAATCGTCAACAAGGACGATGGCAAGCGCTTCGTTGATCCAACAGTAACAACTTCCATATCGGCGTCGCTTTCCGTCAGCGAAAAGATTGTAAGTTCAGCACGCCCTGAAAAAGTAAATCGTGCAATCAAGGGTGACCGCGTTGTTGCAACAACCGCCAAAAAGGCGCCAAAGAACTTTTCTGCCGGTTCGATTCTCGAGCGTCACAGTATTTTGCAAAACCTCGAATCTGGAGCCAAGCTTGCTCTCAACTTTGTAAAACCGAAGCCGCACAAGGAAGCTTTCCAGGTAGCAAGCCTTTTTCATCCGGCAAAACCAAAGGGGGTCGTTGTTCCAAAAAATCTGCCGGTTGCCGTGGCAAATCTCGTAAAACAGTCCGAGAGTTCGGTTCTTGCCTATTCGCCCGAGCCAGAAGTGGAGTATTCTCCATTCAGCGCGGTTTTGGTTGAAGAGCAGCAAGTGAAAATCCTGCCAAAGCTCAACAAGGGGGATCACGCCTGGGCTGATGATCCGCTTCCAAAGAGTTCGTATTCCAAGCGTCAGCAACAGTGTTTGGCACAAGGCATCTATTTCGAGGCACGAGGTGAGCCGGTCAAGGGACAGGCAGCTGTCTCACAGGTAATCCTCAACCGGGTTCGCAATCCGCATTATCCGAACTCGATCTGCGGTGTCGTTTATCAAAACAAGCATTGGTACAATCGGTGCCAGTTCTCCTTTGCCTGTGACCGCGTTCGCGACCGTATCCGCAACAAAAAGCTATATCGGGTGGCAAAGCATGTGGCAGCGGAAACAACAGCTGGTCGCATCTGGTTGCCACAAGTGGGGTCATCCACCCACTATCATGCGACTTATGTAAATCCGCGCTGGAACCGCAAGATGAAACGGGTTGGAAAAATCGGTCTTCACATCTTCTACCGTACCATTGGCGGCGGCTGGTCTTAACCGACATTTTTGCCATCAAATGGGCGGATTCTCCAAAAATCCCCGCTGGCGGATTGACGCATCCATATTTGTTTCTCGTAACTTCTTAAAATTCAATACTTTATGCCTAGTCCGCATTGCTTGACAGCGGACGCGCTCAAACCTATGTTGCGGCGAAATTCGGACTGTCTCAAAACAGGTGTTTCCCAAGTCATTTTTCCAGGCGTTTACTCTGTCACTCAGGTGGCTATAAAAAGAGTGGATGTGCGGCGATTTCGTCAGAAAAGGGCGTAAAATGGCTGATAATAGCAAGCGGTTTGACGATAGTGCGAAAAAGGATCTGGATAAGCGCCTTCAGGAAATGAACAAGCGGCTCGGCCGCGACGAGAAATCCCTTGAAGAAACAAATTCAGCAAAACCGGACAGCAGGGCCTATGGCAATGCATTTCGGTTGTCGAGTGAGTTTATCTCGGCAATTCTGGTTGGAACCGCAATTGGATACGGTATCGACTGGCTTGCCGGAACATTGCCATGGGCAATGATCACGTTTTTGTTGCTCGGTTTTGTGGCCGGTGTAATGAACGTGCTCCGCGCAGCGGGTGAAATGACCGGTCCGGTGGGCCTGGGCCGTTCCAATCCACAAGGCGGGGCCGAAAAAGAAGAATAAATCGCAGGGTTTTGAATGACCCGGAACATGGAATGAAGGAAACAACGGTGGCAAACGATCCTATTCATCAGTTCAACCTGACCGAATATGTACCGCTCGAAGTAGGCGGCATGAATGTTTCATTCACCAATTCATCCCTGTTCATGGTTGCAACAGTAGTCCTGACTTCAGGATTTTTTATCTGGGCAACCGGTCGTCGCGGTCTGGTTCCTTCACGTGCCCAGTCTTTTGCGGAAATGACTTATGAGTTTGTCGCAGGCATGTTGCGAGATTCGGCCGGATCAGAGGGTATGAAATTTTTCCCGCTGGTCTTTTCGCTGTTTTTGTTCATTCTCGTTGCAAACATGTTCGGGATGTTTCCGTATTTCTTTACCGTAACCTCGCATGTGATTGTCACCGTCGCGCTTGCGTTATTGGTGTTCGCAACGGTATTGATCGTTGGCCTGTTCAAGCATGGCCTTGGATTCTTCAAGCTGTTTGTACCAAGCGGGGTTCCTATTGCCATCCTGCCGCTGGTTGTGGCGATCGAAATCATTTCGTTTCTTGCCCGTCCGGTTAGTCACTCAATTCGTTTGTTCGCCAACATGCTCGCCGGGCACATTACGCTTAAAGTTTTTGCAGGCTTTATCGTTTCACTTGGTGGTATGGGTTTCCTTGGCGCCGCGGGCGCTGTCCTGCCATTGGCGATGACCATTGGTCTTACAGCGCTCGAATTTCTGGTCGCATTTTTGCAGGCCTACGTTTTCACCATGCTCACATGCATGTACCTCAATGATGCCCTCCATCCAGGAGGACACTAGTCCAAACCGGCGGATATCCGCCAAACAAATTGAAGCAGATTTCCATATAAGGAGTACTTGAAATGGAAGCAGAAGCAGCAAAACTTATCGGCGCAGGCCTCGCAGCTATCGGCACCGGTGCAGCAGGCATCGGTGTGGGTAACCTCTTTGGTCAGTTCCTTCAGGGCGCACTTCGTAACCCTTCAGCCGCAGATGGCCAGTTTGGCCGCCTTATCTTCGGCTTTGCGGTGACAGAAGCGCTTGGCATCTTTGCTCTCCTGATCGCACTTCTCCTGCTCTTCGCTGTTTAAGTTCAGCGTTAATCCGGTTCCAGGAGCTATTCCCCGGAAACCGATTGGTAGTAGACTTCGCATCTGGAGATAGAAGATGTTCATCAGTCAGGCCCTGGCGGCTACTGAAGAAGCAGCCCATAGCGGCGGCGGTACATTCCCACCGTTTGATCCGACTTACTTTGCCTCTCAGCTTGTTTGGCTAACCATCACATTTGGTCTTTTCTACCTGATCATGGATCGGGTTGTGATCCCGCGCCTTGCAGGCATTCTGGAAGTGCGCCGTGATCGCATATCCCGTGATCTCGACGAAACCCAACGCTTGAACGCAGAGGCAGATGCTGCCCATGCAGCTTATGAGCATGAATTGGCAGAGGCCAAACGTAACGCGCATCAAATCGGCAGTGAGGCAACGGACAAGGCGAAGCAGGAAGCAGCTCAGGCCCGTGAAAAAGTTGAAGCCGAACTGGCCGGTAAGATGGCTGAGGCTGAAGCCCTGATTGCAGAAATCAAGACAAAGGCATTGGGTGAGGTTGATACAATCGCAGCTGATAGCGTTGGCGAAATCGTTAAACAGTTGATCGGTGGCAAGCTTACCAAAGCTGATATCACCAAGGCTGTTTCGGCTGCAGGAAAATAGGGGAACATTATGGACGCAACCTTTTGGGCCCTTGTAGGCCTCATCGTTTTCCTTGGACTTGTGATTTATCTCAAAGTCCCTGCCATGGTGACAAAGAGCCTTGATGATCGCTCAGATGGCATTCGCGACGAGCTTGAAGAAGCCCGCAAACTTCGTGAAGAAGCACAGGCACTTCTTGCTGACTTCGAAGCAAAACGTCGTCAGGCTGAAAAAGAAGCCGAAGAGATTGTTGCTGCAGCCAAGCGTGAAGCATCCGCTCTTGGGGAAGATGCAGCCCGGAAAACCGCAGAATTTGTGAAGCGCCGGACGGCTCTTGCAGAGCAGAAAATTGGCCAGGCAGAAGCATCTGCTCTCGCTGAAGTTCGCGCTTCAGCCATTGATGTTGCGATATCTGCAGCGGAACATCTGATAGCGGGAAAAATGTCTGCAGCAGATTCCAATGCCCTTATCAAGCAAGGCATTGCCGAGGTTAAGTCGAAACTTAACTGATTTCGGTATTTCGCAATGAAACTGAATGAGAGTGTCCCGCCGTTAATTGGCATCGTTTGAGCGCCTTTTTTGCTGTTCAAATACAAGTTCAGGAAAGCATGTCCTTGACTGGCGAAAAACTGCGGCGGTGAAGCGGGCAGGGGCCATGTCTCAGAATTGCCTCGCGGTGGGATAGAACGCCATAGCCCTTGTGTCCGGCAAATCCGAATTCCGGAAACCGGCTGTCAGCTGCGACCATCATCCGGTCCCGAACCACCTTCGCAACAATTGATGCAGCCGCGATGGATAGGGATCGTGCATCTCCCTTGATGAAAGCTTCACCAATACCGGTAAGCCCTGTCGGCACATCGCGTCCGTCAATCAATACCGCGTCTGCAACACTTGATAGGCGTTTCACAGATACCGTCATGGCAAGCAGGGTCGCAGACCGGATGTTAATTCGGTCAATGACAGAGGGAGGTATCGAAGACCAGGAAACGCAGGAAACTTTGAGGATAGTGTCAAATACCGTTTCCCGTCGTTTATGGGTGAGCTTTTTGGAATCATTCAGCCCGTCAGGAATATTGGCTGGATCAAGAATGACGGCAGCGGCAACTACCGGTCCGGCGAGGGGCCCGCGGCCAGCCTCATCAACACCGGCAATCAAATTGCATCCTTTCGCCCTCAGCCTCGTTTCGATTGAATAATCCGGTACCGAAGGAAGGCCAGGAAATGGAAGAGAATAAGTCGCGGACATATGGGGACAATATCTGCAGACTGATACCCGTGGAAGCCCGGAAACGGGAAGTTGGTAAAGGCACTCATACCAACGGCCATTAGGATTGACCCTTTTGACCAGGAATTATTTTGGCTTTGGTTAGGCGCGATTGGCGAAGTGGTGCGGCGCCGCCGGCTTCGGTTTTCAAGAATGCTTCACCACAGGCACGGGCAAGTGTGCGTACCCGCAGGATATAGCTTTGTCGTTCGGTTACGGAAATCACACCGCG
Organism: Rhizobiaceae bacterium; assembly: GCA_965250255.1. Classification (GTDB taxonomy): domain Bacteria; phylum Pseudomonadota; class Alphaproteobacteria; order Rhizobiales; family Rhizobiaceae; genus JAALLB01. The sequence goes on from CBDFNP010000013.1 coordinate 447,803, forward strand.
GGCATCAAGCAGGTTGAACACGTGACTGGCCTTGATTGTCTGATCATAGGCCGGATGCGCCATGATAATCGATTTACCGTTCTTTGGGTCAATCTCGTCTTGCGCGAGAATGCGCCGGCATTCGGCTTCTGCATCCTCGAAATGTTTGAGCAGGATGTCCGTGTCCGCAACGTCAAAATTCCAGCGCGAATATTCCCGCTCGGTCTGCTGAAATACATCCCCATAGGTGACTTTCTCGTTACCGCCCAGACCATTGAAATTGAGGTCAAAAACGTTGTCAACGTCCTGCACATACATGGCGAGGCGCTCAAGCCCGTAGGTCAGTTCGCCTGCAACGGGTGAGCACTCAAATCCGCACACTTGCTGGAAATAGGTAAATTGCGACACTTCCATGCCATCGCACCAAACTTCCCAGCCAAGGCCCCAGGCGCCAAGCGTCGGGCTTTCCCAGTCATCCTCAACAAAGCGAATGTCGTGAAGCATCGGGTCAATGCCAATCGCCTTGAGCGAGCCCAGGTAAAGTTCCTGGAGATCAGGAGGCGATGGTTTCATCAGCACTTGGTACTGATAGTAGTGCTGCATACGATTCGGGTTGTCGCCATAGCGCCCATCGGTCGGTCTGCGAGAGGGTTGAACATAAGCAGCATTCCAGTGTTCAGGCCCGAGCGCACGAAGGGTTGTCGCCGGGTGAAACGTGCCGGCACCTACCTCCATGTCATAGGGCTGCAAAACCACGCAGCCACGTTCCGCCCAATAATTATGGAGCGTCAAGATGAGACCCTGAAAAGAACGGGTCGGGTGCATGTGGTCAGGCACTGTGGCAGCTTCATTGGTCATGGCGCGTGTTTAGGCTGGAGAGCGGAACGGGTCAAGGAGATTGCGAGACACCTGTTCTCAATTAGGGTCTGGACTCAATTGGGAATTGGCCTGCACAGCTGACCAATTTTTCAGAATTTAGGCGAAATCGACCGACTTGACTTTCCGTCAATGAGGAGATTTCAACGATAATCCGGGTAAATTGGGCGCTGCCCGAACGGGTTGGGCCAAAAACGCCTATTTCAGTATTAAAAAGCCTCGCCGATGCTTTGGCATCGCCTGTGTTTTTCGCCTCGAAATAAACCATTTTGTCTCCAATGCAGCCACATTTCCCAATTGGCTTCATACCAACGGCCATTAGGATTGATTCTTTTGACCAGGAATTATTTTGGCTTTGGTTAGGCGCGGTTGGCGAAGGGGTGCTTGCGTACCATGAGCTAATTGCAACACGGCCAAAACCGAAAGAAACCTGGCCTGCGGTGCTCCAAAATTGCCCACCGGATCCGTGTTATGCCTCTTGACCAATGCTTTGGCATTGCTCTTCGAGGCCTGCCTTGCCGGTAAACAATTTTGGAACATCAAAAGGGTCAATCCTAATGGCCGTTGGTATCAGACCCTAATCTCTGCGAGAGGAAAAAAAGCCGGGCGCAAACCAACTTCTCGCCAGTTTATTGAGACGGCTACTCTTCTTTTTGGTTGATCTCCATCAGAAGCTCTCGGTTATTGCATCCTCAATCTTGTTGAAAAAACGGCCTGCTTCTTCAGCCTCACGTAGCGTTTTCGTAATTGAGATTGCAGTGTGTACCAGCATGATGGCGGACATTGCAAAACCCCTTGGCAGCAAAACTTGCTTCAAGAAAGCAGATGCCGCCAGCCTGCATGCCTGCTGCAATTGCGAAACTGGCCATTGTGAAAAATTTCCAGGCTTCGGAAGCTTTTGGTATTACGTTTGTATTGGACATTTTTGTTTTCCGTCGACGATGTTTTTGATGTTGGATTGGTTTTTGATATCCTTGAGCCCGAGATTATCAGCTTTATTGATCAGATGCTGGCCGGATTGTCAGCCGAAGACTGACGCGCGATTTGCTGGCCAAACCGCTCATGTCGAAATTCATCCAAAATCTTTTCACTGGTTTCATCCAGCAATTCATTGGCTACAAGATGGCCAATGAACGGAGCAAGCGTTACGCCGCTGTGCATTGACGCAAGATAAATCGAAGGACAATTTCGGGCAGGACCAACAACCGGTAACCCATCTTGAGGAACCGGGCGAACACCCAAATTGATGGTCTCGAGCTTTGCCGCTTTTGCTTGCGGCAATCGCCTTTTTACCCGTGCCAGAATTTCATGAGCGAACTCGGTGATGTCCTGGTTTGAATCTGACATGCCGCCGCTGAATATTTCTCCCAACATCAACCGTCCGTCCCGCCCCTGATGGAAATGCACGTCAGGTGACATGATAACGTGGTCTACCAATCTTTGTAGCGGAGTGGTCTGGAGAATGACCCCGGTTTTGTTGTCCATGGGCAGTCGGATATCAGCCTTAACAAGCAGGTCATCTGCATTTGCTCCTGCAGCAATAACGGCCTGGTCAGCGATAAAACTGCCTGCGCTCGTTTCGATATGAACGCTGCCTGCAGAATTTGCAGTCATGTTCAATGCTTCGCAACCGGTGATGATGGTGGCACCATTTTCAGCAGCGCGCGCAAGCAGGGTGTGCGTTACAAGAGCGGGATTTGCAGCGCCTTCAAGTTCTGCCCTGATACTTGCCTCAGGTGGATTTTCAATCTGCGGTTCCAGACTTGCAAAGGTATCCGCATCCACAATTTGGCAAGGATATCCCCGGGACTGCATTTGTCGATATTGCGCCGTTAGCTCGTCGCCGTGATCTTCCCACCACAGGCATCCGTTCCAGCGCACCGCCTGTGCAAGACTGATCCTGGAACAAAGGTCGCGGAAATAGTTGATCGCAGCAAGCCTAAATCGGAAGTAGGCTGGTGTCTCGGCAAAATTCGCGTTGATCCAGCCAAAAGACCTGGAACTCGCTTTGGCGGCCGGAATGGACTGCTCCAGGATAATGACTTTGGCTCCGCGAACTGCGAGTTGATCAGCTATCGCGGCTCCTACAATTCCTGCACCAATGACGACAACCTGCATTTTGGCCCCTTCAAAAAAATTAGGCCACGCTGGCCTTCAGGGTTTTTTCTCCCCGTTCAAACATCCTGTAAAACAGTTCGGCAGGAATCCGCAAGTTGAAGTCTGCTTCTTCGGCAGTCATCCAAACAAGCCATCCTTCCAAAAGTTCATCGCTACCATCCTTGTACCAAACGAGACTGCGTTGCTCCAGGCGCATGTAGCTTTCGCGTACACTCAATCCCCGGCAGGCGGTCATTGGTGATTGAAGGCCAATGAGAAAATCTGGTGACCAGCGAAGCAGACTTTCCAGTAATATCAGCCTTGTTGTGAGGACTGCGATGCTCCCACCGCGGACCCCATCAGGGCCACCCTTGAGCCAAAGCTCACCATGATAGGTTATCAGCCCGCTAATGTTGCGAGACTCATCACTTAAAAAACAATGGGTTTCTGTGACATCCGGATCATATCCATAAGGGTGCAAATCCCACATCCGCCTTCGCAGATATTGTTCCAGGTTTTTATCGCCCAGATCTATCAGCTTGACTGCCTGGGTACATGCCAACTCGCCATCTTTCGTATAACCCGCCATCCAATATGCACTTCGATGTGGCGCACAGGAATATCTAGGGTCAAATGCAGGCGACAAATCATGTCGCAGCGGTTGCTTAGCGATAATTTTTGCAAAATCGCCTAAATCATTACCGGTTTGTATCTTGATGCCAAGATCGCCCAACAGTTCTCGAATAGCCCGTATATTGGACCTTACTGAGGCTCTGAATATTCCATTCCATTCCATTCGATTACCATTACCCACCCAGCTCAAAATTGCCCCAAAATCCTTTCCTTATTGGCGGTTGAAATGCCAATGATCGGTCATATGTCAAACTCCATCAGATCACTTTCAGGCATTTTCGGGGCCTCTTTAGAATCAATACCCTTAATCAAAATGCTGTTTGTTCTCGCAACCAGAGTAGCAAGCGCTACGCTTCCATCTGGATAAAAACATGAGAAAATTAGGCGCTGAAAGTTTGCCGGATGCAAACTTTCCTGCTGGCCACGCGGTAAGGTAGCACACACATGTTCGTAAACAATGCCACCGGATTTTGCAGCGTATTTGTAAGCATCGGTCATTTGTCTGCCCGACCTGCTTACGATCGGGTCGAAATCGAGGCAGGTCCCGATTGAGCTTTTCGCCACGGCCCAACCTACCCATGACATAAATGATGATTGCTCGCCCACTTCGACACAGAGCCAACTATCTTGCTGGGCTCGAAAAAGAACCAGATAGGGCCTGATTTTTTTGAACTCAGGACTTTCGATTTGCCCCTTCGACTTAACCCAGCTATGTAATCCTGATTGCAAAAGCGGAACCCCATGCTTCCAGACATCGGCAATCTGATATTCCTGGACGTAAAGATATTCATCCTGGTCCTTGAATACCTTGTCGCGAAATTGATCTTGAGCACCGGGCTTGTTGTCCAGCCACTGATTGGCTTGGGCGGTTAGATACTTTGCCTCATCAAGGGCATTTATCCCTTCCAGGGTCAGTTTAAAACGTCGGTTTTCATACAGGAAAAACTTCTGCCCCTTCAATTTTTCAAGATCAGCTATATGCCGTTTGATGGTATGACGGGTTGTATTCAGCTGTTTTGCAGCCTCTGATAAATTCAACGTATCCGCGAGTTCAATGAAAGAACGGAGCATGCGATAAAATACTGCAGGCAAAGCAGGAGTGTTCATTTTTTTTGATCTTTTGGCCTCATTCGCCCGAATATAGCCTTTTTAGCTCAAAAGGACAAACGGCGTAAATGATTTCTTGCTTGGAAGATCGTTGCATAAATTACAACTATAAAGTGTATTTAATAATTTGCCAATACTATTTTACATTGTTGAGCTCGGAACAAATTTTGAAAATTAGAATTTTCTAGTGCAGGCGAGATGGAAAAATTAAAATTAAGTAAACGACACTCTAATCGCCTGAAGAACCGGGGCCGTCAGGGCGAAATACCCCATCATCACCACGTACCAGTTCTTTACCACGCCTGGTTTCTTCAGCTTGGCGTTCCGCTTCTCTGGTTTCGCGGCCAATCCGCTCCATTTCCCGTTTGAGAGCGCGATACCCGTACCAGACGGCTCCGCCCAGAAGCGCCAATCCTATGAGTTGTGGCATGCCTCTCTTCCCTTTTGTCTTACAAACCGTACTGCGCCCGCATCGCCTTTTCTTCTGCGGTCATAAGTGCAGTGTCAAAAAAACCGCCGGCTGCATCCTGTGCCAGCGAAGTTGCGGCACCAAGGCTGCTGCGTCCAAATAGTCCGCGTTTGGGCTGAATAAGCTTCAATTTCACTTTCTCACCGAACCGTTCTTTAAGCACCGTGCCCATATGTCCGTGGGCGTCAACGAGGCCGAGGTCTTTTGCCCGTATTCCGGTCCAGAATTTTCCCGTGAAAATATCAGGATCATCACCAAGTTTGGCTCCGCGCCGTTCCCTTACCATGTCGATAAAGATCTGATGAATTTCCAGTTGTAGCTCTTTTAGATAAGCAATGTCAGCTTTTTTCTCGGGTTGAAATGGGTCGAGCGAAACCTTGTTCCTGCCAGCTGTGTAGACGCGCCGATCAATTCCGAGCTTTTCAATTGCTTTGTCAAAGCCAAACCCTGAAGAAACGACGCCAATTGAACCGATAATAGAAGCCTTATCAACAAAGATTTCATCGCCCGTAATTGCCAGCATGTAGCCACCGGAAGCTGCAATATCCTCGACAAAAACCAACACCTGCTTTTTGTGTTGTTTTGCAAGTTGGCGAATGCGGGTGAAGATCAAACGCGATTGAACGGGAGAGCCTCCGGGAGAGTTGATGGACAAAGCTACGGCCGGGGCTTTCTTCACTGAAAATGCTTTTTCAAGCAAGCCGGCAACGCTGGCAAGGGAAAGCGTGCGATTAATCGGGCTGTTGTTACCAGCCGCGATTACTCCACAAAGGCGGACAACCGGAATTTCGATTTGTGATTCGCCCAGTTTACCGGGTAGGAATTTTCGTATATTCATGACTTCCCAGAATTACGTTAGAATGGATAGCCCATCAAATGGTCAGGATTTATCCGGTTTACAAGATGTTTGAGAGAAAGTCTTGTTCAGAGTGTTCTTTTGTCAGGTATCTTCAAATGGACAAAACTGACCCTGAGCCTTTTCTCTTTTGATGGAATCAAAACAAGGGACAACAACGCTCTGCAAATTTAGCAGAAATTGCGCATACAGCGCTTCAAAGGAGCGATGATTGAACGCAGAAACGATACTCTAGTGGATTGATTCAAACATTTGGAACCCGTTTTCCGAGACCTCTCATCCAAATATTTGAATCTTAAAATCCACTAGAAAACAATACCTTGCTAGTGGTCTTTACGTTCGAAACAAATGATAAAGAGTTCGCCGCAAAGGGACTCATTTGTTTCGAACGGACCACTAGTGGATTGATTCAAACATTTGGAACCCGTTTTCCGAGACCTCTCATCCAAATATTTGAATCTTAAAATCCACTAGAAAACAATACCTTGCTAGTGGTCTTTACGTTCGAAACAAATGATAAAGAGTTCGCCGCAAAGGGACTCATTTGTTTCGAACGGACCACTAGCTGAGATTTAGGGCGGAAAGCCTTGCTGTTCCGGCAAAGATGTTTTCTGCCTCATCGGTAAAGTTCCCGTCTTCTCGATGAATGACGAAGCCAGGAAGCAAAGCAAGCGGGGCGCGTGAACCCCGTGTACCCCGTATAATCAGTCGTTTTGATGCTTCATCGCGGCGTGAATGCAAAGGAAGTATTTCCAACCCGCCAAATCTGCCCTGCATACAGGCCAAAATATCGCCAAGCTGTTCGGTGCGATAAATCAAGCTGAGAGTGCCACCGGGACGAATAATCGATGCTGCGGTCCTGAACCAGGCATCAATTCCGCCTTCCCCAATCATGAATGCTTCCGCTTTCATCGGGTCTTTAGGCGGGCGAAGGGTAATTGGATTATAGGGCGGGTTCATGATTGCATGCGCGACGCTCTCTACCTCTAACCCCGCTTTTGCGCGAGCTGCAGCATTAGCAGTAATGTCAGCTTCGATCACTTTCGATCGCGTATTCAGGTTTTTGTTTTTAGGAAGCGTCAGTGTTTCTCGCGCAAGCTCAGCCATATGCGTGTTTTTTTCAATTGCCAGCAAATCAAGGCCCGCATTGAGACACAGCGCAGCGAGGCCTGCAACCCCTGCTCCGGCTCCCAGATCAGCAAGGATACCACTGGCATTTTGCGGTACCGCTGCGGCAAGGAACAGGGCATCAAGGCCGCTTCGATGGCCGGATGTTTTTGGCTGGATCACATGAAATGCGTCTCTATGAAACGCATCTGTTGTGGTTTCATCAATGATCACTTCTTCCATTCCAGCCCCCGGAACCTCCCGCCTCAGCCTATTTGTCATTCTTGCCTCATAACTGGTTGGAAAGCTCTTTCATCAGCCCTGCATCCCTTAAGAGAACAGAGGCGCGATCCAAATTTTCTGCGGCAACCATGATCCTGCGCGGTATGATTCCAATCGAACCTTCCAGAATACTCATGTTCTGGTCTAAAATTACATACTCAATCGAGGAATCGGTAAGGAGTGCCTCTATGTAAGAGATGGTTACGAGATTGTTTGTCGCGACCAGTTCTTCCATCTTGAATTACTCCATACGATAACGGTATCTGGCGTGTTTCAATAATCATACCAGTTCACATTGCAGTGAGAGGATACCCTATTGGTGGGTGCGCCAAAATTACCCTTGTGCCTAACATGCTTGCGGCCTATTTTCCAACTAAAGGCGGAATAGTCATGACCACAAATGTAGTAGCCCTGAAGCCAGTCGAGAACGCCAGTATAGCCAGTCTTATGGATTTGGTTCGTGAAGACATGCGGCGGGTGAATGCCCTTATCGTGTCGAAGACAGGCTCCGAAGTTGAGATGATCCCTGAGGTGGCGAAGCATTTGATTGATTCAGGTGGCAAACGGCTTCGCCCGATGATCACGCTCGCGGCGGCCCAGATGTGCGGCTACGAGGGGGACAACCACATAACACTTGCTGCAAGTGTTGAGTTCATGCACACCGCAACGCTTTTACACGATGATGTGGTTGATGAAAGTGAAATGCGTCGAGGCAAGCTTGCAGCCCGTATGGTCTGGGGCAATGAGGCAAGCGTTCTGGTTGGAGATTTTCTGCTTGGACAAGCGTTCCGTATGATGGTTGAGGTAGGTTCGCTACAGGCGCTTGATGTGCTGTCTCACGCTGCTACAGTCATTGCTGAAGGCGAGGTGATGCAGCTAACAACAGCGCAGAACCTTGAAACCACAGAAGATGAATACCTCGAGGTTATTCGCTCAAAAACGGCAGCCCTGTTTGCCGCAGCTGCAGAAGTTGGCCCCATCATTTCGGGCGAAAACGCATCCAGTATCAGCGCGCTGCGCTCTTATGGCAATAATCTGGGTCTTGCTTTCCAGCTTATTGATGATGCACTGGATTATGGTGGAAATTCAGCCGACCTCGGCAAGAATACCGGAGATGATTTCCGGGAAGGCAAGGTTACGCTTCCTGTATTGCTTGCCTATCGTCGCGGCAATGAAGAAGAGCGGGTTTTTTGGCACAGCATGATCGTCAATGGAGAAACAAACGATGAGAATTTTCTGCGCGCTATAAACCTGCTGAAAGCACATGATTCGATTTCCGATACGATTAGCCGCGCTCGGCACTATGTTGAAATGGCGAAAGACGCATTGGGAACCATGCCTGATTCTCAACACAAAGACGCGCTTGTAGAAGTGCTGGAGTTTTGCGTAAGCCGCGCGAATTGAATGGGCTACTCTTTCAATTCGTAAATTGTTAAAGATCAATTTGTAAAGTTGCGCGATCAGGCCCATAAAACTTCAGGAAAGATAAAACTGAATGCTCAAGATTTTTGCCAAGGCGTTAAAAATTACAACTCTATCCAGTGCGCTCCTGATTAGCCATTCGCTGGGTTTTGCCAGCACAGATATGAACCAGACTGTTGAGCAAGCAGGGCTTTCGGGAAGTTTTCTGGCATCGCGAATTGCGATTAGCGAACGGGATGATGAAGCAGCGGTCGAATTTTTGGTGCGTGCAACGCAAATTGATCCTGATAATCAAAATCTGAAACAAGACTTGTTGACAGCATATGTATCAAACGGCCGCATTGACGATGCAGGCAAGTTGCTACGGGATCTGGAAGTAAAAGGTGCGGTCGCTAATCTTGCTGGATTCGTCCAGGCGACAATAGAATTGAAAAAGCGATCGTGGAAGAAAGTTCCCGCAGCACTAAAAGATGTTGCGGGCGGTGACCTCGACAAGACCCTTCGAGAAATTACCCTTGCCTGGTCACTTGCCGGTGAACGCAAGGTGGATGAAGCACTTGCAATGCTTGATGATTTGAAAGGATCTGAATGGATTGAGGTCATGCGTGATTATCATGCAGGCCTGATTGCTGATACCAGCGGGAGAAGTGATCTGGCAGCCGAAAAATACCAGGCCGTTATTGATAACAGGGCGGTAATTGCAGTTCTGACCGAGACTTACATTCGCGCCGTTGAGGCAAAAGTTCGCAACCGCAGCAAATCCGGCGACCATGAAGGAGCAGTTGAAACCCTGGAATATGGTCGTTCGCTTATTCCGGAACATGGACCGTTTGCCGACATTCAGGCGCAACTTGTTTCAAAGGAAGTTCTGAAACCCTTACTTTCTTCCCCACAAGCCGGTGTTGCCGAGTTGTTTTATAATATCGCTACAGCCCTGCGTCGTGATGGTGCAGGAAGCTTTGCGAAATCCTATTTGCAGATAGCGAATTTTCTTGAGCCGGAAAGCGATGTAATTTCTGTTGGTTTGGCTGAACTCTATTTGCGCCAGGGCGATTACAACCGTTCAAACGTTTATTATGAGCAGGTTCTTGAAACCTCGCCTTTCTCCCGTATTAGCCGGATCGAAGTGGCGAACAATCTTTCGAGGTTGGATAAAATGGAGGAGGCGATTTCCGAGCTGAAAGCTTTGATTGAGTCTGATCCGACCGATCTTTCCGGCTACATGGTGCTTGGCGGCATTTACAATCGCGAAAAGAGATATCGCGATTCAGCTGATGCCTATGATGGAGCTGTTAATGTTATCGGCGTTCCCAAATCGCATCATTGGAATTTGTTTTTCCGTCGTGGCATTGCATATGAGCGGTTAAAGGAATGGGAAAACGCTGAGCCTAATTTCCAGAAGTCACTCGAGTTGTCAGCAAATCAGCCGGAAGTTCTGAACTATCTCGGCTACTCCTGGATTGATCAGGGTATCAATCTCGATAAGGGGGTGGACATGATACGCAAGGCGGTTGAATTGCGACCGCGTTCCGGGTTCATTGTTGATAGCCTTGGATGGGCGCATTACCGTTTGGGACAGTATGAAGAAGCGGTGCAGGAGCTTGAAAAAGCAGTTCAGCTTATGCCGCAGGATCCAACAATTAATGATCACCTGGGTGATGCATATTGGAAAGTTGGCCGCAAGTTGGAGGCGACCTTCCAATGGAAAATCGCCCTTGCAGCCAAGACAGCACCGGAAGATCCCGAAGCAATCGAAAAGAAATTGGCTGGAGGTCTGCACGGCGAAAAAGATGAGGTCAACGCAGAATAGGCCAGGGTTTTCCTTGATGATAAGGGTCTAACCCTGATGACAGAACGCATTGCCCACGCCAAGATTAACCTAGCACTTCATGTCACCGGGCAACGTGAAGACGGGTACCATCTTCTCGACACGGTTGTAGTTTTTGCCGAATATGGTGATCTCGTTTCGGTGCAGAAACCTCATCATCCGCACAGCCCCGTAGACGTTACGGTTGATGGACCTTTCTCAGATTATTTGACATCTGGTGGGGAAAACCTGGTAACTTCAGCAGCACTTCTACTCAGAGAAACCGTAAGACGTTCGGGCGGTGAGCCAGCGCCAGTTTCAATCAGGCTTGTAAAAAACCTGCCGATTGCCAGTGGTATTGGTGGCGGATCAGCGGATGCGGCTGCCACACTTCAGGCGCTTCAGGAATTTTGGGGATGTGACGCAGATTTGGTGCCAATTGCGCATTCGTTGGGGGCAGATGTCGAAATGTGCCTTCACGCACAACCTCTTCGGGCACAAGGCATAGGTGATCAGATTACTCCGCTGAAGGAGACCCAATCCTTTCCGATTGTTTTGGTGAATCCGGGCGTTGAAGTTTCCACGCCTGCAATCTTCAAGGCATTGTCGAATAAAGATCAGAAAGCAATTTCCGAAAGCAATCTGGAGTATTTTCCATCCCTTTGCGAACTCAAGGGACTTCGCAACGATCTTGAACTACCGGCAAAGCAACTGGCACCGGAGATTGACGCGGTGTTAAATGCTCTTTCGAAGGTGCAACCGGAATTGGTGCGGATGAGTGGTTCCGGGGCTACCTGTTTTGGCATTTTTGAAACGGGAGAAGAAGCAGAAGCCGCAAGAGCGTCCATATGCGAGGCTTTTCCTGAGTGGTGGTGTGTTGCTACCAGGACAACAGTTTCCTAAAGTATCTGCAAAAGAGGTGCTGACCCTAATGTCGCGCATTGATGAAAAACGACCATTTATTCCCGTTGGCATTGCAGTGCTGACTGTTTCAGACACGCGTAGTCTTGAAGAAGACAAGTCGGGAAAAACGCTGGCTGATCGCATTGAGGCTGCCGGGCACAAGTTGATGGACCGGGCAATTGTCACCGACGATGTGCCTGCGATCCAGGCCCAGATCAAAAACTGGGTTTCAGATACTGCTATTGATGTGGTGATCACAACCGGCGGGACAGGTTTTACGGGTCGCGATGTAACACCTGATGCAGTTGAGCCGCTGTTTGAAAAACGCATGGATGGTTTTTCTGAAGTGTTCCACCGCATCAGCTACGACAAGATAGGTACCTCTACCATCCAGTCCCGTGCAACTGGCGGTCTGGTTGGTTCAACCTTTGTATTTTGCCTGCCTGGATCGCCGGGTGCGTGTAAGGATGGCTGGGACGCGATTCTGGCCAACCAACTCGACTATCGGCACATGCCCTGCAACTTTGTAGAGATCATGGCAAGGCTTGATGAGCATTTAAAACGAGGACAGGGAAAAGGATAATCTCATGAAAGGCAAAATAGCGCAGCCATCGCCTATTGCGGTGGAGGTTGAGCAGGGAAAGTCCTATTTTTGGTGTACCTGCGGAGAATCGGGCAATCAGCCCTTTTGCGACGGCTCACACAAAGGCAGTTCCTTTGCGCCATTGAAATGGGAAGCAGAAGAAAGCAAGCGTGTATTTTTCTGCGCATGCAAACAGACAGACAAGGCACCGTTGTGCGATGGCAGCCACAACAAGCCGGTCTCGAACACAGCAGAACACTGAAATCAATCTTGTCACTCCGCCCTGATGGCAGGTGACACAGTCGTCGTTGCTTGCTATTGCGGCGACAGGAACATTTTACGTGTAGATTCGATCCATGCCAGACCTTCTTTTAGAACTCTTCTGTGAGGAAATTCCATCCCGCTTTCAGCGAAAAGCTGCGGGAGATTTGCGCTCGGTCGTAACCAATGCCCTGGTCGATGCGGGTCTCACCTATGCGGGGGCGAAAGAATACTGGACACCGCGCCGTTTAGTGCTTGATCTGCGCGGCTTAACGGCACGTTCTGCAGATATCCGTGAAGAGCGGAAGGGGCCACGAACCGATGCGCCGGAAAGGGCGGTTGAAGGTTTCTTGCGCGGGGCAGGGCTTTCTTCAATCGATCAGGCAGAAGTGCGCAACGATCCCAGGAAGGGTGATTTCTACGTCGCGGTCATTGAAAAGCCGGGCCGCGAGGCAAGTGACATTATCGCTGAAGTTTTGCCGGGTATCATCAAAGGATTTTCCTGGCCGAAATCGATGCGGTGGGGCGCAAGCTCTGCGGATAGCGGCAGTCTGAAGTGGGTGCGACCGCTGCAATCAATTCTTTGTATTTTTGGACCCGAAACCGAACAGATGGATGTGGTTCCCTTTGAGGTGGACGGCATTCAGGCAGGCAGTGAAACCCGTGGGCATCGCTTTATGGCACCGGACAGCTTCCCGGTTAGTCATTTCGATGACTATGCGACAAAGCTCGAAAAAGCGCGCGTAATGCTGGATGCGGAAACCCGCAAGAACACAATTGCAACCGAGGCGAAGAACCTTGCTTTTGCAAGCGGTCTTGAACTGGTTGAGGACGAAAAGCTTCTGGAAGAAGTCTCAGGACTGATCGAATGGCCAACGGTTTTGATGGGCGGGTTCGAGGAGGAGTTTCTGGATATTCCGGCTGAGGTGATCCAGCTGACCATCCGTGAGAACCAGAAATGCTTTGTGACGCGCAAGTCTGGAACTGATGAGTTGACCAACAACTTCCTCCTCGTCTCCAACATCATTCCGTCAGACGGCGGTGCAGAAGTCGCACGAGGCAACGCCAAGGTTGTGAATGCCCGATTGTCAGATGCCAAATTTTTCTGGGAGAGTGATCTGCACCAGATCAATTCTGATGAAGGGTTTGAACCGTGGCTCAAAAAGCTCGACGCGGTTACCTTCCATGCCAAACTTGGAACACAGGGCGAGCGGGTCGAACGAATTGTAGCGCTGGCTGAAGAGCTGGCGCCGATTGTCGGTGCAGACCCTGAAAAGGCCAAAGAAGCAGCCCGCCTGTGTAAGGCTGATCTTAATTCTGCAATGGTCTATGAGTTTGCCGAAGTCCAAGGCAAGATCGGCCGTATTTATGCGGAGAAAAGTGGGCTTGATGCATCAGTTGCGCTTGCTATTCAGGAGCATTATTCCCCGCTTGGACCGTCCGATGATGTGCCGCGCGATCCGGTGTCGGTGACGGCTGCACTGGCCGATAAACTCGACACGCTTGTGGGGTTCTGGGCAATCGATGAAAAGCCGACGGGTTCCAAAGATCCTTACGCACTGCGACGTGCGGCTCTGGGTGTGATCCGGTTAGTTCTGGAAAATGGGGTCAGGCTTCCAGTTTGGCGGGTCAGCCAATATGCGTTGCGCAATTTGAAACCTCAAACAGAAAGTTCTCAAGAACCTACTGATCAACCGTTTGATCTCGATGCATTCGTGGAAGACCCTGTTAGAGATCTCCTCTCTTTCTTCCATGATCGCCTCAAGGTTTACCTGCGGGACAAGGGTATCCGCCACGATCTCATCGATGCGGTATTGAGCAGTCCCGCCGTGGCAGCGCAAGACGAGGCAACTAACAACGGCGCCAATGCACGAAAGGACACAGGCGCAAAGGCGCAGGCGGAAGAAAACAATGATGATCTTCTGATTATCTCTCGCAAAGCGGAAGCGCTCCAGAAGCTCATCGATTCTGAAGAAGGCCAAAACCTGCTTGCGGGCTATAAACGTGCGGCCAATATTCTGGCCGCGGAAGAAAAGAAGGGTACGAAAATCGCTGATGCCGTTTCGCCTAACCTTTTGAACGTGGAGGCGGAAAAAGTACTCAACGCGGCAATCGATAGTGCTGTAAAAGATGCCGAAGATGCCGTTTCGGGAGAAAACTTCGAAGACGCAATGACGGCACTCGCGACATTGCGAGTGCCGGTTGATGCCTTTTTTGAAGATGTCATGGTCAATGATGATGATGATTTGATCCGCGCCAATCGTCTGGCGCTGCTTGCCCGCATTCGTGCGGCAACGTCCACCGTGGCTGATTTTTCCAAAATTTCAGGATAGGATGAGCGTATGAAAATATGGAAACTTTATCTCTCTGGAGAAATTCATACTGACTGGCGCGAGCAGATTGAAGCTGGCTGCAAGGCGGCTGAACTTCCTGTAACCACTGCTCGTCCGGTAACCCACCACGAGGCATCCGATGATTGCGGTGTGGCGATCCTCGGAGCGGAATCCAACAAGTATTGGCACGACCACAAGAGCGCGCAGATTAATGCCATTCGAACGCGCTCGCTGATTTCCGAAGCTGATATTGTGGTCGTTCGGTTTGGCGAAAAATACAAGCAGTGGAATGCTGCATTTGATGCAGGCTTTGCATCCGCCTTGGGCAAGCCTGTAATCGTCATGCACGGTGCGGATCATCAACATGCTTTGAAGGAAGTTGATGCTGCTGCACTGGCGGTGACGGAAACTGCAGATGAGATCGTCGAGATCTTGCGCTATGTGATCAACGGTGACCTCAAGGGATACACCGATCAGACCTGAGCGGTTGATTAGAGCATCTTTTATTTAATATGAACCGCTTGACCGCCTGAAATTTGCCACAGGAACAGGCGCGGATTGCGCTGTGGTGTTTTTGCAGCACAAGAAATTTGCGACACCTTTCCTGGGGCAAAGGCATGCGGCTGCGATAAATGGGTGAGAAAACATCTGATTAGGCACTTTAGACAGGTTATGTTATTTTCGCGCATGCTTGGAGGGAATCGCTACACACACAGATGAGTTTGCTTGAATTTCAGGATAGATTTCCAACAGAGCAGGTTTGCCTGGATTATCTGATAAAGATGAGATGGCCGGAAGGTGTCGGTTGTTCGGATTGTGAAGACAGCAAATTGGATTACATCAAGACTCGCAGAGCTTTTGAATACCGTAGTTGCCGCAAGCAAATTTATGTAACAGCCGGTACGATCTTTCATAAAAGCCGCGTTGCGCAACGCAAGTGGTTTTGGGCTATTTTTCTGATGGCGACATCAAAAAAGGGCGTTTGCATGCGGTATTTGCAAAAACAATTGGGCATAGGTTCGTATCGTACATCGTGGCTGATGGGCCACAAAATTCGCCAAGCCATGATCCAGCACAATGATTTGTATACGTTGAATGGCACGGTCGAAGCCGATGAAATTTTTATTGGTGGCAGGCAATCCTTGGATGAACGCCGCAAAACGGGCAGTAACAAGTCACCGTTCCTGTTTGCCTCATCGTCGATAGCATCAGAGATGTTGAACGACCTCCCGAAAGTGGAATACACTTCAGACTATTCTGATCTGCCCGAAAGCAAGTGGATGAATAAAAACTTTCCAGACAATCCAACAATGATCCGGACAAATTCTTTATCCGGCTATAAATTGGCGATTCAGCAGGGCCTTGGGTTTGGGTTGCTCCCTTTCTATTTAATTTCCGATACCGATCAGTTGAAGCAGGTTCTTGTTCAAGAACCAACTCCAATCAGAGAGATGTGGATAGCAATGCGCAGTACCCTTAATGGCGTCCCGCGCGTTAAGATCGTAGCCAACTACTTCTATGAAAAATTCAAGAAGAATAAGTCATTATTTGAGTATCCCCCTGTCTCGAGGAAAATCGTAGATTCTTGAACACGCCTCTCTCATTCAGATTGTTGAATATCAAAGCAGCAACAGTGATCGCACCGCCCAAAAGTTCGACCTCATAGAAGACGTGTCCTTTCCACCAACCGAATATGAGAGCCGTTATAGGAACCAGATTGATGAATAGGACACCATTTATGGGACCAAGCATCCGGATGCCATTGTTCCAGCTGAAGACGGCTATAACACCTGCTATGACGACCAAATATGCCAACTCTAATTTGAACTGATACAACTGTTCGATTGTAGGGCTGGTCAAAAAATTAGCCCAAGTTCCTACCATCGTCAGAGCAAAGATCGATACAGCACCCAAACTCGCGCTCAGTGCCGTATATCTTAGAGTCTGATTCAAAAGTTTATTCAACATAACAATGCCTTGCAATTCGTCTGATGAGAATGCGGATGTGGGCGATCAATGTCCATGCGGTTGAGCTTTCGATTGATTTTTCCCAATCCTTTGCCAGTCTACGCGACCTGCCCAACCAAGCGAAGGTGCGCTCGACCACCCAGCGTTTGGGAATGACTTCGAAGCCTTTAGCAGTGTCAGAGCGGCTGACGATTTGGATTGTCCATTCTCTTGTCATTGCTTTGCGCAGCTTTGGACCACGATAACCACCATCTGCAAATACATGCCGCAGAAAAGGATAGAAACGCCTGATGGAATCCAGCACACGCACAGCCCCGTCACGGTCCTGTATATTGGCCTCATTGCACACACCAGCCCAACAAGAAAACCATTCGTATCTGTCACAATATGGCGTTTGCGGCCTTTGATCTTTTTGCCTGCATCATAGCCGCAAACCCCGCCGCTTTCTGTGGTTTTGACGCTTTGGCTGTCAATCACACCGGCACTTGGGCAAGGTTCCTTGTTCTCAAGTTCGCGCGCCATTTGCACCAGTGCAAAGTTCATCAACCTCAATGTGCCATCATGACGCCACTGGTAGAAATAACCGCGCACAGTGGACGGCGGTGCAAAGTCTTTGGGCAGCATGCGCCATGGAATCCCACCTTGGGCGATATACAAAATGGCATTGAAAATCTCACGCATATCTGTTGTGCGTGGTCTGCCACCCGTTCGTGGCGGCGGGTGATATCAGTCCAGGCCATGGTGATCTCCTTCGAATCATAATCAATCCGAATGAATCACAAACCGCTGATATCACTCAACAACTTTTAAATCAGGCTCTTACAGCCCGGCGTGAGCATTTTGAAATAATTCAACTCTACCCGAAGCGTTGAAGGGCGCTTTGGTCCTCTTGCACTTGGCGCGTGTTCACCTATCTGACATTCGCGATAATACCGAGGGCGGTTCTTTACAGCGAGTGGCAGCGATACAATCCAATGGCTTTGATTGATGTTGTGCCAGTAAAATGAAAGTCCCCCCAAAATGACCATTAACGACAAGCGAACTTATACTCCCAATCGTTCGGGTCAAGTTCCGAAAATTTAGGCACAAAAACTTCGTTGGAGAATAAAAGTAGCTTGACGATATTGGTCGCCACAAATCCGTTTTGCTGCGTCCAAGAGTTCGGTTTCTGTGAGCTTGTCTTTTTCATAATGGATTGAATACTTTTCACCGAAATCTACACCAATTATCGCTTGGTATGTGCCCGGGCTTCAAGCCAGCTAACTCTTTCAATTCGTCACCAGATTTTGTTTGAGCCTGTGTTTGCTGCGTCGTCACAGATGGCTTATTGTTTTGATTGGTTGAGCTGCACCCGGTAGCAAAACACAATATAATAACAGAAAACAGATAACTTTTTTGCATCTCAGCTTATCAATAACTCAACGGATAGAATTTCATTTCTTGTGTCCAAAATTGCCAGTCTGTGACTGACTTGATTTTCTTGTCTGGCTCTCAAATTCCATCTG
The DNA here is from genome assembly GCA_965250255.1 of Rhizobiaceae bacterium. Lineage (GTDB taxonomy): Bacteria > Pseudomonadota > Alphaproteobacteria > Rhizobiales > Rhizobiaceae > JAALLB01. The sequence goes on from CBDFNP010000013.1 coordinate 465,991, forward strand.
CACTTTGGTTTTTGAAAATTCCTGGCCTGCTCTTCTGTCATGAAACCTTGTGACAAAGCCAATTTCAAATCCTGCTGGTCAATCAGGTCGGTGAAATGAGAGAGGCTCTGCTCGAGAATATTTTCAGCCTGTTCTATGTCTTCCATGTGGCCAAGCGTTTCTGACCATTCTGGATCGTTCATATATTTTTTGCTGTGTTGCACGTTGTTATACGCATCAACGGTAGCCAGATATTCATCAACACGATGGCGCAACGAACCGTCACCATTGCGAGATATGTGGGCAGTATCTGACATGTATTTCACTTTTATTTTCTGCAGTTCTTGAAAACTGTTTTGTAAATATCATAGCGGCTTTATTGATACAAGCTATGTGTAAACTGTTTTCAAATAGCCAGAAAGAAATTGCCGACGCAATGGGCATTTCCGTGTGGCAACGGTTTTCCGTGAATGAAGCTTCTTTATTCCTGCGTTGCCAAACAGAAGATGTTGAAAAACTGGTTTCCAAAAGCAAAATTGGTTTTATCAATATGCCCGGTGGTGAGAGGCAATTCTTCGGCTACCAGCTTCTTGGAATATCTGATCGATAATACCTCCGAGCGAAAAATCCAATCGGGTCCTCCAGCCGACCAGCCTGAGCGAAATTTCGCGCATAAAGGAAGTGACTGAGCTAACTGGCCTTTCCCGCACAACTATCTGGCGCATGGAACGTAGAGGAGAATTTCCGGCACGGGTTCAACTGGGTGTTGTCTGATTAGGCACGTAGTACAGGTAAGGGGACAGGATGTGCATGAATGCATGCAAAAAGCAATCTGTCGAACGCCTGATAGGGCCAATATCTCCGGTTAAAGCGATAGGCAAACTCGGCCAGAAATGCTTTGCGGTATTTTGGAAACACACCATGATGGGTTGAAAGAAGATAACGTTTCAGGTTCGATGTAATGGTGTTGACCCATTTGAGATGTTCGCAGGTTTGCTCGGGCTCTTTCAAAGCAACCGATCGGTCGTGCTCATATCCTTGTTTTGACGCTTTCACATAGACACCGTCTCCATCCGACTTTATGGTGCTTCCCGGTTCAATATGTTTCTTGATGGCAGGCACAACATGCTGCTCATAAATTGCCTCCAGTTCTTCAAAAGACAAAAAGCGCGGTCCGCCATCAGTGTTTTCTTGGACGGCAATCAGGAACGGTGATCTTGTTACTGCCCGTTTTGCGGCGTTCATCCAAGGATTGCCTGCCACCAATAAAAATTTCATCGGCTTCGACCGTGCCATTCAACGTATACAAATCATTGCGCTGGATCATGGCTTGGCGAATTTTGTGGCCCATCAGCCACGATGTGCGATACGAACCTATGCCCAATTGTTTTTGCAAATACCGCATGCAAACGCCCTTTTTTGATGTCGCCATCAGAAAAATAGCCCAAAACCACTTGCGTTGCGCAACGCGGCTTTTATGAAAGATCGTACCGGCTGTTACATAAATTTGCTTGCGGCAACTACGGCATTCAAAAGCTCTGCGAGTCTTGATGTAATCCAATTTGCTGTCTTCACAATCCGAACAACCGACACCTTCCGGCCATCTCATTTTTATCAGATAATCCAGGCAAACCTGCTCTGTTGGAAATCTATCCTGAAATTCAAGCAAACTCATCTGTGTGTAGCGATTCTCTCCAAGCATGCGCGAAAATAACATAACCTGTCTAAAGTGCCTAATTAGGGATTATTTTCTTTTTCATCATCACCGCGTTCTCAGCAATGTTAATTGCCAAGTCCTTTATTCACCAAAAATTGAAATCAGCGTGACCTTGTGTGTGATTCCACACAGACCTCCGGCGGTCGCGTGGCTAGATTACAGGAGTAACTTCGGTTCCACATTAACCCATACGGTGCGGAACCGGAGATAGTCCTCCCGGTCAACGCCCCTTGCCGGGGGGACTATACTTCCCTCCCCAAAATCCGGTTTTATTTTAAACGCCCTGATTTCATGCCCGGCGATCGTAACCCAGCTTTGCTCGCCAAATCAGGATTAACGATTTAACAAGCTTTCCTTAACCGATCCCTTACCTCGATCTTTCAAACTGTGTGTACAGAAAGCGATTCGTATGGAGTACGCCAACCATGGCCGACCGTCGTGATGAAGAACAAGAACATCTCAACAATCTATTGAGTGCTGTAGCGGCAAATGAATTTGCCGAGCAGATGGATGATATTCTACTGGATATCGCCGATCTCAACCCTGAAGTTTGCCCGCCCGACCGTCGCATCTTCAAAGGAGACCGCGAAGCATGGGTCTATGAGCACGGCAACATTGCTGAACTCGTGTTTGTGAAAACCGAATAGATTGGTTTTGCAGTTCAGTAGGAACTCATTCTGCAGAAATCTGCTGAAGTAACTTCTCAACGACACGCATCACAGGCATTCGCCGCTTTACACCAACGGTCATTTGAAATGACCGATTGGTATTTGTTTGTGCGCACGGCAGTTTGGCTTTGCCAAACGCCTCCACGTGGGACGGGCATAAGCCCGGCTCGCTTTGCGCTCGCATACCAGCGCCATAAAAGGGTCAACCAAACAGCCCGGGTATTACACCGCTTGCGTTTCGCCTTGGCTCGACGCGTTCATCATTTGAACTGATCCACTGGTTCAATTCATCTCAACCAACGATGTTGCCTTGAGGCCATTATCACTCCCACTCAATTGTGCCCGGTGGCTTCGATGTCACATCATAGACAACCCGGTTGATGCCTCGGACTTCGTTGATAATCCGTGTGGCGGCCTTGCCTAAAAACTTCATGTCATAGGGAAAGAAATCAGCGGTCATACCATCTACAGATGTCACCGCACGAAGGGCACAGACAAATTCATAGGTTCGTCCGTCACCCATGACACCAACGGTTTGGACCGGGAGCAAAACCGCAAACGCCTGCCAGATTTCATCATAGAGACCGGCCTTGCGGATTTCATCAAGATAGACCGCATCGGCTTGACGCAGAATTTCGAGCTTGCCCCGGGTAATGCCGCCCGGGCAACGGATGGCAAGGCCTGGACCCGGAAAGGGATGACGCCCGACGAACTTGTCCGGCAATCCCAATTCACGGCCAAGATCACGCACCTCATCCTTGAAAAGTTCCCGAAGCGGCTCGACCAATGCCATGTTCATGCGCTCAGGCAAGCCACCGACATTGTGGTGGCTTTTGATCGTGACGGATGGACCGCCAGTGAAGGAAACGCTTTCGATCACATCCGGGTAGAGCGTACCCTGGGCCAGAAAATTTGCGCCGCCGAGCTTTTTTGCCTCATCTTCAAAAACATCAATGAAGAGTTTCCCGATGATTTTGCGCTTTGCCTCCGGGTCAGCCTCACCTTCGAGTGCGGAGATGAAAGTATCTGCCGCGTCCACGTGGACAAGCGGGATATTGTAATGTTCACGGAACATCGAAACAACTTCTTCCACCTCATTCAGTCTCATAAGGCCATGATCAACCAGAATGCAGGTGAGCTGTTCACCAACCGCCTCATGAATGAGCAGTGCGGCGACGGATGAATCCACGCCGCCGGATAGACCGCAAATAACACGCTTGTCGCCTACTTGTTTGCGGATTTCTTCAACTGCCTGATCGCGATAAGCAGCCATTGTCCAATCACCCTTGAGGCCCGCAATCTTGTGAACGAAATTGGAGATTACCTTCGCGCCCCCCGGTGTATGAACAACTTCCGGGTGGAACATGGTGGTGTAATATTTACGTTCTTCATTGACCGCAATGGCACAAGGCGCATTGGGAGAGGTAGCCACCACCTCAAAACCGTCAGGTAATTCGGTTACCCGATCTCCATGGCTCATCCAGACCGAATACTGTTTTCCGGTTTCCCAGACCCCCTCAAAGAGCGGGCTCTCTTTGAGAATTTCGATATCCGCCTGCCCGAATTCGCGGTGGTGTCCACCTTCAACCCTGCCGCCAAGTTGAGCGCAAAGGGTTTGCTGGCCATAGCAAATTGCCAGGATAGGAAGGCCTGAATCAAGTATTTCATCTGGTGCGCGTGGGCTTCCCTCTTCAGGTACAGATGCCGGTCCGCCTGAGAAAATTACCGCCTCCGGGTTGATCCGGGCGAAACGTTCAGAGGCTGAATTGAAAGGAACAATTTCGCAATATACGCCAGTTTCGCGAACCCGCCGTGCGATCAGTTGGGTAACCTGAGAACCGAAATCTATGATGAGGATGGATTGGGTCTGTGCGCTCATGGCAAGGCTTTACTGCGAACCGGCAGGTGGTGCAAGGAGATGGCTACCTATTCCGTGTTCAGACCTGTGTTTCGCACATTTGTTTTTGCAAGCTTCTCAACCAGGTTGCGGTTGAAACTTGCTTCCAGCGCATGGCGAACCTCCGGGTTCTTTTCCAGATGGTCCTTTAAAGCTTTCCGGTCAAATGCGAGATACCGTGAGGGTCGGGTGGTGATCACCGAAGCACTAGTGGATTGATTCAAACATTTGGAACCCGTTTTCCGAGACCTCTCATCCAAATATTTGAATCTTAAAATCCACTAGAAAACAATACCTTGCTAGTGGTCTTTACGTTCATCTGATTGCGATAGCTGTTGCAGCCAGATAGATCATAGCACAGAAGCTCTCGTCGGTTTTTTCTGAACGCATGGCTATGCGCTTGAATTCCTTGAGTTTCTGAAAGTAGTTTTCGACAAGATGCCGCCATTTGTATTTTTCCTCGTCATGCAATGCCGGAGATTTTCTTCCCCTTCTTGCCGGAATGACGGCTTCGATATCCCGGCTTTCAAGCAATTCGCGCAGCCAGTCCGCATCATAGGCCTTGTCGCCAAGAAAAGCACCGCACTCAATGCCCTCAATCAAATTCGCAACGCCCATTGTCTCGCCACGCTGACCCGGCAGGATCGAAAACCGCGCCAGATTTCCCAATCCATCGACAAGCGCCAGTATTTTCGTCGACATGCCACCCCGGGATTTACCTATGGCCTGATTGAGAGTCCCCCTTTTGCGCCCATTCCATGGCGATGAACCTTAACAATGGAGCCATCAACCATGACATATTCCAGATCAAGCTCGTCCTGGGTTAAGTTATTGAATATACGTTCAAATGCACCATTGTTTACCCATCGGCGGAAGCGCTTGAAAACAGAGTTCCAGGCACCAAATTCTGCAGGCAGATCGCGCCACGGCGACCCTGTGCGGGCAATCCACAACACCGCCTCAACAAACTCGCGCGCATTGCCGCCCGTTTGCCCCGGATCGCCCGCTTTGCCACAGCAATGCGCTGCAATGCGTTCCCACTGTTCATCTTTCAAAATTTTGCGAATCAAGACCGTTCTCCTTTTCCAGTCTTGAATCAGTTTTTATGCTAAAAAGGAATCCCTCACCTGAACGTCAACAGACCCTAAGGTCTGTTGACAATTAGGATTCCCAAACGGCACCGAATATGATTCATACTCCTTTTTGAGGAGATTTGAATGCGCGAAGATCGTCTGGTTATAAGTGATGCATTGTGGTCTGTTATGGAAGATTTACTTCCAGGCAAGTCAACGGATTGTGGTGTGACTGCAAAAGATAACCGAGCATTTATGGAAGCGGTCTTATGGCGCGTTCGCACCGGCTCACCGTGGCGTGATTTACCACCCTGTCTGGGTGATTGGAACACGACCTTCCAGCGTTTTCGCCGTTGGGCGAAGAAAGGCGTGTTTGATAAGTTATTCAATGCGTTATGTGATGATCCAGATTTTGAGTATGCGATGATTGATGGCACAATCATATCCGTTCACCAGAAGGCAAGTGGCGCAAAAGGGGGACTCAAAATCAGGCCATCGGGCGCTCCAAAGGCGGCCTGACAACCAAAATAGTGGCGCTTGTCGATGGATTGGGTAATCTGGTGCGGTTTGTCGTACAACCCGGTCAACGCAATGATATCGTCGGGGTGAGACCCCTCATTGAGGGCATATGTTTTGATGCTTTGCTGGCAGACAAGGCCTTTGATGCAAACTGGCTGCGTGAAGAATTGAACAATCGTGGAGCCACCGCCGTGATCCCCCCGCGTTCAAACCGTAAAATCCAATTCGAATACGACAAGGAAATGTACAAGTGGCGGCATCTGGTCGAAAACTATTTCGCCAAAATCAAGGAATTCCGAGGAATTGCAACAAGATACGACAAGACTGATACAAGTTTCATTGCAAACATCAATCTCGTAGCAGTAGTGATCGCCACCCGGTAATTGTCAACAGACCTTAGTGTCCAGAATCTAAAGTTCGTCTCATTTATAAGCGCATCCCAAACGAACTTTAGATTCAAAGGGACACTAGCAAATATTAGATTCTAGTGTGGTTTTGGATCAAAGTTCGCTTTGAGAACCTGCTGCCAATAATGAAGCGAACTTATGATCCACCACACTAGTCAATGTCCTCTTCGGGAAACAGTCTTGCGGCAATGTTTAGCGCAACCTTTTTGTATGCTGCTGCATGGAGGCTATCTGGTTTTGATACAACAACTGGTGTGCCTTGATCTGAGGTTTCGCGTATTTCCATGTGAAGGGGGATTTCTCCAAGGAACGGTACGCCTAGTTTTTTGGCGTCATCCCTTGCACCACCATGCCCGAAAATATTGGATGGCTTGCCGCAATGGGGGCATAGAAAAACGGACATGTTCTCCAAAATACCCAGGATTGGCACATCCACGTTTTTAAACATGTTCAGTCCCTTACGAGCATCGACCAGCGCCAGATCCTGAGGGGTTGAGACGATCACCACACCCTGCAGCGGCACCTGTTGTGCCATGGTTAGCTGTGCGTCTCCTGTTCCCGGAGGCATATCGAGAACCAGAACATCAAGTTCGCCCCAGTCTACTTCACGGGTCAATTGCATCAGCGCTGACACGATCATTGGGCCACGCCAGATCACCGGGTTTTCCTCCTCCATCAAGAAACCCATCGACATGGTTTGGATACCATACTGCTCGATCGGAATAATCCGTTCTCCGCGAATTTCCGGTCGTTCAGTGATATTCATTAGTCTGGGTAAGGACGGGCCATATATATCCGCATCCAACAATCCTGTTTTCAGTCCTAGGGACTTAAGGCCCAAGGCAAGGTTGACCGCCGTGGTAGATTTTCCAACTCCCCCCTTTCCTGAAGCGACGGCAATGATGGTCCGAATCCCCGGAACCGCTGCACCTGCCGGACGCATGTCACGGCCGGGCGCTTTTGTAGGTCGCTTCTTCAAGCGTGGAGGCTCTGGTGTTTTTGGCATCGGCCTGTCGGAGGTCATCACAACCAAAAGTTTCTTGATTTCCTCCAACCCCTCGAGGCGTTCTTCGATCTGGTTTTCCAGATATTCAAGGTTGCCGTCATATTTTTCAGGTATGTTGACTGAAACAACGAATTTGCCCTCGTCAATCGTGATGTTTTGGTCGCTGATCATGCCGGAAGTTATAAGGTCCATCCGCATGCCTTCCGGCCGGATCGTCGAAAGACGCGCCAGAATAGTTTTCTTCATAATAACCCCGGTAGCTTCGCTAAATATTCAAAAAACATAATATGTTTGATTGTCTGTTTGATTGCAATCTCCAAGGGTACGAATTTTTAAGTGCACCGGGAAAGTGCTGCGACACAACTCATCATGCCGGTTTTGTCGAGACCCGCACCGATGATCATCACCGCGATGAGTGAGTAGAGGAATCGCATGAATGTTATGTGCCGGGGATTTGAAGGAGGAAGCGATTATTCCCGCCCGCTTTTTTCAAGGTACTGTCCTCCAGACTACAAGTATGGAAACCTTGAACCAGACAATCACGCTCCCGGCAAACCACAATCAAGATTCATGCGATCCCCCGAGTTTCCAACCTGTTTCGGTTGACGCAGAGGAAAATATATATAATAATTTGAATGTTTCGCGTATCAAACGTGGGAACGCAACTGACTGACAACGGCAATGATTCAGGTTTGGAGCCATACAGGATTTGCCGCTTTATCTGGATGTTGAACGTACACTGACAATTGCGTTACAACGCACCGGATGTAATTGAAAAGGAGGGAGAAGGCATTCTTGCATAGTTTCTCCAGCGACAGTTTTGCCTCGATTTCAAAACGGTTCATCAAGACCATTTTTTTCGTGGTAAGTGGCGCGGTTATCGGTTTATCTGAAACGGCATCTTTTGCGTTCGACAATGAACAAGCAAAGCAAAGTTTCAAGAAGTGTAGGGCATGCCATGAAATTGGCCCGGGTGCAGGAAACAAAGTAGGACCCCAACTCAACGGGCTGGAAGGTCGCCTGCTCGGTAGCGCCCTGTACTATAGATATTCGCCAACAGTAAGTGAAGCAGGCAAAGCCGGTAACGTCTGGAAAGTTGAAACTCTTGACCAATTCCTGAAAAAGCCGAAATCTTTTCTTAAAGGCACGAGAATGAGTTTTGTTGGCATTAGAGAAGATGAAGAACGCCGCAACCTTGTCTCCTGGCTCTTCCATTTCGGTGCGGATGGCAAGGAGTTGTCAGAAAAGGCAGATGCGAACAACACTGAAATCACACTGCTTGGCGCCAGTGCTGCCGCGATAACAGGCGATCCTGAATATGGCGAATACTTATCGGGCGAGTGTGTAACCTGCCACAAGATGAGTGGTGACGATGACGGTATCCCGTCCATTGTTGGCTGGCCCAAAGAAAATTTTGTTGATGCGCTCTATCAATACAAAACGGGGCGCTTTGAAAACCCGGTTATGCAAACTGTCACCAAACGTCTTGGTGATGAAGAGATGGCGGCACTCGCCGCCTATTTTGGCTCTCTCAAACGAGAGTAGCAGCCAACTAAGGGAGGAATGAAAGATGACAAATTTAAAACGTAGAACGTTCATGGCGGGAACTGGTGCTGTTGCATCCAGCCTTGCGATGCCGGCAATTAGCTTTGGCCAGGCCAGGCCTCGGGTTGTCGTGGTTGGCGGCGGCGCGGGAGGTGCAACTGCGGCCCGCTACATCGCCAAAGACAGTAAGGGCGCCATAGACGTCACCCTGATTGAAGCGAGTAAACAATATTATACCTGCTTTTTCTCAAATCTCTATCTTGGTGGCTTCCGCGACTACGCATCGATTGGCCATACTTATGACGGCCTCGCGATAAACCACGGCGTAAACGTTGTCCATGATTGGGCCATGAGTGTTGATGGTGCAGGAAAGCAGGTCAAACTCGCTTCTGGAGCGACTATTGGTTATGACAAACTTGTTCTCTCGCCCGGCATTGATATGAAGTATGACAGTGTTCCTGGCTATTCCGTGGACGCACAAGATACCATGCCGCACGGTTGGAAATCTGGAAGCCAGGTTCAACTCATCAAGGCACAAGTTGAGAGCATGAAGGAAGGTGGGACATTTGTAATGGTTCCGCCGCCGAACCCTTATCGTTGTCCGCCAGGGCCATATGAGCGTGTTTCTATGATTGCGCACATTTTGAAGCAGAAAAACCCAACTGCAAAAATTCTGGTACTCGATCCGAAAGAAAAGTTTTCAAAGCAGGCCTTGTTCCAGGATGGTTGGGAAACATACTATGACGGCATGATCGAGTGGATCGGTTCAGACTTCCACGGCGGTATCAAAAGTGTAAATCCTGAGACGCTGGAGATCAAAACTGAATCTGATACCTTTAAAGCAGATGCGGCTTCTGTCGTTCCTGGACAAAAAGCCGGTGGCATTGCGCATACCGCAGGTGTAACAGACGGTGATTGGGCACCAATCGTTCCGGCCACCATGGCATCTAAAGCAGATCCAAACATTCACGTTTTAGGCGATGCGTCAGTTGCTTCGGCCATGCCTAAATCCGGCTTCTCTGCCAACAGTCAGGCGAAAGTTGCTGCAAATGCTATCCGTGGGGAACTCACAGGATCAAAAGTCTTTGATCCGCGCTTCTCAAATACATGTTGGAGTTTGATTGCCACAGATGACGGCGTGAAGGTAGGCGCAAACTACAAGGCTGGCGCTGAAAAGATCGAAGTAGTTGACAAATTCATATCCAAAACCGGCGAAGATTCAGCACTTCGCAAATCAACTTATGAAGAGTCTGAGGGATGGTACTCCGGTATTACTTCTGACATGTTCGGTTAAAAGACACCAGATGACCGGGGATCCCCGGTCATCTGCATACTGGAGTTCCAAAATGTCCCGCATGATGTTCTTTTTGGCTCTTTGCTGTTGCCTTGTTGACGTTGGCTACGCCAGTGAAGATATTCCTGACCAATACCCTCAATCCCCACTGTATTCAAAGCCGGTCGAGGTAATACCAAATGTTTGGTCTGCAATTGGTGCTACTTCGCCTCCCACCTACGAGAATTACGGCCATAACAACAATCTGTCGTTTATCGTGACGGGTGACGGCGTGATCGTCGTTAATGGTGGCGCGGCGTACAATCTGGCGAAAGCACTTCACCACGAAATCAAAATCATAACGGATCAGCCGGTCAAACTGGTCGTAAATGAAAATGGTCAAGGTCATGCGATGCTGGGGAACAGCTATTGGGTGGAACAGAAAGTGCCAATTTTGGCGCATGAAGATGCAGCCCAGGACTTTGAGAAAAAGGGCTATGATTCGCTGGACCGCCATCAGCGTATTTTGAAAGAGCGGGCAGAAAAAACGCTGGTAACACTGCCAACTGAAAAATTCAGTGGCAGCAAAACCATTGCATTGGGAGCATTCTTGATTGAAGTGCGGTATTTGGGACCAGCACACAGTCCCGGCGACATTTCGGTCTGGTTGCCTCAACACAAACTGGTCATTGCCGGAGATATGGCATTTCATGAGCGGCTGCTTCCAGTTTTTGAGGAAACAGACACAGCATCATGGCTTGAAACTTGGGATGGTGAATTCGAAGCTCTGGGCGCTGTCTATGTTATTCCCGGTCATGGTCATCCGACCAATATGGCTCAGGTACGCCGGTACACGAAGGATTATCTCACACATCTTCGCGCAAAAATCGCTGAGCACATCGACAACGGTGGCGGCCTGGAGAAAGCTTATTATGTTGATCAGGAAGCTTTCAGACATCTCGATACTTTTGAACAGCTTGCAACCAGAAATGCAGGCCGTGTTTTCGAGCAGATGGAATGGGAATGAGAATTAACGCCGGATGATATAGCTGACGTTTCGCGTTCAATCCAAACAGCGGTAACGCGCACCTTTTCTGGTTTCATTCACGCATTTTTGTTTAACCGGTTCCGATAAAACGAAATTTGCTCAAGGCGCGATTAGCAAAGGGGTGCGGCCTACCCTGCGCTGATTGCAACGCAGCCATACCCAAAAGAACCCTGGCCTGCGGTGCCCCAAAATTGCCCGCCGGACCGCGTTATGCCTCTTGATCAATGCGTTTGGCATTGCTCTTCGAGACCTTTTTTGCCGGCAAACAATTTTGGAACATCAAAAGAGCAAATCCTAATCGCCGTTGGTATTATTCCTCTCTGCTCCAGGAAAAAGCGCGAGGAATTCACCCGAAATTCGAACATTTTTGCTCTCGAAGTTAAGACAGAGGCTTGAACCCGCTCTTTTCCGATCACGATTGATGCGGTCACAACCCCGCCAATCAAATTGACATAGATTTCTGTCAAAAGACCTTGCTTTTGTGGGCTTCAAGGATTACTTACGGCACCTGCAAAGCAGGCTTGTTCTGTCTTGGCAAAATGCGCGCTCGTAGCTCAGCTGGATAGAGTACTTGACTACGAATCAAGGGGTCGGGAGTTCGAATCTTCCCGAGCGCGCCATTTCACATTTCATCATGTCATGACCTCCTAAGATATTGAACGGTAACGATTTTTTGGCGTTCGAAAATCCCTGATTGCGGGTATAGGCAATACGGTCGGTAAAGGCCAATCTGAGCACTGTTTTGCGCAAGTGGATTTGGCCCGAAGCCCATAGTTTCCAAGGGTTTTGAAGAAATACGCCAGCGAGTTCGAACATTTCGTCGAAAGAGCGCTTTGGAGTGTTGTTTTGGTGCAGTTTTCCATCTGCAATCAGCTTTTGCTTTTCAAGTTTGGCAATTCGTTGCTCGTAAGCGCCAATCGCCGTTGGGCTGGATGACTCAACAATCCGGTCAACCAATTGCTCGATTTGATTATCCAGTTTAACAATCTCGTTTTTTAATGATCGCCTTATGTCTTCGGCCTGGGCCATTCGATGATCCCATATCACCATGAGCATGGTTTTAGCGATGGAGAACAGATTTTGTGTTGGTCGCAGGCTTTGCACCAGTTCGGCAAACTTTCCTTCCAGAAACTCACGGCGAATGGACTTGCGGTAACTGTCACAGCCTTTGGAAAAGCATAAATAGTAAGGGTGCTTTTTGCCGGTTTTGCTCTTTGACCAGTTTGCAGTGAGTGGCTTTTCACAATCCCCACAGAGAATAAATCTTCGTAACGGAAAGTCTTTGTTGATGTCCTTTCTCGCCGGAGCCTTCGCTCCCAGTTTTAGCCGATCCTGAATCTTTTGATGTGTTTCTAACGTAATCAACCCTCCATGTTGTCCATCGCGAAGAGAAATATTCCAGTTTGGAACTTCTATATAGCCAGCATAAACCGGGCGATTGAGAATATCATTGATACGCTGATTGCGTATCAGGCCGTTTGAAAAATCCTTGGGGAAGTCCGGCTGGCCTTCAAAAAAGCGCTTCACTTCGACCTGGGTTTCAAAGCGGCCCGATGCGTATCCTTCCAAAGCTTCCTGCACAATCGTCGCCAGTGGTTCATTGCGCACAAGCAATTTTCCATGGCCTTTGAACTTGTCGTATTTATAGCCAATTGGCGGTTGAAAGACCCAATAGCCGTTCATGCAACGCGCCTGCATACGGTTCATTGTCTGCTCGGCATTCTTCCGGCTTTGATGCTGAGAGACTGACGCCAGAATGTATTCATGCAATTCACCATCGGCATCATCGCGCAATTCAACGGATGGCGATTCCAGAATACCGCCAGCTTGAGCAATGGCCTCGCGCAATTCGAAATGAACTGGCACACGGCGGGCCATGCGTGAGAGATCGTCAATGATAACCACATGAGGGTTTTTCCTGTCGGATTGAAGAAAAGAAATCAGAGACGATAACCCGGGCCTGTCAGCGCGTTTGCCTGTCAGATCATCGGTAAAGACCTGGCGCACATCATAGCCCTTGTATTCGGCATAGGCCCGGCAGCACTTTCCATGGAAGTTCTAATGGCGGTTAAAAACTCATTTGCCGCTGTGATCATCACCACAATCTTCAGGCGAGTGAGCCGATTGTTTGCCTTTGGCTTTTTCTCTTGCCGCCCTTGCCTCCAAGAGCGAGACAGGTTTCTTGCGGTCCTCCATGTACAGCCCCATGAAAACGGGGTCTGAATAATAGGCGACACGCGATAGGGCCATGGGTCGCTGACCTTTGATGAAAACAGCCTGCGCCATTTCTTCACGTCGAAAAGCCCGGTCAAGCTCGTCCGGTCTTATCAGTCGCACAATCTGCCTCTGGTCTGAACGGGAAAGCGCCGTACTAGTGGTCCGTTCGAAACAAATGAGTCCCTTTGCGGCGAACTCTTTATCATTTGTTTCGAACGTAAAGACCACTAGCAAGGTATTGTTTTCTAGTGGATTTTTAAATTCAAACAGTTGCAAAGGAACGAACTGAAAATGGGGTGCAAATGTTTGAATCAATCCACTAGTGGAATGGCTGGTGTTCTTGGCATCAGCCAGAAGTGTGAAGGGGTTAACCAGAACACTGTATTGACTACGGTTTTGAAACAGATTCTGCAATCGGCTTTGTTGTGAGGGGTCGCCGGTATTTGTGCTTTGGGATGTGTTCACCGATGCGGTTTTCTGCACGATTTCCAACTCACCCATGCGTTTTGAAAAATACTCAAGCGTAGTCCAGTCATTGTTGGCGAAAATCTGCACCATCCCCGCATTACCAATAAATGTTTCCCAGCTTTTTGGTTAAAACCGCTTGAGCTGATTCAAATCCTGGATGATGACGTGAAACTTTACCCCGAAACCGGCGGCATAGCCCATGCCTTGCTCTATCTCGTCCATATGCTTTAGAACGGGGAATTCTTCGGATGAGGCCGATCTCGTTGAGGCTATGCCGGGCGCTGTAAGAAAACATGTAGCCGGTATGGAGGCCAAACCTGATCTGGCGAAAGATACGCCAGCAGCGGCAGTTGATGAACTCGATATTTCGGCAGACATGGTACCAACCGAATTGACACCCACGATGTAATGTAAGTCTGAATTAATTCTTTTTTCGACAATCGCAGAAAAAGGCCTGTTCATTACAAACAGGGCATTGCTCGGTAGTGCACCCCAAAACGTGAAACTGTCCCTTTTCGACAGCGCAATCACGGCATAGCGGTTGATCGCACATCCGGCCACACTCATCGCCGTATCGGATTTTCGTTCGATTCTCGCCGTTTATTTTGTACGTGGTCAGTTTCTGAGCGGCTTTTATTCGCTCTGGCCAATCCTTGGCTACCAGTCTCCCTTTGAAGTCTATAGTTTCCTGCTCCATTTTATGACTTCCAGTTCTGATTTGTGCCAGTGTTGTGACCGATTGAGAATGACGCTCGAGGAAAAACTTTTCCAGAAAAATCGAAGAACTACTCACAGGGATATGGTGAAAGTTCGATTTTTCGCGTGTGGTGATTTGCCTTTCTTCGCTGCCCGAGCCGTTCCATCCAGCCAGCCTTTTGACGCGTTTACCGAACACGACGCGTATTCGCTTCGCCGTGCAATGGCGCTGCCCGCTCCATTCGTCCCGCTAAAGCGGGCCTCCCGTGTTGACCATTGCCACGTGGCGCTTCCGGTCCGGTTTTTTCGCGTATCGGCTGGATGGTCCAGCCGGACAACGAAAGGAAAAATCATGACCACTTCAACAAAACAACTTCCAATGTTCCGTGTTACTTTCTCACGTATCACTGGAAAAGACGATAACGGCCAGGACATTCTGGCACGTCCGAAAGAAATCGGTGCTGCTTGGGCGCGCAAGGGCGACAAGCAGGGCGCGATCATCAATCTCGATATTATCCCTACCGACCTTGTAAACCGCAACGGGGTTTTGTTTCTCCTGCCGGTCAATCAGGAAAACACAGGTGGCTCCAAGTGAGCCGCCTTACGCAAACAGAGCGAGCCGAAGTTTTTCGGCTCGCTACCCGTTCTTTAGTGAACTGGTATGCCGACGAGATGGCGGCAGGGATGAACGATGCCGAGTTGAAATCGGCGCTTGAAAGGGCGCTTGGTATATTCGGCGGCAGCGGCGCACGCGGTCGCTTGAGTATCACCTATACCGGTGCTGGCCTTCGCATCTGGGGTGGCTGGCACACAGTCAATCATTGTGTCGAAACGCCCCTGTTCTTCGGCAACGGCACAATCGCAATGGCTAGAGAGGTCTATGAAATTTGCAATCCCGACGACGACCAACTGTCCCTCCTGTAGAGGAGCAGTATGTTTACCCCCGATGAATTCTCATCGGCCCGTACCCCGCTCTTTGCCGTTGGAACGGCAAGCGCCCCGACAGATGTTTGCCTTTCCCATGTCAGGCGTTAAACACGCCGTGGCGCAATTACGAAATGGGTTGATGGTTTGGTGCATCAAGCATCAAAGCCGGTGCAGGTGGAACGGTTCATGACACCGTCGCACGAAGGCTGTGGATAGAAGGATTCTCAAATAACGCGCTCCGCAAGCTGTGTGTTGTCAGACAACACCATCATGGCAAGGGGACGCTAGCGCTCTCCCGTTGCATCCCTCTGGCCTGTGGGAACAGTTTCAGGCCCATTCATTACATGACGTGCCTTCCCATCCCCACCACAACGTTTGACCGTTGCATCACCATTTAAGGGAGCATTTCTGCTACCCCTAAATACCCCAAGACTGCTTCACAGGGGCAATTCCATTGTGGCTGAGAGAACATCTCTTCTCCCAAACCCGCAGACAAAGGGGCGTGTCATCGCCCCTTAGAACCCATGAGCAGGGGAGATCGCTCTCCCTGCACCCATCGACCAACGTTTCGGCTGTTGAATTTCGCGCATTGTGTGCCCATATTCATTTTATATTGCATGAAATATAAATGATAAAACTTGCACAATGAGTGAATTTACGTTAGGATGGAGTCATGAGTAAACTGGACGCACTGAAAAAACATCTTCGCCAAGGGCAGGTCTATCGACGTGCTGACCTATTGCCGTGGTCAAATGCTGTTGACCGGCATCTTGGTCAGCTTGTGAAAGAAGGTGTGCTAACCAAGCTTTCAGGCGGACTTTACTATTACCCAAAACAGACAAGCTTTGGCGCAGCGCCCGCTGATGACATGAAACTGGTCGAAGCGTTTCTAAACGATGATCGTTTTTTACTGACCACGCCGAATGCCTATAACGCTCTTGGCGTTGGCTCGACGCAACTTTATAATGAAACTGTTGTTTATAATCATAAGCGCCATGGTCGCTTTAAGCTTGGCAAGCGTGAGTATGATTTTCGAATGAAACCGCATTTCCCTAAATCACTATCAGAAGAATTTTTGCTGGTTGATCTCGTAAATAATCTTGATCGTTTGGCGGAACGCCGTTCCACAATGCTGGAAGGTGTGAAAAAGAAAATGCGGAGCGTCGATCAAAAGGCGTTAGTTAAGGCCGTGCGAGAATATGGTGGGACCAAAGCCAAGAAGTTCTTTGAGCCTCTTCTGACTCGCGGTACGGTGGAATATGCCACATGACTTCCTCCACAATCATAAAGAATTTTCTGACCTGATCCGCATTGTCGGCGAAGAACATTCCATTGATCCTGTCCTTGTCGAAAAGGATTATTGGATCATGCACTGCCTTTATGGATTGCAGCAGCTTGATATGAAGTTTGAGCTTAAAGGTGGCACGTCCTTATCCAAAGGATTTGGCATCATAGACAGATTTTCAGAGGACATTGATATCCGTATTGAGCCGCCTGAAAACATGGATGTCAAAACAGGAAAAAATCATACCAAACCCGCGCATGTTGAAAGCAGGCGAGTCTTTTATGACTGGCTTGCGGACACCATCAATATTGATGGCATCGAAAGTATTGAGCGTGACCATGAATTTGATGACGCGCGTTATAGAAGCGGTGGAATTCGCCTGAATTATAAAAAGTTATTTGGCGTGGTTGATGGGTTGAAAGACGGAATATTGCTCGAAGTTGGATTTGATGATGTCACGCCCAATATCGGCAAGACCATCACATCCTGGGTTTATGAATATGCTGAAGACAAAATGATTGTCGATAACCGTGCGCAGGATGTTGCCTGTTATCACCCTGGCTACACCTTCGTTGAAAAGCTTCAAACAATTTCTACTAAATATCGAAGGCAGCAGGAGGAAGGCAGTTTTCCTGTTAATTTTATGCGTCACTATTATGATGTATTTAAGCTTTTAAAGGAGCCGCTTGTTCGCGAATTTATCGGAACAGAGAAATATGCGGAACATAAGAAAAAACGTTTTCGGGCTGGTGATAATCCAGTATTGGCTGAAAATGAGGCTTTTTTGTTGAGTGATCCTAAAACTCGCGAAATCTACGCAAAAGCTTACGACCTGTCGCGAGCGCTATATTACAAATCACAGCCAAGTTTTGAGCCAATTTTAGAAGCTCTTTCTAATGCTGTTCAAATAGAAGGCGTATAGGGTGATGTTTGAGTTGAGTTTCACAAAATCGGGGGGCTTAACTTGGCAAATCAAAAAGGACACCAACAACAGATTTTAAAGAAGTCAGTTGTACAAAATTTGAATTTGGTTCCAGACTCAATATCTCTGATGAGGTTGTCGAATTGGAGTTTGCACTTTCCAATACTACCAATTTTTGATGCAATCGAAGGCGTTTGAAATATATGCCACCATTTTGATCCACTGCAATTACAAGTTCACCATTTAGGCGTTTTAATGTCGCTGCGTCGAGCTGTTCATTGCGCGTCATAACAAACTGACCGTTTAAAGCAACGGGTTCCATGCTGCGGCCTTTAACCTCAAACAATTCTACATCTTTCAAGTATGCTTCTACCGTTGCAAAATCGTCAATAGCAGTCACCTCATTTCCATCGTCTAGTGGCGGTGGAGTGATATATCCTGTAAAAAATGTTCCGACAATTTTACGTGGTGATATTTTGCTTTCTAACGCGATAACAGGTTCCGGTAAGGCGTACGGATCGGTTGCCTGCGCTGTCAGAATCACAATACCTGTGTGGTCTTCCATTTCATTTATGCGTCGCGCATAAAGCTTGTTTCCAATTGCAGTCACTGTGAGATTAAGAGACCGGGGTGAGCCAAAGTCTTGTACTAGGACGATGTCACCAATTCCCGCTACAGGATCAAGTGTGCCAGCATTTAATCGATAGGCACTGTGTTTGAACAATGTGATTTTCTTAGTGTCCAACTCGAAAGTAATTGAGTGATATCAGTAATTTGTGATTCAATCGGATTGTTTACGATTCGAAGGAGAACACAATGGTCTGGACTGATATCACCCGCCTACAATATGAGCGCAAAACTGGTCGCTATTCAAGTGATTGCAGCGATAAAGAATGGCATTTGATTGAGCCGTTTCTTCCACCAGAAAAACCTATAGGCCGCCCGCGCACGACGCAAATGCGCGATGTTTGGGATGCGATCCAGTATATGGCCTCAACCGGTTGCCAGTGGAAGATGATCCCTAATGACTTCCCGCCACCTTCTACAGTGCAGCGTTATTTTTACTACTGGCGCGACAATGGAATACTGCATCAGATCAACCATGCTCTGGTCATGGTAGCGCGAGAACAAGAAGGTCGAGAAGCCTCGCCAAGCGCCGGAGTAATTGACAGTCAGTCCGTTAAAACAACGGAAAGTGGCGGGGTTTGCGGCTATGACGCAGGGAAGAAGATCAAGGGTCGCAAACGTCATATCATCACCGATACCATTGGTTTCCTGATTGGATTTGTCATTCATACTGCTGATATTCAAGACCGCGACGGGGCCGTTCATGTGCTCAATTCAATCCGCCGCACACACCCGTGGCTACGCCATGTATTTGCCGATGGTGGTTACGCGGGACCAAAACTGCGAGGCAAGCTGGAGAAAATCGGATGCTGGACAATGGAGATTGTCAAGCGTTCCGACAAGGCAAAAGGTTTCGAAGTCATTCCACGCCGATGGGTAGTCGAGCGCACCTTCGCATGGCTCGGTAGATGTCGCAGATTGGCAAAGGATTGGGAGAAATCCATCCTCTCAGCAGAAAGTTGGCTCCTCATTGCTCACATCAGGATGATAACAAGGCGGATCGCAAGAGATTGAAATTACACAATTAGTTTCGAGTCAGACTCTTAGGCTGGTCCCATTCTGTAATGACAATCTGGCCGTCACCGACAATTAACCCATCACTCTCTGCTGCTGCCGCCATTCCTGAAGAAGTAATTTGTAATGCTTTTATTCTATCAGTATGGCCGTTTGGAAACGCTATGATATTCTCTTCCGATGCAAATAATCGAGTCGTCCCACCATAAGCATCAAAATCCGCAGCTAGCCTAAATGCGTTTACAAATGCTTGTTGGAGTTTTTCTTTCCAAAATTTCCGAATATCTTCGGCTTGAGCATATCCAATTGTACCATCAAATGTATGATGTGTGTTGTTGATAACCTTCACTTGAGGATTATTTGCTTCATCTAATAGATTTGAAAGTTTCAGAAAGGCACTTCGATTAAAGGGCGAAATATCTTTAGTTTTTAGGGTTGTCAGCAGTTCACAAAGTTTACCTAGTGTATTTCTGCTGAGTTCATAAGATTCTGGTCGAAGCATTATCCTTAACAGGTCTTCACAGTAAACTCTGACCTGCTGAACATACTTGTAACCTTCATCATCATCCTCGTCCTGTTGTGCTTTTTCAAATTGACGATCTAGAGGTCCGTTCGAAACAAATGAGTCCCTTTGCGGCGAACTCTTTATCATTTGTTTCGAACGTAAAGACCACTAGCAACACATTGATATCTAGTGGATTTTAAGATTCAAATATTTGGATGAGAGGGCGCTGAAAACGGGTTCCAAATGTTTGAATCAATCCACTAGGAAAGTGCCATTTACAATATGCGCGACTTTAGATGTTGAAGTCGGCCCCGCCATTTTACCTTCCTGACATTCGAGCTCACAAGTTTGGCAGATTATATCGTAAAACTGACGTTCATGTGTCGTCAAGAAAAGTTGCATGCCCTTCGGGTCGGATTGGTCTAGGTTGGCTATACCAACAATTTCCTCTGCCCACTTGCGCTTATTTTTTGGATCAAACGTCGTTTGCGGATCATCTAACACAATGAGTGGAAACGTGTTTGACCCAAGGTCTTCAATGGTCTGTTCTCTCAATGCAAAAATGAATGCCCACAGTAAAGCGCGCAACCAGGAAGAGTTGGCAACAAGGGCAGCATCAATCTGCATGCCTTCTGCAAAGCTGCCTTCCACAGTAACAGCCTTCTTGGTGATTTCTGTACTTTTGAACGACAGTGGGCCTTTCAATCGAATATTGTTTAGAATTACTTAGTGTCGGAATACCAACACGCGGATACCGGTGCCAAAAATGTCTAATTTCGTTGAACGCGCCACGCTACAGGTGATTGATAAATCATCAAAGCCGGTTAAGAAGATTGACCGTGTTCTAAAGAAACTCGACAAAACAGCCAAATCCCTTGCCCGCAACAAGGGCATCAATCTAAGGGTTGATAATCGCGCACTTGGTAAAATCAAAACCATCCAGCGTGAGACATGAAACGCTGAAATCTCAACACGCTCGCAAGCCTCGACAATGAAATGAACAAGATCATCATCGCGCACCCACTCATTAAGATCATTCGGCAAAAGCAACCGCTGATCGCGGTCATATGATTTGAAATTGGATATGCTGATGCATAAAACAAATCAAAGGAAAGCCTTATCCCTTTTGTTCCGGTGAGATCAACATGTTGTAGGTCATTGGTGATTTTTTGACAGCGATGGCGAGGATGGTTTTGAAGGCGGAGTGGCGGTTTCGGCGACGATTGAACCTGAAGACGAATTCATCGAGATAGGTTTGCAGATGTTTGGCCCGTAGCCCGTGATAGACACCCAAGCCCCATGTTTTGAGGTTTGAAAAAGCCCGGTGCACCCAAGGCAATACGAAGTGTGCTGCCATGGGTCCGATGGTATGGGGTTGATGATTAAGACCGGGGATAATGTTGCCCACCCCCTGATAACCGGACCAGCCATCGGTCTTTGCAGTTGCTGACGGGGCCAGGCTCCTCTCGGTAAAGGCATGCAGGGATTTGGCGCTATAATCCTCAATTCTCGCCAGACGCCCCCTCCCCGGACGCCCCCTTTGGTCCACTTCAACCGCACCGGCCACCAATAGTTTCCCCTGATGCGAGCGGCCTTGCCCTCCCATGACGGGTTCTTGTTTCGAACGGCAGGAAATCGCGGTTTCATCAACTTCCACAAGGCCTTGCAGGGGCGAGCGATCACTATCCACCATGGCCCGGCGTAATTTGGCGCACAATAACCACGCGGTTTTATAAGAACCAAGGCCCAACTGGCCCTGCAACTGCAAGGCGGAAATACCGTTGGAATGGGTGGTCATCAAAAAAGCTGCCCAAAACCAGACCGTCAGGGGTAATTTCGAGCCGTGCATTACTGTGCCGCTGGTTACCGAAGTCTGACGATGACAGCGTGTGCATTCGTAAGTAAAGGCCTTCGTCTCAAGCGCCCATGCCTTATCATTCCCGCATCGCGGACACACAAATCCATCGCGCCAGCGCATCTCGTAAAGCCACGCAGCACACGCCGCCTCATCGGCAAAACGGTGTTGAAATTCAATCAAGGATGTTGGTGTAAACAGCATGGCAAAGCTCCCTTACATAAGGCCTAATGTTCACTATATGTTCTATATCATTCAATCCGCAATGTCACTACATATTGTATCACCGGACCAAAAGGGATAAGGCTTTCAAAGGAAATGGGAATCCCCATAACCAGACAAACCCGACACACTGCTAAACCCTGCTGCTGCACTGTCACGCCTTGTTCCTGAATGCGTTTGACTTTAGGTTGCAGCCATACCGACTCCGGGTTTGGGAACCTGTTTCCCAAATCTGGATCACAACGGATTTGTGCAGGTGCTTAGATGAATTTTAGGACTGCTGTAGTGATCGTTCTTGCGGTTTTGTTTTTTGGAACAGCCAGAGCGCCGGCAGAAGAGTTGATGATCCCGAATTTCTGGGACAAGCACGAACGGTTTCAAGCGCCCGATCTTGCTTCCATGCCAAGAATACGATTTTTGACAACAACCGATTTTCCGCCGTTTAACTTCATCGATCGCCGCAAGAGGCTTTCCGGATTTCATGTTGACCTGGCGCGTGAGATTTGCCGGGAGCTGGATATTATCCAGCGCTGCCAGATACAGGCGTTACCCTGGGAAGAACTGGCACCGGCTGTGGAAAAAGGAGAGGCAGAAGCCATAATTGCAGGCCTGGCGCTCACGGCAGAAGCCCGAAAGAAGTTTTTGTTTACACGGCAATATCTGCATATTCCTGCACGGTTTGTTGTCCGAAAGGATTCAGGCCTCGAACCGCCCGCCTATAAATCTATCTTCCGTAATCAAACTGGTGTCGTGCAAAATTCTGTGCACAAGGCCTATTTTGACGAAGTGTTTTCCAATCGTCAGCAACGAGAATTCAAAACCAGAGATGACGCGCTGGTAGCACTTAAGGACGGCAAAGTGAGTGCTGTCTTTTCTGATGCCCTGTCACTTTCCTTCTGGCTAACCTCTGAAGCTTCAAAAAATTGTTGCGTGTTCCTTGATGATGCCTTTGTGTCCCGCAAGCATTTTGGCAATGGTCTTTCCATCGCGATTACGCCTTCACAGCCCAAACTTGCAGAAGCAATCAATTTTGCACTTGCAAGGATTAATGCCAACGGCAAATTTGCCGAACTCTACCTGCGTTACTTTCCGCTTGGGTTGTTTTAAATTTGGTTTCAGCGCTGCTTCTGGGAAATGAATGGAATTTTCAGAGTCCAGAAAAGCTGCGTGGGACGTTCGTCCTGCCATGCTTCGATCCCGATTTGCATCGCCTCATGGCCCGCTTCCGGCTGGTCAATGTAAGTTCCGAACAGGCGATCCCAGATCGCCAGATTAAACCCGTAATTTGAGTCTGTTTCATGTTTCAGGATCGAGTGATGCACCCGGTGCATATCCGGCGTAACAACAAAAATTCTGACAATTCGATCCAGCCAAAGTGGCAATCTGAGATTAGAATGATTGAACAACGCCGCGCCATTGAGGACAATTTCAAAGATCAATACCGCAATAGCTGGCGCGCCGATCAAAACAACAATTGCAATCTTCCAGAGCATTGAGAGCACTATTTCTATCGGGTGAAAGCGGATTGCCGTCGTCACATCAAAATCGACATCAGAGTGGTGCATGCGGTGTATGGCCCACAGCAGGGGTATCTTGTGCGAAGCGACATGGGCAAACCAGATTGCAAAATCAAGAACAACAAAAGATACAAGGACGGCAATATAAGCTGGAACCTCGAAGAGGTTGAAAAATCCGTATCCGTTGGCTGCTGCCCACAATGCTGCTCCTACAGCGGCGCTGTAAAAGATCAGCCGCACCAGGACTGAATCAATCAATACAATGGTGAGATTGGTCAGCCAGCGCTTGGACTTCACATGCTCCAGTTCACGCCGGGGAGCAAGCAACTCAAGAGCCGCAAGCAAAACAAACAGCCCGAGGAAAATGCCCATTCTTATTTGTGGTTCAGTGAATTCTGTCATCTGCCTGATCAATGTGAATAATTATTAGGTTCGGTGTCTTGCCCGCGCACCACGTTCAATGGCCGCACAGACCAATTTATCGATGTCAAGAGAATCGCGCAAGATTTGCAGAAGTCGTAATTCCTCTTGCTCAACATTCAGATCAGCGGCAGCAACTTCCACCGCCAGTGCGTAAGCCGTTTCATGCAGGTCATTTGGAAGAATTTCAAGCGCATTGGAGATTACCTTTCCCAGTCCGTTGGATTCTTGCAGAATTACTCCGCATTCACGCGCGTCTGCGACGAGTTGATCGATATCATAGCCATCGAAAAAAGGAAGGTGGCGGACAATACTGCCAATTTTTGCGAGTTCGTGATCGGTCATCGTCCGGTCAGCAGCAGACATGGTGACCATGACATGGATCATGGCTTGGTGAGGAGTATAATTCGACATTGATCAATCACCGTCATAAAGATGAAACAGATGTTGAAGGTAGGTTCTTTACCCGGCTTGCGCAAGTAGCTTGGAAAAACCAGTACAATGCGATAGGTAGCGCTCAACTCCTGTACTCCTGATTGATCCAAAAGGCAGATCCGATGTCCGCAGAAACGCTTGAAGCAGCGCAAAGTTCCAAAGCCTGGCCGTTTGACGAGGCCCGGAAACTTGTGAAGCGATTTGCCAAATCAGGCTTCCCAGAAGAAGTCCTGTTTGAAACCGGCTATGGCCCCTCCGGATTGCCGCATATTGGCACTTTCGGTGAGGTTGCCCGTACAACCATGGTCAGAGCTGCATTCAGAATTCTGACGGAAGACAAAGTACCAACCCGTCTTCTTTGCTTTTCCGATGATATGGATGGCATGCGTAAAATACCTGGCAATGTGCCAAGTCAGGAGTTGTTGGAAAGCCATCTTGGGAAACCACTGACACAGGTTCCCAGTCCGTTCAGCAATGAGCATGAAAGTTTTGCCCATCACAACAATGCCAAGCTGCGCGCTTTTCTTGATCACTTCGGTTTCGAGTACGAGTTTGCCAGCGCAACAAAGTATTATACGTCCGGAAAATTCGATGATGCGCTTGCGAATGCAGCGCGAAACTATGACAAGATCATGGAAGTTATGCTTCCGACCCTGGGTGAGGAACGTCAGGCGACCTATAGCCCGTTTCTGCCGATTTCACCGAAAACCGGTCGGGTGCTTTATGTCCCGATGAAACAGGTTGATGCCGAGGCGGGTACCATAACCTTTGATGATGAAGACGGCACCGAAACCACGCTGACAGTTACTGGTGGGAAAGTTAAATTACAATGGAAGCCTGATTTCGGAATGCGCTGGGCCGCTCTTGGCGTGCACTACGAAATGTATGGCAAGGATCACCAGATCAACAGCAACCTCTACGACCGGATTTGCAGGATATTGGGTACGCCAGCACCAGAACATTTCATTTATGAATTGTTTCTCGATGATGCCGGGGAAAAGATTTCGAAGACGAAAGGCAATGGGCTTACCATCGATGAATGGCTTGCCTATGCACCAGCCGAGAGCCTGTCGTTCTTCATGTATCAAAAACCGAAAACTGCAAAGCGGCTATACTTCGATGTGATTCCAAAAAATGTCGACGAGTATTTTCAGCATCTGGCGGCATTCCCCGGGCAGGATACCAAGGCCCGGCTCAACAATCCGGTCTGGCACATTCACAATGGTAATCCTCCAGGTGTAACTCTGCCAATCACCTACTCGATGTTGCTCAATCTGGTCAGTGCTGCAAATGCTTGCGACAAGGAAACACTTTGGGGGTTCATCTCCCGGTATGAGGAAGGGCTGACACCGGAAAGCCATCCAGTGTTGGATGAGCTGGCTGGATACGCGATCCGCTACTTTGAGGATTTCGTAAAACCAAGCAAGTCATTCCGTGACCCTACCGATCAGGAACGCGCGGCTCTTGTTGACTTGCAGGATCGTTTTGCAAACCTTGATCCTGCGAGCGATGCAGAAGCTATTCAGACGGAAGTGTTTACGGTTGGCAAAGAGCATGGTTTTGAAAATCTGCGCGAATGGTTCCAGGCACTTTATCAAGTCCTTCTTGGGCAGGATCAAGGACCGCGATTTGGATCATTCGTCACGCTTTACGGTTTGGGTAGAACAACCGAATTAATCGGGAAGGCGCTTTCCGGCAAACTCTCCTAATGGCCGTTAGTATCAGACTTACGGTGCCGACGATCAGGACAAGAAGAAGAATTAACGTGTTTCGCATAACACGCCCTTTCACCCGGGACTATTGACTTGCCCAGATTATCCGGGCGACCCAGTCAAGCTCTTCGGGTTTCATGCAGATGTCATCATGTTTCGGATTGACGGATTTGAATTCGACGCTTTTCGCACTTTGCCGTACAAGGATTTTCCCGAAAACTTCGCCATCCTGGGTTTTAGCGACTACCCGATCTCCCTTCCGGGCGTTGAGCGTCGGGTCAACAATCAGAATATCACCGTCTCGGTAAAGCGGTAACATACTGTCTCCTGAAACACGTAAGGCATAGCTTGAACCAAAACCGCGCTGCGGTGGATCAATTGTATCCCAGCCATGACCAACCGGGAAACCGCCATCATCAAAAAAGCCTCCATTGCCAGCCTGGGCGGAGGCAATCAACGGAATGCCACTGGACTTTGCCACCTTGCGATAATCCACATTCTCGTAAGGTTCTTCGGTTGCTTTTTCCTGAAGGTGAACATATTCGGAAAGCAGTTCCATGAACTCATCGACGCTCGAATTTGTGCATCTCATTATTTTGGCAATTGATTCAGTTGATGGCCAGCGTTCTCTTCCAGCGGCTGTAAACCTTTTAGAGGGATTGAACGTTGTCGGGTCAAGACCGGATTTGCGTGCCAAACCTGATGCAGACATCCCGTGATTGACGGCAAGCGCATCAATTGCTGCCCAGATTTGCGCATGTGTGAGCACGTCCATTGATTTGCCTTACAGGAATAATTTCCTGATCCGTAGAGACTTTAGGCTAGGTTGTCCAGAGGGCGCCGAAAATTGTTCGAAAGCACGATCAAGCCCGGTCATAACCGGGTGTTTTCACCTCCCGAAGTGTGCTTATTCCACTTGCGCAATAGTTCTGTTCCGGCATTATGATGCAACTTTGATCAATCAACAGGCACCGCATGGCGATAGACCAAACACCGGAAGAACTTTTGAAGCGCGCATACAGCCTTGAAACCGAACAGGAATCCCTCGCGCTTTACAGGGATTGGGCACAAAGTTATGATGCGACGATGTTGGATGGATTGCGCTATGTGACACCTCGCAAGACCGCCTCCTTGTTGTTTGAAGCGCTCCAGGAAACAACCGCAAGAATACTGGATGTCGGAAGCGGGACCGGCCTTGCAGGCGAGCATCTGGCACGGTTGGGTTTCAGCAACATTGATGCGCTGGATTATTCCCCGGAAATGCTCGATGTCGCCGAGATGCGAACTGTTGAAGGCAATCCGGTATACACAAACACCGTTCTGGCCGACCTCAATCAAAAGCTTGATTTGGAAACAGGGTGTTATGGCGCCATGATTTGCACCGGAACTTTCACCCATGCCCATGTTGGTTCGCAATGCCTGGATGAATTGTTCAGGCTCCTCAAACAAGGTGGATTGTTTGCATGCACTGTCCATCAGGACGTTTGGGAGGAAGCCGGATTTGCGGCCAAGATAAAGGAACTCGCATCCGGGGGAGTAATGCGCACTTGTGGCATGACGATGGGTACTTTTTATGAAACCGATGACGAACCTCAGGGTTGGTATATCGTGTGGGAGAAGCTTTGATGAGTAAGGTGGCATTGGTGACAGGTGCCGCTCGCGGGATTGGACTTGCTACCACAAACCGGTTCTTGGAAGAAGGTTGGAAAGTGGTCATGATTGACCGCGATGGTGAGGAACTACGCAAGGTTTCAAGGCCGTTGGTAAATGCCTTTGCTGTTACCGCCGATATTTCTCTCCGCGAGGATGTTCATGCCTTCATGAACGAGATAGACGAACGCATGGGCAGGCTTGATGCAGTCATCAACAATGCAGGCGTCGCTGATTTTGGTTCGATTGAGGAAACCACTTATGAGCGTTGGCGGGCGGTCATGGCAACCAACCTCGATGGAACATTTCTGGTAAGCCAGGCCTCGACCCGACTGTTGAAAATGGAAGGCGGGGCGATCGTTAACATCGCCTCGATTTCAGGACTGCGCGCATCAACCCTGAGAACAGCCTACGGGACTTCGAAGGCGGCGGTTATTCAGCTCACCTTGCAGCAGGCAGCAGAGCTTGGCGAATATGGCATTCGTGCAAATTGCGTCTGCCCCGGACCGGTTCGCACGAAACTGGCGATGACGGTTCACAGTCAGGACATCATTGATGCCTATCACGATGCAATTCCGCTCAATCGGTATGGTAGCGAGGAAGAAATCGCCAATACGATCTTCTTTCTGTGTTCCGGTGAAGCAAGCTACATTACAGGTCAGGTTCTGGCAGCCGATGGCGGGTTTCAGGCAACCGGAGTGGGTTTGCCGGCCTTGAGAAAATAGCAAGACTTTATCCATTTGCCACCTTGGATCAGTCGCAATGAATAGCTACATGGTTCAGATAACAACAAATTCTCCCTTACGGAAAACTTCCCGATGACAAACATGAACCCGCTTCTCGCCGAATGGAAAACACCTTTCGAAATTCCTCCGTTTGGCCAGATCAAGGTGCAGCATTATCGGCAGGCATTTGAGTTAGCGCTTTTAGAAAACAAATCCGAAGTCGTTGCGATTGCGGCTTCCGGAGATGAACCAACCTTTGCCAACACCATTGAAGCCATGGAACTTGCGGGCGACGCGCTTTCAAAAGTATCAGCCACTTTCTTCAACCTGTCCGGGTCGCATACCAATCCGGATCTTCAGGAAATTGAACGGGAAATGGCGCCCAAACTTGCAGCACATCATTCAGACATCATGCTGAACGCCGATCTGTTTACGCGGTTTGATACGCTTCACAAGGCCCGCGCCACGCTCGGTCTTACCTCGGAGCAGATGCGGGTGCTGGAACGCTTTCACTCAGGATTTGTCCGCTCTGGCGCGAACCTGAAAGGTGCAGACCGCGAGCGGATGGCACAAGTAAGCCAGCGTCTTGCGACACTTGGCACGTCGTTTTCGCAAAACGTGCTGGCAGATGAAAGCGCGTGGGAACTGGTGCTGGAAAATAAAAACGACCTTGCGGGCCTGCCTGATTTTCTGGTTTCTGCGGCAGCTTCAGCCGCTGAGAGTAAGGGACATGACGGCAAACATGTAATCACATTGTCGCGTTCGCTGATAGAGCCATTCCTGCAGTTTTCTGATCGGCGTGATCTTCGCGAAACGGCGTTCAAGGCATGGATAGCTCGTGGAGAAAACGGCGGGGAAACAGATAACCGCAAGATAATCGAAGAAACGCTCAGCTTACGTGAAGAACGGGCAAAGCTACTGGGCTTTAAAACGTTCGCCGAGTTCAAGCTGGATGACCAGATGGCAAAGACGCCACAGGCAGTACGGGAACTGTTGACAAACGTATGGGAGCCGGCCAAGGCCCGTGCTAGGGAAGAAGCCGTCCATCTTCAGGCATTCGCAAATGCCGAAGGCACAAATTTCAACATCGAAGCCTGGGATTGGCGCTACTATTCAGAGAAGGTACGCAAACGCGAGCACGACCTCGATGAAGCGGAGATCAAGCCCTATCTTCAGCTTGAAAAAATAATTGAAGCAGCCTTTGAAACCGCAAACCGGCTGTTTGGCCTAAGCTTCGAGGAAGTGAACAACCTTCATCTCTACCATCCGGATGTACGGGCATTTGATGTTGCCGATGCAACGGGAAAGCACGTAGCGCTTTTTCTGGGTGACTATTTCGCGCGGCCATCAAAACGGTCCGGTGCCTGGATGAGCGGATTTCGTTCCCAGCAAAAACTAAAAGGAGATATCCGGCCGGTTATCGTCAATGTAATGAATTTCGCAAAGGCCCCGGAGGGAGAAACTGCGCTTTTGACATTTGATGACGCACGAACCCTGTTCCACGAGTTTGGTCACGCGCTTCATGGCATGTTGTCCGACGTGACTTACCCAACCGTATCAGGTACGTCGGTCGCCCGTGACTTTGTGGAATTGCCGAGCCAGCTGTTTGAGCATTGGTTGGGAGAAAACGAGATCCTGTCAAAACATGCAGTTCACTACAAAACCGGCGAACCCATGCCGAAAAAGATGATGGAACGCCTCAAGGCCGCAGAGAATTTCAATCAGGGGTTCGTAACGGTTGAGTACACCGCATCCGCTCTGGTTGATCTGGAGCTGCACACCATGCCAGCTGATGAAATTGATGATATTCTGGATGTTGAAGCGGAAATCCTGAAAAAAATCGACATGCCACGAGAAATCACCATGCGCCACCGGACACCGCATTTTGCTCATGTGTTTTCCGGTGATGGATACTCATCCGGATACTATTCCTACATGTGGTCGGAAGTTATGGATGCCGATGCGTTCAAGGCCTTCAAGGAAACCGGCGACGCATTTGATCAACAAACGGCAGCAAGGTTGCGGGAATTTATATATTCAACCGGCGACAGTCGTGATCCGGCAGAACTCTACACAGAGTTTCGTGGCAAAATGCCGGAAATTGATGCGCTTCTTGAGGGCAGGGGATTGAAGGACGTTGCGTGAAACAACAAAACTGGCTCCCTGCGGAACCGGGAGCATCGGTTTTCTGTTGTAACGATTATCCAGGCTGATCTGTGAACCGGACATAGGGAACGGGACGTTCAATATTGCCAAACCGTTCCGCTGCGTCTTCATCTGAAACTGCAGGTGTGATGATCACCCTGTCGCCCTGCTGCCATTGAGCAGGGGTTGCAACCTGATGCTTAGCGGTCAGTTGCATGGAATCAATCACCCGGAGAATCTCATCAAAATTCCGACCCGTTGTCATCGGGTATGTCAGGATCAGTTTGATCTTCTTGTCAGGCCCGATCACAAACACTGATCGCACGGTGGCATTGTCAGCCGGTGTGCGCCCCTGTGATGTGCCGCCCTCACTCGCTGGTAGCATGTTATACAATTTGGCAACCTTGAGATCCGTATCGCCAATCATCGGGTAATCTACGGACTGACCGGTAACGGTAGTGATATCGTCTTTCCACTTGTGGTGATTTTCTACCGGATCAACCGAAATTCCGATAACCTTGGTGTTGCGTTTGTCAAACTCGCCTTGCAATCCGGCCATATAACCAAGCTCGGTTGTACAAACCGGTGTGAAGTCCTTTGGGTGCGAAAACATCACCGCCCATCCGTCACCGATCCAGTTGTGAAAATCGATCTCACCTTCAGTGGTGTCTGCTGTGAAATCGGGTGCTTCATCATTGATGCGTAAGGACATGGGGCTTCTCTTGTAGTAGCAAAACAGATCATCAAGATAGGGATTTCAAACCTGATGATCAATCGCTGGAAGCGAAAAGAACAACTGTGCCTTGATGAATTGTTGGAATAAAAACCCGGCGCAAGGGCCGGGTTCCGAATTAGTTTTGCAAAGGCTGGAAAGCTATGCGGCTTTCTTTGCGCCTTGTGGTGCAAACCGTTCATAAAACAGCTCATTGCTTTTGGCCATTTCGATCAAGAGATCATTGGCCTTGAACTGCGCGCCATATTTAGCTTCAAGTTTGCCAAGAAGTTCAACAAATTTCCTGGTGCCCATTCCATCAATGTAGGAAAGGGCGCCCCCGGTGAACGGAGCATAGCCAAAACCGAGGATCGAGCCGACATCCGCTTCGCGAACATCGGTTACCACACCTTCTTCGACACAGCGTGCAGCTTCCACCGCAATCGTTGCATGGAAACGGTCCTTGATTTGCTGCCGGTCAATCGTATCTGCATCCTGTTGTGGATACAGATCTCTCAGGCCGGGCCATAGATGCTTCCTGGCTGGCTTGTCCGGATACTCATAAAAACCCTTCTTGTTCTTGCGACCAAAGCGTTCATGCTTTTCAACCATCGTATTGACGAGTTCGACATGGCGTGGATCAACCGCGCCCTTGCCAAGATCGCGGATGGTCTGGTGCAGAATTTTGTGTGACAGGTCGATGGCGGTCTCATCATTAAGCTGCAACGGCCCGAGCGGCATGCCCGCCTGCTTGGCCAGGTTCTCAATCATCGCGGCAGGCACACCCTCAATCACCATATTATAAGCTTCTGACATGTAGCGAAGTACGCAGCGGTTGACAAAGAAACCACGCGTATCGTTGACCACAATCGGGGTCTTCTTGATCTTTGCAATGTAATCAAGCGCCATCGCAATTGCCCGTTCACCGGTTTTACCACCCTTGATAACCTCAACCAGCATCATGCGGTCAACCGGCGAGAAGAAGTGAATGCCGACAAACTGTTCCGGCCGCTTCGAGAATTCAGCCAAATCTGTGATTGGGATAGTCGAGGTATTTGACGCATAGATTGCACCTTCCGGCATGTGCGCCTCAGCAGCCTCGGCTACGATTTTCTTGATTTTGGAATCTTCGAAAACCGCCTCAATCACCATATCGACATCTGAGAGTTTTGAATAATCATCCGTTGCAGTAATGCGTCCAAGGATTTCTGCTTTCTTTTCCTCTGTCGTACGTTTTTTGGAAAGTGCTTTATCCTCCAGGCCTTCCGCGTGCTTGATCGCATTTGCAGCCGATTCCGCATCGCGGTCGAGCACCACGACTTCGATGCCAGCCTTGGCAGACACATAGGCAATACCTGCGCCCATAAAGCCACCGCCTCCAAGGACACCGATTTTCTTGACCTCGGTCCGCTCGACACCAGCCGGACGGCGTGCGCCTTTGTTGAGTTCCTGCATCGACATGAAGATCGTACGGATCATCATCGCGGCTTCAGTTGAGCGAAGCACTTCCGCAAAGTAGCGGCTTTCAATTTTAAGGGCTGTGTCAAAGGGAACCAGCATACCTTCATAAACGCATTTCATGATTGCGCGAGCACCGGGATAATTGTCCTGTGTTTCGCGGCGATAAATCGCGTTTGCGGGCGGGAAGAGCTGGAAACCGGCAGGAGAATAAACCGCTCCGCCCGGGAACTTGTAACCTTTGACATCCCAAGGCTGTTCCGCCTTGAGGCCATTATTGATCAGTTCTTTCGCCTTTGAAATCAGTTCAGCGGCGGGTACAACTTGCGTCACCAGCCCCTGTGCCTTGGCTTTTGAAGCATGCACATTGCCGCCCTTGAGCAACATTTGAAGCGCTTCCTGGGTGTGGATCAGGCGCGGAACGCGCTG
This sequence comes from Rhizobiaceae bacterium, assembly GCA_965250255.1. Taxonomy (GTDB): domain Bacteria; phylum Pseudomonadota; class Alphaproteobacteria; order Rhizobiales; family Rhizobiaceae; genus JAALLB01. Next base: position 499,064 of record CBDFNP010000013.1, read on the forward strand.
GGTTCCGCCGCCGCCTGGAAAGAGACCAACCTTGACTTCCGGCAGCCCCACCTTCGCATCATCGGCCATCACACGGGCATGGCAGGCAAGACAAATCTCAAGACAACCGCCAAGCGCCTGACCATTAATCGCGGCGACAAACGGTTTGCCGCATGTCTCCATCTTGCGCAGCACCTGGTTAAGCGCATAAGCACCGTCAAACAGCATTTGGGCAGCCGCCTCGGGGTCTTTTGCATCTTGTGCCTTGTATTCGCCGAGCATGGTTTGCAGCATCGAGAGATCAGCACCAGCGCCGAAGGTTTTCTTGCCGGATGCGATAACCGCCCCCTTGCTGGCTTCATCGGCCGCGATTGCGTCGATGATTTTGTCGAGTTCTTCCATCACCGAGCGGTCGATGACATTCATGGATTTTTCCGGACTGTCCCAGGTGATGACGGCAATACCGTCGCTGTCTGTTTCAACGCTAAAATGTGTGTAGGTCATTGTCATATTTCCTGTCGGCGTTAAACGCGCTCGATAATTGTTGCGGTGCCCATGCCTGCGCCAATGCACAGGGTTACAAGTGCTGTGTTGAGATCCCGGCGTTCAAGTTCATCAAGAACGGTTCCCAGGATCATCGCACCGGTTGCTCCAAGTGGATGGCCCATGGCGATTGCACCGCCACAAACATTGATTCCGTCGTGTGGGAGATCAAATGCCTGCATGTAGCGCAGCACGACTGCTGCGAAGGCTTCGTTCAACTCGAACAGATCAATATCCTCAAGCTTCATGTTTGCATTTTTGAGAAGTTTCTTGGTCACATCAACCGGCCCCGTAAGCATGAGAGCGGGGTCAGAACCAATGCTTGCGAACGCACGAATGCGTGCACGTGGTTTTACGCCAAGCTTTTTGCCACCTTCTTTTGACCCCATGAGGATTGCCGCTGCGCCATCAACAATACCGGAGGAGTTTCCTGCGTGATGCATGTGGTTGACCGTCTCGACCTCCGGGTGAGCTGCAATGCCAACCGCATCAAAGCCGCCCATCTCACCCATCATAACAAAGGATGGGTCAAGTGAAGCAAGCGATTGCATGTCGCTGGTCGGGCGCATGTGCTCATCATGGGCAAGAATGGTTAGGCCGTTCTGATCTTTCACCGGAACGACCGAATTTTTGAACCGCCCCTCATCCCAGCTTTGTTTCGCGCGCTTCTGGCTCTCAACGGCATAAGCATCCACATCGTCGCGGGAGAAGCCGTATTTTGATGAAATGAGATCAGCGGACACACCTTGCGGCATGAAATAGGCGGGAACCGCCACAGAAGGGTCCATTGGCCAGGCGCCTCCCGACATGCCAATGCCAACGCGAGACATGGATTCAACGCCGCCAGCGATCACAACATCTTCGGAGCCAACGCCGATTTTACCTGCCGCAAGATTTATCGCGTCGAGACCGGAGGCGCAGAAGCGGTTGATTTGCATGCCCGGTACAACAGTATCGTAGTTAGCTTCAAAAGCAGCTGCCCGCGCAATATCGGAACCTGCTTCACCAACTGGGTCCACGCAACCAAGAATGATGTCGTCTACCTGGGAAGTATCCATATCGTTGCGGTCGCGAACCGCTTCCAGTGTTTTGGCAGACAGGCGCACGGCCGGCACCTCGTGAAGTGATCCGTCTTTCTTGCCGCGGCCCCTGGGGGTGCGAACATGATCATAGATAAAGGCGTCAGACATGGTTGTTCTCCTTCAACTCATCGGGTGGGGCCTGCCGGGAGAAGGTCTTCCGGTGCGGCCCAATTTGGTAAATTCCGGATGCGTGAAAGCCATGCCTTGACGCCGGGATAATCATCCCAGCTCACATCAATATGCTCCGGCCAAAAAAGATAACCGCACATCGAAATGTCGGCTAGGGTAGCATTGTTTCCCACGGCCCAATCGTGTTTGGTCAAGTGAGCATTGAGCACCTTCAGGGCACTCATTGCTCGTGCTTTGAAAAATTCGGTTTCCGGTTCGCCCTGCTTTTTCATGAAACGGCTCATGAACCGATAAGTCGCGACATAACTTGTCAGCTTGTGATTGTCGAAAAACATCCAGCGCATCATTTCCAGTTGATCAGCACGCGATTGCGGTGTGTATTTTACAAACCGGTCAGCCAGGTGAAGCAGGATCGCACCGGACTGGCTGAGGGTGAAGTTATCCTGTGTGTGATCAATCAGAACCGGAACCTCACCCATCACGTTAAGTGCCCGGAACTCGTCACCGCGCGATTCGCCATTGAAGAAATCGACCCATTCAGGAGCCCAGTCTGCTCCACTCAATCGCAGCATCAAGGCCGCCTTATAGGCGTTGCCGGATTCAACAAAGCATTTGAGCGTGTAGTCAGCCATCAATTATCAAGCCCTTCAACCAGCATGATCGCCGCATTGGAAATCGGGGTCCGGTGCTTGCGCGCTTTCTGATAATCAGCGCAGTTGTAACAATCCTTGGCCACTTCAAAAGACGGGAACTCAATCACCACATGACGACTGCCGAGGTTCTGGCCTTCAGCAATTAGAAAATCGCCACCGCGCGCAAGAAAGTTCCCATTATACTTTTCAAATATCGGACCAGCACCTGAGACATAGGCCTGGTAGGCGTCTGTTTTAAAGTTTTCTGCGTTATCCGCGTCCACATGCGCAATCCAGTATCCTTTTGGCATTTTCCTCTCCTTACAATGTCCTCGAAATGAGCACCTTCATGATTTCATTGGTGCCCCCGTAAATGCGTTGCACCCTTGCATCACGAAACATGCGTGCGATCGGGTATTCATTCATGTAGCCATAGCCGCCGAAAAGCTGCAAGCATTCGTCCATCACTTTGCCTTGCAGGTCGGTCAGTAAATACTTGGCCATGGATGCTGTGGCAGTATCGAGCTTCTTCTGCAGATGCTGGTCCACACATTGGTTGACGAAGGCCTTTGCCATGGTCGCTTCCGACTTCAATTCCGCCAGTTTGAATTGCGTGTTCTGGAAATCGATCACTGCCTTACCGAAGGCTTTGCGTTCCTTGACGTAGTCAATCGTCAGAGCAAGTGCCAGTTCAATTGCCGCCATTGCCTGATTGGCGATGATCAGCCGTTCCTGCGGCAGTTCATTCATCAGTTGAAAGAAACCTTGCCCTTCATCCGTGCCCAGCAGATTTGAGGTTGGGACTTTCATGTCATTGAAAAACAGTTCGGACGTGTCATTGGCTTTGAAACCGACCTTGTCGAGATTGCGTCCGCGTTCAAATCCCTCCAGCTCATCGGTTTCAATAACAATGAGTGAAGTACCCTTCGCACCTTTTTCCGGATCGGTTTTGACGACCAGAATGACCAGGTTCGCATTCTGCCCATTGGTGATGAACGTCTTGGAGCCGTTGATGAGATACTGATTGCCATCACGAATCGCGGTTGTTTTTACGCCTTGAAGGTCGGAGCCAGCTCCGGGTTCCGTCATCGCAATCGCACCGATCAGCTCACCGGATGCAAGCCGTGGCAGCCAATTGCGTTTTTGATCTTCGGATCCGTAATGCAAAATGTATGGCGTAACAATTCCCGAATGAAGGGCGATGCCAAAACCATCCACACCGTTATGGCCAATGGCTTCGATGATCGCCGCTTCATGTGCGTAGGTGCTGCCGGAACCGCCATATTCTTCCGGAACTGAAGCGCACAACAACCCGTTCTCACCTGCAAGTTCCCAGCGTTCACGCGGAACAATTTCGTTCTTTTCGTATTGCGCGTAGTTGGGAGCAATTTCGTGTTCCATGAAGCGGTTGGCCATGTCTGAGACAAGGCCGACATCCTCAGTCATCCATTGAGGCTTGGGAAAGGAAAGAACGTCCGCCGGCTTCATCGAATGATCCTTAGAAAGCGTCTGGTTCAAGCGCCATCATGCTTTCTGAACCGCTCTCGATGCGGCCCAGATGTGCTGCACATTCAGGCATGATACGCTCCATGAAATAGCGCGCTGTCATCAGCTTGTTCGCATGAAATTCTGACGAACCGTTTGCACTCTCTTTCAGTGCTTGCTGTGATTTTTCAGCCATCATACCCCACATATAACCAAGCGCCACAAGCCCGAAAAGGTGCATGTAATCCATCGATGCAGCTCCGGCATTATTCGGATTTTGCATGCCATTTTGCATCAGCCACATGGTTGCAGCTTCAAGCGTTTTGACGCCCTCACGAATTGGCTTGGTGAAAGGTTGCATGGCTTCGTTGTCCATGTGCTGCTTGGTAAAGCCGTTTACCTCTTCCATGAAGGCGCGCATTGCACGACCGCCATCCTTGGGAAGTTTACGGCCAACAAGATCAAGCGCCTGAATGCCGTTGGCACCTTCATAAATCTGGGCAATACGGGCATCGCGCACAAACTGGCTCATGCCCCATTCTTCGATATAACCGTGACCCCCAAGAACCTGCTGTGCATTAACGCAATTCTGAAAGCCGATGTCGGTCAACACACCTTTTACGACCGGTGTTAGAAGTCCCATCAGGTCGTCGGCCTGTTCGCGGTCCTCATCTTTCAGGCCGCGGTGGGAAATGTCTCCCTTGAGGGCTGTCCACAACATCAGCGCGCGGGCAGCCTCGTTGAAAGATTTAATGTTCATGAGCATCCGGCGAACATCTGGATGAACAAGGATCGGGTCTGCCTTTTTCTCCGGCTCCGCAGGACCAGTGAGTGCGCGGCCCTGAATGCGCTCCTTGGCATAAGCGGCGGCATTTTGGTAAGCCACTTCCGAGCCTGCCAAACCCTGCAGGCCAACGCCGAGGCGGGCTTCATTCATCATGATGAACATCGCCTTCAGGCCCTTGTTTTCTTCACCAATCAGATAGCCGGTCGCCTCATCATAGTTGAGGACACAGGTCGCATTGCCATGAATGCCCATTTTTTCTTCGATGGAGCCACAGGAAACACCGTTGCGTTCGCCAATCGATGCGTCTTCACCCAGATGATATTTGGGCACAATGAAAAGGGAAATGCCTTTAACGCCATCGGCGGCACCTTCGATGCGTGCGAGCACCAGATGAATGATGTTTTCTGACAAATCATGGTCACCTGCAGAGATAAAAATCTTCTGACCTGAAATCTTGTAGGAGCCATCGTCCTGCGGAACTGCCTTACTCCGCAACAATCCCAAGTCCGTACCGCAATGCGGCTCGGTGAGGTTCATGGTACCAGTCCAGGTGCCTTCAATCATTTTTGGCAGGTAAGACTGCTTTTGCTCTTTCGAGCCATGCATTTGAATGGCAGCAATTGCACCCTGGGTGAGACCCGGATACATGGCAAATGCCTGGTTTGATGAAGAAACGTATTCGCCAACTGCTGTGTGCAGGGTGTATGGCAAGCCCTGACCACCAAATTCAGGGTCAGTTGCAAGCCCCATCCACCCGCCATCACGGTAGGCAATGTAAGCTTCCTTGAAACCTTTGGGCGTCGTTACTGATCCGTCGTCGTGACGGGTGCAGCCTTCCTGGTCACCGCTCAGATTAATTGGTTGCAAAACTTCTTCACAAAGCTTTGCCGCTTCACTGAGAATGGCCTCAACCATATCGGGTGTCGCTTCTTCAAAGCCTGGAAGGTTGTTGTATCGATCAAGGTTCAGAACGTCGTTCAGAACATAAAGGGTTTCATCAACTGGAGCGCGATAAACTGGCATCTGGTTTCCTCCATAAGCATGGCTCAATCGGGTTCAACGAATAATATGAAACATTCGAACTTGCGCAAGTGAGCATAGCTGAAAAAAGTATTACGCTTACGTAAGCGTAAATGTAGCGGAACTCAAGCCGTTTGGCAACCACCTGTGCAAAATTATAACGAATGTTAGCTAGCGGTTCGCCCGAAACAATTAAGCCCCTCTCAGCAGGCATGCTTTCAATTGTTTAGGTCAAAAAAACCCCTAGCAAGATATTTTATTCTATACTCCTTGCACCCGAAAAGCGGGCACCGGTTTTCGGATAAGTGCAGGGATTAAAAGAAGAATCCTATACTCAAATTCGGGTTTCCGGGTGTTTTGAGCATAGTGGATTTTTAAATTCAAACACTTGCAAAGGAACGAACTGAAAATGGGATGCAAATGTTTGAATCAATCCACCAGGTCCGATACAGTCGCTTCCGGGAGTGTGTATACCCAGACAAATTTGCGGTTTAGGACAAACCGGATGACCCAAAATCGCCAAACTTTGCCACACCTCATTTGCTCAATATATGACGCAAGGCGAATGGGTTCAGACTAAAAAATTCAGCTGACTTCGTGAATTTTCCGGGTAACGCACTGAAGTGTCGCAATCGCACGCTCTGTTTCAGCCCTTTGAGCCATCAAGGCTTGTAGCTGGGCTTCAAACTTGTCGAGGATGATCTCCATGGAGGCGATATCCTGATTATCGCTGTCATAAAGGTGAAGCATCTCTTCAATATCGACAAGGGAAAAGCCTACACTTTTCGTAACCAGAATTACCCGGAGCCGTTTTCGGTCTGCACCACTGTACAGGCGAGTGGACCCGGAGCGTTTTGGGTGTAAAAGGCCTCGATCTTCATAGAATCTGAGTGTGCGAAGACTCACGTCAAATTCACGTGCCAAATCCCCAATCCGGTACATTTCACGCTTGTCGGCTTCTTTATCAGGTATTTTTGAGGTCAGTAGCTCAAGTACCTGTTTCGCAGTTTTTATTTCAGCCATTACGGTAAATCCAATTTTCCCTTTCCCCAGTTAACGACCGCGATATCACAGATTTAATGCAAAGGTAACCTTTGGCATCGATTTGGTTTTTGACAAGTCAAATTGATAGCTCAGGATGCAAAATTATCCAATTGTGACAGATTGGTGTACTCGCGTTTTTTGTAACCCGCGACCGGACAATTTGTATCATCCTCCCATGTGATTCCCACAAACCAGCCAGTTATTGTGACTAATTCGAATGGTTAATGCAGATTATACCGCAAATTAACATATTGTTTACCCTGTTTTGTGAAAGCTAGCGGATGAAACCCTGATTCTTATGAGCAGTTCAGGTTTATTCACGGGCTATAGCTTAATGCGAAGATCAAATTCACTATTGAACAATCTGGCTGATTCAGCAAATCAGGCTCCAGCGGGGATGCAGCAGCCCTTTGTTCAGCCTCAACACCCGCAGCATTCGGCACCGGCATCTTATGAGATGCCAAGTAACTCGGGCGCATTTGGCCATCCGCCAGCCATGTATCCCTCCGCAGCGGTTTTCCATGGTTACCCGGGTCAACCTCCTCATGTTCTTCAAAATGCCTATCCACAAGCCATGCCGGTTCCGATGCAACACGCAGGTCAGCAAGCTGACATGCATCAGGTGAAGGAAACCCTGGACGGATTGGCAAACCAGCTCAATTCATTGGCGCAGATGCAACACAGCGCAAGGCATGAACCTCTCGTTGCTGATCCATATCGCGGAAACATGGCAGCCCCGTTTGCACAAGCTGACGCCGGGGTCGACATCAAAAACCTCTCAGGTGCAATTGTAGAACTCCAGTCCGCAATTGCGGGAATTAAGGCTCATCCGGCGCCAACATCTGATCTGACCGACCTCAAGAACGGAATTGCACAAATCAGGGAAGATATCAGTTCACGGGTTGTTGCTGACCTGAACAACCGGATTGACCCGTCCGCATACGCCGAAGCTGTTGAGAAAAGTCACAAGGATATTCTCGGTCAAATTCGTGAAATTCAAACGACCGTTGAAAGAAATGCGAATGGACCGCAGGTTCTTGCAGACACTTTGCATGCCCGCCAAAATGATGTGGTTTCACGGTTGGATGAAATTTCCGCAAGCTTGGAAAAACTGGATGATACCGGTGATCCAGAAGAAGCAATTGCGATGCGTGAGCAGTTGGCGCGGCTTGATGTAAATGTTCAGGAATTGGCGGAAAACAGTCAAACAAGACCCGACTCATCTGGCTTCGGTGAAAGACTGGATGAGATTACACGCGGAATATTGGCGCTCTCAGCCCCAAGCAGCAACATAGACAATCTGGAGCGCATCGAAGCGCGAATGATGGGTTTGGCCCGTGACCTCAAAGAGAGTTCTGAAAAATCGCAGACTATCAGCCCAGCGTTTGACCCGAAGGCTCTGGAGCCCTATTTTGCGCAAACACTTTCCACGCTAAAAGCATTTGAAGACCGTATGGATGGTGTCGAGAATGGCCGTTCTTCTGGTCCTGCGTTCGAGAAACTTGCAGCCGATATCGAAGGGCTTTCCGAGCGGGTCAGCAATCTGTCGGTGGCGGCTTCGCCAACCGGTGATGGTTCTTCACTTGCCGCACAACCAGCTCTGCTCGAACGTCTTGATGCATTGGTACATCGGGTTGAAGACCTCCAAAGTGGAAACAAGCCGTTTGAAAATACGACGTTGCAGTTTGGTTCACTGGAACAACAAATCAGCGAAATTTCTGATCAACTGGATGCAATGGCTTCCACCAGCACCGAGAGCCCGGCTATCCTGGAGCGCTTGGACAGCCTGGTTGATCGGGTTGACCACCTTTGCAATGCGGGAACAGCGAGTGATGCATCCGGTCTCGTGAACGCCCTGCAGAAACAGATTGCTTCAATAACTGCAAATCTTGGTGGGGTTTCTGAAATTGGCGGTGATCTGCCACTCCTCAACCAACGTTTAGACGGAATAGAAAAACAGCTCGGCGCTTCACGGGATATTGGTATTGAGGTTGCTGCAGGGGCAGCTGAAGAAGCTGTGCGCAAAGTCATTTCTGAAATGCCTGCAACTGGTTCGAACCTGGATCGCGAAACAGTACAGGCGTTGCTCGATGACATTCGCAAACTGGTTGAAAGCGGATCGCTTGCAGCCTCCGGCGATGGCTCAGAAATGACCGCTCTTAAAACAGCGCTTGATAGCATTTCAAACAGGCTTGAGGTTATTGAAGGCGGACTGGAAAAAATCGGCAGTCAGCCGACGGTTGCACAGGCCGCTGTAAACACTGCTGCGCCGGCAATCGTGCCGACGCATATGCCAGGTGTACATTCTGGTGAAACTGTTTCGCCAGTATCTACTCAGCCTGCTGAGCCAGCTCCAGCTATTGCAAATGTTGAGGAAGCGGCAGGAGCAGTGAACAAAACCAGTGCTGGCGAAGTTCTGGTCAGAGCCGCTCGTGAGGCGGAACAAGAGCGTCAGCGCGCGAAAAAAGGCTATGAAGAGAGTTTTGCGGGTGCTGTTGATAAGGGTTTCGCTCGTGATCTCGATGCTGAGCTGCCAAATTCACAGCCTGGTACCGAGGAACTGGAGCAATCGCAAATGCCGGAAGTTGTTGCTCCGCGCCTCTCCTTCGAAGAATTGCCCGAGGGTTTTTCAGGAGGTCGTTCACCCGATGATGTTCCCGCAATTGCATCCGATGGTTCTGGGAGCAACGACGTTCCGATAGAACCGGGTTCTGGCGGCCCGGATTTGACAGCCCTGGTGCGACAGGCAAATGATCGTCGCAAGGCTCTTTCAGACAAAGGTGAAGGGACCAGCGGTACCGATTTTCTGGCGGCTGCAAGAAGAGCTGCCCAAGCTGCAGCACTTGAAGCCAGTGAGGTTGAAAGCCGCGAAGAAGAAACAAGCAAGTCACCAAGCTTCCTGAGTTCGCTTCCGGGTCTGTTCTCGAAAAACAAGAAAGCGGTCGTTATAGCGGCTGCAGCAATACTGCTGGTAGCTGTTGCCGTGCCGATTATTTCCAACTTCTCCGATGGGTTTGGAAATGCTGAATTAGCCCAGTCTTCAAACAACAACGAAAGCGAAACGCTCGGCCAAACATCCAATAATCTTGCATCAAGCAATACCGATAACTCTCACATGGCGACCAGTAACCTGCCGGCAGTCGAACCGGTGACCGCTGCACCAGATGAGACTTGGGAAAATGCCACCGAAGGCACTGATTCGTCCATTCTGATCACACCCGTCGAAGCCGCTTCATACGAAGCCGGTAATTCCTTGCCAGTATCTGCGGCCTCAATAGAGATTGATGTTTCTAAGGCGGGGTTTGCATCCAAGGCATTGCGTGATGCGGTTACCGCCAATGATCCTTTTGCGATGTTCGAAATCGCCAAGCGCTACACAAACGGAGCCGGAACATCGAAAAACATGGACGAAGCTGCGCTCTGGTATGAGAAGTCTGCAAGCCTCGGTGTTGTTCCAGCCCAGTATGTAATCGGCAACTTTTATGAAAAGGGCATTGGTGTAACTGCTGACAGAACCATTGCACGGGCATGGTACGAGCAGGCTGCCATCCATGGTCACGTCATTTCCATGCATAATCTGGGTGTTATGTCGGCATCACCGAATCCCGAAACCGGCGAAATTAACTTCAACGAAGCAATCAAGTGGTTCAGAAAAGCAGCTGACTACGGCGTTCGCGACAGTCAGGTAAATCTGGGAATTTTTCTTGCCAAGGGTAGCGGCGGAGAAGTCGACCTAATTGAAGCGTATAAGTGGTTCTCACTAGCAAGCCAATCCGGTGATTCCGACGCAACAGACAAACGGGATTTTGTTGCAAATGCCTTGCGTCCGGACCAGTTGATTGAAGCAAAATCACGGGTTGAAGCATGGGTTGTCAAAACTCCCGATCCGAAGGTTAACGACGTTTCTATACCTGACAGTTGGAAAAGCAATGCCGCGATTGCGGTTCTTGATGATCGAAAATCAATCGCCAAAACCCAATCACTACTGACGAAGATTGGCTTCAATATCGGTCCTGCAGATGGTGTGCTGGGCAAAAAGACGCGACAAGCTATTGTTGATTTCCGTACCCGTGCCGGATTGCCGGTGAGAGATCGTGTCGATACCGAATTGCTCGATGCTCTGATTGCGGTTGCAATCTAAAGTGTTTCGCGTTCTATCAGAACAGCGACAACACGTTCCTTATTTGATTTCATTCACGCATTTTCGTTTAACCGGTTCCGATTAAGCGAAATTTGCTCTGGATACCAGAAATCGGATTGGTCCTCCCCGGGGGTTCATATCCCTGCATGTTGCATGCAATACTGGGGAACCAGGAAACGAACCGGGTTCCAAAATTCATGAGTTTCATTGCGGCGATTAAATCTGGGTTTGGCAAGACCTTCAATTTCTCAGGAAGAGCAAACCGGCGGGAATTTTGGTTTTGGATTGCATATTGTTGTCTGATCTTGTTCATTGCAAATTTCATGGATGGCGCATTTATCGCGCCTGCACTTGGGTTCTTGCCATTTGAGGAAGAAGCAGGGCGACCCTTGGCGACGCTTTTTAGCGTGTTGTTACTTGTACCAACCATCAGTTGTGCGGTCCGGCGGTTTCATGATTCAAATCTGAAAGGTTGGTGGCTGCTTGCTGTACTTACTGTTGTCGGCGCCATACCTGTGGCATATTTTCTGGTTAAAAAGGCTAAGAAAGGTCCGAATCGGTTCGATATCGAAACAGATTAAAACCGCTTTGGGCGAGTGACTGAACTGTATCGCACCGGCGTTGCCGTATGCAGGCTGAATACCGCATTGAAAGGGTATATCCATGATCACATCACTTCTTAGAGCTACGCGTCTTGTCCTTGTCTCGCTGATCCTGATTGCAGGCCCCGGCACATCTGCCCAGGCAAAGACATACATTGTAAACGGGCTGGTCAGTGCTGTTCCGTTTATTGGCTATGGTATGAACAATCTTGGCAAGCGTGTTCCAGGTGCAAAGGTCTTCAGCTACATCACCTCGCTTGAAGGAAACCGCATCATCAAACCCAACATTATTGCTGATATTGAAGCGCGCTATAAGCGCAATCCAAACGAGAAGGTAAATCTCGTAGGCATCTCATACGGAGCAAACCTGGTTGCTGAAATAGCCAGCATTCTTGCCCGGAAAAACATTCCGGTGAATTACCTGGCAACCATTGAGGGAACCTCAATGAATTCCATAAAGACCAACGTTCGTTCTGCTGACAATTTTACCTGCACGGAAGCTGAATGCAGCAAGAAAAGAGTGCGACTGGCTGGCGGCAACACAGTCACAAGGCTTTCACAATTCTCATACAAGGATGGCCACATTGATCTCGGCAACAACAAGAAGGTTCATGGCCGGATCATCAGTCGGTTGCGCTGATGGGAACTTCGGCTCACAATCATTTTCAATCTGGCTCCATTAATTGCGATAACAGGAGCGCCTATTCCATTGACATCATGGTATTGTAGGCGCAATAAGCCAAAAAGGGCGAGCCTTTTGGGTGCGCTTGAAATCCTGTTTTTCTAACCATGCCCGGAGGATGCGTTGAGCATCTATCTTCCCATAGCGGAAATGTCGGTGAACATCTTCATCCTGTTCGGCATGGGTGGGGCCGTCGGATTCCTTTCAGGCATGTTTGGCGTTGGCGGCGGCTTTCTTATGACGCCGCTTTTGATTTTCTATAATATCCCGCCAGCTGTTGCGGTTGCGACCGAGGCAAACCAGATCGTTGCTTCATCATTTTCAGGCGCATTGGCGCATCTTCGCAAGGGAACTGTAGACGTAAAACTGGGCATCATGCTGCTTGTTGGTGGCCTCATCGGTTCAACGCTCGGTGTTTATGTCTTTGCTGTTTTACGCAGTCTCGGCCAGCTCGATCTGATCATTTCAATCCTTTATGTGGTTTTTCTGGGCTCCATTGGCACGCTAATGACAATTGAGAGCCTTAACGCCATCCGCAAAGCAAAGAAGGAGGGGGGTGATGTGAAAGCTCGCAGGCCTGGCCATGACAGCTGGATCCACGCGCTTCCATTCAAGATGCGGTTTCGCAAATCAAAACTCTATCTGAGTGTAATTCCGCTAATTGCCCTGGGCATTCTGGTGGGTATTCTTGCAGCCATTATGGGTGTTGGCGGTGGCTTTATTATGGTGCCAGCGATGATTTATTTGTTACGGGTTCCAACCAATGTGGTGATTGGAACTTCGCTGTTTCAGATTATTTTTGTGACGGGTTACACAACCATCATTCAATCCACTGCAAACCAAACAGTTGATATTGTACTGGCATTTATTCTGATGGTCGGCGGTGTTATTGGCGCTCAGTTTGGAGCCGCTGCGGGTCACAGACTTAAAGGCGAACAACTGCGCGCGTTGCTTGGCATTCTTGTGCTCGCGGTCTGTGTCCGCCTTGGCTATGATCTTGTAGTCACCCCAGGTGATTTGTTTAGCGTGCTTGGCACAGCTGATCAGGGGGGACACTGATGGGTGACCGCCTCTTGACGCTTGCACTCACATTTCTCCTGCTGTTGCTTGTTCCGGTCCAATCAGCCGAAAAGCTGCAAATGGGAGTGTCCGTTGATATTGTTCCGGTTGCCTCAGACTTTGCCGGGCGTGACATTGTGATTTTTGGCTCGATTGAAGACGCAGATCAGGCAGAGCTTTATCGCGGTTCCTATAGCGTCATTATCGAGGTTGTTGGAGCGCTCGAAGAAGTCGTCATCCGGAAAAAGAACCGTATCGGCGGTATTTGGATCAACGCGGATGCACGAGAATATCGTGACGTTCCCTCCTATTACTCAGTACTTTCAAACAATCCTTTAGGCGCAATCTCAGACGCTTCAATTCTCAATTCGCTGGGAATTGGCATCGACAATTTGAGCGCGCGGCCAGTCGCCAGCAGCAACGTTCAGCACTTCCTTACTCAAGGTGAATTCTCTAGCGCGCTGCGTCGAATTCGCATCAATGAAAATCTCTTTGTAGAAGATCCGGACGCACTACAACAGCTAAGCCCCTCACTGTTCCGCGCGACCTTGGCACTTCCACCCAATGTGCCGATTGGCAGCCATACCGTACGCGCTCACTTGTTTCACAAGGGCAAGAAGCTTGATGTGGTGGCGGGAAGTTTCGAAGTCCGAAAAGTTGGTTTTGAGCGATGGATCTATGACCTCGCACACGAGCAAAGCCTCCTTTACGGTATCATGTGTGTCTTGATCGCAATTTTCACCGGCTGGGCTGCAAACACCATCTTCCGCAAAAACTAAGCCCACTCATTTGCTGCAGAAATCGCCACTAATACCAACGGCTATTCATCCCACAAGCTGTTTCCCGGATATCCGGTAGACAGCATCCTGTCCCAACAACCAAGCAGAGAGACTGTCCTGATCAAACAGACCGTCAAAAGCTTTATCCCGGATATTCAATCCACCGGTAAATGCTCCGAATGCAGGCAGGATCAGCCGGTTGTCATCACCAACCATGCATCGCCGCCGAACCGCTTTTCCTCGACGGCGAATTTTTGCTTTGGGGTGAAGATGCCCGGCAATTTCCCCGGTACGAAAATCGCTTAGCGGTTCATGCAGAAAATTGAGCGGTCCAATCTGAATTTCCGTGCAAAATGTGCCACCCAGGTTTTTGGGCGGCGTCGGATCGTGATTGCCACATACCCAAATCCAGTCTCGACCCTCCATCAATTGCCGCAATGCCAACCGGCAACTTTGGGAAAGACGAAGCGAAGCATCTTCATCGTGAAAACTGTCTCCCAGCGAGATCACCGTATTCGGTTGCCAATCAGCGATGCACAAAGCCAGGCGTTCAAGCGTTGCCTGCGTATCATAAGGTGGCATGAAAATGGATTTTCGCGCTGCGAATGAGGAACCTTTTTCAAGGTGAAGATCAGACACCACCAATAGTTTTTCCTCTGGCCAGAACAGGCATCCCCGCGCATCAATCAACAATTCACAGTCACAAAACTCAAGTTCCGCAGCACAATTGTCTGGGTCTGGTTTGGCCAGCGCACTCACGTTAATTGATCTCCAACAGTTCTTCTGCAGCCTCAGCAAGAAGGGCTTCTTGCGCCTCGCCCACCACTTGTTCTTTACCCACCTCCAGCATGATCGGAACAGCAAGCGGTGAAATCTGCTCCAGCTTCTTATGCACGATTCGCTGGCTTGTCCGCGAGAGCATTTCACCAAGCCGCCTAACATCCAATAACCCATGGGCTGCTTCCTGCCGGGTGGCCTGCAGCAGAATATGATCCGGATCATGGCTGCGCAACACATCATAGATCAGGTCCGATGAAACTGTCATTTGACGACCGCTTTTTTCTTTACCGGGAAAACGGCGCTCGATCAGCCCTGCAATTGTTGCGCAATGACGAAACGTTCGTTTCAAGAGGAACGACTCATCGAGCCAGGTTTCAAGATCATCGCCCAACATATCCTCATCAAAAAGCGTGGCGAGAAAAAGGTCTCTGCGTTCGATCATAGCGGAGAAATCGCGCAGTCCCCAAAGAGCGATCGCATAGTCGGTTGCAACAAATCCAAGGGGCTGTGCCCCGGCCCGTTCCAGCCGTCGGGTCAAAAGCATGCCGAGCGTTTGGTGAGCCAGTCGCCCCTCGAACGGGTAAGCCACCAGATAAAACCGATCGCCTCTTGGAAAGGTCTCGATTAAAAGTTCGTCGCGCTTCGGCAGAACAGATTTCAGGTTCTGGATTTCAAGCCACTCTTTAACCTGTTTGGGAAGCGGTGTGCGCCGTTGAGGATCAGCCAACATCGCCCGAACCTGCTCTGCCAGAAACGTCGACAGAGGGAATTTCCCGCCCGCATAATACGGAATTTTCGGATCCGTATCATGCGCCTTGGACACATAGCAGGTCGCCTCGCGCATTCCTTCAAGTCGCAAGGTTTGTCCGGCAAACAAAAAGGTGTCGCCAACAAAAAGCGTTTCAATGAAACCTTCTTCAATTTTTCCCAGAACCGGCCCGCCTTGAAAGGCGGTGTTTTTTCCTCGTTTTCGCGTCAGCCGCACATCCAGCATCGGTGCTTCGACAATCGTCCCGCAATTCAGACGATAGCGCTGGGCAATGGATGGGTGGGTCAGGCGCCATAACCCGTCTTCGGTTTTGCGTATTTTTGCATATTGCTCATAGGCTTTAAGCGCGTAACCTCCGGTCGCCACAAACTCAATGATCTGGTCAAACGTTTCGCGATCGAGTTCTGCATAGGGCGCAGCGTGGGTAATTTCAGAATAAAGCGCATCCGCTTGAAATGGCCCGGCACATGCCGTACCCAGCACATGCTGCGCCAAGACATCGAGCGATCCGTTTTGCAAAGGTGGCGTATCCTGCGCACCGAGATAGTTGGCGTCAAGCGCTGCCTGACATTCGAGAACCTCAAACCGGTTTGCCGGAACCAGGATGGCACGCGACGGATCGTCAATGCGATGGTTTGCACGTCCTATTCGCTGAGCAAGCCGGCTTGCTCCTTTCGGCGCACCGACATGCACAACCAAATCCACATCTCCCCAGTCAATTCCGAGATCAAGTGTCGAGGTTGCAACGATTGCGCGCAATTCATTGCGTTGCATGGCTTCTTCAACCCGTCGGCGCCTACCAACATCCAGCGACCCGTGATGAAGCGCAATCGGCAACGTATCCTCATTCATGTTCCACAATTCTTGAAAGAGTAACTCGGCCTGACTGCGGGTGTTGACGAACAGTAGCGTGGTGCGGTGTGCCTTGATGGCTTGGTAAACCTCGCCCATGGCATAGCGTGCGGAATGGCCGGCCCAGGGAACACGTTCCCGGGATTTAAGAATGGTAATCTCAGGCTTGGCTCCACCTTGCAAATGCACGAATTCTGACATCGCAATTTCACCGAGCGGGGGTTGGGCTACCAGCCATCGGCGTAACTCATCGGGTTCCGCAACGGTTGCTGAAAGTCCGATTGTCTTGAGGTTCGGGCGAAGCTTGCGCAGGCGGGCAAGTCCCAAAGAAAGAAGATGCCCTCGCTTGGATGTGACCAGCGAGTGCAACTCATCAAAAATTACAGTTTCCAGATTGTCAAAAAAACGGGAAGCATCCTTATTGGCGATTAAAAGTGCCAGCTGTTCAGGTGTTATGAGCAGGATCTGCGGTGGATTGAGTTTCTGTCTTTGCCGCCGGGACTGAGGCGTGTCACCTGACCGTGTTTCGATTTGGAGATCAAGGCGGATCTCTTCAATCGGCGTTTCAAGATTGCGTTTTATATCAACAGCAAGCGCTTTAAGTGGCGAAATATAGAGCGTATGAATGCCCCGCTTTGCCTGGCCTGGCTTGGGTTTTGCAAGTTGTGAGAGTTCAATCAGGCTCGGCAAAAACCCGGCGAGCGTTTTACCGGCTCCGGTTGGTGCAATCAGCAGAGTAGATTTTCCGGCCTGCAATTTGGCCAGGAGTTCAAGTTGATGCGCACGCGGTTGCCAGCCATGACCTGCAAACCACTCCTGAAAGCGATCCGGCAGGAAAAAGGGCAGATTTTCTTCACCCGAACTGGTAAGTAACTGTTTGCTCATCAGCATCAATCCTACGGCTGAGAACGGGATACGTCGAATGAAAAAGAACAGCTTTGGCGCGATTGTATTCCTTGTCCTTCTTGCATTGGCGACGTTTTGGTTCAATCACGAAGAGCAGGCAGATGACAGCGCAAACCATTCGATTGCACGAACGAGCGAAAATTACCTTCTCGCGGTCAGTTGGCAGCCGGCGTTTTGTGAGCAGCGACCAAACAGACCTGAATGCCGTTCGCAACGAAATAACCGGTTTGATGCGCGGAATTTTTCGCTCCACGGCCTTTGGCCGCAACCGGCAGGCACCGCCTATTGCGGGGTCGAACCCGGCCTGGTCTCAATTGATAAATCAGGCCGCTGGCGAAACCTCCCCAAGTTAGAATTGAGCGATGGCTTGCGGAAAGAACTTACCACCAAAATGCCCGGATATCGATCCTATCTGCACCGCCATGAATGGTATAAGCACGGCACATGCATGCCGGAATTTACTCCGCAAGCATACTTTGCTTCCGCTCTCAGCCTGCTGGATCAACTCAACAGCAATGGGGTTCGCAATCTGTTGGCTGAAAATATTGGCGCGCGCCTGAATTTTGGAAACGTTCGCCATGCGGTGCAACACGCCTATGGCAAAAGGGCGGGTAGCCGCTTTATTCTGGACTGCTACCGCGATGATGGGCGCCGCATCATCCATGAAATGAAGTTTTCTTTGAACGGTAATTTAAGCCCCGGTTCTTCATTGAAAGAGTTGCTTTCAAAGGGAGTGGAAATGCCCCGCAGTTGCCCGGCAGGAATTGTTGATCCGGTCGGCCTTCAATAGTTTCCCTTGAAACATCGCCCGAGGCTGTTTACTTGAAGCTTGAGTTTGAAAGGACATTCCAATGACACAACGAATAGACAGCTTTCTTGGTGATTCGCTTGGTCGTACCCTCATCAAGCTTGCCATCATATCATTGGTTGTCGGAGTTATCCTGAGTGCGATCAATGTTTCGCCCTGGGAAGTTTGGGACGCAATCCGCAATTTCTTTGTGAACCTTTATAATCTCGGATTTGAAGCAATCTGGAAAGTCGGCCGTTATTTTGTCTGGGGAGCCCTGATCGTGGTTCCGATTTTCGTCGTCATGCGTCTTTTGAAACTGGGGCGTTAGGCTTTGCGCCTGAGCCGTTTCGATGTCCACGTCGGCTGAACAGCAATCAAAGCCATTTGAAGTAAACCACGCGATGGTGTTGCGTCTGGCAGTGCCAATGACCCTTGCGTACATTTCCACACCACTAATGGGTTTGGTCGATACTGCCGTGGTCGGCCAATATGGCGATCCGGCATTGATCGGCGGTTTGGCAATTGGCGCGATCATTATTGATCTGGTGTTCACGACCTTCAATTTTCTGCGCTCGGGAACGACCGGGCTCGTTTCACAGGCGCTTGGAGCGGAAGATGAAAAGGAAAAGCAGGCGATATTGTTTCGCGCTTTAGCGATTGCCATTGGAGCCGGAATGATAATGGTGATTGCCAGTCCGTGGATATTGAAGCTTGGCCTTTGGTTCATGGCCCCCAGTGCAGCGGTTGGCGAAGCGACAACCACCTACCTTTTGATCCGCATGCTGGCTGCTCCTTTTACGCTTGGCAATTATGTCATTCTCGGCTGGGTACTTGGCATTGGCCGGTCCGGGCTAACGCTTGCGGTACAACTCCTCCTCAATGGCACCAATATCGTATTGAGTATCTTCCTTGGCCTGTGGCTGGAGTGGGGAATAAAAGGCGTGGCAATGGCTACAATTGTCGGTGAAGTGCTGGCCTTTCTGGTAGGGCTTGTCTTGTGCTGGAAATTGCTGGATCACTCGATCCGGCCCTCCAAAGCCCGCATTCTGGAAACGACTGCATGGAAGCGGCTGGTCAATCTCAACATTGATATCATGGTCCGCTCATTTGCCCTGCTGCTGGCCTTTGCGTGGTTTACCGCGCAAGGCGCAGCCTTTGGAGAGGTGACCCTGGCCGCCAACGCAGTGCTGATGCATTTCTTTTTCATCGCAGGGTATCTTCTGGATGGTCTGGCCACTGCCGCAGAGCAGATCATCGGGCGATCAATCGGTGCGCGCTTCAAGGCCGGTTTCTGGAAGGGGTTCAAGCTGACCCTATTCTGGAATGTTGTTATGGCGCTGGCCTGCGGGGGTTTGTTTTGGATTTTCGGCACGTCCATCGTAAATCTGATGAGCACCAGCGTGGATGTACGTGATACCGCTATGGTGTATCTGGTCTGGGTGGCACTGATACCGGTTACCGGGGTTTTGGCATTTCAGATGGATGGTGTCTTCATTGGCGCAACATGGTCGCGTGACATGAGTATCATGATGATCATCTCACTGGCATTTTATTTTCTGGTCTGGCAGTTGGTAAAGGAGCCGCTTGCAAATCACGGTTTGTGGCTAGCATTGCACGGGTTTCTTGTCTGTCGCGGAATCACACTAAGCCTGCGTTTGCGACCAAGGGTTCGTCAGACTTTTGCTTCTGTGTGACCAAAGCGTTTCGCGTTCAAACAGAACAGCGACAACGCGTTCCTTATTTGATTTCATTCACCCACGAGTTTGCTTTTGAACCAACCAGTTCGCAAATGCTTTCGGCACCGGTTTTATCAAGATGCGCTGAAAGCCCTCGCACAATTTCGGCAGGAAGGCACGGTCCCGCATAGACCATGCCGGTATAAAGCTGAACGAGGCTCGCACCCGCTTCAATTTTTGCAATCGCATCTGCAGAACTTGAAATGCCGCCAACTCCGATAAGCGGGATGTGCTTGCCGATGCGCCGGTACATTTCTGCGAGGATCTTGGTCGATTTTGCAAATACCGGTGGCCCGGACAGCCCGCCAGCCTCATTCGCCAGGGCCTGATCACTCAACATGTCCCGGTCGAGGGTCGTGTTGGAAACAATCAGGGCAGCAAGACGCGAGTTCAAAACGACCTGTGCTATTTCGTCCATTTGCTTTTCATCAAGGTCCGGCGCGATTTTCAGGAATACGGGTATCGAGCCGGCTTCACTTTCAGTGCATTGATCCAGCCGTGAAAATATCCGTTCGATTAAAACTTCCAGCGCTTCAGCAGCCTGCAAATTACGCAAGCCCGGCGTATTGGGCGAAGAGATGTTTACGGTAAAATAGGAAGCAACGGAACGGAAGGTTTCTATTCCGGCTTCATAGTCAGCGACAAAATCAGTTGAGGTTTTGTTGGCACCAATGTTAACGCCAACAATTCCGTCTCGGTTGCCGCGCGCTTTCAATCGGGCCAATGCTTTGGCATGGCCTTCATTGTTGAACCCCAACCGGTTGATCAAACCCTTGTCCAGGGTCAATCGAAAAACCCTTGGCTTGGGATTGCCCGGCTGCGGGAGAGGCGTGATTGTACCGACTTCGGTAAACCCGAATCCAAGGCGAAGAATTGCATCCGGTACTTCCGCATTCTTGTCATAGCCTGCCGCCAGGCCAACCGGATTGGGAAACTTCAAGCCGCCAAGTTCCACTTCCAGGCGGGGATCAGCTTTCAATGTCGGCGCAGCCAAAAGGCCGGCCTTCAAGGCGGCCACAGACATTGAATGCGCTTTTTCCGGCGGAAGCGCAAACAATGCCGGGCGGGCTAAATCAAACAGGCCCATCAATAAACCTCGGGAAATCTATGGCTGCCATCTGTGTGGTCCTGAAGTTCGAAAATCTGGTCTGCATGGGCCACATCAAGGTGATCATATAGATGTGGGAAACGATCACCACCCCGGGATATTTCCCATTTCAACTTTTCCCCAAACAGGGTTGCCTCAAAGGAGACAAGCAGAAGGTCTTTTTGACCGTGAAAGTGTTTGGCGACGGTTTCTTCCACCTGACTGGCGGTCGAGAAATGGATGAATCCGTCTGCGATATCAACCGGAGCGCCTTTGAATACATCTAGGGTTTCTGCCTCTTCCCACTGGGGTCGGGTCAGCACCTTGTAGATTAAGGATGCGGTCATGCCAGATGATTTTCAATTTGTCGGTTGAGAAACACTGCCATTGCAGCGCGGCTTTCCATAGTCTGTTTGAGTTCATCAAAATATTGGAATACGTGACAACCGCCTGGATAAATATCCAACTCGGTATCGTCTTGATATTGTTTCCAGCTGTTTGCCATGAAAATGGAATCGTCCAACAGCGGGTCGCAGGTGCCAACCGCAAAATGAGCCGGAGGCATGTCATGAGGGGAAGCGTATAGCGGCGAGATGTCCGGATCACGCCTGTCCTCGCCCTTCTGTAAAAGGCAGGCGGCGAAATTCACCATGTCTTTGTGACGTAATACAAGATTACTTTTGAAATTTGCGGCACTTGGCGTCATGCCCAGATCAAAAATCCCGGCAATAAGAACCGTTGCATGAAAAGGCGTGACATTATGGCGGTCACGTAACCGTAAAAGACAATTGGCAGCAAGATGCCCGCCAGCACTCTCGCCGCCAATGGCAAGAAATTTCGTATTACAGTGTTTTGCCCCTTCGCCCACAAGCCATTTGGCAGCACTTTCGCAATCATCAGGTGCAGCAGGGTAAGGGTTCTCAGGCGCTAGACGATACTCCACGGAAACACAGGCGAGGCCCGTCTCATTGGCCAGTTGTTTCAGTCGTTGATCCTGCATGTCGGCATTTCCATAGACCCAGCCGCCGCCATGAATATGGAGAAAAGTACCGCGCTCTTCGGTCTTTTCCGGTCGGAGCATGCGCAAAGTTATCGCGCCACCGCTGCCCTCAATTTTGATTGTTTCGGCGATTGGATCAAATGGTTCAAGCGGAAAAATACCCTTGCCTTCACGCCGCGCCGCCCGCACCATATCCCGGTCCAGATCCCACAATTCAGGCCCGGCTTCGATTTTGACAAGGAGCTCTTCGTTGAACCTGGCGGTCTGCTTCGGGATGCCTGTTGCATCAAAATGTGTGAGTTCAAGCCGAGGCATCGGCATCCTCCGTACGTCGAAACATTGGTATGTATTGGCGTGAAACCCTGATCAGCAGGGTTGTAATAACAAAGGTGAACAACCCTGAAATTCCAATCACAAGCGGATCAAACGGGGTTTCAAAAATTCCAAAATTGAGGGGCCATTCATCGCCGGTGTTAGCTTGTAAATCCTGTCCTGCGTAAACCATGACAAGCAGCACGCACGATGTAACGAGGGCGGAGAACATGGCCAAACCCAATTCAATATCCGCAAGTCCGACAATCCATGTTCTGGCAATCAGCATCGGGAAAAGTGTTGCGCATCCCAGTACCATCGCAGTCACAAATAGGGTTTGTGAACGGGCAGTAATGCCCGGATAGAAAAGAAGGATCAGGCCGGCAACGGTAATCAGGAAAAATCGGCTCATGAAAAGTTTGATCCCTGCCGGCGAGCGTGGTCGGAAAATTCTGTTGTAAATATCGACAGTGACCGTGTTTGCAGTAACAAAAAGCAACCCGTCGACCGTCGTAAGGATACAAAAAAAGGCAGCCGCAATGAGCAAGGTTGTGAGTAACGGAGGAAGTTCAGCAAGAAACCCCAGGCCAACCAGAAGATAGTCCGGGTTTACGCCAATATCCTGAATGCCGATGAATGCCTCTCCGACTGATCCACAGGCTTGCAAGACATCAGCCGTAGAGCCGACCAGTTGGCCACATATCAACAGGAGCGGTGCTGAACCATTGGCGCTCAAATTAAACAGCCAGGGTGTTTCAGTCGCCAGTTCTGATATTTGCAAACCCAGTACCGAGGTATAGATATTGAGCTTGGCGAAAAGCGCCAGTGCGGGGATAGCAGACAAAAATACCACAGTCAGCCAGAACCCCCACATACCGGAATGTCGTGCAGCGCTTCCTTTGGTTATCGTGAAATAATGCTGCAACACATGTGGCAATGCCGCAATTCCAAATCCCAGAGCTAGCGTGGAAAGGACGCCGTTTAGATATCCTGACTGTGTAGTTTGTGTTGTTGTGGAAAAGACATCACCCCGGTTTGCGAACCCTGCCTCAATCATTTCCCGGTCAATTTCAGCGATTGGTTGCAACGCGCCGTAGCCGAATGAAAATTGCGGCAGGGGATTGCCGGTCGCTCGATAGGAAATCCAGATCAGTGGCACAAAGAATGCAATCGCCATGGCAGAAAAACCCAGGACCCGAGCAACGCCTAGGGCCTGCATGCCGCCGAAAAACAGGCAGAATACCACAGTAATAATAGTCAATATAACTGCAAGCTGCCCCCCAAACCCGAAAAAGCTTTTAAAAAACAAATCGAGCAACTTCAACTGCGCAGCCAGCAGACACAGACTGCAAACAATGATGATAAGTGCGGTGATCAAAAGCAAAATCCTGTTCGACCCTTCAGGGTATAAAACGCTTGCTATGCTTGTCTTTTTGGAGCGGGAAAAAGCCGCCGAAAACAGCACGATCGATAGTGCCAGCCCAATCAAAATACCGGAGTAAGTAGCAAGGAAAGCCGTGCCTGTAGTATAAAAATCGCCAGGCAGCAGGATAAGGACATTGCCTGATAAAACCGCAGCTGCGATTGCCATGCCTCCAAAAACCGGGCGGACATCCTTGTCACTCGATTGAAAAGTTGAAAACCTCATGGTTTTGCCGAACAAGCCGCTGAAAAGGTAGGTTCCGACGGCAAAAGACAACAGCCACAAGGAAATAACCAGTTGCGGCGCGCCAATCTGTTCCAGGATCAATGCAAAAGCCACAACAAGCATAAACCAGCCCGCCAGCATTGCAACATTTGAGCCGGAAAGCAGGGGGTTGGCGCCATTATTCATTTTCAAACTTTCGCATATGGCGTTCCAGATCATCTGCCTTTTTGCAAAACCAATACAAGGCAAACCCGATCAAACAGGGTGACACAACCAGAGCCGCGAGAAACGGGCCATTAATGCCTATGACCCTTTCGGGAAGAAATGATTGTGACAGATCAAGCAAAGGTAACGCAAAAAGAAGCAGGAAAACTGAAAATCCTGCAACCAGCCATGGCAGGCTGATATGTAAGAGCACCCTTTTAATGCGATTTAACTGCATATTGAATTCCGGCTTGTTGTGATCCATTGAAACATCGCTGCCTGCATAACTGGATTTTAGTTTTATTGCCAATCCAGGCTGTATAGACTATCACCATTGGAATATGACATGCGATGTTTGGGATGGATAGTCGCATAGCATGTGAAGTGGTGTTGGGAGGCGCACTTTGAACCCCGTTGTGATTATTGCTGATGATCATCCATTGTTTCGCGACGCTTTGCGGCAAGCAATTTCTGGAGTGATCGAAGACTGTACGGTTCGTACCGTAGGGGACGTTACAAGTTTGCGGGCAATGCTTAAGGAAATCAATTCAGCAGATATGGTTCTGCTTGATCTCGCAATGCCGGATGCAAGCGGCTTTTCCGGCTTGATTTCCATTCGGGCAGAGTTTCCGGAAACGCCGGTCGTGGTCGTTTCGGCTTCTGAAGAACCAGCCACAATCAAGAAATGTATTGAGCTGGGTGCATCTGGGTTCATACCAAAATCCTCAGGCACTGAGTTTATTGTCGAAGGTCTCAACGCAGTTCAGCTTGGCGAGGTTTGGGTGCCGCCGGGTGCTGATCTTGAAGGAGAGATAGATCCGGAATCAGCTGAAATTATCAGCAGACTTCAATCGCTTACTCCGCAGCAAAGCCGGGTACTTTCAATGCTGGGAGAAGGCCTCCTTAACAAGCAGATTGCATATGAACTCGATGTGTCAGAAGCAACCGTGAAGGCACATGTCTCGGCTGTTTTGTTAAAACTCGGCGTCGATAGTCGAACCCAGGCGGTTATCACCATGAACAAGATCGGATCGAGTTTAATTGAAAGTAAGCCGGCTGCTTAATACCAACAGCCGTTGGTATTTGTTTGCGGTCACGGCAGTTTGGTTTTGCCAAACGCCTCCACGGGGGCGGGCATAAGCCCGGCTCGATTTGTGCTGGCATACCAGCGCCATAAAAGGGTCAAACCAAACGACCGCTGCTTAAGCCTCATTATTCGGCAGCTTCACTGGCTATTCGCCGTTGAGAAAGCAGCGCTCGCAGTGCTGCAGGTTTTACAGGTTTGTTGAGGAGTGCAAGATCGCATGTTGCTGCAAGTTCTATTACTTCTTCGGACCGATCGGCTGTGATTAGAATACCGGTAGGAGACTGGCCGGTTTTTTGTTCAATGGATTGATACAGTTCAATTCCGGTGGCATCATCCAGATGATAATCAATCAGAACGACATCTGGTGTGCCGGAAGAAATACATGCAAGTGTTTCTTCAAGATCAGACGCACACCAGACTTCGCAACCCCATTTACCCAATAGCGCCTCCATCCCCTCCAGGATAGTTGGTTCATTATCAACACACAGAACCCGCAATCCGGATAATCGGCTGACAGGGGATTTTCTTATTCTTGGAGCCGCGGTCTTGAGATTATCTTGCAATGCTGCAACGGAATTCAAGATAACCGAAAAGTTTGTTCCACCTCCCGGATTGGAGATCAGTTCTACTCGATGATCCAGCAATTTGCCGATACGCTCAACAATGGAGAGTCCAAGTCCAAGTCCAGGTATCTGATTCTCCATGGTGTTAAGGCGTGTAAATTCAGAGAAAATCACTTCCTGGTCATCGGGTTTCATGCCAATGCCGGTATCATAAACTTGCACGACAACGTTATCATTGCGCCGTCTTGTCCCAACCAGCACACGCCCCTCGGGCGTAAACTTGATCGCATTGGAAATAAGGTTTTGCAGCAATCGCCGAAGTTGTGCCGGATCAGAACGCACCCATTTGGAAGAATGCACAAACCGCAGGTCAAGGCCCTGCTTTTTCGCAATCAGCTCAAATTCGATTTCCAGTTGCTCTGTTATGCGCCGCAGCGGAAAGCTGCTCATGTTAATTTCCGGTTTTGCGCTGTCGAGCCTGGAAATGGTCAGGATTGAACCCAGAATTTCCTCAACGGACCCCAGCGATTTGCCGATGTTTTCGGCCAGTTCATTGTTTCGCATCCCGTTGACACTTTCCTGAAGTGTCGCGGAATAAAGCCTTGCCGCGTTTAAGGGCTGGACAATGTCATGCCCTGCTGCAGCAAGAAAGCGGGTCTTGCTGGCATTTGCCTGGTCAGCGAGCTGTTTGGCTTCTTCCAGTTCTCTGGTACGTTCCTCAACGCGTTTTTCGAGGCTTTCATTGGCTCCTTCAAGCGCTTCTGCTGCTCGAACCCTTTCGGTAATGTCATGCCAGGTGATAACGATCCCGCCTTCAGGCATTTCGCTTGCACTGATCTCAAGTACATCACCTGATTGGGCCAAATGCATTTGCCACGGCTCAGTCAGATCGATGAGGCGGCTGGTAAGTTCAGCGCCATCAAGCCCTGCTTCGACGATCGGGTTTTGTTCAACAACCGCATTTGCAACGTTAAGGATGGGAAGGCCTGCGCGGCCAATTTCATCGGGAAGGTTTAATATCTGGCGAAACTGTTTGTTCCAGGATGCAAGGCGGTATTCACCATCAAATACCGTGATCCCCTGTTCCAGCTGGTCAAAGGCGGTTTGCAGCATATCCCGGTTGAACTGAATTGCCCGGGATGCTTCATCAAGCAACTGCAAATCGTGCAATCCGGTTCGATCATGACGCTGAATCAGCAATGTATGGATCAGCCTGGATGACGACGCGCCCACAGCACTCGCGAGTAATTGCTCGGAAAACCGCAGCATATCTTCATCAATCATTTGGTTGTTTTCGCCGGGTTTCATACGGTCTTGAATATGAGTTTTGAATGAGCGTTCAGTGCGCTCTGATCCCAGATAGCCTGACAATGTTTCTTTGAGGTCGTTAACGCTGACATCGGACCCTCTTGTATGAAAATGGCGTTCATTGCTGACCTGAAAGCCAACGAACAAAGCAGCCTGTAAAACCTCTTGTGGGCCGGATGCACGCCAATGAGAGCCAAGAACAAAAAACATTGAATTGAAAACCATGCTCCACAAAACACCATTGGCAATCGGGCTTAATTCGCTGCCAAGGAGGTTCTCCGGTTTGAGGAAAGCAATGCCAAACAAGCCGTTTGACACGAAGGCATTGTTCTCTGCAAGAAGGGTCGGAAGCAACAGGCAATATGCCCAGACCGCAAAACCTGCGAGCATTCCCATCATCGCACCGCGAGCGTTGGCGCCTTTCCAAAACAAGCCAATAAAGAAAGAAGGCGCAAGCTGGGCAATAGCTGCAAACGAAACCAGTCCGATTGATGCAAGCGCTGCGGAATTATCCGCGACGCTATAATAAACATAAGCAAGGGCCAGTACGCCAAAAATTGCAGTTCGGCGGATGTTGAGGATCAGGCTTTCCATGTTCAGCGGTTCATGCCTGCCCCGTGCGGCCCGTGATCGCAGAATGACAGGAATGACCAGATCGTTCGAAATCATGATTGCAAGCGCAACAGAGGCGACAATGACCATTGCTGTGCCAGCCGAAAGTCCACCCAGAAAGACCAACAGACCAAGCGCCCTTTGGCCTTCCAATAGGGGAAGCAGGAGGACATAATCATCTGCATTGGCAGTGATGCCGAACTGCAGGGTGCCTGCTATCGCAATCGGGATCACAAAAAGATTAATAGCAAGAAGGTAGAGCGGAAAGAGCCAGCGAGCCCTTTGAAGCTCGCTGTCTGAATTGTTTTCAACAACCGCCACATGAAACTGTCTCGGTAAGAGCAGGAACACGCTTAGGCTTAGAAATGTCAGGACGAAGAAATTTCCGACATCGAATCCATTGCCGACAATGTTCTGGACGTTTTCATTTTGTGATGCCCGCAAGATAATATCGCCAACGCCATCGAACATCACCCAGGTTATAAACGCACCCACTGACATGAATGCTACCAGCTTGATTACGGATTCAAGCGCAATCGCCAGCATCAGACCATGCTGGTGTTCTGTCGCGTCTGCGTGTCTTGTACCGAATAAAATGGCAAAGATTGCAAGAACAGCAGCAACGAAAAGCGTGATGTCCCCAAATGGCGCAGCACCAGAGGGGAAGCCGTTGCTGAATTCGGTGACAAGCGTATCGACCGATCCGGCGATCGCCTTTAGCTGCAACGCAATATAGGGGATTGTTCCTATAACAGCGATAATAGCGGCAACGGCCGCTACTTTATTGTTCTTACCGTATCGAGAGCCAAGGAAGTCGGCAACTGATGTGATCCGTTCGTCGCGGGATAGTTTTACGATCCGCCGCAATAGTGGATAACCGATCGTAACAACAAGCACCGGGCCTAGATAGATAGCCAGAAAGCTGAGGCCGCTTGAAGATGCAAGGCCAACGGAACCGAAAAATGTCCAGGTCGTGCAGTAAATCGCCAGACTGAGAGCATAAATGTTTGGTTTGCTTTCTGTCAGTTTAGGCGCAAGCGAGCGCACGCGGTCACCGTAGCTTGCTACTGCAAACAGAATGCTGACATACAAAATGGCAACGAGCATTGTGACCCAGGGTTGGATCATTGATAATTTCTCCGATTTCCGTCGGTTATTTCAGCACAATATTGCATGCAGTGTCCATTTTTCACATTATGCGTCATTAAAAGAAAATCAGTAAACCGGCATTTTTTGCTTAACGTAAGGTAAATTTTGCAATAAGAAACCACCGACCGCAGGTGCGGCAAGCTAAAATCTACGTAATACGGAGGGGTATTGAAGTGATTGCAGAGTTTAAAGATTTCATAATGAAGGGCAATGTGCTTGATTTGGCAGTTGGGGTTATTATTGCCGGTGCATTTGCATTGATAACCGCATCTTTGGTTGGTGATATCATCATGCCAATAGTGGGTTGGATATTCGGTGGTCTCGATTTCTCGAACTACTTTATTCCGCTTGGTGAAGGTGTAACGGCAACAACACTTGTTGAAGCCAAAGAGCAGGGTGCTGTTCTTGCCTATGGTTCATTCATCACAACCATCATCAACTTTGTTATCATCGGCTTGATCATTTTCATGATGATTCGTGCCGTGAAGAATATGGAAAAGAAAAAAGAAGAAGAAGCGCCTGCAGCTCCGCCTGCACAGGAAGTTCTACTCGGTGAAATCCGGGATCTTCTGAAAAAGCGATAACCAAACTTTTCTCTTTCAACAAGAATCTGTCCCCGGAGCCAGCGCTCCGGGGTTTTTTATTTGACGGCTACCACTGTGAACGTCTTAATGCCGCCTGCATGGTTATGCAGGCCAAGGTCAGGGAACAGCAAGCATGGAAAACCTCAACAAGGCAACGCGCAGCTTCCGCATTGCCTTGCTGGTAATTGGCGGGTTCTCGTTCTTTGCGGCACTGTTACAATTAACTATCCCGCTATACATGCTGCAGATTTATGATCGCGTTTTGCCTTCCAATAGCCACGACACCCTGATTTTCATTTCAATTCTTGCAGGTTTTGCTCTGATCATTCTTGGAATTACGGAGATGATCCGTCAGTTTCTTGGCAATCGCGCTGCGGCGAAGTTCGATACATGGCTTTCGACGGATGTGTTGGAAGAGGTTGTAAAAAACGGCCAGAAAACCGGCGGCAACACGCAATATCTCAAAGACCTGCAGTCAGTCCGGCAATTGGTCGGGTCCAAAATCCTGACTGGACTTGTGGATCTCCCGTTCTCAACTGTCTTTGTGATCTGTCTCTATTTCATCCACCCGCATCTTTTTTACCTCACAATCGTCGGGGTCGTTGTTTTAATCCTGATTGCGCTGGCGAACCGTTCATTTGCCGCCGCCTCCACGAAAGAGCAGAATGCAGCAGCGATGCATGCCGGAACCGAGGCTGAATTCTTCGCCCGTAACTCTGACAGCATACTGGCTATGGGAATGCTTAAAGATGTCGTCGCGGTCTGGGGAGAAAAAAACGCGACCGCACTTGTTGCAGGAGACAGGTCATCTGCCATCAATTCCCTTTTTTCCGGTGTTTCCCGAACCATCCGGTTTGGCCTGCAGGCAATGATGCTCGGTTATGGTGCATGGCTGGTTCAAAAGGGAGAAATGACTGCCGGGATGATTTTTGCATCCTCCATATTGTCAGGGCGGGCTTTGCAGCCGATTGACGTGGTGATCAACTCCTGGCCGCAAATTAGCTCGGGGAAGGCAGCATGGGGCCGGGTAAAAGAGTTTATTGCAGAAACCAATAATCGTCACGACTATACAGATATTCAAGAACCCGAAGGGCATCTTGCAGTTGCAAAGATATTGCAAAAAAACCCGGTTGATGGAAAAGCGCCGCCAATCCTTGCCAGGGTGAGTTTTGATCTGCCTGCAGGCATCTCCCTGGCGATCATCGGCGCATCTGGATCAGGTAAATCCACGCTAGCACGGGTCATAACAGGCGCGCTGAAACCTTTTGCCGGGGTAGTTCGGATTGACGGCCATGAAATTGTAAACTGGAACCCGCAGGACCTGGGAAAATACATTGGATATTTAGCTCAGGATGTAGAATTGCTGCCTGGAACGATTGCCCAGAATATTTCGAGGTTTCGTGGCGATGCAACCGCAGATAACATACACAAAGCTGCGAAAATGGCCCATGTACAGGAACTGATCAAGAAGATGCCGCACGGATTCGATACTCGTATTGGCCCCGGGGGCGTCACAATATCTGGGGGCGAAAAACAGCGCATTGCCCTTGCAAGGGCGTTTTATGGTTCGCCGAAGTTACTGGTGCTGGATGAGCCAAACTCAAGTCTTGATAAATCTGGTGAAGCTGCATTATTGCGGGCACTAAAGGCTGCAAAAGAAGAGAGCATTACCGTAATCCTGATTACCCAGCGCGATAACATTCTTAAGTCGGTGGACCGGATAATGCAGATGAAAGATGGAAAGATTGTCGAGTATCGTGACCGTGATGATTTTTTCCAGCGCCAGGTGGAAAAGCTGGAACTATTGAAGCAAAAACATCAACAGGCAGCCGTTGAACAAGCGGGTCAACTGCAGAAAGCAAAATCCAGGACAGATGGATGATGGATGAGTATTGTGAACAATAGCGCGATGATTGCCGGTGAGAAGGCAGCGGCAAACCCGACATCTGCTGGCGCCGGAAAGGCATGGCAGGATCGTGTGCCAACAGGCTTGGGCGGACCTATGTTGCTTGGCTTTTTGACGGTCGGATTGTTCTTTGCAGGCTTCGGCTATTGGGCACTGCGTGCTCCCCTTGCCGGGGCTGCAATCGCGCCAGGTGTGGTGATAGCCAGTGGCCAAAATCAGGAAGTCAATCATCTGGAAGGCGGAATTGTTCGCCAAATTGTTATCAAAAAGGGAGACCGGGTCGAAAAAGGCCAACCGTTGCTTTATCTTGACGAAACTCTGGTTCAGGCAGAGCGCAACCGGGTAACCCAGTCTTTGGTGTTTCTTTCAGCACAACTTGCCCGCGCTCGTGCGGAAATCACAGAAGCTGAGGGTATTGAATTCTCTGCTGAACTGGCCGAGAGGGCGACCCAGATTGATAATATGGAAGTATTGGAACTTCAACGTTCGGAATTTGATTCCCGGCGTGATCAACTGGCTTCTGAACTGGCGGTGTTGGACGAGCAGGTATTGGCGATACGTGAGGAAATATCCGGAATTGAAGAGCAGCGCAGGGCTGAACGGAAAAAACGTGTAGTCCTTGAAGAGGAACTGATTGCCAAGAAAACTCTGCTGGATAAGGGATTAACGCAAAAGAACCAGTACAATCTGCTGCTTCGAACCAAAGCGGATACCGAAGGTGCGATGGGGCGTCTTTCTGCAACCATAGGCCAGAGAAAAAAGTCTATTTCCGAGGTGCGGGAGCGCCAAAACTCGCTGCGTATCGCACGGCGGGCGGAAGCGTCTTCATTGATCAGTGAAACCAGGGGGCAAATTGATGACCTTGAAGAACAGCTGACCTCGCGTGGTGATATCCTCGAGCGCATGATAATTCGTGCACCGGTTGAGGGAGTAATTGTTGATCTTGGCAAGAACACGATAGGAAGCGTGGTTCAGCCTGGTGAAGCCATCCTTGAAATTTTGCCGACCTCCAGCGAGTTGATCATCGAAGCACGGGTAGCACCGCAGGATGTGGATGTCGTACAAGTCGGACAAAAAGCCAGTGTCAGGTTTGTAGCGCTTAATACTCGCGTCACTCCCGAGGTGCCAGCTATCGTTCAGTATGTTTCGGCTGATCGCCTCGTTGATCCGGTGACACAGGAACCATATTTTGACGCAAGAGTGAAACTGGCCGATGATCTGCCAGATGATTTCGATCGCAGTCAAATATACCCGGGCATGCCGGTCGATACATTCATCAAGACAGGTGAGAGAACATTCATCGAGTATCTGGCGAAGCCTGTCACAGACAGTTTCAGTAAGGCTTTTAGGGAAGATTGATAACCCGGACAGAAGAAAATTACTTCCTCTCCTGAACAATTTATCGGATTAGCTCTGGATTCTCTTCCACTTTCTCGCATAGACTTTGTTCACGATTGCTCCATGAAGAGCTGCAATCAGCACAATTGAGAGGGAGGAATAATATGTCAATCAAGAAAAGCCTGTTGGGAACTGCCATCATAAGCGGATTTATGGCGACTTCTGCGCTTGCGGAAACCACTTTTAAATTCGCATTTCAGGGGTCACTGAAATCACTTGATCCATATTCACTAAACGAGACCTTTACGCTTGGCACATTGGGCAATGTTTACGAAGGCCTTACGCGTCGCGGCCCGGATCTCCAGATTCAACCGGCACTTGCTGAAAGCTGGGAGATTGTCGATGACAAGCGCTGGCGCTTTCATCTCCGCAAGGGTGTAAAATACCACAACGGCAATGATTTCAATGCAGACGACGTGATTTTTTCTGCGGAACGACTTAAATCTGAAGGTTCAGATCTAAAATCCCGCTTTCCTGATGGTACGGTATTCGAGAAAGTTGATGATCATACAGTAGACGTGGTGCTGACAGCCCCTAATCCCATTCTGCATTATGAATGGTCGACCTGGTACATCATTGACAAGGAATGGGCGGAAGCTAACGATTCTGTGAAAGTCACATCTGCGTCAGACCAGAACGCAAGCCCAATTTCATTGCAGTCAAATGGAACCGGACCGTTCAAACTGACCAGTCATGATGCAGGCGTTAAAACTACATTTGAGGCCAATTCAGGCTGGTGGGATACAGAAAACAAGAAGCATAACCTCGACAAGGTTGAATTCTCAACGATTGCATCAGATGCAACCCGCGTGGCTGCGCTCTTATCTGGTGAAATGGATCTGGTTTATCCAATTCCGGTCCAGGACATCAAGCGGGTTGATTCCAATCCTACAACAGCTGCATTGACCGGTCCGGAACTTCGCACGATATTCCTGGGAATGGATCAAATCCGTGATGAGTTGCTGGAATCAAACGTCAAAGGTAAAAACCCGTTCAAGGATGTTCGCGTCCGTCAGGCATTTTACCATGCGATCGATATTGAAGCGATCAAGGCGAAGGTGATGCGCAATCTGTCGACGCCATCCGCGATCATGATTTCACCTTTCATGTTTGAAAATGCCGATCAGTTCTCCCGGCTTGAGTACAATCCCGACGACGCCAAGGCGCTCCTTGGGGAAGCCGGTTATGGGGAAGGATTTGAGGTTGGAATGGATTGCCCGAACGATCGCTATGTAAACGATGAAGCGATTTGTCAGGCGGTTGTCTCGATGCTTGCCAAAGTTGGCGTGAAGATCAATCTCAACGCTCAGCCAAAAGCGGGCTACTTTGCAAAGGTGCTTGCCTCTGGCGGATTTGAAACTTCATTCTTTCTCTTGGGTTGGACGCCGGGTTCATTTGACTCCTGGAACGTTCTTTCAAATCTTCACGGTTGCCGTGATGCACAAGGCAATGGCAGTCAGTTCAACCTCGGTGGCTACTGCAATGAGAAAGTTGACGAGCTTTCTGCAAAAATCCTCTCGGAAAACGATGCCGCGACGCGTCTCGACATGATCACCCAAGCCTACAAGATCACAACGGATGAAGTTGCGTACATTCCGCTTCACCAGCAGGGTCTTGCCTGGGGCGTTTCATCCAATGTTGATCTGGCCCAGCGTGCCGACAACGTATTCATGATGTACTACGTGAACAAAAAGTAAACAAGAAATCTTCAGACCCTGCGCGAGCGGGGCCTGATTTTCACCCATGCTCGCTTTTATCATACAGAGACTTTTTCAGGCAGGCTTGGTCATGTTGGTCGTCAGCATGATCGCCTTCACCATGTTCACCTTTATTGGTGACCCGGTGGACCAGATGGTTGGACTTGAAACAACCATTGAAGAGCGCGAGGAGCTCAGGAAAAAGCTGGGATTGAAAGACCCGGTACCGGTTCAGTTTTTCAATTTCCTTACAAAGGCCGTACAGGGAAATTTTGGTATCTCCTACCAATTCAAACGGCCGGTCGCCAACATGATTGCAGAGCGCTTGCCTGCAACTTTGGAACTGGCTTTGGTTGGGACAATTTTTGCACTGGTTGGCGGGCTGGTGCTTGGTGTTTACACCGCGTTAAGGCGGGACAGCGTACTGTCAAAGATATTTCTCGCAACCTCATTGGTCGGCATATCGCTTCCACCCTTTCTGGTCGGCATCTTGTTGATTTTCGTATTCGCGGTTCAGCTTCAGTGGCTGCCGAGTTATGGAAGGGGGGAAACTGTTGCGCTTGGCTGGTGGTCGACCGGCTTCCTGACTGCAACAGGTTTGAAAGCGTTGATCATGCCATCAATCACGCTTGGCCTGTTTCAACTGACACTGATCATGCGCCTGGTGCGTTCAGAAATGCTTGAAGTTTTGCGAACCGATTACATCAAATTTGCCCGTGCACGTGGCCTCTTGAACCGTGCAATCCATTATGGTCACGCACTGAAAAACACCCTTATCCCGGTTATAACAATCACCGGTTTGCAGCTTGGCTCCATCATTGCTTTCGCGATCATAACGGAAACGGTGTTTCAATGGCCTGGAATGGGCTTCCTGTTTTTACAGTCAGTGCTTGATGTTGATATCCCGGTCATGTCAGCCTACCTGCTGATGATCGCCTTCCTGTTTGTGATTATCAACCTGCTGGTTGATCTGCTCTATGTAATGGTCGATCCGAGAATACGGATTACGGGAGAAGATGCATGACGGCTTCATCATCTTCCGCACCGAACTGGATTGCCAGAGCGTTGGACTCAGATATTTGGCATTCATTCAAACAGTCAAAAATCACCATTGCCGCAGCAATCGTCACATCAATCTTCTTTCTTGGCGCATTGTTTGCTCCTCTGATTGCACCACAAAATCCATTTGATCCGGCAAGTCTTTCCCTGCTTGATTCCTATACGCCACCTGCATGGCAGGATGGCGGCGATATGCGATATCTGTTGGGAACGGACGATCAAGGCAGAGACATTTTTTCAACGCTGCTATATGGCTCGCGAATTTCGCTTGCGGTTGGTTTTGCCTCGGTAATCTTTGCAGCCTTCCTGGGCATTTCGCTGGGCTTGCTCGCTGGATATGCCGGTGGCCGAACCGATGCAATCATTATGCGAATGGCCGACATTCAACTGACCTTCCCATCTATTCTGATTGCGCTTTTGATCGACGGATCTGTGCGAAGTGCGTTTACCGGTATCACAAGAGAGGAAACCGCCTTCCAGATACTTGTGATTTCAATCGGGCTATCTTTCTGGGTGCAGTATGCCCGTACGGTTCGTTCTTCAACGCTGGTTGAAAAGAACAAGGAGTACATTCAGGCCGCCCGGTTGATCGGCCTGCACCCGCTCAAAATCATGGTTAGTCATGTTTTGCCGAATGTGTTGGGACCAGTGTTGGTAATCGCAACCATTAATCTTGCTCTTGCAATTATCCTTGAAGCAACGCTTTCATTTTTGGGTGTTGGCATGCCTTCTACGCAACCTTCACTTGGGACAATGATCAACACCGGTAACAACTTCCTGTTTTCCGGAGAGTGGTGGATGGTGATTTTTCCGGGTTTGTTTCTTGCGACCCTTGTGCTTGCCGTAAATCTGCTTGGGGACTGGTTGCGTGACGCTCTTAATCCGAGGTTGCGCTGATGGCGGCTGAAATACTTCTGTCGGTTAAAGATCTCGTGGTTCAGTTTCCAACACGAAAAGGCATTCTCACAGCTGTTGACCGGGTAAGCTTCGATCTCGCCAAGGGAGAAGTGCTCGGCGTGGTGGGTGAATCCGGCGCCGGGAAATCCATGACCGGTGCTGCGGTTATCGGCCTGATTGAACCACCTGGTCATATTGCAGGAGGCACGATCCATCTTGGCGATGACCGGATAGATAACTTCTCGCAGGACGAACTTTTACGGGTAAGAGGCAGGCGGATTGGAACAATTTTTCAAGACCCGCTAACCTCACTCAATCCCCTTTACACCATCGCTGAGCAATTGGTTGAGACCATTCGACGTCATATGGATATGACATCGAAACAGGCCCGTGGCCGCGCGATTGAATTGCTGGAAGAAGTTGGAATTCCTGCAGCTGCGCGCCGTATAGATGGCTATCCGCACCAGTTTTCAGGCGGCATGCGGCAGCGCGTGGTTATTGCACTCGCACTTTGTGTTGAACCGGAACTGGTGATCGCTGACGAACCGACAACAGCACTTGATGTTTCTGTGCAAAGTCAGATCATCGATGTTCTCAAGCGCATGTGTGAGGATCATGGAACATCGGTCATCCTGATAACTCATGATATGGGTGTTATTGCCGAGGCAGCAGATCGCGTCGCAGTAATGTATGCCGGCCGAATTGCAGAGATCGGGCGGGTACGCGATCTCGTAAAAGACGCCAAGCACCCTTATACAAATGGCCTGATGGGGTCGATCCCTACTCTTGGGCAAAACATCGAAAGGCTCACACAAATTCCAGGCTCAATGCCACGGCTGGCTGAAATTCCCGCCGGATGTGCGTTCAGCCCGCGATGTGAGCGGGCCTTTGATCGTTGCGGAATTGACCAGCCAGAATTGATTGCCGGAAGCAACCGCCAGATCGCCTGCCACCTTTATGACAAGGAGGGCGCGAAATGAGCAATTCTCTTGTCGAAATCAAAGAGCTGACACGGGTTTTTGACGTGTCCAGACCCTGGCTCAACCGGCTGCTGGAAGGCGAAAAACGCAAACTGCTCACTGCGGTAAACTGCGTTTCGTTTGATATTGAGCGCGGCGAGACTTTTGCGCTTGTGGGTGAATCAGGATCAGGAAAATCAACCATTGCCAAACTGATCGTCGGACTTTTAAAGGCAAGTTCGGGTGATATTCATTTTGATGGCAATACAATGTCGACAGCAGGAGGCCAGAAAATGCGCGATCTGCGCAGCCGGTTCCAGATGATTTTTCAGGATCCGTTTGCAAGTCTTAATCCACGTTGGCGTGTGCGGGATATCATTGCAGAACCCATACGGACTTTCGGTTTGAAGGGGCTTGATACGACGCCGGAAAAGAGGGTGGATGAACTCCTGGAAATTGTCGGCCTTTCAAGTGGTGATGGGTCCAAGTTCCCGCATGAATTTTCCGGAGGCCAGCGACAGCGCATCGCGATTGCTCGCGCCCTTTCGGCTCGCCCTGAGTTTATTGTTTGCGATGAACCCACTTCTGCACTTGATGTTTCGGTTCAGGCGCAAATTCTGAACCTGATGCGGGATCTGCAGGATGAGTTTGGTCTCACCTATTTGTTCATCAGTCACGATCTATCCGTGGTCCGGCACATGGCAAACCGCATTGGCGTTCTTTATCTCGGGAAACTGGTGGAGATAGCAAATGGCAAGGAGTTGTTCAAAAACCCGCAGCATCCATACACAAAAATGTTGCTGGATGCAGTTCCTGACCTGGAAATGACCGGTCGGAAAAGAAAGCCGGTTGAAGGAGAGATTCCCAATCCAATTGACCCACCCTCAGGCTGTGCCTTTCATCCCCGTTGCGCTCTGGTGCATGACAAATGCCGTGAATATTCACCGGAACTTTTACCGCATGGTACGGCAGAAGCCTCCTGTTTCGTGCTCGACAAGTAGGATACTCTAGTGGATTGATTCAAACATTTGGAACCCGTTTTCCGAGACCTCTCATCCAAATATTTGAATCTTAAAATCCACTAGAAAACAATACCTTGCTAGTGGTCTTTACGTTCGAAACAAATGATAAAGAGTTCGCCGCAAAGGGACTCATTTGTTTCGAACGGACCACTAGAATAAATCTCCCTGATCATTTTCTTTTTGCCTTGCAGCAGTTCGTTTTGGTTTGCTTGCCGGTGCTTTGGTACTGTCACCGGACACAAGCCCGGACAGATGTCCGTCCTTGAACTCAACATCAAATGCAGCACCTGCCTTTAAGCTCTTTGATGATGAAACAGGCATGTTGTCAGAATTGCGCACAACCGCAAACCCGCGCGCCAGAACAGATTTGTATGACAGGCTTGCGAGCATCCGGTCGGCTTGTTCGAGGCGGGTTCGGGCGCGAAATGTGTTATTCTCAAATGCAACACCTGCCTGTTTTGACAAACGGTCAAGATGTTCCTGCCCAATCTTGATTTGTACGGTCAGTGGCTTCGATGAAAGCCTCGCAGATATGATTTTCAGGCCTGTTTTTCCGGCTTCCGTTAGTGCACTCATTTCCCTTGCGAGGCGAGTGCCCGCAACATCAACACTCTGCCTGTTCCCGGTAATAATCTGCATTAGCCCGCGCGGCGACAATCTTGAAGCAACTCTTTCATAGGTAGAACGCTTGGAGCGTGTCGCAAGATCAAGACCGCGCCCGAGCCTGCCGATGGCTTCATCAAGCCGGCGCCGAGGTAGGGCGAGCAGCGCATCTGGAGTTGCCAGTCCGCGCTCTGCGGCAAGGAGAGTTGTCCGGGCTTGCTCCAAACGACGTGAAAGGGCTGATTGCAATCTGGCTTTGTGTGTTGCAAGGGTTGCGTCCAGTTCCGCCCTGATTGGTACAGCCAACTCAGCCGCTCCAGTAGGAGTAGGAGCTCGCAAATCTGCCGCCAGATCAATCAGTGTCCAGTCGGTCTCGTGACCCACAGCTGAGATCAATGGAATATCGGAATCTGCAGCCGCTCTTACAACCTCTTCATCATTGAAGCCCCATAGGTCTTCAATACTGCCGCCGCCGCGCGCAATAATAATGATATCCGGTTTTTTGTCTTGTTCCATGGCATTGAAGCCACGAATTGCGCTGCTTACCTCTCCGCCCGTGGTTTCGCCTTGAACCCTAACGGGCCAAACCATGACATGGAGCGGAAAGCGATCTTTGATCCGGTGCAGGATATCACGAATAACAGCACCAGTGGGTGAGGTCACAACGCCAATCCGCTTTGGCATTTCGGGCAGAAGTTGTTTGCGTTCCGGCGCAAAGAGACCCTCGGTCTCAAGTTTTTTCTTTCGCTCCGCAAGAAGCGCCATCAACGCACCTGCACCGGCAGGTTCTATGTTGTCGATGACAATCTGGTATTTGGATGAACCGGGATAGGTGGTGAGTTTGCCGGAAGCGATAACCTCAAGACCTTCTTCTGGCTTGTGCGCAAGTTTGTTGTATGCGCCACGCCAGATCACCGCCTCTATGCGTGCTCGATCATCCTTGAGAGCAAAGTAACAATGGCCGGAGGAGTGCTGTCCACGAAAACCGGTAATCTCTCCGCGAATGCGAACATTGCCAAAGCGCTCCTCAACCGTCTTTTTGAGCGAAGAGGAAATTTCGCTGACCGAATACTCTATCAGGTTGGATTTCTGGTTTCCGGTATCAGAATAGGTTGCATTCTCGTTCATCCAGCAACTTTAGCAGAAACCAGCAGGGTTCAGACAATCAAATTTCCTGTACTGGTCTGAAACTGCAAGCTATCCACAAGACACCAATTGCAAGCACTGCTGGAATGAGCGCCAATCCAGTTGAACCAGCCGCAAGAAGGCCGATTGTTCCAGCCCACAGTATCGAAGAAAAAGCCTCCGCCAGTGTTGCGACTTTTGAGGAAGTTTGCCGCCTACGGAAGTTCGAGCGTTTAGCCTGGCTCCTGAACCACAACTGGATCATTGTGGCAGAGATTGTGGAAATTCCGATGCCGAGTGCTGCAATTAGAGCGCCCCTGAGGTCATACCATGCCAAGATGATCAAAATGGGTACAGTAATGACCGCAATTGCGCCAAGAACCGCCTCAACCTTTGCCCGGGTAATCGCGCCCTTTGCAATTGGAGCTGTTTCGACCAGCTGCGGGGCATCTTCACCAGAGATTGCGAGCCACGCAAGACCGCCTGCCAATTGGCCGGAAGCCATCACCAGAGCCGGGATTGCGACTACGGACAGTGCGCCGGCGCTACCAAACCCCTGCCACAGCATGAATGCCGGCGGAATGAGATAAAGAATTTGCATCAGGGTTTGAGATATCAGCCAATGATCGCGCAGAAGCAGTTTCCATTCTTTATGGCGTAACCCAGTTGCGGTGGATTTCGAGCGGAAACTAACCGCCTGTCTTTTTCCGCCTGTTTTGTTCTGACTGATCCCAGCCGCGAGGATTACGCGTTCGCCGAAATTTCCGGCAAA
Source organism: Rhizobiaceae bacterium (assembly GCA_965250255.1). Lineage (GTDB taxonomy): Bacteria > Pseudomonadota > Alphaproteobacteria > Rhizobiales > Rhizobiaceae > JAALLB01. Next base: position 539,853 of record CBDFNP010000013.1, read on the forward strand.
GGCGGAGATCGATATCAGCAACAATGTAAATGCCGTTATCAAGGCAATCAAAAGGCTTTTTACTTCACCCATCACAGCGTGTGCCGGTATCCAGAAATAGCTTCCAATTTCCGGGACATTTTGAGTCATAAAATCCGAGGTCAGGAATTCAAACCGGGAAATACTCCCGAGCGAACTGATCGCTGCAAGTTGAATTCCGATGATGAAAGTTGCACCCACCACTGCTGCAATGATTTGGGAAACAAGCCGGGTTGTCTTCGCACCAAGCGTGTCAAACATGAAGACAGTGATGATCAGCGATAAAGCTGTTGCAATGGCACCACACGCAGCAACCATCAGATAGGCGCTCAGCCACCATGCACTATGGAATAAAGCCATTATGTTTATGGCTGCACCAAACAACAGCAGCGAAAGCATGGTTGTTGACGTCGCAATTGCGCCTATGCGAACGGTGAATAATTTGCGCGCTGAAACTGGTGAGGAAAGAATGAGGTCAAGATCAGATCTCGAGTAAAAAACCCGCGTTACCAACTCAATCGCCTGTGACATCATCAAAGAAAAGGTCAAGATGATACTACCGGTGATCGCGGATAAAAGCCCCTTATCGATTGCAAGTCCACCATCTATTGCCGGCTTTAGAACAGAATAGGCAATCGCATGAACAACCAGCACTGATATGATCATAAACCCGATAACGGGTTTTTCGCGCCCAGCTTTTCCCGCACTCATCATGCGCATGAAATCACGCCATGAAAGATTGAGCTCGTGCCGGGCAAACCAGCTTATGGTACCGGCGGTTGGATTTCCGATGCTCATGCTGCAATTGCTTTTGAGGAGTTATCGTCTTCAACCAGGCAAAGGAAAATCTCTTCAAGGCTGGAGTCATTCTTGCCGGCATTTTTACGAAGGTTTTCAAGTGTTCCGCCAGCGATTAATCGGCCCTTCGAGATAACGCCAATGCGCTCCGCCATGCGCTCCGCGACTTCCAGAATATGCGTGGTCATGATCACCGAACATCCGGTCTCAACCCGCGCAAGCAGCACATCTTTAACAAGGCGCGCAGATCCCGCATCAAGCCCGGTCAGTGGTTCATCAAGGATGATCAGTTTCGGATCGTGGACAAGTGCCCCTGCAAGGGCAACCTTCTGGCGCATGCCTTTTGAAAATCCCTCGCAGCGTTCATGGGCATGCGGTGCAAGCGCCAGCCAGTCGAGTAACTCCTCTGAATTCTTCCGCGCCCTTTCGCCCTCAATGCTCCATAAACCAGCGACAAACTCCAGATATTCAAGTGGGGTGAGCCGGTCATAGATCATCGGCTCATCCGGCACCCAGGCCATCATTCGTTTGACTTCAACAGGATTGGCAAGGGCTGATTTTCCAAAGACGCTGATTGACCCTGCATCCGGCTGCATCAACCCGGCCACCATGCGCAGTGACGTCGTCTTTCCCGCACCATTGGGACCAAGCAGGGCATAAAATTCGCCGGCATTGACTGTGAAGCTAAGATTGTTGACTGCGGGTCGGTCATAGGTTTTTAGGAGCCCAGAGACTTCCAGCGCGTGATTGTTCATGAATGGTCGGCCCTATCTTGTGTTCCCCAACACGGTTTCACGTACGGGTTTCATATCGGTAAACCGTTTTTATGGTTTTACGACATTGGCACGTGCCTGCAATTCATGGTATCGCAATGGGCTTAAAAAACTCAATAAATACAACAAGATAAAAATTGTTAGCTAAGTTGGCGGGATTAATTGAGCATTAACCAACTTGCCAGTAAATTGAATGAAGAGCGGGGTAGGATGATTCTAAATGACAATATCTGGCGCTAGTTCAGCTGGTAAATCAAATAAACGTCACGGGAAAAGGGTTTTGAGCAGTCGTATACCGCGTATTGGCAAAGTTATTTTCGCTGAAGAGGGGAGCCCTGTCCATTGCACTGTGCGTGATTTTTCTACGAACGGCGCGACAATCACGATGACCGGATGGTTGGGTTTGCCTTCTGAATTCACGCTATATGTTGAGCCGGACAGCATTCGCGCCCAATGCAAGGTCTGTGGTCGCAGAGGCAACAACATTCAGGTGGAATTTGCCGAGATCGAAGAAGAAGTCCGTTTTCGCTCGACTGGATATTTGGGAATGGGGCTCACTGCCTAGCAAATTTCGTTTAATCGGAACCGGTTAAACCAGAGCGTGATGCGCTTAGTTGGATTCAATTCTGTTTTTCATCCGTTGCGCGCGTATGGATGACTGCAACCGCAGGGCGATGCCGTAGCATCGGTCGAGGATTGCAGGCTTTGTTCTACGCCCAACGGGGTAAAATCCTTTAGGGACGGGAGATTTTATACCAACGGCCATTAGGATTGACCCTTTTGATGTTCCAAAATTGTTTGCTGGCAAGGCAGGTCTCGAAGAGCAATGCAAAACGCATTGGTCAAGAGGCATAACACGGATCCGGCGGGCAATTTTGGCGCACCGCAGGCCAGGTTTCTTTTGGTTTTGGCTGCGTTGCAATTAGCTCAAGGTACGCAAGCACCCCTTCGCTAATCGCGCCTAACCAAAGCCAAAATAATTCCTGGTCAAAAGAGCAAATCCTAATGGCCGTTGGTATTACGCCAGTTATCTTCGCCAAAAGCCGCGCCCGTATCGGCGGATATGTCCTGCGTTTTTCGCTTGATCCTGACGCAAAATCTCCTCGACACAATGAATTCACCTAAACGCATCGCGCTCTAACAGTGTGAATGAAATCAGAAAAGGTACGCGTTGTCGCTGTCCTGACTGAACGCGAAACGCTTGTCTGTGCCCAATTGGTTCCACACCCTAAAATGAATAAATCTCAAATACCTTGAAAATGTCCTGGTTCCACTCGCCGTGATACTCTTCCAACATCACCTCTGATAACGTCTTGCCGGAGCCAACGACATCTTCCAGTGGTGCGAGGAATGCTGTTTCATCTATACCGTCAGGATTTTCATAACCACGCTCTGTCAGGCCCATTCGGGCAATCTCAAGCGCTTCACCAGCAAACTTGCGCAGTGGTTTGCCATCAATTTCAGCATTAAGCGCCAATTTCGGAACTGCATCACGAAGTTCTCCTATCATTGCAGGAGACCAGTTTGCGGTCAGCGCTTCGGCTTCTGAAAGTGCATTTTCTGAATACAGCAAACCAACCCAGAATGCAGGCAGGGCACATATTCTCTGCCATGGTCCGCCGTCCGCGCCACGCATTTCAAGGAACCGCTTCAGACGAACATCCGGAAACAGGGTGCTCATATGATTACCCCAATCGCCAATATTGGCTTGCCAGTCTTCGATTTTGCCTTTCAACGCTCCATCCAGAAACTGCCTGAAGGTGATGTCTGTGCAGTCCCTGTATTCGCCATCGCGAATGATGAAGTACATCGGGACATCCAAGGCCCATTCCGCATATTTGTTGAAGTCAAAGTCGTCTTCCAGCATAAACGGGTGGTATCCGCCACGCTGATTGTCCACATCACGCCAGATGTCACTGCGCCAGGACAGCAGTCCGTTTGGCTTCCCTTCTGTAAACGGAGAACTTGCAAACAGTGCAGAGGCCATCGATTGCAGCTTTAGAGAAACCTGCAGTTTGCGAACCATGTCGCGCTCATCTGAAAAATCGAGATTTACCTGAATGGTCGTTGTCCGGAACATCATGTCATGTCCCTGGCTACCAACATTCGGCATGTACCGCTTCATGATATTATAGCGGCTTTTTGGCATCATCGGCGTTTCATCAAATGTCCAAAGTGGCGAAGCGCCCAGACCCAGAAAGCCAATCCCCAGTTTTTCAGCAATCTTTTTCACCTGGACAAGATGGAGATTGGATTCACGGCAAGTCTCGTGAATGGTTTCAAGCGGGGCACCTGAGAGCTCAAATTGCCCGCCGGGTTCAAGTGAAATAGCTCCCCCCGCAACCGGGTTATAAAGGCCGATCAGATTGCCCGCATCGGTGATGGGTTCCCAACCGCTTTCCTTTTGAAGTTCTTCCAAAATCGCCCTGATGCCGTTTTTCCCTTCAAACGGCACGGGTTGGAAAGATTGGGTGCAAAAACCAAACTTTTCATGCTCGGTACCAATGCGCCAATCGGGTTTGGGCTTGCATCCTACCGCCATCCAGTCAACCAGTTGGTCATGGCTTTCGATCAGTTGATTATCTGTAGTGTCGCGGGCCATGTTTGACTGTCATCCAACCTGTTGAAATACTGATAATTCTGCTAGCGAGAACCGGCGGCTTAATCAACCCACTTATTGTTGACTATCGTTTCCTGTGTACCAATCCCCCATCATCGATTGAATGATGGCAAGGGCTGCGATTGCCGCAGTGTCGGCCCGCAAGATTCTGGGGCCAAGGCCCAACAGGCTGACACTCTTCTGCGACCGCAGAAAGTCTCGCTCTTCGGCACTAAAGCCACCCTCCGGTCCGATCAGAAGGGCGATGGTGTCACCATCTTTGAATTTCTCAAAAGCCAGTAATGCCTGACTGTTATCTTCGTCGCACAAAACAAGATGGCAGTCAGATCCCAAATGTTCCGGTAAATCTGCAACAGACACAGGCCTTCGGATTACCGGGATTGAGAGAATCCCGCATTGCTCGGCTGCTTCAATTGCATTTGCCAGTACCCGATTTTCATTCAGACTGCGAACCTGAGTGTGCTGAGTAAGTACCGGTTGGAAAACGCCAACGCCCATTTCCACTGCCTTTTGCACCATGTAATCAAGTCTTGCCTGCTTAAGCGGCGCAAAACAGTAAATTAGTTTGGAAGCTTCCGGCTGAGGTCGGGTTTGCCCTTTGACAATCAGGCTGCATTTCTTGCGGCCCTGAATAGTGATAGTCGCCTGCCACTCACCGTGAGCACCATTGAAGACGAGGATTGAAGAGCCATCCGCCATGCGAAGCACGTTCAGGAGATAGTTTGCCTGCTCGCGGCTCGCTTCAATCATCACATCTGTGGCAAGCGGCGCATCAAGGAAAAGCCGTTGGGATTTGAAATCATTAAGCGCCATTTGAACCCCTGATGCTTGTGTGCCATTGAGGCTGATAGCCGGCTGACAGAACCTTCAGGATTGATGGTGGTGTAAGCAGGATTGCTTCATTGGCCAATAAGTCGAGGCGAGAATACCCATCCCCCGACCATTGCAAAAACTGGTTTTCCTTTCGTACAAGGAACGTGTTTTCTACGGCGATAAAAGCTCCATCAGGCAGTTTGTTAAAGCTGTCTTTCCGGATCATGCGTCGAACTCCAGTTCGTTCTTTGTGCAGAACCTTGTCCATAGTATTAGCTTTGCTGCCCTTGATTTCCCCAAAAGACTGCTGCCAGTGCTCGGCAAATGAAACCGCCGCTGATCGGCGACATTCAAAACAGGGACGATGGCCGCAGGCAAGAGCAGAGACCTCATCGAGAAAAAAAAGCTCCGTATAACCTTCACCCATGACCTTGCGTTTGCGGCATTTGAACTGCGTCACACAAATTATCCAGCGCTTTGAAGCCCAGTTTTTTCGCGTCAGTGTTTGAGTAGCGGTATCATGAATTTTCCCGCCGCGATTGCCCATGAACATGCCGCGCCAACTGTCATTGGTTATGCAGCCATCCGGTCTAACGCGGTTTTGCAGCGTCATTTTTGCTTCTGCTCCCGCCGGTCACCGAGTTCCAAACCAGCCTCCCAGTAAGGTGTTGGCCCAAACAATTCTGCGAGGTAATCGATAAACAGGCGAACCTTCGCAGGCAGGTAACTCCGGCTTGGATAAACCGCATAAATCCCGAGCCCTTTTGTGCTGGAAAATTGATTGAGTACGCGAACCAGGCGCTCCTGCTTGAGCTCTTCGCTGATATCCCAGGTGGAACGCAGCGCTATTCCTAACCCCGCAATAACGGTCTCCCGAACCACCTCGCTTGAGTTCGTTTGTAACGTGGAATTGGGTTTGTAGTTCACTGTCCCATCGTGGCCATCGAGTTTCCATGGTCCCTGAAAATGCGGCGCGATCAGCGCGTGCTGGTCAAGGCCTTCAAGGGTTTTTGGAACACCGTTTTTCGCAAGATAACGCGGTGTAGCGCACAAGATGCGCCGAACCGGGGCGAGTTTTCGCGCGACGAGCGTTGAATCGGGCAATTCCCCGATCCGGATCGCCAGATCAAAACCGTTTGAAACGATATCAACGTAAGAGTCCGATAAATCGAGATTGACCCGCAGTTCCGGGTTGGCGCGCATAAACTTCACCAGATTGGGTGCAATGTGCATCCGCCCAAATGACGTGGGTGCGGATATTTTCAATAAGCCTCGGGCGCTGGATGAGCGTCGTGCCAAATAGGATTCAGCCTCTTCCACGCCCGCCATGATGGCAATAACGCGTTCGTAGAAACCCTCGCCAGCTTCGGTGAGCGAGATTTGGCGGGTTGTGCGGTTAAAAAGCCTTGTACCCAGTCGTTCTTCGAGTCGTTGCAAGCGCTTTGAGATCACTGCCGGTGAAAATCCCATTTCCCGCGCAGCGGCCGACATGCTACCCATGGCAACAATTTTGGCAAAAACTTCAAGATCATCAAACCGGCTCATGAAATTGTTTTAGCGGCGTGAATGCCGGGGCACAAATGAAAATCACGCTCTAGTGTGGTGGATCATAAGTTCGCTTCATTATTGGCAGCAGGTTCTCAAAGCGAACTTTGATCCAAAACCACACTAGAATCTAATATTTGCTAGTGTCCCTTTGAATCTAAAGTTCGTTTGGGATGCGCTTATAAATGAGACGAACTTTAGATTCTGGGCACTAGGTTTGAATGCCGTCTTGAAGACAATTGGGCACCCCTAACCAAAGGCCTTTGTCAGGATTGCCTCCAGAGCTTTTTTGTCTGTGTCATCGAATTCGGAAAAGCTGTCGGAATCGATGTCGAGTACGCCGATGAGTTTGCCATTCTCATGAACCGGCAATACGATTTCTGACTGGGTGGAGGCGGCGCAGGCAATATGGCCTGAAAACGCGTTCACATCATCGACAATTTGGGTTTTTTCTTCCCGCGCACACGCGCCACAAACGCCACGATCAAACGGAATCGCGAGGCAACCATGGCCGCCTTGATAAGGGCCAATCTTGAGGAGGCCAGGTTCAGTTACCCGGTAAAAGCCAACCCAGTCGAACCCGTCAAGATTTTGATGAAGTTCGCAGGAAATCGTCGCCATTTTTGAAATCGTATCTGTCTCACCGTCACACAGTTCCGCAATGGTTTTTGCAACCATGCCGTAGTCACGCTTCATTCTTTTGCTTCTCCAATTGCATCAATTGCCGCAATATATCCTGGAATGCCCATCCCAATGAACACATCTTGTGCAATATCGCTAATATAGGAGTTATGGCGGAACTCTTCCCTCTCGTGGACGTTTGAGATGTGCACCTCATAGACCTTTGCTTCCACACCAAGGATCGCGTCGCGAATGGCAATCGAAGTGTGGGTGTAAGCACCGGGATTTATAACAATGTGGGTATAGATACCCTTTGCCTGTTGCACGGCATCAACAATCGCACCTTCATGATTGGACTGGTAAGCAACAAGCTTCATGCCTTTGGAATCAGCATGATCAGCGCATAGCTTTTCGACATCGCTGAGTGTGTGAGAACCATAGGTCTCCGGTTCGCGTGTTCCAAGCAGGTTGAGATTGGGGCCGTTTATCAAAAGAATAGATTTGGTCATGGGGCGGGAGTTAGCAGTATTTGGCTGGTGGGGGAAGGGGGTTTCAACGTTGTGAAGCAGCCGGGTTGAAAGATATCTATCCCCGCATAAAAAACCCGGGTCACATTTAGGGCACCGTAAAATGGAGCCCTTCATGTTTGATGAAAAGCTGAAGTCAGAGATTTCCAGGATCGCGAAAGACAATGATGTGGAGACCGCAGCGTTACTGGCCATTGTCGAAGTTGAAAGCGCGGGGCGGCTTGGCGCAACAATTGCCGGTCGACTGGAACCGTTGATCCGGTTTGAGGGGCACTATTTTTATCGCCTCCTTCCCCAGTCAAAACGCAATCTGGCTATTGTTCGCGGTTTGGCTTCCTCGCGTGCTGGAAAGGTCAAAAACCCCTTCAGGCAGAGTGCGCGATGGAGGCTTCTCAAGAAAGCCGAGGAAATCGACAGGCCTGCAGCAATTGCCTCATGCTCTTGGGGGTGTGGTCAAGTGATGGGAGCACATTGGCGCTGGCTCGGATATGCGAGCATCGATGCATTGGTATCAGATGCTCGCGATGGTGTTGGCGGACAAGTGCGTTTAATGATGCGATATATTCGTAAAGCCAGGTTGATTGAAAAATTACAGACGTATGACTGGGCAGGTTTTGCGCGTGCTTACAATGGGCCCGCCTATCGCAAATACAAATATGACACGAAAATGCGGGATGCCTATAAATTTCATAGAAGAGCCGGTCGAAGAAATAATCCCCGCTTCGATCTGCCTGCTCGAAATGCGATGCACATGTTGCGTTTCGGAAGTGTCGGTGAAGCGGTAATAACATTACAGCGCAATCTGTCAGGGCTCGGATTTCGATTGGCTATCGACGGAGACTTTGGTCCGGCAACTGAGCGAATGGTGAAAGCATTTCAGCGCGAAAACCGGTTGAAGCCGGATGGAATTTTCGGACCGAAAACACTGGAGATGTTGCAGCGTAAGCTCCCAAACGCTGCTTGATGCAACCGCGCGCGACAACAAAGCCTTTGCCTTCCGGAAAGCAATCGGTAAAACCAGAGAATGTTCCGAGTTCTGGTTTTTCTTTCTGTGCTGATTTCTGTTCCTGCAACCGCCGGTGAAAAACTGCTGGTATTTGCCGCTGCAAGCCAGCGTGATGCAATGTTGGAAATCGGCAAACAATACGAAACCCGGTGCAAATGTAGTGTTTCGTTTTCGTTTGCAGCAACCTCAACCCTTGCCCGGCAACTGGACGCGGGGGCAAAAGCCGATGCCTTTGTATCAGCCAATGAAGCCTGGGTTGACTGGCTGGAACTTCGCGACACAGTCAAACCTGAAAGTCGCCAGATCATTGCCGGAAACCGGTTGGTGATTGCCTCCGCCGCGAAAACAAGGGACAGCTTCAACATTCTCTTTCGAGGATGGTTTGCAATGGCAGATCCGGTTAGCGTTCCAGCGGGAATTTATGCCCGGGAGGCGCTTGGGTCGATGGGCATTTGGCGACAGGTAAAATCAAACGCGGTTTATTCGGAAAATGTCAGGGTAGCACTTTCATCAATCCGCCGGGGGGACCTGTTGTCGGGAATTGTCTATCAATCCGACTTGTTGCAGGTTCCTGAACTCCATGCCCATTACGTGTTTCCAAATGAAACCCATCAGCCAATTCATTACGTGGCGGTTGCCACAAAAGCGAGTGATGGTGGCGAGGAATTTGTAGCGTTTCTTGGATCGCGGGAAGCACAAGACATATTTTTGCGCTTTGGATTTTTGCGCCGTTCCGATACGAATTAGTGATGATTTCCGCCCTGACACCCGAGCTCTGGCAAATCGTGACACTTTCCCTGCGTGTTTCGTTGACGGCGATGATCTTTACACTGCCGATCGCAATTGCAGTTGCCTATGTGCTTGCCCGCAAGGATTTTCCCGGCTGGCATTTATTGAACGCTGTTTGCCATCTGCCCCTGGTAATGCCGCCGGTGATCACCGGCTATCTCCTGCTCCTGGCATTCAGTCCCAGGGGATGGATTGGAGGCCCGCTAGAGAAAGCTTTTGGCATTGGTTTCGCGTTCAACTGGTGGGGTGCTGCCCTTGCAGCCGGGGTCATGGCATTCCCGTTGATGATGCGTCCAATCCGACTGGCCTTTGAAGTACAGGATATAGAGCTCATTGAAAGTGCCGAGACGCTGGGTGCCAGGCCCTGGGCGGCGTTTCGAAGTATTTCTCTCCCTTTGGCAATGCCCGGGGTTCTTGCAGGAGCCGTCCTTGGATTTGCCAAAGCGCTCGGAGAATTCGGCGCAACGATAACCTTTGTTTCCAATATCCCGGGACAAACCCAGACACTTGCCCTCGCAATCTACTCGTTTCTGCAGTCGCCGAATGGCGATAATGCCGCAATTTTGTTGGTAACTATCGGTATCGTTTTATCATTTGGAGCAATTTTAATGTCAGAAATATTGGCAAGACGCCTGTCAAAAAGGTAGCGGTGTCTAAGTGAGGAGATTGGGATGGTTTCGCTAACGCAGGCACAAAAGGACCAGTTTTGGAACGATGGATTTATTGTTCTTGAAAATGCGGTAACCGAAGAACAACATGAAGGATTGCGCGCTGAATTTTCCAATTGGCTCGAAGAAAGCAAATCACATTTGGAGGATTATGGCGAAACGCTGGACGGCCGTGCCCGCTTTGATCTGGAGCCGGGGCATTGTGCTGAGAGGCCTGCGTTGCGGCGGGTTCAATCTCCGGAGGAAGTTTCCCAAATTTATGCGGATGTGATGCGCAGCGCGCAAACGGTCTCTCATGTCAGTGATCTGATCGGGCCTTCGCTCCGGTTCCATCACGGCAAGGTCAATTCGAAACTTCCCGGTACCGCCACAAAGGTGAAGTTCCATCAGGATTTCACGTTTCAGCCGATGACCAATGATGACATGATCACAGCACTTTTGTTTGTTGATGATGTGACGTTGGAAAACGGTCCGCTTGAGGTTGTTCCAGGCACACATAAAGGACCGCTCTATTCGCTCTGGCATGAAGGTGTGTTTACCGGCGCGGTGGATGACAGCGTTTTTGAAGAGCACAAAGACAAAATCGTGAAATGTACGGGCAGGGCGGGTTCGGTTTGCCTGATGCATGCAAGCCTGCTGCATGGTTCTGCACCCAACCTGTCTGACCAAAGCCGGACGCTTTATATCACGACCTACTATAGTGAAGATGCGATTGAACTCAGCCCCAACGCGCTGCCGAGCAGGCTGACACATGAGCTGGTTCATGGCGAAGTTTCGGGTCGCGTGCGATGCAGTGCCTATGAAATGGAAATTCCGGAAGTACCAAAGGATACGTCCTTTTTTGCACAGCAAGAGATGGGGTGAGAAAGGATTAGTGGCTTTGGGTTTTGGTGGAATTGTTGGCAAGAGACCGATAGGAACATTCGATTTGTGCGATCGGTCCAATATTATTTTACAAATAAGGTACGCGTTGTTGCGGTTCTGACTAAACGCAAAACTCTAGAGTTCACATTTGGCAACAGACAACTTCGTCTGCAAACCAAACATTGCCTATCTTCCCAAAAATCCGCTAATCCGGTCAATCGCCCGTTCGATGTTTTCTTCTGAATTTGCATAGGACAAACGGATGTAGCCCTCGCCTAAAATTCCGAAGTCAGGCCCCCCGATGGTTGCAACGCCGGCTTCCTCCAACAATGCGGAAGCAAGCTCCTTGGCTTTCCAGCCGGTTTTCGAAACATTCGGGAATGCATAAAACGCGCCCTTGGGCGTAGCGCAGGTAACGCCCTCGATAGCGTTCATTTTTTTAAGCACCAGTTTGCGTCGATTGTCGAAGGCGGCCATCATTTTGACCACGTCATCTTGCGGGCCGTCAATTGCGGCAATGCCTGCCATCTGGCTTGGTGCGTTGACGCAGGACCAGGCGTTGACCGCAAGTTTACGAACATGATCGAAAAGCGCATCCGGCCATATCGACCATCCCATGCGCCAGCCGGTCATCGCCCATGTCTTCGACCAGCCATTGAGGACGATCAGACGATCGCGGATTTCCGGATAGTTGAGCAGCGATTGATGGGTCTCGCCATCGTAAGTCATCACATCGTAAATCTCGTCTGACATAATCGCCACATCAGGCCATTTTGCAAGTCCGGCAACAAGTTTGTCGATTTCAGATTTTGGCGTTACCCCGCCACAAGGATTGGCCGGTGAATTGATGATCAAAAGGCGCGTGTTTTCGTTGATAAGCGCAAGCGTTTCATCGGCTGAAAATGCAAAGCCGTTTTCCTCGCGGATCGGAACCGGAACGGGCGTTGCTCCGGTAAATTCAATCATGGAACGATAAATCGGGAAGCCAGGGTCTGGATAGAGAATTTCCGCACCCAGCTCGCCAAACATCAAGATTGCCGCATACATCGTAACCTTGCCACCGGGCATGATCATAATGTTGCCAGGTGATATCTCCTCACCGGTTATTGTCAGGACACGACGGGAAACCGCCTCACGGCACTCAAGGGTGCCGGTTGCAGGTGTATAGCCGTGATGACCGTCTTTCAGCGCTTTGATTGCCGCTTCAACGATATGATCCGGTGTTGCGAAATCCGGTTGCCCGATGCCAAGATTAATGACGTCCATGCCCTCGGCTGCCAGCTGAGTGGCCCTGGCCAGAACTGAAAAAGCGTTTTCCTCGCCAATTCGCTCGAAGCCTGAAATTGTTTTCAGCATTGCGTGTTTCTCCCCGGCGGGTTCATCTCTTTATCAAATTATTTGAACGCTGCGGATTTTGTGCCCCTGACCAGGCGCGCGCTGTGCCTTGGTATCAGTACCAAAAGCAGCACGCAACAAAGTCAGGGAGAAAAAGACCAAGTTCAGATGAAATCAAATAAGGTACGCGTTGTTGCGGTTCTGATTGAACCAAAAAATCTTACCCGTTTAACCACTTCAATAAAGAGATGAAACGGTTTAACCTGATTCACTGATGTAATGACCATGATTTTCGGAGTTTGAAAAGAGATGCGGGATCTATCCAATTGGCAAGGATGCGAGCGGCCCCATTGTAAAGTGTTTGAAGGCCGCTTTGTGCGCCTGGAGCCACTTGAAATCGATAGGCACGGCGACGAACTTTATGAGGCGGCTACAGCAGGAGATGCGGATGGGCGCTTTCGTTGGTTGCCCGAAAATACACCCGCGAGCCGCAAGGCGTTTCAACCCTGGCTGGAAAAAGTACAGGCCAGCGAAGATCCAATGTACTTTGCAGTGATTGATCTTGTCACGGGCAAGGTGGCCGGGCGCCAAACAATGATGCGCATGGTTCCGGCGAACGGTGTTGCAGAAATCGGCCACATTCATTGGGGCCCGCTTATTCAAAAGACACCTGCAACGACAGAAGCCTTCTATCTTTTTGCGGCTCATCTCTTCGACGAGCTGGATTACCGCCGTTTTGAGTGGAAATGCAACAACCGCAATGAGCCGTCCAAGGATGCCGCACTTCGCTACGGAATGACCGCTGAAGGAGTTCATCGGCAGCTTTCAGTCGTTAAAGGGGAGAACCGGGATACGGCCTGGTTTTCTCTGCTCGACTACGAATGGGTCAAGGCCGGTGAGGCATTCAGGCTTTGGCTTGATCCTGTTAATTTCGACACAGACGGGAAGCAGATAAAAAGGCTTGAACAAATCCGGAGAGAATTGTGACGCCTGATCGGAATTATTCTGCAATGTCTGACAAGGACATCACATCCGCGGATACATCCGACTGGATTGCGGTACTACCGCTTGGAGCGCATGAGCAGCATGGGCCGCATTTGCCGTTTGATACGGACATGATCATAGCCAGAGGCATTGCCTGCAAGTTGGCTGGTGCGTTGGATGACACGTTTCCTGTAACGTTTTTGCCGGCAGAACCAATTGGCTACTCTCCGGAACACATGGATTTTGAAGGCAGTCAAACGCTTGGATTTGATGAAGCTGTCAATCGCTGGATAGCAATCGGCGGAGGGCTCTCGAAACAGGGAATTCGCAAGCTTGTACTGCTTAATGCACATGGCGGCAATTCACCCCTGATGACGCTGGTTGCGACGGAACTGCGCGTGCATTTCGACATGCTTTGTGTGGCCACAAGCTGGGCCCGGTTTTTGGAAGCAGGCGATGTTGTCAGCCCGGATGAAAAGGCGTTTGGCATTCATGGCGGTGACATTGAAACCTCTGTCATGCTGGTTTTTGCGTCTGATCGCGTTGACATGAGCAAGGCGGAAGATTTTGGCACTTTTCAGAAAGAACTTGCCGGAACCGCGAAGCGATTGCGCGCCTATGGTCCGCATTCATTTGGTTGGAAAATACAGGATCTAAATCCGCTGGGAGTGACAGGAAATGCATCAATTGCGAGCCGGGAAAAAGGTGAAGCATTGATTGCTCAATCAGTTACCGGTCTTGCTGAATTAATTCTTGATGTCCATCATTTTGATCTTGCGAAATTTTCCAAATAAAATGAAATTGGTGGAAAATACGATGGGGATGAAATTACTGTGGCCGGCTTCTATATCATTGCAATCAAATCGGCAGGAGCTTGAGAATTGGACACGCTAACCAGAATGCAGGCATTTGTGGATGTGGTGGATGAACAGGGGTTTTCTGCCGCAGCGCGCAAGGTTGGGCGCTCCAAGGCGCTGATGTCCAAATATGTGCGCGAACTTGAAGATGAATTGGGCATTTTGCTTCTCAACCGAACAACACGGCAGTTTTCTCTAACCGAAGCTGGCGACGTGTTTCACAAATCAGCGATTGAAATATTACAAAAGGTTGGAGATCTTCAGGACAAGGTTCGCGAAGCAGGCACCGGTCACAAGGGCAGGTTGCGTATTTCAGCCCCCAGATCTTTGACGGATCTCGAAATCGGCCTCCCGATTGTGGAGTTTGCGGCCGCGTATCCGGAAATCACGCTGGATATCGATCTCGATGATGCGATGGTCGACATGGTTGAAGACGGATTTGATGTTGCCATCCGGGTTTCAAGGTTGAACGATTCATCGCTAATTGCAAAGAAGCTGGCGGATTTTCGCCACGTACTTTGCGCTACTCCGGAATTTGTCAAGGAGAACGGCGAACCCGGTTCACCGCATGAACTTGGTGACATGCCCTGCATTGTCGACACCAACATGATGCGGCGGGCGAACTGGTGTTTCCTTGATGAAGAGGGACAAGAATACAGCGTGCCGGTTCGTGGTGCTATCGAGGTGAACAGTCCGGAAGTTGCCAGACGCGCCGCACTTGCCGGGTTGGGAATTACGATGGCGCCGGAATTTTCTGTCGAGAAAGAACTGGAAAGCGGTGCCCTGATCAGCCTGCTGAGTGATTCAATTCCGTCCGGCGGAGGAATATTCGCTGTTTACCCGCATCGCCGGCATGTTCCAGGCAAGGTTAGAGTATTTGTTGATTTTTTGAGCACTTGGTTTAAGGAACAAAGGAAATGTGCTCGCACAAATGGGGTTGCAAAGTGAGTTTCGGCATTGCCATAAATTCGACATGCATTTGCGGCTTATTTGTTGCCGATGTCTGCTGGAATTGATCAAATGAAGTACCTTGAACATACATTCTGGTGTTTGGTCTTTGCATTGCTGGTGTTGCCTGCGACAGCATTCGCGCATCCGCATGTCTTTGTTGAAGCCAATATTGAAGTGCTCCGAAACGATAACGGTGACTATACGGAAATCAGGCACGTCTGGCGGTTTGACGAGTTGTTCAGTTCAACCGTCATCCTTGATTATGATGAGGATGGCGACAACACACTTGGTGAAGCAGAACTTCAACAAGTAGCAACGACGGTAAAAGGATCGATCGCCGAGTATGATTTTTATACGGCAATACGGCACGGTAACAAGGAATTGGAGTTTTACGAACCGGAAGAAATCAAAGCCTATTTTGAAGACGGTCGGATGATCATGTTCCTTTCCCTTGAACTGGCAAAGCCGTTGGCCCCGACCGCGGAGCCTATTCGAATATCGGCAAGTGATACGAGCTATTATGTTGCCTTTGACTTTGATACTGCCAACGTAACCGTTGCAGGGAAAAGTGAAGGTTGTTCGATCAACGTAACGCATCCGAATTTTGATGAACTTTATGCAGATGAATCCATTACTCTTTCAGAGACTTTTTTCAGTGACCCGAACAAATCTGCTGAGCTTGGTGATGAGTTTTACTCATGGGCAAGTGTCGCGTGTTCTTGAAACCTTTTTCGGTGACATTGCTATTTTTCGTGGCGGTTTTTCTGTTCGCATTCAGTATCGATAACGAAGCTTTGGCACAAAGCTCGCTGGGGCTGGGCCGATCAGAGCAGGCAGTGCGACCCGAGGGCCCGTTTGCCGGACTTCTTTTCTGGATTCAACAGCAGCAACAGGCGTTCTACAAGGCGTTGACTGGAGCACTTTCTGCAATGCGGGATAACCCGGAAAGCGTCTGGGGGCTTGTAAGTCTGAGTTTTTTCTACGGTGTGTTTCACGCTGCGGGGCCGGGTCACGGCAAGGCGATAATTTCGTCTTATATGCTGGCTAACGAAGTTGCGGCGAGACGCGGAATACTTCTGTCATTTGCCTCCGCATTTTTGCAGGGCTTGACGGCAATCACTGTAATTGGAGTTTTGTTCTGGTTACTCCGGGGAACCGGGATAAAGAGCAGCCAGCTCTCCGGATCGCTTGAGATTCTCAGTTACTTTCTGGTGATGTTGCTGGGCATCTATTTATTGTGGCAGAAATTGTTTCGGACGATGTTTTTGAAACCGGAACCTGGCGTTCACGATCACCACCACGACGGCCATGTTTGTGACGATGGGTGTGGTCACCTGCATGCAGCTGACCCGAAAACCCTTGAAGGTAATTTTGGACTTCGCGAAGCCTGGACGGCAATTTTGGCCGTCGGACTTAGGCCATGCTCGGGTGCGATTATTGTTTTGACTTTTGCATTTCTCAACGGGCTTTATGCAGGCGGTGTTCTTTCAACATTTGCGATGTCGCTTGGAACCGGAATTACCGTTGCGACCCTTGCCCTTCTGGCGGTTGGAGCGAAAAACACTGCCATGCGGTTTGCTGGCATGCAGGCCCGGACCGCGATTGTCCATCGCGTGATTGAAATTGGCGGGGCCTTGCTGGTTTTCGTATTGGGATTTCTGCTGTTCTCGGCGGCACTTTTTGCCTGACCAGGAGCTTCATAAATAGTTCAGACATCCATAGCTCCAAGCGTTTCTTAACGTTGGTGCTGAACCCGGTAGGTGGTTCATTCTTGCTGCTCTTGTAACCTTCCAAATTTCTGGTACTTCCATGTTGATGAAAAACGAAGCTTCCAAATCCGTCGGTCCACTGCCGTCAGAACATCCCAAAGTGAAGATCGGCAAGGTAGGTGTTCTGCTGGTAAATCTTGGTACACCGGACGGGTATGACAAGAAAAGCATGTATCGATACCTTCGGGAGTTTTTGTCCGATAAGCGGGTCATCGAATGGCCGAGATTGCTTTGGTATCCGATCCTGTACGGAATTGTCCTTAATGTACGTCCGGCAAAATCTGGTGCGGCATACAAGACGATCTGGAATGAAGAACTGGACGAATCCCCGCTACGCACATTTACCCGTTCGCAATCTGACAAACTTGCGGCAACACTGAAACAGTATGATCACGTGGTGGCGGATTGGGCCATGCGCTATGGCAATCCGTCGATCCCTGCAAGGCTTGATTATCTCAAGGAACAAGGCTGTGATCGGCTGTTGATATTTCCACTTTATCCTCAATACAGTGCGGCAACCACCGCAACCGTAAATGACAAGGTGTTTGAGCATTTGATGCAAATGCGCTGGATGCCTGCTTTGAGAACCATACCGCCGTATCATGATGAAGCTGCATATATTGAGGGGCTTGCGAATTCGATTGAAGCAGCGATGAAGGACATGCCTCGACGTCCGGAGAAGATCGTTGCATCCTATCACGGCATCCCGCTGAGCTATTTTAATAATGGGGATCCCTATCATTGCCATTGCCATAAGACGACACGTCTGTTGCGCGAAAAGCTTGGCATGGATGAGGATTATCTGATTACGACTTTTCAATCACGTTTTGGGCCGGAAGAATGGTTGCAGCCCTATACCGACAAAACAATTGAGGCGCTGGCCCGCGACGGAGTGAAGGATGTTGCCGTTTTCAATCCCGGTTTTTCGTCGGATTGTCTGGAAACGCTGGAGGAGATTGCCGGCGGGGGGGCGGAAATTTTCCATCAGCATGGCGGTGAAAATTTCACCCATATCCCGTGCCTCAATGATAGTGATGACGGGATGCGGGTTATAGAAGCGATGGCTCGCAGGGAACTGTCAGGCTGGGTGTAACCGAATATGGCTGATGAGAGACCCTATCGTCCCAATGTCGGGATTTGTCTGATCAATCCTGATGGTCATGTTTGGATGGGCAAGACCCCTTCTTCGGGACCAGAAATCGTGACGCCAGGCCGTGAATGGCAAATGCCTCAGGGTGGCATTGAAGTCAGTGAGGACATTGTTGAAGCAGCAAGACGGGAGCTCTGGGAGGAGACCGGTGTTACCAAAGTTGATTTGCTTCAGGTTACGGAGGAATGGTGGACCTATGATTTTCCATCCAGACAGGTTCCGTCAGGCCACAAGCTCGACCCGTTCAAGGGACAGAAACAAAAATGGGTTGCTTTCCGCTTTACCGGTGAAAACAGTGAGGTTGATATTTCCGCTCGTCATGCGGATGAACCCCGGGAATTTTTCGATTGGAAATGGATGGATCCGATACAGGCATTGGACCAGGTAGTTTCCTTCAAAATCGACCAGTATGTTCGAGTTTTCTAAGCTTTCAAAGAGCATATTTCAGGCTAGAGCGTGATGCGCTTAGTTGGATTTAAATTCTGTTTTTCATCCGTTGCGCGCGTATGGATGACTGCAGCCGCAGGGCGATGCCGTAGCATCGGTCGAGGATTGCAGGCTTTGTTCTACGCCCAACGGGGTAAAATCCTTTAGGGACGGGACATTTTACGCCAGTTATCTTCGCCAAAAGCCTCGCCCGTATCGGCGGATATGTCCTGCGTTTTTCGCTTGATCCTGACGCAAAATCTCCTCGACACAATGAATCCAACTAAGCGCATCACGCTCTAATACCTTAATTTCATTGGGTGAATTTCTTACCGACCCATTAACGATGAAAATTCCGTTTGTTTGTAAACCCTCAATACAATTCCCATATAAATTGGGCAACAAAGTTTGTGAAATGCCAATTGATTTGGCGATGGAGGGATAGATGTTTGGTTTTGAAGTAGTCATTGGTGTTCTGGTTTTGGTGGTTGTGTTGATCCTGTTTGCAGGGGTCAAGCAGATACCTCAGGGCTACAATTACACAGTTGAGCGTTTTGGCCGATATACGAGAACACTCAAGCCTGGGCTTAACCTGATTGTTCCGTTTGTTGATCAAGTCGGCGCAAAAATGAACATGATGGAGCAGGTGCTGGATGTGCCGACCCAGCAGGTTATTACTAAGGACAATGCGACCATCGGAGCTGACGGAGTAGCGTTTTTCCAAATCCAGGATGCGCCTCAGGCCGCTTATGAAGTGCGGGATTTGGAGCGTGCTCTATTAAACCTGACCATGACTAATATTCGTACAGTGATGGGTTCCATGGACCTGGATGAATTGCTCGCCAAACGCGATGACATCAATGAGCGCCTTTTAAGTGTTGTCGATAATGCGGCTGCACCCTGGGGTCTAAAGGTCACCCGGATTGAGATTAAGGATATCAATCCACCACAAGATCTTGTCGATGCGATGGATCGTCAGATGAAGGCGGAGCGCGAAAAGCGTGCAAATATTCTTGAGGCGCAGGGTTTCCGGGAAGCGGAAATTCTCAAAGCCGAAGGTGAAAAGCAGGGCCAGATCCTTAAGGCGGAAGGTGAACGCGAAGCTGCGTTTCGTGAAGCGGAAGCCCGTGAACGCCTTGCCAAGGCTGAAGCTGAAGCAACGCGCATGGTCTCCGACGCTATCGCGGGTGGAAACAGTCAGGCGATCAATTATTTTGTTGCCCAGAAATATACTGAAGCGCTTGGCAAGATCGCATCTGCTGACAATCAGAAGGTTATCATGTTACCACTCGAGGCTTCGGCACTTATCGGTTCCCTTGGTGGAATTGGTGAAATCGCTCGCGACGTGTTTGGTAATGACGGGGACGGATCTCCGAAACGCAAAACACCTGCACGCAGATCAAGTGTTCCGACTTCCAACTAGTGGTTCGACCGAAACAATTGAATCAATCCACTAGTGTGGTGGATCATAAGTTCGCTTCATTATTGGCAGCAGGTTCTCAAAGCGAACTTTGATCCAAAACCACACTAGAATCTAATATTTGCTAGTGTCCCGTTGAATCTAAAGTTCGTTTGGGATGCGCTTATAAATGAGACGAACTTTAGATTCTGGACACTAGGACGTTTTTGTCCCTGAATGAAACTCGTGTACCATAACCACTGGTTTTTCTCAAAGGAGCCACATCAATGTTTGTAGATTTGCTTGCCATAACCGGGTCATGGACCTGGGTGATATTTGGTCTGATTATTCTGGGTATTGAAATATTGCTGCCAAGCACATTTCTGCTTTGGCCTGGACTGGCGGCACTTGTGGTCGGGTTAATAACCCTCATTCTAGGGACCGATAATTCGATCTGGCCGTGGCAGGCGCAGGTTCTTTTGTTTCTCGCAGGTTCATTGCTGACTGCATGGCTTGGGCGCAAGTATTTAAAGACCCGCAATCTCGACAGCACTGACCAACCCAACCTCAATGAACGCGGTGCGCAGTTGGTTGGCCAAACGGCGACCGTCAGTACAGCGATTGAGAACGGGCAGGGACGGGCGCGTTTGGGTGATACGACCTGGAGCGTGCGTGGTC
Organism: Rhizobiaceae bacterium; assembly: GCA_965250255.1. Taxonomy (GTDB): domain Bacteria; phylum Pseudomonadota; class Alphaproteobacteria; order Rhizobiales; family Rhizobiaceae; genus JAALLB01. The sequence goes on from CBDFNP010000013.1 coordinate 560,444, forward strand.
CTGATGCAGAAGAGGGCGCGAGGGTGCGGGTGACTGCGTTTGATGGCACTATATTGCAGGTAGAGCTGGTTTAGGACCTAGTGGATTGATTCAAACATTTGGAACCCGTTTTCCGAGACCTCTCATCCAAATATTTGAATCTTAAAATCCACTAGAAAACAATACCTTGCTAGTGGTCTTTACGTTCGAAACAAATGATAAAGAGTTCGCCGCAAAGGGACTCATTTGTTTCGAACGGACCACTAGGCCGTGTGGCCGGATTTATACCAACGGCCATTAGGATTGATGGTCGGAACAGGTATTGGAGGCTCTCAAATGGTTTCGGATGAAAATGTCCCATTTTAAGCTCTCGTAAACCAAGTTTTTTGTTTTCTGTGGCTTTGACGAACCATGAGTGCTAGATCAAATCAATAACTAACCTGTTTGCAGAATTATGGGAACCTGAACGTTTTGGCTCGAATTTCAATGTCATGCCGAATTGCAGCCAAGTTCAAAGCATTTCCCGGCTTCCGGGTTTTCTGGGAAGGATGCTAGTAAATTCCATGATCATGAATGATCGTGATCCCCGGAATGTACGGTTTTGCACTTTCTAAGGTGACCTACGATGCTGGAAAACTATTGCAATGCACGCGAAGAAGCGCGACTTAATAAGCTTCACGAATTCGATATCCTTGATAGTGAGCCGGAAGAATTGTTCGACAAGATCACTAAGTTGGTCGCGCGATTGTTGAATACCCCAATTGCACTAATTAGCTTCATAGATCGCGATCGACAGTGGGTTAAGTCAGGAACGGGCACCGACCTTAAACAGACTGCCCGTGAAAATTCCTTTTGCACCCATACCATACGCGATGACCAAATCATGGTTGTTGAGAATGCAGTTTCTGACCACCGGTTTTCTGAAAATCCACTGGTTACGGGTAAGCACTCAATGCAAGCTTATGCAGGTGCGCCCCTGCGCTCGAACGATGGATACAATCTTGGTTCGCTTAGTGCAATCGATACCAAACCTCGAGAATTTTCCGCTGAGGAAAAAAACATATTGGAAGAACTGTCTGCTTTCATCGTCGGGCATATGGAAATGCGCCTGCTTGCAAGTCGCGCAATCGCGGCTGAGCAAAGACTGATCGATGCCGTTGATTCCCTGCCGGATGGTCTTGTCTTTTATGATGGAGAGGACCGGCTTGTGATGTGCAACCAACGCTACAGAGAAATCTATTCAGAAAGTTCCGATTTGATTGTTCCAGGTGCCCGCTTTGAAGACATTATTCGTGGTGGAGTTGAGCGCGGACAATACCCTGAGTCAGTAGGGCATGAAGAAGAGTGGATACGTGAACGGGTGAAGATTCATCAAAATCCGGGAGACCCCATTGAACAAGAATTGCCAGGCGATCGCTGGCTTCGTATCCAGGAGGGAAAAACCAGTGACGGTGGCCTTATAGGGTTCAGATTCGATGTGACCAAGCTAAAGCGGCAGGAACGCGAACTCACCCGTATGGCGTGGACCGACGGTTTGACAGGAACTCTCAATCGCCGGCGGTTCATGGAGCTCTCTAAAATCGAATTCAATCGATCAATCCGGCATGGCAGATCTCTTGCAGTACTGGTTCTTGACATTGATCACTTCAAGAAAATTAACGATCAGCATGGACATGCTGCAGGTGATCAAGTGCTCGTGGAGATCGCTGACCGCTGGCGAAGGACTTTGCGAGACCATGATTTGCTCGGGCGCCTGGGAGGAGAGGAATTCGGTGTTCTACTCTCGGAAACTCACAAAGGAGGTGCATTCAGGGTCGCAGAAAGACTTCGTTCGGCAACACAGGAGCAACCAGTCTCGTATGGCGAAAACCTGATCAAAGTTACTGTCAGCATTGGTATCGGTAAGATGGATGAGCGGTATGAATCTATTGATGAGATGCTGATGGATGCAGATAATGCCCTGTACAACGTCAAACGCAACGGCCGCAATGGCTGCTCCATGTTAGCGGCCTAAATTTGGTTTATACTCCTTGCACCCGAAAAGTGGGTGCCGGTTTTCGGATAAGTGCAAGGATCAAAAGAAGTATCCTATACTCAAAATTCGGGTTTCCGAGTGTTTTGAGTATATTGATTATTTCAAATTTTTCTTGCGCTTCTTTTTCCGCTCACAGTAGAGGCGTTGGCTCGCCATGTACTTACCTCCTTCTTCCCAAGATGCACCGTTTCGCAAACAAATAACAACATGGGCGAATACAAAAAGGGCGGAACCGAAGTCCCGCCTTTCAAATCTATGGAGATCGCTCCCGGTATGTCGCTATCGCGAATTACCTGCCGCCAGCAAAGCAGGTGCCTGCACCTGTTCGCAAACAAAAAAATGCATGGGCGAAGCGTTCAGGCGCAGTCCAAATCGCACCTGTTCACGCGCAAGATTTGGACCACAAAAGACCTCTCACAACTTTCGCGAAGCAAGAGTTGTTTACATCATGCCGCCCATGCCGCCCATGTCAGGCATTGCAGGTGCGCCGCCGCCAGCGTCGCTCTTCGGAGCATCTGCAACCATGGCTTCGGTTGTGATCAGAAGGGAAGCAACGGATGCTGCGTCCTGAAGTGCGTGGCGAACCACTTTCACCGGGTCGATAATACCCATGGAAACCATGTCGCCATAAGCGCCGGTCTGAGCGTTGTAACCAAAGTTGCCTTTGCCTTCCAGAACCTTGCCGACAACGATTGAACCTTCGTCGCCTGCGTTTTCAGCGATCTGACGGATCGGAGCCTGGAGCGCACGACGAACGATTGAGATGCCGGCTTCCTGGTCAGCATTTGCGCCAGTTGTCTTGATGTTTGCAGCAGCCTTAAGAAGCGCAACACCGCCACCAGCGACAATGCCTTCTTCAACAGCCGCGCGTGTTGCGTTGAGCGCATCATCCACACGGTCTTTCTTCTCTTTTACTTCAATCTCGGTAGCACCGCCAACACGGATAACCGCAACACCGCCGGCAAGTTTCGCCAAACGCTCCTGCAGTTTTTCACGGTCGTAATCGGAAGAAGTTTCTTCAACCTGCGACTTGATCTGGTTGACGCGGCCTTCGATGTCTTTCTTCTTGCCAGCGCCATCAATGATCACAGTGTTCTCTTTCGAGATGTTCACTTTTTTCGCGGTGCCGAGCATGTCGAGTGTGACGTTTTCAAGCTTGATGCCGATGTCCTCGGAGATCACCTGACCACCGGTCAGAACAGCGATGTCCTCAAGCATTGCCTTGCGGCGATCGCCAAAGCCGGGTGCTTTAACCGCAGCGATTTTCAAACCACCGCGCAGCTTGTTGACAACGAGTGTCGCAAGCGCTTCGCCTTCAACATCTTCTGCAATGATAAGCAGCGGACGCGAAGACTGAACAATGTTTTCAAGGATTGGCAACATCGCCTGCAGGTTTGAGAGTTTTTTCTCGTGCAAGAGGATATATGGGTCGTCAAGGTCAGCAACCATTTTTTCAGGGTTGGTGACGAAGTAGGGTGAGAGGTAGCCGCGGTCAAACTGCATGCCTTCAACAACTTCAAGCTCGGTTTCAGCAGTCTTTGCTTCTTCAACCGTGATAACACCTTCATTGCCGACTTTCTGCATTGCGTGTGCAATGTCGTCGCCGATTTGGCTTTCGCCGTTGGCTGAGATTGTACCAACCTGTGCGACCTCTTCGGAAGTCTTGATGCGCTTTGCTTTTTTCACAAGTTCCGCAACAACCTCTTCAACAGCCATGTCAACGCCGCGTTTGAGATCCATCGGGTTCATGCCGGCAGCAACGGCTTTTGCACCTTCTTTAACGATGGATTGTGCAAGCACGGTCGCAGTGGTGGTTCCATCACCGGCCACGTCATTGGTTTTGGAAGCAACTTCCTTGACCATTTGTGCACCCATGTTTTCAAACTTGTCTTCAAGCTCAATCTCTTTCGCAACAGATACACCATCCTTGGTGATGCGCGGTGCACCGAATGCCTTGTCGAGAACAACATGACGGCCTTTCGGGCCAAGCGTTACTCTTAATGCGTTTGCGAGGGTGTCGACGCCTTTAAGCATCTTCTCGCGGGCTTCAGAACCGAATTTTACTTCTTTGGCAGCCATTTTAAGCTCCTTATTCGAGCGGTCGATCCGCTCATATTTGAATTTACGAATTTACAAAAGACGTCTCGGGCAGCCTTAGCCGATAATGCCCATGATGTCGGATTCTTTCATGATCAGCAGGTCTTCACCGTTGATCTTCACTTCGGTGCCGGACCATTTGCCGAAAAGCACGATGTCGCCTTTTTTGACGTCAAGCTCTATAAGCTTGCCGCTTTCGTCACGTGCGCCGGAGCCCACTGCAACGATTTCACCTTCGGACGGTTTTTCCTGGGCAGTATCGGGGAGGATGATGCCACCAGCAGTTTTATCTTCAGAGTCTACCCGGCGAACGACCACGCGATCGTGCAGGGGGCGGAAATTCATTTTTGCCATAGTGTTTTTACCCATTTGTTAGTGCGCTGCCCCATTTGGTGCAGTTCAATTCACGCGATTAACGTTACAAATCAGGCCAGTTACCACCAAGTTCCCCCAATGATTGAAGTCTCAACAGTTTCCGGCTTGATTAGCACTCACATCTAATGAGTGCTAACAACAGGTGAGATAGTAAGCAGGGGCTGTATTGTCAAGGATTTTTGGGGTGAGGAGAGGGATAAATTTTGGTGGGAGAGGGTGAGGTAGAGATGGGGAAGGAAACATTGATTAGATTGAGTAAAATATTTTACGTTGCTGTTGGACGCGAATACTAATTTTTTAGGAAACCCAGCTCATAAACTTGCGGGCGTAACTTCTCGCTCAACACATCATAATTTGCTGTGAATTCAGAGAAATCCACTGGTGGGAAATCACCACTCTCATTCCGTTTCTTTAACGCATTGCGAATTTGATACCAGCCAACATCTGCCCGATTTAATTTTAACTCGTCTCTTATTGCGTGATTGTCAGTATATGCAAAATATGCAGACCAAAGCTGATTTCCTGCTTCCATCACATTCTTTGCTTGCTCGGAATGCTTCATGCCGTGCAGATATTGCACCATGAAATCCGATTGAAATCGATCTGGTGCGTTTACTTCCTGCTCAGTAAATGGGATAAAATGATTGACGATTGACCATGTCCTGTCATTCCACTCCAAACCATCAGCAGATGCAGTGAGATTACTGCCATTGAACAACATCCAAATCAGACAATCATTTTTGAATTCATCCGTAAGCGTTTCTGAGGGTTGAAGAAATTGATCGCGATCATTCAACCATGTTGGCCTAATTAAACGTCGAACAGAGAAGACAATTGCCGATTGCCAAAGGTTTTCGGATGTTACAAAAAAACCTCTTGCACTTCCATAACCTGAAGAAAATAACATGGTTTTATTAGCCGCGTTTTGAAGATCATTGCCAGCACAATTTAACCAAGCAATGGCATCATCTGCCCATCTTAGTCCACGTAAATCCCTTGTAGCAGTAGCGGGAGTAATCGCATTTTTTAACGGAACAGTATCCACCTCATTTGACGGAATTCGTTCAACCCAGTCTGTCAATAAATCAAATGCATCTGGATTTATAAAGGTTTTTGTTCCAATTGGATTATTTTTAGCATCCAAAACTTCTATTTCAATTTCCTTAATCGCACTCTGTATTTTTGCCATCTGGTTGGTTTTCCAAATCAAAAACCCAATTGGAAATGAACCTTTTAAGCCATCAAATGATTTACTCGGTACAATGAAGCCATCATAATATTTTGCATTCCAATTATCTCTAAACTGATTGAGTGTGGGAGCATTCACATACTTAAGTGTACTGAACATCGCTACGCTAGCTTTTGGGATTTCTTCTGCTATCCGCGCCAGAAATTGGGTATATAATTCATTGCTAGCCTTACCATATTTTTGTTTAGCAAGCATAGCAATTCTAGTACTGGCGATACCTCGTCTATTCGTTGTTTCCGAATTTATGCCAGTATTATTTGCGTTAGTTGCTTCAGCATATGGAGGATTGACCAAAATCAATATCTTTTTATTGCTGGCAATTGCATCTCGTAAACTTTGAGGAACTTTATTGGTCAGTGAGTAATCGATTTTGCCATCGTCAGTAATATCATCGTTTAAATAATCATATTGAAAACGCGTTGCGGCCACACAGGTTTTTGTGGCTTTCATCACATCGACATCCGCTTGGTCGAGTGTGGACATATAAATATTACGATGGTTTGAATGTTTGACTTCCAAATTACCAACACCACAACACATGTCCCAAACGATGTAATTTTTCTGCCAGTTCTTACCTAACGTTTCACTGAGAAGGTCATAAGCCTTGTCCACCACATGTAATGGCGTGTAAAATGCGCCTTTGAACGAACGCTCATCAATTGCAATCAGATTGTCACGCCGCTCTAACAGATAGTTGCGATATTTCCGTGCTGGTGGTCGATGATAAATTGACCAAAACCGTCGATATCCTTCCTTACTTCCCAATTCATAAAGCTTTCCTTCAAGCATAAAAACGGGTTCATTGTTCTTGTGCAGTAATTCTGCTGGAAGATTTTCATGCGTGGAAACCGTGCCATCATGCATAATGTCTGCAAAGAAGAGCAATGCGTATTGGCTTTCATCAACACCTGTAACTTCGCGACCAATCATCTCCACCCACTTATCGAAAACTTGTTTCAAGTTGTCAGGTGTGATTTGCGCACGGATTATATCTCCTTGCGTGATGGCTGTTTTTACAGCTTCAATAAATTCGTCAGCATAGGTTTGAATGTTAAACGAAACGAAATGTGTTCCGATATGCGTGGAAACTTCCTCCAAAGCTTCTTTGGTATATTGGCTGGCAGATTTGCCCCATTTGATTGTCTTCTTTTTGAGAAATGGTAGAACATCAGCCGTTTTCATCAAAGCAGCTTTACGACTGTCAATGACGGCAAGAAAGGGAGGAATAGCATCACCTGCATCCAAGGCAACTTGGACGTAATGCAATAATTGTGTGAACATAGCATAGGTCGAGTTCTGATGCCCATGCTTTGCTTCAAACCAAATTTCTTCCGTCTGAATATCAACCAGATTTTTTTGATACGACACTAATCCCAGCGCCTTGATGTAAATATCTTTTACATCTTCTTCCGTTTGAGCTGCTTCAAGTTGCTCATAAAGGCTAGTGACCATGCCAAATATCCGCTTTCCATAACACGATTCATGGATAACTGATTTGGTGAATGTCTGCAAAGGGCGCCGAAAGTCACAAATTATATCCCCGCCCTCTTCTGCTTCCCCTTGGGTAATACCAACGGCCATCACGACCGTAGGCGAGCGCTTCCGGATTGGCGAACGAACCACAATAGCGCTCAATAACACCAAAATGACCTCGGCGACCCAGCGGCGCATTTGAAGCAATCCGGCACCACTTACTTGAGGATGCACTGGGTCAAACCGGCAAGCAGCCCGGAGAGTTGGTTCAGCTTCTCGACAGCACCACCATTGGCCTGTTTGCCAAGACCCACAAAATGCTACGCTATCGTTCCAATAACCCGGCGATCAAGCTGCACATGATGTTCGATCCAGACAATAAAAAGCCCCCATGGTTCCAAATTACGCCGGCGCGTTCTTCGTCACCCGCCCGAAGAACAATCTGGTTTATGACGCGACCCGCTCGCGAAACCATCCAGGCACCATGACTGTCGCAGATGAGGCTATAAAAATGGCTGGTAAACCCGGAGCAAAGTACACAAAACATCCGCGTCGCATCGAAATCCTCGACGAAGAACGCGGTGAAAAGATCGCCTTCATCACCAATGATTTTGACCGCGAACCACAAGAAATCGCCGACCTCTACAAGCGCCTCGCCGCAATGGTCAGAAATTACACTTTCAACCTATGCCAGATCAATAATCTCGTCAAACTACCAGGCAAAACAAATCGCACAAAAAATCAAAATCAGATGATATTAAATTTTCCCGGACAGTAGTGACCGTTGGTATAATACCAGCGACCGTTTGGTTTGACCCTTTTATGGCGCTGGTATGCGAGCGCAAAGCGAGCCGGGCTTATGCCTGCCCCCGTGGAGGCGTTTGGCAAAGCCAAACTGGCGTGAACGCAAACAAATATACTCCTTGCACCCGAAAAGTGGGCACCGGTTTTCGGATAAGTGCAAGGATCAAAAGAAGAATCCTATACTCAAAATTCGGGTTTCCGGGTGTTTCGAGTATACCAATCAGTCATTTCAAATGACCGTTGGTATAACTGCTCTCGGCCTGAAAAATCCCGGAATTGAGAATTGCCTCTATTGCTCGTTGTCAGCGCTTTGATCCGGTATCAAAATACGGAAAACCGTGCCGTCAGGGCCGGTTGATTCAACCCTGATTTCCCCGCCATGTGCTTTCACCAGCTCAAAGGCGATGCTCATGCCAAGTCCTGTTCCACCGGGCTTTGTTGACCCCTGAAAAGCATTGAATATTTTGTCGCTGATATGATTGGGAATTCCCGGGCCCGTGTCGCGCACATTAATCTTGATTGCATCTTCTTCGCGTTTTGCCTGCACGGTAAGGTAGTGATCGCGGTCGGCAAGCTCCGGGTCGGCCATAGCCTGTTGTGCGTTGCGGCAAATGTTCATGAGAATACGCAACAACTGTTCCGGATCAGCATCGGCTTCAAGATCATGATCAATCGAGTTTTCCCAGGTAATATGGCTGCGCTGGTTCAATCCCAAAAGTTCAGCGACTTCATCAGCCACATTGCGCAGCAACAGGCGCCTTCGCTGTGGCGGAGCTTCGAGAGCCCGACCGTAATCGATCACGGATTTAGTATAATCAACCGCACGATCAATGGTTCGAATGAGTTTCGGTGCAAACCGTTGTACTGTTGGGTCAGGCAAGGTGCTCAGGCGATCCGAGAAAAGCTGTGCGGACGCCAGAATGTTGCGCAGATCATGATTGATTTTAGAAACCGCGAGGCCGAGGTCCGCAAGATGCTGTTTTTGACGTAAGGTGTTCTGCAACTGCATTTGGAAACTGGAAAGGCGCTCTTCCGCAATTCCTATTTCATCCTGGCGATCTGTTGGCTGATAGATCAGTTGCGCGTTTTCCGGTGATTTCGAGAAAGCATCCATGTTTGCAGAAATCCGGATTATCGGAAGCACGATCAGCCGATAAAGCGCAAGATACACCAACCCAGCGGCAAAGACCGAGATCAGCAACGAAAGCAACAGGATATTGCGCGCATAAATCCACATGGCCTTTTGTATGTGTTCAACACGCTGGACCATTTCGATTTCACCATCCCGCGAACTCAGTGTTCCAAATACCCGGTAAAGAACTTCAGGCGCGAGGAACAGCATGGAGAAGGCACTTTGGATTGAACCGAACACCGTCGTGCCATCCAACTCAACATGCTCGTAAATTTCAGATGGCATTGCGGCTGACGCAAGAAGTTGGGATTTTCCCTGGCGGCGAACCGCTACGGTCAGAGATTGAGTTGTCTGAAGAAGGTTGGCACTGGCACTTTCACTCAGCATGTTGTCGGAGGAATCCAGAAAAACCACGCTCGCGGCATCTGCGATATCAAGATGGGTTCGCAGCCAGACATTCCTGAAATTTGCAACCGATGGTACAAAGATCAGAATTTCAGCCAGCATGATGAAAGCAACGGTCAATATCAACAGATTGACTGACAGGCCACGCCATGGGTTGAGCGGCCCATTTGCGTCAATCGCATCTTCAGTACCGTTTTTATCTTGCATACCATCCACCATGGGATTGCTATCCAAACTTTCTCAGAAATCTGACCAACCATCGAATTGCGGGCTTTCTCGCCAATGGTGCGTAACTTGTAACAACCGCGCGTTTGCCGATCTCAGTCATGGTTGGGTATGGAGAAATGTATCCAACAACGTCGCCGAGTTTCATTTTGTTGGTGATTGCAAGGGCCCACATATTGATCATTTCACCAGCATTTGCGCCAGCAATTGAAACGCCAAGGATACGTCCTTTTCGGTTTGCCATCACCTTAATCTGGCCAGCAGTTTTGCGTTCTGCCAAAGCCCTGTCATTTTCATGATAAGGCCAGCGCAATACCTGAATTTTTTGATGCTTGTCACGAGCTTCCGCTTCACTCAAACCAACATGGCCAAGTTCTGGATCGGTATAGGTGACCCATGGGATAATGTGGTTTTGAGGCACCGCTTTCTTGCGAAACAAGATGCCGCGGATGACCAACCCAGCGTGATAGCCAGCGACATGGGTAAACTGCAGGCCTCCAGCAACGTCACCGATTGCATAAACACGCTTGTTTGTGGTGCGGAGATCATTGCGGATTTTTATGCCTCGCCGGTCAAATTCAATCCCGGCTTCTTCAAGACCGATTTCTGCCACATTGGCTGATCTGCCGGTGGCGACGAGTAGATGCGTCCCGTCCACTTGTTGTGTCTCACCAGCGCGCTCATAGGTAACCCTAACACCAGTTTTACCGCGCAAGGCAACAGAACTAACCATTGCACCTTCGTCCATCACAATGCCTTCGTTTTTGAGGTTTTCAATCACAATGGCTGACAATTCAGGATCATCCTTCCCCAGAACTTTTTGCCCTTCAAGCACCGTAACTTTGCTTCCCAGACGCCGGTGAGCTTGAGCCATTTCCATGCCGATTGGGCCACCGCCAATTATAATCAGATGCCCTAACTTCCCTCTGTTCTCGAACAAGGTTTCATTTGTAAGGTAGGGAACTTTATCCAGGCCGGGGATTGGCGGCACAAATGCAGAAGACCCGGTTGCCACGACAAAACGGCGCGCGGAAATTTTTGTGTCGCCTGCCATGACGGTACTCTTGTCAACAAAGCGCCCCTCATCCTCAACAACTGTGACGCCGAGTGAAGTGAGCCGTTCAACGGAATCATTGGGTTCAATAGTCGCTATCACATCGCGAACATGGTCATTCACCTTGGGAAAATCGATCTTGGGTTCAACCGGAGCTATGCCAAACTTTGATGCGGTTCGCATGGCGTGGGCGCGTTTTCCCGCAGCAAGCAAAGCTTTCGACGGGACGCATCCGTAGTTGAGGCAGTCGCCCCCCATCTTGCCTTTTTCAATCAAAACCACTTCAACGCCAAAGGCTGCTGCGGCTGCAGCAACGCTTAGACCACCGGAGCCTGCTCCAATCACACATATATCCGGGGTAAGTGTCGTGGTCATCGGGAAGAACTTTCTGCTCAGTTTTCAATGCGGGTTATCGTTGAGCCGGAAAACCGTTTCAGGACAAATGGAAGAAATGACAATGCTGCTAATGCGGCAAGCGCCAACAACAACTCAGACGTAATCAGTGCCTTTGGATCAAAGGTGCATGAACCTGCATCCAGGCATCCGGGATTGGCACGCTCCTGTTCGGCAATAACACTGTCCAGTCCCGCACCCAGATAAGTAAAAGCGAAGGTTCCGGGAATAATCCCGATCAAAGTTGCAATAGTGTAGGGCATAAGCTTCATGTTGAGGAGGCCCGGCACGATGTTTACCACCCAAAACGGAAATGCGGGAACAAGCCTTAGAGTCAGGAGATACTGGAAAGCGTCCTTGCGAAATCCTTTGGCCATCTTCTCCACAAACCCACTGGCCTTGTTTTGCAGAACATCGCCGAAGGAACTGCGCGCAATCAGAAAAATGATAACCGCTCCGATGGTTGCAGCAATTACTGTGGTGGTACCCGCCAACACCCAACCGAACAGAAAGCCTGACGTGATGCTGAGAGCCAGACCGCCTGGAAATGACACCGCAACCAGGACGATATAAAGCAACATGTATGCAGCCAATGCCAAAACGAGATTTTCAGAAACGAGCATGGCCAACATTTCACGCTGCTGTATCAGATTGGTAAGGGTAAGATTTTCATGAATACCCGACATGAAGCCTGCCGCAAGCAATGCAACAATCACCAGAAGGGGTAACCAACGTTTCAACATCACAAATTCGCCCACGAAACTCTCTTACAAATCAATCATGCAGACAACATAACAGAACCTTTACGGTGATGTGCTGAAACCTGCGGTCCACAGATATCGGAACTTGCAACGCATTTCCATCACGCCACATGACATTTATGTGTTTGAGATAAATTCAATGCTAAATTTCAAATGCAAAAGACCGCTGGCAAACCGGTAACAAAAGGCGTTCTGGCTTATTGACTTGAAGTGGGATGCCACTTATAACCCAGCAAAATTCAGGTTGCCTATACGGGTGCCTTCCCCTGCAAATGGTTTATTTACAATCGCATCTGCTGCGGAAGCTGCTGGTAGCCTTAAAGCCGATTAAAACATGAGGGTCCGCCGGTCGACAGGCGGATTGATCCGAGATGAAACGTACATTTCAACCCAGTAACCTGGTCCGCAAACGCCGCCACGGCTTCCGTTCTCGCATGGCTACAAAAGGTGGTCGTCGCGTGATTGCCACGCGCCGTGCAAAAGGCCGCAAGCGTCTTTCGGCCTAGCTCCTGACACCGGGAGCGGATTGATGTCTGCTCAAACCGATAATTCTACAACTCAATGTGGTCTTGAATGGTTGAAAAACCGTCGGGACTTTTTACGTCTTCGCTCCGCTAAGCGCTTTTCAACAAGCCACTTTACACTTCAGTCAGGCGTTGGCGGCGACTGTTCATCTCCCGAGGCTTGCAGAGTGGGTTTTACGGTTACCACGAAAGTTGGAAATGCGGTTGAGCGTAACCGGATTAAGCGACGCTTGAGGTCTGCTGCAAGGCAGGTTTTTCCAAATTCCGGCAAGCCCGGACAAGACTATGCATTGATCGCCAAGCGCAAATGTCTGACCGGTCCATATGAAGCAATTGTCAGGGAATTGACACAGGCACTTGACCACCTTCACGCGAACAGGGCAAAAGGCTCCAAGCACTAGTAAAGCGGTATTACAGGACATTCACCATGGATAATAACAAGAATACGATTTTGGCGGTTGCGCTATCCATTCTAGTGCTGATTGGATGGCAATTGCTTTACGTGTCTCCTCGCCTTGAGCAGGAAAGACTGGCAGCGGAGGTTGAAGCCCAACGAACCGCTGTGGAAACCGGCCAGGTTCAAGCTGAAGGAAGTGCTGCAATTCCGAACGCGGACACCAACACTGCTCCAGCCGGATCTGATTCTGTGCAAACCGGCCTTTCAAGAGAAGCAGCAATCCAATCCGATCCTCGCATCGCAATAAAGACTGACCTGCTGGAAGGTTCGATCAACCTCAAGGGTGCGCGGATTGATGATCTCTTGTTGCGTAAGTACCGTGAAACCATTGAACCCGATAGCCCGTTGATTGAACTGCTGGTGCCGGGTGGATCTGAAAACGCCTATTTTGCCGAATTTGGCTATTTCAAGAACAAGATTTCCGGTGAAGTCCCCGGCCCTGCAACTGTTTGGAATTCGCCCTCAAGCAATCTCGGGGCCAATGACACAGTGACCCTGGATTGGACAAACGAAAAAAATATCCGGTTTGAACGCACCATCGGTATTGATGACAAATACATGTTCACCATTGCCGACAAGGTTACCAACCAGTCTGGTGAAAACATTGAGCTTACCCCCTATGGCCGGATTGCCCGTTTTGGCGAACCAAAGACGCAAGGCATTTTCGTTCTGCATGAAGGCCTGATTGGCGTTGTAGGCGAAGAAGGATTGCAGGAAATCGACTATAGCGATTTGCAGGATGTGCAGGAGATGAGTTTTGAGCGTGCTAATTCCGGGTGGGTTGGCATTACCGACAAGTACTGGGCCACCGCCATGATCCCGGGGAAATCGTTTACACCAACCTTTACCTACAGTGACAAGGGCATCGCGCTTTACCAGAGTAACTTTATCGGGGAGCGCCAACTTCTTGCAGCAGGTGACGTTGTAAATTACGAGCACCGCCTTTTTGCGGGTGCAAAGAAATCCGAGATCATCGACGGCTATGAGGCTGACCTTAAAATTCAAAACTTCGAACTGATGATTGATTGGGGCTGGTTCCATTTTATAACCAAGCCACTCTTTTTCCTTCTAACCTGGCTTTATGGCATTGTCGGCAATTTCGGCTTCGCGATCCTGATTGCAACCGTCATCGTCAAGGCGATTTTCCTGCCGCTGGCGAATATGTCTTATGCCTCAATGGCGAAGATGAAAAAAGTACAACCCGAAATGACCGCGCTGCGTGAGCGCTTTCCCGATGACAAGATGAAGCAACAGCAGGAAATGATGGCGCTGTATAAGCGGGAGAAAATCAATCCAGCAGCCGGGTGTTGGCCAATCCTGATCCAGATCCCGGTGTTCTTCGCACTCTACAAAGTGTTGTTTGTGACGATTGAAATGCGTCAGGCTCCGTTTGTTGGATGGATCCAGGATTTGGCCGCACCGGACCCAACTTCCGTATTCAACCTGTTTGGCCTGTTACCGTTTGAAGTTGGTGGCCTGTTCCTTGTCGGTGTCTGGCCGTTGCTGATGGGCATCACCATGTTCCTTCAAATGCAGATGAACCCTGCGCCACCTGACCCGACCCAGGCTATGATCTTCAAATGGATGCCGATTGTCTTCACCTTCATGCTGGCAAGTTTCCCGGCTGGCCTTGTGATTTACTGGGCATGGAACAACTTCCTGTCGATTGTCCAACAGGGCCTCATCATGCGGCGTCATGGCACCAGGATTGAGTTGATTGACAATCTCAAGGGATTGTTCTCCGGCAAGAAAGACAAGGATCCCAAATTTGGCCGCGATAAGAGCAAAGCCAAAAAATGACCGGGATTGAAGAAAATCCGAATGAAGCCGCGCTCGAAAGAGGGCGGCTTTTGTTTGCGCGGGACTGGGAGTTTATTCGCGGCGTCCCATCGATGAAGTTCCTGCCGCCAGAAGGCCCGATGGAAATCGCATTTGCCGGTCGTTCCAATGTTGGCAAGTCATCCTTGATTAATGCGCTGATCAACCAAAAGGGTCTGGCACGCACATCGAACACTCCTGGCAGGACACAGGAACTCAACTATTTCATTCCCGCCAATTCCGGTGACATGCCGGAACTCGCCATCGTTGACATGCCCGGATATGGTTATGCAAAAGCCCCCAAATCGCAGGTCGATGCCTGGACCCGATTGGTATTCAGCTACTTGCGCGGACGTTCAACGCTACGCAGGGTCTTTGTGTTGATTGATAGCCGCCACGGCATCAAGCCGAATGATGAGGAGGTTTTTGACCTTCTGGACAAGGCAGCCGTTTCTTACCAGACCGTTCTTACCAAGTCAGACAAGATCAAACCGCCAGCCCATGAAAAGCTGAAAGAGGCTACTCTTGGTAAAATCGTCAAGCGTGCAGCTGCCTATCCCGAGCTTCTTGCTACCTCTTCTGAAAAGAAGGAGGGAATGGCACAACTTCGCGGCACGATTGCAGAACTACTCGATTACAGCTAATAAAATTCGGCAATCAGGACAAAACGCTTATGAGCAAAAAAGATAAAGGTCTCGCCGAGGCGGAAATCCTCTCGCATGCACTGCCGTATATGCAGCGATATGCCGGACGAACGATTGTCATCAAATATGGCGGCCACGCTATGGGGGATGAAAAACTTGGCAAAGCGTTTTGCCGGGACGTTGCTCTGCTCAAGCAATCAGGTGTTCACCCGGTAGTTGTCCACGGCGGCGGCCCGCAAATTGGCGAAATGCTCAATCGGCTTAATATTGAATCCGAGTTTCGTGACGGGTTGCGGGTGACTGATGCACAAACCATCGAGGTGGTGGAAATGGTGCTTGCGGGTTCCATCAACAAGCAGATCGTCGCATCCATCAATGCAGAAGGTGCAAGAGCGATTGGACTGTGCGGCAAGGATGGCAACATGGTGCAGGCGGAAAAAGCCCGTCGTATCAAGGTTGACCCTAATTCAAACATCGAGCGGATCATTGATCTAGGCTTTGTCGGCGAACCCAAAGAGGTCGATTCCACGGTTCTTGATCTGGTGATGGAAGCAGGCCTCATTCCGGTTGTAGCACCGGTCTGTTTTGGCAAGGATGGCAAGACCTACAACGTCAATGCGGACACGTTTGCCGGGGCATTGGCCAGCGCGCTTGACGCTAAACGCTTGTTGTTTCTCACCGATGTTGAGGGCGTCCTCGACAAGGAAATGAAGCTGATCAAGGAATTGTCTGGGTCGCAGGCTCGGGACCTAATAGAAGATGGCACGATCAATGGTGGCATGATCCCCAAGGTTCAAACCTGCATTGATGCTCTTGGTAACGAAGAGGATGAAGGTGCTGAGGGCGTGGTAATACTAAATGGCAAACAGGCCCATGCCGTTTTGTTGGAAGTGTTCACCGAGCACGGTGCTGGAACGCTAATCACGCACTAACTGATCCTAAATCAGCAACAAAACAATTCCTGCGGTAATAAGAACACAACCGGTGATTTCGGTTGAGTTGATGGACTCCTTGAAAAAGAAGATCGAAGACGCAAACGTGAATAGCATCTCAATTTGCGCAACCACCTTCACAAGAGCAGGCTGTTGAAGTGTAAAGGCTGTGAACCAGCCAAATGAGGCGGTTGCACCGGCAAAACCAACGAATAATGCTGGCTTCCAGGCTTTAGCAATCAACGGTAATTCATCGCGTTCCCGCAAGAGGACCCAGCCCAGCATCAAGATGCTCTGCAACACAATGGCACAAACCAGCGTAGTGGCGCTTTGCATAAAAAATTGCTCATGCACGACAGAAAATGCAGCAGCACGATAACCGACCGCTGCCAATCCGAACAGTGTTCCCGAGGCTAAACCTATCAATGCAGTTGGGCTCAAAACCGAAGAGAACAAGGACACTGGTGTAATCTTTGTTCGTGCGACCGAGATTAAGATAACGCCGACGACACTGATCGCAATTGCCACAATGCCAAGAGCAGGAAGGCGGTCGCCGAAGAGCACAAGTGCGAAAACGGCAGTTTGGGCAGGCTCGGTTCGGGAATAAGCCGTGCCCACAGTGAAATTGCGGAATGAAAACAGATGTAAAAGCGCAAAGGTTGCAACAATTTGTGAGACCGCAGCAATCGAAACCCAAAGAGCAAATTCTGGCTTGAAACCCGGCATGATTTTACCGGACACAACGAACGCCGCAACCCAGTAAAAAAGTGCAAACGGAATTCCAAATCCAAAGCGGACAAAAGTCGCACTGGTCGTTCCCATCTGACCTTTCAGATATTTTTGCATTGCCGAGCGAATATTTTGAAAAAACGCAGCAGCAATTGTGATTCCGACCCAGAGTTCCATACGGATTGCGTGCATCAAGTCTCGCCAAAGGTCAAGAATCATGATTAGACGATGGGCAGAAAACAGATAAGCAGCAGCGAGTGGGAATGGAACGTTTTACTCAAATCGACACTTGGGTGTTTGACCTCGACAATACACTTTACCCTCGCCATTGCGATTTGTTCGCGCAAATTGATGTCCTGATGACCGGTTATGTTTCGAAACTCACAGGCCTTGAGCGCACCGAGGCACGCAAGCTTCAAAAGGACCTTTATCGCGATTACGGCACTACGCTTCGCGGTTTGATGGAGCAACACGGAATTGACCCGCACGATTTCCTCGGTGTTGTTCACGATATTGACTATTCGCCGCTCCCCAAAAATCCGAAACTTGGTGAAATGCTCTCACAGCTTCCAGGACGAAAGTTGATCTATACCAACGGTTCGGTTGCGCATGCTGAAAACACCCTTGCTGCGATAGGCATTGGCCATGAACTGTTTGAGCGCATATTCGACATTGTGGCATCTGATTTTGAGCCGAAGCCGCATGCAGGGCCGTTTGCAAAATTCCTGAAAGAGCACGATGTCGATGGCAGCCGGTCAGCGATGTTCGAGGATTTACCAAGAAACCTGGAACCGGCAAAGGCTAACGGGATGGTGACGGTTCTTATCACGCCGCAAAACGCTGGTGACTTTCAAGTTGAGAGTTGGGAGCATGTCGAGGCAAACGAACCCTACATTGACCACCAAACCGATGATCTCAATCAGTTTCTCGAAACTGTCTTACAGAGTTTGGGTTAGGTCTCATGCAAAGATCTCGCCTTAAACAGCAGATCGACAAACGCGCGCACCGGATATTGGATCGCCTGCCCAATTCGGGCTTGGCAGGATCCCTGGTTGAATTTTTGATATTTGGCATCAAGCAGGCCTGGGCATTCCTTTTTGGCGGCTTGTTGTTTCTATTGATGATTATATCGTTTGTGCGGATAAGCCTGATCCAAAGACCGCTCAATATCGCGGATGGCGGGTAGGTAGGTGGATCTACTGTCTGCTTAACAGCTCACCTTCAAACACAAGCGCACCGGTGCCAGCGAGAGCCTGACCGTCAAAGCCTGTGAAAGGGACAAAAATGCGGCTTGCGGATTCGCCATCGTGGCGAACCTCATGCTTTGAATAGCGGATGATTGAGCGCTTTTCGAAAAGCGCACCGCTTTTTGATGCCGTATAGACTTGTCCTTCGGACATATCGCGCTCCCTGCGATTATTCTGTCAACTATGACGAAACTTCTG
The DNA here is from genome assembly GCA_965250255.1 of Rhizobiaceae bacterium. Taxonomy (GTDB): domain Bacteria; phylum Pseudomonadota; class Alphaproteobacteria; order Rhizobiales; family Rhizobiaceae; genus JAALLB01. The sequence goes on from CBDFNP010000013.1 coordinate 578,975, forward strand.
TTCCGCCAAGAATGTTCCAGATTTCTTTTTTTAGTCTGAACGGATCCGGTACAATTTTAGATATAGGTGCCTTATTGCGGCAATTGTGTGTATTTTGTCACCTTTCGTGAACTCGCGTGGGGACAATCATCGCCCGTATTGGAAAACGATCCGGAATTTAATCCATTTTCAACAAAACAAATTAGATATCGTAATGCTTGCGTATGATGTCCCATCCCTCCTTTGCGGTATCAACTGTATGGAACAGGTCAGGATCATCAGGGGAAATCGTGCCTTGTGCCGCAAGTTCGTCAAGATTTATGACCTTGCTCCAGAATTCCTTGCCAAACAGCAAGAAGGGAACTGGAGCCATACGATCGGTCTGGATAAGGGTTAAACTTTCGAACATTTCATCCATTGTACCAAACCCACCGGGGAAGACCGCAATCGCTTTTGCCCGCATCAAAAAGTGCATTTTGCGAACTGCAAAATAGTGAAAGTTGAAGCACAGCTCAGGGGTGACATATTCATTGGGTGCCTGTTCGTGCGGAAGCACGATATTAAGCCCGATAGATGGTGCGCCGACATCAACGGCACCACGGTTACCTGCCTCCATCACACCCGGACCACCACCGGTTGTGACGACCATCTCTTTATAGTCGGTTGTCTGCGAATAGCGTGAACATAACCGGGCAAACTCACGGGCTTCTTCATAGAATTTTGAATTCGCTTCGAGGTTCTTCTTCTGAATCTCGTTTTTTGCAGCCCAGGCGTCGCCACCGGGTTCAGGAATACGCGCGCCACCAAATAAGATGACGGTTGATTCAATCCCGGCTTCTACAAGTGTCAATTCAGGCTTCAACAATTCAAGTTGCAACCGAACCGGGCGAAGTTCTTCGGTGGTCAGAAAATCCTTGTCGTCGAATGCGAGTCTATAAACGGGAGAACGGGTTTGTGGTGTGTCTGGAACTTCGCTGGCTTTTTTCAAGTCATCAAATGAACGCACCATAGCGCCATAATGTTTGCGAAACCAATTGGTCATGGATTGTTTGCCCCGGCGAATGAGTTCTACTGATTGACCTTTCTTAGCCCATGCAATAGATCGTTCGCAATCAGCTAATCTTGTTAAAAGCATTTTCCGGAGTAACCGAATGTCCCTTGAAACAATCATTGAAACCGCTTTTGAAAATCGCGAGGAAATCAATACATCCACACAGGGCGAGGTACGCGATGCGGTGAATGAAGCCATGGAGATGCTTGATAACGGCGGCGCCCGGGTTGCAGAACGGGGAACTGGCGGAGACTGGACCGTCAATCAGTGGCTGAAAAAAGCAGTCCTTCTTTCGTTTCGACTGAATGATATGGACGTGATCATGGGCGGCAATGGTAAATCAACCTGGTGGGACAAGGTTCCATCCAAGTTTGAAGGCTGGGGAGAAAACCGGTTTCGTGAGGCAGGCTTCAGGGCTGTGCCTGGATCAATTGTCCGAAAAGGCGCGCATATCGGCAAAAACGTGGTGTTGATGCCATCCTTCGTGAACCTTGGTGCCTTCGTAGACGAGGGGTCCATGGTCGATGGTTGGGCAACTGTTGGTTCATGCGCCCAAATTGGCAAAAATGTTCACCTTTCCGGCGGTGTTGGCATTGGCGGAGTTCTCGAACCGCTGCAAGCTGGTCCAACAATCATTGAAGACAATTGCTTCATTGGTGCGCGTTCAGAAGTGGTTGAAGGTTGCATTATGCGCGAAGGTTCAGTCCTCGGCATGGGTGTTTACATCGGCCAATCAACCAAGATCGTTAACCGGCAAACCGGCGAAATTTTCTACGGTGAAGTGCCGCCCTATTCAGTCGTGGTTGCCGGCGCGATGCCTGGTAAAAACCTACCAAATGGAAATCCGGGCCCAAGTCTTTATTGTGCGGTTATTGTAAAAACGGTTGATGAACGTACACGTTCCAAGACCGGCATCAACGAATTGCTGCGAGACTAAGAATATGGATCAGCCCGGAAACAAATGAATACGGCCCTCCCGCGTCTGGCAATTGACGCGACTGTAGCGAGGCCGTAATCCTACCCGCATGACCAATACCGTATCCAGAGCCGCCAAAATCCTGCGCGAACTCATCCGCTGCCCTTCCGTTACACCACTGGAAGGCGGAGCGCTTTCTTATCTGGAACACGAACTTGAAATGCTTGGCTTTACTGTCTCGCGGATGAGCTTTTCTGCCGACAACACTCCGGATGTTGAAAACCTCTACGCAAGACTGGGTGATAAAGAACCGCACCTGATGTTTGCAGGGCACACGGATGTAGTGCCGGTTGGCGATGAAGCAGACTGGTCAAGCGAGCCCTTCGCAGGCGAGGTGCGTGATGGTTTGATGTATGGCCGCGGCGCGGTAGACATGAAGGGCGGGATTGCATGCTTTCTTGCAGCGGTTGAAGCGCTCATAAATGAAGGACCGCCCGCAGGTTCGATTTCATTTCTGATCACCGGTGATGAAGAAGGGCCGTCGATAAACGGGACGGACAAGTTGCTTCAATGGGCTGCTGACAATGGTGAAAAATGGGACGCTGCAATTGTCGGAGAACCATCAAACCCAAACGCCATGGGAGATGCTATCAAGAACGGAAGACGTGGATCCCTGTCCGGAATAATTTCAGTCAATGGGACGCAGGGGCATTCTGCCTATCCGCACCTGGCAGACAATCCGGTAAGAGGTCTGGTTGATCTTCTGAATTCACTCCTGGGTACGCCATTTGATCAGGGAACGGATTATTTTCAACCGACAAACCTGGAGGTTACATCCGTCGATGTGGGCAATCCGGCGACCAATGTGATCCCCGCAAAGGCGACCGCGTGTTTTAATATCCGGTTCAACGACACCTGGACCGGCGAAAGCGTTCGAAAAGAAATTTTGCGCAGACTTGCGACTGGTTCAACCTCATGTGGCGTTCGTCAAGGTAAGGATGAGCCGGTTGCATATGAGGTTGAGTGGGTCGGCAGGATTTCACATGTATTCCGCACCGAAGAACCCAAGCTGGTTGATACGCTTGGTCGTTCAGTTGAAAGCCTTACCGGCAAGCGGCCCGAACTCTCAACCAATGGTGGAACTTCCGATGCGCGGTTCATCAAGGATTATTGTCCGGTGGTGGAATTTGGCCTGGTTGGTCAGACCATGCACAAGGTTGACGAATGCACGGCCCTTGCTGACCTTGATATGCTTACAGCAGTCTATCTTGATTTCATCCGCAATTATTTGGGTGGCGTGAAGACCTGATTGTCGATACGAATCTCCTGCTTGCGAACGTCTTCAAGCTTCTCAATGCCCAGTTGATGCATGTTGTTGATAAGATCTGCTTTAAAAATATCATAGACATGATCTCCGCCTTTCTCGCCAAGCGCCCCTACGCCATAGATAAACGGTCGGCCCAGAAAAACGAAATCCGCACCAAGCGCAATCGCACGTAAAATGTCATTTGCGTTACGGCAACCGCTATCAAAAATAATTTTCGATTTCTTTCCAACGGCAGCGGTGATTTCAGCCAGCATATCAATGGCAGCAGGTGCTGCTTCAAACTGCCGTCCGCCGTGGTTGGAAACCCAGATTCCATCACAGCCGGCTTTGACAGCCTGCTTTGCGTCTTCTGGTGAGAGTACACCTTTGAGAACCAGAGGCCCGTCCCACTGATCACGCACTTTTTTCAGGTAATCCCAGTCGAGGCTACCGGCCATTTCGCGGCCCACAAAATCAACAATGTTGCTGAAATCCATGACCGTGCTGTCATTGATATATTTTTCCATCACAGAGAAACTTGGCTTGCCGCGCTGGAGCGTTTTCAAGGCCCAATGAGGCCGCATTAAAATTCGCCAAAGGATAATCGGCGTCATTTTGGGTGGAATGGAAATCCCTGCTCTTCTCTGCCGTTCGCGCATTGATGGGGCAGGAACATCGCAGGTTACGACCATGGTGTGATAGCCACAGTCTTTCGCGCGGCTGATCAGATCATCGCAAATCTTCAGATCCTGCGGCGGATAAAGTTGAAACCAGCCATTGTCACCGGAGATCGCACCGCAGTTTTCCGGTGTATCTGACGCCATTGTGCTAAGGCAATGCACGATGTTTTTATCGCGAGCAGTCTTTGCCAAAATCTGCTCGGAACCAGGCCACATGAGACTGGTATAGCCAATTGGAGGAATGCCAATTGGCGCGCTGAATTTCTTGCCAAACAGTTCCGTTGTAATGTCAGGGTTGAGTGCGCCTTTCATAAAGCGCGGCATGATTGTTATTTTACCAAGAGCATCCGCATTGCGATACATCGCAGCCTCTTCTCCCGTCCCGCTATCGAGATACTCCCAGGCGAAAAACGGCATCTTTTGGTAGGCACGTTTTCTCAAATCTGAAACAGCCGGATACCGATCATCCGGCAAAGATGCTTTGTTCATTACCTGCTCCGTGGTCTGTTTGGTATCGCAATATTTGATCACCCATCACAAACCGGTTTGCAAGAGAGCATTTGGTCTATTGCCAAAATCAAAAAAGTAAGGGATCAAGGAAAATCTGACAATTTTGCGATCCAATGGAGGAGAGCATGGACCCGAAACCGAATTTCCCTGATGCCGAGGCAATCAAGGCAAGCAACCTGGCACATCACTGGCATCCGTTTATGGATACGGCCGAACTTGGGATGGACAATCTGCGGTTGATCACGCATGCAGAAGGTTCGTGCATCTGGGATTCTGATGGAAAGCGCATACTCGATGGAATGGCCGGGCTGTGGTGCGTGAATGTTGGCTATGGCCGGTCAGAAATTGCTGATGCCGCCGCTGAACAAATGCGCGAACTCCCCTATTACAATACGTTTTTCAAATCGACACATGCACCTGCTGCTGCACTTGCAGAGAAAATTGCCTCACTTACGCCGGGTGATCTCAATCGGGTGTTCTTCAACACCTCAGGTTCAGACTCCAATGATACAGTAGTTCGGATTGCCAGAACCTACTGGGCATCAAAAGGACAGCCTGAAAAGACCATCATCATTTCGCGTAAAAATGCGTATCACGGTTCTACCATGGCCGGAGTTTCACTCGGCGGAATGGGTGCAATGCACAATCAGGGCGGACCGCTGGTTCCTGATATCGTGCACATTGATCAGCCCTATTGGTATGATGAGGGCGGCGACATGAGCCCGGAAGAATTTGGTCTGGCACGGGCCCGCGCACTCGAAGAGGAAATTGACAAACTTGGCGAAGGCCGGGTTGCAGCATTTATAGCTGAACCCATTCAGGGCGCGGGTGGCGTAATTATCCCGCCTTCAACCTATTGGCCGGAAGTCATGCGCATATGCAAAGCGCGCGATATCCTGTTTGTGGCTGATGAGGTAATCTGCGGATTTGGCCGCACCGGTGAATGGTTTGGCTCGCAATATTTCGATTTGCAACCTGACATGATCTCGATGGCAAAAGGGCTTTCATCGGCTTACCTGCCAATTGGTGCAGTTGCCTTTTCTGAGGCACGCGCGCAAGAGATGTTCGCAACTGCTGGCGAATTTGTGCACGGATATACCTATTCGGGTCATCCCGCCTGTTGTGCCGCAGCACTGAAAAACATTGAGATCATGGAACGGGAAGACCTTGTAAATCGCACCCGCACCCATACCGGCCCGCTATTTGCCAAGAAACTCGCAACTCTCAGCAATCATCCAATTGTCGGGGAAGTTCGGACACTTGGACTTTTGGCAGCGATTGAACTTGTGCCCGAAAAACCATCGCACAAACGCTTCGAAAATTGTGGAGAGGTCGGGGGAATTTGCCGGGATATCTCGTTTTCCAATGGCCTGGTAATGCGTGCTGTCCGGGACACAATGGTGATGTCACCTCCTTTGGTCATTACCGATGAGGAGATTGATGAGTTAGCCGGGAAAGTTCGCAAGACACTGGATCAAACCTGGGCGAAAGTTTCGTAAGGCCAGTTCATGCATCCGGAAATTAAAACCTATCTTGAGAATAATCCCGCGCCACACAGTGTGGATGTCCTGATTGTTGATTGCAATGGCATTCTTCGGGGGAAACAGTTTCCCGGCGACGGACTTGAAAAACTGTTCAAGTCGGGTGCGAGCCTGCCATTGTCGTTGATGTTTTGCGATGTCCGCGGGGAAACCCCTGCGGAACTGTTGCAACCACCACTGACCGGTGATCCTGACATTACCTATTCGGTTATAGAAGGTTCGTTGCGGCCAGCTCCCTGGGCTCCGGTTCCAACCGCGCAAATCATGTTGCGGGCCACAAAAAATGATGGAAACAATCATGCCAGTGACCCGGTTAGCGTTCTTGAGAAGGTTCTAAGCAGGCTTGAAGACGATGGATTGAAGCCGGTTATTGCCCTGGAAGGTGAATTTTATCTGCTTGATCCAAGCAAAAGTCCGCCTGAGCCGTTAAAACCAAAAAACGGATGGCCAGCTTTTGAGGGGCCGCAGGTTTATGCGCTTGAGCCGCTGCGCGATGTGCAGGATTTTGTCGATCAGGTAAAACAGGTATCAGCAGCGCAATCGATCCCTTTGACTTCTGTTCTTTGTGAATATGGTGAAAGCCAGTTTGAAATGAATCTGGATCATTCTTGTGACATTGCAGTCCATTGCCGCGACTTCATCATGCTCAAACATGCAATCCGCAACATTGCGGTCAGCAATGGGCAGCTTGCAAGCTTTATGGCAAAACCGCTGGCGGAAGAAGGCGGTAGCGGCTGCCATATTCATGTCAGCCTGCTCGATAAAAACAACGAAAACATTTTTGGCCAGGATGAAGAAAAACTACTACACGCCATCGGCGGATTGATGAAAACGATGGGGCCGTCCATGGCCCTGTGTGCACCGCATGCGAATTCCTATCGCCGCTATCAAAAAGCCGGCTGGTCTCCCAATGCCGGTAATTGGGGCCGCAATCATCGTCTCGTTTCATTGAGGATCCCTATTTCAGGATTAAAAGACAAGCGGGTTGAACACCGGATAGCCGGTGCCGATACCAACCCCTATTTGCTGACAGCAGCAGTGCTGGCTGGCATGCATCACGGGATTACCAACAAATTGGACCCGGGACCAGAATCGATAGAAGGGCAAGAACCGCATCAAGGCGTCGAGCTTCCGTGCCGGTGGCGAGAAGCCATTAACGCTCTTGAAAATTCAGCGCTTTTTCGGGACTGGTTTGGTAACGAATTCATTGATATGTATCTTCGAGCAAAACATGCGGAAGAGGAGAACTTTCACATCGAAGTTTCCGACCGCGATCACGGCTGGTGCCTCCGCACCGTATAATCTGGTGAGACATGAACAATGTAAAGCCCGAGATAGGCTTGGATATCTCCCCTGAACTCGAATCAAATTCGACCAAGGAACTGAATGACTGGATCCGCGCGCATCGTGTGGATGAGGTTGAATGCGTAACCCCTGATATGGCCGGCGTTGCCCGCGGCAAGGTTATGCCTGCATCAAAATATGTCAAAGAGTCCGAGGTCCGCTTGCCAATCTCTCTCTTCATGACAACGATTACCGGGGAATATTCAGATATCGAATCTGATGGTTATGACGTCGATGCTGATATTTATCTGACCCCGGACATTTCAACCACGAGAGCAGTTCCGTGGGCCAGCGATCGGTCAATTCAGATCATTCACGATGCGTATGATCGTGGTGGCGAGCCAATTGCCTACGCACCGCGTCAGGTATTGAAAAAGGTTGTCAATTTATACCGAAAAAAGGGTTGGAATCCGATTGTCTCACCTGAGCTTGAGTTTTATCTGACCAAGCCAAACACCGATCCTGACTACCCGCTGGAGCCACCGATCGGACGCTCTGGCAGGCAAAGCCTTTCCAATCAGGCATACTCTCTTTCCGCAGTAGATGAGCATGAGCGTATGATCGAACACATATATGATTATGCCGAGGCTCAGAACCTTGAGATAGATACGATCATCCAGGAGTCTGGTGCAGCTCAACTTGAAATCAACCTGATGCATGGCGATCCGATCAAGCTTGCAGATGAAGTATTTCTGTACAAACGGTTGATCCGGGAAGCCGCTCTTCAATGTGGAATTCATGCGACCTTCATGGCAAAGCCGATGGAAGATCAACCGGGAAGCGCCATGCATATCCACCAAAGTGTGGTGAGTGCAAAAACCGGAAAGAACGTCTTTTCCAACAAGGATGGATCACCCTCCAACTTGTTCTACTACTTTATCGGCGGGCAACAGAATTACATGTTCAATGCCTGCGCGTTTGCAGCACCTTATGTGAATTCTTACCGCCGGATGGTTCCCAACATGTCTGCGCCTGTCAATCTGGAGTGGGCACACGACAACCGTTCCGCCGGATTGCGGGCGCCACGGGCGTCGCCGGCTGCACGCCGGGTTGAGAACAGGGTAATTGGAGCAGATGCCAATCCATACCTTGCAATTGCCGCATCTCTGGCAACCGGTTACCTTGGAATGACCAAAAAATTGCGTCCGCGTAAGGAAACAGAAATTGAGTTTGAACAGCGCAACCGCGATCTTCCGAATAGTCTGCTTGGGGCCGTTGATGCACTCAAAGAATCCTATGACCTAAAGCGTGTTCTTGGTCCGGAATTTGTCAGCATATTCGCGGCGATCAAGCAGGCCGAACATGATGAATTCATGAAAGTCATCAGTCCCTGGGAGCGGGAGCATCTGCTTCTGAATGTCTGATGGCACTGTCGCTACTAGATGCCAATGACACCCTCGGTGAGCACGCGCCATCCTGGTACGCGGCATCTGCCAGGCCGTTGCAGGAATTTCCATCAGCAAAAGGCGCGCACCGGTTTGACGTGGCAATTGTCGGCGCGGGTTTTTCCGGCCTCTCCACCGCGCTTCATCTTGCTCAACTCGGATACACTGTTTGTGTGCTTGACGCACAACGCGTTGGGTGGGGAGCCTCCGGACGCAATGGTGGCCAAATTGGTTCTGGACAGCGAATTGCCCAAGATGATCTTGAAGAACTTGTCGGCGATGAACTGGCACGGGAAGCATTTCAAATCGGAGTAGATGCGGCTGATCTCGTCCGTGATCTTGTCGAAGAGCATTCCATAGATTGTGCACTAAAGTCCGGATCGATAGAGGCTTTCCATCGCAGTCGTTTTAACAGACATGGTGAAGCGGAAGTCGCCCATATGCGTGAAAAATATGGCTACGAGAGCCTCGTCTACCTGCCGCCTGAAGAAATGTCAGTGAAGGTTGGCTCGCCGGATTATTCAGGCGGGGTGCTGGACACACATGCCGGACACCTGCACCCACTAGATTATGCAAGAGGGTTGGCGCGCGCAGCAGTTGAAAAAGGCGTTACCATTTTCGAACTCAGCAGGGTTGTGAAAATCTCAGGCGGGGAACCCTGCAAGGTGACAATTGCAAACTCTGAGATTTCGGCTGATCACATTGTGCTTGCAACCAATGGTTATCTGGGGAACCTTGATGCCCGGGTTGCCAATCGCGTTATGCCGATCAACAATTTCATCATCGCAACCGAACCAATGGATGATGCGACCTGCCGATCGTTAATTCGGGACGGTGAATGCGTGCATGATTCGCGCTTTGTGGTGAACTATTTTCGGATATCGGAAGACAATCGCATGTTGTTTGGGGGTGGAGAGAACTACTCCTATCGCTTCCCCAAAGATGTTATCAAAACTGTTCGCAAGCCGATGCTGGAAGTCTATCCGCAATTGCGGGATGCGAGGATCGAATATGCCTGGGGTGGCACACTGGCAATAACCGTGAACCGGCTTCCGCACTTTGAGTTCCGTAAAAACGGGATCATCAACATCTCAGGCTATTCCGGCTCTGGTGTGCATCTGGCGACGATGTCCGGCAAAATTGCCGCTGAAGCCATTCACGGACAGATGGCAAAATTTGATGTCATGTCGAAACTGCCGTCATCGCCATTTCCAGGTGGCGCTGCATTGCGCTGGCCTTTACTGCCATTAGCCATGACGTGGTATGCCATGAAAGACAAATTATAAGTTATACTCCTTGCGCCCGAAAAGTGGGCACCGGTTTTCGGATAAGTGCAAGGATCAAAAGAAGAATTCTATACTCAAAATTCGGGTTTCCGGGTGTTTTGAGTATAGAGCAAATTTCGTTCCATCGGAACCGGTTATACCAACGGCCATTAGGATTTGCTCTTTTGACCAGGAATTATTTTGGCTTTGGTTAGGCGCGATTGGCGAAGGGGTGCTTGCGTACCATGAGCTAATTGCAACGCGGCCAAAACCAAAAGAAACCTGGCCTGCGGTGCTCCAAAATTGCCCACCGGATCCGTGTTATGCCTCTTGACCAATGCGTTTTACATTGCTCTTCGAGGCCTTTTTTGCCGGTAAACAATTTTGGAACATCAAAAGGGTCAATCCTAATCGCCGTTGGTATTAAACGAAAATGCGTGAATGAAATTAAATTAGAAACGCGTTGTCGCTGTTTGCATTGAACGCGGAACGCTAGTGTTTCCTCTTTTGATTGAATGCGAAAGAATGGCAACGCCGTTGGTGTTACATCAGGCTTTTGAGCTGCAGTGTTGTGTCACCTGCTTGTTCAGGTGAAATATTTTTGCCTGCCTCAAGCATCTTTTTGCAAACCATATAGGTCCGGGGATCATTCATGGAATCAACGGCGAGAAGGTTTTCGCCCGAGAAGTAAAAATGCGAAATTGCTCCTTCACGTTCTCCTTCGCGCACCACGATTATATCATAGCCGCGATTAAGTCCGGCAATTTGGAGTTTAATGTCGTATTGATCGGACCAGAACCAGGGATAGGGCTGATAGGAAGTCTGGGTACCGGCAAGGTTAAGTGCGGCACATTCGGCCTGATCAATTGCATTTTGCACGGATTCAAGACGGATTTGTCCACCGCGGTAGTTGAAAACTGCGCAATCTCCTGCCGCAAAAACGTCTGGATTTGAAGTTTGGCAGTTTTCATTCACTACTATCCCGTGATTTGTTTCCAAACCGCACTCAGTTGCAAGTTCATCATTGGGAATGATGCCAATTCCAACCAATGCGAAGTCGCACTCTACTGCTCTACCATCTGACAAAACTGCCGACCTCACACTTCCACCGGCCTCGTCAAAATGAGAAAGTACGGCATTTTCAAAAATCTCGACACCCTGGCTTTCATGGAGAGAGCGAAACCAGCTGGAAGTTTCTTTACATGCCACCCGCTGCAAAATTCGATCAGCCGCTTCGATCAGGGTGACTTTCAAACCCAGTTTCGCGCAGACGGCAGCCGCCTCAAGTCCAATATATCCACCACCAATAATCACAACGCGGTTGCCAGCTTTCAGTTTTGCTGCGACTTGGTTCGCGTCAACCAGGCTTCTTAAAAGATGAACGCCCGCCAGCTTCCCGCCGATTGCATCTGGTAGCGAGCGCGCTCTGGAACCGGTTGCAAAAACAAGCTTGTTCCAAGATGCCGTATCTCCGTTTGAAAGGTTTAACTGATGCCCATCACAATCGATGGAACTTACTGTGACGCCAAGTTTGACCGTCACATTGTTCGCGTCATACCAATCTTGAGGGCGAAGCAATAACTGTTCAGCAGACATTTCACCCGTCGCGTACTTTTTCGAAAGCGGTGGGCGCTGATAAGGCAATATTTTTTCATCACAGTAGATTGTAATTTCACTTGTATCATCCAGCGAGCGCAGTTTCACAGCAAAAGAAGCCGCAGCCTGTCCGCCGCCAATAATCGCAACCCGGTTTGTCATATCAAATTTCCCAATGGTGTTCAGACCCTAGTGTCCAGAATCTAAAGTTCGTCTCATTTATAAGCGCATCCCAAACGAACTTTAGATTCAAAGGGACACTAGCAAATATTAGATTCTAGTGTGGTTTTGGATCAAAGTTCGCTTTGAGAACCTGCTGCCAATAATGAAGCGAACTTATGATCCACCACACTAGGCAATTTTAGGTGAAACAAAAAGTAGAGTTGTGCCCGACGCGTCATTTCTGACGCCACAGCGGCATGGGTACAATTTTGTTATTTCACGCACCTGATCGAAATTCGCTCTAATTTCCAATAGGTTTTGTTTGCTTCTGCATTATTGTTTTTTTATCGTGCATTTTTGCTTGTCGTCGTGCAGATTGAAATGTGATCATATAGGATGGGTTTCAAGCATCAGAAGTAACGACCTTGGATGCCTGAAAAGTTTTGATAACATCTGGAATGTCGTCCTGGGGAGGAGAAAACGAAATGACACAGTCAGACAATACGTCTGGTCGTGGGGCCCTGACCACATTTCCACAATACCTGGCGTTCAATGCAGAGCGGTTCGCGGCGCGCCCGGCGTTTCGCCACAAGGATCATGGTATTTGGAAGACCTGGAATTGGGCTGAAACACATTCTGCCATCCGCGCCTATTCAATCGGGCTTGGCATCGTCGGTCTAAAGCCCGGGGACAAGGTGGCGATTGTTGGCCAAAATAGACCTCGCCTTTATTGGACCTTTTGCGCAGTTCAATCCCTGGGTGGGATTCCCGTTCCGGTTTACTCAGATTCCGTTGCAGAAGAGATGGCCTATGTGCTGCAGCATGCTGAAATTAAAGTTGTCGTGTGCCAGGATCAGGAGCAGGTCGACAAAATCCTGTCAATTCAGGACAAATTAAAAAAACTTAAAACCATTGTTTTTGACGAGCCACGTGGACTTCGGGACTACGAACTCAAGAACCTGTATTCAATTGATCAGGTTCAGCAGATGGGTGAAGAGTTGATTGCCAAGGAAGGCGAAGCATCCTGGAAAGCTGGCCACGAAAAACTCAAGGGCGATGATATCGCCGTCATGCTTTACACGTCCGGAACAACCGGTCGCCCTAAAGGTGTAATGTTGTCTTATGACAACCTTGTCAAGTCGGCGCAAAATGCCAACATGTTTGATCAGCTAAATGAAACAGATGAGATCATTGCTTATCTTCCGCTGGCATGGGTTGGTGACCACGTATTTTCCTATGCTCAATCCTACACCGCCGGTTACTGTGTTTGCTGCCCGGAGAGCCCGGAAACCGCGGATGATAATCGCCGCGAAATTGCCCCTACTTACTTCTTCGCGCCGCCGCGGGTTTTCGAAACCTTGCTCACTCAAATTACCGTTCGCATGGAAGATGCCGGCAATTTGAAGCAGAAAATATTCAACTACTTCATGGACCATGCACGTAAGGTAGGCGAACCAATTCTCAACGGTGAAAGTGTGGGTCTGTGGGATCGGATCAGATACGGTGTCGGCGAGTTCCTGATTTATGGGCCGCTTAAAAACCGGATGGGCATGACCAAAATGAAGGTTGGTTACACCGCAGGTGAAGCGATTGGCCCAGAGATTTTTAGATTCTATCGTTCCCTCGGCCTCAATTTGAAGCAGCTTTACGGTCAGACTGAAGCATCGGTTTATGTTTCTGCGCAGCCGGATGGTCAGATCCGGGCAGATACCGTTGGCACACCATCGCCGGACGTGGAAATTAAGATCGCCAAGAGTGGCGAGGTTATGTACCGGTCTCCCGGCGTCTTTGTTGGCTACTACAAGAATGACAAAGCCACCAAGGAAACCAAGACAAAAGACGGCTGGGTCCACACCGGTGATGCAGGCTTCATCGACAATGAAGGTCACCTGCGGATCATCGACCGGGCCAAGGATGTCGGCAAGCTGAAAGACGGAAGCCTGTTTGCACCGAAATACATCGAAAACAAACTCAAATTCTTCCCCAACATCAAAGAAGCTGTTGCCTTTGGTGACGGGCGTAACAGGTGTTGTGTATTCCTCAACATTGACCTTACCTCGGTTGGCAACTGGGCAGAACGCAACAATGTCTCTTACGCTTCATATCAGGAATTAACACAACATCCCGATGTAATTGCCATGATGGGAGAGCATGTAAATGACGTGAACAAGGATTTGTCCTCCGAAGAAATGATGGCCGGCTCCCAGATTCACCGCTTCCTGGTTCTGCACAAGGAACTTGATCCCGATGATGGCGAAATGACCCGAACCATGAAAGTTCGCCGGTCTTTCATCGCTGAACGTTATGGCGAATTGATCGAAGCTTTGTACGACGGGTCTGAGACAAAGTTCATTGAGACAGAAGTTGTGTTTGAAGATGGCCGTAAAGGCAAAATTTCTGCTACCGTTTCAGTTCAGGATGTGGCCGTGTTTACGCCTGCAGCACTGAAGGAGGCGGCCGAATGAACGCGCATGACCCTGATCTCCATGGACGAAAAGATGATGGCATCGCGAAGGGCGAAGTCATGCTTCATGTTGATAATATCTCCCTGTCTTTCGGAGGTGTGAAGGCAATTACCGATGTTTCTTTTGATATCCAAAAGGGCGAGGTCCGCGCAATCATTGGGCCGAACGGTGCGGGCAAAACCTCAATGCTCAATGTCATCAACGGGTTTTACCATCCGCAAGAAGGAACAATCACATATAGAGGCGAGAAGCGCCGCAAGATGAAACCCTATCAGGCAGCATCCAGCGGAATTTCAAGGACGTTTCAAAACGTGGCACTGTTTGCGGGAATGTCGACGCTTGATAACATCATGGCTGGAAGAACCCTGAAGATGCACCGGAATTTCTTCTGGCAGATGTGGCGTTATGGCCCTGCGCTCAATGAGGAGATTGAGCACCGCAAAGTGGTTGAGGAAATCATCGATTTTCTTGAAATTGAGCACATCCGGAAAGAACCGGTAGGGACATTACCCTATGGGTTGCAAAAACGCGTCGAGCTCGGTCGTGCACTTGCTGCAGAGCCGGACCTGCTGCTTCTCGACGAGCCGATGGCTGGCATGAATTTGGAAGAAAAAGAGGACATGAGCCGCTTCATCATTGAAGTGAACCAGCAATACGGAACTACCATTGCGCTGATCGAGCACGATATGGGCGTTGTGATGGATTTGGCCGATCGCGTCATGGTCTTGGATTACGGCAAGAAGATCGGCGACGGATTACCCGAGGAAGTGCAGGCAAATCAGAATGTGATCGATGCTTATTTGGGGGTTGCTCACTAATGGGACTGCTAAGACAAATATTTGTTGATCCGTTTGTGACAATGCACGACCTGCCGGACCTTCTTTTGCAAACCCTGTGGGAGGGGTTTGTTTCAGGCACGCTTTATTCCCTCATCGCACTTGGGTTTGTGTTGATCTTCAAGGCTTCCGGCGTGTTTAATTTTGCCCAGGGCATCATGGTTGTGTTTGCAGCCCTTGTTTTGGTTGGCGTGCATGCACTTGGTGTCAATGCTTACCTTGCCGTGCTGATCACGCTCGGTGTCATGGCGCTTCTGGCGATGTCGGTAGTGCGGATTATACTCAAACCACTGGTCAACCAGCCGGATATCATTTTGTTTATGTCGACCATCGGCCTGACCTTTATTTTGATCGCGGGCGGGCAGTTGATCTTTGGTGGCGAACCCAAAGCCATGATCACCAAGGAGCTTGGCCTTCCAACCGGTTCAAGCGACTGGGACGTTGGCGGAGGGATTGTTATTTTCCAACACATTGATATTGCAGCGGCGGTTATCGCAGCAATCCTGATCGGTGGCCTGGCGCTGTTTTTCAACAAGACCCGTGTTGGTCGGGCACTGCGCGCAGTGGCAGATGACCACCAGGCTGCTCTTTCGGTCGGCATTTCGCTCGAATACATTTGGATGGTTGTTTGGTTTGCAGCAGGCGTTGTCGCCCTGACAGCTGGCATCATGTGGGCGGCAAAATCCGATGTTTCCTTTGCCCTTCAGGTGATAGCACTTAAAGCGCTTCCTGTTTTGGTTCTGGGTGGCTTCACTTCCATTCCAGGAGCTATTGTTGGCGGTTTGATCATCGGGTTCGGCGAAAAGCTGTTCGACCTTTATTGGGGTTCGCCAATTCTTGGTGGCGGTACTGAAAGCTGGTTCGCGTTTATCATTGCACTTCTCTTCCTGCTTTACCGACCTGAGGGTCTGTT
This sequence comes from Rhizobiaceae bacterium, assembly GCA_965250255.1. Taxonomy (GTDB): domain Bacteria; phylum Pseudomonadota; class Alphaproteobacteria; order Rhizobiales; family Rhizobiaceae; genus JAALLB01. Next base: position 594,924 of record CBDFNP010000013.1, read on the forward strand.
TGGCGAGAAGCTGATCGAGCGAATATAGGGGAGAAGCAATGTTTTATCGAGAAGCCGGCCAGTTCAAGACGACTTACGAGGCAGACTCTGCCAAATTCCCGATCTTTCAGGACAAGGTCTTTATCTGGATTTATCTCGCCATCGGGTTCATCGCGATTCCTGCTCTGGCAGACGAGTTCTTCCTGGGTGCGATCATGATCCCGTTTTTGGTGTTCACGCTTGCAGCTATTGGGCTGAACATTCTGACCGGATTTACAGGACAGATTTCACTCGGGTCCGGTGCTTTCATGGGTGTTGGGGCTTATGCCTGCTATAAAATGACGCTCGCTTTTCCCGAAGTGAACATCATAGTCTTGATATTTTCTTCAGGTATTTTCTCCGCGATCGTCGGCAGTTTTTTTGGCTTGCCGAGTTTGAGGATCAAGGGTTTTTATCTGGTGGTGACCACACTCGCTGCTCAATTCTTTTTGGAGTGGGCCTTCATCCGCATTCCTTGGCTCTATAATTACAATGATTCCGGTGCGATTGAAGTGCCGCAACGCGAAGCCTTCGGATTGATAGTCACTGGAGCAAACGCGGCACCGGTAACACAGTATCTCGTATGCCTCGGAATTGTCGTGGTGATGACATGGATTGCTTCCAACATCATTTCAGGACGCGTCGGTCGCTCATGGATGATGATCCGGGACATGGACATTGCCGCAGAACTGATGGGTGTTCGCCCGCTATATGCAAAATTGTCGGCTTTTGCAGTTTCTTCGTTTTATTGCGGAGTTGCGGGCGCAATGATGGTTTTCCTGTGGCTCGGCGCTGCCGAAGTTGAAAGCTTTGATTACAACCACTCTTTCGAAATTCTGTTCATGGTCATTTTGGGTGGCCTCGGCAGTCTGCTCGGGTGTTTTCTGGGCGCCGCGATCATCTGGATCATGCCCGTCATGATCAGAGCAGTATTGCCACCTGCGGTTGATGTCATGACGCCGTTTACAATCACCTCGGCTCAGGCGGACCTCGTCTCGGATGTTGTTATTGGCGTATTAATTGTATTGTTCCTGATTTTGGAGCCCCATGGGCTTGCGCGCCTATGGGCGATACTAAAGCAGAAATTGCGTGTTTGGCCATTCCCGTATTAAGATTGGCCCCAGGTTTGAAACCTGTCCTGTAAGACAAACGGGTTTCACATTTCATGCGGATGGCAATCACGCGATCCGCAGAGCGTTTGGGAGGATACTTTATGCTCAAGAAACTAGTCCTTGGAGCCGCTGCATTAGCTGTTGCCGGCACCATGCATGTCTCCACAGCGTCTGCTGAAGACACGCTTTATATTCCATCACTTAGCTATCGGACAGGTCCGTTTGCTGGCGGCGGTATTCCATTCGCAAATGGTTTTGCCGATTATTTGAACATGCTCAATGCACGGGACGGTGGTATTGGCGGCGCAAAAGTTGTCGTCGAAGAATGCGAAACCGGATACAATGCCCAGAAGGGTGTTGAGTGTTACGAGTCCACAAAAGGCAAAGGCGCGCTGGTTTATAACCCGCTTTCAACCGGCATCACTTTGCAGCTGGTTCCAAAAGCGCCTGTCGACAAAATCCCGGTCCTTTCCATGGGCTATGGTCTGTCTGCGGCGGCGATTGGTGAAAAGTTCCCATACACCTTCACCTACCCGACTTCCTATTGGAGCCAGATGTCATCGATCCTCAAATATATCAATTCCACCGGCGGGCTAAAAGGCAAGAAAATCGGCTTCATCTATCTTGATGTTGGTTATGGTAAGGAGCCAATTCCGCTGCTTGAAAAACTTGCTCCGCAACTGGGCTTTGAGTGGGTCGGCTTTCCGGTCGGCGTTAAAGAAATGCAGAACCAGTCTGCAACTTGGCTAAATGTCCGCAAAGAACGCCCTGATTGGATGATTATGTGGGGTTGGGGTGCTATGAACCCGACCGCTGTTAAGGAAGCTGCAAAAATCCGCTTCCCGATGGACAAGTTCATCGGCAACTGGTGGTCTTCTGCAAATGCTGATCTGGATTCAGTCGGAGAAACTGGCAAAGGTTATATTGGCGCAAATTTCTCCGGCATTGGCACCGACTTCCCGGCGCTTCAGGACGTGATCAAACATGTTGTTGATGCGGGCGGAAGCCAGGCTGATAAAGGTGACGTTGGCAAAGTCCTTTATAACCGCGGCCTCTTCAATGCTGTGATTGTTGCAGAAGCAATCAGTGCAGCTCAGGCAGCGACCGGTAAGACGTCTATCACCGGTGAAGACATGCGTATGGGTCTTGAGAAGTTCAACCTCAGTGAGGCTCGCCTCAAAGAGCTTGGTCTTGAAAACTTTACAGCGCCAGTCGCTGGCTCTTGTGCAGATCACGAGGGCGCAGGCTCAGTCTTCCTGCAACAGTGGAACGGCTCTGCATTTGAGAAAATCTCAGATCCGATTGCACCGATGACCGATGTTGTTCGCCCACTTCTTGAAGAAGCTGCCGAAAAATATGTTTCGGAGCAAACCGGCTGGCAGACCCAAAACTGCAGCTAACCAAAATACGACAACCCCGGTTTTCCGGGGTTGTCTCCAATCACTGAAATTCGGAAGTTTTCCATGAGCGTTGCTGAAGATCTGAACACGCAAGAAGCCGAAATAATCCTGTCGATCAACAACATCGAAGTGATTTACAATCATGTCATTTTGGTTCTGAAGGGCGTATCTCTGACGGTACCCAAGGGTGGTATTGTTGCTATTCTTGGTGCTAATGGCGCCGGCAAAACCACGACATTGCGTGCGATTTCCAATTTGCTGCATGGTGAACGCGGCGAAGTTACCAAGGGAAATATCATCTTTGACGGGGATGAAATTCAATCCCTGACGCCCAATGAGCTGGTTCAACGCGGGTGCATTCAGGTCATGGAAGGACGCCATTGCTTTGGCCATTTAACAATAGAGGAAAACCTGTTGACGGGCGCTTATACAAGGCGCGATGGCAATAGAGCAATCAAGGATCATCTTGATCTCGTTTATCAATATTTTCCACGCCTCAAAGAACGCAGAAAGTCTCAGGCCGGATATACCTCTGGTGGCGAACAGCAAATGTGCGCCATCGGTCGGGCTTTGATGTCCAAACCAAAAATGATCTTGCTGGATGAGCCCTCCATGGGTCTCGCCCCTCAACTCGTAGAAGAGATTTTTGAGATCGTTCATAACCTCAATGAAAAGGAAGGCGTTTCATTCCTCCTTGCCGAACAGAATACCAACATCGCGCTCAAATATGCGACATACGGGTATATTCTTGAATCCGGGCGCGTCGTTATGGATGGCGATGCCAAAGAATTGCGCGAGAATGAAGATGTGAAAGAGTTCTATCTCGGCGTTGGCGGCGAAGGTCGTAAATCATTCAAAGATGTCAAACATTATCGTAGACGCAAACGCTGGCTCGCGTAGCTGAAGGCCCGGCGCGTGGGTATCCTTGCAATCATCGCTGTCGGACTGCTGCATTGACTTACCTATCCGCAGCACTCGCCAGTCTGTTGGACCTGGCACGGTGGATTGGAATTTTGCGCTGAACGGATAACAATTCGAGCGCATTTAGGGAGATAGAGATGTCTGAGTATTTTGATCAACTGGAAACTCGTGATCCCGACGTGAGAGAGCGTGATCTTTTTTTAGGCTTCCCGGAGTTTCTGGATGATATCAAGTGCCGAATTCCAGGATGGAGCAAACGGTTTTCGGATATTGATACAAGCAGTATCAATTCTCGCGAAGCATTGGCAACTCTGCCGGTATTGCGAAAACCGGAACTGATGGAGGCTCAAAAATCCCGCCCCCCTTTTGGTGGATTTGTTGACACTAATCTGCTTAACGGCTCGCGAGTTTTCATGTCACCGGGGCCGATTTGGGAACCACAGGCTCCTGGACCTGATCCCTGGCTTGCGGCTCGTGGTATTCATGCAGCGGGCATTCGTGCAGGAGATATTGTCCATTGCGCGATAGGCTTTACGCTGACGCCGGGTGGTTCAATCCTCGATGAAGGTGCAAGGGCCCTGGGTGCAATAGTATTTCCGGCAGGTGTTGGAAACACGGAAGCACAGGTTGATGCAATAACAACACTGAAACCTGTCGCCTATATGGGGACGCCGGACTACCTCCAAACTCTTCTCAACAAGGCGGACGAATTGGGCCGGGACGTCTCTTCGCTGAAGCGCGGATTTGTCTCCGGCGGTGCATTGTTTCCATCGATGCGCGAGGCATATAAACAGCGCGGCATCGGGGTCATGCAAGCCTACGCCACCGCAGATATCGGCGGAATAGCCCATGAAACAAGCAACAATGGAGAGCTGGTTGAGGGCATGATTTGCAACGAGGATCTCATAGTCGAGATTGTTCGCCCCGGCACTGGTGACCCTGTTGCGACCGGCGACGTTGGAGAAATCGTTGTTACGTCTTTTAACAAGGTTTATCCGCTTGTTCGCTTTGGTACCGGTGACATGTCTGCCGTCATTTCCGACACTTCACCTTGTGGTCGTACCAATATGCGCATCAAGGGATGGATGGGCCGCGCCGATCAACGTACCAAGATCAAGGGCATGTTTGTCGATCCAAAACAGATTGATGAAATTGCCAAAGCGATACCGGGTCTTGAAAAGGCGCGGCTTGTTGTATCCAGAGAAAATGACAAGGATATAATGACCCTTCAGGTGGTCGGCAAAAATCTTGACGCCGAAAACCTCACATCGATCTTGTCTGAAATTACAAAACTCAAAGGTGATGTTGAGATCGTCGACACATTGCCAAATGATGGCAAGGTGATCGACGATCAGCGTGATTACTCGAGTTAAAGGTTGGCTCTTATGCGCCCATCGCTTGTTCGAGATCCGCAATGATATCATCAGCATCTTCTATGCCGATCGAAAGACGCACGACTTCCGGTCCTGCACCTGCCGCTGACTTTTGATCATCACTTAGCTGCTTGTGGGTTGTGGAAGCTGGATGAATGATCAGGCTTTTGGTGTCACCGATGTTTGCAAGATGCGAAATCATGTTCACTGACGAGACAACTTTAATGCCAGCATCAAAGCCACCTTTAAGGCCGAAAGTGAAAACCGCCCCGGCACCATTTGGCAGATATTTGGCGACTAGCGTATGACTGGCATCACTCTTTAAGCCCGCATATTGAACCCACTCGACATCCTCTCTTGCCTCAAGCCATTCGGCAACCTTCTGCGCATTGCTGCAGTGTTTTTCCATTCGCAAGGGCAAAGTCTCGATGCCGGTCAAGATCTGGAAGGCATTGAAAGGAGAGAGTGCCGCTCCCAGATCCCGTAAACCCAAAACACGACAGGCAATGGCAAAGCCGAAATTGCCAAATGTCTCGTGCAGTTTCATATTACCGTATTCTGGTCTTTCGGCGCTCAGAAATGGGTATTTGTCGCTGGCCGACCAGTCAAAATTCCCGCCATCAACAATTACCCCGCCCATTGAGTTTCCATGGCCGCCTAGAAATTTGGTAAGCGAGTTAACAACAATATTGGCACCATGTTCCAGTGGTCGGCACAGATATGCAGTTGCCATCGTGTTGTCGACGATAAGAGGAACGCCAGCATCTTCGGCAATTTTTGCGATCGCCTCTATGTCAGTCACAATCCCGCCGGGATTAGCGAGGCTTTCGATAAAGATTGCTTTGGTCTTGTCTGTCACAGCACTTTTGAATGAATCCACACTGCCCTGATCTGCCCAGGACACTTCCCATCCAAAACTTTTGAAAGAATGATTGAACTGGTTGATGGAGCCGCCGTAAAGTTTGTTTGACGCCACGAATTCGTCGCCGGGTTTCAGCAAGGTATGAAACACACCCAGTTGCGCGGCATGTCCTGAAGCAACCGCAAGCGCGGCTGTACCGCCTTCCAGCGCGGCTATTCTTTCTTCAAGAACTGCGACCGTGGGATTTGTAATTCTCGTATAAATATTCCCAAACGCCTGAAGCCCGAAGAGTGAAGCGGCCTGTTCAACATCATCAAAGACGAAACTCGTGGTCTGATAAATTGGTGTTGCCCTTGCGCCGGTTGCAGGATCTGGTTGTGCGCCGGCATGAACAGCCAGTGTTGAAAATCCAGGTGTCTTGGACATTTTAAACTCCTTACGTGTAAAACTCCGAATTAGCATAGCAAACCTGTAGCCTGATGACAGGCAAAACAGTTCCCTGCTGATATCATCGGGAAAAAATAATTTCTGCAGATATTACTCAAAATCCCAAAGACAAGACGGCATGCTTGTGGGACAGGCTCAATCTTGGCGTTGGTATAGGATTTCCTGCCAGCGGAAAGATTTTGCGTCATAAAGTTGCAATCTGCCAGCCAGGCTTTCACCGATGCCGGTGATTTCCTTGATCACTTCCATTGCTTGCATGGCTCCAACGATGCCTGTAAGTGCGCCGACTATTCCGGCTTCCTCACAAGTAGGCAGCAACCCGGCTTCAGGTTTTTCGGGAAACACATCGCGATATCTAGGGTAAAAATTCTCATTTTCATCCTTCAGATGAGGCTTCAACGTGGTGATTGAAGCATCAAATTGACCAACCGCTGCTGTGACAAGGGTCTTGCCCAACTCTTCGCAAATGTCCGCAACGAGATATCGGGTATCAAAATTGTCACATCCATCGACGACAAGATCATAATCTTGAATAAGGCCATGACCGTTTTCAGCCTCCAGACGATATGGATGACAATCCACCTTCACGTTCGGATTAAGGTTTGCGACAAATTCAGCGGCGCTTTCGACCTTCAGTCGACCACAGGCCCCTGTCGTGTAAATGGTTTGCCTCTGCAGATTTGAAACAGAAACAATGTCATCATCAACAATCCCAATTGTTCCCACTCCCGCCGCCGCAAGATATTGTAGCACCGGAGAACCCAAGCCACCTGCCCCGACAACCAGTACCCGGGCCTGCTTGAGTTCCTGCTGGCCTGCACCACCCAGTTCAGCCAGCACAATGTGTCGCGCATAGCGCTGTAATTCATCATTAGAAAGTGTCATGGCGCAAACCTATTCGACAATGCTTCCATCCTCAACTGTCAGGAACTTTGCACGCCCTTTAAGCGCTGTGAAGAGTGCTGCATCAGTTCCTGTCATCCATGCCTGACAACCCAAATCGTCGATCATGTTGTACAAAGCGCCACGTCTTCCATCATCAAGATGCGCGGCCACTTCGTCCAATAGCAGGATTGGAGAAAAACCTGCCATTTCGCCAACCAGTCGCGCATGGGCCAGCAGGAGGCCGATAAGCAGTGCCTTCTGCTCCCCGGTCGAGCAGAGTTTTGCAGCCATTGCTTTTGGACGGTGTTGGACAATCAGATCCGAGCGATGGGTTCCTTCAAGTGTACGACCGGTTCTTGAGTCAATGGCGCGCGCGGATCTGAGCCGTTGCAGAAATTCAGCCTCCAGATCAGCAGCCGACAATTCGCTGATCTCGTTTTCAAGACTTCCGGATATGCTGACCAGTGCATCAGGGAAGGGGGAAGAAGGATCATTGTTACGTATGATGACTGCAGACAATAATGAAACCATCTCTTGCCTTGCAGCGGCAATTGCGACGCCAAGTTCCGCCAACTGCGACTCAGTTGCGTCCAACCATGTTTGGTCAGAATATTCATCAGTCAACAATTTGTTTCGCGACCGCATGACCTTTTCATAGTCGGAAACCCTTCGCCCATGCGTTGGATCGACAGCGAGGACCAACCTGTCGAGAAATCTTCTCCGGTCTCCGGCCGGACCGGTAAACAGCCCATCCATTGATGGTGTCAGCCAAAGGATACGGCTGTGCTCAAGAAGTTCATCTGATGCTTTTGCCCGTTCACCATTGATGTGAACCTTGCGCTGCGTTTCAACACCATGTGTCGTTTCCTGTAGGCCGGTACCGATGCTCACGTCGCCCAATGGTCCTTCAAGCTTTGCAAAGACCGTCCACGCACCATTTCCACCAGCCTGTGCAACCTGATCATAAGTGGTGCGACGCATGCCGCGTCCAGGCGACAGAAATGATATTGCTTCCAGAATATTGGTCTTTCCCGCGCCGTTCTCTCCGGTCAGAACCACATGTCGGTTGTCTGCGTCAATCACCGCACTGAAGTAGTTGCGGAAACTGGTGAGTTTTAACTGTTCGATATGGGCACGGTTCAAGAGACCCGCTTTCAAGGCATGGGCAGTCAGAGCGCGCTCTGATCTTAAACCCGCATTGGCATCAATACGTAAATTGCATTTGCGTCCGCTGAATCTTTAACCAAGGCCGGTGAACCTGGATCAGACAACATGAATGTTGCTTCATCACCACTGAGCTGGTTTGTGATATCAAGGAGGTAGCGGGAGTTAAATCCAATATCAAGCGGGTCACAAGTGTATCCAACGGCAACTTCTTCTTCTGCGGTTCCTGAATCCGGATTGTTTACGGAAAGGACCATCTGACCTTTGGTGAGTTGAAGTTTGACGGCTCTGCCGCGCTCGGAAGAAATTGTTGAGACACGATCAACGGCACTGGCAAACACCGCCCGATCCATGACCAGTTCCTTGTCATTTCCAGCCGGTATCACACGATTGTAGTCAGGAAACGTTCCATCAATCAGTTTCGATGTGAGGATTGTTTCGCCGATACTCATGCGAATTTTGCTGTCTGATAATTCGATCAGCACAGCCGCATCGGGGTCTTCAACCAGTCGCTGAATTTCACCAACCGTTTTACGCGGGATGATGATGCCGGGCATGCCAGATGAACCATCAGGTGCTGTTGTTTGTGACCGGGCCAGGCGATGGCCATCTGTCGCAACGGCGCGGAGCAGTGTATCGCCGTCCTCTTCAACCGTGTGTAGATAGATGCCGTTCAAATAATAACGTGTTTCTTCGGTGGAAATCGCAAACTGGGTATGATGGATTAGCTTGCGGATTTCTCCGGTTGCCATGGAGAAAGAGTGGCTGAATTCACCTGCGGATATATCCGGGAAATCTTCAACCGGCAGCATTTGCAGTGTAAACTGCGAGCGTCCAGACGTAAGCTTCAGCGTAGATGCATCCCCATCTATCGAAATCATGACTTCTGAGCCGCCTGGAAGTTTGCGGACAATTTCATAAAGCATGTGCGCTGGAACCGTTGTTGCTCCGGCTTGTTCTGTGACTGCCGGGGCTTTCTCGAAAATTTCAAGATCAAGGTCAGTGGCCTTTAGGTGCAATTCGTTTCCTTCAGCCCTAAGCAACACATTTGACAGGATTGGAATTGTGGTGCGCCGTTCAACCACACGATAGACATGGCCAAGCGACTTCAAAAGATTAGACTGTTCCAGCGTAACGCGCATGGCGCAAATGTCCTAAAAATTGGACCCAAAGGTCGCACAAGTTTAAAGATGCGAAAAGTCTACACAGAGTGGTGAATTCCCTCCGCTTTTTCAAGTCTTGCATGGGTGGTTGCGCACGCTTTTTGGGGAAAACCCCTTTTTCCCGGTTGAGTACCGACCCGAGACTTAATCATCGCTTCCTTGAAGCGCTGATTGAGCGAATTCAGCTCAAATGTCAAAGGCGTTATCCATTCTTTAGATTCAATCAAAAGAGGAAACACTATAGTGAGTTCTAACCCCGGTCTATTCAAGAATAAGGCGTTTTAGAAGCTCGACTTCCCTTGCCAGTTTTTGGTCTTCTGTTGTCAGTGATTCAATCTTGCGAACCGCATGCAATACGGTGGTGTGATCCCTGCCGCCAAACCGTCTTCCGATTTCAGGTAGAGAACGCGGCGTCATGGTTTTGGCAAGATACATGGCGATCTGACGTGGACGGACAATGTTGCGCGTCCGGCGATTGGACAACAGATCATTCTTTGAAACATTGAACTGGCGCGCAACTATCCACTGAATTTCCTCAATCTTGACCCGTTTTGCTTCCGCTGTTTTGGTCAGGTGATCCAGAATACGGTCGAGGTCTTCAAGGCTGATACCATCGCCAGAGAACTGATGATGAACCAGCAGTTGGTTGAATGCACCTTCGAGATCCCGTCCGCTTGATGCAACCTGTCTGGCCACATAGTGAAGAATGTCTTCTGGAATATCGAGTTTGGGATGTTCAGACTGGGCTTCTGCGTAACGCGAATGAAGTATCTTCTTGCGAAGGTCATAGTCGGGTGACTTGATTTCCAGCGTCACACCGCCTTTGAGCCGGGACCGCACACGCTCATCCAGGCTTTCAAGTTCTGCCGGTGGTCTGTCCGCAGCCACCACGACCTGGCGTGCACTATCGATCAGGTCGTTGAGCAAGTGACAAAACTCGGCTTGAATTGCCTGTCCCTGAAGGAACTGCATGTCGTCGATCAGCAAAATATCAATGTCACGCAGAGACTCTTTGAGGGTCAATGCAGTTTTGTCCCGGATGGCGGTTGCAAAACGCCACATGAAATACTCAGCCGTCAGATAAAGAACGCGGGTTTTCGGATTACGCTTGCGGGTACGCCAGGCAATAGCCTGCAAAAGGTGTGTTTTCCCAAGGCCAACCCCGGCATGTACAAACAGCGGATTGAAATTCGAAGCAGCAATGTCGTCTGCAATGGTCAATGCGGCTGCATGCACCATGCGATTTGATTGGCCTTCTTCAAAGGTTTCAAAGGTGTGTTTTGGATCAAGAGGTGATCCAGAAAATCCGGCAATCTGGTCGAACCTGCGACCGCTATTCCCCCCATCACCGGAGATTCCAGGGCGAAGCTTGCCCGCCCCGCCAGCAGAAGTTCCTGTGTTCTTGTCTTTTCCCTGAGTTGGTTCTGCAGCGAGTGTGGGAGAAGCAATCGGTTTGCGGACAGAAATGTCGATGCGCAGGACCGAGCTTTCCTCCCCTTGCCAAAGTTCAAGCAGCTTGGTGCGGTATCGTGAGGTAAGCCAACTCTTCAAAAAAGCGGTCGGAACAGACAGGGAAACCACACCGCCATCAATAGCCTGGAGCTTCAATCGGGCAAACCAGCTGTTAAACACATCCGAACCAAGTTGTGTGCGCAAAATGGCTCTAATTCGTTCCCAACTCTCGTTTGGTGAGGCCTTCTTTTTGCTCTTCCTGTTATTGCCCATTAAGTTGACCTCCTCGTCTATACAAACACGCGCTTGGCTGTTTTCCAATGCCTTTTTTTGCTTCTTATTGGACATTTTTTTTCTAATTTTGCCCAAATCAGGTTCAGGACACTGGGTCCAGCCTGCCAAATCCTTTTTAGCGCCACCGCTCTTGTCGTTCCCGCTCTGGCGCGGTCCAAAATCCGGCATTCCCTCATTCCTTCCAAGCCTTGTGACCGGCGATCCGATCAGACATTTCCTGTTAGCTCTGCCGCCAGGGCAGACTGTCAAATTTCCAACCCGAGACTGTTCCCCGGCGGCCGTTATTATTCGGCCTGCCTTCAAAGCCTTCGAGGACGTTGAAAGCACATTCGTATCCTGCCTTAGTCAAAGCTTCGGCGGCCGATATGCTGCGTGCACCTGATCTGCAAATCAATAAAACTGACGAACGTCCGCTTGTGCCGGCATCACCCAATAGATCAGACACCTGCTCCGCAAAAAGCGTATTAATCTGCATTGTCGGGAACTGCTGCCACTCTGCCAACAATACCTGTTTGCCGATTGAAGAAAGGTCCGGCACGCCGATCGTTTTCCACTCTTCAGATGTGCGGACATCAACCAATTGTGCATCAGATTTCTGGTTCAGTACCGACCAGCAATCCTTGCACGTGATGTCGCCAGCATAGGACATGCCACACCTTCCCCGTTACCTGAACAGGAAGCCCTGCAGGCCAAAACCACAACTTCTTAAACAGACCCGAAACGGGCTTGGGACTCCCCCGGTAGAAGAAGACTAACTCAGAACGCAACTCTACTATATTGCCGCCACCCTGATTGAGTGGCAGCATGCGCCCATATAGGTTCTACAAGAAGCCAAGCCGACAATTTATATCGACTTTGCCAAAAGACATGATTTCGATTGACAAGTTGACTAAAAACAACAGCACACAATACTTTGCTGCGATATCAATTGTCGATCACCCCCCCAAACAGTCACCTTCTGTAAAGGACATTATCCAAGGTGCAAAAGCCTGACAATGCATGTAAGTAAATAATCTCTTAGCGGCCCTCAACGGAAAATTATTTCAGTGAGTCATGAAAAAAGCTGATTGCGTTTTCGTTTAAAAATCAAGGCGATTCATTTGGCTTGGACACCAAAGCTACAAAAAAGCGGTTGAAAATATTATTTCACAAACAGGGCACTTGACAGAGCTTTGGCGGCGCCCGATCCGAAATGTCAAAAGGACCATGGTTTAACCATTTGAAAAATAACACAAAAAAGATCACAGAAAACTCACTGCGATCATCCGGCATTTGTGTTGATTTTTCAGTCACAAAGGAAGGTGGGAAAAAATACGCAAACGATATGCGCTACTTTTAGGGCTGAAGATCCAAATTTGAGACCCAAAAAGAAAAACCGGCTGCATAGCAACGGTTATCATTCAAAATTGCTTTGGCAATCGCATTAAACGCTGATTTTCTTCACACCAGCTGAAAGGCGAGAAACCTTACGTGCTGCCGTGTTCTTCTTCATGACGCCTTTGGTGACTGAGCGCATGATTTCAGGTTGGGCTATTTTAAGTGCTGCTGCTGCAGCTTTCTTGTCGCCACCTGCAATTGCTTCTTCGACCTTGCGAATAAAAGTGCGAATACGAGAGCGGCGCGCTTTGTTTACTTCTGTGCGACGGGCCATCTTGCGGACAGCTTTTTTCGCGGATGTTGTATTTGCCATAGTTTGGCTTCCTGTCTTTCGTTACCTCAGGCAAAACCCGTTTGCAGCTATTGTCTCAAGCTCGTCTATCATAAAGATGATCAGAAAAGAGACAGGCAGGGTTTTGCCGCCTGAAATTTGCGAAACGCATACATGGAAAGTGCCTTTCAGTCAACGAAAAATCCATCGGACACTATCGCTGGCAAGCCGGACAATAAAAAGTCGAACGCCCTGACTGGACAATTCGGACGATCTGCCCATCGCATTCCGGTTTGGCACATGCTTCCTCTTCCCGGTTATAGGCGCTGAAACGATGCTGAAAGTAGCCAAGTTCACCATTGGTTTGCCTGTGGTCCCGCAACGATGAGCCGCCCGCTTCGATTGCTTCGCCGATGATATCTCTGATGTGGGTAGCCAGTGCTTCGCTACGCCTGGTTGCTTTGCCATCCTTGCGACTGATCGTCGACGCTTTGCGTTTGGGAGAGAGGCCTGATCGCCACAACGCCTCGCACACATATATATTGCCAAGTCCCGCAATTAGCTTTTGGTCAAGAAGTGCCGCCTTGAGCGGTGCTGATTTTGTGGCAAACATCCGTGATATGGCCTCGCCGTTGAGCTGATTGCCGGTTGGTTCAATTCCCATCCCTGCAAAATGCTTGCAAGTCTCCAACTCCGCTCGTGGCACGATATCCATAAAACCAAACCGCCGCGGGTCATTATAGATGACACTTGCCCTGCCATAAGAACCTTCCATATGAAACATCACATGATCATGCACTTTGGATTCTGAGCGCGGATGATGAAACGCGCCGGGCAAAGTCGCACCATTTTCCATCTCAATACGAAATGAACCGGACATGCCCAGATGCATGATGAGGACGTCACCGTTGTCGAGATCAACGGTCAGATATTTCGCCCGCCTGCCAACCGCCGTGATAATTCTCCCTGTAATCTTTTCGGAGAACCGGTTTGGAAATGGAAATCGAAGATTCAGGCGGTTAATCCGTGCTTGTTTGACAATTGCTCCTTCCATTATCGGAGCAAGGCCGCGTCGAACCGTCTCTACTTCTGGAAGTTCAGGCATAATCTGGTCTTAACCTTGCGCAATTTGTCATCGTGACATCCCGTCTGCTTTCTCTATATATAGGCAAAACAGGACAAGCAGTAGTTAGGGCTAATTTATGTCTGACTTCCGTGTAGACAATGCCGACGCGATGGAAACCTCATTTGGATTTTCCAATGTCGGCAAAGGTGAGAAGCAACCGCTGGTAAATGAAGTCTTCCATTCGGTTGCCGGCCGATATGATGTCATGAACGATTTGATGTCAGTTGGCATGCATCGCATCTGGAAAGATGCGATGGTTTCATCAATGTCCCCACCCACAAGCGATCGTTCCTGGAAATCGCTGGATGTTGCAGGCGGAACCGGGGACATTGCATTTCGTATTGTCGAACGTGGCGGGCCTAATGTGCATACGACCGTGTTTGACATCAATTCATCTATGCTTGACGTGGGTGCGTCGCGCGCAGAACAGCGTGGTATTTCAGATAAACTTGAATTTATCGAAGGAAATGCCGAGGAGCTGCCATTTGAGGATGCTTCCTTTGATGCCTACACGATTGCATTTGGTATAAGAAACGTACCGCAGATGGAAAAAGCGATCAGCGAGGCTTTTCGTGTTCTAAAACATGGCGGCAAGTTTCTGTGTCTGGAGTTCTCCGAAGTTCAAATGCCAATGCTCGACAAATTCTACGAACAATGGTCACTCCACGCGATACCCCGTATCGGGCAGGCTGTAACAGGAGACCGGGATTCCTATCAATATTTGGTCGAGTCCATTGCAAAGTTTCCAAACCAGGAAAAATTCGCCGATGCAATTCGCGGACAGGGATTTGAGAAGGTAAGTTGGCGCAGCTTTAGTGGCGGGATCGTAGCACTTCATCTAGGCTGGAAGCTTTAAGGAACCGTATGTCCGTATTGCGTTCAACTTTGTCTCTTTTCCATGCCGGTTGGGTATTGATGCGCGAGGGTGTTGTTTCAGCGCTACCCTCCGAAGGAATGCCTGCATCCGTCCGGTTCGGGCATCGTGTTGCATCTCTTGTTGCACGCCGTCAGGCAAAAGACCGCAAGCAAAGTGAGCGTCTTTCCATTGCCCTCAATAAACTTGGTCCGAGCTGGGTGAAGCTTGGGCAGTTTCTTGCAACTCGTCCGGATGTTGTGGGTTCTGCGATTGCCACAGATCTGGAACTGCTACATGATCGCATTCCTCCATTTGATACACAGGAAGCAAGGCGTCGGGTTTCACAGTCACTCGGCAGGCCGATTGAAGAGGTGTTCTCGGATTTTTCAGATTCAATTGCCGCCGCATCGGTAGCCCAGGTGCACATGGCAACGCTTCGGGAAACCGGAGAAGTTGTTGCCGTTAAAGTTATTCGGCCCGGTGTGCGTGCCCGGTTCAAGAAGGATCTCGATACATTCTATCTGGCCGCCGGCCTGGCTGAACGGTTTGTGGCCGATGCCAAGCGGCTTAAGCCGGTTTCTGTGGTTGATACCCTTGCCCAGTCCGCCCGGATCGAAATGGATCTGCGTCTTGAAGCTGCTGCGTTCTCCGAAATTGGTGAAAATACCAAAGACGACCCAGGATTCCGTGTTCCTTCAGTAAACTGGGAATTTACCGGCCGCGACTGCATTACCATGGATTGGGTCGAAGGCATCAAGCTTTCCGATGTTGAAGCGATCAGGGAGGCCGGTCACGATCTCAAAGCGCTCTCAGTGACCCTCATTCAATCATTTCTACGTCATGCGGTGCGTGACGGGTTTTTCCACGCTGATATGCATCCTGGAAACCTGTTTGTTGCAGATGACGGAGACATAGTCGCCGTTGATATGGGGATTGCCGGGAGGCTCGGAAAAAAGGAACGGCGGTTCCTGGCTGAAATTCTCTATGGTTTTATTACCCGTGATTACCTCCGCGTGGCACAAGTGCATTTTGATGCGGGCTATGTGCCTGTCCATCACGATGTGCACAGTTTCGCCCAGGCTATCCGGGCAATTGGCGAACCCATTCACGGTCAATCTGCTGAAACGATCTCAATGGCCAAACTACTGACTTTGCTGTTTGAGGTGACAGACCTTTTCGACATGGAGACGCGACCCGAGTTGCTCCTGTTGCAAAAAACAATGGTTGTTGTTGAAGGTGTTGCTCGAACGCTCGACCCGTCCTTCAACATGTGGAAATCAGCTGAGCCGGTGGTAGGAAGCTGGATTGCGCGCAATCTTGGGCCGGCTGGTATGTTGGAAGATGCGAAGGATGGTTTTGATGCCGCACGCCGTTTAATTCACATGCTTCCTGACATGGCAAACAAGGCCGAAATGCTTTCGCTCGATATGGAAACGATGATCAAGAACGGCATGAAACTTGATCCCGAGACCACTAATGCAATCGGCAGGGCGGAAGCGCGTAACAATCGCTGGGGGCATATGGCACTTTGGGCAATTGCAGCGATGGGTTTATACTGGCTGTCTGCTTCCTGAGCAGCAGGTTGGTGCTATAATTTGGATGTTAGGGTCTGGACTCAATTGGGAATTGGCCTGCACAGCTGACCAATTTTTCAGAATTTAGGCGAAATCGACCGACATGACTTTCCGTCAATGAGGAGATTTCAACGATAATTCGGGTAAATTGGGCGCTGCCCGATCGGGTTGGGCCAAAAACGCCTATTTCAGTATTAAAAAGCCTCGCCGATGCTTTGGCATCGCCTGTGTTTTTCGCCTCGAAATAAGCCATTTTGTCTCCAATGCAGCCACATTTCCCAATTGGGTTCAGACCCTAGCTATTGCGTACTGCGGAGCATCCCGCTTATCTTGAGGGCGGCACTTTCTATTTTGGTGGGATTTTAATTTGAAGCAGAATGAACTTGGCCGCACAGGCATTAAGGTGAGCGAGCTGTGTCTGGGATCGATGACCTGGGGTACGCAAAATACTCAGGCGGAAGGCCACGAGCAAATTGATTATGCGCTTGAGCACGGCATTAATTTTATTGATACAGCGGAAATGTATCCAACCACTCCATTGTCGGCGGAAACGCAGGGCGATACAGAACGTGTCATCGGTACATGGATTGGAAAAAACAAATCCCGCCGTGACAAGGTGGTGATCGCGACCAAGGTTTCAGGCGCAGGTTATACGGCTGTTCGGGAGGGCGAACCGATCTCTGCTGAAACCATTGAGACTGCTCTGAATGACAGTCTCACCAGCTTGCAGACAGACTACGTTGATCTTTACCAACTGCACTGGCCCAACCGGGGGTCTTATGCGTTTCGGCAGTCCTGGACCTTTGACCCGACAAAGCAGGATACCCGGTCAACGCTTGATCACATCACCGAAGTGCTTGAGGCACTGGAAGGTTACATCAAGTCAGGAAAGATCCGCGCAATCGGACTGTCCAATGAAAGCGCATGGGGAACAGCAGCCTGGTTGCGTATTGCAGAAGCAAAAAACCTTCCGCGCATGGCAAGCGTGCAGAACGAATATTCGCTTCTTTGCCGATATTTTGATCTTGATATGGCTGAACTCTGCCATCACGAGGATGTTGGTCTTTTGTCATTTTCTCCACTCGCCTGTGGGCTGCTCACCGGTAAGTACGTGGAATGCACTGGCGATGAGCGCCCTGCGGGAAGTAGAGCAGATGTTTCAAGCGACACGCTGGGCGGGCGTTGGAGTGACAATGCCCATGCAGCCATTGCAGCCTATAAGGCCGTTGCGGACAGGCATGGACTGAATCTTACACAGATGGCCCTTGCCTGGTGTTTAACACGACCGTTTATGGCATCGGTAATTTTTGGAGCAACCACGATTGCCCAGTTGGAAAATTCAGTCAAGGCAGCAGACCTGACCCTCAGCGATGAGGTCATGGAGGATATTCTGGGAGTGTATCGCAGCTACCCGATACCATATTGATCCGTATTGCCGGATCCGGAATTACATCTCCATGATTTCTGCGACTTCCACGGTTCCTGTTCCAATGATCGGGCATCCATTGGCAAGCGCCAATGCGCCTTCCATGCTGTCTGCTTTCACTATTGAGTAGCCGGATAGAGGATTGGCTCCGCCGTCATCACTTACCCCTTCTGAAGATACGGTTTTTGAAATGCCCACAGGCGCACCGCCGTCCACAACAGCCTCACTGATTGAGCCGAACCATGCTTGCCATTTGGTCATTTCCCTGGCGCCTTCTTCCGGTGTCTCCGGTTTCTTTCCACCATGGTATGCGAGAACAAAATTTGGCATTGAATATTCCTTTCCTGAGTTGGGTTTCAAACGGCGAGCCGTTCCAGTTTGTTAAATGATGAAGACCAACCGGAATCATGTTTCTGGGCGCTTTCGTCATCCGGCAGATTGCTATGGGTCAGTCTGAACAGGCTGCCATCACCGCCGTCGCTTGCTACTTCGAAGCGGACGGTACTGTTGTGGCCTCTCGTGTCATTCTCATCATGCCATCCCCATGTCATTTCAACAGCATTTGGTTCATCCACCAGCGTAACTTCGCCGGTCACCTTGTAGCGTTGACCTTCAGCGTTCACCATGACCGACGACCATGGGCCTGGCTTTGTAAAATCCAGATTGTTCTCGGCAACACTAATGCCTTCCGGCCCCCACCATTTAAGCAGGTGATCGTTTTGCGTGATAAAAGCAAACACGGCCTCCGGTTTGACTGCTAAATTTCTTTCAAGGACAAGTTCACTCATTTTTTGGTGATCTCGTGTTCAAGAGCTGAGGCCAGTCGGTCAAGGCTTGCCTGCCAGAAGTTTTTGTGATTGGCGGTCCAGGCACTAATCGCCTGCACGGCCTCCGGGCGGACTGAATAAAGTCTGCGCTGCCGGTCAACACGCTGGTGCAGTACACCGGCAGTCCGAAGCACTTTGAGATGTCGGGAAATTGCCGGCGGGGAAATTTTAGCAGCACCCTGGAGATCACCCGCACTCAATTCACCATCCTTAAGAAGACGCTCGACGATGGCAAAACGGGTGGGGTCACCCAAGGCAGCAAATGTAGAAACAAGATGCACAGGTCACCTTTAATTCAATAATATGTTAATTAACAAATATGCTATGTAACATAATCTGTCAACAGCAACGCTCTTGGATCCTTTGGAAGCCACAATCCGAATGCTAAAATGGAGCAATCGATTCGACGGAAAGCCGTGCCATGACAAGATTTTTAGCCTGTATCCTGATGGTGGTATGCTTCACGTCATCTTCTCAAGCACAAAACAAATCTGCGGTCGAAAAACAGTTTCAGGCCTGGCTCAGGAAGGACATCTGGCCAGAGGCGAAGAAACTCGGAGTGTCGAAGAAAAGCTTCAACGCTGCCTTCAAGGGAGTGACGCTCAATTGGAAGCTGCCGGACCTTGTGCCGCCGGGTACCAAGGCAAAACCTTCACGCCCGCAAGCGCAAGCGGAATTTCGCTCGCCGGGCCGGTATTTCAGCGAAAAATATGTGGCTCCAGTTGTTGCAACCGGACGCAAGCTTTTCAAAAAACACAAAAGCCTTCTTGGGCGAATTGAAAAAAAATATGGCGTAC
Organism: Rhizobiaceae bacterium; assembly: GCA_965250255.1. Lineage (GTDB taxonomy): Bacteria > Pseudomonadota > Alphaproteobacteria > Rhizobiales > Rhizobiaceae > JAALLB01. The sequence continues at coordinate 614,269 of CBDFNP010000013.1, forward strand.
CGGGAAGAATTATCCTTGCAATATGGGGTCGCGAATCAGCGTTTGGGCGCGTTGCCATTCGCCATGACGCGTTTCAGGTTTTGAGCACAAAGGCCTTCATGTCGACCCGTAAGGCACTCTTTCGCAAAGAAGTCCTTGCCGGTCTCAAAATCATTGAAAAGGGATATGCAACCCGTGCCCAGATGAAATCCTCATGGGCAGGTGCGATGGGACAACCGCAATTTCTCCCCTCCTCTTATTTGGACTATGCAGTAGATTATGACGGCGACGGTAGGCGCAACATCTGGGGCTCTGTGCCAGACACGCTTGCTTCAATTGCAAATTATATCTCCCGCTATGGCTGGGAGCGTGGCAGGGATTGGGGCTTTGAAGCAAAAATACCACTATCAGTATCTTGTGCGCTTGAAGGGCCAGACCAGATGCGCAAGATTTCTGCCTGGGCAAAGGTCGGTATAAAACGGATTTCCGGCAAAGCATTTCCTGCGAGCGAAATGAGCAAGAAGGGCGCTATCCTAATGCCCGCAGGTCGCTCCGGTCCGGTTTTTGTGGCGACGACAAATTTTTACGTGATCAAGAAATATAATAATTCCGACCTTTATGCCCTTTTTGTGGGCAATGCCGCCGATCGCATTCAATATGGAAACAAGCCATTCGTAGCAGGTTGGCAACCGGTCTCCGGTCTCAAACGCGGAACCGTCATGACGATCCAGAATGCGCTTGTAAAAAAGGGTTATGATGTGGGCGGTGCGGATGGGCTGGCCGGGTTCAGGACCCGCCGCTCAATTGGCGACTGGCAGCAGAAGAATGGATTACAGCCAACTTGCTTCCCGGACAAGGTATTGGCATCACGATTCTAGAGCTTTTCGCACTTTTGTGAATTCACAAAAGTGAAATACTCCTTGCACCCGAAAAGTGGGCACCGGTTTTCGGATAAGTGCAAGGATCAAAAGAAGAATCTTATACTCAAAATTCGGGTTTCCGAGTGTTTTGAGTATAACGAAATTTGCACAAAACAAAAAAGGGCCGCCTGAGCGACCCTTCAAACCTTTATACCAAAAAGCTTATTCAGTTTCGATTTGGTCCACTGCAGTTTTACCGCTACGGCTGTCTACTGAAGTTGTAAAGTTTACTTTCTGGCCTTCAGCAAGACCAGTCATGCCACAGCGCTCAAGAGCAGTTGCATGAACAAAAACGTCATTGCCGCCAGCTTCTGGTTGAATGAAGCCGAAACCTTTTTGGGAGTTATAAAATTTTACAGTACCTGGTGTCACGGAATAGTCCTCTCGTGTCGTTGAAATGCAGCCGGAATTGGTTGCATCTTTAATCGTCAATTTTGAAGAGGAGGCCGTTCAGGTGCAGTTGAACTGTTCAGTGCAAATTAAGGGTCGTCGTCGGCAAAATAGTCAGATAATGTTCATATGCGCCTCGTTTGGGGCAAATACAAGGCAATTTTCAATTTTTGATGTCACGCAAGGCACTCAAAAGCAGTGATTTAAATCTCTGAATGCGGGCAATCCCTGCCTTTGCATCTGGTGTCAACAGGTAGTAAGAGCTTTCAGGTACAGCCCTGAAGGGATGAACCTGGACCAGTGTCCCCTCATTCAATTCCGGCTCAATCAGCACTTCGGCAATAATCGCGATTCCATATCCCCGTTTTGTTGCATCAATCAGCATCTCGAATTACAAAAACACCGGCCCAACCGACCGGTGGAGCAATGACAAACCCTGTTATTTAATACCAACGGCCATTAGGATTTGCTCTTTTGACCAGGAATTATTTTGGCTTTGGTTAGGCGCGATTGGCGAAGGGGTGCGGCGTACCATGAGCTAATTGCAACGCGGCCAAAACCAAAAGAAACCTGGCCTGCGGTGCTCCAAAATTGCCCACCGGATCTGTGTTATGCCGCTTGACCAATGCGTTTTACATTGCACTTCGAGGCCTGCCTTGCCGGTAAACAATTTTGGAACATCAAAAGGGTCAATCCTAATGGCCGTTGGTATAAACCATATCGGCCAGGTATTGGGGCGGCTCGCATGGACGATCGCGAGGTCAACCGGTGTCGGGTTTATCTCATCGTTCTGCAGATAGGCATACTCCTTGCACCCGAAAAGTGGGCACCGGTTTTCGGATAAGTGCAAGGGTCAAAAGAAGAATCCTATACTCAAAATTCGGGTTTCCGAGTGTTTTAAGTATAATCGTATTTATCATCACGCGGTGTTGTGATTGCCGAAATACGTATATGAATTTAAATAAGGAACGTGTTTTTTCTGCCCTGATTGAACGCGAAACGCTCTAATTGGGAGAACAATCATGTCATTTACACCACAAATCAGTGATGCGGATGTTGATATGCTGAAAGAAGCCATGGCAACCAGGCTCGACACCACCTCTGTGGTGGATTTTATTCCCGGACCCGGTATCGCCAAACTCGATCTGAAGTTTGAGGTTGAACGCCTGCGCGGAGCTTTGGACGAGTGTCTTGCCCGATCCGAGTATAAGGGCAATATGCAGGACCTCGGGTTTGCCGCCCTCCCGCTGACCCGGCGCCCAGGCCAGACTGAATGGACCGAAAATGATCTTTCTGGCCGCTACTGGATTAGGGGAGATGACCGGTATGTGGAGGAACCGCGGGAGGAAATTGTTCCCGAAATAGATTTTTCAGAGTTCAATCCGGAATTCGGAGGCACCTATTTTGAAGAGGTCATTGGCGAATTGAAGAAGCGGTTCCCCATCGGGCGTACGCGGTTACTCTCCAAGGGTCTTTATAATTGCAACTCATGGCATCGTGACCCGGAACCAAGACTGCATATTCCGATTGTGACCAATCCGGGCTCTTTGTTTATCGTCAATCATCATGTGACTCATCTACCCGCAGATGGCTCGGTTTATTTCACCGATACAAGAGGCTATCATACCGCACTAAACGGTGGTGATACGCAGCGTGTACACATTGTGGCTGCGTTGGCATATGAGCAGGTTTTGGAATGAACTTATATTCACAGGCGGGGATTGATGTTGAAGCTTCGGTACTGGTCTGTGATTTGCGATCCGATACTGTAACGCGACCTTGTGAGGGAATGCGCAAGGCGATGGCGGAAGCAATTGTCGGTGATGATGTTTATGGCGAAGATCCAACCGTAAACAAGCTTGAGCAGGTTTTTGCTGATATGCTTGGCAAAGAGGCCGGCCTTTTTCTCCCGACCGGAACACAAAGCAATCTCTGCGCAATTCTGGCCCATTGCGGGCGCGGCGAAGAAGTAATTGTCGGCGACCAGTACCATGTGTTCATAGATGAGGCTGCTGGTGCATCCGTGTTGGGGGGCGTTGCCCTGTTTCCAGTAAAGCTTGAAAAAGGCGGATCAGTTTCGCCGGAAACAATCAGGCGGGCTATTAAGGACGATGATCCGCATTGTCCGGTGAGCAGGCTCTTAAGTCTCGAGAATACGGTTCATGGCGAGGCAATTCCGCTTGACAAGATGACGGTCGCATCAAAAGCCGCCCGCGATGCCGGATTGAGCGTTCATCTCGATGGAGCGCGTTTCTTCAATGCGACCACAGCACTCAAGTGTGAGCCCGGGGAACTCGCTGGCGTGGCTGATACGGTCTCGGTCTGCCTCTCCAAGGGTCTCGGCACCCCTGCGGGCAGTGTTCTGGTCGGCCCTCAATATCTCATCGCGAAAGCGCGGCGCAATCGGAAAATTCTCGGTGGCGGGATGCGTCAGATCGGTGTGCTTGGTGCGGCCGCATTTTATGCTCTGGAACACAATTTACCACGCCTAAGGGATGACCATGACCGGGCGGCAAAACTTGCTGCGGAACTGCGAGCGCTCGATTGTGGGGAAGTAACAAGCGATACCAATATGGTCTTTCTGACGCCGAATGTTGAAGATCCGAGTGATCTGCACGCACATTTGGCAAGTCACGGTATTCAAATCGGCGGGCAGTGGCCAACCATCCGCATGGTTACCCATCGTGATGTCAATGATATCGCTCTGGACACAGTAATCGCCGGATTTAAATCCTATTTCGTGTAAAAACCAAGCATATTGAAATCAATGCAATCATATCCTATATGAACTGCATGGCCAGTATTACCATTCGCAATCTTGATGAAGAAACCAAACAAGCGCTTCGTGAGCGGGCGGCGACCAATGGCCGTTCCATGGAGGAGGAAGTGCGAATACTGCTGGCAGCACTGGAAGGGGGCGAGTTCTTGCCGCAATTTGCTTCGGTAAGGGGTTCGCAAGTTCAATCAACCTTACAGTCACCTTCTATGGCGGAAGAGGGAACTTCGCTCAAGGGAAAGAAAATCCTCCTCATCATCAGCGGTGGCATTGCTGCATATAAATCTCTGGATCTGATCCGTCGGCTGCAAGAGCGTGGAGCTACCGTTCGCTCGGTGATGACAAAGGCAGCGCAGGAGTTTGTCACGCCTCTGTCAGTTGGCGCCATAACGGGTGACAAGGTGTTTACCGATCTGTTTGATCGCGAAGATGAACACGATATAGGCCATATCAGGCTTTGCCGGGAGGCTGACTTGATTGTCATTGCTCCGGCAACTGCAGACCTGATGGCAAAAATGGCGGGTGGTCATGCAGACGATCTTGCATCAACCCTACTGATGGCAGCCGACAAACCGGTATTGATCGCGCCTGCAATGAACCCGCAAATGTGGTCACATCCATCGACCCGGAGAAATATTGAAACACTGTTAGCGGACGGCATCCATTTTATCGGGCCGAATTCAGGAGAAATGGCCGAAAAAAATGAGGCAGGCGTTGGACGCATGGCTGAACCATTGGAGATTGTTTCCGCGATTGCAGACCATCTGGTTCCGCAGACCTCAACTGGTCCATTGGCCGGCAAGCGTGCAATTGTCACTTCAGGCCCAACCCATGAGCCGATTGATCCTGTTCGCTACATTGCCAATCGGTCGTCCGGCAAACAAGGGCATGCTATCGCTGAGGCCCTGGGCCGTGCTGGTGCCGAGGTCATTCTCGTTTCCGGGCCGGTGACGATCCCCGATCCCGATCACGTTGAAACCCTTCATGTGCAAACAGCACGTGAAATGCAGAAAATGGTCGAGGCTGCTTTGCCCGCAGATATTGCTGTGATGGTCGCAGCTGTGGCAGACTGGCGAAGCGCTGATGAAGCTGACGAGAAAATGAAAAAGCAGAACGGCAAGGGACCAGACTCACTGAAGCTTGTTGAGAACCCGGATATTCTCAAAGGCCTCGGTCATCATAAGAAACGACCGTCGCTTTTAATCGGTTTTGCCGCTGAGACTGAAAAGCTTGAAAAGCACGCAAAAGCAAAATTAAAGCGCAAGAAGGCAGACTGGATTGTTGCTAATGATGTGTCGCCCGAAGGCGGTGTCATGGGTGGAGATGAGAATACCATCAAGCTTCTGAGCAGGGATGGCGTAGATGCTTGGCCAAAATTGTCCAAACAACAAGTAGCTGACCTGCTCGTTGAAAAGATCATCGCGCATTTTAACGTGGAAACCGTTGAGATATGATTTCCCGTCATTGACCCGGATGATAGGCTTTCTACAGTAGAAGAGGAAATCATGACAGCAGCAACTCTTGGTATTGATCACCTTGGACTTACCGTTCGAAATCTCGATGATACTGCAGCCTTCTTTGTTGGGTGCCTGGGTTGGAAAGAAGTTGGCGGAAAGCCCGACTATCCATCCAAATTTGTAAGCGACGGTACGTCGGTTCTAACACTTTGGCAGGTACTGTCCGATAATCCTCCAGGCTTTGATCGGAAGGTCAATCTCGGGCTTCACCATGTGGCCTTCAAGATTGCCACGGAAGCTGAGTTAAATGAGCTGTTTGAAAAAGTGCAAGCCTGGCCTGGAATAGAAGTGGAGTGCACGCCGGAGTTTTCAGGAAACGGGCCAAAAGTACATTTCTTTGTTGGCGAACCGGGCGGATTGCGCCTCGAATTTGCGTATGATCCCAGATGATTAGTCTTGCCATAATCCGCCTTCCTCATTCTGAGGGGCTTGATCTTCCATCCTACGAAACAGCCGATGCCGCAGGCATGGATTTGCGCGCTGCAGTGCCGCAGGACCAGCCCATGGAGCTGGCTCCCGGTGAGCGAAGTCTGGTTCCAACTGGCCTGGTCATGGAAATCCCCAAGGGCCATGAGGGGCAAATCAGGCCGCGTTCAGGTCTCGCTTATAAAAATGGTATCACGTGCTTGAACACACCGGGGACCATCGATGCGGACTATCGCGGCGAGGTTATGGTCTTGCTGATCAATCATGGCGACACAAGCTTCAAAATCGACAGGGGTCTGCGGATTGCCCAGATGTTGATCGCGCCGGTTATTCAGGTTGAGATTGAAGAAGCCGGGCTTGCAGGCAGTACCGGGCGAGGCGCTGGCGGATTTGGTTCCACAGGGACAGGGTGAACATTTCCTCTGACGCGGAATTGAATTGTCCGTGGTAGGGCACCAGTTATGGTGTTAACACTTTCATGCACGGAGCTCGCCATGATCCGGATCATATTATCGTTCACCCTGTTAGTGCTTTTTCTTCCCAAAGCAGATCTAGCGCTTGCCTGTGGATCGGGTACCAATTGCGAAATTGGTGACCGACATTATCGCATTCGAATGCCGGATGGCCATGACGGCATCAGCAAAGTCGGCGCGATCATTTATGCCCATGGCTATCGCGGTTCCGCGAAGGGCATGATGAAAAACAAGTCCATGACGAAACTCGCTTCCGAGCTTGGAGTAGCACTCGTTGCTACGAAATCTTTTGCCGATGATTGGCGGATACCTGGCGTCCCACGCAATCGCGACACAAACGGTGAGCTTGAACTGATATATTATGACACTTTGGTTGAAGATATTACCAGCCGGTTTCCGATCGATCGTAAACGCTTGATGTCAACCGGCTTTTCCGCTGGTGGCATGATGGTCTGGAACCTGATTTGCCACCGCAGTGAGCTTTTTGCTGCCTTCGTTCCGATGTCGGGGACATTCTGGCGACCGGAACCCACGACCTGCACTTCGCCTCCTGCAAGCGTAATCCACATTCACGGGGATGCAGATCCGGTGGTTCCTTTAATGGGACGACCCATTGCAGACACACATCAGGGTAAAGTTCCAACCGTGCTGAAAATGTATGCCGAATATGGCAATTACCGGTTTGCCGGTGAAGAGGCAATTGGTGAACTAAAATGTCGCAATACCCGCAATTCAAACGGTGACATATTGAATATGTGTCTGTTCCCTGGAGGACACTCGTTCAAGACCGAGTTCGTTCGCCAGGCATGGAAAAAACTGGAAGCGGCCGGAAAACTCTGACAGCGAAATTTCGTAGAATTAGAGCTTTGCCCGCTCAATCAAGGCGCGCTTGTCGAGCAGCCCATCGGTTGTATTGACGTGCGAGACCACAGAGGAAGCAATATGCGCTGCAAGCAACAGCGCCTCAACTGGAGACTTTCCGGATGCCAATGCCCAGGCCAGTGTCGCCACAAATGAATCGCCGGCACCGGCAGTTCCTGCAACTTTGGTTTTGATAACCGGTTGATGATGCAGGGTCTTGCCATCAAACAGATATGCTCCTTCGCCACCATAAGTCACCAGAACATGCTTGGGACCATGCTTCGCAAGGTTTACGCAGAACTGATTGAGGCTAAGCAGGCTTTCCTGAGATCGAAGTATGGCTTCTCCCGTTTTCGGGGTTTGCCAGTCCAACTTTTCATCCAGCGCCGAAAGACCGGGGACAAGGGCAGCTGCTTCCGCACCATTGATGCAGAGTAGGTCGAGATGCTTGGCTGCGGACATAATGGTATTCGTGCGTGTGGTGATCTGACGAATGCCCGGATTACAGGAAACAAAAGTTCCATTACTGTCTGCAAGTTCGGAAATTTGCGGCAGAAGGCCGGCCGATTCACCACTCAAGGGTGCGATGTGAACCAGATTGGCATCCAAAGGTGTGACTTGGTCGAGGTCATCTCTATTGAGGGTGGTGTTGGCTCCACGCTGGGTAAAAATTGCGGCGTTCTTGTCGTGGCTGGCAATCATCACCGCTGAACCAGTGTGAAGTTTTTCAACCAGCAGGATCTTGTCTGTATTCAGGCCATGGTCCTCACAATGGCCGGTCACATGATCTCTGGACGCATCATCGCCGGTTTTGACAATCGGCGAGACTTCGCACCCCAGTTTTGCAAGACACACGGCAGTGTTAAGTCCACCGCCACCGATGTGGGTCGAGATCGAACTGGCTTCGATCTTTCGGCCGGGTTCAACCAGCAAAAACTGCTGATGGGCATTTGAAAGGGATAATTGCTCGATTGAATTGGATTCCAGGACGGCAATGATATCAACCATTGCGGAACCGAAGGTAACGGCTTTCATCTGCAAAATCCTAATTCTGATTGGGCAAAACCCGGTCGGGTGGCCGGTGGTTGTCGGCCCAGGTTTGAATGTTGATCAAAACCCGTTCGCCCATCTCAATCCGGCCTTCTCTTGTCGCCGAACCCATATGCGGAAGCAAAACCACCTTGCCCTGTTTGACGAGTTCCTTGAGTTCCGGGTCAACGTCATTGCCATGCGCGAATACATCAAGACCAGCACCTCCCAATGCGCCAAGTGCAATCGCCTTTGTCAAAGCTTCTTCATCAATAATCTGACCACGGGCCGTGTTGATAATGATTGCATCCTTCTGCAGTAATTTTAAGCGATCTTTTGAAAGCAGGTTTTCGGTTGCAGGAGTAGCTGGGCAGTTGACGGATAGAAAATCCACCCGTGGCAACATTTGCTCAAGGTCGTCCCAGTAGGTTGCTTCCAGCTCCTGTTCGGTCTGGTCGGCTACGGGGTTGCGGTTATGGTAGTGAATTGCAAGGCCAAAGGCCTTGGCCCGTCTCGCAACGGCTGTTCCGATACGACCCATGCCGATAATTCCGAGGCGCTTGCCCCAAATCCGGTTCCCCAACATCCAAGTAGGAGACCAGCCTTCCCAGCGACCCTTGTTGATTGCCTGAGCTCCCTCAACGAAGCGGCGTGAAACTGCGATTAAAAGTCCAATGGTCATATCAGCGGTATCTTCACTCAAAACATTGGGCGTATTGGTGACCGCAATGCCTTTTTTGGCAGCGGCGGCCACGTCAATATTGTCAACACCGTTCCCGAAGTTTGCAATCAGCTTGAGTTGGTTACCGGCTTGCTTGATCAACGTTTCGTCTATTCGGTCGGTTACTGTTGGAACCAGAACATCCGCTGTTCTTACAGCTTCTGCCAGTGCATCTTGATCCATTGGAACGTCAGCGAGGTTCAACTTGGTGCGGAATAGCTCGCGCATCCTGGTTTCCACTGTGTCAGGAAGTTTTCGGGTAACAATAACGACCGGCTTTTTTCCACTCATGAAAATTTGTCCCAATTCATGTCATGCGGCATTTGTGATTGCCGGATAAACCTTTATAACCATCAAACCGTTCCGGTATTCGTCAGAAACCCGACAATGGTGCAATTGACTTAATCTTGTTTGCTCGCGTTGGTTTTCCAAGTGATACATACCAGCAATCAGCCAGGCCGAAACAGGATTTGTTTATCAGACATGAGCCGCAACACAAACAAACAATACAGGATCAGACGAGGTTGACGTTGTTTTTGTCCAGACTTGACCCAAACAAGACAACCAGGAATTTTATTCAGTACCTGTCTGCTGTCTTTTTTACGCTGTTTGCAGGAACGATGGTCCTTTTACCGTCTGATTGTCTGGCTCAAACTTCGGCGACTGGCAGCTCCGGATTACCGGTCCCGCGTTTTGTTAGCCTCAAGTCCAAGAACGTCAACATGCGCATTGGCCCGGGAAAGCAGTTTCAGGTCGCATGGAAATATGTAAAAAAAGGCCTGCCCATCGAAATTATCCAGGAGTACGAAAACTGGCGCAAAGTTCGGGACCCGGAAGGAGATGAAGGCTGGATCCTTCATTCACTGCTTTCCGGCAAGCGCACAGTGATTATCAATCCTGGCGAGTTGAAAAAAGCGTCTGGTATAGTGCCAATGTTTGACACCGCTTCCCGTGAAAGCACCTTGGTTGCTCGACTTGAACCTGGCGTGGTTGCTCAAGTGCTTTCGTGTCTCGAAGAATGGTGCCGTGTCTCAGCCGGCGAACTCAGCGGCCATATTGAAAAGAAAAAGCTCTGGGGGGTTTATCCGGACGAACTAATAGAAGAGTGAAACCGTTTCAGGGGCCTCTCTCCGGATCGAACTTAGAGCACCTTTTATTAAATATGGTACACTTTGACCGCCTCACAGGAACAGGCGCGGATTGCGCCGTGGTGTTTTTGCACCACAAGAAATTCGCAACGCCCTTCCTGGGGCAAAGCCATGCGGCCGGATAAATCGGTGAAAACAAGTTTGAATTCAATACTTTATCTTCAGTCTTATGTCTGCTTGGGCGATCTTTGCGCTCTCGCTTTGTTGTTTTTGTCAACCGGGTATCTAACCCGCTTTTTGAAAACCGCCTGGCGAGATCACAAACCTCACGCCATCAAAGCGGTTCATATTTAATAAAAGACTAGGGTCTGTGGACATATAGGATTCCCAAATCAGTTATAATGTGATTCAAGCTTTCTTTTAAGGAGGTTTTGATGCGCAAGGAACGATTTGTAATATCAGATAGAAGCTGGAAACTTATTGAGCTTTTGTTGCCAGGCAGTATTCGTGACAGAGGTCGCACAGCAAAAGATAACCGCCTGTTTTTGGAAGCGGTATTATGGAAGGTCCGGGTTGGTGGTCCCTGGCGTGATCTACCTATTGGATTTGGTGCATGGAATTCTGTCTTCCGTCGTTTCCGTAGATGGGCGCAACGTGGTGTATTCCAACGACTTTTTGAAGCTGTATCAGATGATCCTGACTTTGAATACATTCTTATAGACGGTACTATTGTCAGCGTTCACCAGAAAGCAAGTGGCGCAAAAGGGGGACTCTCCATCAGGCCATAGGACGTTCAAAGGGCGGGTTAACCACCAAGGTTCTGGCCCTGACAGATGCGCTTGGCAATCTTGTGCGCTTCAAGCTTCTTCCCGGTCAACGCAGTGAGATTGTTGGTGTACACGAACTGATTGAAGGTTTGAAATTCGGCGCAATGCTAGGCGACAAAGCTTTCGATGCAGATCATCTGCGCCGGGCTTTATATGAAAATGGTGCAGTGGCTGTTATCCCTGCCAAGCGAAACCGTAAAATCCATATCCCGCATGACGAGGAAGTTTATAAATGGCGGCATCTCATTGAAAATTACTTCAGCAAGATCAAAGAGTTCCGAGGGATTAATACGCGATATGATAAAACCGATGTCAGTTTTGAGGCTTCATGGAATATCGCTGCTACAATCATAGCATTACGTTAAATGTCCACAGACCCTAGCGCTGTACTCCGCTCTTCCTTACCCGCACCACCACATCCACCCGGCTTATTTCCATGCCCTCAGGCGGTGTTGGCAGGCTTGCAATCGACACACAGTCTTTCGGCATGTCAATAACTTCATTTGATTCTTCCAGATAGAAATGATGATGATTCCCAATATCGGTATCAAAGTAGGTCTTGGTAGAGTCGATTGAAATTGCTCTCAGAAGTCCGCTTTCGGTGAACTGGTGCAAGGTGTTGTAGATGGTAGCCAGAGAAACATCTGCACCTGCCAGGCGAGCTTCTGCGTGCAAATCTTCAGCAGAGACATGTCTGTCGCCCTTCGAAAACAACAGTTCAGCAAGAGCGACCCGCTGGCGTGTCGGGCGAAGCTGCGCGTTGCGAAGAGTTTGTTCGATATTTCCGGTATTCATTACAGCGACCTTGGAAAAACCATTTTGCCTGTCAATATATAATTCGAATGCGAATGCTTCGCAATAGACGATCCGTCACGGCAAGGGTTTGCAGTTTGGCTCAAGAAATATCACAATTTATTACAATTCTCCCTTTGGCAGTGAGCAGCGTCTTGTGCTAGAGCAGCCTAACTGAATTAATGGACCAAACAGAGAGTGCTTGGACAGATGACTGAACGCCAAACGAGCTATACTTATGAAGAACTAATCAAGTGCGGGAAAGGCGAGTTGTTCGGCCAGGGAAATGCCCAACTGCCGGCTCCTCCTATGTTGATGTTTGACCGCATAACAGAGCTTTCCGAAAGCGGTGGTGAATACGACAAAGGCTTTGTTCGTGCAGAGCTGGATATCAAACCGGACCTTTGGTTTTTCTCTTGCCACTTCATTGGCAATGAGATCATGCCGGGTTGCCTGGGTCTTGACGCTCTTTGGCAGCTCACGGGATTTCACCTTGGCTGGGCTGGAGCTGAGGGTTATGGAATGGCGCTTTCAACCGGTGAAGTAAAATTCAAGGGCATGGTCACACCAAAAACCAAACTGGTTGAGTACGGAGTTGACTTTAAGCGCATCATGAAAGGCCGCCTGGTGCTTGGAATTGCTGATGGATGGCTAAAGGCTGATGGCGAAAAAATTTACGCCGCCAAGGATTTGAAAGTAGGCCTGTCCAAAGACAAAGCAGGGTAAGCTGGATAAATTGCGGAAGCTTGAGGAGTAAAACATGATACGTGTCGTTGTAACCGGGATGGGAATTGTCTCATCCATTGGCAATAACACTCAAGAAGTGTTGGCGTCGTTAAGGGAAGCAAAATCCGGCATAGCAACAGCTGAAGATCACGTGAAATACGGCTTTCGTTGCCAGGTGCAAGGCGCTCCCAACCTTGATCCGTTTGAAGTGCTGGATCGGCGAACAGCGCGCTTTATGGCCAAGGGCACTGCGTGGAACTACATTGCGATGAAACAGGCAATCCTGGATGCAGGCCTTGAGGAAAGTGATACGATCAACCCGCGAACAGGAATTATCATGGGTTCAGGTGGCCCCTCCACCAAGATCATCTTCGAAGCAGCTGATATCACCCGCGAAAAAGGTCCCAAGCGTGTTGGCCCAACTGCCGTGCCAAAAGCCATGAGTTCAACTGCGTCGGCGGTGCTGGGAACACAGTTTCAGATCAAAGGCGTGAACTACTCGATAACGTCTGCTTGCGCCACCTCCAACCATTGCATCGGCAATGCCTATGAAACCATCCAGCTTGGCAAACAGGATATCATTTTTGCCGGCGGTTCCGAGGACCTTGATTGGTCGATGTCAAATCTGTTTGATGCAATGGGCGCGATGTCGTCCAAATTCAACGACGCACCGTCTACCGCATCCCGTACGTATGACGCAAACCGGGATGGTTTTGTTATCGCTGGCGGAGCGGGCGTTCTGGTCCTTGAAGAGCTTGAGCATGCAAAGGCACGTGGCGCAAAAATCTATGGCGAGATCATTGGTTACGGAGCCACATCCGATGGTCACGATATGGTAGCGCCCTCAGGCGAAGGTGCGATCCGGTGCATGCAAATGGCACTTTCAACAGTCAACGACAAAATTGACTACATCAACCCGCACGGGACTTCGACACCGGTTGGCGATGAAAAAGAGATCGAGGCGGTTCGCCAAGTGTTCGGCCAGGATTGTCCGCCAATTTCCGCAACCAAATCACTCACCGGTCACTCGCTTGGAGCAACCGGTGTGCAGGAAGCAATCTACTCGCTCTTGATGATGCAAAACAGCTTCATCTGCAAAAGCGCGCATATTGATGAACTTGATCCGAAATTCACCGACATGAATATTGTTCTGGAACGCCAGGACGATGTTGAACTCAACACGGTAATTTCCAACTCCTTCGGATTTGGCGGAACCAACGCAACCCTCGCTCTTCAGCGTTATAACGGGTAGGAGCAAAGATGGGAGATTTGATGAAAGGCAAGCGCGGGCTTGTCATGGGCGTTGCCAACAATCATTCGATTGCTTGGGGTATTGCAAAACAACTGGCTGACCAGGGGGCTGAACTGGCCTTTACCTATCAGGGAGAGGCGTTCGGCAAACGTGTTAAGCCCCTGGCCGAGAAAGTTGGCGCGAAACTGCTCCTTCCTTGTGATGTCGAAGATATTTCCACCGTCGACACGGTCTTTGACACGATTGAAAAAGAGTGGGGCAGCCTGGACTTTGTCGTCCATGCTATTGCCTTTTCAGACAAGGATGAACTCAAGGGCCTGTATGCAGATACCTCGCGAGAGAATTTCTCCCGTACCATGGTTATCTCGTGCTTTTCTTTCACGGAAGTTACACAGCGCGCCGCGAAACTGATGACAGATGGCGGCTCCATGCTGACACTAACTTATGGCGGCGCAACGCGCGTCATGCCAAACTACAATGTCATGGGTGTTGCCAAGGCGGCGCTGGAAGCAAGCGTCCGGTATCTTGCAACGGATTTCGGACCTCGCGGTATCCGGGTAAACGCAATTTCTGCGGGCCCTGTACGCACTCTGGCCGGCGCAGGCGTTGCCGATGCGCGCTCAATGTTTAATTATCAAAAGCGCAATTCACCCTTGCGGCGCACGGTCGATATTTCAGAAGTTGGCGGTTCCGGCCTCTACCTGCTTTCCGACCTCTCATCAGGCGTGACTGGCGAAATACATTTTGTAGATTCAGGCTATTCAACAGTCTCCATGCCCAAGCTCGAAGAGCTGAATGCGATGGATGAATAATCCTAATGGCCGTTGGTATAATTAGCCGACTTTCGGACGGGACCTACGAGGCATTGAGTCCGAAATCAAGGGCCCGTCTCGGAACTTTTCGGTTCTTAAAATGACTGTAAAAACTACCGCAACGCCTCTATCACTTTGTAACCGTCTCGTTCTTCCCGTTTTTCGAATTTGCGAAAGTGCTTTTCGATGGTTTTTTCGTACGGCAGATTACGGTTTGCCACCATCAACATTCGTCCGCCGCGTGGCAAAGTAGACGCCGCGACCTCAATAAAGCGTAGCCCTAACTCCGGTTCAACCGTCCGTCCACTGTGAAACGGCGGGTTCATAATGACCCATTGATAGGGCTTTTTCTTGAATTCAGAAGTCACATCACACCAATGGTATGAAACAACCTGGCCGTCTGGCGCTTGCACATTCCCCTTTGCGGCTTCAAGGGACGCGTAATCCGCTTCATAAAGCGCAAGTTCAGTTGTTTTCCCCGTGCGCTTCAACAGTTCATTGGAAAGATAACCCCAGCCTGCGCCGAGATCGGCAATCGGTCCGCCGAGGCGCTTGTCGAAGTGTTCAGCGAGTAATTTAGACCCGGTATCCGGACCGTTTGATGAAAACATTCCTTCCGCCAATTGATAGCCGTTGATTGACTTCTCAATTTGGCGTGGCTCAATCTCACTGTCTGCAATCTTGTCAGCCCAAAAAACAACTGAGTGGAATTTTGAAAAACTTTCTGCAATTTCACAATACCTGCCAAACCATTTGCGAATGGAACCGATGCCGGCTGTTTTGTCGCCCGCTATGATCAGGCGTTGGCCTTCTTCTAGTCTTTTCCATGCAGTTGCAATCCGGTGCTCATTGAGCACTCGGTTGCGACCGAGGAGCGTGATAGCACCTGAGCACTCTTCCTGCTTGTCTGCAAAGGTTGGGTTTACCCGATAGCCGAGTTTCTCAAGCGCCAAAAAATCCGGGCGAAATCCCTGCTCGCAAATGAGAGACTTTTTCCATTGATCTTCCAGTTGTGGAATTGGGCTGGCGTTAAAAAATTGCCAGTTGCCGTCACCCGGCTCTCCCGCCATGCCTCGATCCAAAACGAGGCCCAATGCATCACGGCTATCGGGTTTCATGAAGTTATCCACTCATTGCAGTCGTGAAGTTTCTGGACCGTGCGGACATCAAACGCAATGAAAAAGGCCGGGAAATTCCCGGCCTCGAGGTTCAAGTAGAAACGATCAATCGTCGTCGCCATCATTTTCTTTTTTGGCATCCTTGGGAATATCCTTCCCGGTCTCCTGATCAACAACCTTCATGGAAAGGCGAACCTTGCCGCGATCGTCAAAGCCCATCAGCTTGACCCAGACCTTGTCACCTTCATTGACCACATCTGTGGTCTTGCCGACGCGTTCATTGGCCAGCTGCGAGATATGAACGAGGCCATCCTTGGCGCCAAAAAAGTTCACAAATGCACCAAAGTCAACGCATTTGACGACGGTACCTTCGTAGATTTCGCCAACTTCCGGATCGTCTGTGATCGACCGGATCCATTTAACCGCAGCTTCGATTTCCTTGGCAGCGGAAGAAGCAACCTTAACGGTACCATCGTCTTCGATGGAAACCTTCGCGCCGGTCTTTTCAACGATCTCGCGGATAACCTTGCCGCCTGAACCGATCACTTCCCGGATTTTGTCAGTCGGGATTGTGAAGCTTTCAATGCGAGGTGCAAATTCACCCAGCTCCGCACGGCCTTCAGCCAGCGCCTTGTTCATTTCACCAAGGATATGCTCGCGTCCGCCTTTGGCTTGATCAAGGGCAACCTTCATGATCTCTTCGGTAATACCGGTAATCTTGATGTCCATTTGCAGCGAGGTGATACCTTCAGCAGTACCGGCAACCTTGAAGTCCATATCGCCGAGATGATCTTCATCACCCAGGATGTCTGAAAGAACGGCGTAGTCTTCGCCTTCCTTGATCAGGCCCATGGCAATACCGGCAACCGGCGCCTTAAGCGGAACACCGGCATCCATGAATGCAAGCGATGTACCACATACTGTAGCCATTGACGATGAACCGTTTGATTCAGTGATCTCTGAAACGGCCCGCATTGTATATGGGAACTCTTCCTTGCTTGGAAGAACCGCACGAACCGCACGCCATGCCAGTTTACCGTGACCGATTTCGCGGCGGCTGGTAAAGCCGATGCGTCCGGTCTCGCCAACTGAATAAGGCGGGAAGTTATAATGCAGCATGAAGTTTTCTTTGTAGGTACCGGTAAGGGCATCAATCATCTGCTCATCGTCTGATGTACCTAAAGTAGCAACAACCAGTGCCTGTGTTTCACCACGGGTGAAGATTGAAGAACCGTGGGCACGCGGCAATATACCAACTTCAGAAACAATCTGGCGAACCGTTGAAAGATCGCGTCCATCAATTCGTTTTCCGGTTTTGATGATCGAGCCGCGCACAATGTTGGCTTGTACAGATTTTAGAACATCGCCCAGGATGTTGGCTTCATCGCCGGAGGGTTCTTCGGTGAGGAATTCTTCCTTGGCTTTCGCTTTGGCAGCGTCAAGCGCTTCATAGCGCTCCTGCTTGTCGGAAATTGTATACGCAGCAGCGATATCCTTGCCTACGAGCTTGGTTACTTTCTTCTGCAAGTCTGAATGGTCTGGAACCGTGTGTTCGCGCGGTTCTTTTGCAGCTTTCTTCGCAAGCTCTTCAATAGCACTGATAACCGGCTGGAACTCTTCATGACCGAACATAACAGCACTGAGCATGACTTCTTCGGAAAGCACATCGGCTTCCGATTCAACCATCAAAACAGCATCTTTGGTTCCGGCAACGATGAGGTCGAGATCAGACTCGTCCATCTCATCGATGTTTGGGTTGAGCACATATTCACCGTCGATCAGGCCAACGCGTGAGCCACCAATCGGCCCCTGGAATGGAAGCCCTGCAAGAGTAAGTGCGGCTGAAGTTGCGACCATTGCCACCACATCCGGGTTGTTTTCCAAATCATGGCTGATCACCATACAGGTGACCTGAGTCTCGTTCTTGTAGCCTTCTGCGAACAGCGGGCGAATAGGCCGGTCGATCAAACGACAAACCAGTGTTTCGTTTTCTGACGGGCGCGCTTCGCGCTTGAAAAATCCACCCGGTATTTTTCCGGCTGCGTAGGCTTTTTCAATGTAGTTTACTGTGAGTGGGAAAAAGTCGAGGCCAGGTTTAGGCGATTTGTCAGAGACTACCGCACACATAACGCTGGTTTCGCCATAAGTGACGACTACGCAGCCATCAGCCTGACGGGCAACTTTACCTGTTTCAATGGTTAGGGGGCGTCCGCCCCAATCGATTTCTACCAAATGGTGATCAAACATTTCTTGTCCTTATACATACGTCCGCCCTTGCGGGATGCAAGAGCAGTCAACGCCAACGGTTTTGCCTGTCTGTAGTGGCTTAACCCAAGGGCAAGACAACGAGGGGTCCAATGTTGGAATAAAATTGCTGGGCCGCTTGCAATCCTGCCCCTTGAGAGGAGCCGTTACATTTCGTTTTGACCGCACAAACAGGCGCAAACGTCAAAACGAAAAGGCGCGGCATTTGCATGCCGCACCGGAAAATTTACCGGCGAATGCCGAGGCGGGAAATGAGGCTTTTATAACGCTCCTCATTTTTTGCTCTTACATAGTCAAGCAGCCTGCGCCTTTGGGAGACCATTTTCAAAAGACCACGACGTGAGTGGTTATCTTTCTTGTGATCTTTGAAGTGTTCGGTGAGGTTCTTGATGCGTTCAGTTAAAACGGCAACCTGTACTTCCGGTGAACCCGTGTCACCCGCATTGGTTGCATATTCCTTGACGAGCTCGTTCTTGCGCTCTTGAGTAATCGACATCAACTTTTCCTTCTGTTTGGAAGCGCAACGCCTCCGGTTTACAAGTCACCCGCAGCCAAGATGTCGTCCAGCCGGGGTCAAAATTACATGGCATAAAACCAAAGAAACGGGCCTCGTGACCCGTCTTACCGCGCATATAGAGGGTTTTTTCTCATATTACCAGCATTTTGTTGAGTATCAGTCGAGCTTTGCAACTTCGCCCCGCTCGCCATAATAATTTTGCCATGCAAACCAGAACCCAATATGCCCGGCAAGCCGCCTCAGTTTTGTTCCCTCATCTGAAACAAGTGCATCTTCTGTAACAATCCAGGTCTTACCATCACCCGTAAGAGTATTGATGTTTCCTTCTCCAGAAAACAATATCCCGTGCGATTCATATGCTCGCACTGTTCTGGATGCCTCGTTGCCAACAAGAACAAGTTTTTGCGATCCGGCTGCATCATTTATGACCTTGCCACCTTTGAAAAACTTGATTGGCCAGGCTTTTCTTACCTCCCCTTCGCGTAATGAAAATACATAATCTTTCGCCTTGTGCTGGGTTGTGTCTACCGATGCAGGGAACATCAGATCGTCACTTTCCCAATAGGCCTTGTAGGCAACGCCTGTGCCGTAGTCGCGTTGGAACCCGGTATCAAGCGACAGTACCCGGGTTGTTGGATTTTCTTCTCTCCAGTTTTCCCAGGTTGAAATTACAACCGGGCGGACTTTAAGTTTAATACCACTGTCCGCAAGTGCTCCGGCGATCGGTTTTCCGGTAAACTGGTTCCATAACGAATGGGTGTAGGTGTCATACATCAGCTTGTTGGAGCGATAAAGGAAACCGGATGATCCAAATGTCAGGTGGTGAGGAAATCCTTCAACTGCGGTTTCATACAGAATTCCTGATCCGCAAAGGGTGCAATAAGCAAGGCTTACCGGCACGCCGCCAATGATATCGTTGAACATCTCATGCCAGTCCAAAATGCGAAGTGGGTAAGCACGCGCATCTCCATTGATGTTGACACCAAATACCAGGTTTTTCGGTTCCATATATTCAGCGTCTTCAGCAGAAAGCAGCTTGGGATTGGAAAGCGCCGGAATACCATCTTTTACAACGCCGCCCCACGTGATCTCTTCAACCCGTATTTTGTGATTTTTGTTTTTGCCGAGAAACAAGCGAAAATTTCCGTCAATCCGGTAATGGACTTCGGCATGGATTTGTTCAAACCCGTCAAATGGCACAATTTCCGGATGTCGTTCTTGCCAGAGCATCCACTTGTTCCAGTCCTTACCAAATCTCTCTCCGGTAATTTCCTCTAAGACGCTGCTTGTTTTATCAACATGAGATGGAAATCGCATTGAAAGCAACAAAAGGCCGACACTATCCGTGTTCTTTCGGCTGCGGAAATATTCAATTGCCTCTGTAATCTTCTCCCGATCGGACTGATGAAACAAACTGCGCGCCTGTCGCATTATCTCGCTGTCCGCAGCCCAGGCCCGCTGGTAGGGAAGAATCAGCATAAAAGCGACTAAGATGGAGGCTATTTTGTACATTGCTGTGGCCATAATTTTCTCCCAACTGCCTGAATGTCGGCCAATAGAGATCAGATTTTGATCACAGTCGAATGGAATGTTTGTGAGGGTTTACACAAATGAGTGTTGAAACACCCGTTTAGGCTTGAACTGGCCGCGATCAACTTCGCCGATTGCGATTAGCTCATCACCTGATGTGGCGATAGCCTCATCCGCATGCGCAATCGCATCACGACCCCGTATGACAATTGCATTGCCAAGCCGTAATCGACGCACCTGTTCACCGCTTACCGGAACTTCGGCGATCTCTTCAAGTGCAGTGCCGGTGGTGAAAAGTTCACCATCCAGCCCGTCTAGATCATTTTCGAGATCGATAAGCTTTTGCAACTCAACCATGTCCTCTTCGAGAAAAGGGCCGACTGAGGTTCGGCGCAACCAGGAAATATGGCCAAAACACCCGAGATCACGGCCCATATCACGAGCAAGCGCGCGAACATAAGTACCTTTTCCGCACCTTGATTCAAACGTTGCAGAATTTTTGTCAAAAGCCGTCAATACCAGCGTCTTGATGGTTACAATACGCGGTTCAATTTCAACTTCTTCGCCATCACGGGCACGTTTATAGGCCCGCTCGCCATCGATTTTCACCGCTGAGAACGTTGGAGGAATCTGTTCAACCTGGCCGGTGTAATTGGGCAAAAGATCAAGGATTTCCTGTTTCTCAGGGCGGTTGCTGGAAGTTTCGGTTGCCACACCTTCAAGGTCATCTGTATTGGTTTCGGTCCCCCAGGTGACGGTGAACCGATAGGTTTTTTCTCCATCCATAATATAAGGAACTGTGCGGGTTGCTTCGCCAAGCGCTATTGGAAGCATTCCTGTGGCAAGTGGGTCAAGCGTGCCCGCATGCCCCGCCTTGGCTGCCTGATACAGCCATTTGACCTTACCGACACATTGAGTTGAGCCGATCTTCAGCGGCTTGTCGAGTACCACCCATCCGGAAATAGGGCGACCCTTCTTCTTGCGCTGACGGCTCATTCATCATCCCCAAGGTCCCGCCGGACTTCATCGGACTGCAGCAGCGCATCAATCTTCGAGAAATTGTCAAAGCTTGTATCTTCACGAAAGCGAAAATCCGGCATGTATTTCATCTGGCTGAGATAAGGAGACATTTTACCCCTGATGAACTTGGCATTTGTAGCAAGCGCCTTGATCACCGGCTTAGCGTCTCCACCACCAAGCGACGAAACATAGGCGGTTGCGATTTTCAGATCAGGTGACATCGAAACTTCCGAGACAGAAATTACGGCATTTTCAAGCACGTCATCTTGTATTTGACCGCGCTGCAACAGCTGGGTCAGCGCATGACGCACCATTTCACCAACACGCAATTGCCGCTGAGATGGCCCCTTGGCTGAGAATTTAGGCATATGTCGTACCTTTCACGAATACGGGATTGGACCGTAGATGCGTGGTTCAAATTGGAATTATGACCTAAAGCGAGCGTTCCACGTGCTCAACACGGAAGCACTCGATCACATCTGCCTGGCGAATGTCCTGATAGTTTTCGAATGCCATCCCGCATTCCTGCCCACCGGGCACTTCCGCCACTTCATCCTTGAAGCGTTTCAGGGTTGAGAGCATGCCCTCATGAATAACAACATTGTCGCGCAAGAGGCGTACACCTGATCCGCGTTCCACCTTGCCTTCGGTAACGCGACAGCCAGCGACCTTGCCGACTTTCGAAACATTGAAGACTTCGAGAATTTCTGCGTAGCCAAGGAAAGTCTCTCTGCGTTCTGGAGCAAGCAAGCCAGACATCACCGCTTTCATGTCATCGACCAGATCATAGATGATTGAATAGTAGCGAATTTCGATGCCTTCAGCTTCGGCCGCTTCACGGGCCTGTTTGTTGGCACGAACGTTGAATGCGAGGATTGGAGAATTTGAGGCCGCAGCAAGCGCCACATCAGATTCAGTAATCGCACCGACGCCGGTATGCACGATCCGTGCCTCAACTTCATCTGTATTCAGCTTTTGCAGGGCATGCGAAATAGCTTCAGCAGAACCTTGCACATCCGCTTTGATCACAACGGCGGCTTCGCTTACTTCATTGGTTTGAAGCTGTGTCATCATCTGTTCAAGCGACCCGCGTGAACCAGCTTGACGGGCGACCGCTTTTTCGCGTGACAGACGCTGGCGATAGGCAGAAATCTCACGCGCGCGCGCTTCATTTTCAACCACGCCCAGGCGGTCTCCAGCACCCGGAGCCCCATTGAGGCCCAAAACCTCGATAGGCATGGATGGTGGTGCTTCATCGACCTGATCACCATGATCATTTACCAATGCACGAACCTTGCCCCATTCATCACCGGCAATAATGATATCGCCTGTTTTGAGTGTGCCGCGATTGATCAGAACGGTTGCAACCGGTCCACGACCCTTATCGAGCTTCGCTTCAACCACAACGCCTTCACCCGGACGGTCAGGGTTGGCTTTCAGTTCAAGCACCTCAGCCTGAAGGGAAATAGCTTCCAGCAATCCATCCAGGTTGGTTCCTTTAAGTGCGGAAACCTCAACGGTTTGCACTTCACCGCCCATGTCTTCGACAAACACCTCATGTTGAAGCAGTTCGGTCTTCACCTTGTTGGCATCCGCTGCCGGCTTGTCCATCTTGTTGATGGCAACGATGATAGGAACTTCTGCTGCCTTTGCGTGATTGATTGATTCAATCGTCTGCGGCATCACGCTGTCATCAGCTGCGACAACCAGAATTGCAATATCGGTAATCTGAGCACCACGAGCACGCATCGAGGTAAAAGCTTCGTGGCCCGGTGTATCGATGAATGATATCAGTTGGCCATTGTGTTCAACCTGGTACGCACCAATGTGCTGGGTAATCCCGCCAGCTTCTCCTGAAACCACATTTGCATTGCGGAGCGCATCAAGAAGTGACGTTTTACCGTGATCGACATGGCCCATAATGGTAACCACAGGCGGCCGCGGCTTGAGATCAGCATCGCCATCCGGCGTATCGAAAATACCTTCTTCGATGTCTGCATCCGAAACCCGGCGAACGGTATGGCCAAATTCTTCAGCGATCAGTTCCGCAGTGTCGGCATCGACAATGTCCCCCGGGGTCATCATCTGGCCTTGCTGCATCAGATACTTAATCACATCAACCGAGCGTTCTGACATCCGGTTTGCAAGTTCTTGAATGGTGATCGTTTCCGGTAATTGCACTTCGCGTGAGACTTTCTCGCGCGGGCCGGTTTGTTGCTGTGCCGCGCGTTTTTGTTTTTCCTGTCGCCTTCTTAGCGCTGCAAGGGAGGGTCCGCGTTTTCCGCTGTCCTCATCCAATGCATTGGAAAGCGTAAGCTTTGTCTTGCGGCGATCATCACCACCTTTGGGACGTGCCGGTTTAGGTGGTTCGTCAGGCTTCTTGCGTTCGAACGGTTTGAGCTCTTTCGGTTTTGGCTCTTCCCTCGTAATTGGCTTGCCGCCATCTTCTGCTTTGGCGACAGCAGCGGATGCTTCGGCAGCTTGATCGCGGGCAGCGGCTTCACGCTCAGCTGCAAGGCGCGCATCTTCTTCTTCGACCTGCTTGGCTTTAGCATCTTGTTCTTCGGCTCGCTTCGCATCTTCCTCAGCCCGGCGCTTGTCATCCACTTCACGCTGTTTTTCTTCTTCAACAGCACGAACATTGGCGTCCTCAAGGGCTTTCGTGCGCGCTTCAAGTTCGCTCTTGGAAAGATTGGCAGGAATTTCCGCAGCAGTTGCGGCTTCAGAAGTTAGGCTTGCAGAAACAGCTTCGCCGGGCTTGGTAATGCGACGTTTCCGTGTCTCAACGACCACAGACTTGGTTCTGCCATGGGAGAAATTCTGACGCACTGTACCCTGAGAAAGACCGCCGCCTTTAAGCGTTAGCGTCTTTTTCTTTTCCGGGACTGAAGACCCGTTTTCGTCGTTATCGCTCATGCTCTACCTTAGTTTCTGTTCTGGCGGCTTTTTGGACCCTATGTCCGACAAAATCCACCCTTTTTTTAATTTCTTCATCCAAGACTATCTCAGGAAGAACGATACGCTTTCAGTTTTGCAAGCATATCATTTATCTTGTCTGCAATTCCGCTGTCGATAATCGCCAGGTGCATGGTGTTGGCGACACCTGAAACCTGATCCAATTGGACGCTTTCAAACACCTCGAAAACATCCAGTGTCGGATCAACTTGCTCAACAAGATGGTCCAGTTTGCGTTTGCCATCACCGTTTGAATCCGTACCGTGCAACAACACCGCTGCTGCTCCGCCTGAAATTGCTTTTTCAACATTCTTTTTACCAGGCACCAGCATTCCTGCTTTTCGTGCCATCGACAATGAGCCCAAAGCTGTCATCACCATCATCCGGTCAACCAAATCCGGCAGATCAGGATCCACCGTGACTTTTTTCTTGAACCCGCGGGCAAAAAGCGACTTGTCTAACGCCTGTTTGACATGACTCGCGCCGCAGGCAGTCCAAACCCCTCTTCCCGGTAGATTTCTCTTGAGATCGGGAACGACCCTGTCATTTCCATCGAGAACAAAGCGGATCATCTCGTCTGGAGATTTTTCCTCTCGTGTGGCAATACAGGTTCGCGGGTTCATATCCAGTTTGGCCAATGGCTGCCTTTCAGCTCTAGAAAATCCGGCCTTCCTTTTTAGGCTCCTCTGATTCTTCTTCTCCCGCTACAACTTCTGGTTCTGCTGCCGCGGCAAGTTCTTCTTCGGTAACCCAACCGGCTTTAACGCGGGAAGCCATTACCATTTCTTCAGCTTCAGCCCGTGACAGTTTAAAACTCTCGAGAATGCCAGGGAAGCGAGTGGTCTCGCCGTCCTTGCGTTCGATCCAGCCGATCAGGTCATCGGCCGCACAACCGGCAAAATCTTCAAGGCTCTTCACTTCGTCTTTGCCGAGAGTGACCAGCATTGGAGTGGTAAGCCCGGCGATTTCACGCAGTTCGTCCGCAACACCGAGCTTTTTGCGCTCTTCATCAAGCTCATTTTCTTGCCGCTCAAGATACTCCCGCGCGCGCGCCTGCAGTTCTTCAGCGGTATCGTCATCGAAACCCTCAATTGAGGCAATTTCCAGCATATCGACATAGGCGACTTCTTCGACATTGGAAAAACCCTCAGAAGCAAGAAGCTGTGCAACCATCTCATCGACGTTAAGCACCTCCATAAAGGCATTGGCGCTGGTTTCAAACTCGGCCTGACGCCGTTCGCTCTCTTCCTGCTCGGTCATGATGTCGATGTCCCAGCCGGTAAGCTGTGAAGCAAGGCGGACATTTTGACCACGACGGCCAATTGCCAGTGAAAGCTGGTCATCAGGAACAACGATTTCAATGCGTTCTGCATCTTCGTCAAGAACCACTTTGGCAACTTCAGCAGGTTGAAGCGCATTAACGATGAAGCTTGCAGCTTCCGGAGACCATGGAATGATATCGATCTTCTCACCCTGAAGTTCACCCACCACTGCCTGGACGCGTGAGCCCCTCATACCAACACAGGCACCGACCGGATCAATTGAGGAATCATTGGAAATTACGGCGATTTTCGCACGTGAACCCGGGTCACGGGCAACCGATTTGATTTCGATAATACCGTCGTAGATTTCCGGCACTTCCATTGTAAAAAGCTTGGTCATGAACTGTGGGTGTGTGCGTGAAAGGAAGATCTGCGGGCCGCGTTGTTCGCGACGCACATCATAAAGAAAAGCGCGAACCCGGTCACCATACCGGAAGTTTTCGCGCGGAATTGTTTCGTCACGACGGATGATCGCTTCGCCCCGGCCAAGATCAACAATCACATTACCATATTCAACACGCTTGACTGTACCGTTGATGATTTCACCAACCCGGTCCTTGAACTCTTCAAACTGGCGGTCGCGTTCTGCGTCACGAACCTGCTGAACAATCACCTGTTTTGCGGACTGTGCTGCAATCCGGCCAAAATCCATTGGAGGAAGAGGCTCGGAAATATAGTCACCCAGTTCAACACTTGGTTCCTTGTCACGAGCAAGCTCAATTGCGATTTGAGTGTTGTAGTCTTCAACCTGTTCAACGACTTCGAGCAAGCGCTTGAGATTGATGTCGCCGGTTTTTGCATCGACGTTCACGTGGACATTGGTGTCCTGACCATAACGCGACTTTGCAGCTTTCTCGATCGCATTAGCCATCGCCGAGATGACGATTTCCTTGTCGATTGCCTTTTCCCGGGCAACCGCATCCGCGATTTGCAACAATTCCAGCCTGTTAGCGCTGACAGCCATAGTAGTCTCCTGTTTTTCTGCCGCCTGTTTGACGGCCTGAACCTAGTTATCCGGCGAAATGTCGCCTTCCTCTTCAATGTCATTTGCTTCCCGAAGTGTTTTGTCACGCCTCAGGGCTTCTGTGATCAGATCATCGGTCAACACCAGTTTGGCTTCCTTGATTTCACTGACCGGAATAACAAATTCAGGGTCTTCATCCTTTGATGGAGCCTCCCTTCGAAACGTTACATCGCCATCTGTCATGGACAGGATCATGCCCTTGTAACGCTTCCGGCCGTTAATCATCTGGCAGGTTTCCAGTTTTGCCACATGGCCGGCCCAGTTTTCAAAATCAGAAACACGAACGAGTGGACGGTCGATACCCGGCGACGATATTTCCAGATGATAGGCTTTATCAATCGGATCCTCGATATCGAGCACCGGTGATATGGCGCGCGAGATTTCTTCGCACCCGGCAACATTCATCGTCCCGTCCGGCCGTTCCGCCATGACCTGAAGGGTCATTCCGTTTACGCCGGAAACTTTTACGCGCACAAGCCGATAGCCGATGTCCTCGATCTCGGGCTCGATTATCGATGCAACCCTGGCTTCCAGGCCGGTTTCAACAATGGTGCGTGCGTCGCTCATTTTGGCTTCCTGTTTTCCGGCAATAAAAAAGAGCGGGGCCGGGTGGCACCCACTCTCTCGAAATACCGGAGAATTTGAAGCGTATATACGCCTCAATTGCAGTTTTTGCAAGCAAAAGCGTTAATTGTGAATTGTGCGTTTACCCATTCGGAAAATGGTTGAGCTATTGTGGGACAAGTGGCGTTGCATTGAGAGTCCAACCGAATATTCGCGTAAGGTTTGACGGTAGCATATTTTGCGATATTTTGAAGTAAAATCAAGGCCATAGGTCACTATCCCTTTGGTTTTGATTTTGCATAGAAATAGCCGAAATATACACCGCCCGAAGGGTTCTGCCAAAATTGCCCACTATCAGCGGCTTTATACTTGAAATGGTCAGGGACCGTCCCTGCGTATAATACCAACGGCCATTAGGATTGACCCTTTTGATGTTCCAAAATTGTTTACCGGCAAGGCAGGCCTCGAAGTGCAATGTAAAACGCATTGGTCAAGAGGCATAACACGGCCCGGTGGGCAATTTTGGAGCACCGCAGGCCAGGTTTCTTTTGGTTTTGGCCGCGTTGCAATTAGCTCATGGTACGCAAGCACCCCTTCGCCAATCGCGCCTAACCAAAGCCAAAATAATTCCTGGTCAAAAGAGTAAATCCTAATGGCCGTTGGTATAAATCCTTGATATTGAACAAATTTTCACAAATCAAACCTCACGGGAATATTCGTTTGGACTCTGACATCAACCAAACTCATTCAAGGTTGATCTTGCCGCTCCGGTTCTTTTTGACATTGGCCCGCTTTGATTTGCTTTCAAGCCGCCGTTTGACCGATCCCCTGGTTGGTTTTGTTGCCACCCGCCGCTTGGGTATAAATGCTGCTTTTCGAAGTATCTCCGTCAGTCGTTCTACCGCCTCGCGACGGTTTGCCTCCTGTGTCCGTTTGCTTTCAGCAATGATCACAAGTTCTTTGTCTTTGGTGAGGCGGCTGTCACCGCTGCCAAGTATCTTTACCTTTACGTGTTCGGGCAGGTTGGGAGAATTGGCAACGTCAAATCGCAATTGTACTGCCGTTGAAACCTTGTTGACGTTCTGCCCACCTGGCCCACTGGAGCGCACGAACTTTTCGTGGAGTTCGTGGCTTTCGAGACTGATTTCATTTGTTACTGGTATAAGGGGTTCTTTCATGGCTTCGCCAATTGTGTAGTCTGTTTATAGAGGCTACCAATGAACTTGGTTAGCTTGCAAAAGGATTTTGCGTAATGGACATTCGTTCTATCATATCTGAGGACATCCCCGAACTCTGCAAGATTCTGAATGAAATAATTGAAGTTGGTGGAACAACCGCATACGAAATTTACATCTCAGAATCGGAATTTACGTCAAAATTTGTTGAAAATGATGATCACATTTCTTGCCTTGTCGCTGTTGATGAAAGGGGAAAGGTTGCCGGTTTTCAGGTATTGGGGTATCGCCCTGACTTGCCGGATGGTTGGGCCGATATTGCCACATTTTCCAGATTGAATCCCAAAGTGCGGGGAGTTGGAACTGCGCTGTTCGCCGAGACCAAAAGCTATGCCCGAGCAATGAAAATTACCTCTATCAATGCAACCATCCGGTCAGATAATCACGGTGGAGTGGCTTTCTACAACAAGATGGGTTTTGAAACATACACCGTGAATAAAGATGTACCCTTGAAAAACGGAGAACCGGTTGATCGGATTAGCAAAAGTTATCCGATAAGTGATTGATGCCTTAAACCCGACCAAACCTCAAATAACACGGCCGCCGTCCCTCCCGGATTGCCTTTGCTTCATAGCGGGTGCGTATCCAATTGTCGTGAGGATCATGCCAGTCAGTTGCTGAACTTGCGTTCCATTCAAAGGCTTTGTGACGTTCGCAATGCTGGAGCGTCCAGTTGATATAGGTATCAATATCTGACGCAAAGTGGAAAGTTGCTTCCGGTTTCAAGACCCTTGCTATCCGGTCAAGGTTTTTGGGATTAACAAAACGCCGCTTCCAGTGCTTCAATTTGGGCCAGGGGTCGGGGTAAAGAAGATCAACCCTGTTGAGACATTCATCAGGCAACCAGTCAAGCAGTTGAACGGCGTCTTCTTCGTAAAGCCGGATATTTTCAATCCCGTTTTCATCAATTGCCCGCAGGGTCTTGGCCATTGAATTAACAAACGGTTCAACACCAAGATATCCATGTTCAGGACTGGAAGTTGCCTGGTGGATCAGGTGTTCACCACCGCCAAATCCGATTTCGAGTATGATTGTCTGCGGGGTATGCCGGAAAAGATCACCAAGCGTATCAGGAACAGGCTTTCCAACGTCGATACCCAGCAGGGGAAAGAGGCGCTCGAAACGTTCTTCCTGTTTGGGTGAAAGAGCTTTTGACTTGCGCCGACCGAAAAACGCTTCCGAACGGCGGTGTCTTGTTTCCGGGTTCGAGGAACTTTCCGTCAAAACCTATCCAGCTGCTTTGACAGCTTCCTTCAATGCCTTGGTAAGGTCGGTTTTCTCCCAGGTAAATCCGCCGCGAACTGCTCTGCGTCCAAAGTGGCCATAAGCTGCGGTGCGCGCATAAATAGGTCGGTTCAGATCAAGATGTTTCCGAATGCCCGTCGGTGAGAGGTCCATGGTTGAACGAATAGCATCTTCAAGAACGGTTTCATGTACACTTCCGGTGCCATGCGTATCAACATAGATCGAAAGCGGTTGAGCAACACCAATTGCGTAGGAAAGCTGAATGGTGCAGCGCTCAGCAAGCTTTGCTGCAACCACGTTTTTTGCAAGATAGCGAGCGGCGTAAGCTGCTGACCGGTCAACCTTCGTGGTGTCCTTGCCGGAAAAAGCGCCACCACCGTGCGGAGCAGCACCACCGTAAGTATCAACAATAATCTTGCGACCTGTAAGGCCTGCATCACCATCCGGTCCACCAATCACGAATTTACCGGTTGGATTGATATACCACTCACAATCACTTGCAATCGGCAGGTCGCCGAGGGCCTCAAGCACATAGGGTTTGACAACTTCTCGTACTTTTTTCGAATCCCAGCTTTCTTCCAGATGCTGGGTCGAAACAACAATTCCGGTAACTTCAGATGGTTTGCCATCTTCATAACGAACCGTGATCTGGGATTTTGCATCCGGACCCAACCGGCCTGCGTCTCCCTCGCCCTTTTTGCGGGCTTCGGCCATCAGTTCCAAAATCTTGTGGCTGTAATATATTGGTGCCGGCATGAGGTCAGGCGTTTCACGGCAGGCATATCCAAACATGATGCCCTGATCTCCGGCACCTTCCTCACCCTGTTTATCAGCAGCACTATCAACTCCCTGCGCAATGTGAGCGGATTGGAAGTGCAACAATACATCGACCTTACAGGTTTTCCAGTGAAATCCCTCCTGCTCGTAGCCAATGTCGCGTATTGCGCGCCTGGCGGCAGAGCGGAAACGTGACGGATTGATTACATCCTTGCCGTTCTTGTCCTTCTTGATCAAGGTAGGTGGGACCCGAACTTCGCCAGCAATTACGACCTTGTTGGTTGTGGTCAGTGTTTCCGCGGCCACGCGAACGGTCCACGGATCTACCCCTGTTTTCATCGCTTCCTTGTAGACCAGATCAACAATCTCATCTGAAATCCGATCACAGACTTTGTCTGGATGGCCTTCGGATACGGATTCACTGGTAAAGAGGTAATTCTGCCGCGACATGAAATTTCTCCGGGCTATAAGGATATATAGGTTTCTTTATATCCTGAGTTGCAGACAAGCGTTTATTGTCATCTTATGCCTAAAGGTCAAGAAATTAGTTTCTCAAGCAATGTCAGGGTTACGGAGCGAAGCTCTAACTGTCTTCATCCGCAAGCGACTTGACAAGATCAACGATTTTTTTCCGCACCTTTGGATCCTTGATCCGGGCGAAGGCCTTGTTGAGTTGTATACCTTCATTTGTGGAAAGAAAATCTATTGTGTAATCCTGTGACCCGCCTTCGGCAAAACCACCAGCTCTTGCGGAATCATGCCCAGGCGCCCCATCAAAAAAGAAGGAAACCGGCGTCTGCAAGATTGAGGAAATTTGCTGCAATCTGCTGGCACCGATGCGATTGGCGCCTTTTTCATATTTCTGAACCTGCTGAAATGTTACGCCAAGGCTTTCTCCAAGTTTCTCTTGACTCAAGCTCTGCATTGTCCGTTTCAGTCGCACTCTGCTACCGACGTGAATGTCGATAGGATTCGGTGTCTTCTTTTTTTCAGACATCGTAATATGTTTCCTACCTATCAATACGAAACTGATCGCCAATCAAGTTCCGTACCCCATAAACAAAACCTATCCGCCCCGACTGTATCCATAATTGCCAATGAACTCAACGAAAGCAAGTCTAAAAACTCCAGTAGGCTTTATAACATTATGATTTTCTTACAGGAATTATCCCGACCGTAAAAAACAGGAAGAAAATTGACCAAAATACAGCTTTACCGTTAACACTGAAAACTGTCGGCCCAAAAGCTATTGGCAAGGAGCTGTCCAATACACCTTGTTTTCCAAGTTCCAATCGGGCAACCGGTTCACCGAAAGAATTGTAGATGCCTGAAACGCCGGTATTTGCGACACGAACCAGCGGCATACCCTCCTCAACTGCGCGCAGAATGGCCTGTCTTTCATGTTGGTAAGGACCCGGAGTAAAACCAAACCATGCATCATTGGTCAGATTCAGAATCCATTGGGGTCGTTTGCCATCACCCAAAATATTTCCGGAGAAAATAACCTCGTAGCAAATAAGTGGCAGAAATTCTGGCCCGGTACCTGTAGAAAGAAGTTTTCTCGAACTACCGGCGCTAAAACCGCCTTGTACCTGCGTCAGTTGTTGCAGACCCAGACTTTCTGCGAAGGATTGCAAGGGCAGATATTCACCAAAAGGCACAAGATGAACCTTGTCTGCCGCAGCGACTATCAATCCCTCATGATCGACAACATACATGGAATTGAAAACCAAATCCTCTTTCCCGGCACTCCCGGCCTGTTCGGCACGAGCAGCTCCGGTGATCAGGCTTGTACCTTGCGGCAACATGGCCGCAATGGCGGCCAATGCATCGCGGCGTTCGGTCAACAGAAATGGAAACGCAGATTCCGGCCAGATAAGGTGGGTGGCATCGGACAGTTTTGTTCCGTTGTTTTCAGTGACTGAGAGATCAAGATAATTTTGAACAAGTTCTGTCTCCTTTTTCCGGTCGAACTTGTCTTTTTGATCAATCGCTGGTTGCATGAGGCGTAAGCGCACATTGTCCACAACCGCATCATCTTTTTCATGCAATCGCAGGAAACCAAAGCTGATTTGTAGTCCGATGAGGCTAAGGCACAGAAAAATCGCAAATTTGTGTTTGAATAGACGTTCACCTCCGGTTGGGAAAATGAATAACGCCAATGAACAAACCAGGATAATAAATGGTGTCATCGCGTAGGTGCCAAGAACTGAGGCAATTTGCATCGTGACCGGATTGAAATAGGCGGCATAGGCCAGTGAATTCCAGGGCAGCCCCGTGGCCACAAAACTTCTGAAATACTCAAACAGCATCAAACATGCGCCTAGCATGAATATTCGCGATATTTCACCGGTCCAAAAGAGTCTGGCGATCGCAGTTGCACATCCCCAGAAGACAGCCAGCATTGCAGGAACAGCAAGGATCGCGATTGGTAAGGCCCACAAAAAGGCATCTGTATCGACCAGAAACGCACTGCCGATCCACCAAAGGCCGGCCAAAAAATAACCGAATCCAAAGAAAAAGCCTGGCTTGAACCCCTCCCACAGTCTGGAACCAAAGCCGCTGTCTGGCTCACTGGCTGCGCCATCGATCAGCCAGGCAAACACCGGAATTGTAAGGAATAAAACATAAAATGCGTCAAACGGCGCAAGGGCGAGGGCTGAAATAGCGCCAGCCAGAAGTGCAGCAAGAGATCTCGGCCATCCGGACAGCAGAACCAGCCAACTTTCCAGGCTTCGGATTTTTTCTCCCAAATGCACTATGGCCTCACCCCTTGTGAACCGCAACCGAATCAATATTCATCCCGAATTATTCTTAGAACATTGGTTTGGAAAAAGGAATTGGGAGAGCGACCTATATGCCATGCAAATGAGAAACCAGAGCAAATTTCGTTTAACCGGAACCGGTTAAACGAAAATGCGTGAATGAAATCAAATAAGCAACGCGTTGTCGCTGTTTGGATTGAACGCATCACGCTCTAGTAGCACCTATGTCCGTTTTGGACGGCGGCGGGTTGAGCGCAACAGCTCCACTTTACGAATTCGCCTCGGATCAGCATCAACGACCCGGAACTCATAGCCATTTTTGGCGATAACCTCCCCGCGCACGGGAACACGGCCCAGAATATCAAAAATCAAGCCGCCAACCGTATCAACATCTTCTTCATGTTCGCCAAATGAAAACTCTTTGCCCAGCAGTTCACGCAAGTCGTCAAGCTCGGCCTTGGCATCACAAAGGTAAGTGCCGTCGTCCTTTTCCTGGATCAGGTTTTGTTCATCATCGTGCTCGTCTTCAATCTCGCCTACGATCTCTTCGACAATGTCTTCAAGGGTTACAAGCCCGTCAGTTCCGCCATACTCATCGATGATGAGTGCAATCTGAACACGTTCCGCCTGCATTCGGGCCATTAACTCGCGCGCACCCATTGAAGGGGGAATAAACATTACTTCGCGCAACAATTTCAGGTCGCCGATCTTCTTTGAAAGGTCAACTTTTTTCAATTCCAGATTCGCGGGTAGTTTTTTCCGGCGTTTTGAAATTTCGCTGCGCGTAAGCGTTGAAGCTTTTACGATATGCACATTCACATCGCGAATGTGGATCATGCCCCGCGGATCATCCAGCGTGTCATTGAAGACGGGCATGCGGGAGTGGCCGGACTCCTCAAAAACCTTGAGCAATTCTGCCAGTGTTATTTCCTGATTTACCGCCACGATATCGGTACGCGGAACCATTAATTCTTCGACACGGATGTCCTGAAGCCGCAATATGCTTGTAAGCATGGCGCGCTCATCCGGTGAAAATCCTTGTGCAAGACCCTCATCATCAGAAAGAGCATCGGCCAAATCTTCGCGAATGTTTGATCCGTTCCGCTTGCGGCCAAACAGGCGCAACAGCCAGGAAAAAACCGGACCTACTTCCTGATTACCATCAGAATCCGGCACTGGCACCAAAGAGCGATTGGGTTGGAGAGGTTCTTCAGGGTCTGTCGAAGAACCGGTTCCCGACGAGGGTTCCAGAGGGCTTTCCGGTACGGGTTTTTCAGCCATTACGATCAGGTTTCGCTTTCATAAGGATCAGCTATTCCAAGATCAGCGAGAACAGAACGCTCCAGGTTTTCCATCACGTCTGCTTCATCATCTGTTTCATGATCATAGCCAAAAAGATGTAAAAAACCATGAACAATCAGATGGCTGAAATGGTCATCTTCTGACTTCTTTTCAAGATCAGCTTCGCGTTTCAGCGTTTCCATCGAAATTGCGATGTCTCCGATCAAAGGGCCTGCCTCTTCGCCAACGGAAATATCCTTGCCGGGAAACGACAAGACATTTGTGGACATATCGATGTTTCGCCACTCGCGGTTGAGGGCTCTCAGCTGACCATCATTACCCAGCATTATGCTAAGTTCAGCGTTTTCGGGGAATTCCAAATCAGCTCTGCCAATCGCAGCGTTTACCGACCTCTCGGCGGTAGCTCTCAGGTGATCAACGGTTTTATGGTCAAACGAACCATGGTCGATATCAATAAGCAGTTTGGCCATCAGGAGCTTGATTTATTCTTCGGCGCGACATCATAAGCTCGAACAATTTTCGCGACCAGATGATGGCGAACCACATCTTCTGCGCGGAACCGGATTGCCGATACGCCTTTGATCTTGCCAAGCAGGTCCAGTGCTTCCACCAGGCCTGATTTCACCCCGCCGGGCAAATCCACCTGGCTTGGATCCCCGGTTACAATCATCCGTGAATTCTCTCCAAGTCGTGTCAGGAACATCTTCATTTGCATCGAAGTTGTGTTCTGCGCTTCATCCAGAATTACCGCCGCATTGGAAAGCGTTCTACCGCGCATGAAGGCAAGGGGTGCGATTTCAATCACCCCGGACGTAATTGCCCGCTCAACTTTCTCTCCGGGTATCATGTCATACAGTGCGTCATATAGGGGGCGCAGATAGGGATCGACCTTTTCTTTCATGTCGCCAGGCAGAAACCCAAGCCGCTCACCGGCTTCAACCGCCGGCCTTGAAAGAATTATTCTGTCGATGGCACCGCGCTCAAGAAGGGCAGCAGCATAAGCGACCGCGAGGTAGGTTTTACCAGTACCAGCAGGCCCCACACCAAACACAAGTTCAGAGTGATCCATTGCACGGATATATGCATCCTGTGTTTGTGACCGAGCTTGTATTATTTTCTTGCGGGTTCCAATTTTTGCAAGCGATAGCGCATTAGCCCTTTCGATATCAGGAAGAGACAGTTGATTACTTGCCGCCGCCATTCGCAGTGCACCATCAACATCTCCTGGATGCACGCTGTCTCCAGAACGCAAACGTGCATAAAGGTGTTCAAGTGCAACCCGGGCTTGCTGGAGGGCAGTTGCTTCCCCATTGAGATGCAATTCATTGCCACGGGCAACCGCTTCAATGCCGAGTTGTTGTTCGATCATCGCGAGGTGGTGGTCAAACTGTCCAAATAAAAGTGGCGCGAGATGATTGTCATCGAAGGCTAAATAGAGGCTTTCTTGTTCAGACGTATGCTCATTGGGATTTGTCGCAGATTTCTTGTCTGATTTCCCCTGCTTGCTGTTCAACCAAACCTCCTGTTAAATCCCAACCGCCTTGAGGCTGTTGGGGTGCGCTTCGGTAACCTCAACATGAACCATG
This sequence comes from Rhizobiaceae bacterium, assembly GCA_965250255.1. Lineage (GTDB taxonomy): Bacteria > Pseudomonadota > Alphaproteobacteria > Rhizobiales > Rhizobiaceae > JAALLB01. The sequence goes on from CBDFNP010000013.1 coordinate 650,083, forward strand.
TCACCCGGCTTGCCAAGAGCCTCATCAACGACGACAGATTGAAGCCACGGGGAACGTCCGATCAATTGGCCGTCCTTGCGTCCTTTCTTTTCAAGCAGGATATCCATCTGTCTGCCAATGCATGAAATATTGAATGCTTCCTGCTGTTCATTGAGTAAAGCTTGCAGGCGTTGCAATCGATCTGCCTTGATTTCTTCGGGCACCTGATCAGCCAAATCTGCACCGGGAGTGCCTGGGCGTGAAGAGTACTTAAACGAAAATGCCGAGGCATAATTAACCGCCCGCACTACATCCAGCGTATCTTCAAACTCGGCGCCGGTTTCACCGGGGAAGCCAACAATAAAATCACCGGATATCGCCATGTCAGGCCGCACTGCCCGTATCTTATCAATAACGCGAAGATAGCCTTCAACCGTATGATGGCGGTTCATTGCCTTCAAAATACGGTCAGAGCCGGCCTGCACCGGAAGATGCAGATAGGGCATCAGGCAATCCAGTTCACCATGGGCAGCAATCAAGCTATCGTCCATATCAACGGGATGGCTGGTGGTGTAACGCAGCCGCTCAAGCCCTCCAATCTTGGCCAGCTCACGCAGCAATTCTCCAAGTCGCCATTCGCGACCGTCATGTCCTTGTCCGTGCCAGGCGTTTACATTTTGGCCAAGGAGCGTAACCTCACGCACACCCGATGCGACGAGGGATCGTGCCTCATCGAGGATCTGGTTTACAGAACGCGAGACCTCCTGTCCGCGGGTATACGGCACCACGCAGAAGGTACAAAATTTGTCACATCCTTCTTGCACCGTCAGGAATGATGCAACACCTCTTGCCTGGATCTGTTTTGTTGTTGGCATTGGCAGTTTTGCGAACTTTTCCTCGATCTCAAAATCGGTTTCCACAACGCGCTCACCCTGTACAGCACGCTTAACGATATCGCCAATCCGGTGATAGGTCTGCGGGCCCGCGACCAGATCAACCGCCGGTGCGCGGGTGATAATTTCAGACCCTTCGGCCTGCGCAACGCATCCTGTCACCCCAATTGTCATTGGCCGGTTGGTTTTTGACCTGCGTTCTTTGTGTTGCCTGATGCGGCCAATATCAGAATAAACTTTTTCCGCCGCTTTCTCGCGAATGTGGCAGGTATTGAGAAGCACAAGATCAGCGTCCTCAACTTCAGATGTACAAACATAGCCGTCCTGCTCAAGCGCATCTTCCATGCGTTGAGTATCGTACACATTCATCTGGCAGCCATAGGTTTTTACAAAAACCTTCTTTGGTTCGTCCTGGACCTTGTCCATGGCGGATCCCCTAATCCCTGCTCGGGTCGAGCGAGTTGTATCAAGCCGGTCTTTTAGACTCAATCATCGTTTCTTTAAAGTGGTGAATGAGGAAATTTATGCCGGACTTCAATAGCGTTGTTTTTCTTTCACCAAATCAAAAGGGTCAACCCTAATCGCCGGTGGTATTACGGCCCAGCACCACTGTTTGATTGCGGTGTGGCGATCGAGCGCGCCAACATTGATTTGACGCAGGCCTGCACTTCTGCATTCACCGACCGGCGCTTGCGTTCTGGCGTAAACTCTATTGGCCTCCCAAAACTCACCTCCACATCCCAGTGAGACCCGGTAACGAACCGGGATAGGTGAGGCCATAATTTCTGATCACCCTCCCAGGAAACAATTGCCCTTCCTTTCCTCCCTAGCGGAAGCCCGTGAAGTGCAGTGTAACAAATCGATACCGGCTGGATAAAAACATGGTCGAGGTCCCCGTGCTTAAGCGCATATTGCGCTGATCCCAACAAAGAACTGTTGAACGGGAGCAATCGGTTTCCGCATCCAGTTGTGCCTTCCGAAAACAGAACCATTGTATCTCCAGCCAGCAATCGTTCGGTAATTTCCTGTGCCTGTGCGCCCGAGTTCAAGCGCTTTTCCCGTGCGACGAAAACTGATCGCTGGAGTTTTGAAAGCCAATTTATCCCGGGGATTATCCCGACTTCCTGTTTGGCGATAAAACTGAGTTCTCCAATGCTTCCCAGAACAATTATGTCAGACCAGGAAACATGATTGGCGACCAGCAGAAGCGGGCGCTTGGTCGTAAAACCATCTTTTACAAATACCCTGATGCCAATCAACCAACAGATAGTTCGGTGCCAGAGAACAGGAATCCTTGCGGCAAGTCGAAGCTTGAACAGCAGGGCGAAAAGCTGAAATGGAAGCAGGATCACAGTCGTAAAGACCACGAGTAGCAACAACAACACTGCCTTAAGCCGAAGGATCATCGTTCTTCATCGGGATCGAGCGGGACACCGTAAAGCTCCAGCCTGTGATCAACAAGCTTGAAGCCGTATTCTTTTGCGATACGCTCCTGAAGCGCTTCAATTTCCACGCTGGCAAATTCGATGACGTCGCCGGTTTTGAGATTAATCAGATGATCATGGTGATCTTCTGGAACAATTTCATATCTTGCGCGGCCATCGCGAAATTCGTGACGTGCAATGATGCCGGTCTCTTCAAACAGTTTGACGGTGCGATAAACTGTGGCAATCGAAATATTGCCGTCTATATTGGACGCACGCCGATAAAGGTCCTCGACATCCGGATGATCATCGGATTTATCGAGAACCTGAGCAATAACCCGCCTTTGGCCGGTCATCCGCAAGCCTTTTTCAATACATTGATCTTCGAGTGTCATTCAATCGTTCCGGATTTTGCGATGGTTTAGCCAAGATCAAGCCGCATGACAAGCGCGGCAGCGGCTTTGTCTTCTACTCCATGTTCTCCCACATAGTATCCGTCGCGTCTGTCCATGACTGTAAAACCCAGCCCTTTGTAAAGCGCGATGGCTGCATGGTTTGCCTGATCGACCTCAAGGAACAGTTGTTTGACACGATCTGCTTCCATGCGCCGGACAACTTCACGCATTAATGCTGATGCGATACCCTTCTTTCGGGCTGATGGTTTCACCGCAATGGTAATAATTTCTGCTTCATCCAGTATCTGCCTGGTTAGCACAAAACCGGAGGGTGGCGCGCCGGCTTTGCCGGGACGTCTGGCAACCACGCAGTTGTAAACATCCTGTGCCAGCAAGGACTGAAATTCACCGTCAGTCCATCCACGGTTGAAACATGCCCCGTGAATTTCCGACAGATGTCTCAGATCACATCCCTTTGCGTCTTCGATTACGGATGGACGTTTGGGTTTTAAAATTTGGCGGATGGTTTTCAGCATGGCGTTCAGGCAGGCTCTCGTTCAAGCGCAAAGCCGGTTTGTGGTTTCGCATCCGCAGATCGCAGATAAATCGGTTCAGCATTTGCTTCAGCTTCGCTGACTTCTGCTGCAAGCCGGGCATAAATGTCAATTGGTGCAGCGGCTTCTTCATGCATTATGGAGGCTTCCAATCCTAAAACTTCTTGCACGGATTTGGCGCCAGATCCGGCCAGTGAAGCCAAATCATCCGGCAGGTGAGGAGGCAGTTCACCAGCGTTTGCAATCCATGCGTCAGTTCCCGAAGAGAGTTTGCAGAAAACCTGCCCGCGCTTTGCATCAAGAACACTTAAAAGGGGAAGTGCAGTATCACCTGCCAGTGCTGTTGTTTCACATGCATCAAGGCATGAAAGGCCAATTACCGGAATACTGAGCCCAAGTCCCAGCCCTCGTGCAGTCGCCATACCAACCCGTATTCCGGTAAAACTGCCAGGACCACAGGCGACCCCGACACGCTTGATATCCCGGTAAGTTCTCCCGGATTTTTGAAGGCAGTTTCCAATCTGGCCCATGAGAATTTCAGCATGCCCGCGCCCAATATCACGGCAGTCTTCTGCAATAACCTTGCCAGCCTTGCTGTCATAAAGGCATGCAGCACTTAAATGGGCGGAAGTATCAATTGCAAGCAGGATCACGGCTTACACATACACCCCAACGGGCTGCACTTCACTTACTTCGGGAATGAAGTGCTTGAGCAGGTTCTGGATGCCGTGCTTCAGTGTCGCGGTAGACGATGGGCATCCGGCACATGCGCCCTTCATGTGGAGATAAACAACACCTTCGCGGAAGCCATGAAAGGTGATATCGCCACCATCTTGCGCAACAGCAGGGCGCACCCGTGTGTCGAGCAGCTCCTTGATCGTATCGACAATCTCCTGATCCGCCGGATCGAAATCTTCCTCGCCGGAGGTATCGTGCGCTCCGCAATCAGCCATTACCGGCTTACCGGTTATAAAATGCTCCATGATAGTGCCCAGAATTGCCGGCTTAAGATGTTGCCAGTCAAAGCCGTTTTCCGCGTCACCCTCACGGGTTACTGAAATGAAATCATGGCCAAAAAACACGCCTGATACGCCAGGAATCCGAAAAAGCTGTTCTGCAAGAGGAGAAGCTTTGGCCTGCTCGAAATCGCGAAAATCAGCCGACCCCGATTGCAGAACCTGAACGCCCGGCAAAAATTTCAATGTCGCAGGATTAGGCGTTGCTTCGGTTTGAATAAACATAGCATTCAGGCTCCATAAATTTGGAATAATTCCAAAGTAAGGCCGAACCTTGTCGGAATCAAGTCACGCTTTCAATATCGTCAAATGTCATTTCGCATGGAACGACCACAACGGGGATGGAAAACAATGACCCAACGCCCCCAAGAGAAGAAACCAGCGGCCCCGGCCCTTCAGAACTGTCACCGGCGGCTAGTACCAGCAGTGCAATGTCCTGATCTTCATCAACCAGTTCGAGTATTTGATCGAGCGTTTTGCCCTCACGAAGTATCAATTCAGGATCGATGCTGCCATGTTCGCGGCAGAACTGGGCATACCGCTCCAGTTCAGCTTCTCCCGCCTCGCGCGCCTCCGCTTTCATAATTTCCTCGACACCGATCCAGTGCTGAAAACTTTCCGGCTCAGAGACATAAAGAAGCGCCAATGCACCGCCGCTACTGGTTGCGCGTCTTTCGGCGTAAAGAACCGCTTTCTCGCATTCTGATGAAGCATCAACCACGCACAGAAATTTACGCTTGTGGCCTTCCTCGTGAATTCGTCTCTTACTGACCATTATCAATACCGCTATTGCCTGGACTTAATCATCGCTTCCCTGAAGCGGTGACTGAGCAAATTTAATTTTGGTTTCAAAGGCATTGCCCTTCAATTGTTTCGGTCGAACCACTAGGTTACACCATGAGGATTAGCCGAGAAAGCCAAAAATACTGCGAACTTCAGCAATCGTTTGCTGGGCAATTTCGCGAGCTCTTGCAGCACCATCTGCAAGAATCGCGTCGATATGCGCGGGATCATCCATCAACCTGCGCATTTCGGCGTTTATTGGCGCCAGTTTTTCAACCGCAAGCTCAGCAAGTGCAGGTTTGAAGGCGCCAAACTGCTGACCGGCATATTCAGAAATCACTGCCTCAGGAGAGCTATCTGCGAGAGCTGCAAATATTCCAACCAAATTTTCGGCTTCTGGCCGCACTTTCAATGCTTCAACTGATTCGGGCAAAGGTTCTGGATCTGTCTTTGCTTTTCTAACCTTCTTAACAATCTCATCCGCACTGTCAGTCAGATTTATTCTGGACATATCCGATGGCTCGGATTTCGACATCTTGCGAGCGCCATCGCGCAGCGACATTACCCGTGTCGCAGAGCCCTCAATAACCGGCTCAGTGATCGGAAAATAACCATCCCCATGCCCAAGTTCTGAGATCCGCTTTTCAAAATCATGATTGAATTTACCGGCAATCTCACGCGTCAATTCAAGATGCTGCTTTTGATCGTCACCAACCGGTACATGGGTCGCACGATAAAGCAGGATATCCGCTGCCATCAGGCTTGGATAGGTAAAAAGACCCACAGAAGCTTCCTCCGCATGCTTGCCGGCCTTTTCCTTGAATTGGGTCATGCGTCGCAACCAACCCATACGCGCAACACAATTAAACAGCCAAGCCAATTCGGCATGCTCTTTGACCTGGCTTTGATTGAATACAATATGAGCTGTGGGATCGATACCGGACGCAATGAAAGCTGCCGCAATTTCGCGTGTCTGTGCGCGCAGATTATCCTGTACCAGTTCAGCAGTAATTGCATGCAGGTCAACCACACAGTAAATGCACGCGTGGCTTTTTTGGAGCGCTACAAATTTCTTGATCGCACCGAGATAGTTTCCAAGATGCAGATTTCCAGTTGGTTGTACGCCAGAAAAAACCCGGTTCGTGGGCTGCGACATTGCTATTTCCTAAAGAATTGGTTCGCGCGGGTTATGGCTCAAGCATGTCGTTATGGCAAGCAATTAACGGCGGCGAAGAAGGCTTCTCAGCCGGCTTTTCGGCACTGCCCCTGTCACAACAACCAACGCAAAGTAAACCGCTGCTGCAACTGTGATCAACAAGCCAACCGAACCCAGTCTTTTTAGCAGTCCGGCATCAATTAGCCGAGCGCCCAGCCATTGTTCCCCGCCATAAAGAACGCCGGCCATAACAAGACTTGCAAGGCAGATCAGGCTGATATTGACCAAAGTGCGTCCCGCAATCTTGAAATGGTTGCCAAATGCAAGTGCCAATGCCAGGGCAATTGCGTTGACCCAGCCGGCGATACTGGTCGCAATCGCCAGGCCCATCACACCATAAACTGGAAACAATGTGAGGCTCAGGACAATATTGATGATCGCATTTGCGCCGGAAAACCACATCGGCGTCTTCATGTCCTGCCTTGCATAAAACGATGGTTGGAAAATCTTGATCAGCACGAAGGATGGCAGGCCAACGGCAAATGCTGCCAATACCTGGGCAGTAAGTTCACTGGTTTCGCGATCAAAAGCACCACGCTCATAGATCAATGCAACAAGGGGAAGCGGGATCACGAACAGGCCAACCGCTGCGGGAACTGTAAGCCCGAGACCAAATTCAAGGCTCCGGTTCTGCAAGGTGTTTGCTTCTTCCTTGTTCCTTGCGGTCAGGGCGCGCGAGAGCTCTGGCAGAAGGACAACGCCAATGGATATGCCAATTATCCCCAGCGGCAATTGCATCAGCCGGTCGGCATAGTTCATGACAGAAATCGCACCGGCTTGTGCCGAAGCAATGATTTGTCCCACCAGCAGATTGATTTGAGTAATCCCGCCCGCAATTGCAGTGGGAATTGCCAGAACAAGCAGTCGTTTCACAGCGGGTGACATTGCAGGCACCTTGATCGATAGCGAGAACCTTTGCATTCGAACTCCCCATACTAACAGGACGAGTTGGAGTACGCCGGCGACGAAAACTCCCCAAGCCAACGCAAGCCCAAGCATGGTTGGGCTGAGATCGAGATAATATCCGCAAAGCAACGCACCAACCAACACCACATTGAGAATAACAGGTGTAAGTGCGGCCAGAAAATATTTCTGGAATGCGTTGAGTATCCCGGACAGCATGGCAACCAATGACATGGCTGCGAGATAGGGAAACATGATCCGCGCCAGCAAAATCGTGAGATCAAATTTTTCCGGATCCGTTGCAAACTTCGGTGCAATGACAGTCCCAACCAGGAATGGCATGAAAACCATCGCGACTGCGGTCGACAGCAATAAAACCGGCAAAAAGACAGAGAGAATTTTTTCAGCAAAGTTACGAGCTTCACCAGCACCGCCCTTTTCAAGTTCTGCGGAAAACAGAGGTACGAATGCTGCATTGAATGCACCCTCCGCGAACAATCTGCGAAACAAGTTTGGAAATCTGAATGCAGCGTAAAACGCATCCGCCACCGGTCCTGCGCCTAAAAGTCCGGCGATGAGTGCTTCACGAACAAAGCCCAATACCCGACTGGCCATGGTAGCGCCACCAACCGACGCAAATTTCCGAAACAGGCTCATTGTGCTGCCTCATTAACAGCGGAATGTCCAACTGGTTGCATAGTATCAAGCAGGCGGTTTTTGATTTTCTTCAGCCCTCCAGTGTTGGTAATCTTGTGGCCAACGAGGTCACGCACATAAAAACTGTCATTTGCCTTTTCACCAAAGGTTACAACATGTGCCGACCCGATATCGAGATTGAGATCAGCGATTGTCTTTGTCAGATCGGATAAAAGGCCCGGCCGATCAAGGCACTCAATTTCGATCACTGTGAAAGTATCGGATAGCTCATTGTCGATTTCGACTTCAGGGGCAATTGTGAATACCTTGTGGCGCCCGCGTGACTTCTTATTTCGTGCAATCATATTGGGCAGACTTGTCTCGCCTGAAAGCACTTCTTTGATCATGCCACCAATGCGCACCGCCCTTCTTCGCTCGTCTTCATCATCTTGAAACTCACGATTGATAAAAATCGAGTCGAGCGCCCTGCCATCGTTTGTGGTATGAATTTTTGCATCCACAATATTTCCTCCGGCAGCCGAACAGGCTCCGGCAATCACTGAAAGCAGGCGAGGGTGATCAGGCGCAATCACAGTAATTTCGGTAATCTCCTCAAACTGCTTGGTATCGACCATTGTAGCAAGCTCAAGGCGATCTTCTCTTGTTTGGCGCAGGAAGTTCATATGCCTGATTTGAGCCTCAAATTCGGTAGACAGAAAATAAGCCGGATAGGGAAGTGCCACATAGGTCTGTTTGGCCTCGTCACTCCAGCCGGAAAGCGCCTCCATCAGTTCGGTGCGGGCATTTTCCACCCGCGACTTGAGCGGCACTTTCGAAAAGCCGCCATTGAGCATTAACTCGGTTTCATAATAAAGTGTACGCAGCAGCTGCCCCTTCCAGCCGTTCCAGACACCGGGTCCTACAGCGCGAATATCACAGACGGTTAGAATTACAAGATATCGCATCCGGTCCACTTCCTGCACTACCTCGGCAAAATTTTGAATTGTTTTGCGGTCGGAAAGGTCACGCCCTTGTGCAATATTACTCATGGTCAAATGTTCGCGTACAAGCCAGGCAACAAATTCCGTTTCCTCCTTGCCAAGACCAAACCTGGGGCATAGCTGCCTTGCCACCCGTTCTCCCGCAATCGAGTGATCTTCCCTACGACCCTTGGCAATATCATGCAGGAAAAGAGCAATATAAAGCAGTTTGCGGTCAGCTATGTTTGGAAGTAATTCGGTTGAAAGCGGGTGGTCTTTCGCGGTCGTGCCGCTTTCGATACCGGCTAGCGCTCCGATTGAACGAAGCAGGTGCTCATCGACTGTATAGTGATGATACATGTTGAACTGCATCATCGCGACAACCTTGCCAAAGGCCGGAATGAACCTACCCAGGAACCCGGTTTCATTCATGCGACGTAAAATTCGTTCGGGGTCTTTGCGGCTGGTAAGCAGGTCCATAAAAATACGGTTTGCTTCTTCGTCATTGCGCGTCTTTGGGCCAATGAGCGAGAGCGATTTGTAGAGAAGTTCGATCGCGTCCGGATGGAAATCCAGCCCGGTGGTTTCAGCGACTTTGAATAAGCGAATAAGGTTCACCGGGTCGGATTTGAAAATGTCCCTGTGAGCAACATTGATTCTGCCATTTTCATTGACGAACTCCGGGCAGTTTTTGATCTTTTTTTTCTGGCGAACCACAGATTTAAGAAAACGGTTAAAGCCGCTGACTTTCTTGGCTTGTCGTTCCTCAAGCTTGGCGCATGCAATCAGCGTCAAGTCTCCCACTTCCTTGGCCGTGAGGAAATAGTGTTTCATGAACCGTTCGACACCGGAAAGACCACCGTGGCCGGAATAGTTGAGCTGGTCGGAAATTTCCCGCTGAATGTCGAAAGAAAGACGCTCCTCCGCCCTGCCGGTCAAGAAATGCATGTGGCAGCGCACAGTCCACAAAAACTTCTCAGCCCTGCGAAATCGGCGGTATTCTTTCTCAGAGAGCATGCCAGCGCCGACAAGCGCATGAGACGTACCCAGATTGTAAAAATATTTACCAATCCAGAAGAGTGTGTGCAGGTCACGAAGACCGCCCTTTCCGTCTTTCACATTGGGTTCAACCAGATAGCGGGATTCACCTGATTTGGAATGACGGGAATCGCGTTCCCCTAGCTTTGCGGCAATAAAGTTCTTTGCATCTCCGGCTACCACTTCTTTCGAAAACCGCTCTGCGAGCGTTTCATAAAGGTCTTTGGTCCCATGCAGGAAGCGAACTTCAAGAATAGAAGTTCTGATGGTCATATCTTCCTTGGAAAGGCGAATGCACTCGTCAAGGTTACGCGTCGCATGGCCGACTTTGAACCCCATATCCCAAAGCATGTAGAGGATATATTCAATAACCTGTTCGCCCCATGCGGTCTGCTTGTAGGGAAGCAGAAAAAGCAAGTCGATGTCTGAACCTGGTGCCAGCGTTCCGCGCCCATAGCCACCGACAGCCGTAATCGCAATCTGTTCCGCCGCCGTTGCATTCTTGGAGCGATAGACATGGGTCACCGCAAAATCATGTATCACGCGGATCAACTCGTCCTGGACATGGGATATGCGCCATGCGCAAGCAGTGCCGTCACCATCCTTGAACAATTGTTCTTTGGCGCGCTCACGACCAGCTTTGGATGCTTCTTTTAAAAGCGCCAGAACTTTGCTTCTGATTTTTTGGGAGTATCCGTCACCGTTTGCGTCTGCCGTGGCATTGGTCAATGCCTGACGCAGGGCACCTGAATCAATCAAAGCATCAAGCTCGAGAGTTTTGTTAGCCATGAAAAGGCCAGACCCCTTGTTCCGGTTTAGAGGCCATCTATAGCCCTATCCCGCAGCCAAGCAAACCTGACCCTAGCTGGTTCCTTCAGTTTCCGAGGCTTTCGGACCACCCTTGGTGACTCCAACCATTGCAGGGCGCAATACCCGTTCGCCGATGACATAGCCAACTTGAACAACTTGAGCGACGGTATTGTTGGGAACTTCAGGATTGGGTACTTCAAACATCGCCTGGTGAAAGTTCGGATCAAACCGATCATTTTCCGGGTTGATCTGTTTCACACCGTTCTTTTCAAGAACACTGAGGAGTTCTCGTTCGGTCATTTCAACACCCTCATTGAGTGTCTTCAGGCCGGCATGCTCTTTGTCTGCCTCATCCACATGTTCAATTGCTCGGTGCAAATTGTCTGCAACAGCCAAGATATCACGGGCAAATCCTGAAATTGAAAAACTTCTGGCATCAGCAACATCTTTTTGAGTGCGGCGGCGCAGGTTCTGCATTTCTGCAGCCGAGCGCAAAAGCTGATCTTTCAGATCAGCGATTTCTTCTTCCTGCCTGGAGTTTTCAGCAGCCAGTGCCTCCACTGGATTTGCAAAGCCTGATCCTTCGGCCGCAGTGTTTTTTTCTTCACGAAGGGCAGCCAGAATTTCTTCTTCGCTCATTTGCGTCATAGGATCTGCATCGGTTTGCTCATCAGGCGCAGGCTGTGCTTCCCGATGCTCGTTTTTGTCGCTCATCAATCAATTCCTGATTGCTGTGGAAGTTTTCTTCGATATCAGCCTTCAGGCCATAAAAATCAAGGCTTGATTGTTGAGTCTGTGCACTAATTTACGATTGATGAAGATATGAACCGATTTTGTTCAGTATTAGAAGAAGAACGCAGTCCATGCCGTGGCATAGGCTAGTGGTCCGTTCGAAACAAATGAGTCCCTTTGCGGCGAACTCTTTATCATTTGTTTCGAACGTAAAGACCACTAGCAAGGTATTGTTTTCTAGTGGATTTTAAGATTCAAATATTTGGATGAGAGGTCTCGGAAAACGGGTTCCAAATGTTTGAATCAATCCACTAGGATTTTCGACTACAAACTGAGCAAAACTGGCCTGACTCTCGAAAGTGCGGCATATTTGGACCTTTGTTTCGTCAAAACCCCCGAAAGCCAGGAAGACCTTTTTGCGGTTTTTTCTTATACTGAACCCAAATCTGCAGCCTTCTTCACAAACTGTCATTGTAAAATTCGACTGATAACCTGTGCGGTGTAGTCAACCATCGGCACAAGTTTGGCATAGTTGAGCCGCGTTGGCCCTATAATGCCGAGCGCGCCGACTACCCGTTGTTCATTATCCTTGTAGGGTGCAATGATCACGGAAGAGCCGGAAAGGGAAAACAGTTTGTTCTCTGAACCGATGAAAATACGAACCCCGTCGCCTTCTTCGGTCAGTTCCAGAAGCTTCATGAAATTGTCCTTGGCTTCCAGTTCGCCAAACAGCTGGCGAATTCGCTCAAGATCATTGGCAGCTTCAAGGTCGCCCAGAAGATTGGCGTGCCCGCTGATAATCAGTTGACCCGGCTGGCCATCACCGCTCCCCGCCCAGGTTGCCACGCCTGTTTCAACCAGCTTGTGGGTAAGAGAGTTGAGTTCACGTTGCGCTATTTCCTGCATTTGCCGCAGGCTCACATTGGCCTCACTTATGGTTTGCCCGGCAATTTTTGCATTGATAAAGTTCGCTGCTTCAATCAGGCTTGATGCGGTTGTTCCGGCAGGAAGTGCGAGAATGCGGTTTTCAACCGATCCGTTTTCACCAACGATTACCGCCAGCGCCTTGGTTGGTTCGAGCCTGATAAACTCGATATGCTTGAGCCGCAAATCAGCCTTGGTAGTGACGACCAGACCAGCAGTGCTTGATAGCCCGGACAAAAGCTGGCTTGCCTCGGCCAAAACGTTGTCAAAGGTCTTCTCGTTCGATGCCGCTTTCATCTGAGATTCAATCGATTGCCGTTCTTCATTTCCGAGATTTCCGATTTCCAGAAAACTGTCGACAAAAAACCGTAATCCCAGATCCGTCGGCATGCGCCCGGCGCTGGTATGCGGGGCGTAAATCAAGCCAAGCATTTCCAGATCAGACATCACATTGCGGATAGTGGCTGGCGAAAGGTTCAACGAGAGCTGGCGCGCAATGGACCGCGAGCCCAGCGGATCACCGGTTGCCAGATAACTGTCAACGATATGCCGGAAGATCTCGCGGGACCTCTCGTCAAGTTCCGTCAATGGGCTCAAAGGCGCGGGCGGTTTGCCGGTTGGCGCGTTCATCTTTTACATTTAACCAATCATTGTTCTGCTCTTAATGTAGTAACAATTTCGCCCTTTGCCAATCGCAAGCGAACGGTCTAAAAGAACAAAAATTATCTTTCAGGAGTAATCGGATGCGTCCATCCAAACGTGCGCCAGATGAAATGCGCGCAGTCACTGTCGAACGTGGGTTTGCCAAATATGCTGAAGGCTCATGCCTGATCAAATTTGGCGACACTCATGTGCTTTGTACAGCAAGCCTTGAAGAGCGTATTCCGCCATGGTTGCGCGGGCAGGGTTCCGGCTGGGTAACCGCCGAATATGGCATGCTTCCGCGCTCGACCCATGACCGCATGCGTCGCGAGGCAAGTGCCGGAAAGCAGTCCGGTCGGACATCGGAAATCCAACGACTTATAGGCCGTTCACTTCGTGCGGTTGTCGATATGAAAGAACTGGGTGAGCGACAAATCACGGTTGACTGCGATGTCATTCAGGCTGATGGCGGGACCCGTACCGCGTCAATTACCGGTGGCTTTATTGCGCTCCGGGATTGCATCGAATGGATGAAAGCGCGCGACATGGTTTCGGACAGGGTTCTGACCGACAATGTGGCTGCTATTTCGTGCGGAATTTACAAGGGTACACCGGTACTTGATCTCGATTATGCAGAAGATTCTGATGCTGAGACGGATGCGAATTTTGTCATGACAGGCAAGGCCGGCATTGTCGAAATTCAGGGCACAGCGGAAGGCGCGCCGTTTAGCCGGGATGAGTTTAGTGCTTTGCTTGATCTTGCCACAGATGGCATAGGCAAGCTCGCAGACCTTCAAAACATGAGCAGTTGACCCTGAGCATGCGAAAACTGACCGAACGAGAAATTATAGTTGCCACGCATAATGCAGGCAAAGTGGAAGAGATCAATGATCTCATCATTCCGTTTGGGTTCGTTGCCTCATCAGCAGCGGAACTTGGGCTGCCCGAACCCGAAGAAACCGGTACGACCTTTGAAGAGAATGCTGCAATCAAGGCTTTGTCTGCTGCGCATGCAACGGGCTTGCCGGCTTTAGCGGATGATTCGGGTCTTTGTGTTCATGCACTGAATGGCGAGCCCGGGGTCCACACTGCCGACTGGGCAGAAAAGGATGATGGTTCCGGTAGAGATTTTCCAATGGCTATGGGGAAAGTTGAAGCGGCACTGAAAGCCCGGGACGCAATATCGCCGAACCATCGTGGCGCAAAGTTTGTCGCTGTTTTGTGCCTCGCCTGGCCGGATGGTCATCTGGAATATTTTCGCGGCGAAGTTGAGGGTCAAATCGTCTGGCCGCCCAAGGGCGATGCGGGATTTGGTTATGACCCGATATTCAAGCCGGAGGGGCATATACGAACCTTTGGAGAAATGACTGCGGAAGAAAAGCATGGCTGGAGCGCAACAGCCCCTGAAAGAGCGCTTTCTCACCGCTCGCGTGCGTTTTCAAAATTTGCAGCCGAGTGCCTCGTTGAATCATGAATGAGATCATCGACCCTGCATTTGGCGTTTATGTGCACTGGCCATTTTGCGCGGCAAAGTGCCCCTATTGCGATTTCAATTCCCATGTCCGCCACAAGCCGGTGGACCAGAAACTTTTCGTAGAAGCCTATGTAAACGAAATTTCCCATATGGCCTCAATATCGCCCGGGCGAACCGTTACAAGCGTTTTTTTTGGCGGCGGCACACCTTCTTTGATGGAACCTGAGACGGTCACAACAATTCTGGAAGCAATTGCCAAATACTGGACTCTGTCCGGCAATGCGGAAGTTTCACTGGAAGCAAACCCGCAAAGTGTGGATGCTACCCGGTTTGTCGGATATCGGTCAGCCGGGGTAAACCGTGTTTCGCTCGGGGTTCAGTCACTGGACGATGCCCAGCTTAAATTTCTTGGACGTCTCCATAATGCTGACGAAGCACGTGCCGCAATCGAAACCGCGCGCGAGCATTTCCCCCGCATATCTTTCGACATGATCTATGCGCGCCCGGATCAGCGCCCGGAAGATTGGGAGCGGGAACTGGAAACGGCGATCAGCCTCGCGGCTGATCACCTCTCGCTTTATCAATTGACCATTGAACAGGGTACGCCGTTTTACGATCTGCGTGATGCTGGCAAAATCAAACCGCCCGGCGAAAATCGCTCGGCAGAACTTTATGAGTTGACGCAGATGGTGACATCCAAGGCCGGATTTGAAACCTATGAGATTTCAAACCATGCCAAACCTGGCGCCCAATGCCACCACAATCTTGTTTACTGGCGGGGTCAGGATTATGCAGGCATTGGGCCCGGCGCACATGGACGGCTTCAAACCAATGAAGGGCGGACGACCACCGCTACCTTCCGCAACCCGGAAGACTGGTGGCAAAAATCCATGGTGGATGGCCACGGTATTGAAGAGCAACTGACACTTTCCCGTGATGAATGGGCGGACGAGTTTTTGCTGATGGGACTTCGACTTGCCGAAGGAATTGATGTAAAGCGTTTCGAGGAAGTATCAGGGTCCGCACTGGATAATGAGAAAATTTCATTTTTGGAAAACATCGGCATGATCGAACGGCTTGAAGAAGCTCGCATTCGGGTTTCCCAGAAGGGGTTTTTGGTTCTCGATGCGGTTGTTGCTGACCTTGCAGCCGAAATCTCGGCTGACAATCTACGGAGTTAAACTCAGGCGCGCCAAAGCGTTATGCCCGAATGGCTTCTTCACCGCCACGCCCCAATGCTTCGAATACACTTTTTACAATGCCATCGCGATCAAGACCGGCATTTGAATTCATGTCACCCGGACTTGCCTGTTCGATGTAGGTATCAGGCATGAAAAGAGTGCGGAACTTAAGCTGGCCATTATCAAGTGCGCCCGATGAAACAAGATGCTGTGCAACGTGTGATCCGAACCCGCCAACCGCGCCTTCTTCAACACAAATCAGCACTTCGTGATTACGGCAAAGCTGGTTGATCAGATCTTGATCCAACGGTTTTACAAACCGCGCATCAGCAACAGTGGTGGAAAGCCCGAAACTTTCAAGTTCCTCCGCCGCAAAAAGGCATTCCTGCAAACGCGTACCAAAAGACAAAAGTGCAACACGGTTTCCTTCCCGAACAATCCGGCCCTTGCCGATTTCAAGGATTTCACCGCGCTCGGGCATATCCGCACCGACCCCCTCGCCACGCGGATAACGGAACGAAATCGGACCGTCATCATAGGCAGCCGCGGTGCGAACCATATGCTTCAACTCGGCCTCGTCACTGGGCGCCATCACCACAAAATTCGGAAGCGTCGCGAGATAAGTAGTATCGAAAGAACCTGCATGGGTTGGCCCGTCAGCACCGACAAACCCGGCACGGTCTATTGGAAAACGAACCGGCAGGTTTTGAATAGACACATCGTGAACCACCTGATCATAGGCACGTTGAAGAAAGGTCGAGTAAATCGCGCAAAAAGGTTTGTAGCCTTCGCTTGCCAATCCGCCCGCAAAAGTTACAGCATGCTGTTCTGCAATTCCGACGTCAAAGGTTCGATCAGGAAATGCAATGCCAAATATATCGAGGCCGGTGCCGGAAGGCATGGCGGCGGTAATTCCGACGATTTTTTCGTCTTCTTCTGCTTCCTGAACGAGGCACTGGCCGAAGACCTTGGTGTAAGATGGAGCATTGGGTGTCACTTTTGCTTGTGTGCCGGTCACCACATCGAATTTCGAGACGCCATGATATTTGTCGGACGAAGCTTCCGCAGGAGCATAACCACGGCCTTTTTCAGTCATGCAGTGAATGAGCACCGGCCCCTTTGCGTTGTCGCGGACGTTGCGCAATACCGGAATGAGTGAAGCCAGATCATGACCATCGATCGGACCAATGTGATAAAAGCCAAGCTCCTCAAACATCGTACCGCCGGTAACATAGCCGCGCGCATGCTCAACCGCCCGGGTAATCGCGCGATCAATCGTTTTGCCAAGATAGGCGGTCATTTTTTTGCCGATGTCGCGCATACCCATATAAGTGCGGCCAGTTGCGAGACGGGCAAAATACGCACTCATGGCACCGGTAGGCGGGGCAATTGACATGTCATTGTCATTGAGGATCACAATCAACCGGGCATCCATCGCACCGGCATTATTGAGCGCTTCAAAAGCCATTCCTGCTGACATTGCGCCATCACCGATTACGGCAATTACGTTGTTATCACCCCCTTTGAGTTCGCGTGCAACAGCCATTCCGAGGCCAGCTGAAATCGAAGTAGACGAATGCGCCGCGCCAAACGGATCATATTCACTTTCAGCCCTTTTGGTGAACCCTGACAATCCGTCTTTCTGGCGAATGGTGCGGATACGGTCACGTCTGCCGGTTATGATCTTGTGTGGATAGCATTGATGACCGACGTCCCAGATCAGGCGGTCATCAGGTGTATTGAAGACATAATGAATTGCAGTGGTTAGCTCTACGACCCCAAGGCCTGCGCCCAAATGGCCGCCGGTTTGAGACACCGCATCAATCGTTTCAGTACGCAATTCCTCTGCGAACTGCGGCAGGTCATTTTCATCAAGCTTGCGCAGATCTTCAGGCAACTGAACTGTGTCGAGAAGCGGTGTTTCGACAGGCATTGTGGTTTTTCCTTGAACGGAACTCGAGTTAAACTTCAAAGGCGTTGTCGCTGTTCTGAATGAACGGATACTCTAGCATGACGCAGGGGTAAACCGTAAACCATACATTTTATGGGCAGACTCGCAGCATTTACAGCTTTGCGACCATTTCATCTTGCCGTGCCCGCAGGGCTGCAATTTTGGAGCCTTCTGCCACTTTGGCATTTTCAAAAGTGATCAACTCACCTTTTGCGATGGGCTTGGTAACCGTTCCGCGCTCCAGAAGACCGCACGGTATGGCAGTATTTTTGGTAGCTTCTCCAACAGACATTACCCAGGCGCGATAACCGTACTGACCAACCGCATCAAGCGTGTCGCCAGGGTTCAAATCTTTCTTCGCCAAAGCACAGACCTCGGCCACCGGTTTTGAAAGCGGAACCATGTCTGCCTTGCCATAAAGCACAGATCGCGCGCAGGTCAGCGGGACTTCCAGCGAAGTGAGATGAAAGGGGCGGTGAAAGGTGAAGTACGGACCTTCCCCCATTTTCAAATCTTCCATCCGCTCCGAGATGCGCGGATGCGACATGTCGGCAATTACAAACACGCCGGGCGCCACTCCCTTTCCAACGGAATAATCAACGCATCCTTTTTGTGACAACACACCACCCTCTGCTTCAGGAATGAGGATTGAAGATAAATCACCCAAAGATGCTGCAGGTCCATGCATGCCTGCCTTGTCGGGAACCAGGCCGGTGGCATTGGCGATGGCGCACATTTCCACCATGGTTTTGGAACCTTCAACAAACTCCACCAGCATGCGCACATTCATGTTTCGCCTATCGGCCTCTTCCTGGTAATCGTCGGGAACCGCATCAAAATTAAGCGGATTGTTTTTGCCCTTCCCGGCACAGACAATTTCATGCCCCATTGCAGAGACAAACTCTATCAGTTCCATGCAGGAAGACGGTTCATCCCCCGCTCCAAGCGAGTAGACAACACCCAGCCGGTCCGCCTCTGATTTGAGATAGGGACCAATACAGACATCCGCCTCGACATTCATCATGGTGAGATGTTTGCCATGTTCCATGGCATGCAGACCTATCTCAGCGCCAACAGCCGGAACACCGGTTGCATCAATCACCACGTCAATCAGCGGATTTTCGGCAATCATCAAACTGTCTTGTGTGATCGCAAGCATTCCTGCTTCGATTGCGGCAGTCATTGCCGTTTCGCTGTCAACCGGTTTGCCGTTTTCATCAGAACCAAACGCAATTTCCATCGCCTGGTTTACGCGACCAACACTCCGGTCGGAGACAGCGGCAATTTCCACACCTTTCATATGGGCTACGCGGGTCACCACATCGGTCCCCATCTCTCCGCAACCAACCAGGCCTATGCGAATAGGTTTTCCGGTTTCAGCCCGCGCTTCAAGATCACGGGCCAGACCGGTTAGCGCAACATTGGTTGGCATAAAATTCCTCCACTTTTTCCGAACCTAACATCCGGGCGAAAAGATGGAAGTTGGAATTTTGGTTTTGAGGTCAAAAGCCTGTTTAAAGTGCTGCTTTACAGGCTTCTTCAAGATAGATATCACGCAGTTTTGAAACAACTGCACCGGGCTTGCCGTTACCAATCTTGTTGCCGTCAATCTCAACGACCGGACACACAAATGCCGATGCAGAGGTAAAGAAAGCCTCTGACGCGTCCGCTGCTTCTTCTTTTGTAAACGGGCGCTCTTCCACATCCATTTGCAGCAGTTCGGCACAGCGCTTAACCGCTTTGCGGGTAATACCGTGAAGAATGGTATTGGAAAGCTGGCGTGTCACCAGCTTGCCGTCTTTTGTAACAATCCAGGTGTTGTTCGAAGTCCCCTCGTTAATGGTGCCGTCCTCTTCGAGCCAGGCATCATCAACGCCAGCCTTTTTGGCCATCATTTTGGCAAGTGACGGAAAGAGCAGTTGTGTTGTCTTGATGTCGCGGCGTCCCCAGCGTTGATCCGGCACCGTAATTACCTTTGCACCGGTTTGATACAACGGATTATCAAGCGGGTTCTTGGCCTGGGTAAACAAAACCACAGATGTTGGTGTTCCTGCAGCCGGAAACGCAAAATCGCGGTCTGCAACGCCCCTTGTAACCTGAAGATAAATCATACCGTTTTCCAGGCCATTTTTTTCGACCAATGCATGGTGAACATCAAGCAGATCAGCCATTTGCGCAGGCTCATCCATATCAAGCTCATTGAGGGAACGCTTAAGACGTGCCAGGTGAGCCGGAAAATCAATCAGCTTGCCGTCAAGGACGGTTGTAACCTCATAAACGGCATCGGCCATTAAAAAACCACGATCAAAGATCGAAACTTTGGCCTCTTCTTCGGCAACAAAATCGCCATTCACATATACGGTTCGCGACATAACTAACCCCATAACTTGCTTGCAGGTGGATAAACTGTTGAGCCTTCATAACGAAGTCCATGCGGCCTGTCTTCTGCAAGTAACAGTGGACCATCCAAATCCACAAAACTGGCACCCTGCGCCAAAAGCGTGGCTGGAGCCATGCCCAGCGAAGATCCAACCATACAACCGATAAATATCGTAAAGCCCATTTCCTCGGCCAGCTTCTTCATTTTCAGTGCTTCGGTGAGGCCTCCCGCTTTGTCGAGTTTGATGTTGAGTACATCATATTTGCCTTCAAGATCCGCAAGGCCATCGGAAGTATGGCAGGATTCATCGGCACAAATCGGGAGATTGATCCTGGTGCCTAAAAGCGCATTGTCATCGGCTTCCGGTAGCGGTTGCTCAATCAGCGCAACATCAATTTTTTCAAGGGCTGGCTGAAGTTCAAGCAGTGTCGGGATTTCCCAGCCTTCATTGGCATCAACCATGATTGTGGATTTGGGCGCACCATCGCGAACAGCTTCGAGGCGCGGGATGTCATTCGGTGTACCGAGTTTAAGTTTCAGAAGCGGTCGATATGCATTCTTTTTGGCATTTTTGCGCATCACATCAGCGTCTTCGAGAGACAGGGTATAGGCGGTGACAAGCTCTTTCGGTTCATCAAGTCCGGCCAGTTGCCAAACCGGGGTGCCGGTTTGCTTTGCTTCCAGGTCCCAAAAGGCACAATCAACTGCGTTTCGCGCAGCGCCTGCTGGCATGAGTGTCTGGAGGGTTTCGCGCGTTACATCATCAGGCAGGGCATCAATCTGCCCAATCACACTTTCAACGCTCTCGCCGTAACGGGCATATGGGACACATTCGCCCTGACCCGTGTGAGCGCCATCGGAAATTTCAACCCGAACCACATGAGCATGGGTCTTGGTGCCGCGCGAAATTGTAAAGGCGTTAGCAAGTGCAAAACTCTCGCTATAGCTTTTGATTGTATTCGCCAACTTCCTCATTCTCCCGCAAAATGGCGTCAACCGCCTCAAACATTTCAATTTTGCGGGCGTCCGATACCGGACTTTCAACGACCACCACCAATTTGGGTTCGTTTGACGAGGCTCTTACCAGTCCCCAGGTGCCATCTTCCGCGACTACCCGCACACCATTGACGGTTACAAGATCACGGATTGATTGGCCAGCTACTTTCTCGCCTTTTGCATGCATCCCCTCGAAGCGTTTTACCACCCGGTCGACGACGTCATACTTTGTTTCATCAGAGCAATAAGGTGACATGGAAGGGGAACCGTAGGTTGTCGGAAGTTCGCGGCGAAGATCCGCCATTGTTTTTTCAGGGTTGCGTTCAAGCATGTCGCAGACAGCAAGCGCAGTTACAATCCCGTCATCATATCCCTTGCCGATTGGCGAATTGAAAAAGAAATGGCCGGATTTTTCAAAACCGGCAATCGCACCAAGTTCATTGACCCGGCGTTTGATGTAAGAATGTCCTGTTTTCCAGTAATCTGTTTTGGCACCTTGAGCTTGTAAAACCGGATCGGTCAAAAACAGGCCAGTAGACTTCACATCAGCGACAAAAGTAGATTCCGGCATGACCGCAGAAATGTCGCGCGCCAGCATGACACCGACCTTGTCGGCGAAAATCTCTTCGCCTTCATTGTCAACCACACCGCAACGATCACCGTCTCCATCAAACCCCAGCGCCACATCTGCGCCGGTTTCCAGCACACGATCACGCATTTTATGCAGCATTACCATGTCTTCTGGATTTGGGTTATAGTTCGGGAAAGAGTGATCAAGCTCAGTATCCATATGTACGACTTCCACGCCGCATTGTTCCAGGACACGCGGTGCAAATGCGCCAGCTGTTCCGTTGCCGCATGCAATGACCGCATGGATTTTGCGCTCAAATGGTGTGCGATCTGTGTGTGCAGCAATGTAGCGTTCGGCAAAACCCTCAACAAATTCATATGCGCCACCGGAACTCAGTTTCCAGTCACCGCCGAGCACGATGTCACGTAAACGACCCATCTCATCGGGGCCAAAGGTAAGGGGTCTTTCGCAACCCATTTTGACTCCGGTCCAGCCATTGTCATTGTGGGATGCTGTTACCATCGCGACAGAGGGTACATCAAGTTCAAATTGCGCAAAGTAAGCGACCGGTGAAAGTGCCAATCCGATATCTTTGACCCTGGCACCTGCCGCCATAAGGCCGGTGATTAGTGAATGTTTGATTGACATCGAATAGCTTCGATAATCGTGTCCGGTTACAATATCGGGCCCTGCCCCAAGTTCCTGAATGAGCGTTCCCAAACCCATGCCAAGCGCCTGAATACCCATCAAATTGAGCTCTGGCTCCTTGTCAGATTCCGGGTGCCCAAACCACCATCTTGCGTCGTATTCGCGAAAGCCGGTTGGTTTAACCAAAGGGGAATTTTCAAATGCTTGTGAATTCGGGGCAACTGCTGGAGTTGTATTGGGAAACATAAGTCCTCACTTTATGGGAGAATCGCCAGTTGATGTCAGTATAACCAACATGCGTCAACATGATCTTAAGAGACCTACTGGGTGAGGATTAGCTGCTTGTCCCTCACCTCAAAAGCCTTCAGTTCCTTCAAAAAGGTCATGCCAAGCAGAGTACTATTCAAGGCCTTGTCTTCAAGGACAGCAGCTCGAACATTCTTAACCTCAACCCGCCCAATCTGGATACGGTCGATCACCGCAAGTGCAGCTTTGGTTTTGCCGTTGGCGGTGCTGACCTCATATTTGAAGTCTGCCTTCGCTAGATGAATTCCAAGCCGTCGCGCAGTACTCTTGTTGATTGCTACACTGGTCGCGCCCGTATCAACCAGAACCTCTACAGACCGATTATTCATCTTTGCTCTGGTGACAAAGTGACCACGATTGTCCATATCTATCTTCGTTTTTCGGCCTGCATAGCTAAATGAATTTGATGCGGTTGTTGTGGCAACATTTTGTGTCGGCTGCTGAGTTTGATTTACCGCAATAGGTTCGGCTTCAGCCAGCTTTGACTTGTTTTCCAGATGCGCGATCAGAATTTGTGCACTTACAAGTCCTGCAATCCCTAAACCAATTACATAACGCCACATGATAATTTCCCGACATGAACCCGATGGATAATTTGCGCCGGATTATGCGCTTGAAATGATAAATCTCGCCTAAGCGGTGACAAATGAATCAAGCAGCAGTGCTGATTGCTGATTGTTTGGTAAACGTTCCGTAAACCTGGAGGCCGATGCTCAAGGTTCGCGGGAGAGGATAAGGGCCCATGCAAATGCAATTCGTGCTAACAATCCGCAATTGATTCTCACTTCAGGGGTCCAAACATGAGTTATCTATCAAACCGGCTTGCCGGACATGTGGTTCGACTATTCATGGTTGGTGTAATTTTTGTTGGTTTAAGCGAAGCCGGAGAAGCCGATTGGCGGGAAGATATTGGTGTTTTCAGGATTGGGATTGTAAGCCAGGGCGATATCACCGGAGTATTGGCGCGCTCGGAGCCATTTCGAAGTGCGGTTGCAAATGCTCTTGGCATGGACGTGGAGATTTTTCCGGCAGCATCGATCACATCAATCATGGACGCTTTGAAAGATGACAGGATTGAATACGCAATGCTTTCAGCCACCGGATATTCCCTCCTGCACAGCATCTGTGAATGTGTAGAGCCGCTTGTCATTCCTCGCGCCTCAGACAGTTCCGACGCGTATCACCTGGTAGCAATCGCCCGTCATGGAGAAAACATCTCTCTAAGCAAAATCGTGGGCGTAAAGGTTGGAATCCTGTCCAGCGGTTCAGTCATCGGCGAAAATCTGGTCAGATACCTTTTGGCCAGAGACCAACCATCCTTGCCAGTTGATGACATAAACTTTCAGGCACAAGTGACTTCCCAGGAAACCGAAAAAGCGTTTCTCGATCGGCAGTACGATATTTTGTTTGGCTGGAGCTCATTGAACGGTGACCCATCTGACGGCTTTTCCAGGGGTACGTTGCGGCGGCTTATCAATAACCACAATGAAGAGAACAAGGTCGCTTATGAAGTATTGTGGAAATCTCCGTCTATCCCGCATCGTCCGCATGTCGTTCGCAAAAATCTGCCAGGCGAGGTCAAGAACCTGCTCAGGGACTTGATGGTCAATCTGTTTAATCGTAATCCGGTGGCGTATGATTCAATTGAGCCGGTATACGGCGGAGGGTTTACAGCAGCCCGTGCAGATCGCTTTGAAAGCCTAAGCGGCTTTTTCAAAACCGAACAAGAAAAAGGGACGGATGAAGACCCGTCCCTGGAACTGCAAAAAGCCGAATAGCAATCAGATTGTATCTAGTGGTCCGTTCGAAACAAATGAGTCCCTTTGCGGCGAACTCTTTATCATTTGTTTCGAACGTAAAGACCACTAGCAAGGTATTGTTTTCTAGTGGATTTTAAGATTCAAATATTTGGATGAGAGGTCTCGGAAAACGGGTTCCAAATGTTTGAATCAATCCACTAGTTGCAATCGCTGCACTCTACACCAGCCACGCTGAGGCGAGGGCGCAAATACATCTGTTCAGACAATGATATTGAAGAACTGTCAAACGTTAGCCTTCCATCTTGATAACCAACAAAGCTGAATGCAGGCTTATGATCCAGTGTGACCTTGGCAGTCACCAGGCTTGTTCCATCAATTTTGATGTTGGCGGGTACCGGGTAGATTGAACCGGGAGCTGGTTTTTCGCCACCCTGATAAGCATCAGACCAGTCAACCTTGGCTTTGCCACCTGCTATTGTGATACCGACTACAGAAATCTTCAGGTTGTCCGCCGGCTCCTCATAAGGCAACATGATACGCTTTGTTACTTTATACAGCTCGCTGAGTTCGGCTGCTGTATATTGGTCATCTTGGGTAATCAAGTCGCCAATGGTGCTTGAAACACGAGAGACTTTTCGGTCCACAGCAACTGCATAAGAAATTTCGAGCGTTCCGATAAATAACAGAATTAAAACCGGTGCGATAAATGCAAATTCAATTGCCGCAACACCTTTGTTGTCCTTCGCATAGCGCTCAACCAGTGCATTGGAACAGATTTTTGAGATTAGCAAATTCATCTTGTTTTTCCTGTAATGGATAGCCATTGGGACAAGCCTTAGAATGGTTCAGTTCGTGCTACTGCGACGACACGAATTAGGGCGTAGTCTCCGTTGGGGGTATGCAACATTGGAGCCGCAAAATTCGTGTAAACCGGCCACTTTGCCTGCGCGCTCACCTGAATGATCTGGAGAGGACCAGACGGTTGAAATGCATCATCGGGAAGATTTCCATCTGCATCCGGGCCATCTGGGTCATCAAGCAAATCAAATGATGCAGCCACTCTCACATCGGTTCGAACTTCTGCGCATGTGAGCAACACAATTAGACGATCACAAAACTCATCGCGGAACTCCTGCTCTGTGGTGGAGGCGTCGAATTGACCGGTTCTGAACAGACGGGTCACATCGTCGACCGTTGTTTCAAGGTACTGAGTAGCAAAGAAGAATAATGATGATTCGATGATTGCGAAAATCAGAAGAAAAAATGGTCCGCCAACAATGGCAAACTCAACAGCAGTGACACCGTCTTCATCTTTCCCGAATCGTTTAATGCCTTTTGGCATTTGGAATAGTTTGAATCGCTTCACGATATCAGCCTCAAATCTGGATTGCGTTTGACCCGATAGTAGCAGACGAGTGTTTCAGCTTTCTTTACAAGTTTGTCGGTCAAGAGGAATATTCGTTAACCTATTGCTAACCCGGTTTTTATTTAGATCACCTGTTTTGATTGAGCGCAAAACGCTCTATACTCCTTGCACCCGAAAAGTGGGTACCGGTTTTCGGATAAGTGCAAGGATCAAAAGAAGAATCCTATACTCAAAATTCGGGTTTCCGGGTGTTTTGAGTATAAATGTAATGTGATTGGTTTTCAGGTTTGGCAATCAACAAAAATGCCGATCTGAAAATCAGACCGGCATTTCTAATGAACATCAATCGAAAAGGTTTAGTTGGAATTCGCTTCTGAAAGCTGATTCCTCGTTTGAATTTGACCCGACGCGAAATTGAAGGCGGTGTTGTCATCACCGATTGTCAGAGTAGGTTCGCAAACTGGAGCGCAAGCAAGGGTCTCTCGACTGTTACGACGATAAATCCGGACCGTGTTTGTTTCACTGCCTCGTACAACAACAGGTTGATCGATTACGGCATCACCTTTGATGTCCAGGACAATAAGGTTGGTCACCCCAAATGAACGTCCGGTTAGTACCAGCGTTTGCTCATCTTCGATCGTTGCATCCACAATCGCTGGATTGCCAACAATGATCGTTGCTGCAGGGCGGGATATCCTGAATACTTTTGCCTGGTCTACGGTCACTATAACAGATTGTTTCGAGCCTGATTGCTCGGTCGCATAAGATGTGTTGGTGGTGACCCCACCAAGAAGAGAACCGGCAACAAACAGTGCGGCAGTGAATTTGAACATGTTTCGCTCCAAAATAATTCAATCGGAGTATCGTTTATTTTGGTGAACGAAGCCTTAACTCCGGGAAAAACCCTTATCCAAATTGAGCCTTTATAATAGGGCTGCATAATAGAGTTGCCAAAATTGGCCAGAAAAAAGCCCTTTGAGATAATGGATGCACCACCCCGAAAGTCCTGGAAGGCGAGCATGCTGCCCTTTGATCTTTGGTTGTATTTGCTGAAATAACCGGGCAAACGAATAGCTCGAGTTGCCATCAATTTGTATGGTTTGTTAACCTTGGCGAGGGCAAATCTCATTTAATCTTTCGCTAACCATTACTGTTAAACTCTTCTCAATTCCTCCTGCGTATATTGGCGCCAGATCAGGAACAACTTGATCGAAGAACAGTGAATAACACTTTGAGTTTAAGGAGCACTAAAATGAAACTCGTAGCACGCTTTGTAAAAAATGAATCTGGCGCAACAGCAATTGAATATGGTCTGATCGCAGCACTTATCTCTGTTGCAATCATCGGTGGCGCATCTGCCCTGGGTACAGGCTTGAACGCTACATTCAATTCAATCGATGGTAAGCTCGTAGTAGCTTCCTAATAGCTAACGTATAATTGAATGCGAGGGCTGGCAGTCAAACTGCCGGCCTTTTTTATGCCGCCCGCCCCATCAAGCGGCGTTAATCCCCCATCAAGCGGCGTTAATCCCCCATCAAGCGGCCGTTAATCCCCCATCAAGCGGCGTTAATCCAATGTACAGGGTTTCCAATTAATACTGCGTCGAAGAACCAGATTTATCATGGAATTGTGTCATGCTTGAACAAAGCCTAGTCCTGTTTTTTTCCCTTCCTGATGATTTATGCGGCAGTCTCTGACCTCGTCTCAATGACGATATCGAACAAGATATCGCTCATCCTTATGGGTGGCTTCATGGTGCTTGCATTGCTGATGGGGTTCAGTTGGGAAGCTATAATGTGGCACTGGGCGATGTTTGTTTTGGTTCTTCTGGTTGGTTTTTACCTTGTTTTCATTTGGCGCAATTGGTGGCGGGTGACGCAAAACTCGCGGCTTCAACCGCGTTATGGTTCGGTTGGGAGCACATTCTCGACTATATTTATGTTTCATCCATATTTGGTTGCCGTTCTGGACTCTTGCGGTAGTTTTGTTTCGGGCAAGGGCCTTGCCGCTGGCGCTCGACAGAATGGAATGGGTGGCAAGGATCCACAAAACTGAAAACGGAGTTCCCTACGGAATAGCCTTGGGCATGGGCGCGCTTCTTGTTTACCCCTACACACCCTGGATGCAGCATGTATTCAAAGTTGCCGGAACCTTATAGTTCTGCAAACTGCATTCGTGAATCCCTGAACCTGGCTTGCCGAGTTTTTATTTTGAGTGAGCGCAGGGATTAGCATTTCATTTACCAAAAAAAATAGCATTTTATTAACCCTAAATACACGATTGCCAGCGCAACATGCATCGAAGCCGGGTCCGCCGATGGACCTTAGTATTTGATGAGGTAACAAATGAAATTAGCGCAACTTGCAATTTTAGGTGTGGCAGGTGTCGCGGCAGTTGGCGCGGGATTTTTGGCGTTGAACCTGTCTGACCAGCCTCAAGTTGCTCCGCAAATTGTGGAGCGTGGTCCTCAAATAGAACTTGAAGAGGTTTTGGTCGCAGTTCGAGACATCCCGCTGGGTACTTCGCTCCGGGATGAAATGCTGGAATGGCGCCAATGGCCCAAAGAAGGAATCGTTGAAGGCTATATTGTACGTGATCAGGCCCCCGATGGCCTTGGGCTCAGTGACAAGCCAGCTTTGGTACGCACCCCCTTCTTCGAAGGCGAGCCCATAAGAGAAGCAAAATTGGGTCGCTCCGGCGAGGGTTACATGTCCGCCATTCTTCCAGCCGGGAAACAGGCGATTGCTACCTCCATCTCAACCGCAACCAGTGCCGGTGGTTTTATTCTTCCGAATGACCACGTCGATGTAATCATGACACGGCGCGATGACAGCAATGGCGATGGCGAATTTATCACCGAGACAATTCTCGAAAACGTAAAAGTACTGGCAATTGACCAGACCATTGAAGAGAAAAATGGCGAGCCCGTTGTGGTTGGTGAAACGGCTACACTGCAACTTTCCCCGGATCAGGCGAAAATCCTGACCGTAGCGCAACAGATGGCCGACCGTCTTACCCTGGCTTTGCGCTCACTTGAGGACAGCGGTGAGGAAGCAGGGCCATCTGCGAATTATCTGCTCAGCGGAAGCCGCGGAAGCGGTCGCATCCGCGTCATTAAATATGGCAACTCCAAAGACGTTATCGCGGGGACATCAAATGCCAACTGAGAACGAGAATTCAATCCAGATGGGGATTAGTAAGATGCGTAAGTTGAAACAGGTTTTCCTCTGGTCAGCTATTTTTTCTGCTGCTTTGTTTACAGGCTGTCTTGAAGGACCTCAATCCGGTATTGCTCAGGCAAACTACCTTAAGATTTCGCGTGCCTCGATCGGAAAAACCCAGACAGTGCGAGTGGGTCTCAACAAGTCGATGGTTATCGATTTGCCGGGCGATGCACATGACATTCTTGTTGCAAATCCGGATGTGGCCGACGCAATAACACGTACCTCACGCCGTATTTACATTTTTGGCAAGCAAGTCGGCACTACCAATCTTTTCATCTTTGATTCCAGTGGAGCCCAACTTCTCAACATCAACCTGAATGTTGAGCGTGACATCATCGGCCTGGAAGATAACCTTAAGCGATTTGTACCCGGTTCAGATGTCAAGGTTGAAGTTGTAAGCGATAACATTATCCTGACAGGTACAGTGCCTACGCCGCAAGCGTCGGCTCGTGTTGTTCAGCTTGCACGTGCATTTATATCGGGCGGTGAAGCTACAACGGGTCAGTTCAACCAATCCCTTAGTGGTGGCTCTTCAGGTAGCGGTACCGTTGTCTTTGATCAGGAAGAGCGCCAACAAAGTCAGATCGTCAATCTTCTGAGAATTGATGGTGAAGATCAGGTTCACCTAAAAGTAACCATCGCAGAAATTCAACGCACGATTGTTAAGCAGCTGGGAATTGACCTGACTGCTGCCGGATTGTCAGTCGGTCAAATCGCAGCCGGATTTTCAACCGACAATCCATTTTCCCTGGCAAACCCGCTTACAGGCGGCAGCGCAAGTGGACAATATTCCGGATCTGGCGGGAGAGAGCATTAACGCGGTTCTTCGTGCAATTGATCACGCTGGTCTTTTGAGAACGCTGGCCGAACCATCCTTGACAGCAATATCCGGTGAAACTGCTTCTTTTGCAGTGGGCGGCGAATACAACATTGCTGATGGCAAGGATGAGTCCGAAGACGGAGTTACTTACAACTTCAAAGAAGTTGAGTATGGGGTTTCCCTTTCATTTACTCCGGTAGTACTGGGGCCAGGGCGCATCAGCTTGAGAATTCGTACGGAAGTTTCCGAACCAACAACTGAGGGTTTGGTATTCGTCCCGCGCGGCGGTGTTGCCGCCTCCCCATCCCCCGGCATTCGTCGTCGTCAGGCAGAAACCACTGTTGAACTTCCTTCTGGTGGCTCAATGGTTCTTGCCGGCCTTTTGAAAGATGATGTTCGCCAGACTGCAGCGGGTTTCCCTGGATTGAGTAAGATACCGGTTCTGGGAACTTTGTTCAGAAGCCGTGAGTTCCAGCGCTTTGAAACCGAGCTCGTAATCATTGCCACACCATACCTGGTGCGACCTGTAGCTCGAACAAAGCTTGCCCGTCCCGATGACAACTTTCAGCCAACAGCCGATGGCGCGGCAAACTTTTTGGGTCGTTTAAACAGGGTTTACGGAAAAGTTGAGGGTCAACTGCCAAAGGGCCGTTACCACGGAAAAGTAGGGTTCATATTCAAATGACCCCTGTGTTGAATGGAGCAAATAAAATGTCTCGAGTAAGTAGAAAAGTGGAACCTTCAATGAACTCCAAGCCAGTAAAAATTCGCAGTGTATCAATCGCTCCTGCTCTTGCACTGGCGTTGGTACTCGGAGGGTGTGCATCCTACAACAAGGATCATTTCACGGTTGGGTCTGTTCCTACAGATTATCGGACGCAACACCCGATTGTAGTATCACAATCGCAAGTGTCGGAAGACATGATCGTTTCATCCAATATGCGGGGGATGTCGTTTCGCCAGGAAAATTTGGTAACCGATTTTCTAGGGCGGTTTCGCCGCTCTGGAGCAAGTGCGATACACATCTTCCTTCCAGCAGGCTCTCACAATGAAGCTGCTGCACAACGGGTAGGTCACGACATAATTAACTACATGAAGGAAGAGCGTGTTAACCGGAATCAGATCAAAGTAAGTCGCTATCACGCATCAAGTCACGGCGATGCTGCAACAATACGCATCGCTTTTGATGCAGTTGATGCATCCGTTGCCAGCAATTGCGGACAATGGACTGACGATCTACGGGATACACATGAAAACCAGAACTATGAAAACTTCGGCTGTGCCACGCAAAATAACCTGGCGGAGATGATCGCAAATCCAGAAGACCTGATCAATCCGCGCGGTCAGTCCGTTATTGATGCGGAACGCCGTGACAACGTAATCAACGACTGGCGCTCAAATGGCACTGCTGCGTTACCAAGCCTGCTGTAAAAAAGAAAATTCTGGACGTTAAAAGGGACCGATAATGTCAGGAACTGTTAATCAAGATCAAATGGCCACAGAGCCGAAGGAAGAAACGGGCGCAAGACGAGATCTTGCGGATGTCCGGCCAATTCCGCGGATTACTATCCAGTGCTTCTGTGAAACTGAAGGTGTCAGGCAAACGCTTGAAACCGCCGCAACAGACCGTCGCATGGCCCGGACCCACACTTCGGTGAATATGGGTGGCATTCTGGGCGCGGTAAATTATTATGGCAGCGCTCCAACGCCTAATCTAATCATCATTGAATCGCGTCAAACCTCTGATGCGCTGATGGAGGAGCTTGGAAAACTTGCCTCTGTATGTGACGCAGATACACGGGTTGTCGTTATCGGCCACTTCAATGATATCCTCATGTATCGAGAGTTGATTGCGAACGGAATTTCTGAATATCTCGTGGCACCGGTTACCATGGCTGACATCATGTTATCCATCTCAAATGTCTTCATGAGCGAGGAAGTCGGTCCGCTCGGAAAAATATACGCGTTCATTGGAGCAAAGGGAGGCTGCGGTTCTTCCACCATTTGTCATAATGTTGCCTGGACGATTTCATCGGTTTATCAAAATGAGGTGGTTCTGGCAGACTTGGATCTGGCTTTTGGCACTGCAAACATGAACCTGGATCAGGACCCAACGCAGGGGATCGCAGATGCGGTATTCTCACCCGATCGGGTAGATGACATTCTGCTTGATCGATTGCTCGCCCGATGTGCAGAGCACCTTAACCTGTTGGCTGCTCCTTCAACACTGGAACGCACATATGATTTTGAGTCTCACGCTTTCTCATCAATCCTGGAAACTGCGCAAAAGGGTGTACCGTGTGTAATCACCGATATACCCAATCAGTGGAACGGATGGACCAAACAGGTCCTGGCTGCAGCCGACGAAGTCATCGTAACCGCAGAACCCGAGCTTGCAAACTTGCGTAACGCAAAAAATCTGGTCGATACGATTACCGAGATCAGGCCCAACGATGAGATGCCTAAACTGGTTCTCAACCGCGCGGGCGTTCCAAAGCGTCCGGAAATTGCAATTGCTGATTTCAGCAATGCCATTGGTATCGAACCGTCAGCGGTCATACCGTTTGAACCGGCACTTTTCGGCATTGCTGCAAACAACGGGCAGATGCTTGCCGAAGCTGACGGCAAAAGCCCGGTTGTTGAGTTGCTCTTGAACCTTACCCAGGTTCTGACAGGCAAGGCTGAAGTGAAATCGGCTAAGAAAAATCCGCTTGGATTCCTCAAGAATATCAAGCTTGGCTAGAAGTAAGTAATATCCTCTGGGATGGAGATTGAGTAGAGCAATGTTTGGCAAACGTGGTGGAAATATCGGTGGCGTAGACCACCAACCAGTAGCAACCCCGGCACCCCAGCCGCAACAACCGGTTGCCGCGCCGCAGCCTGCTGCTCCTCAACCGGCAGCACCTGCGACGCCGCAGCCTGCTCCAGCGCCAGCAAAGGTGCCTGCGAGAGCGCCAGCAAGACAAGCGCCGGTAGCCGATGACAAGTCGGAAGAATATTATGACACAAAGACGAGTATATTTTCCGCACTGATTGATACAATTGATCTTGGCCAGCTCGCACAGATGGACCCTGAGGCAGCTCGCGAGGAAATTCGCGATATTGTCGGCGATATCATCTCCATCAAAAACTTGGTGATGTCGATTGCCGAGCAGGAAGAAATTCTTGAAGACATTTGTAACGACGTTTTGGGTTATGGTCCTTTGGAACCGCTTCTCGTGCGCGATGACATTGCTGACGTGATGATCAATGGTGCAAAAAGAGCGTTCATCGAGGTCGATGGTAAAGTCGAGGAAGCTAATGTTCGTTTCCGTGACAACACCCAGCTGATGAATATCTGTCAGCGGATCGTCAGCCAAGTCGGACGCAGGGTCGACGAATCCAGCCCGATTTGTGACGCCCGCCTAGCAGACGGTTCTCGGGTAAACGTTATCGCGCCGCCGCTGGCAATTGACGGACCAGCACTTACAATTCGTAAGTTCAAGAAGGACAAACTGACACTTGACCAACTCGTCAAGTTTGGTTCCATCACACCCGAAGGATCAACCCTTCTTCAGGTTATTGGCAAGGTTCGCTGTAATGTCATTATCTCGGGCGGTACCGGTTCCGGTAAGACAACATTGCTCAATTGTATGAGCGCTTATGCAGGCGAAGAAGAGCGCATTATTACTTGCGAAGATTCAGCGGAACTTCAATTACAACAGCCGCATGTTGTGCGTCTTGAAACACGCCCGCCGAATCTGGAGGGCGAGGGCCAGATCACCATGACAGACCTGGTCAAAAACTGCCTCCGGATGCGCCCAGAACGCATTATTGTTGGTGAGGTGCGTGGCTCGGAAGTGTTTGACTTGCTTCAAGCCATGAACACCGGTCACGATGGTTCCATGGGAACCATTCACGCCAATACACCGCGCGAGTGTCTTAACCGTATGGAATCTATGATTGCGATGGGCGGGTTTAGCCTTCCTGCGAAAATAGTACGTGAAATCATTGTCGGCTCAGTTGACGTGATTATCCAGGCTGCACGTCTGCGTGACGGCTCAAGACGGATCACACACATTACCGAGGTAGTCGGAATGGAGGGCGATGTTATCACCACACAGGATCTGTTTATTTACAAAATTGAAGGCGAAGATGCGAACGGTAAACTTCGAGGTAGACATATGTCGACCGGCATCGGTCGCCCTGCCTTCTGGGATCGGGCCAGATACTATAACGAAGAAGTTCGCCTTGCTGCAGCGTTGGATGCCTCCGCACAGGAAAATGACGAAATATAGGGAATGTCTAGATGTTTGGAATTGATATGACTGTTCTGGCTTTTGTCGGCTTGGTGACCCTGTCAGTTGGCGGTATCTTATGGGCGTTCTTCTTTAACCGCGTTGAAACGGAACGAAATCAGGATCGCAAGATCAATACAATTCGTCGCGGCAAGGAAGGGAAGAATGCCAAAATCCAGGCGGACGCGAGGGTCGCCGATGCTGCAAAACGGCGAACAACCGTTCAAAAATCGCTCAAGGAACTTGAAGAAAACACAAAAGCCAAAGACCCAAACAAGGTAGGGTTGAAGGATCAAATGCGACAGGCAGGCATAAGCATAACGGTCAAGCAGTTCTATGTTTACAGCTTATTGTTCGGAATAGTATTTTCGGTTGTTATCTTCATTTTGTCCGGCAACACACTTATTGCAGGAGCCGCGCTCCTGATCGGTGTTTTCGGCATGCCGCGCTGGTTTGTTGGCTTTAAAAAGAAACGCAGAATGAATGCATTCCTCGATGAGTTTCCAAATGCTGTTGATGTAATCACCCGCGGTATCAAAGCGGGCCTTCCATTGAACGATTGTATGGGCATTATTGCGGCTGAAGCCAAAGATCCGGTTCGCGAGGAATTTCAGAAGATCATTGAAACCCAGAAAATGGGGATCCCGATGACAGAAGCGGTGACGAAGCTTTACAAGAACATTCCTCTGACCGAGGCGAATTTTTTCGGTATCGTGATTGCGATTCAGCAAGGGGCAGGTGGTAACCTGTCGGAAGCATTGGGAAATCTGTCCAAGGTTTTGCGGGATCGCAAAAAGATGAAGGCTAAGATCAAATCAATGTCTTCGGAAGCGAAAGCATCTGCCAGCATTATCGGATCGTTGCCGATCATCGTTACAATTCTTATTTACATTACAACTCCAGCCTACATCACCCTCCTGTTTACCGAGCAGACTGGTAACCTGATTTTGCTGGGTTCTGGTATCTGGATGTTTATTGGCGTCATGGTGATGCGCCAGATGATCAACTTCGATTTCTAAGAGCGGTTGAGACAAATCCTTTGTCTTGGAACCAAAAGATTGAACGTAAGGGAATGCATAAAGAATGGGCCAAATTATTGGAACACTGACTGAACCACAAGCATTGCTGTCCATTCTGGCGGCAGTTGCAGTCTTTGCGACCATTATTACCCTTGCGTTGCCATTGTTGCAGCAAGATGTTCTTGGCAAAAGAATGAAGTCGGTGGCTGTAGAGCGTGACAAGATCCGCGCGCGTGAGCGCGCACGACTTGCTGAGCAGGATACTCGCGGCAGACTCAAGCAGTCGGATGACAGCGTTATCCAGAGAATGGTTGATAAGCTCAACTTGAAAAAGGCGCTTGCTGACGAAAACACGTTCCTGAACTTGTTGATGGCTGGATACCGACAACCGTCACACATCAACATATTTTTGACGGCCAAAGTCGGCGTTCCGATTATTTTTGCAATGGGTGCTGCATTTTATCTGTTTGCCATTTCTCCGGCAGAACGTTCATTGTTCATGAATTTTGCAGTTATGTTGTTCGCTGCCGCAGGTGGGTATTATTTGCCGTCCATGCTGGTAAAGAACAAGGTCACGAAGCGCCAGCTTTCAATCCGTAGGGCATGGCCTGACTCACTCGACCTTCTATTGATCTGTGTTGAGTCGGGTATGTCACTTGAAGCATCGTTGAAGAAGGTTGCCGTTGAAATCGGCATCCAATCAGCAGAACTCGCTGAAGAACTGACATTGACTACTGCGGAACTTTCCTATCTCCAGGAGCGTCGTCAGGCGCACGAAAACTTTGCCAAGCGCACCGGCCTTGAGCAGGTGAAATCTGTTACCATGGCGCTTATTCAGGCCGAACGTTACGGAACACCGCTATCGACTGCACTGCGTTCTCTTTCACAAGAAAGCCGTGACATGCGCATGGCGGAAGCGGAGAAGAAAGCGGCCGCACTGCCACCCAAGCTTACTGTTCCAATGATTTTATTTTTCCTGCCGGTCCTTTTCGCTGTGATCCTTGGGCCTGCATTCATGCAGATTATGGGCGGTCCTTCCAGCTGATCGGTCTCGCCAGACCGAAGAGCTTGGATTTATCCTCGCGCATTTATATTCAGTAGCCATGTAAATGGGGTCATGAGACGTTGGCCGGGCTCGTGCGCATTTACGATCTTCACCACGATTTTCCGGATGAAGGGATGCAAATCCAGCAGTCCAATTATCAATTGGTGCCGGACGCTAATAGCGTTTCTTTTTTTTATTGAATCCAGAAAATGGGTATCACTTTTGAAGTTTACCGCAAATTCGCTCTAAGCGGCTGTTCAGTTAGCCTTTTGGGGCTTGTCTGTATTTTTGAGAAGGTTCCATGCACCCTGCTGTGAAAGCATCTGGCGTAAAAAGGCGATGTTTTCTTCTGCTTCTGCTGTAGGAAGTTCGCCTCTGGCAATTGTTTCCGCTTCCTGGAAATTGCCTTGGAGGCCAACGACCAGGGCCAGGTTCTGGCGTACTCTGCTGTCAGCGCCTGGTTGTTTGATAGCCCGGCGCAAGTAGGTTTCTGCTGCCCGCAGGTCACCGGTTAACACATAAGACATTCCGAGATTGGAAAGAACAGATGGTTCATTTGGAACGATATCCAGCGCTTTGCGATATTGCAGTCTGGCTTCATTCGAGCGATCCAGCTGATCGAGGATTGCTCCTTGTGCGGAGAACAGGCGCCAGTCCGGACGATCCGGGCGTTGAGCACGTTCTATGACTTTCAATGCCTTTGCAAAATTCCCGGTTGCTGCCAGTGCTTTTCCATAGGCAGAAAGAACGTTGTTATCTTCGGGATGATGAATGACGACTTGTTGCATGACCGCCAGGGCCTGCTCATTTCGACCGGTTGTTCGCAGGATACTTGCGTAACGCAAGCCGATTGCCTTGTCTTTCGGTGCCCGTTCGTACTGCCGCCCAACTTGGTTTGTAGCACTCTGCAATTCCTGAACGGTCATCTGCTCAATCGGCTTACCACCGCCACGCAGAGAGCCGGTAGTAGTTGGGTCTTTTGCACATGCAGAAAGCGCAACGGCACAAGCAAGGACGAGGCTGATAGCACTGGTTTTTTTGAGAAAACTGGTTTTTTGCATATGCAACCGACACTTCCTGATTAGTATGGAATTCAGACTATTAGTGATTCTTCTATAAATATTCTGTTAACCCTAACGGATGGTTAATAGATCCGCCGCGAAGCTGAATGGAGAAATTTTGATGCAACTGCCAATATCGACATCAAGAACGAAGCCGGTCCCGGTCAGGTGCATGAAGCCGGGAGAAGTGGCTAAATCCCGGCAATTGTCCAAGTCGACAAAAGTCTGGGCCAAAGCAAATGAGTTTGATGGACAAACGGGAAAAATACTGCCTGTTGCGGATGGTAACGGAAGCACCAGAGAAGTTCTCTTTGGCTTGGGAGCTGATCCTGATCCATTCATTTCAGGTTTACTGGCAGCAAAACTACCAGCGGGAGACTATCAACTTGCCCCGAACAAGGGTTTGGACCCGCAGCTTGCATCACTTGGCTGGTTGTTGGGCGGATACCGGTTTTCAACCTATAAATCAGCAAAGACCAAACCGTCGGCCAGGATTAAGCCTGGCGAGAATGTTGATACAAGTAAGCTCGCCCGAGCGGCTACGGCAACCTATCTCGCCCGTGACCTGATTAACACGCCGGCAAATGATATGGGCCCGGATAAACTGGAAGCGGTAGTGCGCAGGCTTGCGCGTACTTACAAGGCAAGCTGCACGGTTACAAAGGGTGATGCATTGTTGAAGAAAAATTTTCCCATGATCCACGCTGTTGGTCGTGCAAGTAGTGACGCCCCTCGCCTGATTGATATGCGATGGGGCAAAGCTTCTCATCCAAAGGTTACGCTGGTCGGAAAAGGTGTGATTTTTGATTCCGGCGGTCTCAACATCAAGTCTGGCAGTTCAATGGCGTTGATGAAAAAGGACATGGGGGGTGCTGCAAACGTCATAGCTCTTGCGCAAATGATCATGGATGCAAAGCTGCCGGTAAGACTGCGTCTGTTGGTTCCTGCCGTAGAAAACGCAATTTCCGGCAATGCGTTCCGCCCCAGCGACATATTGCCAACTCGCAAGGGCATAACTGTGGAAATTGGAAATACGGATGCGGAAGGACGACTTGTACTTGGCGATGCCCTGACCTTGGGAGACGAGGAAAAGCCGGATCTGATGATAGATATGGCGACATTAACTGGTGCCGCTCGTGTCGCCCTTGGTCCTGATCTGCCGCCGTTTTATACCGATGACGAAAAACTGGCTGATCAGATAAGTAAGGCATCGCTCATGGTTCACGACCCATTGTGGCGAATGCCTTTATGGCAGCCTTATCAATCAATGCTTTCATCCAAAGTCGCAGATGTAAATCACATATCAACTGGTGGCTTTGCAGGCTCAATTACAGCAGCTTTGTTTCTTTCACGATTTGTCGAAAATGCTAAAAGCTGGGCCCATTTTGATATCTATGGTTGGGTTCCCACTGTCAGACCATGGGCACCAGTCGGGGGTGAGGCGCAGGGTATCCGCGCCATCTTCAATGTGATTGAGGGGAGATGTCAAAATTGATTTCGTTTGCGAAATGAAGTTATGTGTTCTGCAAGCAGAATATGCACATCTCATCCAGCCAGGCTCTCAAGCTTTGGCACGCAGTGGCACTGGCACAGGTTCGCGACAAAGCGCAGGATTTGACGCAGCGCCAACTCGCGATTTTGTTGTCTGTGTATTTGGAGCCGCCGCCACACACGGTGAGGCGGCTTGCGGAACAGTTGGGAGTTACAAAACCAGTGATCACAAGAGCACTTGATACGATGGGGCAAATGGACCTCCTTGATCGCAGGCGTGATGAGCGCGATCATCGCAATGTCATCATTCGCCGTACAGTTGCAGGAGCGATTTACCTGGAACAATTAGCTGTTCTCGTTTCCAGTAAAGGGGAGGAATTGAGTTAATGTCCAATCTGCCAAAACTTGACCCACTTGATAGGCGCTTGAACCTTCTCGATGCTGCAGGAAATACCGTTTCCAGTGACGGGAGCCCTGCAGCCATTAAGGTCGCCTTTACGGAATTACGTGCTTTGCCTGAAATGACATGTCCAATTGATACACAATTGATGTATGGCGAAACAGTCAGTGTCCATGATCTGCAGAATGGGTGGGCCTGGGTACAGGCAGAACGCGATGGATATGTTGGCTGGCTGGAAGCATCTACACTGGTTTATGATCCAAGCCCCGTCACGCATGTTGTTTGTGCGCCGCGGACATTCTTTTATCCCGAACCAGACCTGAAGCTCCCACACAAGGGTATGCGATCAATGGGAAGTGGATTGCGTGTGGTTGGTGAACAGGAAACACACGGAACCGGTTATGCAATGTTGGAAACGGGCGAAGCAATCATTGCCAATCATATCAGGCCGGTTACTGAGCATGAAACAGACTATGTATCGGTCGCGGAGTTGCTGCTGCAGACACCCTATTTATGGGCCGGCACTACCGCCTTTGGCGTTGATTGTTCGGGGTTGTTAAAACTCGCAAAATTTATGTGCGGTGAAAAGGTAATGCGAGATTCAGACATGCAAGCTGCGAGCATTGGAGAAGAGATTGAACCTGGCACATCATATGAGAACCTCCTGCGGGGAGACCTGATTTTTTGGCGGGGGCACGTTGGCATTTGCCACGGAAAAAGGAAAGATGGAACGCAGATGGTGCTTCACGCAAATGGCCATTCAATGAATGTAACAAGCGAACCTCTGCTGGATGCCGTTGAGCGCATTGCCTATCTGTATGAAGACCCGATTGGTGTGAGACGGGGTTAAGCCGCGACCAAAGAAACTCCGTTTTTGTTTTCATCCACGAAATCTATGAATTCATCTGCCGACATTGCTTTTGCCAGCAGGTAACCTTGGGCATGTTCGATTTTGAGTTCGCGCAGCAGCTGCCAGGTAGACATATCCTCAACCCCTTCAGCAACAATTCGCATACCTTGTTTGTGCGCCAATGAGACCGCCGTATGGACTGTTTCCATTGAAAAGGCATTCGTTACCGCGTTGGAAATAAAGGATCGGTCGATTTTCAGTTCCGAATAAGGGAAGTCACGAATAGTCTGAATATTGGAAGAGCCAGTGCCGAAGTCATCAATTGCCACGTCAAAATCCAACACGCGCAAGCGCGACAAAACTTCCAAAGTGGCAGCATTGAGATCAAGAATGCTGTCCTCGGTGACTTCAAAGCTGATGTTTTTCGATGTGATTCCGGCAGATTTCATGCGGTTGTATAACTGGTCCGGGAGATGCACATTACCGATGTCTTTTGCCGCAAGGTTGACCGCAACCTTCAAGTTTGCGTTGATAGCCAGAAAACCGGGTATGTCGGCAATGACCCTGTCAAACAAATAAAACGTTAGTTCGGTCATCAATCCGTTTTGCTCTGCAAACGGAATGAAAATCTCTGGCGAAATTATTTCCCCGTCGGGTTTAAACCACCGTGCCAGTGCTTCTGCACCAACCACATGTCCGGTTTTGACGTCTACTTTTGGTTGATAATAAGGCAGAATATTGCCTTCTGCCATGGCTTGAGAAAATTCCTCCTCAGTTATGACGGTATCATGCATATGACAGACATCAATTCTGGCGCTGGTCTCTTTCAAAAAGACTGAATCGAGCGCAGCTTTTGTTATCGGTTTGGAGATTTGGCCAATCAATTCAAGACTATGCATTTTTGCAAGTCGCCCGGCATGTTGAAGAAGATCATTCTTTACGCCGGAAACGATTGCGATCTTGCCTGCAAATCCCATTGATTTCAGGTGACGCATGAATTCGATGCCGTCCATTTCGGGCATCTGCAAATCTGTTACGATCAAATCAACGGAATTTCCATTGTCGTTTACGATTGCCAGTCCATCGGCAGAATTTTGGGCTGTGTGAACGGTTTCCACCTGCATCGCTGCAAAGTAGGAATTCAGGATTGCCACTTGAATTGGGTCATCATCAACCAACAGGACAGATTTATACTTACTCATGGCTTTAACTCTCTTACTGCCGCGATAGTAGGACAGGTTGATTAAGAATTAGCCAACAGATCAAAACATCTCACAAATGTGATTTTACTTGCTCCGGCTCCCGTACCTCCGGGGTGCTCACAGCATCCATGACGCATTGAAATGCTGTCCTGACGCGCTCAAGCATTATTGGTGCTTCATCTAGTTCCTTGGCCATGGCAGCGGCTTCAAGCAATTGGCATTCAGTTCCAAGTGTTGCTGCACCAATATTCATGCTCATGGATTTGAGCGCATGTGCAGCTTCCTCAACTGCTTTTGCATTTCCCTCGGCAACAACTTCTTCCAGCACCTCATAGGCAAGAGGTGCATTGTCAACGTAAAGCCGGTTCAGTTGTTTAATCGTGTCTTCATATCCATCACCCGCAATTTCACGAAGATTATCCAACAAGGCTTCATTAATTACCGCGTCAGGTTTGACTGTATTTGACAATTGAGAGTTTGCGAACCCCTCCTCAGCAGATGAGTTTTCGCCCCGCACCATGTCAGGTAGCCACTTCTGCAGGCATTTTCCGATTGCTTTGATGGTAAATGGCTTGGTGACAATCTCATCCATCCCGCATTCTTTAACTCTGGACCTGATTTGTTCAGCGATATGGGCGGTTAATGCAATGATAGGCGTGCGTTGTCGTAGCAGATCAAACTCAATACTGCGCAGGCGTTCGGTGGTCTCAAAGCCATCTATTTCCGGCATGCTGCAATCCATGAATACCAGATCAAATCTGTCTTTCTGGAAGTGTTCAATTGCGGCTTTTCCGCCATCAACAACAACGGGATCAATGGTAAATCGTGACAAGGCCTGAACGATGACCTCTCGGTTGATAGCACTATCATCTGCCACCAGAACCCTCGCTGCACTATAGTCCACAAAATCAGGCGCCGCCCGGTTTTCCTTGGCTAGAAGTTTCCGGCCAAGAGGGGCGCCCCTTGCAACCCGATCAATCGTTTCTGTAGCAGAGATTGACGACACAGGTTTAGCGATATAGTCATGCGCCTGGTTGTTATGAACCAGTGTTTCGAGGCTGTTGTCACCCAATTTTGTCAGTGCGATGATTGTTTGCTTCTTTTTGGTGGGTTTGAAGTCCTTGAGAAGATCAGGTTCAGAAACGATCAGTTTCCACTTCGCCGCGTCATTCAAAGAGCCAGGTTCATTGTGGCGAACAAACACGTTGTACCCAAAAGCTTCCAGGGCACTTAATATCACTTCCCGTGTTGGGCCCGTGTCAACCACAATCAAGGCATCTCCCTGGCCATTTTTTTCGATGCGAGGTGGGCTTGCAAGATTAGAAACAGGTAGCGAAAACTGAAACTCGGAACCCTTGCCAAGCTCACTTGTGACATGAATTTCGCCGCCCATTGCCTCCGTCAAGTTTTTGCAAATCGGAAGCCCTAGCCCGGTGCCGCCAAATTTCCTTGTCGTGCTTTGATCGGCTTGGGAAAAGCTCTCAAATACCTTGCTGACGGCTTTTGGCTCAATCCCAATCCCGGTATCAGCCACAGTGAAAATCATACTTGTGTTATCGTCGTCCTCGCGCAAGCCAACGCGAATGGTCACAGAGCCGTCTTCGGTGAATTTAAGCGCATTGTTTACGAGGTTACTGAGAATCTGATTCAATCTTGTAGGGTCACCTTCAAACATGGAGGGAACATTTTCATCTACAAAACATGCTATATCGAGATTTTTTTCCGAAGCTCGTTGCCAGAATAAGCTCATCACATCTTCAACGAGGTTTTTGACTTCGACTTCTACGATCTCAAGCTCAAGCTTGCCGGACTGGATTTTTGAAAAGTCCAGAATATCATTAATAATTGCCAGCAGGCTTTTACCTGATTTCATGATGATATCAGCGTATCGTTGATGTAGCGGCGAGAGTTCTGCAGTCGCCAACAACTCGGACATTGCAAGCATACCGTTCATAGGTGTTCTGATTTCATGGCTCATGGTTGCGAGGAACTCGGATTTCGCAGCATTCGCCTGTTCTGCAAGTTCTTTTGCATCTTGAAGATCACGGGTTCTGTCTTTGACCCGGAGTTCGAGTGTATTTTGATAGTCTAAAAGTGCCCGGTCCCTGGTCTGGATATCTGACAACATGCGGTTGAACGATGTTGCAAGAAGGCCAATTTCGCCCTTGTGGTCTT
Source organism: Rhizobiaceae bacterium (assembly GCA_965250255.1). GTDB lineage: Bacteria > Pseudomonadota > Alphaproteobacteria > Rhizobiales > Rhizobiaceae > JAALLB01. The sequence goes on from CBDFNP010000013.1 coordinate 693,205, forward strand.
CGTTCGCTCGTTTTGAAAAGTCCGCCTTCTCACCAAGTTCGCTCATCAGAAGGGACAATTGACGCACGGGTTGGGTAATTTTGGTTATCACCCTGCGGGCAATTAACGTAGCAACGATAGCGGCTCCAACTGCCAGCAGGAAGTTCAGGATCAGATTTTTCAAGAAAGCGTCACGGATGTTCGATATGTCGACCAGTAACTGTAATTCACCAACATTGACGCCTGCATTTACTATTGTGTCTGAGACCCAGATACGATCGAGAAAGATAGGGATGCTGGAAGTCGTGGGTTCTTCGTGTCTGCCAAGAAGTGAGACACCGTATCCCATTTCAGCAAAATTCTCCCCGTTCTTGAGAACAACCTTGGCGAATTTGAAGTTTGGAAATTTGCCAATGCCGGTTAAAGCTTTCTGAACCGGACGCTTGTCATGTTGTGCAAGAGGCTCAGAAATGGATGCAGAAAACACCTTTGCGGTTCCCTTCAGCAATTCGGTTTGCTGAGCGAGTTCACGCTGGAAACCGAGCCACGAAACAACACCGGATGCCAAAAGAATGGCACAAAAGATTACCACCGCAAGATATCTGGAAAGGCGGTATCTAAGCTGCTCTGATTTTTTGATTGTGATATCTGCTGCGGACATGCACGCATTGTCTGTTAAAAATCGCAACAATTTGTAAATATCACACAAGATTTGTGCCAGTATGAGTTCAGGACGGAAATTAGAGCAAATTTCGTTTAATCGGCATCGGCTAAACGAAAATGCGTGAATGAAATCAAATAAGACCCAATCATCGTTTCGTTGACGCGGTAAATGAGTAAATTTTTGCCAAATATTGAGGGCGTTGCCCATTCTGTGGTTCGCTAAAAGAGGGAACGCTCTTAGGACAAGAGTTAATATCCGAGCGAGCGATCCACTAGATACTCGAGCCCATTTCCGGCCTCATACCGCTGTATTTGCTTTTCCACATGCCGCCCAAGCGCGACAATATCCGTGTTGGATGCCGCATGTGGCGTCAGGACTGCATTATTGAATTTCCAAAGTGGACTTTCTTCAGGAAGCGGTTCAGTTTCAAACACGTCAAGCGAAACGCCACCCAGAGTACCATCCTCAAGGCATGCCGCAATTTCCGCTTCATTCTGACTTCCGCCGCGCCCGCCATTGATAAAAATTGGCGACGGTAGAACTGGATGCGTGACGAGTTTTTCAAAAACTGCCCGGTTGAAGATATGATGGGTCTGAGGCGTATACGGTAATAGCCCTATCAGATAATGACTTTTGGCGAGGAACGCTTCAGTCCCCTTCTCGTCGAAACACTTGATGCCATCAATCTGCTTTTTGGTACGGCTCCAACCCGTGACCTGAAAGCCAAGCATCTTGAGTTTCTTTGCTGCATCTTGCCCCAAAACACCGAGCCCCATGATTCCAACCGTGATCTCGCTTGCTTGCGGTTGGGGAAGGTCTTCCCATTTTCTGGTACGTTGTTGGGCGTCATATTGACGTTGGCGCCGCAAATGCATCAGACATTGCAGGCAAATCCATTCACTCATACGGGTCGTCAATGTCGGATCAACAAAGCGTACAATTGGGACTTCTTTCGGAACATGCGGATTGGCCAGGATCTTGTCCACTCCGGCACCTGCATTAAATATTATTTTAAGATCCGGCATACGTTCGAACAGGTCGTCATCAAAATCCCAAACCAGCGCATATTTTATGCCCGCAAGAGAACTCGGGCGCTCACCCTTGCCCCAATCAACTACTGGCCGTCCACCAAGACCCTCTCGAACATCTCCCAATATTTCGGCTGCGGTAAAGTCAACAGACATAAGAAGCATATCTTTGTTCATTTTGCCTTGTTCCTGGACTTTTGTGTCTTGATGTCGAAAGCAGCAGTCATCAGCGCTTTTGTGTAATCCGTTTTTGGACTTTCGAATATTTGCTCCGATGGACCTTGCTCAACCACTTTGCCAAGCCGCATCACAATCACCTCATTGGCAAGCGCTTTTACGACCTTCAGGTCGTGGCTGATGAACATGTAGGCAAGTCCGCGCTTTTGTTGTAGCGCCCGGAGCAGATCAACCACCTGGGCCTGTACACTCATGTCGAGCGCCGAGGTTGGTTCATCCAGCATCACAAATTTGGGTTCAAGAACCATCGCCCTGGCAATCGCAATTCTCTGTCGTTGCCCACCTGAAAATTCATGCGGGTAGCGATGCCGCGTATTAGGGTCGAGACCGGTCTCGGCAAGCGCCTCTGTTACCTTTGTATCGCGCTCATCCCTTGATAGGCCCGGTTGGTGTATGGAAAGACCTTCGGCAACAATTTCACCTACAGACATGCGTGGCGAAAGTGATCCAAAAGGATCCTGAAACACAACCTGCATCCGGTCGCGCAGGCTTCGCATTTGCTTGAATGAATATTCGTGGATATTTTTACCGATGAAGGTGATCTCACCTTGTGAGGAAATCAGTCGGGTAAGCGCCAGACCGAGCGTCGTTTTTCCTGAACCGGATTCTCCGACAACACCAAGCGTCTGTCCCTCCCGTAATTCAAGATTGATTCCGTCAACCGCCTTTATATGGTCGATGGTTTTTCGCATCAATCCCGCTTTGATCGGGAACCAGACTTTCATGTCCTTTGCTTCAAGGACAAGTGGTCGCGTAGTATCCGTTTTTGGCGGTGCTCCTTTTGGTTCAGCGGACAACAAGTGCTTTGTGTAATCGTGTTGGGGTTTTTCAAAGATGTCCGCCGTCCGGCCCTGTTCAACAATTTTCCCCTGTTGCATGACACAACAGCGGTCGGATATCCGCCGTACAATCCCCAGATCATGGGTAATGAACAGCATGGAAAGCCCGTTCTTCTTTTGAAGATCAGCGAGCAATTCCAAAATTTGCGCCTGAACGGTTACATCAAGCGCTGTTGTGGGCTCATCCGCGATCAGCAGTTCCGGTTCATTGGCAAGCGCCATGGCTATCATGACCCGTTGTCGCTGTCCGCCTGACATCTGGTGTGGATATGAAACAAGCCGTTTCTCCGGATCCTGAATGCCAACCTGGTTGAGTAGTTTGATCACCCTCTCCCGTGCGGCTTTGCCGGAGAGCCCTTTGTGCAGGGACAGGATTTCAGAGATTTGCTTTTCGATTGTGTGAAGCGGATTAAGCGACGTCATCGGTTCCTGAAAAATCATCGTAATGTCATTACCCCGGACGCGGCGCAATTCATCATCACTTGCTTTCAGCATGTCCGTTTTCTTGAAAAAGACTTTGCCAGAAGGATGGCTGGCCGCCGGATAGGGTAACAGTTTCAGAACAGAAAGCGCAGAAACTGACTTTCCGGAACCGGATTCTCCGACCAAGGCAACCGTCTCACCCTTCTTGATGTCGAACGAAATACGGTCTACCGCGGTAGAGGTTTTACCGCCCTGCGTGAAGGCAACCGAAAGGTTTTCGATCCTCAGCATGGGTCCGTCCGTCGCTGTCATCCGAATGTCTTTCTTGGGTCAAATGCGTCGCGAGCTGCCTCTCCGATGAAAATCAGAAGCGACAGCATCAACGAAATAACTGCAAACCCGGAAAACCCTAACCAGGGAGACTGAAGGTTGTTCTGGCCCTGTTTCAACAATTCGCCCAGCGACGCAGAACCGGGCGGCAAGCCAAAGCCCAGAAAGTCGAGGGATGTGAGCGTCGTAATCGATCCGTTGAGTATAAATGGCAGAAAAGTGAGTGTTGCGACCATCGCATTGGGCAAGAGATGGCGAAACATGATCGTTCGGTTATTTACACCCAAAGCCCGCGCAGCGTTGACATATTCAAAATTCCGCGCGCGCAAAAATTCGGCACGCACCACACCGACAAACCCCACCCAGGAAAAGAGCAGGAGAATTCCGAGCAGAATCCAGAAACCGGGAGCCAAAACTGCTGAAATGATCAGGATGATGTATAATACCGGGATCGATGCCCAGGCTTCCACAAAGCGTTGCATGATAAGATCCACCCGCCCGCCGAAATAACCCTGAATTGCGCCCGCAGTTACCCCGATCAGCGCCGCGGTAGCGGTAAGTATCAACCCAAAAATTACCGAAATACGAAAGCCGTAGATCACCCGTGCAAGAACGTCGCGGGCCTGGTCATCAGTTCCCAGCCAGTTCCAGTTCCCAAGTGTGCAACCGGGATCATCAACTTCACCTGCATACTGCGAACAACGTTCCTCTTTTGTGTATAGCCAACTTGGTTTGGAAGGCGCAGGCTCAGGAACTTCCAAAACTGGTGTACGGTAGGAATATCGGATAGGTGGCCACAATACCCATCCATTTGCTTCCAGCGCCTCATGAATTTCGGGAATTCGATAATCTGTCCCGGGCAGGAAGCCGTCCTCACCAAGAAATGTTTCTTCAGGGTAGTCGTTGAAGATTGGAGAGTAAAATTCATCTTTGAAAGAGATCAGAATTGGCCGATCATTTGCAACAAACTCTGCAAACAGGGAAAGGATAAAAAGGACAAGAAAGACCCACAGCGACCAGTACCCGCGTCGGTTTGCCTTGAAATTTGCCAGGCGGCGCTGATTGAGGGGAGATACTGCAATACCCATCACACATCCCTCGCTTCAAAGTCGATGCGGGGGTCGATCAGGGTGTAGATGATATCTGAAACAAGTGTCATCACCATGCCAATCAGCGAATAGACATAGAGCGTTCCGATCACGACCGGATAATCGCGCCCAATTATTGATTCAAATCCAAGCAATCCAAGGCCATCAAGATTGAATATCACTTCAATCAGGACTGAGCCCGTAAAAAATGAGGTCACAAATGCGGCGGGAAATCCTGCAATGATGATCAGCATCGCGTTCCGAAAAACATGGCCATAAAGAACCTTGTTTTCTGTCAGACCCTTTGCTCTTGCAGTTTGTACATATTGTTTCCTGATTTCATCAAGAAATGAGTTTTTTGTAAGCAATGTATTGGTTGCAAATGCGGACAGGACCATTGCGGTTAGCGGTAGTGCCAGATGCCAGAAATAGTCAACGATCTTGGCTGCTAAGGACAATTCAGAAAATCCATCTGACGTAAGGCCACGCAGCGGGAACCAATCAAAAAACGAGCCACCAGCAAAAAGGATAATCAGCATAATACCAAACAGAAACCCCGGGATCGCATAGGCGACGATCACTACTCCACTGGTCCAGATATCAAATGCACTACCATCGGTTACCGCCTTTCGGATGCCAAGAGGAATTGAAATTCCATACGAAAGTAGCGTAATCCAAAGTCCCAATGAAATAGAAACAGGAAGTTTTTCGATGATCATGTCTATGACACTGGCATTACGAAAATAACTGTCACCGAGATCAAAACGGGCATAGTCCCACAATAGCCGCCCATATCGTTCGTGAACCGAATTATCGAGGCCGAACTGAGCTTCGAGCTTTTTGATAAACTCAGGATCAAGGCCACGCGATCCTCGGTAAGAAGAGGAAAACTCTTTACCAACGTCAAGATCGGATTCGGTTGCTGCATTGCCGTCCCCGCCGCCAGAAACCCGGTCACTTGCTGAACCTGCTTGTCCTGTCAGCTCTGCGATCACACGCTCCACTGGTCCACCGGGCACGAATTGAACAATAACAAAGCAAAGCGTAATGATCGCCACAATGGTGGGAATCATCAGAAGCAGTCTTCGCAGGATGTATGCGCCCATATGGCTTGCTGATCCTCTTGGTCGATTAAAGCTTAGGCCTTTCCAATAGCCTTTGCTTTTTCCTCATCGAACCACCATGTACTTTCTGGTACGAATACATAGTCCGGCTTGGGTTCCTTGAAACCAAACATGTCCCAGTATGCAACTCGGTGATTCGCTGCATGCCAATTTGGAATCCATAAATGCATTGGGCGCAAGACCCTGTCCATTGCTCGCAGGATAGTCACAAGCTCATCTCTGTCGGAAAGTCTCTTCATTCGGTCAATCAACGCATCAATAACCGGAGATCTGATGGCTGGAAAATTTCGGGTTCCGTTTTGATCGGCAGATTCCGAATGGAGGAAAATCCGAAGTGATTCTGCAGTTGGCGTGGCTCCAAAGCGGGCAGCCATTCCAACAATGTCAAAATCATACTCATCCAGCCTTGCTTGAAATTGCGAAGGATCAACCAAACGAATGGACGCATCAATGCCGACTTTTTTCAGGTTCTCCACATAGTTGCCCAATACGCGTTCAAACACTGGCGCGCGGATGAGAAATTCAACCGACAACACTTCACCGGTAGCATTAACCTGCCTTCCATCCTTCCGCTTCCATCCGGCAGCCTTCAAAAGGTCGGCTGCTTTTCGCAAGGCTTTACGGTCACTTCCCGATCCGTTGGTCACATTCGGCAAAATCGGTTCGCCAAAAACAGTATCAGAAAGTTGGCTGTGAAAAGGTTCAAGAAGTGTTAGTTCTTCCGCAGTTGGCAGCCCTTCCGCCTTGAATTCAGATGTTTCAAATACTGACGCTGAACGGGTGTAGGCTCCGTAAAACTGGTTCTTATTGGTCCATTCAAAATCAAAGCATAGCCCAATGGCCTCTCTGGTTCTTGGGTCAGCAAATTTTTCACGTCGAGAATTTACTGCCCACCCCTGCATGGTTGGAACAAGCTCTGACGAAAATTCACCCAGAATAACGCGACCGTCATTTACTGCAGGAAAATTATATTCAGTAGCCCAGATTTTGGAGGTGAATTCCTCGCGCCAAGTGATGTTTCCTTTTTTAAATGCTTCAAACGGTGCAATCCGGTCACGGTAAAATTCTATCCGTAAGGTGTCGAAATGATTGAAACCTACTGAAAATGGCAAGTCTCTTGCCCAATAATTCTCGAACCGGGCATATTCAATGAATTTCCCTGCATCAAGCCTTTTTATTTTCCAGGGACCCGATGAAAGCGGTGGTATCAGGGTTGAGGCATCAATCGGCTTATCTGAATGGTAGGCTGCGGAAAATATTGGAACTACAACAGCAGAAAGAATTGCGCGATCTGACTGTTTACCATTGAATGCCAGCTCAAATGTTCGTTCTGATATGGCAATTGCACTCGCCATATCGCGCAAGGTTTGGGAAATTGACGGATGTCCTTTTTCTTTCAGTATCGTGTAGCTAAAGGCGACATCTTCCGCAGTTATCTCGGTATTATCATGAAACCGGGCATTTTCGCGCAATGTGAATGTGTAGGTATTGCGGTCAGCGGATATTACGACTGCTTCAGCGAGTGCACAGTAAATTGAGTCCGGTTCGTCAGGGGAAGCGGTCATCAGAGTATCAAAGCACAACTCCATGCGCGGCGGTGCATCACCCTGAAGTACAAATGAGTTCAGCGTGTTGAAAGTCTGGACATTTTGGTTGAATGCCCAATTTGATGGCATGAAAGCAAAAGTGCCGCCTTTTGGTGCATCAAGGGCTGCATCAGCGAAATGTGGATAAGCTTTCGGGTACTTCAGATCGCCAAATGCAGAAAGACCATGCAGTTTCTCACCGGTCGGGTTTTGTGCAAGCGAAACGTGCGGAACGAGAGATGCGAAAGCACTGGCGGCTGTTGCCTTCAGAAACTGCCGACGCGTAAAGGGCGAAACCCACATTATTTTTTTCTCCATCCTTCGCGTAGATCATAATTGAGTAATTAGATAATGTCTGTTGAGTTGAAGACAACAAAAAAGCCGGAATAATCCCGGCTTTCTTCAATCACGATTGTTTCACTTTACTCCGCTGGCAGTGGCAGCGGCGTCGCAGCAAGGGAACGAAGATAAGCAATAATGTTCGCCCGGTCTTGTGTCTTTTTCAAGCCGCCAAAGCCCATGGATGTCCCTTTGACATGGGCTTTCGGCTTGAAGAGGAAGCCATTCAACTCTTCGTAATTCCAGGCTTTGCCGTCAGCATAGCCTTTAAGCGCTGATGAGTATGAAAAATCGCCGACAGAAGCGACCGGGCGTCCCACAACACCGTAGAGTGCCGGACCAACCTTGTTGCCTGCTCCGTCTTCATTGGTGTGGCAAGCCGCACATTTTTTGAATACACCTGCGCCTTTATCTGCGTCAGCACCTGCGAGTATCGGACCTACAGGCTCATAAGCCGGTTTGGCGGGTTCCTCTGATGTGTTGTCGTGTGAATCTCCGCCGGCCACTTCAACCGCATATCCAGGTTTCTCAGGATTCTCTGAATGGAAAAGCGACTCCGACAGGAAATTTAGCGACATAACAACAAACGCAATGCCAAGCACTGACATGAAGATTTTGTTCCACTCGAAAGAATCCATTTTTTTAACTCCTGTGCCGACCAGCTTGCTGTTCGAATATGCGTATCTGGTCAATAATCAAATTGTCTGAATTTTCTGGCCGGAACCTATTGTGTTTGCGTGTTGGATACAACGCCTCTATGAAGGGTTTTGGTGAGACGTTTTGCCACGATTTAGCGAACTTCGTAACGATAATCCATATTTAATATGACGCATACACTTATTCTGATCCCCGCCCGCATGGCATCAACCCGGCTTCCGGGCAAGCCTTTGGCCGATATTAATGGCCTTCCGATGATCTGTCATGTGGTGGATCGCGCTCGCGACGCAGACATCGGTGAGCCCGTCGTGGCAACCGACAGCAAAGAAATTCTTGATGCCGTTAAAGCTCATGGCGCAAATGCTGTAATGACCCGCGATGATCATGTATCCGGCTCAGACCGGATTTGGGAAGCAGTTGAAACGGTCGATCCGAAGGGAAAATCTGATTTTATCATTAATGTGCAGGGCGATTTGCCAACGATTGAAGGTGAAATCATCCGCCGCTCCATCCAACCGCTGGGCGATGATGATGTTGATATCGCCACCCTTGCAGCGGTGATAACCAACGAAGAAGAGCGAACCAATCCCAATGTGGTAAAGGCGGTAGGAACGCCGATTTCGAAGGGCAGGCTCCGGGCGCTATATTTTACCCGTACTACCGCACCTCATGGGGATGGCCCACTTTATCATCACATCGGACTTTATGCCTATCGTCGCTCTGCGCTTCAACGTTTTGTGTCCCTTGCCCCATCCCCATTGGAACAGCGGGAAAAGCTTGAGCAACTGCGCGCGCTTGAAAATGGTATGCGAATTGATATCGGGCTTGTTCAATCTGTACCACTCGGTGTAGACACAGCCGAAGATCTCGAACGCGCAAGGCGCACCCTTGCAGGAGTGTCACAATGAGTACAGGCAGAATTGGCTTTCAGGGCGCACAGGGTGCAAACTCCGAAATAGCAATCCGTGATGTCTATCCCGGTTGGCAAGCGGTTGCCTGCGACACCTTTGAAGATGTTTTCAATGCGCTCAATCGCGGTGATGTCGAACTTGGCATGATTCCAATTGAAAACTCTCTGGCCGGTCGGGTTGCGGACATTCACCACTTGTTGCCTGAATCAAACACGTTCATTGTCGGCGAGTATTTTTTGCCAATCCGTTTTGATCTGATGGTTTTGCCCGGTGTGAAAATCGATGAAATCCGGACCGTGTATAGCCATGTGCACGGGCTTGGGCAATGTCGCAAGATTATCCGTGAGCATGGCTGGAAAGCAGAAGTCGGCGGCGATACAGCGGGCTCTGCCAAACTTGTTTCTGAACGCGGTGATAGGACCATGGCCGCCCTTGCACCGGCTTTGGCAGCGGAAATCTACGGCCTTGAGACGCTTGCGCGCAATGTTGAAGATGCAGATCACAACACCACGAGGTTTGTTGTTCTTTCGAAAGACGAAAAATGGGCAAAGCCTGATAATGGCAAGGTAATTACGACCTTTTTGTTTCAGGTTCGTAACATTCCCGCTGCCCTTTACAAGGCAATGGGCGGATTTGCTACCAACGGCATCAACATGACCAAACTTGAAAGCTATCAGATTGGCGGCGCTTTTACGGCCACACAGTTTTACGCAGATGTTGAGGGCCATCCGGAAGACCCAAATTTAAAATTGGCTTTTGAAGAACTGGAATTCTTTACCGATGTATTTCGCATTCTGGGCGTTTACCCGGCTCAAAAGGCGAGAGACAAGGTGTTGGGCGAACGGATGATCGAAAACGGGTAGGCGGTTGCCGCCCAGCCAGAAAAATGTCGCCTGACATTTGAATTCGTGTATCCCATGCGACATATGTGTCTCAAGAATGCAATTCGACCTTCATCCCGGGAAGCTGTATTTATGGTTTTCAACGAGCGACCTGCTGCAACTTTAGCGGATGCAGCTGATCGCGCCGGAGTGGGACGGGCCACCCTGCATCGTCAATCCTAATGGCTGTTGGCATAAGAACCGTCGATACGATTGCTGCATCGACAGTTTTCTCATGCTAACGTTTCCTCTTTTGCTTGAATCAAAAGAATGGATAGCGCCTTTGAAGTTTAGGTCAAATTTACTCTAGTGGATTGATTCAAACATTTGGAACCCGTTTTCCGAGACCTCTCATCCAAATATTTGAATCTTAAAATCCACTAGAAAACAAAACCACACTAGAATCTAATATTTGCTAGTGTCCCTTTGAATCTAAAGTTCGTTTGGGATGCGCTTATAAATGAGACGAACTTTAGATTCTGGACACTAGTTTGCAGCAAAACACATGAACAGGCCGCTGCCGCCCGTGCTCTTCAAGGCATCTTGTGAGCAACCGCGCGAATTATGCGCCGCATTCCAGGACGTGTTACCGCCACCATGGCGATCATGATGCCCAACGGTCGCACTTCCTTCGCCTGAACTTGTCCAGTTGCTGCAGGTGCGATCTTCCTTCACCCGTGGAAAATAGGCAGTCCCATCCGCCATTGTTCCAGTAAGCAGATCGTGCCGGTTCGGTTTGTCGCCTCGGCCATTGACCAGATTACCGTTTTCATCAAGTGCGGTGGTTTTGACGATGTTCGGGTTGAGATGCAACTGGTCGAGGTTTTTCGCAATCAGTTCTCCCTTGGAGTTGTGCCATGGCCCTGAACCGATACGGTCTCTGGCAGAGATGCCGCGCTTTCCATCTTTCTGGGTGCTTAAATATGCGCGCCATGTTTTGCCGCCTGAGCCAGTTGCTTCGGCAAGCTTTGCGCAATGGGCATCAGCCCCTTCCAGTCCGCCAAGGTCACCACCATTGCCGGAACCAACACTTGTGACGAAAAAACTCATCGAAGCATCCTGGGCAGATGCGACAGGAGTTGAGAGAGCTAAAACTGGGAGGGCCAAAAGCGTAAATTTGAAAATCTTCATGCGTTCATCTCCTAAATTGGTTTGCAATCTCCCGGCGGGAGCACTTCCATTGTAACCGGCCCGAAGCCGAAAATCTTCAAGCTTCGCGTTCGTTTCTGATCACAATTAGTAATGAACGTGGTTTCAGTTTTTGGATTAAGCCGCTGTCCAAGCCAAAATAAGGGCGGAGGAAATTGCCTTGTTAGGTGGACAAATAAACCCGTCCGGATGTTCTTCCCGAAGCATCAGGCGAACTTCGTCACGGGTAAACCATCGGCAATCTTCAAGCTCTGTCTGATCCATGTTAATGGTTTCGCTGGTCGCCTCACAATGCAACCCAATCATGAGAGAATGGGGAAATGGCCATGGCTGGCTGGCATGGTATTTGACCCGCCCGATGGTGATGCCGCTTTCTTCAAAGGTTTCGCGGCGAACAGCATCTTCAAGAGTTTCGCCCGGTTCGACAAATCCGGCAAGGGTTGAAAACCAGCCGGGGGGAAAATGCGGGCTGCGCCCCATAACACACCGGTCGCCTTTTATCGGCAGCATGATGACAGCAGGATCGGTCCGCGGAAATATCTTGTGGTCACAAACATTGCAATCACGCCGGAAGCCGCCGATCTTGCTTTGTGAAGCAGCACCGCATTTACCGCAAAACTGATTTGTCGCATGCCAGACAAACATGGAACCGGCTTGGGCAATTGCACCGGCATCCTCTGGGCCAACAGAATTTGAGTACAAGAGGCTCCGAAGGTCATAGCTGGTCCAGGGTTCTTCAAGTGCTTCGGGGTCGATATCACATGGAACGGCTACTCGCGGGCCGTCTTTTGCATCACCCAACAGGATTGCGTTTGAATAGTCTGGCGAAAAAGCTTTCACATCTTCGGCCGAATAAAGCACCGTCGTTGTTTCTGTCTTCTTCAAAATCACCCGATTGTCAGCAAACAGGAAGAATCGCGTCTTCTGGTTTTTGAGCGCCAATTCGATGGTTTCTTCGCTGCGATTTTCTGCGTCCCGGATCAGCGTATTGCTGGAAAACCCAACGAGAGAACTTGGTTCCGGTACGGGCAGGCTATCAAATTCAATTTCCATGGTTCACGCCTGAAAAAGGTTAAGGGGAGGGGCCTGGAGTTGCTCTCCTACCGATCTACAGACTTCAGTCAGATCGAACAAGGCATCACCCGGGCTGAGCTTCGAACCTTGCCACAATTTGTTGTGAATGTGATCGCTCATTTGCTTGTATTCAGACGATTCCTGCACAGATCATTGCGATCAATTCTTCTTCCTTGCCGTCACTATAAGGCTCGCGGATGCCAAACCCCCAAACAGGTCCTGGCCAGTTGGGATCGCCATCAGCGCGCGCAATTACATGGATATGCAATTGACGAACCGCATTTCCAAGGCTTGCAATGTTGATTTTCCCGCATCCGCTCAAAGCCTTGAGAATGCCTGCAGCCTGGGAAATTTCAAGATCAATGTCCTGGCGTTGGTCGGTAAACAGTTCATGCCATTCGATTGCATCTTCAAGTCGGGGAACAAGAATAAGCCATGGCCAGCGCGCGTCATTCATCAACCGCAGCTCGCACGTATCAAGCGAAGCAACAAAGATCGTATCAGCATCCAGTCTGGGGTCGAGGGAGAAGGATGTCATGCGGCTTTCCTGCGGTCTAAACTGAATTTGGTGATACTCCTATAGCGAGTTTAGCCGGGTTCCAAGCAATCAGGCTGATAAGTTTGTTTTGCATTGCTGGATATGCTTGCAATTTGACCGCAAAAATACGATATCAGGGGTGGAAGATCGGTGATGGACGGGGTCCTTGCCCACCGGGTCAGATCCGGAAGGAAGCAGCCCAGTCGAGTTTTTCCCGGGTCATCAATACCGGTCTTCCACCTTTTCTCCTGTTTGAACAAATATTGATGAATAAGTTTTTCGGCCCCTGTCAGGTGGCGTCAAACACGCTATAGTGCGACCCATGAGTGAAGACGCGGATAATCAACAGCCCTATCGTGTACTTGCGCGCAAGTATCGCCCGAAGGATTTCAATGACCTCATCGGTCAGGAGCCGATGGTCCAAACCCTGTCAAACGCTTTTCGCACCGGCCGGATTGCGCAAGCCTATATGCTGACTGGTGTACGCGGGGTTGGCAAGACAACAACCGCTCGAATTCTCGCCCGCGCCCTGAACTATGTGAAGGGCGAAAACGATCAGCCAACCATTGAATTGGGCGATGAGGGCGAACACTGTCGAGCCATCATCGAAGGTCGGCATATGGATGTGATCGAGATGGATGCGGCTTCACATACGGGTGTTGATGCGATGCGTGATTTAATTGAATCCGCACAATACCGCCCAGCAACAGCCCGCCACAAGGTTTACATTATTGACGAGGTACACATGCTTTCAGGCAGTGCTTTTAACGCATTGTTGAAAACGCTTGAAGAGCCGCCCGAGCATGTCAAATTTATCTTTGCCACTACCGAAATCCGCAAAGTGCCTGTAACCGTCTTGTCGCGGTGTCAGCGTTTTGATTTGCGGCGGATCGAGGCAGGACAGCTAAGTGAGCATCTTGCTTCAATCTGTGAGATGGAAGGCGCAAAGGCGGAAGACGACGCTCTTTCCATGATTGCGAGGGCGGCTGATGGTTCGGTTCGCGATTCGCTCTCCATGCTCGATCAGGCGATTGCCCATGGCTCAATGAGCGGTGACAGCAAGATTACGGCAGATGCCATGCGTTCGATGCTTGGCTTGTCAGATCGTGCCCGAATTGTCGATCTGTTCGAACACCTCATGAAGGGTGATATTGCCGCTGCCCTTGGTGAACTGAAAGCGCAATATGAGACCGGTGCTGAACCGCAGGTGGTGTTGACCGACCTGGCCGATTTCATCCATCTTGTAACCCGCTTGAAATTCGTACCCGATACCGCAAAAGACCGATCACTTTCTGAGATTGAGCGCAAACGCGGTCGTGAATTTGCCGACAAGCTTTCGGTTCGTGTTCTGGGCCGTGCATGGCAGATGTTGCTCAAGGGATTAGGTGAAGTCGGTTCTGCGGATCGTCCTTTGCCCGTAGCAGAAATGGTGCTTGTCCGTCTGGCCCATGCATCAAGCCTGCCAACGCCTGATGAGATATTGAAAGACATGTCCGGTGACGATAAGCCGAGGTCGTCTCCGCTGGCGTCACCCTCCACGCAAAACGCTGCAGGACCGCTGACAGGCAACCCGCAATCTGTTGCTCCGCCATCAAGTGCGGAAAGTGCTTCGCCATCCCCTGTGATGAGTGCAGATCAATCTTCAGGTCACGTGGTCGCGATGCAACAATCCGCACCTGAGCCGGTCGCGCAACATGTCGAACAGGAACCACCTTCTGGCACCCACACTATCAGCCGGTTTGAGGAGCTGATTTTCCTGGTTGAAGACAAGCGTGATCTTGCTCTCAAAACCGCAATTAAACGCCACATCCGGCTCGTTTCATTTGCCGAGGGCAGGATGGAAATGAACCTGGTTGAAAATCCACCCCGGGATTTTTTGACCAACCTCGGCAGGAAGCTTGAAGAATGGACCGGAAAACGCTGGATGTTGTCTGTCAGCCAAAAGGAAGGTGCTGCAACACTTGCCGAGCAAGAGCACGAAGAAAATGAAGCACGCATGGATGACGCAAAAAGCCATCCTGCAGTTGAGGCAATTCTGAAAAACTTCCCGGGTTCGAAAATTGTCAATATCCGTGTTCGCGAGGAAGAAGAAGAGGTTCTGGAAGCGGTGCCGGAAGCCGGAGATGGACTCGACGAATTTTTTGAATGATTGGCAGGCACGACCGCCTGAAACAATGAACAGGAAACAAGAAATATGAAAGACATCATGGACCTAATGTCCAAAGCCAAGGAAATGCAGGAAAAAATGCAATCCATGCAGGAGGAGCTTGCCAGTCTGGAGGTGAGCGGCAGTTCCGGCGGTGGACTGGTAACCGTCACCCTCAATGGCAAAGGAACCATGACGGGCCTCTCGATTGATCCGAGCCTGTTAAAGGAAGAAGAAACCGATATTGTTGAGGATTTGGTTCTTGCAGCTCACAATGATGCCAAGACCAAGGTAGAAGAAGAAACGGCACGCCGGACACAGGACCTCACTGCCGGGCTGCCAATCCCTCCCGGTATGAAATTGCCGTTTGGCTGATGAATAGAGACTATTCCTGATGGCTCAACGCGTAACCGGACCGGAAATTGAAGCTCTGATCCAGCTTCTGGCAAAACTGCCAGGGCTTGGTCCGCGTTCGGCAAGACGTGCAGCACTTCACCTGATCAAGAAAAAAGACCAGCTCCTTTATCCGCTGGCCCATGCCGCAAGCGAGGCTGCAGACAAGGTGAGCGAGTGCAACATCTGTGGTAATGTCGATACGGCAAACCCTTGCACGGTCTGTACCGATCCGCGACGAGATCGGACAACAATTGTTGTGGTGGAAGACGTTGCCGATCTCTGGGCGCTGGAGCGGGCGAAAGCAGTGAATTCGCTTTATCATGTT
This sequence comes from Rhizobiaceae bacterium, assembly GCA_965250255.1. Taxonomy (GTDB): domain Bacteria; phylum Pseudomonadota; class Alphaproteobacteria; order Rhizobiales; family Rhizobiaceae; genus JAALLB01. The sequence continues at coordinate 708,919 of CBDFNP010000013.1, forward strand.
CTGGGTGGAACTTTATCCCCGCTGGATGGGGTTGGGCCGGAAGACCTGAGGATTGATGAACTGGTGAACCGGGTTTCTGGCCCACCGGAAATTGGCACGGATGGTGAGCCAAAGCGGACGGAACTTATCCTGGCTGTAAACGCAACCGTTGAGGGTCAGACAACCGCCCATTACATCTCCGACAAATTCGAAGGCATTGATGTGAAAATCACGCGTCTTGCTCATGGGGTGCCGGTGGGTGGTGAGCTTGACTATCTCGATGAAGGCACGCTGTCAGCAGCCATAAAAAGCCGCAGCGATTTTTGATGCTATGCCAATACAGGGAAGTCTTATGCCGTTGCCGGGTACAGTTCAAACCACTCCTGTAGATGGGAGTGAATTGGGGAACCGGGGAACCGGTAAAACGAAATGAGGATAGACTCAATCAAAAGAGGAAACGGCATAGGCCGATACTTCCTGATATTCAGTGGTGGTAGGAGACAGCTTCGGGCGTTTATAACGGACCATGCAATGACGCTTGTTGATCTTGGTCGATGCATCCCGCTATACTGATTTGGAATTTAAGATTTGGGAGGACTTGTGTGGCCAGGAAAGCGAAAGCGATCAAACCGAGTGAAGTGAAGTCTCACAAGTCCGGCTTGCCCGAAGTGCGTGCAATCCAATTTGGCGATCTTCGGGAAATTTTGACCCTTGGCTGGCGAGACTTTTGTAAGGCCCCTCTCTACGGCATGTTCTTTGGAGCTGTATATGTAATTGGCGGGCTGGTTTTGGTTTCCAGCGTGATCAAATTGAACATGGCATGGCTTGCCTATCCACTGGTTATCGGCTTTGCACTGATCGGTCCGTTTGTTGCCACAGGTTTGTACGAGATAAGCCGCAAACTGGAAAACGGCACCCCGCTGACCTGGAGAGGAATTCTAGCAGTGGTGTGGGAACAACATCGCCGCGAACTTGGCTGGATGGCCTTTGTTACGTTGTTCATATTCTGGATTTGGATGTATCAGGTAAGAACCCTGGTTGCTGTTTTCTTCGGCTTCCAGGGTTTCGCTTCGCTTCAGGGTTTTCTTGATGTGATATTTACAACATCAAGTGGAATAACCTTTTTGATAGTCGGGCACATTGTGGGGGCCATAATCTCTCTGGTTCTTTTCACATTGACAGTCGTGTCGTGTCCGCTGCTTCTTGAACGCGAAGTGGATTTTGTGACCGCGCTTATTACCAGCATCAGAGCTGTGACCGCTTCGCCAATTGTGATGCTTAGCTGGGGAGTTTTTGTTGTGCTGGCGGTTATCCTTTCCGCATTACCTGCATTTTTGGGGTTGTTGGTGGTTCTTCCGGTTCTGGGTCATGCAACCTGGCATCTGTATAAACGTGCAGTGGTCGCAGAAGCATAACACCGTCCGGTGGGCAATTTTGGAACATCAAAAGGGTCAATCCTAATGGCGTTGGTATTATTCCACGGCCCATTTAATATCAAACATCGGGTCAAATACCGTAACCGGCCCCGCCCCGGTTTCAATCTTGTCCGGGAATGAGATCGGCTGATCTCGTTTGGTAAGCGTCATTGTCTCCGCGTTTGGTTGAAGTCCGTAAAACGCAGGGCCGTTAAGCGATGAGAACGCTTCCAGCTTGTCGAGCGCATCCTCCTCTTCAAACACATGAGCAAGCAGGCTCATCGTATTGATCGCCGTGAAAATCCCGGCACATCCGCAGGCATGTTCCTTCAATTCATCTATATGAGGTGCTGAATCCGTACCCAGGAAAAAACTCGGGCCGCCAGAGGTGACAGCTTCACGTAATGCGAGACGATGCTCCTCACGTTTTGCAACCGGCAGGCAGTAATAGTGCGGTTTGATACCGCCAGCGAGAATGGCATTGCGATTGATGATCAGGTGGTGGGTTGTAATCGTTGCGCCAAGATTGTCGCCGCCTGACTTTGCATAGTTGACGCCTTGTTTTGTCGTCAGGTGTTCCATAACAACCCGAAGCGCCGGATTTCGTTTACGAAGAGGATCAAGCACACGATCAATGAACACAGCTTCGCGGTCAAAAATATCAACATCCGAACCCGCAACCTCGCCATGAACGCATAACGGCATTCCGATCTCTGCCATTTTCTCAAGCACCGGCTGAACCTTGTCGAAATTACGAACACCGGATTGCGAGTTGGTGGTGGCACCTGCCGGATAGAGCTTTAGAGACGTCACTAGACCGGACTTGAAACCCGCTTCAACATCTGCTGGGTTGGTATCTTCTGTCAGATACAAAACCATCAGTGGCTCAAACGACATGCCCTGTGGAAGCGCATCCATGATCCGTTCACGATAAGCTTTGGCATCCTGCGTAGAGACTACCGCAGGCACCAGATTGGGCATGATGATCGCGCGGGAAAAATCTTTCGCGGAAAATGGCAGGATGCTTCTCAGCATATCATCATCACGCAGGTGCAAATGCCAATCGTCTGGTCTTTTGATTGTAAGCGATGTCATGTCTGGTTCATATGTCTAAGCCAATTGAGTTCAGGTCCTTGGGTTTTAATCCCAGGGTCTTGATCCTACAGCGTTTCGCATTCAATCAGAACAGCGACAACGCGTTACTCAGTTGATTTCATTCACGCATTTTCGTTTAACCGTATCCGGCTAAACGAAAATTGCTCTAGTCATTATCCGGCTTGAACCATACAGGCAACGAAAAGGGCCGACGGAAGCCGCCCCTAACGCTTCTTAAAATAGCTAAAAAGAGATAGTCGGTCTAAAGACCTAAACCCCTTTAAGCAAACAGCCTGCAGCCAAAATTACATAGCCGATTGTAACCAGCCAAAATGCTGACACCGGGATAATGGAAAAAATTCCAAGTCCGGCCAAAACACCCAAAATCGCGATAGCCAGCGAGATCAGAAATACAATCATGGTAGGAGCACTTAAACTCATGTTCTTTCCCTCATAGAAATTAAATCTTCAAGAATGGGCAAATCACCCACCCAATGGCTACGATTTTTGATGAACATTTGCAATCACTTCGCCTAATCTATCCACATGGTAGACTGCCTTGTCTCCAGGATTTGGGAAGCGGGTTTTAAGCGCACTTCCAGTCATTATCACCTCGCCGGCCTTTAGTTGCTGGCCTCTGGGCTGCAAATGATTTGCGACAAAGGCAACTGAGTTCAGGGGATGACCAAGAGCTGCGCTGCTGTGTCCGGTCTCGGCTGCGTTGCCGTTCCAGATGACCTTGGTCGTCAGGTTCCCGATATCCAGATGCTGCCAGTCCTCAACCCGATTTCCCAGCACAATGCCGTTGCACCAGCAACGGTCGCAAAGAATAGAGATTGCATCCAGATGAGCGTAATCCGCGTCGCGATCATCGATCAATTCAAACGCAGGCATCGCAGCGTTGATGAAGGGTGCAACCGTATCCCTGGTGTGTGTATCGTTAACCATTGGAATATCCTCGCCAATCTCGAATGCAATTTCGAATTCGATTCCCAGCCGGATGAAATCATCCGGGTCGATTTCGTGATTGTTTTGATGAACGAACTTCGAAAACACCCGCCCGTATGCAGGTTCATCGACGCCACACATTTCCTGAATGGCAGGAGAGGTAAGCGCTACCTTGTGCCCGGAAAATCCGGTGAGGCCAGCTTCTTCCCGCATAATCTTATAGAGTTCTTCCTGGGCTTCATAGGCTTGCGACATATCCCGTGGCCGCAGGTCGCCAGTGAGTTGCGTAAATCGCTCCCGATTTTGCCAGCCATCAAATCGGTCACGTGCTACGCGATGGATCAGTTCATTTTTCATTTCAGGGTCCGAATTTCTGTCCAATCAATTGGGAGGACTATCGTCTTGTTGTTGAAGGCTCAACAATATATCATGAAGCATGGTTACAGAAGAGAGTGTTCGCGCTTCCTTTGCTGAACAAGGCAGAATATGCGGCATTTTGGGATCGCCATTCATGGAGCTGCTCCTGGCAGGTCTGGGCCGTTCCCTGGATAGGTCGACCAAAACCGGGAGACTTGTGCTTGATTGGACGGGCAATGCGGAATCCAAGGGAGATGCGCTGGCATTGCGGTTGGCGGGTGGTTTGCATGCAATCATCCGGCGCGGGGAGTTGCCCGATCTGGCACATTTTTACAAAATCCCCAAGCGATCTGATGAAGCTCTATTTATCCCGCTGGTGCTGGAGGCAATTGAGAACAAGGACGAAGAGCTCTCAAATTGGCTGGCGTTTGCTCCACAGACCAATGAAGTTGCCCGTTCAGCAATATTATATGCCGGGTTGTTGATGCTGGCGGAAAAACATGACCTGCCGTTTCACCTCTATGAACTTGGATCTAGTACCCTGATTCATCTATATTGCCGGGTATAGATGTTTGAGTTTAACTCGGGCGGTTTGGGTTGAAAAATGCCAGTCAGCTTTTGCGTTGTGTTTATTGCGATGGGTTTGCCATGCTGCCACTTCGGCCTCAAGTAATGGCTTGTCGCTGATACGCCGATCCAGGCATTGCGATGCGAGCACGCTGAGTTCTGTTTCGGCCATGTTGAGCCAAGAACCGTGTTTGGGCGTGAAATGCCATTCGAAACGCTCGACCAGGCGGCGGGCTTGGGATGGCGCGAAGGCCTTGTAAAGTGCTGCGGGACAGTGGGTGTTGAGATTATCCTGTACCAGCACGATTTTGTCAGCCTCAGCAAAATGGATATCGGCTAAATCCCTTAAAACACAGGCATAATCAATTGCTGTGCGACGTTCGGTGACCTTAACATTGCGCCAGCCTTCAAGCGGCGCAAACAGCATGAACAAATTGGCAGTGCCATTGCGTTCATACTCGTAATCGATGTGCTGGATCCGCCCCGGTTTCATCGCGATGGGTGTGCGAGTTTCTTTCACAAGCTGCTTGTTTGTCTCGTCCAAACAGACCAGCGGGCGCTTTGGATCGTACGGGCGGGTATAAACCTCCAGAATATCCTCCAGGGCTGCAACGAATGCCGCATTTTCCTTTGGTGCAATGACCCAATATTTACGCCGGTGGGGTTTGAGAGTGTTTTTTTAAAACCCTGCCAATTGTTGTATCGCTGGCAGCATCGACGATGCCAAGCTCCACCACCTTGCTTTCCAAAAGCCGCAACGACCAGCGCGCATGGCCCTCAGGTGGCTCAGAACAAGCCAGCTGGATCAGGCGAGCCTCCTTCTCGCCATCAAAAATCGGATCAATTGGCGGCCTTTCACGGCTTTTGCGGCTGATCGCTGCTTCAAGGCCTTCCTCAACAAAACGCCGGCGGACACGCTGCACACTCGAAATACTCGTCTCAAGCGCCTCGACAATTCGTGCATCCAGCCAGCCCCGGCCATCTGCCGTAATATCCGCCTTTAACAAAATCCGCGCCTTCAAAAGCCGACCAGCAGCATCGCGACCCGTGCGGATGATCGTTTCAAGTCTGTTTCTTTCCTCACTGCTTAACCGGACAATGTACCTCTTTGCTCCACCTGAATGAATGACCATGATCCCCTCCCAGTCGTAAAATGATAACCGGTAAACAGAATCAGTAATAATCACATATGTCAAATTAAACGAAGCAGCGCACTAGTGCCGGACTCAATTTGCAGCTGGGTGAATTTGGCTATGACTTTTCAAGTCATGGGTTTGGTGATCAAAATTCTCCGCTAATATTGAAACCGAAGTGGGGCGGCGCGGTTCCGAAGCAAAACAATGTCAGCATTGAAAGCCGTGAAGGTTGTGATCTCAACCCGCTGTCAGTTGAAAATTCAGACGATCGCGAAAAACTCATAGCCTATCTCTGGCCCGATCAGCCGGAACGGGTTATGCGCGTTGAAGCGGCAATTGAGATAGCCAGGCGCGATCCTCCATCGTTGACCAAGGCTGATGCAGCCCAATGGGTGGAAGAGATGTTCGGGAGAGATGCAAAGCCAGGATATGTCAGAGTCCTGATGCATACAATTGCATGGAACTATTTTCCGCAGGAAACAAAAAACCGGATTGAAACTGCCATGGCTTTGGCAGCATCCAAAGCTTCCAAGACAAGCCCGATTGCCTGGCTTTCCTTTGAATTTGAAGGCGATGGAAATCCGGTCCTACGCTTGCGCGAGTGGCCGGGCGACGAAGACCGTATTCTTGCCACAGCCGATCCGCATGTTCATGCGGTAAACTGGCTCGATTCAATTAAATAAACAGTCGTTCATATAATTCTTGATTTTTGATCTGTTTTCCGTCATATTCTTTGGATGGCAAGAACTGCAGGATCAGTTGGAACCGAAACCGCGAAGCGCGTCCTCAAGGAGGCGCTAACGCTTTTTGCACATCAGGGCTATGCAGCGGTCTCCATGCGCCAGATTGCGGGACAATGCGGTTTGCAGGTTGGCGCGTTGTACAATCACTTTCCCACCAAACAGTCGATTTTACATGGGCTGATGGTAACCCATATGCGGGATTTGCTTGAGGCGCTTTCAGCAGAAAACCTTCCGGAGCATCCAATTGCGGCACTTGAGGCATTTACGCGCTTTCACATCCGCTTTCACATCAACAGGCCTGAAGAAGTTTTCATTGCCTATATGGAACTGCGCAATCTTGAGACGGACCCTTATTCGGAAATCATGAAATTGCGCCAGCAATATGAGCGGGCATTACGCAGCATTTTGCGGGAAGGCCAATCGGCCGGCAGTTTTCAGATCGATGATGTGCCGGTTACCGCCATGTCGATCCTCTCGATGATGACCGGGGTGAACACCTGGTTTCGCTATGGCGGGCGGTTGAGTGCTGAAGAGATCGAAGAAATTTACGTGAATTTGGTTTTGTCCGTAGTTGGACCTGGCAAGGACGCAATTGCGAAACTGGAGGAGACAGTCTGATGTTTTATGCATCGATGAATTTTGGATTGAGCGAGGAAATCGAGGCACTGCGTGATGCAACCCACAAATTTGCCCAGCAACGGATCAAGCCACTTGCTCAGGAAATTGATAAGTCCAATGAGTTCCCGTCACATCTTTGGAAAGAACTTGGAGACATGGGCCTTCTGGGTGTCACAGTAGAACAAGAATATGGCGGTGCAGAAATGGGTTACCTTGCTCATTGTGTAGCACTTGAAGAAATCGCCCGGGCCTCCGCTTCAGTTTCTTTATCCTATGGCGCTCACTCAAACCTCTGCGTCAACCAGATCAAGCTCAATGGCAACTCCGAACAAAAAGCAAGATATTTGCCACGTCTGATCTCAGGCGATCATGTTGGCGCACTTGCGATGTCTGAGCCAAGTGCAGGCTCTGATGTGATTTCCATGAAGCTACAGGCAGACAAGAAAAACGATCGCTTTGTATTGAACGGCAACAAGTACTGGATCACCAACGGTCCGGACGCAGACACTTTGGTCGTTTATGCCAAGACCGATATGGAAGCAGGATCCAGGGGGATTACGGCATTTCTCATCGACAAGGAGATGAAGGGATTTTCCACTTCACCACATTTCGACAAGCTTGGCATGCGTGGCTCCAACACGGGCGAGTTGATCTTTGAAGATGTGGAAGTGCCGTTTGAAAACGTGCTCGGCGAAGAAGGAAAGGGTGTGAATGTTCTGATGTCCGGTCTCGATTATGAGCGGGTCGTTCTTTCGGCAATCGGCATCGGCACCATGCATGCCTGTCTTGATGAGGTCATGCCCTACATGCATGAACGAAAACAGTTTGGTGAACCGATCGGAAATTTCCAGTTAATGCAAGGCAAGATTGCAGATATGTATGCCGCAATGAACTCATCGCGCGCTTACCTTTATGCAGTTGCGGCTTCCTGTGACCGGGGAGAAGTGACCCGGCAGGATGCCGCAGCTCTGGTGCTTTATGCATCCGAATGCGCGATGCAACAGGCAACCCAAGCTGTGCAAGCCATGGGGGGTGCTGGCTATCTCAACGACAGTGCAGTCTCACGTATCTTCCGCGATGCGAAACTTATGGAAATCGGCGCGGGTACATCAGAAATCCGCCGCATGCTCTGTGGCCGCGAACTGATGAAGGAAACGGCGTGAGGGGGTTGATGCTACTTAATTCTATTTTTGAGCGAACCTTCGGCAAGCCATTCGCGGGCAGCAGCCGCAACCATTTTATGTTGGCGGGAATTGGATTTTGGAAGACGCATTCCAAAGTCTTTGCAGCTTTGGCCCCCAAGGTCAAAGCACCTTTGTTATGCCGTTGCAAACCCCGCAACGCCAGTTTCAAAAACACCGTGTACTCAAACCAAAAAGCGAGTCCCCCAGGCCACAATGGATCAAATTCAGTATCAAAAAATGATATCGCCAAGGAAAGTGCTTAACCGATGCTTTCCTCTTCCCAAACCTATAAAGAAATGTACGACACGTTCCGATGGAATCTGCCGGAAACCTACAACATGGGTTGGGACGTATGTGACAAATGGGCGGAGGAAAATCCGGATCGCACAGCCATTATAGATCTGACGGGCACCCGCCGAACGGATGTTTCGTTCGGTGAATTGAAAGCCCTCTCGAACCAACTGGCGAATTATCTTGCTTCGCTCGGCATAAAACCGGGCGACCGTGTTGGGGTGTTCCGCACACAGTCAGTATGGACAGCCGCAGCACACATCGCGATCTGGAAAATGGCTGCGATCTCCCTTCCGCTGTTTACGCTTTTTGGAGAAGAAGCGCTTGAGACGCGGCTTTCAAATTCTGGAGCAAAAGCCGTCGTTACCGATGAACGGCATGCACAAAAGTTTGCTCCAAGTTTCAAGCGTCTGCCTGATCTTGAACAGGTGATTATACCTGAACACGGCAATGTAAGCGAAGAGCCCGTCGATTTCGATGTTGTAGAAACCAGGCCAGAAACACCGGGCCTGATTATCTATACCTCCGGCACGACCGGTCCTCCCAAGGGAGCCCTGCATGGTCATCGTGTTTTGTTGGGCCATCTTCCCGGCGTTGAGCTTTTCCATAATCTCCTGCCGCAGGAAGGCGATGTCTTCTGGACCCCTGCAGACTGGGCCTGGATCGGCGGGTTGATGAATGTTCTCATGCCAGCACTTCATCATGGCATTCCGGTTGTCGCATCCAGGCTTGCTAAATTTAATGGTGAAACTTGCCAGAAAATTATTAATGATGGTGGCGTCCGGAACGTTTTCTTTCCGCCTACCGCACTTCGAATGCTGAAAGCTGACGACAGGGTTTTAACCGGTTTAAGATCGGTGGGGTGTGGTGGCGAACCGCTGGGAGAAGAGATGCTCAATTGGGGCAAGGAAGCTCTCGGCCTGACCATTAATGAATTTTACGGGCAGACTGAATGCAATCTGGTTGCAGCGACATGCGGTGTTTTGTTTGAACCCAAACCCGGATGCATGGGCAAACCGGTTCCAGGTCATGATTGTGCGGTAATTGACGATGCCGGCAACGTTACAACCGAGGAAGGCGATATCTCGGTCAAGCGTGGTTCGGCCTCCATGATGCTTGAATACTGGAACAATCCAAAAGCGACCAAAGACAAGTTTCGTGGCGACTGGATGCTGACTGGTGACCGCGGAACCATGGATGGTGAATTCATCCGCTTTGTTGGTCGCGATGACGATGTAATCACATCAGCTGGATATCGTATCGGCCCCGGCGAGATAGAAGATTGCCTGCTCAAACATGAGGCCGTTGCCTCCGTTGGCGTTGTCGGGAAGCCGGATCCACAGCGCACGGAAATCGTCAAAGCTTATGTAGTGTTGAAGGACACTGTAACAGCGAATGAAGCGCTTGAGGTCGAACTCAGGGAATTCGTGAGAAACCGGCTTTCGGCACATGAGTATCCACGCGAGATCGAATTCGTTGATGGTTTGCCCATGACCGTAACCGGCAAGATCATCCGTAAGGATTTGAAAGCGAAAGCAAAACAAGAGTTGGAAACCGCATGAGTAAAATCCAATCAAGAATATCGCCTGCTTCCAAGCAATACACAGCAAATCGCAAAGCCAACCTTGCGCAACTCGCAATCGTAAAGGAAGCCGCAGCTTTTGCATCTGCTGGCGGTACAGAAAAATCCAGGGCGCGTCATTTGTCACGGGGAAAATTGCTGCCGCGTGACCGCGTTTCGAACTTGCTTGATCCGGGCTCTCCATTTCTTGAAATTGGCGCAACCGCAGCGCACGGCATGTTTGACAATGCCTCTCCATGCGCAAGTCTGATTGCCGGCATCGGGCGTGTTGAAGGCCAGGAAATCATGGTCATCTGCAATGACGCAACGGTAAAGGGCGGCACCTATTATCCAATGTCGGTGAAGAAGCATTTACGCGCGCTGGAGATCGCCGATCTGAATGATCTTCCTTGTATCACTTTGGTTGATAGCGGTGGAGCAAACCTCCCACAACAAGCAGAAGGGTTTGCAGACCGCGAGCACTTCGGACGGATCTTTTACTATCAGGCAAATCTTTCAGCGCGCGGCATTCCGCAAATTTCGGTGGTTATGGGTTCCTGCACTGCCGGTGGCGCCTACCTGCCTGCCATGTCGGATGTTTCAATTATTGTAAAAGAGCAGGGCACGATCTTTCTGGCAGGCCCGCCACTGGTGAAAGCTGCTACCGGGGAAGTAGTAAGTTCTGAAGAGCTTGGCGGCGGCGCGATGCATACCGCCATCTCCGGCGTGGCAGATTATCTTGCTGACGACGATACGCACGCCCTGGCGCTGGCCCGTCAGGCGGTTGCCAATCTCAACCGCACAAAACCGCAACAACTCAATCTCCAGACATCGGAAGAGCCTTTCTATGATCCCGATGAAATTCTTGGAATTGTTCCAGGCGACACCCGAACACCCTATGACGTGCGCGAGGTCGTAGCCCGTGTTGTTGACGGGTCGCGGTTTGACGAATTCAAGGCCCGCTATGGAACGACAATCGCCTGCGGCTTTTCCCATGTGATGGGCATTCCTGTTGGTATCATCGCCAACAACGGCGTGTTGTTTTCAGAAAGCTCATTGAAGGCAGCGCATTTTGTGGAACTGTGTTCACAGCGTAAAATTCCACTTCTGTTTTTGCAAAACATTACCGGCTTCATGGTTGGGCAAAAGTATGAGGCAGGCGGCATTGCCAAGGATGGCGCGAAACTCGTCACCGCTGTGGCAACAACCAATGTTCCAAAGATCACCATGTTGATCGGCGGTTCGTTTGGTGCTGGCAACTATGGCATGGCCGGTCGTGCTTATTCGCCCCGCTTTTTGTGGACCTGGCCCAATTCAAGAATATCAGTCATGGGTGGAGAGCAGGCCGCAGGTGTTTTGGCGCAGGTGAAACGGGCGGGCATTGAGCGCAAGGGCGAGGCCTGGTCTGATGAAGAAGAGGCCGCATTCAAACAACCCACCCTCGACATGTTTGAGGAACAATCTCATCCGCTTTACGCGTCTGCCCGCCTCTGGGATGATGGCATTATCGATCCACGCAAAACACGTCAGGTGCTGGCCCTGTCGCTTTCGGCAGCACTAAACGCAGAAATAAGCGACCCAAACTTCAGCATGTACAGGATGTAGTCATGAATAATGATCGCATCTCCAACACTCCCGGTGGTGAGCGCATGCTGCTCGGCGGAATTGTATTTGGTCTGGCGCTCGCAGGTTATGCGGGATTGCAGTATGAACTGGGCTTTGTCGGCAGGATCATTACGTTTGGTGCCATGGCCTTCGGATTGGTACAGCTCGTGCACGGTGTCATTGAGTGGAAATATACCGATCCGGCAAAATTTGCGGCCGATAAGCCTCTCGAGAATCTGTTTGTCGATGTACCGCTTGCCGGACGCGGCCTCGAAGCACTGCATGCGGTTGAAGATGCATTGATTGACCTGATCCGCGTTTCAAAGTCGACCGCTATTCACCTGCATTCAATTGATACTGCAAACAATGTAGGCATTATTCACCTGACGGGGCGTAGCGCCGACGCGATGTTCACCCACATATTTTCAACACTCGCGACTTTTGCAAAACCTGATGGATTGAAGCTGTTTCCGCCGGCAGGCCAGCAAATTGATACCGAATTGCACGGCAAGCGGGTTATGCTGATTGTCCCTGAGGGAGGAAACACCTGATGCTTCAAAAATTACCCCAGAAAAAGCGCAAAAAAACTGCCTGCCAGTTTTCAACGCCGACCGGATGTAAGGAAACGATATGTATGAACTTCCGCTAATTCTCCTTGCTTGGGTGGTTGGCGCAGGCAGCCCCGGCCCTGCAACGCTTGCGATTTCCGCAACAGCAATGGAACATGGTCGGCGATATGGCGTGATCATTGCAGCCGGCATTGTTGCCGGTTCGGCGTGTTGGGGTATTGCTGCCGGTTTGGGGATTTCCGCCCTGATGGTTGCAAACGTCTGGCTGTTTGAACTGGTGCGAATTGCCGGTGCGCTTTATCTTCTGTACCTCGCTTTCAAATCACTAAAAAACGCGGTGAAGCCCAAGGCTGCCGCTACCGTAAAAGCAAGCGACAGAAACCTCTTTGTGAAGGGAATGCTGTTGCATCTGACAAACCCGAAAGCAGTTCTTGGATGGGGTTCGGTATATGCAATTGCATTGCCTGCCGGGGCGGAACTGTTCGCTGTCTTCAATCTGTATCTGATTTTGATCACCGCATCCGCTTGTGTCTTCCTTGGGTATGGATTTCTTTTTTCCACGGAACCGGTGTCACGGGTATATCGATCCCTGCGGCGATGGTTTGATCTGGCATTTGCGGTCCTGTTTGGAGCCGCAAGCATGAAACTGATCACATCGCGAATTGAGGTTTAACCAAATGCCTAAAAAACTCCTCATAGCAAATCGTGGCGAAATCGCCTGCCGGATCATTCGCACTGCAAAGTCCATGGGCATTGCGACGGTTGCGGTCTATTCCGATGCCGATGAAAGGGCGCAACATCGATTAATGGCCGATGAAGCGGTGCACATCGGTCCCTCCGCAGTGTCTGAAAGTTATCTGAAAGCAGATGCAATCATAACCGCTGCAATGGGCACGGGCGCTGATGCCATTCATCCAGGCTATGGTTTTTTGTCGGAGAACCCGGGCTTTGTTGAGGCGGTCGAGAAAGCTGGGTTAACTTTTGTCGGTCCGTCGGTCGAGGCAATTCGTGCGATGGGTCTCAAAGATGCCGCGAAAAGGGCAATGGAAGAGGCAGGTGTCCCCGTTGTGCCGGGTTATCACGGTGATATGCAGGACCCCGGCTTTCTCGCAACCAAGGCAATTGAGATCGGTTATCCGGTTCTGATCAAGGCCCGCGCCGGAGGTGGCGGCAAAGGGATGCGCAAGGTTGAAGATCCAAAAGAGTTTGCCGCAGCTCTCGCATCGTGTCGATCAGAAGCAAAATCATCCTTTGGCGATGATCAGGTTTTGATCGAGAAATACATCACCGCGCCGCGCCACATCGAAATTCAGGTCTTTGGCGACAATCACGGCAATGTTGTTCATTTGTTCGAGCGCGATTGTTCGCTGCAAAGGCGGCACCAAAAAGTCATTGAGGAAGCACCTGCTCCCGGCATGACGGAAGAAATGCGTGCTGCTATGGGAGACGCCGCCGTCAAGGCAGCAACCGCAATCAGCTACTCTGGTGCCGGCACGGTGGAGTTTATCGTTGACGGGTCAGACGGGCTGAAACCGGCTGGCTTTTGGTTTATGGAAATGAACACACGCCTTCAGGTAGAACATCCGGTTACCGAGGCAATTACCGGCGTTGACCTTGTCGAATGGCAATTGCGCATCGCTGATGATGAATATTTGCCAAAGTTTCAGGATGAGTTGGAAATCAACGGTCATGCATTTGAAGCAAGGCTTTACGCAGAAGATGTATCTAAGGGTTTTCTGCCTGCCACCGGGACCCTCGAATTCCTCGGGTTTTCTGACATTGCACGTAATGATTCAGGGGTAACAGAAGGAGACGTGATTTCACCGTTCTACGATCCGATGATTGCCAAGGTTATCACTCATGCAGATACCCGGGAAGCGGCATTGGAGATGTTGGAGCAAGCCCTTGGCGAAACGCGAATTGCGGGCACGGTCACCAATGCGGCGTTCTTGAGAGCACTTTGCGGGCATCAAGGATTTGCAGGTGGTGATGTGGATACGGGCTTGATCGAACGCGATATCGAAATGCTCACCAAACCGGCAGAACTGAAAGATCAAATCATTGCGCTCGCCGCAAAAACTGTAATGGACCTGGATCATTTTCCAAACCCTTCCGGCAAGGTTTTTGGTTCGGATGCTGATGATCCGTTTGATGCGCTGGAGGGGTTCTCAATCTGGCAAGCACCGGCGTGGACGCAGAGACTCCAACTGGGGGGAGAAGTTTTTGAAACACGCATTCGTCGCCATGGCGCGATCTGGCAATGCAAAGTTGGGCGGGGGGGCTCGGAATTCGGCAAGGCATTCACAGACATGAAATGTGCAGATCCGGATAATGTACCCGATGTTGTAATATTTGCTGACCGGGTTGCTGTCTTTGCAGAGGAAGGTACATTTGAATTCATCGCCCCGGATCCCCTTGTTGGTGAAGGATTTGAAGGTCCGGGAGGAGATATAATCAATGCTCCAATGCCAGGCCTCGTGAAACAGGTGTCTGCGCGTGTCGGTGATACGGTAGCAGAAGGGGATGCACTGCTCGTACTTGAAGCAATGAAGATGGAGCATACGCTAAATTCCCCGCGCGACGGCAAGGTTTCTGAAGTAAATGTAGCGGAAGGTGATCAGGTCGAAGATGGCACGATCCTGATTTCACTGGAGGAAGAGGATGGCTGAACACATTGCGATTTTTGAAGTCGGCGCCCGTGATGGCCTCCAAAATGAAAAGGTGATGATCCCGACGGATCAAAAAGTACGCCTGATAAATCTCCTGTCAGAATGCGGATTTTCGAAAATTGAAGCGGCGTCTTTTGTCTCACCCAAATGGATGCCTCAGATGGGAGATGCTGCGCAAGTGATGCAGGGTATAGTCCGTGTTCCGGGCATCTCTTATGCCGCACTCACTCCAAACATGCGCGGGTATGAAGGCGCCAAAGCCGCAAGCGCAAGCGAGGTTGCCATCTTCGGAGCAGCGAGTGAGGGGTTCAGCAAGGCAAATGTAAACTGCACCATCGCTGAAACGGTTGAGCGCTTCGTGCCAATCACGCAAGCGGCTGCTGCAGATGGCATTCCGGTTCGAGGATACATTTCGTGCGTAACCGATTGTCCTTACGATGGCCCGACGCCGTCACACATGGTAGCGGTCATGGCTGAAACTCTGTTTACAGCAGGGTGTTATGAAATCTCGCTTGGGGATACGATTGGTCAGGGTACACCGGAAACAATTTCAGCGATGCTGGATGCCGTGCTTGAAGTAGTGCCTGCTTCAAGTCTTGCCGGTCATTATCATGATACTGCGGGACGCGCACTCGCCAACATCAAAGTCAGTATGGAAAAAGGCCTGCGCACTTTCGATGCCTCCGTCGGAGGGTTGGGAGGGTGTCCTTATGCACCGGGCGCTGCCGGCAATGTTGCGACTGATAGGGTTATTGAGATGGTGGAGGAAATGGGTTTTGAAACCGGCATTGATCGGGCAAAGCTGGAGCAGGCCAGCACTTTCGCGATTGATCTGAGGAGTGCTGCATGAGCTACGAAACCATCAAGCTGGAAACAGACGCAAAGGGCATCGCCACGCTTACGCTCAATCAGCCGGAAAAACACAATGCCATGTCAGGCCTGATGATCGGAGAACTTTCCGCTGCAGTAACAGACATCACATCGAATAATGCCATCAGGATCGTTGTTCTTACGGGCGCGGGAAAAAGTTTCTGCGCTGGCGGAGACCTTGAATGGATGCAGCAGCAATTTGAGGCGGATCGCCAGATGCGGATTGACGAAGCAATGAAGCTCGCGACCATGTTGCGTGATTTCAATGAACTTCCAAAACCCCTGATCGGCCGGATCAACGGGCAGGCGTATGGCGGTGGCATCGGCATGATCAGTGTTTGTGATTGTGCAATTGGTGTCAAAAGCGCAAAATTCGCATTGACTGAGACACGCCTTGGGCTGATCCCCGCCACCATCAGCCCCTACGTGATTGCCCGGATGGGTGAAGGAAAAGCCCGTCAGGTTTTCATGTCTGGCAAGCGTTTTGATGCCGGTGAGGCGGTTGATCTCGGATTGCTTTCAAACTCTGTGTCCGCTTGTTCTTTTGACGCTGCAATTGAAAGCGAAATAGAGCCTTATCTCGCCACAGCGCCGGGAGCGGTTGCCAGGGCCAAGTCTTTGGCGCGGTCGCTCGGTTCGACAGTTGATGAAACAGTGATGCGTTCTACAGCTGAAAAACTTGCCGATTGCTGGGAAGATGCAGAAGCCCAGGAGGGAATTGAAGCATTTTTCAAGAAGCACAAGCCGTCTTGGCAAAATTGAGAATCCAGCAGTAAAAATCTGATCGCGAAATCGTGCTTGCAGAAGCCTCGCGAATTTGCGCGCATTTGGATAGGCTGGTTTCAAACTTCTCGGGAAATGAGATCAACCATGCGCCTGGGCAAAACCCTTTTTGTGATCACCGTTTCAATACTGCTATCTGCCATGCTTGGGAAAATTGCGCAGGCTCAATCACTGATTGAAAAATCGTTGATTGCAAAGTCAAGATTACACAATCCAATTTGGCAACACCATAGCCCTCACTCTACGATTAAAGTCAGTCATCAGCCCTGGGATGCTTTTTTGCAAACCTATGTTCTGACTGATGTGGCTGGTGTCAATCGGGTCAATTATTCCGGCGTCTCACACGAAGATAAGAAAAGCCTCTCGTCATATCTGACGGCACTCCAGCGCATCGACGTCAAGACCCTTAATCGCGATGAACAATTTGCCTATTGGCTAAACCTCTACAACGCGAGCGTGGTGAATGTTGTCCTTGAAAACTATCCGGTAAAATCAATTCTGAAAATTAAAACCAACCCGCTTGATCTCAAAGGGCCTTTCAATGATCAAATTGCCAAGGTGAACGGATTAACCCTCACTCTGGATACGATAGAAAGCGGGATTGTGCGCCCAATCTGGCGCGATGCACGTTTGCATTATGCGTTTAACTGTGGGGCGGTTGGTTGCCCTAACCTCAAGAATTCGGCCTATCAGGCTGATGCACTGGATGCTCAGCTGGAAGAAGCAGCGAGAAACTATGTGAACGATCAGCGCGGGTTTTCCGCCAAGGGATCGCAGGCAGTTTTATCAAAAATTTATTTTTGGTATTCGGAGGATTTTGGCAATGATGAGAAAGGCTTAAGGGCGCATCTTCTTCGGTATGCGAATGATAATACCAAGGAAAGAATTGACAAGATCAAGAGCCGTTACAAATACAGTTATGATTGGGCATTAAACGATACCCGCTCTCGATAGTTTTGGGGCGCCTGGGCCCGCATCTGATAAAGGTATGTCAGATGCGGGTTAGCTTTCTGTGAAACTCAATCAGAAAATTGTTTGCAGGCATTGGATAAGCCCGATGGAGGGCAAAGTTGTTTTCCCGTGCCAGGTCTTCCAGCTCCTCGATACTCCGGATCCCGTAACGCGGGTCCTTTGCAACGAGCCATTTCTGGAATTCGGCGTTACTTTTGCTTGTGTGCTGGCCGCTTTTCATAAACGGCCCATAGATAAACAGTCTCGAACTTTGGGTCAGGTTCTGATCAGCCCCTTCAAACAGGCATTCGCTAATCTCCCATGGCGTAATATGGATTACGTTGAAGCAGAAAAGCGCGCCATAACCATGATTTGGTAGCGGCCATGGTAGTTCGCTCACATCAAGCTGCAGTGCAGGTTTCACATTTGTGGTTCCGGAATCCGCCATCCAGGCATCGATACTCGCCAGGTTTTCTGGATCTGGTTCTGTCGGTTGAAACTCAAGTTCCGGGAACTCTTTTGCCAACGCAACAATATGCTGACCACTTCCGCTTCCGATTTCAAGCACTGGTTCACCCTTTGTAGGTAACACTTCTTTCAACCTGGCAGTTATCGGCCCGATGTTGCGATGAAAAGCAGGCGTATCCCGCCGTCGGTCCTGCATAATTGTTTCTCCATTTTTCAACCTTGCGTCTTGGCAGCAAGCATCATTCAAAGCTATGACATTTCGAGGAGGAATGCAGCATGGAATATCAGTTGGTAATGCGGGGTGAGGAAGTCGCTGAATATGTAAGCGAAGTTTTCCCTCAAGCTGACCAATACGGATTTAGTATAGAAGATTTGACCCCTGGAAAAATAAGGATTGGCATGTCCGTGACGCAAACACATTTGAGGCCTGGTGGAACCGTATCCGGGCCGTCGATGTTTGCCCTTGCAGACTGTGCCAGCTACTTGCTGGTTCTCTCACACATCGGCAAAGTTGCGCTTGCCGTAACCACCAGTCTCAACATCAATTTCCTGTCCAAGCCGGAAGGCGATCTTGTTGCAGATGGTCAAATACTGAAACTTGGAAAGCGTCTGGCGATATGCGAGATTTCCATCCGTTCCAGACAAGATGAGCGTTTGGTGGCGCACGCAACCGCAACTTATTCAATTCCTCCGCGTTAGCGATTGCATTTTGATGCTCCGGGTATCAAACTGTCTTTGCAATTGGAGATTACCGGCATGCAATTAGCCTATTCCAGTAAAGACAATGCCTTCCGCAAAGAAGTCGGTTCTTTTCTCAAGGAAAATCTGCCTGCCGCAATTTCAGGCAGGGTAAAGGGCGGTAAACGGCTGACCAAATCCGACATTGAGAATTGGCATGCAATCCTCAACGAGCGCGGCTGGCTGGCAGTTAACTGGCCGGAAGAACATGGCGGGACGGGTTGGACAGCTGTTCAAAAACATATCTTTGATGAAGAATGCTGGACCGCAGACGCTCCACGCATTGTTCCATTTGGGCTCAACATGTTGGCTCCGGTCTTGATTAAATTCGGCACTGACGAGCAAAAAGCGCATTACCTTCCACGTATTCTTAATGGCAAGGATTGGTGGTGTCAGGGGTATTCTGAACCGGGAGCTGGTTCTGATCTTGCCTCGCTTAAGACAAAAGCTGTTCGGGAAGGTGACCACTATATCGTCAACGGACAAAAGAGCTGGACAACGCTTGGCCATTTTGCCAACTGGATTTTCTGCCTTGTTCGCACCAGCAATGAGGGGAAACGACAGGAGGGAATTTCTTTTCTTCTGATTGACATGGACACTCCCGGTGTCGAAGTGCGTCCGATCATTCTTCTTGATGGCGGACACGAGGTGAACGAGGTTTTCTTCGACAATGTGAAAGTTCCGGTAAAAAATCTGGTCGGCGAGGAAAACAAGGGTTGGACATATGCCAAGTACCTTTTGACCCACGAACGAACAGGAACCGCGAATATCGGAAATTCAAATGCTGCCCTGGCAAAACTCAAGGCCATTGCCCATGATCAGAAAAAGGGGGGTAAGCCACTTTCCGATGATCCTTATTTCGCGGCGCGAATGGCTCGGGTCGAAATGGAGCTCAACGCCTTGAAAACCACTAATCTTCGTATTCTGGCACAAGCGGATGCGGGTGCCGCCTCCGGTCCGGAAAGTTCGATGCTGAAAGTAAAGGGAACGATCATACGCCTCGAAATCAATGATCTTGCACGACGTGCCCTGGGTCCATACGCGCTTCCGTTTTCTTCCGAAGCATTGGAGGAAGGTTACAACGAACAGCCGATTGGTCCGGACTACGCTAATCCGATTGCGGCAAAATATTTCAACAATCGCAAGATGCCCATCTACGCAGGATCAAACGAGGTTCAGCGCGAAATCATAACCAAAACAAAACTTGGCCTTTAATCCATGAATTTTGAACTTAACGAAGACCGCCGCCTGCTGTCTGAAACACTTTCGCGCTTTCTTGGCGATAATTATGACATCGAAAAACGGCACGGTTTCGCAATGTCAGATGATCATTTCTCCAGGGAAATGTGGGCACAGCTGGCAGAACTTGGGGTCATTGGCGCACTGTTTTCAGAAGATGTCGGGGGTTTTGGCGGAGAAGGCGCTGACTTTCTGGTTTTGTTTGAAGCATTTGGGCGTCATCTGATCGTCGAGCCGTTTTTGCCTACCTTGTTGGCCGGCAGCATACTTTCTGTCGTTGGAGATCAAAATGCGCTTCTTGGAGAAGTCATATCAGGCGCAAAGCTGATCGCACTTGGCCACGGGGAACCGAACAGCCGATATGAACTTTCGCGTGTTGATACAAAAGCAATCAGTGATGGGTCGGTCTGGAAAATCACCGGGCGAAAAGCTGTCGTCCTTGGCGGGGGAACAGCGGACAACTTTGTCATATCTGCCCGTACTTCCGGCGAAGTTGCAGACGAAGACGGTATTTCCCTGTTTTTGGTAGACCGGGCTGAAGCAGCGGAAGTTCGGGACTTTGGAACTCTTGACGGATATGGCGCTGCTGAACTGCGTCTGGATGGAGCAAAGGGTCAATTGCTTGGTGAGGTGAATGACGGATATCAGCCTATTGAGTATGCACACGCGCGCGCCATAACAGCAATTTCTGCAGAAGCTTTGGGCGCGATGGAAACGGCAAAGGACATGACCGTTGAATATATGCATACACGCGAACAGTTTGGCGTTCCGATCGGGAAATTTCAGGCATTACAACATCGCATGGCTGACATACTCATTGAACTTGAGCAATTGCGATCGGCTGTTATCAATGCGGCCGGAAGCCTGGGCGCCGATCGTGTGACACGAGAGCGCGAGGCCTCTGCCTGCAAACATTTATGCGGGATGATTGGAAGGCAGGTTGCAGAAGAGGCAATTCAAATACACGGCGGAATGGGCATGACGTGGGAATATCCTGTTGGCCATTATTCAAAACGGATTATTATGACTGACCATCTGTTTGGTGATACAGATCATCATCTTGAGCGATATATTTCCCTTGGAAAATAATTAGAGGAATACCAATGAGCACGATTGAACAGCGCCTGTCTGACATGGGCATTACATTACCCGAGCCGCCAAAACCGGTGGCGAGCTATGTGGGATTTGTCCAGCAGGGTGATTTGGTATTTGTATCCGGGCAGTTGCCGCTTGCGGGCGGAGAGCTTGTCCACAAGGGTTTGTTGGGCCGTGATGTCTCTGCTGAAGATGCAGTTGGTCAGGCAAGAACCTGTGCAATCAACATTCTGGCCCAAATCAAAATCGCTTGCGGTGGTGATCTTGAACGGGTTGTTCGGTGCATTCGGCTTGGCGGCTTTGTTGCCTCAACACCCGACTTTACCGACCATCCGAAAGTGGTGAACGGAGCGTCTGACTTTATGGGAGAGGTCCTTGGATCAAAGGGTGAGCATGCCCGCGCAGCGGTTGGTGTCGCAGCTCTTCCACTCAATGCATGTGTTGAAGTTGAGGCAACCTTTGCGATCAGCTGATTGCAAACGTGTATGGGCCTATAAAACCGTGACCCGTCGACAGTCTGTTTACCGGATTGCCGGTTGTGGGAGCGGTCACTTTCATTACTGTTGTCAAACTTAAACAATTTGTGGAAGTGATCAATGGGCCTGTTAGTTGATGGTGTCTGGCAAGACCGGTGGTATTCAACCAAAGAGACCGGTGGAAAATTTGAACGGTCAGAATCCCGGTTTCGCAACTGGATAACTGCGGACGGTTCTCCGGGTCCATCGGGCAAAGGCGGGTTTTCTGCCGAAGCCGGTCGCTATCATCTTTATGTTTCTTATGCCTGTCCGTGGGCACATCGGACTCTGATCTATCGATCGCTCAAGGGTTTGGAAGAAATGATCAGTGTCTCAGTCGTGCATTGGCTGATGAAGGAAAATGGCTGGACCTTCGAAGCCGATGAACATGGCATTGTTGGTGATAAGCTGTATGGGTCGGAATTTGCCCACCAGATTTATACCAGAGCAGATCCTTTATATTCTGGCAGGGTTACGGTGCCAATTTTATGGGATACGAAACTTGGAACCATTGCCTCCAATGAATCTTCCGAAATCATCCGTATGTTCAATTCTGCATTTAATGGAATTGGCGCTTCGCAAGGTGATTATTATCCTGCTGGCAAACGCGCCGAAATTGATGCACTTAATGCGCGGATTTATGAAACCCTCAACAATGGTGTTTACAGATGCGGGTTTGCAACGACGCAGGAAGCTTATAATGGCGCTGTGATCCCGCTGTTTGAAACACTCGATTTTCTCGAAGAGATTTTGTCCCGTAAACGGTTTCTTGCCGGTGACCAGCCAACCGAGGCAGACTGGCGGCTTCTGCCTACACTGTTGCGCTTTGATCCGGTGTATCATGGCCACTTCAAGTGCAACATAAAAAGGCTTATCGACTATCCAAATCTTTGGCCCTATACGCGAGACCTTTACCAATGGCCGGGGGTGGCTGGGACTTTCAGCATCAAGCATGCCAAACGACACTATTATGAAAGTCACGAGAGTATAAATCCAACGGGAATCGTTCCTGAAGGGCCGGTACTTGATTTCGATGCTCCGCACGGGCGGGGGTGAAATTTAATCAAAGAAAAAGGGAGTGTACAAGCTGCATAAATAAAACGGCCGCCCAGTTTTCACTGAGAGGCCGTTTTGGTTTTCAAGGTTGTAGTGTTTTCGCGCTTAGCTTACCCGGCAGCTTCTACCGCGCGCTTCGCCATTACTTTTACAAGGTTTGCACGATAGGCCGCATCGCCGTGGATATCAGAAAGCATCTCACCTTCATCCACACCGCAATCGGCAATCGCGTCCGCACTCCAATCAGAGGTCAGCACTTCTTCCATTCCGCCATGTCGGAAAACACCGTCTGAACCAGCCCCGGTTACACCAACACGAGCCATGCCGTTTTTCAGTTTGGCGGCAAAAACGCCAGCCATGGCATAGCGCGAAGCTGGGTTGGGAAACTTGGAATAGGCAGCTTTTGCCGGAGCAGGGAAAGTCACAGCTGTAACAATCTCATCTTCTTCCAATGCAGTTTCAAACATGCCGGTGAAAAAATCATCGGTATCTATGGTCCGCTTGGTTGTCATGATCTGGGCGTTGAGTGCCATCATTGCAGCGGGATAGTCAGCCGCCGGATCATTGTTGGCAATCGATCCCCCAATGGTTCCCATGTGACGAACATGCGGATCACCGATATGCGATGCAAGATCACATATACTGGCACAAACAGCCCTGAGTTCAGAGGATGTTGCAACTTCCGCATGGGTCGTTGCTGCGCCAATGGTAACCTGCCCACCGTCAATCGTAATGCCTTGCATTGCGTCGATATGGCGAAGATCAATCAGGTCGGATGGATCAGCAAGGCGCTGTTTCATTGTGGGGATCAGGGTTTGGCCACCGGAAACAAATTTGCCATCCTTGGAAGCTGCCAGTTTTTTGACCGCATCATCCGTACTGGAGGCTCTGTGATATTGAGTGTTGTACATATTTCTGTCCTCTCTACTCTGCTGCCTGTTTCGCGCCGGAAGCTTGTATCGCTTCCCACACTTTTGAAGGTGTCGCGGGCATGCTCAGATTATTGTTGCCAATCGCATTGGTGATCGCATTGATGACCGCCGGCGGTGAGCCGATCGCTCCAGCTTCACCACACCCTTTAATCCCGAGCGGATTGCTCGGACAAATGGTTGATTCATGGCTTACCTGATAGCTTGGCAGGTCATCGGCTCGTGGCATTGCATAATCCATATACGACCCGGTTATCAACTGGCCATTGTCATCATAGACTGCTTGTTCAAGCAGCGCCTGACCCAGACCCTGGGCAATCCCGCCATGAACCTGGCCTTCCACAATCATCGGATTGATGATAGTGCCAAAATCGTCTGATGCAACAAATTGCACCACGTCGGTTGTGCCGGTATCCGGATCAACTTCCACTTCGCAGATATACGTGCCTGCCGGGAAGGTAAAGTTTGCCGGGTCATAAAAGGCGCCTTCTTTGAGACCGGGTTCCATCCCTTCTGGAAGGTTGTGCGCGGTGTATGCTCCAAGACAAACCTCGTGCCAGCCCAAAGTCTTGTCGGTCCCGGCAACCTTGACCTCACCGTTTTCGATGATGATGTCGCCCTCATCCGCTTCAAGCAAATGCGCCGCAATCTTCTTGGCCTTGGCTTCAACCTTGTCCAGCGCCTTGACGATAGCGGACATTCCGACAGCACCGGAACGGGACCCGTAGGTTCCCATGCCAAACTGCACTTTGTCCGTGTCACCATGGACGATCTGGATATTATCGGCTGGAAGACCAAACCGGTCACTCACGACTTGAGCAAAGGTGGTTTCATGGCCCTGCCCATGCGCATGAGAACCAGTTAGGACCTCAATAGTACCAACCGGGTTCACCCTTACTTCAGCGGATTCCCACAAGCCGACACCGGCGCCAAGCGATCCAACTGCAGCCGATGGCGCAATGCCACAGGCTTCAATATAGGAGGACATTCCGATGCCACGCAGCTTGCCGCGACTGGCAGCTTCCGTACGCCGCTTCTCAAACCCGTCCCAGTCCGAAGCCTTTCTGGCAGCATCAAGGTTGGCATCAAAATCACCGGCATCATAACACATGATAACCGGGGTCTGGTGCGGAAACTCCTGAACGAAGTTGGTTCGTCGCAATTCACCCGGGTCGACACCCAGTTCACGCGCCGCAGTTTCCATCATCCTCTCGACTACAAAACAGGCTTCCGGCCGACCAGCACCGCGATAAGCATCCACCGGCGTGGTGTTTGTGTAAACGGTACGAACATTGCAGTGGATGTTCGCAATGTTGTACTGGCCGGAAAGTAGCGTTGCATAAAGATAGGTCGGAACCGAAGACGAGAACAACGACATGTAAGCACCAAGGTTGGCGATGGTATCGACCTGGAATCCGACAATCTTGTTGTTTTTGTCAAAGCCCATCTTGGCAGTGGAAGCATGGTCTCTTCCATGCGCATCGGTCAAAAATGCTTCCGTTCTGTCAGCAGTCCATTTAACCGAGCATTTTGATTTCATCGAAGCCCAGAGGCAGACAATTTCCTCCGGGTAGATGAAGATCTTTGCACCAAAACCACCGCCCACATCAGGTGCAATTACCCGAAGCTTGTGCTCAGGCGCAACCTGATAAAAGGCTGACAATACCAGCCGTGCAACATGCGGGTTTTGCGAAGTCGTGTAGAGTGTGTAGTGATCATCGGATGCGTCAAAGGTCGCAACCGCTGAACGCGGTTCCATCGGATTTGGCGCAACCCGGTTGTTGGAAATATCCATTTCGCAAATGTAAGCGGCACCCGCGATCGCAGCTTCTGTCGGCTCTTTTTCTCCGATTTCCCAATCATAAATCAGATTACCTGGAGCTTCCGGATGAATTTGGGGTGCACCCCTTTTCAGGGCATCAACTGCAGAAGTTACAGAGGAAAGAACTTCATAATCAACAATCACTGCTTCTGCTGCAGAACGCGCGTTTGCTGGCGTATCCGCAATCACAACGGCAACCGCATCCCCGACGTAGCGGACATATTCTGTTGCAAGTGCCGACCAGGCCCCCATGTTCATTGGTGCGCCGTCTTTTGACGTGATTGCCCAACCGCAAATGATGTTGCCAATTCCATCGCCGGTTAGCTGATGTCCATCGTAAACACCTTTGATATGATCGCCATGTTCTTTCTTTTCCAAAGCTGATGTATCAATACCCTTGATTTTCGCATGGGCATGGGGCGAGCGAACAAATGCCGCGTAGCATTGATGTTCATTTCTGACATCGTCGGTATACTTGCCGCTTCCAGTAATGAATCTCTTGTCTTCCTTGCGCAACACGCGTGCGCCAATACCTTCACTCATCTTATAAATTCCTCCTCAAAATCAACAGGGGCGATTACATCTTGGATGCGCCGTCCTGGATTGATTTAACAATGTTGTGGTAGCCGGTGCAGCGGCAGATATTGCCCTCAAGCTCAGCGCGTATGGTCGCTTCATCAAGGTTCTTGCCCAAACGGTTCACCATATCGGTTGCCGCCATAATCATGCCGGGGGTGCAAAACCCGCATTGCAGACCGTGGTTTTCCTTAAATGCCGTTTGCATTGGATGGAGGTCATCGCCCGCAAGACCTTCAATGGTTGTTACCTCACAACCGTCGGCCTGGACTGCCAACATTGTGCACGATTTTACTGCTTTACCATCCACATGGACAACACAGGCGCCACATTGTGACGTGTCACAACCAACATGGGTCCCGGTAAGACGCAGATTTTCGCGAATGAATTGCACAAGCAGCGTGCGGTCTTCAACATCACTGCTTACCGATTCTCCATTCACCGTCATTGAAACTGTTGCCATAAACTCCTCCTGAACAGCGTTTTTTAGTACACAATTGCAAGAATTGGGTTGAGGAGAAAAACAAGCCCATAACAGGCAGAAGCCAGCAACGATCAAGCCATTTCAGGTAGATCAGCCAGACAAGATTTCCTCCCAGACACTTGTCCCGCAATTCTGAAATTCAGTATTGCCCGTAAAATTACACAAGCCAATAGCAATCTCAAAAAAACATTGGTCTCCAATGCAAGACCGGATTTGCGCCTAGAAATACACAATTGGCTGGTCAGGCAGCTTTCTGGTGCCGCGCAGCAAATGCGTTTCGCACGTGTTGAGCGAGTTCCAGCACCGCCGGATCGTTTTGGCCGGGCTTGAGATACATGTTGATGTAAAAGGGACAAAGGCCTGGAAGGCGGCTGTTGCCTGAAATAATCTCGAGGCTATCGGGCACTGTCGATGCCATAAACGGAGCCACCCCCAGATCAGCTTCAAGCAAAGCAATGATCGGGTCACTGCTGCCGACATGACAGGAAAGTTCCCAGTCAATTCCCACCTCTGACAGGGCTTCCATTGCGACACCTTTGAACGCGCATTCATCATGTCCAAGAGCCATCGGCAATGGCGTTTGCTGATGAGCCTGCCCGCCACGCATTCCGGCCCATACCAGACTGTCTGCAAGCAGCATCTCTTTTGCAGGTGTACTTTCAGTTGTCAGGATCAGATCGATATCGCCCACATGCAGCAATTCAAGCAGGCTCGATGTGGCGCTGCTGTAGAGCACCAGGTTAATCCTTGGCCACGCTTCATTAAAGGATTTCAAAATCGGCGGCATAAACGGTTTAAAGATGTCATGCGGTACGCCCATGTGGATTTCACCTTCAAAAGAAGGCGCGGTCATGGTTGTCCATATCTCGTCATTGAGGCGCACCATGCGCTTTGCGTGAACCAAAAGGCGTTGGCCCGAAGAGGTGATTTGCACGCGTCTCAGGCTGCGGTCAAACAACTGGTCATCAAACAATTTCTCAAGCCGCTTCATTTGCTGGCTGACTGCTGCCTGCGTGAGGTGCTGTGCATTGGCTGCACCCGTCATGGTTCCTGCTTCAACAACCGAAACAAAAGTCCTGAGCAGGGTAACATCAATATCTCTGATTACTGAATTTATCATAACAATCTCTAATGGTAGCGATAAATAACATTCACTTTTATTATATATCAGAAAGACCTATCTTTCCAGTGTCAAAATTATTCTAAAGACAGGAGAGCGTTATGACTTTTGAAGTTGCTGTTACGCCTCGTCCCTCGTGGATAAGGCGGATCGCCCAATATTTTCGTGAGCAATATGAGCTTGATGTCGCGAGGTATGAAATCCGCAAGGAACGTGAGGCACTGGTCAATCTCTCTGACCATCACCTGCGCGATATCGGTGTCACGCGGGAACAGGCAACGCAGGAAGCCTTGCGCGGGTACGGGGATATTCCCGATAATCGCCGCCCGTTTTTGATCTGCGGATGTTAAGTGCAAAAAGACTGGCCCGGTCTGCCCGGACGGGTCGATACTCATAAGATAAGCAATTTTTGTTTAACCGGAACCGGAAAAACGAAAATGCGTAAATGAAATTAGGAGGAAGAAGCCATTGTCCCGCTTCTGTCGAAACTCCGAAAGGCTCTGGTGGATTTTTGGATTCAAACCTTTGCAAGGGAACGAACTGAAAACGGGATGCAAATGTTTGAAATCAACCCACTGGTGCCACTGGTGTATGATCACTTTGGATATACGACCTTGGTAAGGTAAAGCCCATGTGCGGGTGCCACCGGCCCGCAACGTTTGCGATCAAGCGCATCCCGGGCATCCACCAAATCCTGCTTTTTCCATTTTCCATCACCAACCATTTTTAGCGAGCCCGCGAAGGAACGCACTTGATTATGAAGGAAAGAACGGCTCTCGACGATGATCTCAATTTCTGTTTCATCGACGCGATAGACATTCAGCCGATCAACCGTGCGCATCGGTGTTTTCGCCTGGCAGTCGGTTGAACGAAACGTTGTGAAGTCCCAATGTCCGGCCAGTTCTTGCGCAGCCTCATCCATTGCTGTCACATCAAGTGGAAACCGGATCCACCAGGCCCGCAACCGGTCTACCGTCAGCGGCGCTTTCCGGTTTATGATGCGATAGCGATACGATCGTTTGACTGCAGAAAACCGTGCATCAAAATCATCAGGGACTTTCTCAACATCCAGCGCAGAAACCGGATGCCCCTTGTGTTTCAATAGACCGTTGGTTGCTTCCTGAACTTTCTTCGGTGTCCATTCCTTTGAAAGATCGACGTGGACAACCTGGCCAAGCGCATGCACACCGGTATCGGTTCGCCCGGCACCGTAAACGGATACCGCTTCTTGTGTAAACTCAGCGAACGCCTCTTCAAGAACCTGTTGAACGGAAATAAACCGCTCCTGCCGCTGGAAGCCGTAAAACGGAGTACCGTCATACTCAATTGTAAGACGATAGCGCGGCATTAGCGCACCGCCTCAATCATGTTTCCCCGCAAAAACCCATCTCCACTTTGTATTTGCTTGCCAGCGCGTTGAAGATGCAGCACACGTACGGCACCCTCACCACAGGCAAGGGTTAGTTGATCATCAAGCATTGCACCCGGTAAGCCAGACTTCTCCACGGTTTCGGTTGAAAGAATTTTTACCCGCTGCGCCTTGCCGTTTATTACCATTTCACACCAGCTTCCGGGAAAAGGAGAAAGGCCTCGGATGTGATTGTGCACCATGCGCGCAGGTTTTGCCCAATCAATGCGGGCTTCTTCTTTTGAAATTTTTTGAGCGTAGGTGACATCTTGTGCGGGTTGAGGGGTCAATTGCAAAGTGTCCCGCTCAAGTGCAGACATTGCGCGAACC
Organism: Rhizobiaceae bacterium; assembly: GCA_965250255.1. GTDB lineage: Bacteria > Pseudomonadota > Alphaproteobacteria > Rhizobiales > Rhizobiaceae > JAALLB01. The sequence goes on from CBDFNP010000013.1 coordinate 738,040, forward strand.
ATGAGGTCGGCTGTGAGCTTGGAGAGCTGATTGTGAAGTTCTCCGGCGGTCATGGCCTCACCGATTGTCAGGCGTTCACCCAAGGCAACCGGGCCGGTATCAAGGCCCCTGTCCATTTTCATGATGTTAACGCCGGTTTCCTTGTCGCCTGCCATAATTGCCCGCTGAATGGGTGCACCACCACGCCAACGCGGCAGGAGAGATGCATGTCCATTATAACAACCCAAATGGGGGGCATTCAAAATTGATTCCGGAAGCAATAGGCCATAGGCGATGACGACCGCAACATCGCCATCATGGGTTACAAAAGTCGCTTGCTCATCCTCGCCTTTGAAGTTTTCAGGCGTAAAAACAGGAATCCCCAATTCCTCTGCCTTTTCATGAACAGGGCTTTTTTTCAATTCAAGCCCGCGCCGCCCGGCAGGCCTTGGAGGTTGTGAATAACAGGCAACTATTTCGTGCCCATGTGCTGCCAGTTCAACCATAGCAGGAACCGAGAAATCCGGCGTGCCCATGAAAATGATGCGTAGCGGCATGGCGCTATCCGATCATCCGCTTTTCAGGCATCGCGCCTTTTTGCTTCGCAAGTTTGGTAAATTTTTTGATCACCATATCGCGCTTCAGTTTCGATATAAGATCGATAAACAATTTCCCGTCAAGGTGATCAATCTCATGTTGAAGACAGGTTGAAAGCAGCCCTTCAGCCTCAAGCACTTGCTTGGTGCCAGATCGGTCCAGGTATTCAACAACGCAACTCGCCGGACGATCAACGTCGGCATAATAATCCGGTATCGACAGGCAACCTTCCTCATAGGTGGACGGCATTTCAGAAACCGAGACAATTTCCGGATTGATCAGAAATATCGGGTTTCGCTCTTCTTCTTTCGGGGCCTCATCACGATCCGGTTCATTGCCCTCTTCTTCATTCTTTGAGCGTTGCTCGCAATCCACCACCAAAACACGCACCGGCTCGCCAATCTGAATTGCTGCCAATCCAATCCCGGGGGCGTCATACATGGTTTCGGCCATGTCATCGAGGAGCTTGAGAATATCATTATTAACCTGCTCCACAGGTTTTGAAAGCTCGCGCAGTTTTGCGTCCGGTATCTTGATGATTTCTCTTAGGGTCATGCTGCTGACATAGGCAATCAAACCGGACCGGTCAAACAAAAACAGATCGCGATGTATATTCTTGTTTTGTTCTTTTGCAAATCCGCAGAATCGTCTATGCTTCTCGAATGATCAGCACAGAAGAACTCAATGCATTTTTCAATCAAACCGTCCTGACGCTTGGCCAGTCAGCGTTTTCGCTTGGCAATGTGTTGCTCGCGGTTTTTGCGTTGCTTGTGGTAGCAATCTTTGGGTGGATAATTTTGTCGGTCCGTGCCTCCATGCGCCGGGTTGCCAATGAGGCCGCCGCTTTGGAGCGCGCCCGCGAAGCTGAAGCCCGGATGGCGGAACTGGTTGCCAGTCAAAATGAGTTGACCGGCCGCATGCAAACCATGAGTGAAATTTTCTCTACCCGTCAGGGGGACATGATGCGGGTGGTCAATGAACGTTTGGAGGGCATGTCCGGACGCATCGGTCAATCGATCACGGAAACCACAAAAAACACACAGGAAAGTCTTACTAAATTGCAGGAGCGCCTTGCGGTTATAGACACTGCCCAGAACAACATTATGGGCCTTGCCGGGCAGGTGGTGGAACTTCAGAATATTCTGTCAAACAAGCAGACCCGGGGAGCCTTTGGCGAAGGCCGTATGCAACAGATCGTGCAGGATGGTCTGCCGATGGGGGCCTATGAATTTCAGCCAACCCTGTCGAACAATTCACGCCCCGACTGCGTAATTTATATGCCCAATGACACGCCACCGCTGGTGATTGATGCGAAGTTTCCGCTTGAAAGCTGGCACAAGATCCGGGAGGCGGATACGCCTGAACAGGCAAAGACTGCTTCGCAAGGGTTCAGGAGGGATGTGGAGGTACATCTCAAGGCAATTTCAGAGAAATATTTTCTCAAGGGTGAGACGCAGGATACAGCCTTTATGTTTGTCCCGTCAGAATCCATCTTCGCGGAAATTCACGAGAATTTTGAAGGATTGGTTCAAAAGGCACACAGAGCGAGGGTGGTGATTGTTTCGCCCTCCCTTTTGATGTTGTCGATCCAGGTCATGCAGTCGGTGCTCAAGGATGTTCGCATGCGTGAGCAGGCACACCTCATCCAGCGCGAGATAGTGACACTTATGGATGATGTCGGAAGGCTTGATGACCGGGTTCGCAAGCTCGACGGTCATTTCCGTCTGGCACAAAAAGACGTTGAACAAATCCTCACTTCTTCAGACAAGGTAACCAAACGCAGCACCAAAATCACTGATCTCGAGTTTGAAGAGCCGCAGACTGTTGAAGCAGAGAAAAAGCCGAAGCTCAAAGCGGTGGAGTAACAATATGGGCGGTGAAACCAACCTGAATGCGTTGCTGGCCTGCATGTCTGCCGAATTGCAGGGCGGAGTTTTTGTCTTTGTAACTGTGCCCGGGGTTCAATTACCCGAAAATTTCAACCCTTTGATGCAGTTCCAGGAGGCAGAAGGTGCTACATTCATTCTACACTCAATGTTCTCAATCAGATTACGAAGGATGCCGCATGAGCAACAAGGGACTTGACCTTGAAGGCCTGAAAAAATTGTGTGACGATGTCTTTGCTCCAATGGTTCAGCAACTCGGGATAGAGCCGGAGGAGATAACGAAAACCGGCGCACGCTTCAGCGTACCTGCGGGTGATTTTGTCATGCGTGTCGGTGGCGTTGTGTGTGGGCAAGCCGTAGCTTCAATCGCTGATACTGTGGGTGTTATGACCCTTTTTGCCCATAATGAAGAACAACGCATCATGACCACCGTCGATATGACAACCCATTTCTTGCGGCCCCTGGTGAAAGGTAGCCTTGAGGTTGAAGTATTTATCCTGTCCAACGGCCGCCGGATGGCGAATGTGAGAATTGAAATCAGACAACACGGTTCCGAAAAACTGGCAGGCACAACTACCTGCGCTTATGTTTATGTCTGAAATGGTGCCGACCTGCTTTTCTTGCTGAATGGCCTCTTTTCAATGTAGAGCTGGGTTGGAAATATAGTTTCAAAATTCCAGATGCACAAAATATTTCCGGCCAAAGCGTCCTATAGCGTGTCGCTTTTTATTGGCTTCATTTGGCACGCAATAAGTCATTGTATTTACGCATTTCGTCATCGCTTTTGTGAATTCACAAAAGTGCGAAAAGCTCAGGTTAACCCAATATTTACCATATAATCAGAAAAGCAAAGTGACTAGAAATTTTGTGAGTCGGCGATTATTGCTGGTGTTCGGGGGGCAAATGCGGCGCTTTTTACTTGGTATTCTGTTTTTAGTGGTCTCAATTGTCGGCAATCTGTCAGCGACAGAAAACGCTCGTGCTCAGTATGCAGGCCTGAGATGTTCATCAACAACAGACAATCACTTTACCGCTCTGTTTGGTCAGGTTTGTTTTGCAAATACTGGCAGCGGCTTCCAAATTGAAACTGTCATTGATGCTGCCGTAATACCAAGTTCGGGAACGAACCTGGATGTAGGAATTTTCACACTGGGTTCCGACCTGATAACTGTAAATCTCGGCTACAACGCTACCAACATCACACTTTCAACAGTTGAAGGGCCGGTTTTGGTAGACCATCAATTTGGAATTCGCACCACTACAGCCGATCCCATCAATGGAACCATAAAATTCGATGCCGGAGGAAACACATTCTCTTTTGATCTCATCAAGCCGGCTAATACAAACACAATTCAAGCCTTTATTGTAAACAGGATTCTCACCCCTACCGTTGCCATTACAACGAACAGTCCGGGTACGTTTAACCAAAGCGCGCCTGCGCCCTTTACCGCCACTCTTACATTTTCCGAACCGGTAACCGGGCTGACCAGCGGAGAACTGGTCGCAACCAATGCGACCGTTGGTTCATTAAGCCCTGGCGCGGGTGCTTCGTCTGTGTTTACGGCTACCGTCACACCAACGGGTACTGGAGATATTGTTCTTAGTGTTGCCGATGATGTCGCTGTGTCTGCGGCTGGTGGGGAAAATTCAGCGGCAACTCCAGTTACCATTACCCAAACAGACGATGTTGCTCCGGCTGTACAAATCCTTACAGACCAAACGACGCATAATGGTCTTTCGCCATTCGTTGCAACGTTTGAGTTTTCCGAGGATGTGGTGAATTTTGACGTAGCCGATGTTGTCGTTGCAAATGGAACGATCGGAACTTTCAGCGCAGCAGATGGCAACACCTATACAGCAGACATCACGCCAACCGGAAATACAGACATCACAATTGATATCGCTGCAAGTGTCGCACAGGACAGCGCTGGTAATGGTAATACGCTTGCCAACCAGACCATCATTTATCTTCCCGATGTGATAAGTCCAACAGTCCAAATTCTCAATGCACCTGCCACACACGACGGAACCACACCCTTTGGCGTAATATTCGAGTTTTCTGAAGACGTCGTGAATTTTGTGCAAACCGATGTAACACTCGGGAATGCTACCCTATCTAACTTTGCCATGGTTGATGGAAACACCTACACGGCAGACATTACGGCGGCTGTGTTGGGTGCGATTACCATTGACATCGATGCAGCGGTTGCCCAGGATCCAACCGGCAACTCCAATACAGCTGCTACCCAGGTTGTTGTGGGCCAGGCTGACATTTTTGGTCCCACGGTACAAATATTGAATGCTCCCGACTCCCACGACACATTGAATCCTTTCAATGTCACGATTGAGTTCTCCGAAGATGTCCAGAACTTTGTGTTGGCAGATATAACTGTTGGCAACGGCACAGCATCGAACTTCGTCGCGGTTGATGCAAATACGTTTACCGCGGACATGACGCCAACCGGCCCACTCAATGTTACCGTTGACGTACTGGCCGGTGCAGCCCAAGACCTCTCGGGAAATGACAATGAGGCTGCCACACAGGTTTCGGTTGAAGGCACTATTGTAGAAAAAACGCAGGAAGCAATCGGCAAATTCCTGATGAGCAGGGCAGGCCAGTTGTTGAGCTCCCAGCCGGACCTCTCGGGATTTGTAAAGGGTTCCAACATCACTGGACCGGGCCGTTTGGGCACACTCTCGCTTACTGCCAATTCTACCGGACATGCACTCGCTTTTGCGGTTTCCCGCAGCAATTTGGAAGCGCAGGAACTTCACAATACCCAGGCAATCGGCGCAATTAGCGACGCACTCAGCGGAACGCCAAAATACGTATCGTTTCAAAACAAATCCGACGCTGCCAGAAGTCCTGCCGCAACCGCACTCATTCCGGATTTCGTCAAAACCCAGCTCGGCAATGGAACAAACAGCACACCAGCGACGAATGAAGAGAACTTGCCTGGCGTAAGGCTGGGCAGCAATGATGGTTCGAACGAAATCGTTTCTGACCCGTCTGTCTATGGGGAAAGCGTGAGCGGTGCCATTCTCGGAGACCGTACCGGAACCTGGGATGTATGGGCTGAGTTCAATAGTACACGCGCCGAAGCGGATTTATCTGAAAGTTCGTTAGGTGTTGGCTATGTTGGTGCCCATTATTTCCATTCGGATACGATGATCCTCGGAGTTCTCGGGCAGGTCGACTGGGCATCAGAAACCAATGATCAGGAAAATTCCGAAGTAAATGGTGTCGGGTGGATGTTTGGCCCATATATTGCCGGCCAATTGCCGGGACAGAACTTGTTCTACGAAGCTCGCTTTGCTTACGGCCAATCAGACAATGAGGTCTCGCCGGTCAACACCTATGTCGATTCCTTTGATACCACCCGGTGGCTTGCAAGCGGCAAGATCAGCGGCACGTTTACAGCCGGAGACTACCAGATTACGCCGGGTGCCAGTCTCTCCTATTTTGAGGAAACGCAGGAAAGTTATATCGATAGCCTAGCAAATGTAATTCCGGAACAATCGGTTTCGCTCGGAGAGTTCCGCTTCGGACCCAGTTTCTCGCGAACATTCCTGATGGAAGATGGAAGTTTGGTTCGCCCAACGGTTGGTGTCTCCGGCATTTACAACTATGGCATTGAAAACAACGTTGCTTCTCAGGGCCACCCGCTCGGCGGTGACGATGTGCGAGCCCGCTTTGATTTGGGATTGGATTCAGTTCATCCCGGTGGTTTGAATGTCTCCCTAAATGGTTTTTATGATGGCGCGGGAGTTGACGATTATCAAAGCTATGGCGGTAAAATCAGGTTCACCATTCCACTGAATCAGCGCCCGGCTCAGTAGAGAATGGATCCCTCCGTGGCAATTGGCCATCCATTTGGTGGTCTGGTACCATCCAAATCCCGATCTGGCCTTTTGTTAAAAATTTGAATCCATGGTTATTTCCAGCCTGATCTAAATGAGGCTTGAAACCGATGGCTCTTAAAACACCATACCTTCTTTTTATCGGCGATGTGCCGGACATGCTTGCAGCCAAGACTGCTCAAGGGGTCGTTGACTGGCGCCCGGACCGAGTGGTCGGGCAAATGCGTATGGCTGGCTGCAACGCAGATCTCGGTGTTGCTGATATGGACATTGATGAAGGTGTCGCAGCGGGCGCTAAAACCTTTGTCGTGGGTGCAGTAAATTCAGGTGGATTGCTGAAAGACACCTGGATTGATTACATAATAAAAGCAATCGAAGCCGGCATGGAGGTTGCGTGTGGACTACACGTTCGACTTGGCTCAATCTCCGCAATTGCTGAGGCGGCTGAACGCAAGGGCGTTGAACTTCACGACCTTCGCCATTCAGATTTCGCATTTAATACAGGAACAGGTTCAAAGCGTTCCGGCAAACGCCTTTTGTCTGTAGGCACAGATTGTTCAGTGGGTAAAAAATATTCCGCACTTTGCATCGAACGCGACATGAAATCCGCAGGTATGAAGGCCGAGTTCTGCGCAACCGGCCAAACGGGCAAACTGATCGCTGAGCGCGGTGTTGCGCTCGATGCGGTGATCGCCGACTTTATTTCTGGCGCGGCTGAATGGCTGACACCTGATTGCGATGAAGACATGTGGCAGGTTGTTGAAGGACAGGGTTCACTCTTCCACCCTGCTTTTTCTGGTGTGACATTGGGCCTCCTGCACGGTTCACAACCCGATGCATTTGTTGTGTGTCATGAACCAACCCGCACCTCCATGCGCGGCGTGCAAACACCTTTGCCGACCATCCAGCAGGTCATTGATGCAACCATTTCAACGGGCAAGCTCACCAATCCAGATATTCAGTGCGTTGGTATTTGTGTGAACACACTCGCGCTCGAAGAAGCTGCGGCTAAAACCTATCTTGAAAAGACAGGCAGGGAATACAAACTACCATGCGTGGACCCGCTGCGCTTTGGGTCTGAGGCAATCGTCAGCGAACTTCAAAGCCGGTTTAGCTAAAACGCCACGGCTCTGGTATCCATCATCGCTTCTTTGAAGCGGTGATTGAGGAAATTCGGTTTAAACTTCAAAGGCGGGGTCAATCCACTAGTGTGGTGGATCATAAGTTCGCTTCATTATTGGCAGCAGGTTCTCAAAGCGAACTTTGATCCAAAACCACACTAGAATCTAATATTTGCTAGTGTCCCTTTGAATCTAAAGTTCGTTTGGGATGCGCTTATAAATGAGACGAACTTTAGATTCTGGACACTAGGCTCCGGATTCAATTGGGAACTCGGGAATAGCTTTCTGGCTTCGTTACGCCTTGCATACGCTGATACCATTGGGCATTGTGCAATCACCATTAAACATGCGGGCTTGTCACAATGAAGAGAGTTTTCCGCTTTCTACTGATTTTCGGAGGCCTGTCACTGGTGTTGTTTTTCCTTGGACCCAAACCGGATCAGGAGATCGCGGTTGAATTTGATTCTGCGACACTCGGGGATGATCTTGAAGCGCACCTGCAAGTATCTGAGAAATCCGTACCCAACCTCAAGTCGGGCGCGGAAAAGGAAATCATATGGGCCGATACTGACACCAAATCCCGGACACCGCTTTCGGTTGTTTATATCCACGGCTTCTCCGCAACCAAGCATGAAATCCGACCGGTCCCGGATAATGTGGCAAGCGCCCTTGGTGCCAACCTTTATTATTCACGCATGACCGGACACGGGAGAGACGGTGCAGGGATGGCAGAAGCCACGCTTCAGGATTGGGCCGATGACTTTGCGGAGGCGATAGCAATAGGTGAGCGACTGGGAGAAAGAGTTCTGGTTCTTGCAACCTCAAATGGCGGAGCGGTTGCCACCTGGGGTCTTTCCAATCCGATCTTGTCAAGAAATGTGGCTGGTGTTGCATTCTTTTCTCCGGCCTATGAACTCAAGAGCCTTCCAACATGGCTTGCCAATATTCCATGGGCTGAAACAATCTTGCCCGCTTTGGCCGGTCATGAACGTTCTTGGGAACCGCGCAGTGAATTACACGGAAAATGGTGGACCACGAGTTATCCAAGCAAAGCGGTTTTTCCAATGACGAGCCTGTTTGCGATCCTCAAAAACATTGATCCTGGCCAAATCAACGTACCGGCGTTGTTTTTCTTCTCTCCCAAAGATCAGGTTGTGGACGCCAATGAGATTGAAGCTGTGGCATCAGCCTGGGGCGGGCAAACTGAAATTGTGAAGATCGATGATGCAAGTGATCCATACAAACATGTGATCGCCGGGGATATCATGGCGCCCGAGAACACGGCTGTTGTATCACAAAAGGTAATCGACTGGGCTTCCGGGTTCGGTCGCTGACCAGTTATACCAACGGCCTTCAGGATTGACCCTTTTGATGTTCCAAAATTGTTTACCGGCAAGGCAGGCCTCGAAGCGCAATGTAAAACGCATTGGTCAAGAGGCATAACACGGCCCGGTGGGCAATTTTGGGGCACCGCAGGCCAGGTTTCTTTTGGTTTTGGCCGCGTTGCAATTAGCTCATGGTACGCCGCACCCCTTCGCCAATCGCGCCTAACCAAAGCCAAAATAATTCCTGGTCAAAAGAGTAAATCCTGAGGGCCGTTGGTATTAATTGGAGTTGGGTTTTGCGTCCTTCGCAAACCAATAGGGCAGGATCGCTGCAGCAATCAGGATACTGTAATAGATAAATAGAGTTCGATAACCGGATTGAGGATCAGTGGCGACGGTTCCAAACTCCACTACCGGTCCTGCGATCCATTGAAAAAACCCTGCACTGCCGATTGAACAGAAGTTGAGAAGCGTCACACCGCGTCCGGTTAAATGAGCTGGAACGAATGCCTTGCCGTGAGCCATTTGAACCGCGTAGCTTGCACTGATGAAACCGATTACGGCGTAGGTGGCGGTGCCGATCCACGGTGTTTGTGGAATGTGAAATGCAAGTGCCACGCATATAATCAGGACCAGACTACCAAGGGGCTGTGTGCCCACGCAAACATCAGCGTTCCGCTGCCGGTGAAAATTGTGAATATGTATCCAGCAGTTCTCCGGGGGCCGATGGAATCGAGCAAAATTCCAACTGGAAACTGCATCATTGCAAATGCCACAAACCAGGCGCCGGAGGCATGGGCAAATTGGGTCGCGGTCATGGTCAAGTCATCAGAAAGAACCGGGGTCAGGACAGCAAGGAATGACCGGAAAAACTGACTGAAAACATAAGCGATACAAAAGGTGATGAGACCTGGCATGGGATCATACCCCGGGAAAGCGGACTTCAATTCCCTACGCGCGAAGCTGCCCAAATACAAGCAGAAATCACCGCCAAAACGCTGGCGCTTTGCAAGGGAAAAGGTCACGGCCAACGCCTGAACCGGTGAACAGTCCGTTCGCAAAAGGGCATCTTTCTGAAATTCCTATCGGCCCTATGTTACCGCATGAAACCAGGAGAGCAGATCCATGCTGAAGCAGATACAGGGCTTGCACCACGTCACATCAATGGCTTCGAGTGCGGCAACGAACAACGAGTTTTTTACCCGGGTTTTGGGTCTGCGCCGGGTCAAGAAAACCGTAAACTTTGACCGACCGGAAGTGTATCATCTCTATTATGGCGACGAGGTTGGAACACCAGGCTCCGTCATGACTTATTTTCCATTCCCAGATATTGCACCGGGAGCGAGGGGAGTTGGTGAAGCAGCGGCGGTGAACTTTTCGGTACCGCTCGCCAGTCTTGAATATTGGGAGAACCGTCTTCTGAAATCTGGCATAACCGGATTATCAAAGGCGGATGCGTTTGGGGAAAAACGACTTCATTTCACAGGCCCCGACGGAGATAACTTAACCCTGGTTGAAACGCCGGACGATAATCGTGTCCCATGGCAATCAGCAGGTGTTCCGGAAGATGCTGCGATACGCGGATTTCATTCAACCACGATGCAGGTGGGGTCGACTGAGGCCTTGCAGGAACTGCTCGGCTTTATGAATTATGAGACAGTTGATATCCGTGACGGAATAATCCGAATGGCGGTCGACGACGGCAATGGCGCAAATGTTCTTGAACTCCAGAACATGAGTGAGGGTCATCCCGCCACACAAGGTGCAGGCTCGGTTCACCACGTTGCTTTTGCGGTCGCGAACAGGGAAGAGCAAAGGGCGGTTCGTGCGGCGTTGAAGGATACCGGATATGCCGTGACGCCACCTATTGATCGGAATTATTTTTGGGCGATCTACTTCCGTTCACCAGGCGGCATCCTGTTTGAGGTAGCGACGAATGAACCAGGATTTGATCGCGATGAAGATACAGCTCATCTTGGCGAAACCCTGCGATTACCAACCCAGCATGAGCACTTGCGCCAAATGCTGAGTTCTACGCTTGAACCCCTTTGAGGCAAATCCTCTGAATTGGCTGTTGCAACCGGAGGTCACAAGTTGGTTTATTCCACTTCCTTAATGGGTATAGTCGGTTCCATGAAAGTTTCTGAAGCCCTTGAAGCGCGGATATCCGTTCGCGCCTTTAAAGATGATCCGGTGCCGCTTGACGTTTTGGTCCGGGTTTTTGAACGTGCAGGTCGTGCCCCATCCGGCGGCAACATGCAGCCCTGGAAAATCATTGTCCTGGAGGGGGAGAAGCTGCGTGCTTTCAAAACCCTGATGCGCAAACGTCTTGGAGGTGAAGTTCATCCACAAGGCGACGCTCCGGAATATCAGGTCTATCCTGACAAGCTGAAAGAACCTTATCGAACCGCGCGTTATGAGGTGGGGGAAGACATGTACGGGTTGCTTGGAATTGCGCGGGAAGAAAAACAAAAACGCCGCGAATGGTTTGCCAACAATTTTCAATTCTTCGGTGCGCCTGCTGCGGCCTTTTGCTTTTTTGATCGCGTAATGGGTCCTCCGCAATGGTCGGATCTTGGCATGTATTTGCAATCAGCAATGCTGTTGTTCCAGGAGGAGGGCGTTGATACTTGTGCGCAGGAGTGCTGGTCGATGTATCCTAAAACTGTCGCTGAACACTGCGAAGTTTCCGAAGAGTGGATGCTTTTTTGCGGCCTTGCCATCGGCTATCGCGATTCCGATCACCCTGTAAATGCATTGCGAACAAAAAGGTTGCCGAATGAAGACTGGCTTCGTGTCTTGTAGAATTTTGCTCTGGCGGCTGTGGGACCTCAGCGATAGACGGTGGGTATTACCTGGCTTCGCGCTCCACGGCTCTCCATCCAATGTCTTTTCTGTAAAAGCCGTTTTCCCAGTCAATCCGGTTGATGGCTTCATAGGCTTTTGCTTGCGCTTCTGAAACGGTGCCACCCAGCGCCGTGACATTGAGGACCCGACCGCCGGTTGCAACGAGTTTGTTATTTTGCATTGCAGTACCGGCATGAAATATTTTCGTGCCTCCGGTCTCTATGTCAGCAAGATCACCAATGCCGGTGTTTTTCTCGTAGGAACCCGGATATCCCTTTGAGGCGAGCACAACGGTGAGGGCGTGATCTTCCGCCCAGTCCGCCTCATGTTGCACCAGCGAGCCTTGTGTTGCGGCAAGCATGAGTTCCAGCAAATCAGATTGCAGTCGCATCATTAAAACCTGGCACTCCGGATCGCCGAACCGGACATTGTATTCGATCAGTTCCGGGCCTTTGTCGGTAATCATCAGCCCGGCATATAGTATGCCCTTGAAGGGATAACCACGCGAATGCATGCCGGCAAGGGTAGGCACGATGATTTCGGTCATCGTGCGATCTATCATTTCCTGGTCGAGAACCGGTGCGGGAGAATACGCCCCCATGCCGCCGGTATTGGGCCCCGTATCACCCTCTCCAACTCGTTTATGATCCTGTGCGGTGCCAAGCAATAGCGCGGTCTGACCATCACACAGTGCAAACAGGCTTGCCTCTTCGCCGTCGAGAAAAGCCTCGATAACAACTTCATGGCCGGCCTCTCCGAATGTACCATCAAAGCAGTCATCAATTGCAGTTTCAGCATCTGCGCGGTTCTCGGCAATCACAACGCCTTTGCCCGCTGCAAGCCCGTCCGCTTTTATGACGGCAGGAATTTTCATCTCGTCCAAAAATTCCTTCGCGCATCCGGCGTCGGTAAAGCGTTTGTATGCTGCCGTCGGAATATTAAACTCCGCGCATAGATCTTTTGTGAAGCCCTTGGAACCTTCTAGCTGCGAAGCGTAAGCGGAAGGCCCGAAGGCCTCAATCCCTGCTTTTTCCAGATCATCAACCAATCCAGCTACCAGCGGCGCCTCCGGTCCCACAACCACATAGCCGATTTCTTTAGCGCTGCAGAATTCGATGACTGCATCATGATCAGCGGCATCAAGATCAACGCATAGGGCATCTTGGGCGATACCCGCATTGCCAGGTGCACAATAAAGGGTTGAGCATCCGCTCGATTGCGAAAGCTTCCAGGCGAGGGAATGTTCGCGCCCGCCGGAACCAAGGAGGAGGATATTCATGTTCAACTCCGGTTTGAGATGGTAGCGGAATATCATGTCTCGCACCGCGACAATGCAAGCCTTGACCTCAAAAGACTTCCCGTCCACAGATTTGTCTCATGACCGAGATATCGCTCACCACTGAAGACGACAAAGTCGCCGATGCGCTGAAGCATTCCTGGGTGTATCACCTGCCGCGCTGGATTTGGCCTTATGCCCAGCTTGCTCGCTGGGAGCGCCCTATAGGCTGGCAGCTTTTGATGTGGCCTTGCTGGTGGAGCGTGATGCTGGGAGTGATGGCCGCACAGTCAGGAGTTTTGTTGACAATCCGGACCGGTAACACCGCCGCCTATCCAATAACCGAGATATTGCTCTTCAATAGCCAAAAACTGGTTCCCCTGTTTATGACAATACTGTTGCCGTTGTTTCTGGGTGCATTCTTGATGCGGGGTGCAGGGTGTACCTACAACGATCTTGCAGACACGGATATTGACGACCAAGTGGAACGGACCCGATCAAGGCCTTTGCCATCAGGTCGGGTGTCAAAACGGCAAGCGCTGGTTTTTCTGGCGCTTCAATGTTTAGGCGGATTATGCATCCTGCTTTATCTCGCCCGGTTTGACAGTTTTGTTTTCTGGCTCGGGACCGCGTCACTGGTACTGGTCGCAATCTACCCGTTCATGAAGCGTGTAACCTGGTGGCCACAACTTTTTTTGGGCCTGGCGTTTTCATGGGGCTCGCTGATGGGGTGGGTGGTGATTTGGCGTGAACTCTCAGCTGCTCCAATTCTTCTTTATCTTGGCAGCATATGCTGGGTGATTGGTTATGACACCATCTATGCGCATCAGGATCGGGAGGACGACGCGTTGGTGGGTGTTAAATCAACCGCCCGTTTGTTTGGAGAAATGAGCAAAACGGCAATTGGCTTATTGTATGCCACCGCTATCTGCTTCTTCGCGGTTGCTTATTGGATTACGTGGCCCCTGTTGTTTGTTTGGCCGAATACCGGTGATTTGGGTATCTCTTGGGCCTGGCCTGCCTGGTTTGGCTTGGCAATTGGGGTAGCTCACATGATCTGGCAGATCGCCAGGTTAGACATTCACAACGGTACACAATGCCTTCGGCTGTTCAAATCAAACAGCACGTTTGGCCTGATCCTGTTTTCAGGCCAAGTCGTTGCATTGTTACTGATGTAGTTTTTTACCGGCGCGCAATAATCTCAGCGGCAGTCAGTTTTTCAATCTCGCCAACCACACCTGGTTTGCGGCGACGCAGGAAATTCGGACGGCGCTTGAGCGTCGTGATCCGCTTGCGGCGTTCAACCGGGTCTTCAACCATCAGATTGCCGAGCATTTGCTGAGTTGGTGATGCGTCCCCTTCAAGGTCAACAATCAACATTGGAAGGCGCAATAGCCGGCTCCATGAATGCCAATCCGCTGAAATGTCGTCCATGTCATGGGCATGCAGAAGCGGAATACACAATTCCGGATCATGATGCAGAAGTTCAAGTGAGACGGTCAATTCACCCTTCTCATCTTCAACTGCCCGTGCAGCGATACCTTTAAAAGCCTTTGCGGGAACCGCCATGCTCAAGGGCAGACCGCAACCCATGGTCTTGCGAACCACAGCGCCATTCCGGTTGAGCTTGAACGATGTCGATCCAACTTCCAATTGGTGGGAAACCTGATAGGGGTCAAGCCGCATTTTGCGACCTGCCCCGTTTTGTTTGATGGCAATCTTAGCCATGTGTGCCTCACTGTTCTTTCCAGAGCCCGCTTCTTTGTCGGTGCTTTAGAACGCCGTTGATTGTTCTTGTTGTTTTTGTTCCGGCAATGAGGTCACTATAGGCAGGAGGTTTCCAAAACCGCTTAACAGAAAGGGTAAACGAACCCTTGCCTGAAACTGTGGTTATTGAAATATTTCCAGGTGAGAATTTGTTAAGGACAATCCATGATCTCTATCTCGAAGCTCGACCATTTCGTTTTGACAGTCGCGTCAATTCAAAAGACCTGTGCGTTTTATGCAAAAGTACTCGGAATGACGGTTGAAACTTTCAGCGAAGACCGAAAGGCTCTCCGCTTTGGGTCGCAGAAAATCAACCTGCATGAGGCGGGTTGGGAATTTGAGCCAAAGGCAGAAAATCCAACTGTTGGCTCAGGGGATTTTTGTCTGATCACAGATACACAAATGGATGAGATCGTAGAGCATCTGGCTTTATGTGGCGTGGTAATTGAGGATGGACCGGTCCGTCGCACCGGTGCAGAGGGGCCAATAAACTCAGTCTATTTCCGTGACACGGATAACAATCTGGTAGAGGTCAGCACGTATCTTTGAAGGTTCAAATAACCTTGCCCGGGTTCATGATGCAATCTGGATCAAGCGCGTGTTTGATCTTTTTCATCAACGCCAATTCAACCGGGTCCTTGGTCCGGGCAAGCAAATCACGTTTCAAACGACCGACACCATGTTCAGCTGCAACCGAACCATTCATTGAAACGACAAGGTCATGAATATGCCGGTTGATTTCCGGCTGGCGTTTTAAAAACACTTCGCCATCCGCGCCAACGGGCTGCGAGATATTATAATGAATGTTGCCATCTCCCATGTGGCCAAAAACACAGGGCCTCGAGTCTGCAAGGTTCTCATGAACAATTTTGCCCGCCTCGCGCAGGAATGCAGGTATCTGATGGACCGGCACAGAAACATCATGCTTCATGGATGCACCTTCATGTTTTTGGGCAATCGCCATGGTTTCGCGTATCCGCCAAAAATCTTTCTGCTGTGCTATCGAACCGGATATTGTTGCGTCACAAACCGATCCGGCGCCGAAGGCCTTTTCCATAACGTTTTGAATAAGAGCATCGGCATCTCCCTGAGACCGGGAAGATGACACCTCCAGCAACACTTGCCACGGATGTATTTGGTCAATCGGATTTCTCACATTTTCCATATGGGCGAATGTGAAAGTAACCGGTGTTTTCTCCATCAACTCAAAAGTAGTGAGAGCACTGGCGCACATGTTTTGCGCAAGCTCAAGCAGTTCTAGCGCTTTCTCGGGTGTTTCAACGCCGCACCAGGCAACAGCCTGTCCTCTGGGTTTTGGAAAAAGTTTTAAGACTGCAGCCGTAATAATTCCGAGTGTCCCTTCAGCCCCGATGAACAGGTCTTTGAGATCATAGCCTGTATTGTCCTTTTTCAAGCGGCGGAGTCCATCCCAAATCTCGCCGGACGCGAGGACAACTTCAAGCCCCAGAACCATAGCGCGCATATTGCCGTAGGCAAGTACTCCGGTGCCACCGGCATTCGAGGAGATGTTTCCGCCAATTTGGCATGAACCCTGTGATCCAAGCGAAAGCGGAAAGAGTCTGTCATTGTTGTCTGCAAGTTGCTGGATTGTCTCCAGAATGCATCCGGCCTCGCAGACGATGACATTTCCTTCAAGATCAACCTCTCGCACCTTGTTCATGCGTTCGAGCGAAATCACAATTTGGGTTCCGCTTTCATCAGGAACAGCACCGCCCACATGCCCCGTGTGGCCGCCTTGAGGAACGATTGGTGTCTTGGTCCTGGAAGCGCGGGTAACGATTTTGGATACTTCTGTTGCCGAGGACGGTTTCAGAACAAGCGGCGTTTTCCCTGCAAAGAGCCCGCGATTTTCATGTGTGTAGTGTTGCTGATCATCATCTGCGGTGAGCGCGTGCTGCGCTCCAACTATTGCGATAAACTGTGAAAGAAGTTCAGCGTTCATGCGTTTTTCCTTGGTGCCGCTGCCCGCCTGAGGCGATCATTGATCGCAATGCCCAGTCCTTCGTCAGGAATGGGTGAAACACATATTGTCCTGAGACCTGTTTCATCCAGCTTGCTCAAATAGGCGTAGAGGTTTGCCGCGGCCTCCCGCAAATTACCGGAAGGGCTGAGATTGAGCGATGATGCGGTGTCAATTGTATCGGACTCACCGAAATTGAGCTTTGCTACTTTCTGTGGGCAGGTTTTACAATCCATAACAACCGTTGCATTGGGGGCATAGTGGCTCTTCATCATGCCCGGCGCTTCAATTTTTTCACCACGCGGAAAACCAGGAGCCATTCCGCAACTTTCAGTAATCATTTCTTTGGTCACCATGCCCGGGCGCAACAAAATAGGTACACCATCTTCAACTTTTACGATGGTCGATTCCAATCCGATATCACAAGACCCGGCATCCAAAACCAAAAGTCCGGTGCCCTGAAACTCATCACGGACATGTTGGGCGGTGGTGGGGGATATTTTCCCGGATCGGTTTGCACTGGGCGCTGCCAGCGGTTTCCCGAAGCGTTCAATGAGGTTGAGGGATGGCCCGTCGGGGCAACGAAGGCCGATGGTTCCCAGTCCTGCCGTGACAAGTGGATGGATTTCAGCATCAGCTTTGAACGGCACAACTATTGTTAGAGGTCCTGGCCAAAAGTCCTTCGCCAGCTTGGTGGAAACCGCATCAAAATTGCCATAACGCTCAGCCATGTCCAGACTGCTCACATGGCAGATTAGCGGATTGAACTTCGGTCGTTCCTTCATTTCGAAAATCCGGGCAACGGCAAGACCGTTGGTTGCATCCGCTGCAAGCCCGTAAACCGTCTCGGTTGGGATTGCCACACACTGACCTTGCTGGAGCTGCACAATCGCAGATGCCAACTCACTATCGTCTATATTTGCAGAATGATCTGGTGACATTGCCGGACATTTTTCAATTGACGTTTACGTCAATTTTCTCCAAACAGGTTGAGATTGTTCAGGACACTGGAGGAACCCGATGTACCGCGCACCCGTAGCAGAAATTTCTCACACGCTCAAACATGTAGCGGGGCTTGGAAAAGCTTTGGAAGATGGTCTGTTTGGTGATTTGTCCGAAGACCTCGTCGCAGCAGTGCTGGAAGAGGCAGGAAAGTTTGCTAGCGATCAAATTGCACCGCTCAACAAGGATGCAGATTTAGTTGGGGCAAAGCTTGAAAATGGGAATGTCACCACTGCACCGGGTTTCAAGGAAACGTACAAGGCCTGGTGTGACGGCGGGTGGAACTCGATTGCAGCATCGGAGGAATTTGGTGGGCAGGGCCTTCCAAACATGCTGGCAATTGCTACATCTGAAATGTGGAACTCGGCATCAATGGCATTTGGGCTCTGCCCATTGTTGACCATTGGCGCGATTGAAGCCTTAGACAAGCACGGGTCCCAGGAATTAAAAGACGCCTACCTCGCCAAACTTGTATCCGGCGAGTGGAGCGGCACAATGAACTTGACCGAGCCGCAATGTGGCTCCGATCTTGCCGCGCTCAAAAGCCGTGCCGAACCGGTTGGTGATGGCAGCTACAAAATCTATGGGCAGAAAATCTTCATCACCTTTGGTGAACACGATATGACAGATAATATCTGCCACCTGGTATTGGCCCGCCTGCCGGATGCACCGGCCGGTACCCGTGGCATTTCGCTGTTCCTGGTGCCAAAGTTCCTCTTAAACGATGATGGAACGCCTGGTGAACGCAACGATGTCTTCTGCCAATCGCTTGAACACAAGCTGGGTATTCATGGCTCTCCAACTTGCGTTATGATTTATGGTGACGGTTTTGGCGATCAGGAACCCGGTGCAATTGGCTATTTGATCGGTGAAGAAAACCGGGGGCTCAATTGCATGTTCACGATGATGAACAATGCACGGTTGAACGTTGGAACCCAGGGCGTTTCAATTGGCGAAGCCGCGTATCAGCATGCGCTTGCTTATGCCAATGAGCGCAAACAGGGCAAAGCCGGTGATTATCAAGCGGGAGGCATGGCACCGATTGTCTACCACCCGGATATTCAGCGTAACTTGCTTACCATGAAATCCATGACCGATGCAGCACGGGGGATTTGTTACTCATGCGCTCATGCTCTCGACATGTCCCGCATAACGCACGGTGAAGAAGCTGAAACCTGGAGTGAACGTGCAAGTTTGCTAACTCCCATTGCCAAGGCATTTTCAACCGATGTTGGCTGTGAAGTCGCGACCATAGGCGTGCAAATACACGGTGGCATGGGTTTCATCGAAGAAACCGGTGCGGCCCAATATATGCGCGATGGTCGTATCAACCCGATCTATGAGGGCACCAATGGCATTCAGTCAATTGATCTGGTAACCCGAAAACTGCCGCTTTCCGGGGGTGAAGCGGTCAAGGCATACATAGGTGAGCTGCGTGAAATTGCGGCACAGGTTCGTGGCATGAACCATGACGGGTTTGGCAGAACAGCAGAGTTTCTTGATGAAGCGCTGAACGAAGTTGAGGACACAACCAAATGGCTGCTTGAATGCCTTTCGGGCGGAAGGATGGTTGAAGCGCTTGCCGGAGCTACTCCCTATTTGCGGCAGTTTGGTTTTGCGGCAGGGGGTTGTTATCTTGCCAAATCAGGGCTGGCCGAGGGAGACAATGGCCGCGTTGCCATGGCCCGATTTTTCGCTGAAAACTTTACCGGCGAATGCGCGGCACTCAAACAAACGGTTACCGGTGGCGCTGAAAGCCTTCTTGCTGCAGGCGAACTCTTAAAAACAGGATAATCTGATGAGCGAAACAGACAATCATATTCTTACCGAAATTGCTGATGGTGTATTGACCATCCGGATGAACCGTCCGGACAAGAAAAATGCAATCACCGGCGACATGTATGCCCGGATGGCGTCAGCCCTTGATGGTTCAAACGCTGATGATAGTGTGCGTTCGGTTTTGATGCTGGGAACGCCCGGCGCTTTTTCTGCCGGAAATGACATTGGTGATTTCCTGAAAGTTGCAATGGGCGGCAAGCGTGACTCAATGTCGGTTTTTGAGTTTCTTGAACGCATGATCATGGCACCAAAGCCGGTTATCGCCGGTGTGGATGGCCTGGCAATCGGCATTGGCACAACCATGCTGTTGCATTGTGATTATGTGGTAGCTTCGGGCAACTCACATTTCAAAACCCCGTTTGTCGATCTCGGTCTGGTGCCGGAAGCGGGCTCAAGCCTTATTGCGCCGCAATTGAGCGGGCATCACCGGGCATTTGCACTGCTTGCAATTGGTGAGGGGCTTGATGCGGATGGTGCAAAAGAGGCAGGCTTTATCAACAAGGTTGTCGATCCGGAAATCCTGGAAGAAACTGCCCGCACCATTGCCACTGATATTGCTGCCAAGCCGGTTGAGGCGATGAAACTGACACGGGATCTCATTCGCGGCGACCGCACGCCCTTCCTTGAGCGTATGCGTGAAGAGGCGGTTCTCTTCGGCCAACGCCTTGAATCCGATGAAGCCAAACAGGCCTTCGCCGCATTCATGGCGCGGTAGATCTCACCGCTCTAACAACACCACGACTTCGACATGCGGGGTGAAGCGGAATTGGTCAATTGGAACGATCCGGGTAATCCGATATCCGCCATCGATCAGGATCGTCAGATCACGCGCCAGCGTTGTCGGATTGCATGAAACAGCAGCTATCTTTTTCACCCTGGATTTCGCGATTTGTTTCGCCTGAATTTCCGCACCTGCACGAGGCGGATCAAAAACCAGACCTTCGATTTTCTTGAGTTCCTGAAAACTGACCGGCCTGCGTTCAAGGTTTCGTGTTTCCGCCTTGATTTGTTTGAGCTTGCCGCCGGTTTCCCGCCAAGCACGTTCCAGTGCAGCAATTGCAGAAGCGCTTTCTTCAACCGCCCAAACCGTAGACCGCTCGGCAAGACGAAGTGCAAACGTGCCGGTTCCACAATAAAGATCTACTACTGATTTACAGCCCTCCAGATGACCGCAAACCAGTTCCGCCATTGCGGTTTCAGCTTCAAAAACAGCTTGAACAAACCCACCCGGCGGAGGTGTGACTTGCGCCAGGCCCATCTTCAACAGGGGTCTGCGAGGCTCAATCAGAACTTCACCGTTGAGCGATAGTCGGGCAAAACCCAATTCCGTTGCCTTTTGGCAAAGCCCATTGCGCTGCGGTGAGGCAAGCTTTAGCGGACCCTCAACTTCCAGATCAATTCCGGTAGTGGTTGAAAGGACGGATAGCCTAACCGGTCTTGCGCCAAGCGGCAGGGATTGAGCGAAATTACGAAGACCAGCAAGGGATGAAGACAGCTCCGGTAAAAGAACCGGACATTCTTCAACATCCACCAGTTCATTGCTTCCGCGTTTGGAAAATCCGAGGTGAAGTCGACCATCTTTGCGATTTGCGCTGAAAACCACCTTGCGCCGACTTGCAGCTGGAAAACACACAAGCGTGTCTGTTTGCAAAGTGATGCCCGCCCTGCAAAGCGGTTCTACTGCAAGGTCGTGCTTCCATTCTCGGTAAGCTTCGTCCTCATAGTGTTGAAGGTGACAGCCACCACACGAGCCAAAATGTTTGCAAAAGGGTTCGGTTCGAAGATCGGAAGTGGATACAATCTTTTCCGCCGTTCTGCGGGCACCTGAACCGGAAATTTCAACGACTTCTTCTGGCAATGTATATGGCACAAATACTTCCGACCCGCTTACCGTGCAAATGCCATCACCCTGACGGCCCAGCTTATCGATCTTTACTTCAACCATGTTTCACCGCAGCCAATAGATATTCCTGATTGCCGTCACCGCCGGATATCGGCGAGGCCATAAAATGTGTCACATTCCAGCCATCTCTGCCATCCAGCCAGTCGCGGCATGAGATTGCAGTTTTTTCCGCCAACCCCTCTTCGCGCACAATTTAGCCTTTGCCGAGTTTATCTTTTCCGACTTCAAATTGCGGTTTAACAAGAAAGATGCCGATTGCGCCAATGCCTGCCGGTTCAAGTGCCGGGGCAGGGCGAGCCTGAGTGAAATGAGGCTGACATCGCAGGTGATAAACTCCGCGCGCTCTTGCTTCGAGCAAAACCTGACAAAAGCCACCGGTCGATGCGCCAATATCCAGAGCAATTTTATTGACAGGAGAATAACCGGTCACATTAAAAGGGTCAATCCTAGTGGTCCGTTCGAAACAAATGAGTCCCTTTGCGGCGAACTCTTTATCATTTGTTTCGAACGTAAAGACCACTAGCAAGGTATTGTTTTCTAGTGGATTTTAAGATTCAAATATTTGGATGAGAGGTCTCGGAAAACGGGTTCCAAATGTTTGAATCAATCCACTAGTGTCCTGATTCAGAGGTTCGTATTATTATTGCAGGTATGTGTTTTGAGGCAAAACCTTTTTACTGCATCCAGAATTTCATCGGCGGTTCGAACCCAAGTGAAGGGTTTGGGTCCTCGTTTCGGATTTCGATGTAACTCAGAATGGCTTGGGTAAGTTCCCGTTCGCTGCGGTGAACACCGCGCCTGATTTGGCGTTGGGTGATTTCGGCGAAGAAGCGCTCAACCATGTTCAGCCAGGATGACCCGGTCGGTGTAAAATGCACATGCCAGTGAGGACGTTTGGCTAACCAGGCACGAATTGCCGGTGTTTTGTGGGTGGCGAAATAGTTTTCGACCAGATGCCGCCACTTGTACATTTCCTTGTCGTATTCGAATTGGATTTTACGGTTTGAACGCGGGGGGATCACGGCGGTGGCTCCACGATTGTTCAATTCTTCACGCAGCCAGTTTGCATCAAAGGCCTTGTCTGCCAGCAAAGCATCAAAACATATGCCCTCAATGAGGGGTCTCACCCCGACGATATCATTGCGTTGACCGGGTTGTACGACAAACCGCACCAGATTACCCAATCCATCGACAAGCGCCACTATTTTGGTTGTCAGGCCGCCTTTGGAGCGCCCGATGGCCTGATTTTGAGTCCCCCTTTTGCGCCACTTGCCTTCTGGTGAACGGATATGATTGTGCCATCAATCATCGCATACTCAAAATCTGGATCATCACATAACGCATTGAATAACTTATCAAACACGCCTTTCTTCGCCCAACGGCGAAAACGCTGGAAGGTCGTGTTCCAATCACCCAGACAGGGTGGTAAATCACGCCACGGTGAGCCGGTGCGAACGCGCCATAAGACCGCTTCCATAAATGCTCGGTTATCTTTTGCAGTCACACCACAATCCGTTGACTTGCCTGGAAGTAAATCTTCCATAACAGACCACAATGCATCACTTATAACCAGACGATCTTCGCGCATTCAAATCTCCTCAAAAAGGAGTATGAATCATATTCGGTGCCGTTTGGGAATCCTAATTGTCAACAGACCTTAGGGTCTGTTCGAAACAATTAAGCCCCTCTCAGCAGGCATGCTTTCAATTGTTTAGGTCAAAAGAACCCCTAGCAAGATATTTACTCTAAGCTGCAGCTTCCTGCGCTTCTTCGTCCGGTTTCACACCGCGTTTTGGGCCTTGTGCAAGATTCTTTTCAATCTCGGCAACTGCTTCGGTGGTAGAAATCTTTTTGACCGCTGAAACCTCCCGCGCCATCCTATCAAGCGCTGCTTCATAAAGCTGTCGCTCGGAATAGGATTGTTCCGGCTGATTGTCGGAACGGAAAAGATCGCGAACAACTTCAGCAATTGAAATCAGATCACCTGAATTGATCTTCGCCTCATATTCTTGAGCACGACGGCTCCACATGGTGCGCTTGATACGGGCACGGCCACGAACGGTCTTTAAGGCTTTGGCGATGTTGTCGTCATCCGACAGTTTGCGCATGCCTGCCGCTTCTATTTTTGCAACCGGAACACGCAAGGTTAGCTTGTCTTGTGCGAAGTTTATGACAAACAGTTCGAGCTTGTAGCCGGCGACTTCCTGTTCCTCAATAGAGGTGATCTGGCCGACACCATGGGCAGGGTAAACAATAAACTCGCTTGTCCTAAATCCCTGGCGTTGAACTGTTTTTTTTGCGGCTGCCATGCGACATTACTCCCAATGCTCGCCCTTAAATTCGGGCTTTCTCTTAGGGCGTGTCCTGTTTTGATTTTCCAAAACTAAGGATACGCCATGAACCCCAAAACAAATTTCATCTCAATGCGCTCCAAAGAAGCGAAATGAATTTATTCAAAAGGCTGCCAACCGCCAAATTTGTGTCTGCGTATTCAAGCAAATGCTGTGCTGGATTCCGAATTTCGCGCTACGCGCAAATAAAACCAGCATAAGAATTGCTTACGCTGGCTTGTTCAAATTGGGAAAACGATTGGAATTCTCTTTCTCTCGATCTAAAGACCTAAGGGATATAAACCCCATTTACAAATACTTAACACAGAATCGGTCGATTTTCAACCGCCATCGGGCGGGAACACGGCAATCGCTTGAAAATCTGTTGATTCCCTTTTCTGCAATTATGTGATTCATAGGGCACCTCCAAACCAACGAGGTGCCCTATGACGACGACCAATATACTTGACCATTTTTCCACTCTTTGTGACCCGCGTCAAAGTTGGAAAGTTTTGTATCCGCTACCGGAAATTTTGTTGGTGGTGCTTTGTGGCGTGATGGCAGGCGCTGATGATTTTGTTGAGATTGAGCGTTGGGGCAGACGCAAGCTGAACTATTTACGTCGGCTGCTGCCCTTCAAAGACGGCATTTGTTCCCATGACACTCTCAATGATGTGATGAACGTATTGCCCGGTGAATTGTTTGCCGAGTGTTTTACCAACTGGGTTTCGAAATTGCGTGATCAAGACCCGGAAATTGTCGCCATTGACGGCAAGACATCAAGGCGTGCTCATGCCCACAATGGTCGTCGCCTGCACCTGGTTTCTGCCTGGGCAAGCCGACAAAGGTTGGTGCTGGGGCAAGAGCCATGCGATGAAAAAGAGAACGAAATCAGTGCTATACCCCGCCTCCTGGAGCGCCTTGAGTTGGCCGGTTCTCTGGTCACAATTGATGCCATGGGCTGCCAACATAACATCGCATCAGCCATTCTTGCCAAGGGTGCTGATTATCTTCTGGCCCTTAAGGGCAACCAGAAATCGTTGCACAGTGAAGTGGCTCTATTCTTTGATGCAGCCAAAGGGCTCGACAGCCACACCACCACCGATGCAGATCATGGCCGTATTGAAATACGACGCGCATCGGTGTGTCATGCGGTTGACTGGCTCAGCGCAGACCGCACAGCGCCGCGAGAGTTGTTTTGCGAAGATGGTCGTTTGCACTGGGCAGCAGAATATTCGACATGGGGCAGTCAGCGTCGATTGTTTCAAGCGGAGAATGATAATCATCCTACCCGTGGGCCACTGCAAGGCTATGATGATCACGGCACCCCGGTTTATGCCTCCAAAACCCCAATCAACGGCAACCTAGCACTCAAACCAGTTTCTAACCCCGATCCCTATCTGTGTCCAATAAGGTTCCAGGGCCAATGGGCCGATGAGGAAACCGGATTATATTACAATCGGTTCCGGTATTATGATAGCCTAAGCAGCCAGTATATGAGTCCTGATCCGATTGGGTTAAGTGGTGGCACAAGAACTAGTGGTTATTGTGAATCTCCCAGTTTTCAAATAGATCCATTAGGATTGCAAAATCTCAATACTAACAATGCAACAGGTAATTTTGGCTTGTACAAGATATACGCTAACGATAAAATTTTCAAAGTTGGGCTAGCGGACATGAATAGAATAACTAAGAGCAGTGGGCTGCCCACAAGGTTGCATCAACAGTTAAGGAAATTGCGTCAATGTTATGGGGCCGATAAGGTGAGCCATTCAATTAGAAAACTGGGTAAAATCAAAAAGAAATGTGCGAAGATTAAAGAAAACAAAGCTATTGCCGCTGAAACATTAAAAAATAAGGGTAGGGTTCCACCAGGAAACTCATTATCATTTGGAGACGGTAGTGCAACCGGTGCAGATCCATGCCTTGATGGGTCATTTCCAAAAGGCAGTTTTCATTAAATTTTGAAGGATTTATTTATGAGCGATCTAAAAGTCGATATTCCCAATGATATAAAAGAGTATTTAGATAAAAATGAATTTTGGGAGCATGAAATATCTAACGATATAAATTTAACTATTGAAAATATAGATCATGAAGGAGTCGACATTATTTCTTACCAGATATCAATCGAAGGTGTAAAAGATGGTATCGATTTGGAAAATAAATTTATGGAATACATCTCGGAACATGACCCTGTAATTCAGAAAAAAATTAGTGGCGATTCTGAATCGTCAACTTTTGTAATTTGGACAGCAAGTAAAAAAACGTTTGAAATAATTATAAATTATGTGCTTTTATTTGTTGCACGATAACTGTGCCAACGGGAGAAATTCACCTATGATCCTGCACAAAATATTATCGCAACGCTCGACAATCGTGAGCCTGAAACCCGTGGCGAAGGTAGACATTCCTCTAGGCCTGATTACATAATCAAGGGCGACAGTCCCAGCTCTCGAGATTCTTCTCAAAATGCAGAGCGTATAATTGCAAGAAAAGGTTTCCGACAGAAAACATGGATATTTCAGTGGAATGGCCGCGATCAGCTGGCCAGTGTGAGATGTCCGGATAATTCCAAATGGGTTTATCAATATGACCCGCTAGGCAGGCGGGTCTCAAAAGCCCAATATTGGCTTTCTAATCATGTTCAATATGGCGTTCCCCGTCAATGGGAAGAAGCCAACTCCACCACCTATTTGTGGGATGGCGATGT
This sequence comes from Rhizobiaceae bacterium, assembly GCA_965250255.1. Lineage (GTDB taxonomy): Bacteria > Pseudomonadota > Alphaproteobacteria > Rhizobiales > Rhizobiaceae > JAALLB01. The sequence goes on from CBDFNP010000013.1 coordinate 764,467, forward strand.
ACTGGTTTGGCAGGAGGAACAGGGCGACAACGACAGAGTAAAAATCACCGAATGGTTTTTTGAGCCCGAAAGCTTCGTGCCACTTGCCCGCAAACAGAGCAATGATTTGCACTATGTTGTTTGTGATCATCTTGGCACACCGCGAGAGTTGTTTTGCGAAGATGGTCGTTTGCACTGGGCAGCAGAATATTCGACATGGGGTAGTCAGCGCCGATTGTTTCAGGCGGAGAATGATAATCATCCTACCCGCGGGCCACTGCAAGGCTATGATGATCATGGTACCCCGGTTTATGCCTCCAAAACCCCAATCAACGGCAACCTAGCACTCAAACCAGTTTCTAACCCTGATCCGTACTTGTGCCCGATAAGGTTCCAAGGCCAATGGGCGGATGAGGAAACCGGATTATATTACAATCGGTTCCGGTATTATGATCCGAACGCGGCGCAATATATGTCACCGGACCCGATAGGGTTGGAGGGAGGACTGCGGAGCCAAGGATATGTGATTAACACCTGTGTGTGGATCGACACACTTGGATTGAATTCAGACAAGAAGAAATGTAATTGCAAAGGAAGGACTGAACCCACATTACCTCAAAAAAAGGTAGTGGACGAAGGTGGAGTGAGAGTAGAACATTATTACCGCAGCAATGATCATGGTCCGGCCCACTTACATGTAGTTGGAGGAGGAGCTAAGACAAGAATTGGAGCTATGGGAAGGCCTGTATTACCGGGTGACGCAGAGCTTTCATCTAAACAAATTGCAATTATTGACGGAAACAAATCCAAAATTAGGTCTGCGGTAAATAAAATTACAAAATGGCTCAAATGGAAGAGAGAGTGTGGTAAATAACAGAGTGTTGGTGATTAACGTTACATGGATGGAAAATTATGAAAATTAACAATATATGGGTTTTTCAGGGTAATGGTTCAGATGCTCCCGGAGGAATTTTTTCTACTCGAGACAAGGCTGAAGAATGGATAAGTAAATCACGCGTGCAAGGAATACTATTCAACTATCCAGTAAATATCTCAGTTTATGATTTCCTTGTAAGTTCGGGTTCTTTGAAAATAAGAAAAGATTATCAAAGAGACCCCAAGTTCGTACAAAAAATTTCACCTGGGTATTTAGAGCACTATCATTACGAACATTCCACGGATGATTAATTAGTGAAATGATATAGCCAACACAACAGACCCTTGAGCGTCAATATGGTTGGAACGTATTTTTTGAACCAACCTCAATCAAGGACAATCGCTGGGGCGAAACGGCCTATGCTTATGATAAACGTGGGCAAGTAACTGAAAGCCAATTTGGGGATGGCGGCAAGGAAAAGTTTCAATATGACCCTGCCCAAAATATTACCGCAACGCTCGACAATCGCACCCCCGAAACCCGTGGGGAAGGCAGCAATGCCTCTAGGCCGGATTACATAACAAAGGGCGACAGCCCCAGTCCACGCAGTTCTTCTCAAAATGCGGAGCGCTTCCTCAATTGGAAATCTTCCCAAGGCGGACGGGTTGAGCATGCTTTGGGCGAAAACGGATCGGTGATTATGCTGAAATATGATCAGCGTGGCCGAGTTGCTGAGCGCACAGTTACCAGAAAAGGTTTCCGACAGAAAACATGGATATTTCAGTGGAATGGCCGCGATCAGCTGGCCAGTGTGAGGTGTCCTGATAATTCCAAATGGGTTTATCAATATGACCCGTTAGGCCGGCGGGTTTTAAAAGCCCAATATTGGCTTTCTAATCATGTTCAATATGGCGTTCCCCGTCAATGGGAAGAAGCCAACTCCACCACCTATTTGTGGGATGGCGATGTACTGGTTTGGCAGGAGGAACAGGGCGACAACGACAGAGTAAAAATCACCGAATGGTTTTTTGAGCCCGAAAGCTTCATGCCGCTTGCCCGCAAACAGGGCACTGAATTACATTATGTCGTTTGTGATCATCTTGGCACGCCGCGAGAACTGTTTTGCGAAGATGGTCGATTGCACTGGGCAGCAGAATATTCGACATGGGGTAGTCAGCGTCGATTGTTTCAGGCGGAGAATGATAATCATCCTACCCGCGGGCCACTGCAAGGCTATGATGATCATGGTACCCCGGTTTATGCCTCCAAAACCCCAATCAACGGCAACCTAGCACTCAAACCAGTTTCTAACCCCGATCCCTATCTGTGTCCAATAAGGTTCCAGGGCCAATGGGCCGATGAGGAAACTGGATTGTATTACAATCGGTTCCGGTATTATGATAGTATAACCGCGCAGTATATTTCTCGTGACCCGATTGGATTGGTGGGAGGCTTACGTGCCAATTCTTACACCGAAAACCCCAATATATGGATTGACCCCTTAGGCCTAAATCGATCATGTTCAGACTATGTGAAGCGAGTTTCTCGAAAGAGAAGAGGATTCCAAAGAGAAATGGCAAAATATGACCCACGTTCAGATGCAAAAGGCGGGCATGTTTATTATAAAAATGGAGTAAGAAAACTTACAGTACCTGGTGGTCACTACATAGAAATAAAGCAATTTCAACGTGGTATCATAAACGATTTAAGTGACTGGTCTAATAAGGGGTGCGCCAAATGTGCAACCCCAAATGAAATGAAAATGATGGCCTCAGGAGGGAGGACCGCTGCAAAACATATTGAAGTTCCTCCAGGCTTCCCGTCAATTTCACTTCCCGGTGGGTTATGATGAAAAGTTCTATTGACATATTGCGCCCCGACAACTGGAAAGAACGTGCAAAAACGATTTTTCCGGAACTTTGTGATGATTTCTATGAACATATAGATAACCCAATGTATTATTGGATGGAGATGGACGAGGTATTAGAATATTCAATCGAAGATAGAGACTTGGATATGATCAAAAGAATATTCTTTGAGGCTGCCACATATCTGGAATCTGATTATCAGTGTAATGAAGCTGATAATGATTTTCCTACAGCTGTTGTATTTGGTTTTTACAAACACATTTTATCAAAAAAGAATATTGAAATATATATTTACAAATATATGACAAAAGAATCTTTCTTGAATTTGAAAGACGTCTTCATATCCAACAACAAAAAAACAAGAAAGAAATATTTTCAAATCCTCGAGAATTATTGACGGCACTTTGTTAGATTCTGTCACAATTTTTTTCATGGTTTGAGATGGTCTGAATTTCAGGCACACTTATGCAGCGAGGTTTGCGACGGGTATTACCACCGGGTCGCGGTAAGTGGCACGTTGGGTTGAGTATGATGCAGATAACGATGAAGTAATTATTGAGAAAAACAAATATACAGGATCTATCGAATACAACATTAAAGGCCTTGTATTTTATATTCAAAGATAAAGATTGCATTAGTAATATAGAGTATTTTTATACTCCATCAGACTATAAAAGATGGTTCAGTTTTTATTTAAAGCCTTATCCCTTTTGTTCCGGTGAGATCAACATGTTGTAGGTCATTGGTGATTTTTTGACGGCGATGGCGAGGATGGTTTTGAAGGCGGAGTGGCGGTTTCGGCGACGATTGAACCGGAAGACGAATTCATCGAGATAGGTTTGCAGATGTTTGGCCCGCAGCCCGTGATAGACACCCAAGCCCCATGTTTTGAGGTTTGAAAAAGCCCGATGCACCCAGGGCAATACGATGTGTGCTGCCATCGGCCCGATGGTATGGGGTTGATGATTGAGACCGGGGATAGTGTTGCTCACCCCCTGATAACCGGACCAGCCATCGGTCCTTGCAATCGTTGTTGGAGCCAGGCTCCGCTCAACGAAGAGATGCAGGGATTTGGCGCTATAATCCTCAATTCTCGCCAGACGCCCCCTCCCCGGACGCCCCCTTTGGTCCACTTCAACCGCACCGGCCACCAATAGTTTCCCCTGATGCGAGCGGCCTTGCCCTCCCATGACGGGTTCTTGTTTCGAACGGCAGGAAATCGCGGTTTCATCAACTTCCACAAGGCCTTGCAGGGGCGAGCGATCACTATCCACCATGGCCCGGCGTAATTTGGCGCACAATAACCACGCGGTTTTATAAGAACCAAGGCCCAACTGGCCCTGCAACTGCAAGGCGGAAATACCGTTGGAATGGGTGGTCATCAAAAAAGCTGCCCAAAACCAGACCGTCAGGGGTAATTTCGAGCCGTGCATTACTGTGCCGCTGGTTACCGAAGTCTGACGATGACAGCGTGTGCATTCGTAAGTAAAGGCCTTCGTCTCAAGCGCCCATGCCTTATCATTCCCGCATCGCGGACACACAAATCCATCGCGCCAGCGCATCTCGTAAAGCCACGCAGCACACGCCGCCTCATCGGCAAAACGGTGTTGAAATTCAATCAAGGATGTTGGTGTAAACAGCATGGCAAAGCTCCCTTACATAAGGCCTAATGTTCACTATATGTTCTATATCATTCAATCCGCAATGTCACTACATATTGTGCCACCGGACCAAAAGGGATAAGGCTTTTTATTTATTTATATCGAATGAGTGGACCACAAAGGAAATAGATGACATAATTTATCCAGAGTAAGAGTTTCCCTGAAACCGAGCTACAGCTGATGGCGATGTGCTGGTTTGGCTAGAAGAACAGGGTAAAGACGTCGCAGCCACAAAAATCACTGAGTGGTTTTTTGAGCCCGAAAGCTTCTTGCCGCTTGCCCGCAAACAGGGCACTGAATTACATTATGTCGTTTGTGATCATCTTGGCACGCCGCGAGAGTTGTTTTGCGAAGATGGTCGTTTGCACTGGGCAGAGGATTGCTTTCCAGCATTGGAATACATCAAACGTCACGGGCAGCAACAAAAGATCGGTGATCTGGCACGAACAGTACATGCAAGTCATCTAGTGGAGCTGGGGCCACTGACGGAAGCTGATAGTGAAAGCATAGAAGAAACATTATCCTTCAAGGACGCATTATTGGCACTGAACTATAGTTACTATGATTGAATGGACAATAAATCCATTGGTTGGTGTGGGGCCAATCATATTTGGGATGAAGCGTAACGAAGTTGCGGCGGTACTCGGAGCTCCAGAGTTTGCCGACAATCCAGAATTGCCACTGGGCGCCCCTATAGCTCCAGACGAAACTCTACTGGAATTTCGGGTATATGATGGTACCGCAGAAAAGCATCTTCCTGCGGTAGAATATAGAGGGAACAAAGTCATATCAGTTGAAGTATTTTCACACAACGACACTCTTAGGGTTGGCGAGATCTACATCTTTCGAAATACAGCAATTGCAGCTGCCAAATTATTGACTGAGATTAGCAAGCACTATGTCTACGATGAGACATCTTATATTTTCATGGACTTGGGAATTTCTATGTCCCTCGAGGATAGAGAAATCGAAGATACTGTTAATGTTTTCTCCAAAGGAGGGTTTGATGAATATGTAACGAAAGGTATAAACGATGGCTCTCTTCAGTTGGTTAGGAAAAGGTAACAAAATGCCCAAGCTCATCGCCCTAGTTGGGCACATGCATGTGTGCCCCAAGATTGAACCTGGTCCGGGGCCGCATGTGGGTGGGCCGGTGATTGATGCGGGACAGAGTTTTGTGAAGTTCAACGGCATTCCTGTGGCTGTAGAGGGCGGACAATGCCTGTGTTCGGGAATGCCTGGCCACGATTAAATGACCAAGGGTTCAAGCCAGGTAAAGATCAATGGGAAAGGTGTGACGCGGATTGGTGACAGTACCGCTCATAGCGGCAAGATTACAGTGGGTGTTCCTACGCTGAAATCGGTTTGATGTGTAAAAAGCAACATTTGATCTGACAGTGTTATCATACAGCTTGTGTCTGATCTGACACGCTGTCTGATTGATGAGCCACAGGAGGCGGAGCCGCAAATGGGGTGTGAACAGCCAAACCAAACTCCGATACAGATCATGGCCGTATTGAAATACGACGCGCATCGGTGTGTCATGCGGTTGACTGGCTCAGCGCAGACCGCACAGCGCCGGGCGAGCCATGTTTTGCCGGCCCTGCAACCATTGGCATGGTCGAAGCCGAGGTGGAAAAAGATGGCCAGACCAGTCGCTCAAGGCGCTTCTATATCTCTTCAGCCCATCTCACAGCAGCCCAACTGTCACGCGCAGCACGCGCCCACTGGGGTATCGAAAATCGCCTGCACTGGGTGATGGATGTGGTCTTCCACGACGACCTGATGCGGCTTCGAACCCAAAACGGGCCCGTAAACATGGCCCTCGTCCGCCACGCAGTGCTCAATATCATCAAGCAAATACCCGACAAAGCAAGCATAAAAGTACGAAGAAAAACAGCGGCTTGGGACGATGAATACCGGTTCAACGCAATCACAAACTCCGGGTGATTCTTTCAAGCGATTCCCGTGCGGGCGGGTTGCCCAAAGCTATTGAATATCAAAACAAATGGTTAGAGCGTTTCCTCTTTGAGTGAATCAAAAGAATGGACAACGCCTTTGAAGTTTTACCCGGTTCCGAATAATCGGATACTCTAGTGGTCCGTTCGAAACAAATGAGTCCCTTTGCGGCGAACTCTTTATCATTTGTTTCGAACGTAAAGACCACTAGCAAGGTATTGTTTTCTAGTGGATTTTAAGATTCAAATATTTGGATGAGAGGTCTCGGAAAACGGGTTCCAAATGTTTGAATCAATCGCCTAGCAGGCTGCTGAAAAAGTCCTCGCATTGACTGGGCGAATATGATTCCGTTGTTTTGGTAATGATGGAGGTTTTGATGCGCGGTTGTGACACTCATTCAGGCTCGTTGTTTTCCTATGTTGATTTGGAGGAGCGGGTGCCAGCTAATCATCTGCTGCGGGTTATCCGTCGGCTGGCTGATGATGCTTTAGCTTCGATGGATGAGGTTTTTTCAGATAGCTATTCGGTGATGGGCCGTCCCTCGATTGCGCCGGAAAGGTTACTGCGGGCCTTGTTGCTGCAGGTGTTTTATTCAATCCGTTCTGAACGGCAATTGATCGAGCAGTTGGATTATAATCTGCTGTTCCGCTGGTTTGTCGGGCTTGGAATTGACGATCCGGTCTGGGTTCCAACGGTGTTTACGAAGAACCGTAACCGGTTATTTGAGGGCGATGTGGCGTCAGCCTTTCTCAAGGCCATTCTTGCCCATGATGAGGTACAACCCTTGTTGTCGGATGAGCATTTCTCGGTGGATGGCACACTTATTGATGCCTGGGCTTCGATGAAAAGCTTTCGAGCCATTGATGGTTCAGATGACAGTGATGATCCCAATGATAACAACGGGCGCAATCGTGACCGCGACTTTCACGGGGCAAAACGTTCCAACGCCACCCACCGCTCGACAACGGATGGTGAAGCGCGGCTATACAAGAAAGGTGCCGGCAAGCAGGCCCGGCTTTGCTTTATGGGGCATGCATGCATGGAGAACCGTCACGGGCTGACCGTTGATGCGGCCACGACCCGGGCCGATGGTCATGGAGAACGTAATGCGGCACTGCACATGATGGAGCCCAAAGCAGACCGGCCAAAGCGCGTCACCCTTGGTGCGGACAAGGGGTATGACATGCCTGACTTTGTCAATGAGTTGCGTTCGATGAATATCACGCCCCATGTGGCAGCAAAGAAAAAGCACTCCGCCATAGATGGGCGCACCACGCGCCACGAGGGTTATCGGATCAGTCAGCGGATCAGGAAACGCAGTGAAGAAGCGTTTGGCTGGGCGAAGACCGTTGGTGGCATGGCAAAGACAAGGCATCGCGGAATTGACAAGGTTGGCTGGCAGTTCACCTTCACAATGGCCGCCTATAATCTCATCCGATTACCCAAACTCATCCGAGCAAGCCCATGAGTACGCCTTCGACCACCCCGGGCAACCCATTTGTTGGCAAATGGCGGATTATACCAACGGCCATTAGGATTGACCCTTTTGATGTTCCAAAATTGTTTACCGGCAAGGCAGGCCTCGAAGTGCAATGTAAAACGCATTGGTCAAGAGGCATAACACGGATCCGGTGGGCAATTTTGGAGCACCGCAGGCCAGGTTTCTTTTGGTTTTGGCCGTGTTGCAATTAGCTCATGGTACGCAAGCACCCCTTCGCCAATCGCGCCTAACCAAAGCCAAAATAATTCCTGGTCAAAAGAGTAAATCCTAATGGCCGTTGGTATTATAGAGGCCGATTCATGGGACAAGGACTATCTCGATCTTGTCGAAAAAGCCTATATCCAGTTTAGCAATGAAGGACTTGGTGATTTTGCCTTTGGTGCCGTCACTGGCTCTATCGACTGCCACTACACCAAATACAGCGTATTTTTCACATGGGTCGGAAATGATGAAATGGATGCAGCATCGGGATCAGGCGAAGCGGAAATTGAAAGCAATGGAACCCTCACTATCGATCTCAGATTTCATCTCGGTGACGAGGCACAACTCAAAGCAATAAAAATATGACTTTTTCAGCAACCTGCTAAAGGTCAAAATACCCAACAGCTTTCATGGTTATTGCTTGATATCATTTTCATGAGACATCATAAACAGGATTTGCACTTAGTTTCACATTGTCCCCTGGGGGTTGAAAAACTAGCGTCACCTGTTTGCCGAACATTGGGTAAAGATGAGCAGGAATTGATACATATCTCACGAGTGCCCTGACATTGTTTTCTAACATCGCCAGTTGAAACGCCGGAGGCATTTACTGTTGTGCCTGAGGAAGCACACCCACCGGCTCCACAAACATGCTCTGTCAATTCGTTTAATGCATACATGCCTAACAAAGCCCCAGAAATCAAAACTGCACCTGCTTCCGCTCCGCTCAACCTAGAGCCCTTTCCATGAAATCAAAGTCGATTTCATGATAAGAAAGTGCGCCAAAACAAAGGCATAGAGCATTTTAAGTGACTCTGTTTAAACTCAAAATGCTCTAAGTATCCATTCATGCTGACCAAATGTATTGTACCACTGGGTTGCTCAGCTCAATTGCGTGATTGTAGGCTTTGAAATTCTGATTGACTGGATCAGCTTCATAAACCCGCAAAAAAATTGTGGCGGCGGCGATTACCTCAGATTTGTCATATCCAGAAAGGTTGGCGGTTGCTGTAAGAGAACTTGTGGCAATTTGTGCCATAAGGAAGTTGTCAGCCGCTTCATCACACCGATATTTTTTTATGCAGGCGGTCTCTAATTTGAAGTGCAACAGACATCCACCTAAAGGATGTCGCCATGGGCTAACATTATCATCATTTCAGCGCCTTCGAGCGTAACTTTCTCCAGAGCCAATTGAACCTCGGTCGTTGCCATGCGCAGATCGCTTTGTCGCTTGGGCGGTCTCGCTCAACGGTGCCTCGTGAGGTACGTCGTAACGTCGTTGCGGCGCCAACTGCTTCTGCTTCAGGTTTGGACTATGATGCTGGCGTTGCTTCCCGAGCATCTTTTTCCCGCCGTCGGCGGGGTCTTGTTCGTCTCGCGGAGGGAACGTCCTTGCGCACACACGTCTTCGCGCAGATCCGGTTGGGCTGGTCGCCGCAGTAGATTTGCGGCAGGTTGAAGCTTATGCCCGAACCTTCAGATGATCCACAAACCGTATCCCACGAGACGATTTATCAGGCGATCTATGTTCTGCCGCGGGGCGAATTGCGCAGGGATTTGATTGGCCTGCTGCGTCAGGGACGCAAGCTGCGCCGCCCCCGCACGCAAGGAAAAGACCGGCGCGGCAGCCTGATGGGCATGGTTTCCGTGCATGATCGCCCCGCCTCCGTTCTCACAAGACAATTGCCTGGAGACTGGGAAGGCGACCTCATCAAGGGGGCCGGAAACGCCAGTGCAATCGGCACAGTGGTTGAACGAAAAGCCCGATATGTCATCATGACCAAAATGAAGGACGGCACCGCAGATGCAGCACTTTCAGGTTTTTCGCGGGGCCTGTCCAAGGTTCCAAAAGCGATGCGGGTGAGCATGACCTACGACCAGGGGAAGGAAATGGCGCGGCATGCTGAACTGGCTGACAAGTTGAAAATCAAGGTGTATTTCTGCGACCCCCACAGTCCGTGGCAACGCCCCACAAACGAAAACACCAACAGTCTCATCCGGCAATAACTACCCAAGGGTATCGACCTGAGCATCTACTCGCAAAAAGACCTCGACAAAATCGCCGAAAGCCTCAACAAACGGCCCCGAAAAGTGCTCGGCTTCAGAACACCTCTCGAAGCCTACCAAGCTGAAATCTCAAACCAGTCTGTTGCACTTCAATGTTGAGACCGCCGCCTCAAAAACGAACTCGATAAAGACAATTTTGAATTCAAAGAATTACTGAAAAGTACTTTATCTAGTGGATTGATTCAAACATTTGGAACCCGTTTTCCGAGACCTCTCATCCAAATATTTGAATCTTAAAATCCACTAGAAAACAATACCTTGCTAGTGGTCTTTACGTTCGAAACAAATGATAAAGAGTTCGCCGCAAAGGGACTCATTTGTTTCGAACGGACCACTAGAAAACAACGGAAACTGGATGAGGACACTGTTGCCAAGATTGTTACCAAATTGAAGAAACCTACTTAACACTACATTTTTATAGCGCTGTCCTATTGGAACTTGAGAACAGAGTTTGACCTACATCGTCATCAAACACATAAATGGTTGTGATTATTTGTATCGTCAGTCGTCCCATCGTGAAGGCAATAAAGTCCGAACAAAATCTCAGTATCTTTGTCCCATCAGCACCAGCGTTGCTGCTCAGGTAAAGTCAACTCGAAGCCGCCTAATTGAAGTCGATATTAAGGCTACGGTGAAAGATGTGCAGGATTTGGTGGATAATATCGTCAAGTCCCAAGAGAACGAGAAAACGCCTCCAGCAGATGCACCTTTGATTTTGTGGAGGGAGCAGGAAGGAAAGACTACAGCCCTTTGGGTGGACAGAAAAACGGGGGAAGTTCTGAAGGAACGCACCAGCATCTTTGATAACAGCCTAGATGACCAGACTTAACACTACATCGTTTTCAATAAGGTTTTTTCAGTCTGCCAATCATGGGAAAATCTTTCACATTCCGCGTAGCCAAATGCCTTTCAAAAATGCATTGCAGAACCACCTATCAATGCATCAGCCAAACTTAAGTTGTGGCTCTTGAAATATTGCAGCCGATATTCACCAGCGAGTAAGGCCACCTCATGATTGATTGGTAGCACTTCCCAGACTTCAAATAGATCACGAAAAAACGGACGCTCTTTATCTCTGACCCCTTGGATGATTTCGGAAACCGTAATGACAGAAACACACGGCGATTGCTCAAGTGTTTCCACAAACTTCACTGCCTCACGCATTTCACGCGAGTAATCAATGATAATGTTAGTATCCAGTAATACCGAACTCATTGTGTGGAAAAATCAACAGTGCGGTCTAAACTTTCACGAGCCTCTTTTAGTCGAGCCTCAATACCGTCGTCATCTTTTAGCAGCCCACGAATTTTTTTGGTTTCGGCGAGCCAGTCACCGGCCTTGTGATGCTTCTGGATAACCAGATCAATACCTTCACGTACAAGCGCGGCTGGACGTGCGCCCAAGCGTGAAGCCAGAGTACGCAGTTGTTCGTCCTGATCAGGGCGAACGTAGTAATGTCGGTCAATCATTGAGTTCTTAGTCATATCCATATTATATGGACATATCCAGAAAAGTCAAAATAATCCTCGTGGGAAAGTTCCCACGCCCTAATTTGATATGTGTATTGAACGAAGATGAACGAGTATGCGAGTGAAGATGAGAGAAAGAACTAAGAATTAGGGTTCGGAGCTTAGATTAAGGTAGTATGATCTGATTAGAGCATCGGGCGTGTTTTAGGAATCGAAAGGGATTCCCTGTTTGTCTTTAATGTGATTCTTTTGTTCATGGAGGTGGTTCTATGACCAAAGCTTTATCCCTTGATCTTCGCTGCCGTGTCACGGCAGCCATATTCCAAGGAAAATCGCGCCGTGCTGCAGCCGATCAGTTTGCTGTTTCTCCCGCGACCGCTGTTCGTCTGCAAAAACGACTTGAAGAGACTGGTTCGCTCGAACCGGGTCAGGTGGGACGTCCTGCGAACAGCGGCAAACTGGGGCCTCATCGAGAAGCCATCATTACCAAAGTGGAGGAGCAACCAACCGGATATCACGATGCCTGATCTGGCAGCGTGGCTTTATAAGACTACAGGCGTGGAGGTTGATCCTTCAAACCTTTCGAAATTGCTGTGCAAAGCCGGGTTCAGTTATAAAAAAAACACTCGGAAACCCGAATTTTGAGTATAGGATTCTTCTTTTGATCCTTGCACTTATCCGAAAACCGGTGCCCACTTTTCGGGTGCAAGGAGTATATAAAAAAAACACTGCTGGCAGCGGAACGAGAGTTTAATGCCAAATTTATTGAGCTTGCGCGAAGCGTTTATAAACTGAACGATGAAAGAGCTGAGCTAAAAAGGGAAATTAGTCTCCTGCTAGGTTCTGAGTTTATCGAGGAAAAGCAATATGTTGATTACTCGAAATAGCGACTGAAAATTGAAATGAAGTTTCGTTAATTGCAGCTAATTTGCGTGTAGAAATATCCGGACCCTTTGTACTTGAATTAGTAACTGTAGTCATCTACAAAACCAAAACTCCGCATATAAAACGATTTGCTTTTCATGGTCTACAATCCCGATGTAATTGAAAAAAAATGGCAATCATACTGGCAAGAGAATGACACATTCGCTGTTGATGTGGACCATCAAAAGGAAAAGTTCTACGCACTTGACATGTTTCCATATCCATCTGGCGATGGTCTTCATGTAGGCCATCCAGAAGGATATACCGCCACAGATATTATGTGCCGATATAAACGTATGCGTGGTTTTAACGTTTTGCATCCTATGGGGTGGGATGCATATGGTCTTCCTGCGGAACGTTATGCGATGAGGACAGGGGTGCACCCTTCAATTACAACGCAGAAGAACATAAACACTTTTCGCAAGCAGATAAAGCGTCTAGTGGTCCGTTCGAAACAAATGAGTCCCTTTGCGGCGAACTCTTTATCATTTGTTTCGAACGTAAAGACCACTAGCAAGGTATTGTTTTCTAGTGGATTTTAAGATTCAAATATTTGGATGAGAGGTCTCGGAAAACGGATTCCAAATGTTTGAATCAATCCACTAGGTTTTTCTTATGATTGGAGCAGAGAGTTTTCTACCACAGATCCTGACTATGTTCGTTGGACTCAATGGATTTTCATAAAGCTTTTTGAAAAGGGATTGGCATATCAGGCGGAAGCTCTGGTAAATTGGTGCCCGGCTCAAGGCACCGTTTTAGCAAACGAAGAAGTCAAAGATGGCAAGTATGTTGAAACGGGTGACGTTGTCGAACGTCGAATGATGCGCCAGTGGATGTTAAAAATCACGCAATACGCAGATCGTCTTCTCGATGATCTGGAGGAGTTGGACTGGCCCGAAAGCATAAAGGCTATGCAACGCAACTGGATCGGTAAATCCCAGGGAGCGGAAATCGAGTTCGAAGTCGCTGGGTTTACTGAATCTTTCAAGGTATTTACCACGCGGCCAGACACTATATTTGGGGTTACCTTCTGCGTGCTTGCACCAGAACATCCTTTGGTTTCACGAGTTATAGCCGTTGAGAAAAAGCAAGAAGTTGAAGCATATTGTGAGCGGACTGCTAAACTCTCCGATATAGAACGTTCTGATACTGGAAAGGAAAAAACCGGAGTGTTTGTTGGCTCTTATGCCATCAATCCGCTCAATGGTAAAAAAATCCCCTTATGGATAGCGGATTATGTAAATTTGTCCTATGGAACAGGTGCCGTAATGGCTGTACCAGGGCATGATATACGTGATCATGAGTTCGCTCGAAAGTTCGATCTGCCGATTGATTGTGTTATTCATTCAAACGACCATATTGATATAAACGAGGCCGCCTACGTTGATGGTGGGAAGTTAATCAATTCAGGATTCTTAGATGGCTTATCGGTTAGCGAAGCCAAAGCTGCAATTGTAAGTAAGTTGGAAGAAGAAGGAATTGGTGCACCCCAAACAAAGTACCGTCTTCGCGATTGGCTTTTTTCACGACAACGATACTGGGGTGAACCTATTCCAATTTTGCATTTGCAGGACGGTTCTGTGGTTACTGTCTCCGAAGACTCGTTACCCGTTTCACATCCTCAACTCGACGACTATCATCCTGGTGAAGATGGTTCCCCTCCACTGGCAAGGGCTAAACATTGGACACATGTCACTCACCCTGAGACTGGAGAGCCTGTTATACGCGAAACGAATCGCCAATAAGGGACTAACAGGAAATCCCGAAGGACTGGACGAAGATGGAAACCTGATCGGTTTTTCGATTGATCAGGCAATTCGTAATCCGAATGCGCAAACCAAGACGGACGGTGAAATTGTGAACCTTATGAAACGTTCCGGCATTTGGTCAGAAACAGCAGGTTTCAACAAAGCCAAGGCAATGGAGAATTTGAGGAAACCAGTGGCAGAAGTAAAGCCTAAACCCTCAGTTTAAGGGTTGCGAAAAACCGGGTAATTTATCTCCATTTGCGAATTGGATATAAATGGATATAATTGGATACGTTTTGTCACCTAATTGGATATCCATGGACCTCAGAAGCCTCGTCATTACCCCCGAACTTTTGAAGCTCATCGCTGAAATCGATGAGTTCAAAGGCAGCTGGAAATCAATGCAATCACTGACACCGGACAGGCTTCAATCACTGAAGCATGTGGCAACAATTGAAAGCATTGGTTCTTCCACTCGTATCGAGGGGGCCAAGCTTTCTGACAAGCAGGTTGAGGAATTGCTGCAAGGTATTGGTACACAATCCTTTGCCACTCGTGACGAACAGGAAGTGGCTGGATATGCTGAAGCCACGGATATGGTGTTTGATAACCATGCAGACATTCCGCTGACCGAAAACTATATCAAACAGTTCCATATCACACTGCTTAGACATTCCACCAAGGATGAACGTCACAGGGGTGAATACAAAAAGTTTCCAAACAGTGTCGAAGCTTTCGATCCAGATGGGGAAAGCCTTGGTGTGGTGTTTGAAACGGCAACTCCATTCGACACGCCACAAAAAATGGAGGTCTTGATTAAATGGACCCGCGAAGCCATTGACGATGGCAGCATGCATCCGCTCGTTGTTGCGGGCGTGTTCGCTGTCGTCTTTCTGGCCATCCATCCGTTTCAGGATGGAAACGGAAGACTGTCGCGTGTGCTGACTTCGCTCCTACTACTCAAAGCTGGATACAGCTATATTCCGTATTCTTCGATGGAAAGCGTCATCGAAAAAAACAAGGAATCCTATTACCTCAATCTCAGACGCACCCAGACCACGCTGGATGATGAAAATCCTGATTGGGTTCCGTGGCTCAGGTTTTTTCTCACGTCACTGAAACGCCAAAAAGATCATCTGATAACAAAATTGGAAATACACCTTTCTACGCAATACCAGAACCTGCCAGCCGAAGCGGTACAGCTACTGGAGTATGTAAACAAGCACGGGAAGGTCACGACATCCGAGGCGCAGTTGCTTCTCGGTATTCCACGCCCTACTGTGAAAAAGCGATTATCAGGTTTGGTAAAAGATGGTTTCTTGAACGCGCAAGGAAAAGGCCGCAACAGCCACTACGTGAAGAGTTGATGGCTTGACGTCAGTCGAGACTAATCACAATAATTGCATTGCGGATAATTTTGGTTTTTGAAATTTGTCCCAAAGCGGAGCCAAACCGTGGCAAGCCCATTCAATTCATTTGATGATGGGTATCGAAAATCCGCCATCAATAAAATTATTCCGATAACCTATCTCGTAAATCGTAGGAAAATAACTGGTAGCATTTTTCGTTTTCCATGAATTCTCTTTTTTCCTGACAGACAAAGCCAGCTCGATTTGAACACCTTATGGCTTTGGTGTTTTCTGGCTCATGCCCCATGAAAAATATCCTGTCCTCGGGGTCGATTGATCCGATAATTAGATTTATGGCAGAAACGAGAATCGCAGACCCCAATCCTCTTCCTAGATATGTTGCGTCCCCAATAAAATAGTCAAAACTAACGCCATCGTTTTCACCGATTGTCCCCACGCCATATTCGGGGACACTTCTGTTCAGGTACCATTGGAGGTAACCAAATGGTGTATCTGCGCAACTGGCAATCAATGGGTGGCAATAATGATCGCCTCCAATTCTCGGTTGAAATTTCCTATACACCCCTTCCAAGGAAATTGGCTCCTGCATATAGTGTGGATATAAATGAGGGGCATTGAGCCAATGGTGTAATTGCTCAAGGTCGGTTTCTTGCAACGGTCGCACTGAAATCTGAGGTTTTTCTTCCATGAAAACAATGGTATTATTTTTCACGTTGTTGTTCAAACAAATCAGGGAAAACGGGTTTCAACTTTCCACCTCCGAGATCAACGCTCAGGTAGATCATAACCAATTCAACGATACCCGACATCATTGAGAGAACGAATCCGATGGCGAAAGTTCAAGAACTGACTGAATACGAAATCGACACCCTCAATGATTTTCTTGGATATATTCAGGGGGCAGCGATCCCCAACGTTGAAGCGTTGGATGGCTTTCTTGCTGCAATTGCCTGTTGCCCCGATATGATTATGCCCAGTGAGTACTTACCCTTCATACAAAGCAGTGAATCTGGAGCAGAGGACCTGGTATTTGAAGACATTGATGAAGCCATGATGTTCACGGAACTGGTTACCCAGCAGATGAACTATGTCAATCTGCAGCTCCGCGAAAAGGAAGCCTATTTACCGTTCGTGTTGGAAGACGAAGACGGCAAATATCAAGCCAATGATTGGGCAAAAGGATTTTTGCGAGGAGTCGAATTGCGTCGAGATATATGGCACGAATTGTTCGAAGATGAAGAACGGGGCGGATCTATCATTCCCATTTTTGGATTGGCATATGAAGATCGCGAAGATCCAGAATTTCGCCCATTTGACGAACCCGTAACTGATGAACATCGTGAAAATTTATTGGTGGGTGCCGCAGCCGGTGTCATGCAAATGTACCGGCATTTTCTGACCGAGAGAAAATACTATAAGCCAGAAACAAAGACCTATACTCGTGATCACCGCAAGGTTGGCAGAAACGAACCATGCCCCTGTGGTTCTGGCAAAAAATACAAGAAATGCTGTGGAACAGGTGCGACGCTACACTAATATTTTTTGGTTGAGGCATGTTCTTTTCCACTTGCCATATTCTCTAAAAACGATTTCCACTCACTGAAATATTGAGTACGATATTTGTACTTTCAGGGAGGGTGCAAGATTGCAACTTTCGGCGTAAGGTCACTTCGTTCTTACACCTAAAGTGCATCTTGTGAGGGTTTTACCCTTCAAACCCAACAAAGAGGATACCCCTTTGTAATCCCCATATAGCAATCGCATTTCCGTATTCTTTTGAGCAGTGCCTGTGTGGGAATCAAAAGAGGAAATGCCCTTACAGGTCACATCATGCCATCAAACTCCGCTGAGTACCAACGACAATATCGAGCCAAAAACAGGAAATCCCGCAGGGAGGTTTCCGTTAGTTTGCCGATTTCGTTGCACCGTGAGTTTTCTGCTTTTGCCAAAAAGCAAAAGATGTCTCTGTCAGCTTTGATGCGTGAATCCACGGATTTGCAAATCCGTGGCTGTCAGCTCAAAAGCTCGTCAATCGAAGCCGAATTGAAAGAGCTTCGCTTTCAGATCTCGGGCATCGCCAATAATGTCAATCAGATGACTAGTGGATTGATTCAAACATTTGGAACCCGTTTTCCGAGACCTCTCATCCAAATATTTGAATCCTAAAATCCACTAGAAAACAATACCTTGCTAGTGGTCTTTACGTTCGAAACAAATGATAAAGAGTTCGCCGCAAAGGGACTCATTTGTTTCGAACGGACCACTAGACACTCCAATACGGTCAAACAGGTCACGGATGAAAATGCAGTGTTTCAAAAACTGCATGAGCTGGAACAGCGCGTGACTGATTTTACCAATAATCGATTGAAGCCTATGGCTGACGCCTTTTATCGAGATGCATATCGACTGGGCGATCCAGATGGTCTTATGAATGTGGTAGCAATGGCGTATTGGGATAACCCCTTAAGTTATTCGGACAAAAAACCGTCTGATCTTTTCAAAGAACTTGATGAATTCATTGTTAAAGATGACGAAAATGCGCGCGCGTTATTCTTACGTGCGCGTGCATATCAATATGGCTGGGGCATTGGCCAAAATGACCAAAATGCATCGGATGATTATGACGCCGCCGCCAAAAAAGGGTATTCAAAAGCAATGCTGGCGTTAGGGGATGCTTATCGGTTTAGTTTGCTTGGATTTGAGAAAAGTAAATCCAATGCATTTACTCAATACGACAAGGCTGTTGGAGCTGGCAATATTCGGGGACATATTAAGAAAGCACAATCGTTAGTTTATGGGGCTTTTGCTCCACCAAATGATGAAGATGATAAAACAACATTTGGGTGGGTCCTGAAAGCTGTCAAAACCAATCCCAGTAATTATGCGCAAAATTTTATGGGGTGGATGTGCCTAAATGGGCGGGGGGTCATTCAATCACGAAGCAAAGCAAAAGAAATTTTTGATTACCTCTGGGAGAATAAGAAATTCACGTTGGCAGCAAATAATTTGGGCGTGATGTATCGAGATGGTTTGGGGGTTGAACGAAATATATCAACTGCGGAAAATTATTTTCGGAATGCAAAGGACCTTGGCAGTGGCTTGGCAGCAGAACATCTTGGGTATATCCACCTACTGTCCTGATTCAGAGGTTCGTATTATTATTGCAGGCATGTGTTTTGAGGCAAAACCTTTTTACTGCATCCAGAATTTCATCGGCGGTTCGAACCCAAGTGAAGGGTTTGGGGTCCTCGTTTCGGATTTCGATGTAACTCAGAATGGCTTGGGTAATACCAACGGTCATTTGAAATGACTGATTGGTATTTGTTTGCGTTCACGCCAGTTTGGCTTTGCCAAACGCCTCCACGGGGGCGGGCATAAGCCCGGCTCGCTTTGCGCTCGCATACCAGCGCCATAAAAGGGTCAAACCAAACAGCCGCCGGTATAAGTTCCCGTTCGCTGCGGTGAACACCGCGCCTGATTTGGCGTTGGGTGATTTCGGCGAAGAAGCGCTCAACCATGTTCAGCCAGGATGACCCGGTCGGTGTAAAATGCACATGCCAGTGAGGACGATTGGCTAACCAGGCACGAATTGCCGGTGTTTTGTGGGTGGCGTAATTGTCCATGATCAGATGGATGTCCAGATTGTCGGGAACCCGGCTTTCGACTTCACGCAGAAACCTCTTGAATTCTGTTGCCCGATGGCGCTTGTAACATTTGCCGATGACATCGCCGGTGGCTGTGTTCAAGGCGGCAAACAGGGATGTCGTGCCGTGGCGTTTATAATCATGGGTGCGCCGCTCAATCTGGCCGGGCCGCATCGGTAAAACCGGCTGTGAGCGATCAAGGGCCTGTATCTGGCTCTTTTCATCGACGCAAAGCACCAAAGCGCGCGCGGGCGGGTTAATACCAACGGCGATTAGGATTTGCTCTTTTGACCAGGAATTATTTTGGCTTTGGTTAGCGCGTTTCGCGTTCAATCCAAACAGCGACAACGCGTATCTTTTCTGATTTCATTCACGCATTTTCGTTTAACCGGTTCCGATTAAACGAAATTTGCTCAAGGCGCGATTAGCGAAGGGGTGCTTGCGTACCATGAGTTATACCAAAGGAACTTGTTATTGGCCCATCTGATGATAGAAAAACCGTCTTCCGGCGCGGCGCAATTGGTGACGTGGTCTTAGCCGACCACGAGCGGATTGCAACAAAGCAGGGGGGCGGTTTTTCATCACCAAAGGCCTGATAGATTTGACGTTTGGTCGGCGTCGCACCCGGCTCGTGGTACTGGTACCAGATCGCCGTTCGCTCCTGGCCAAACGTCAAATCTATTAAGGTCAGATGGGCCAATATCAACTTCCTTTGGTATTAATTGCAACGCGGCCAAAACCGAAAGAAACCTGGCCTGCGGTGCTCCAAAATTGCCCACCGGATCCGTGTTATGCCTCTTGACCAATGCGTTTTGCATTGCTCTTCGAGACCTTTTTTGCCGGTAAACAATTTTGGAACATCAAAAGGGTCAATCCTAATGGCCGTTGGTATAAGGTAAAGCCCGACAACATCGCGCACCTTGTCGATGAACAACGGGTCGGTGGACAGCTTGAAAGTCTCGCTTCGGTGGGGTTGCAAACCAAAGGCGCGCCAAATACGTTGCACACTGGAGGTCGACAGACCACTGTCGCTCGCCATCATCCGCGAACTCCAATGGGTCGCATTGCGCGGTGTGCTTTCAAGCGTGCGTACGATCACAGCCTCAACCTGCTCGTCTGTAATCTTTCGTGGGGTGCCCCGGGCGTGGTTCGTCATAAAGGCCATCCAGGCCGCTGTCGATAAATCGATTTCGCCACTTGCCAACCGTCGATTTGTTGACACCCAGTCTCTCAGCCACCTGCTTGTTTTGCAAACCTTCGCTGCAGGCCAATACGATGCGTGCCCTTGTCGCCAGACCCTGTGCGGTCGTGCGACGCGAAACCAGTGACCGCAGTTCTTTATCGTGTTGCAGGCTTAATGTGACTTGAGGTGCCGGGCGCGCCATCGTAAACTCTCCTGATTAAAAGAAAGTATAATACCACGTATTTCAGAACCAGGACACTAGTGCGCTGCTTCGTTTAATTTGACCTATGTGATTATTACTGATTCTGTTTACCGGTTATCATTTTACGACTGGGAGGGGATCATGGTCATTCATTCAGGTGGAGCAAAGAGGTACATTGTCCGGTTAAGCAGTGAGGAAAGAAACAGACTTGAAACGATCATCCGCACGGGTCGCGATGCTGCTGGTCGGCTTTTGAAGGCGCGGATTTTGTTAAAGGCGGATATTACGGCAGATGGCCGGGGCTGGCTGGATGCACGAATTGTCGAGGCGCTTGAGACGAGTATTTCGAGTGTGCAGCGTGTCCGCCGGCGTTTTGTTGAGGAAGGCCTTGAAGCAGCGATCAGCCGCAAAAGCCGTGAAAGGCCGCCAATTGATCCGATTTTTGATGGCGAGAAGGAGGCTCGCCTGATCCAGCTGGCTTGTTCTGAGCCACCTGAGGGCCATGCGCGCTGGTCGTTGCGGCTTTTGGAAAGCAAGGTGGTGGAGCTTGGCATCGTCGATGCTGCCAGCGATACAACAATTGGCAGGGTTTTAAAAAAACACTCTCAAACCCCACCGGCGTAAATATTGGGTCATTGCACCAAAGGAAAATGCGGCATTCGTTGCAGCCCTGGAGGATATTCTGGAGGTTTATACCCGCCCGTACGATCCAAAGCGCCCGCTGGTCTGTTTGGACGAGACAAACAAGCAGCTTGTGAAAGAAACTCGCACACCCATCGCGATGAAACCGGGGCGGATCCAGCACATCGATTACGAGTATGAACGCAATGGCACTGCCAATTTGTTCATGCTGTTTGCGCCGCTTGAAGGCTGGCGCAATGTTAAGGTCACCGAACGTCGCACAGCAATTGATTATGCCTGTGTTTTAAGGGATTTAGCCGATATCCATTTTGCTGAGGCTGACAAAATCGTGCTGGTACAGGATAATCTCAACACCCACTGTCCCGCAGCACTTTACAAGGCCTTCGCGCCATCCCAAGCCCGCCGCCTGGTCGAGCGTTTCGAATGGCATTTCACGCCCAAACACGGTTCTTGGCTCAACATGGCCGAAACAGAACTCAGCGTGCTCGCATCGCAATGCCTGGATCGGCGTATCAGCGACAAGCCATTACTTGAGGCCGAAGTGGCAGCATGGCAAACCCATCGCAATAAACACAACGCAAAAGCTGACTGGCATTTTTCAACCCAAACCGCCCGAGTTAAACTCAAACATCTATACCCGGCAATATAGATGAATCAGGGTACTAGGGGCCGTTGGTATCAGGCATACATCCGGGTGCATTTCGGATCAAAAAATGGTTTGAGGCTAAGTTTGGACGTGTCACGGAATTGCGCCCCTTCTCTAACTTGGTATTTTACCGAAAAGGAGAAACGACATGCCGCGATTAACACCAGCAATAGCAAGCAACCGACAGCTCTGACGGTTATCATCACAATGACGCGTAATACCAACGGTCAATCCTAATGGCCGTTGATATAAGACTCTTTTGGGAATAATTTCGAGAAAACTCCAAATAGTATTTATTTAGTCATACAAATACATATTGTAATATATCTATTACCAAGTTATACATCTATTATGCATTGTAATATTTCGTAATAGGCTTTTGCAGCGCGGGCGGGTTTTGGATAAATTTCTAAACTTCATCGGTAAACAAGAATGATTGGTAGCAATGAAATCAACCTTGCTCATTTGAAGAAGCGGTTAGCCAAACAGGTGCCAACCAGCCGACCCGCAAGGCTAGGGTCCGCTAAAGGCGATCATTCAAACAGGGAACGACTTCCCGCTCAACTTTTGGTCCTCAACCGTTACGGAATTGGCTACCCCTACCTCTCGGCCGCATGGCAGTTGTCAAAGAAATACCAGGTTTCGCCAATTGATATCCTCATCCAGACGAAAGTCATTTCAGAGGAAATCTGGCGATCCATGCCACCAACTTTGACAGCAACCTGAAGTCAATCACATTCGCGAACAAGGCAATGTTGTACGAAGTCACGGAGTTGCTACATAGCAATCAAAGCCGTATTCTGTCATAACTTCCACTATTAATTTCTGATTACTTCGGATGCGCTGAATTTCAAGACAACAAAGTTCCAAACAATGTATAAGAGCATTGCAATTTGTGTCGGAAGCCAATTTTCTCTTTAAGACTTCCAAATCAAATTCAAGGCCTGAATAATTTGAAAAACGCACTTTTCCAGCCATTTATTGATGTCCTAACCTGCACTGCCGTAAGCAAGCGTACGTGTCTGAATTTCTTCCCGTACTTGCAGCAGTTGATCCAGTGTATCCTCATTAAATGTAGCTTTTACGGCTAAGGTGTCTGACCCATTAATTTTCATTGGAAATCCGAGAGCATCCAGTTTGAAGTGCAACGAGGTAAGACTTAATAGCCACAGAGGGTCCATTTGAATTATTACCTGGCGAATGTTAGATTTCAAACCCCAATCAACCATTTCCGAAAGGAGCAGGTTGCCCGCCAATCCCAGTTTTCTTCCACCCTTACGATGAGTTTTACGCACTGCAAATCTTGTCCATTCCCAAATGAACTCCGATTTCGGGAGACTGCCGTCGCACAGTTCTGGGTAAACTTCACTAAGTAAAGTCGGATGAGTTGTAGGCAGCATCCTCTGATAACCGATCAACTCATTTTCGACATAGAGCAACATGTGAACTGCATGTTCATTGTCGAATTTGTCTGACTCCAACCCGTTATCGCGCTTCAGTGCATTCCAACCCTTTTCATCTACAAAAACACTATGCCGTAATTCGAATGCATCCATCATTTCTTTCTCGTAGTTTGAAACTTCACTCCCATTGATAATCAACATATTAATCTCTCCTGCTTATAGGGAGATAAAATGTATCTGCTGTGTTTTAAAAAAAAATGGGGGAATCCCCTACTTATTTGAAATACCCAGATTTCAATGATTTATATATGAGGTGAGTTCTATTTTTCGATTCTGTTTTCCGCAGGCTACTAGAAATATGTTTCTCAATTGTTTTCGATGACAAGCATAAAACATCACCTATTTCATGATTGGTAAGTCCTTCGGCAACTAATACGAGGCAGCGAAGTTCCTTTCGACTCAAAGTGCAAGCCGGTTCATTCGAGTTTTTTTCGTACTTTAACAGTTCAACAGCTCGTGCAGTTGTCATCGCTGCTAAGATTTGAAATTTGGTAATTGATTCTGGTGAGCGTGAAATGTGCTTTCCAGCAAAACTCATTCCAATTTTTATTCCATCCACGCTGTGCATGGGCACAGTTACCCCATCATGCAATCCAAAGGCTCTGGCCTCGTTCATAACAAAATTCGCACCATTATGAAAGTCGTGCCAATCTAGCAAACTCGGAGATGATCGTGTATGCAAGATTGCTGGATCGATATCCACGTATCGGTTTCTAAAATATCGTTTTGCCCACTCCTTTGGCCAGTCACCAAATAGTATCCCAGAAGTTTGCTCCTCAATTTTTGCACCTTTGGGAGGCATTATACCGGCAAATACGTACTCTACTCCGATATTACGCGTTAATTTCTTGGTTAAATACAAAAGCTCATCAGTGCTCAAACAAGATTCAATTTGCTCACCAATAGCGTACAAATTTCCAAGCGTATTGCCTCGCAATTGTTACCTCGTAATCAATGGCGGTTGCTCTGATAAATCATTGAGAACGCAGGCCAATTCTTTTACCGCCGCCTCAATGTCGAATTGGCCGCTCTTTTTGAGTTGTCGTTGTAGTTCCGTGAATCCGGTGAGACTGGGATTTCCACTAATAGTTACCAGCATCAACGATGCTGCCGAACTCATAGTGTTGTCCGCCAACCCCTCCAAGAATTCCAGATGACGTATCGCCCGAGCGCGCCATACTGGATCAATCACCAGTACCTTAGCCATTTCACCCCCGAAAACAGGGATCTCACAATAAATTCTCTCAAATCAATTATGCATATGCTAATTGAATTTTCAATTGCTCTCAATTATTTACTTTAAAATATTCAGTAAAACTTGGTTTTCCAGCCTATTTTCAAGATTCTTTATCGATAGGAACCCAATCTGGCGGGCACTCCTTCATCTAATTGTCAAGCCGCATCACTGGGAAAAGACACCCCATGGGCTGACAAATGCCATGATTGCCAATAATTCTGAGTAATGTATTGTAGAATAAGGTTTTGTTGCCAAACTGAACCTGAGTAAAGGGAGTTCAAGTCAAACATGGCTCGCAGTTTCATACATCCGCGAAAGAAAACAAACCTCGCTCTTGGCGCACTGCATTTTTTTGCGGTGGTTGCGGCCAGTCCGTTGTTTTTCATGTCTGTGCAACATGTTCAGGCGGCATGTGCCGATCCGCCTGGACGGGGCATTGATTGGCAGGAGTGTCGGAAAACCAGCGTCATGATGAACGGGATGGATTTGGCCGAAAGCAATTTCGAGAAATCAAATCTTTCTTCCTCCGATCTTCGCGGTGCCCGGCTGATTGGTAGCAATTTTTCAAAATCCAATCTGGTGCGCGCCTCTCTTGCCGACGTCAATGCCAGCAATGCGAATTTCTCAGGTGTTGTCGCAGCCCGTACAGATTTCAGTGGCGGAATTTTCAAAAATTCCAATTTCTTCAAGGCCGAGATCACGCGCGCTGATTTTTCCGGTGCAACGCTTGAGAACTCTGATCTTTCAAAAGGCCAGTTCTCCCGTGTAAATTTCAAAGATGCATCGCTCAACAAGATAAACCTTGATTTCACAAGTCTTGCGCGATCCGACCTTCGCGGCGTCAATTTTGATGGGCCCGTTTCGATGCACGGAACATTTTTGTTCAGAACCCACCTGGAGGGACTGGACCTAAACAAGATAACTGGTCTGCAAAGCTGGCAGCTGGAGCTGGCATGTGGCGATGAGACGACGATTGTGCCTGATGGCCTGACGCGCCCAACGCGGTGGCCCTGCTCAAATGACAACGACGGCTAAAATTCAGCTTTTGAAGTGCTTTGAAAGTTTGAGGCCCTGTGCCTGGTAGTTTGAACCAAGATCGGTACCATACAACTGAGCAGGTCGTTCAAGCATGCGTTCATAGACCAAACGTCCGACCAGTTGGCCGTGTTCCAGGATAAACGGCACTTCATGGCTGCGCACTTCCAGGACACCGCGCGCTCCAAGCCCACCAGCCTTTGCATGACCAAAACCCGGATCAAAAAACCCGGCATAGTGGACCCTGAATTCACCTACCATCGGATCAAATGGCACCATTTCCGCCGCGTACATTGGCGGAACATGTACCGCTTCCTGTGAAACCAGGATGTAAAATTCATTTGGATCCAGGACAAGGTCATCCGCACCGCGGTTATAAATCGGTTCCCAGAAATCGAGGACTTCGTTTGCAGCCTTCTTGTCAACATCAATCAGACCGGTGTGCCGTTTGCCGCGATAGCCAACAAGACCGTTGTCGTCACCGCTCAGGTCAATGGACAGGCCTATACCATGATTGTGAATATTAGGCTCTGCGGTAGTTACAAGCGTTTCAGATTTGTGCAATTCCAGTAATTCATCATCTGAGAGGATAGTCTGGCCATTGCGAAAACGAATTTGTGAAAGACGCGAGCCCTTCCTTACCACCACCGGGAACGTACCCGGGCTGATTTCAAGGTAAAGCGGACCATGGTATCCTGCCGGAATTTGGTCAAACGACTGACTGCCATCAACAATCACCCGGGTGAAAATATCAAGCCGGCCGGTAGAACTTTTCGGGTTGGCAGAAGCGGAAATACCTTCAGGCAGACCAAGCCCTTCAAGCAGCGGTACCAGATAAACACACCCGGTTTCCAGAATGGCACCAATTTCCAGATCGAGTTCATGCAACATGAAACGATCAAGTTTTTCCTGCACCGACCGGCCTTTGCCAGGCAGGAAGGATGCCCTGATGCGATATGCCTTCGGGCCCAGACGCAGATCAAGGCTTGCAGGTTGCACCTGATCGGAATCAAAATCCACATCACTCGAAATTGCCCCGCCAGCATGGAGCCCGTGAATTGCGCTATCAGCAAGGATGCCTGTTTTATGGGTCATTGATTCAGTCAGTCCAGAATGATTATCAATTATACTCAAAACACTCGGAAACTCGAATTTTGAGTATAATTTTTCTTTTGATCCTTGCACTTATCCGAAAACCGGTTCCCACTTTTCGGGTGCAAGGAGTTTACAAATATCGCTTGTAGTGATTGACGCAAAGCCCGAGATAAACTAACACACATGTAATTAGTGGTGATTTGGCCGGTCGGCTTGCAGCCACTTTAAAGAAGTAGCTAAAAGGGCCGAGATATTGCCATCATGTGACAATTCCCGTTCCCGGAACAGCGACTTCGCTTTCCGGGTTATTTGTTTGGAGTGATGAAACATGACTAAATCGCAGGATTGGCACACAGAAACCGCAATGGTTCACGGTGGAACTCATCGCAGCGAATTTGGCGAAACCTCAGAAGCCTTGTACCTGACGCAAGGGTTTGTGTACAAAACCGCTGAACAGGCAGAAGCGCGCTTCAAAGGCGATGACAAAGGCTATGTTTATGCCCGCTACGCAAACCCCACCGTTGCCATGTTTGAAGAGCGCATGTGCCAACTTGAAGACATGGACTCAGCAAAAGGCATGGCTTCCGGCATGGCCGCCGTCACTGCCGCCCTCGGCTGCCATGTTTCAGCCGGAGATCACATTGTCGCGGCCAGGGCACTGTTTGGGTCATGTCGATGGGTCGTAGAGACGTTGATGCCCCAATACGGCGTTGCGTGCACTTTGGTTGATGGCAAGGATATTGATGCCTGGAAAGCTGCCGTTCAGCCAAATACGCGCCTGTTCTTTTTGGAAAGCCCAACCAATCCAACGCTCGAACTGGTCGATATCGCGGCAGTTGCAGACATCGCTCATGAGAATGACGCAATCCTTGTCGTCGACAACGTTTTCGCAACGCCGCTTTACCAGCGTCCTGCCAAACTTGGAGCGGACGTTGTGGTTTATTCTGCCACCAAGCACATCGATGGTCAGGGCCGCTGCCTGGGCGGCGTGGTGTTGGGAAGTGAAGAGTGGATCAACGAACAATTGTATGACTATTTTCGCCATACGGGTCCAAGCCTCAGCCCTTTTAATGCCTGGAACCTTTTGAAGGGGTTGGAAACCCTGTCACTGCGGGTTGCCCAACAAACTCGGTCCGCAGGGCAAATTGCGGAATTTTTGAGCAATCACAAAAAAATCGAGAAGGTCATTTATCCGGGCCATCCGGATCACCCGCAAGCCGAATTGGCACAGCGACAAATGACTGCGGGCTCAACCCTTTTAGCCTTTGAGGTAACAGGGGGAAAGGCTGCAGCTTTCGAACTGATAAACGGGCTTGGATTGATCCTGATCTCCAACAATCTTGGCGACGCAAAGAGCCTGATTACCCATCCCTCGACTACAACCCACAAGAACCTGACGGATGAGGAACGCGAGGAAGTGGGGATTACAGACGGGACTATTCGACTTTCAGTAGGTCTTGAAAATGAAATTGATCTTCTATGTGATATCGAACGTGCATTGAAGCAATAGCGGGCCGCACTCATTTGTGGTAGCACGTCACCGGTCAGGAAAAGTTCCGGAAGCTACATGTTCAACGCCACCACCAAAGATATTTCGGTTACGGTCATGCCGGTCTATATTGATCAGCGCTCCGATCCCCAGAGTGGTCACCATTTCTGGGCCTACAGGGTAGTTATTGAAAACCGGTCAGACGAAACCATTCAGCTATTGAGCCGATACTGGAAAATTGTCGATGCTGAAGGGCATGTTGAAGAAGTTGAAGGAGACGGCGTTGTGGGGGTTCAACCTGTTATCAGGGCTGGTGAAGATTTTACCTACTCCAGCGGCTGTCCGCTGAATTCCGCATCCGGTATCATGCAAGGGCATTATGTTGTTGGCATACCAAACGGAGACCAGTTTCAAATTGAAATCCCGGCCTTCCCCCTTGATCTTCCGGGTATCGACCCGGTGATCAACTGAGTGCGCAAGGTGGTTTTCTGACAATGATTGCACTTCGCCCCATATTCCTGATTGTCGGTCTGCTCCTGACCACATTGGGCGCTGCGATGATTTTTCCGGCGGCCGTGGACCTGGTAGCTGACAACAAGGACTGGGAAGTCTTTGCGTTTACAGGAGCGCTCACATTGATCATCGGACTGGGGCTTTATTCCGGCGCGCGGGGGACAACCCGACAATTGTCGACACGGCAGGCGTTTGTGATGACTTCAGCGGTCTGGATCGCACTTTCAACCTTCGGTGCGCTTCCCTATTATCTGTCAGGGATCGTGCCGACTTTTACCGATGCCTTTTTTGAATCCATGTCCGGCCTTACCACCACAGGTTCAACGGTGATTTCCGGCCTGGATATTGCGCCGCCCGGAATCTTGTTGTGGCGAGGCATTCAGCAATGGCTGGGCGGGCTTGGCATCATCGTGATGGCAATTGCGGTTTTCCCGATGCTGCAAATCGGCGGGATGCAGCTTTTTAAAATCGAGGCCTTTGATACCGCTGAAAAAATCATGCCGAGGGCAACGCAGATATCGGGCTCAATCTCACTGGTGTTCATTACAATTACCGCGTTTTGTGCAGTTGCCTATATGCTGGCAGGCATGAACGCCATGGAAGCATTTATCCACGCCATGACAACGGTTGCGACGGGTGGATTTTCAACACGCGATGCATCCATTGGAGCATTTGCCAGCAGCAGCATTGAGATAATTGCCATTGCCTTTATGATCCTCGGGTCAATTCCTTTCATTCTCTATGTTCAGGCAATGCAGGGAAAACCCGGCAAGTTATGGGATAATTCACAGGTCCGGGTGTTTTTCGTCATCCTGACGGGTTTCATCGTGATGGCATGGATCATGCATCCAGGTGCACAAGAAACCTCCAGCCCGCCTTTGTTGCAGGCAGCGTTCAATGTAACCTCTATCATGACAGGTACGGGGTACGCCTCAGCGGATTATGGCTTGTGGTCACCGGGCTCCAACATGTTGTTTTTTGCAATGATGTTTATCGGCGGTTGCGCTGGCTCAACCTCCTGCG
Source organism: Rhizobiaceae bacterium (assembly GCA_965250255.1). Lineage (GTDB taxonomy): Bacteria > Pseudomonadota > Alphaproteobacteria > Rhizobiales > Rhizobiaceae > JAALLB01. Next base: position 794,263 of record CBDFNP010000013.1, read on the forward strand.
GGATCAAGGTTTTCCGTTTCCAGGTGCTCTTTGAGGTGATCAAGCAACAGATCAACCGGATCTTTTTTCCAAGCGGTATTTTTACGATGCGGTTTAACAATGCCCGCATCGACAATAGTGTTGCTGGTGCAGTGATGAACTTCTTTGTCATCTATTTTTTGCTGTTCGGGATTTTTGCTGTTCTTCTCAACTTGACCGGGCTTGATTTCATAACCTCAATGTCAGCTGCCGGCACTGCAATTTCGAATGTCGGTCCCGGGCTTGGATCCGAGATAGGTCCGGCAGGAAACTTTCGGGGTCTTAACGATGCCGCAAAATGGATACTGTCAGCGGCCATGCTGGTTGGCAGGCTGGAGTTGTTCACCGTTTTGGTCCTGTTCATGCCACGCTTCTGGAGAACATAGAGCATCTTTTATTAAATATGAACCGCTTTGATGGCGTGAGGTTTGTGATCTCGCCAGGCGGTTTTCAAAAAGCGGGTTAGATACCCGGTTGAGAAAAACAACAAAGCGAGAGCGCAAAGATCGCCCAAGCAAAAGATAGGACTGAAGATAAAGTATTGAATTCAAACTTGTTTTTTCACCCATTTATCCCGGCCGCATGGCTTTGCCCCAGGAAGGGCGTTGCGAATTTCTTGTGGTGCAAAAACACCATGGCGCAATCCGCGCCTGTTCCTGTGACAAATTTCAGGCGGTCAAAGTGATTCATATTTAATAAAAGGTGCTCTAGCTCTGAGTTTCAAAATTCTGACATTATTCTGCCGGTTCGGCATTGGCATGGTGGCGATTGCCAAAGACACTTTGTAATAGCCATTTGATATCACCGCCAATTCCCATCAATGACGGAACCAAAAAAAGAACCAGCAGAGTTGCAAGCGCCAGGCCAAAGACGATGGTAATCGCCATCGGTAGCAAGAACTGCGCTTGAAGGCTCTTTTCAAACATTAAGGGTACGAGACCACCAATCGTGGTGAGGGAGGTCAACAGCACCGCGCGAAGCCGGTCACGGGAAGCGCCAATTGCTGCCATTTCAAGATTTTCCCCCTCGTCGAGCCGTTCATCAAGTCGACTGACCAAAATGATCGAATCGTTGACCAGTATGCCCGCAAGCCCAAGCAATCCAATGAATGAAAGAATCGTAAGTTTGAAGCCCAGCAGCCAATGTCCGACAACCGCTCCGACAACACCAAAAGGAATGATCAGCATGATCGCGAGCGGACGGAAATAGTCACCAAATACCCAGGCAAGAATGATGTAAATAACCGCGAGCGCGAGATAAGTCCCAATCGCCAGATCGGCAAAGGCCTTAGCGCGTTCTTCGCTGCGGCCGCCAAAGTGGTAATCAAGCCCCATCGTTTCAAGGACAGCCGGTATTTCACCTGCCTCAAGAATCTCGATGGCTTTTTCTGTTGTAACAATATCGGTATCAAGGTCTGCGGTTACCGACACAATGCGTTTGCCATCTTCACGCTGGATCGCCGTAAACCCCTGTTTTTCTGTCAGGGAAACAACTTCTTCCAGCGGTACAAACTCACCGGATGTGCTGCGCAATTCAAAGTTTCTGAGCCGGGCACCATCTTTTTCGTCAGCTGCGTGCGAAACCCTGATCGTAACCTCATCGTCGCCACGCGCGAACCGGCGGGGAATTGCTCCGTCAAATGCATTGCGGACCTGCAGGCCTACTTCATCCATTGTAAAACCGAGAGCTGCACCGCGTGGCAGCAATTCCATAACCAGTTCCGGTTTTCCAAACGGAAGGTCATCCGCGACACCGGATACCCCGTCGAGAGAAGAGACCAGCGGGATAACCCGGGTAGCGGCTTCTTTCAGGATAGCGACATCACCGCCGGTGATCTCAAGATCAAGATCGCGCCCGGGTGGTCCGCCGCGGGAGGCGTAAATCGCAATGCGTTTGGCACCCGCCATCTTCGGCACGGCCTTCTTCCAGGCCTTCACCACCTCTGGCGTTCTGATGGTTCTGATTTCAGAGGAAGTGAGCTGGACCCGTATCTGGGCAAGGTTATCGCCGACACTCCGGCCAGCAGAACCCAATGTTGTGAAGACCGCTTCAACCAGTTTTTCTTCACCACCGGACATGTTCTTTTCTGTGCGGTAAAGTGAGGCTTCCACTTCCTTCACGATTTCAAGCGCCCGATCTTCTGCGATGCCTGCATTGAAGACCAGGCGGGCACTGATGTTTTCCGCCTCAGGTGACGGGAAGAACACAAATTTTACCTGCTCACCACGAATGGGGCCCATCACAAGCGCAAGTACACAAGCAATCGCGAACGCGACGGTGACATAGCGCCAGCGATAGGAAAGTGACACTGTCCAGGAAAACGGACCATCACGAAACGCGGTGAACCCGCTGTCAAAGTTACGCCTGAACCAATTCTCCTGCTTGCTGCTTTTTCTTGGTGGCGCGAGGCGTTTCAAACCCCAGAACAAGGCCTCAACTATTGTGGCAATAAAAAGCGAGCCAAGCGTGATCAGGACAAGGAATATCACAACAGACTGGCTTTCACGAAATGCTGCGAGTTGGTCAATCAACCCAAACCCTATTGCTTCTCCGGCGATCAAGCGGTTGGTGACAGCAATTAGAATTCCGCCAATCAGTGCTGCGACAAACAATTGCCTCCAGAACGACCATGCGCGTCTGGGGCGATGTTCCAGCGTATGCCCCAGATGACCGGGCAAAATCAAAAAACACTCAACCACACTTGCCACAATTACAGCGATAACGACATAGGGCATGACGCCCATGATCTGGCCGATAATGCCAGTAATCAGAAGCATCGGCGCGAAGGCGGCAATGGTTGTTGTCATTGCTGCCAAGACCGGGGTAAGCATCCGCCTGGCTCCATTTTCGGCGGCCTCAAAGGGCCCGTCGCCCGCCTCGAAACGCGTCGCTGTATGCTCACCCACTACGATGGCATCATCAACAATCACCCCAAGCATCATGATTAGGGCGAAAAGAGTAATCATGTTAATCGTCTGCCCCATCAACAACATGAAACCGATGGTCGCAAACATGGCAATCGGGATGCCTGCCGCGACCCAAAAGGCGATCCTCGAATTCAGGAAAATGAAAAGTGTCGCCACAACCAACGCAAGACCAAACACGCCGTTCCAGAACAAAAGCGATATGCGTTGTACGAGTCTGTCCGAGCGAACATCGTACTTTTGCAGCGTTATGCCCGGTGGCATATTGTTTTCGATTTCAGCAACATATTTTTCCAAAATTGCGGCCGTCGCGAGCGTATCAGCAGACAGAGCGCGCTCGACGGTCAGCTGGATTGCCGGATTTCCAGCGGAAAACCCGCGCGTTGAACCATCCTTATAACCGCGTCTGATATTAGCCACATCGCCCAGCAGAACTTTTTCACCAGAAGCAAAAGAGCGGATTTCAAGATTGTGCAGGGAATCCGGTTCTTCTACATCCGAGAGTGCGCGGATTTGTTTTTCAATCCCGCCTTTCAACTGGCCAGACGGCAAATCACGGCTGTTTCGGGCAATCGCACTGGAAACCTCTGCGATAGACAGATCAAGCCTGCGCAATTCGCGCTCAGAGATTTCAACCTGCAGCTCTTCATCACGCATGCCGAGCATCGAGACCTTGTCGATCCCGCGATCAATCAGATCGTCGCGAATTTTTTTTGCGTAGAAACGAAGCGTTGCCTCCGGGACATCGCCGGAGACGGATAGTCTTGCAACGCGGTCATAAAAGGGGCGTTTTGATACTTCCGGTGTGTCTGCTTCCTCGGGCAGATTGGTGACCGATTTAACTGCCGCATCCACATCAGATACAGCTTGATCCATGTCCGTTCCCTGGACAAATTCAAGCGAAATTGTTCCAGACCCTTCGCGGGCATAGGACGCCATTTTGTCCGCACCATCTATAAACCGTACTTGTGGCTCAACCAGCTCGATTATGTTTTTTTCAATGTCTTCCGGACTTGCCCCTGTCCACCTGACGACAATTGAAACTTCTTCACGTTCTACGGTCGGGAAAAATTGTGTGTTGATTTTACCTAGCGCGAAAACGCCAAATATCACCATAAGCACCATGAGGAGATTGGCGGCATTGGGGTGGCGGGCAAAAATGCTGATGATACCGCCGTCATGGATGGTGCGTCCGATCATCAGCCCTGACTTTCATCTTCCTGCGATCCGGCCTCGGTATCATCTTGTTTTTTGGCAGGAAGTTGGTCGGGGGGCCGAACTCTCAATCCGTCAGAAATTTCGGCAATGCGGGTGGTCATGATCTGGTCGCCATTTCCGACGTTTCCAGTGATGATGACGTAGGTCTGATCGTGAGCCTTCACCCGAACCTTGCGGGATACGAGTTGTCCATCGATGATCACGTAAACTGTATCGCCATCATAAATAGCGGCTTCAGGCACACGGTAATGATCTTTGAACAAACGGTCGGGAACTATGATTTGTACAAATGCACCAGAGCGCAATGCACTTTTTGCATCGGTTTGATCAAGAACTGCAATTACTTCAACACCGCCGCGGCTCGACGCAATTTGTGCACCAATCCGGTCGATGGTCGCCTGGTAACGAAACTCTTCGCCACCAACATTCCAAATTACATCGACCTTACGTCCTTCGATACCGGCTGTATCTGACTGTATCCGACCAAAGCGCTGATCCGTCAGGGTAAACCTGACCTCGAGTCGGTCCGCCTCATACAGAGAAACTGCCATGTCATTTGCATTGACGAGCCTGCCTTCCGAGACATTTTTCTCGCTGACAATTGCTGAGATCGGAGCTCGCAGAACGGTATTATTAATGTTTCGATTTGCTTGTCGCTTGGCCCAATCAAACCGGTCGTTGGTTGCTTCAAGCTGTTTCAACCGGGTTTTCTCAACCACCAGATTAAGCTCTGCTTGCTCAACTGCCTGATTTCGCTGGCTGACAATCAGGGAGCGATCTTCGACGTTCTTTGCGGTGGCGGTTCCGCGTTTTTGAAGGGCTGAAATCCGATCCAAATCTCTTTGGGCAAGATCAAGTTGTTCGCGCAGGCTTGATATCCGGGACCCTTCAATTGCAATGCGCGCCTCATTTTCAACGATACGGGCGGTGGTTTCTTCTATGTTTGAAAGAGCCACCGCCAGTTCTTTTTTGTACTCGAACGGATCAATCCGGAAAAGCTCGACCCCCCTTTCAATCCGTGAACCAACTTTCAACTGCGGATTAACATCAATGATCTCACCGGCAACCAGCGAACGCAGTTCAACGCTGCGCGAGGGCTGCACCTCACCATAAACCTTGAATGTCGGCTGAAAATCCCCGAGTTCCGCAATTACTGAATCAACCGTATACACGGTTTTGAAAGGCGGCCTTGAGGGCGGCTCCTGCTTGAGTTCGGTCAACCAGTTCATGGTTGCATAACCGGCGAAAAGGATGAGAGCCATTAACAGGAATTGCGCGACAAAACGAACAATCATGCTCGCCATGCCGGGTTTCTCAACCTGCACCAGTTCCGCAGATATCCGCGCTTCAACCGTAGATTTTTCTGGCTTCGTCAACATAAGTGATACCATACCTATATCAAAAGCTGATGTGGGCAAGTTACAACTTGTTAATTGGCTAAATCAGTAACTTAGCTAAACCGCAAATTCCGACACGCATGACCTCAAAATAGTGCTTATGGCGGATTACTTCAATGCAAGTTCTTCTGCCGGCATTTCATAGACTGTGCTGCAAAATTCGCATTTGGTTGTGACATCCTCGACCGGCTTTTTCTGACCGGTATCTTCATCTCCGAAACTTTGTACCAAGGCCAGCACTTTTTCGCGGGAACAGCTGCATCGCTCCACAACTGGAATTCCGTCAAACACCCTCACACCGTGTTCGTTAAACAGGCGAAACAATAGCCGTTCGGCGCTGATCTGAGGATCGGTGAGTTCATCCTCTGATATGGTAGACATCAGCGATGAAGCTTCAAGCCAGGTTTCATCTTCTGCCGGCTGTTCGTCATCTTCTCCTGACCCACCGGGCAAATCACGGTTCACAATCCGTCCGGGTGTATCGGGGAAGAACTGGGTGATGATACCGCCTGCCCGCCAACTGGTTTCCGTCTTTCCGTCATCTGAAGGACGCATGATTTGCGCTACTGAAAGGCGCACCCTCGTGGGGATCTGTTCGGATTGCCTAAAATATTGATGCGCGACTTCCTCAAGTGAAATGCCATCCAATGCGACTATTCCCTGGTAGCGCTGCATGTCTGAACCCTGATCAATGGTCATGGCGAGGACACCGGAACCCAGAAGTTTCCGGGGAGTGGTTTCCCCTTTGGATTGGGCTTGCGTCAGTGCAGTCTCATCAAATCTTGCGTAAGCGCGAACAAATCCAGGTGTCGAAAAATCAACTACGGCCAGTGATACAGGTCCATCAGATTGGGTTTGCAGAATGAAGTTTCCTTCAAACTTCAGTGAGCTTCCCAGAATAAGCGCCAGCATGATCAGTTCACCCAACAAGAAACTCACATCCTGAGGATAATCATGACGTTTAAGAATAGTGTCGATCAAAGGGCCCGCCTGAATGGCACGGCCACGCACATCCAGCGGTTCGACTGCAAATGGCACAACCACATCATCTCCCGCGAACTGGTAACCTTCCGGAGTTGATCCTGCTTCGCTCATCCCAAGCACCACGCCAATATGGCTTTTTGAATATGCAGCCGGTTTTCTGCCTGATCGAAGACCACGGATTGTGGACCGTCTATCACCTCAGCGGTCACCTCATCTCCCCTGTGTGCGGGCAGGCAATGCATGAATATCGCATCCTCTTTTGCAGCACTCATGACTTTGTCATTCACCTGAAAAGGCCTAAAAGTATTGTGACCTGCGGCTTCGTCTTCAAATCCCATCGATGCCCAGGTGTCCGTCATCACGCAATCGCTTTGTTCGGCTGCTGTGACCGGGTCATCGACAACAAGGATTTGCGCACCGGCGTTGATTGCATTTTTGACCCGCGCGTCATTTGGTTTGCGGTCAGACGGAACGGCAATCGAAAGATCATAGCCAAAGATGACTGTCCCTTCGATTAGTGAGTTGAGCACATTGTTGTTGTCTCCACTCCAGCAAATTTTCTTGCCGCTTGCATTTCCGAGTTTTTCTTCAATGGTCATAACATCCGCCATAATCTGGCAAGGGTGACTGTCATCGGTGAGGCCATTTACGACCGGGACTGTTGCATATTCCGCAAGTTCGAGCAGCCTGCCATGGCCGGTTGTGCGGATCATGATGGCATCGACATAACGCGATAATACACGGGCGGTGTCCGCAACGGTTTCGCCGCGCCCCAATTGCATCTCGGCTGCAGAGAGAAACAGGGTTTCACCGCCCAGTTGTCGCATCCCTACATCAAATGACACACGGGTACGTGTTGATGGCTTGTCAAAAATCATGGCAAGCATTTTTCCGGCAAGCGGGCGAGCGTTCTGTGTTTCTGCCTTTAACTGATGGGCAGAACCGACGATTGCCTTGAGCACACCTGCCTCAATGTCAGCGATATCCAGAAAATGTCTGGGGGAAGAGCTCATTGGATCAACCTTTCACAGAGGCGCGAACCGCTTCCAGGCCGGCAATCATCTTAACCCTGGCTTCGGCGATCTCTTCTTCGCTTATTGTAAGTGGCGGCACGATACGCACCACATTATTGCCGGCAACGATAACCAACAGGCCCTTCCCACGAAATGCACTCATGATATCAGTGTTGGGGACCTTCGCCTTCATTCCCATGAGGAGACCTTTTCCGCGAACATCTTCAAGCAAGTCCGGGAATGTGTCGACCAGTTCTGCAAGGGTTTGGCGGAACCGGATTGCCTTGTCCTGCACATCATCCATGAAGCCATCTTCAAGCACAACATCCAGAACCGCATTGCCCATCGCCATTGCAAGTGGATTGCCGCCATATGTTGACCCGTGGGTTCCGATAACCATGCCGGATGCAGCTTCTTCTGTTGCAAGACAGGCGCCAAGCGGGAAGCCGCCGCCAATTCCCTTGGCAACACCCATGATATCAGGCTCCACTCCGGACCACTGATGAGCAAAGAGCTTTCCAGTACGTCCGACACCGCTTTGAACCTCGTCCAGCATCATCAGAATGCCGTGTTCATCACACAGTTCACGAATACCGCGCATGCATTCGCCCGGTATTTCACGAACGCCACCTTCACCCTGCACGGGTTCTATCAGAATAGCTGCGGTGGTTTCGTCAATTGCAGCCTTCAAGGCTTCGTGGTCGCCGAAAGGAACGGATATGAAGCCCGGAGCCTTGGGACCAAACCCTTCAATGTATTTTTCCTGTCCGCCAGCTGCGACTGTCGCGATCGTGCGGCCATGAAAGCCGCCTTCAAAAGTGATGACGTTGATACGCTCCGGATTGCCTTTTGCGAAATGATAGCGGCGGGCGGTCTTGATTGAGCATTCCATTGCTTCAGCACCGGAGTTTGTAAAGAAAACCTGATCGGCGAAGGTTTGTTCGCAAAGGCGTGTGGCCAATACTTTTTGACCGGGAATGGTAAAAATATTGGACAGATGCCAAATCCCATCCGCAGCCGTTTTCAGTGTTTCGACCAGATGAGGATGGCCATGGCCCAGGGAATTGACCGCAATCCCCGATGTGCAATCAAGATAACGCGTTCCATCAACCGCAGTCAGGTAGCTGCCTTCACCGCTTGAAAATTCGATGCTGCCTGGAGCATAAACATCAAATGTATGTGCTTCCTTGCCCATGGTGTAGTCCCTTCACAGGTGATGTGGTTCTTGGCATTCCCGATTTTCGTCGCATGCAGCAAACAAAAAACCCGCCATCTCGACGGGTGAATAGCCAACAAGTCTCAATATCTCGTTGTCTGCGAAAATAGTTGGCCTACGACCCAACGTCAAGCATCTGGTTTCGATCTTGATACTAGTGGTCCGTTCGAAACAAATGAGTCCCTTTGCGGCGAACTCTTTATCATTTGTTTCGAACGTAAAGACCACTAGCAAGGTATTGTTTTCTAGTGGATTTTAAGATTCAAATATTTGGATGAGAGGTCTCGGAAAACGGGATCCAAATGTTTGAATCAATCCACTAGGGTCTGAACCCAATTGGGAAATGTGGCTTCATTGGAGACAAAATGGTTTATTTCGAGGCGAAAAACACAGGCGATGCCAAAGCATCGGCGAGGCTTTTTAATACTGAAATAGGCCTTTTTGGCTCCAACCCGTTCGGGCAGCGCCCAATTTACCCGGATTATCGTTGAAATCTCCTCATTGACGGAAAGTCAAGTCGGTCGATTTCGCCTAAATTCTGAAAAATTGGTCAGCTGTGCAGGCCAATTCCAATTGAGTCCAGACCTTAGCCAAGATATCCACAGGCAAACCCTATTTTTTCGGAATTATGATTCAATTTTCCACAGTTTACTGAAATCCGATTCTATAGTTGGGGATATTCTGAAAAATGATTCGTTCCCTTTTGCCTGCCCTTGTTTTGGGAGTCTGTGACTGATTAAGTCATATGAACGAGTGGTATCAATCCTGCAAGGTCGTGTTGGCAGGATCAACACAAAAATCAGTCTGACAGCCTGAGCAGTGATGTTCGGGAACAGGACCTGATTCTGTAAGGTGGAGATTGAACAGAATGTCGTGGACGGATGATCGCGTTGCAACGCTTACCAAACTTTGGGCGGATGGATTGAGTGCAAGCCAGATTGCCGCTGAACTCGGCGGGGTTACCCGTAATGCTGTGATCGGCAAAGTACACCGTCTGGGTCTTTCCGGTCGTGCCAAGCCCACATCTTCAGGCTCAAAACATGTAAGCCGTAAGCCACGCAATGGTGGTCACAACAGTCGTCCGCGGTCAGCGCCCCGATCGAACCCGGCAAACTCCTATAGTGGCGAGCGCCGTATCCAGATCGAAGACATGGTGGCGCCGGAATGCAAGAAACTGCAGCTGGTTGATCTTACCGAGAAGACCTGTAAATGCCGCACGGTGACCCGGCAACCGATGACTTTCATTTTTGCGGAAACGACACCAAAGTTGATAACCCATATTGCGAATATCACTGCAAAATGGCCTATCAACAGAATATCGATCGCCGCCGCGACCGTCAGCGTGTTGCAAACGGCTAGTGGATTGATTCAAACATTTGGAACCCGTTTTCCGAGACCTCTCATCCAAATATTTGAATCTTAAAATCCACTAGAAAACAATACCTTGCTAGTGGTCTTTACGTTCGAAACAAATGATAAAGAGATTCGCCGCAAAGGGACTCATTTGTTTCGAACGGACCACTAGCTGCGTACTGACGCCTCTATGTGTTTCTGCGATGCCCGTCGCGAGAGCCAAATCCGCATTACAAAAGCCAATGCAAATATCGCAGACAATATCAATATGATGGTCGGTGCCGGGGCGCTGTCCAGATGAAAACTCAGATATGTTCCACCCAACATACAAACAAGATTGACGACAACTGCCACAACCAGCATCCCGGAAAAACGGCGTGTCACCAAAAACGCAATCGCGCCAGGAGCGATCAAAAGGCCAATTGCCAGAATTAGACCGGCTGCGGATAACGTCGCAACAATCGTCAATGACAAAGCGGTCAGCAATCCATAATGGATGACATTTACCATCAATCCGGACGCTTGTGCCTGCGCCGGGTCAAAACTGTGGAGGAGCATGTCTTTCCACTTCATGATGATGATTGCTGAAACGACAGCAGAGATGATTCCTGCTGTCCAAAGTTCATCAGGCTCCACGCCCAGCATGTTACCAAACAAGATGTGATCAAGATGGGCATTGGTATCAACGGAGACGTATAAAACCATTCCCAAGCCGAACATGCCGGAAAAAACCACGCCCATGACAGTGTCCTGTTTGACCCGGCTGTTGTAAGAGAGATAGCCGGTTGCTAGCGCACAAGTCATGCCTGCTGCAAAGGCTCCAATGAGCAGCGGAATGTTCAGGATATAGGCCAGGACAATTCCGGGAAGAACGGCATGGCTTACGGCATCCCCCATCAAAGCCCAGCCTTTCAAAACAAGAAAACATGATAGCAGTGCGGTTGGCACTGCAACCAGCATGCATATGTAGAAGGCGTTTTGCATAAAGGGAAATTGAAATGGCTGAAGCAGGACTTCCATAATCACACGGTTCCTTCTGCTCTTGGACCCACTGAATCACTTTTCTCAAAATTTCTGAGTGCCTCTTTCGCTTTCCGACGCGCGGCAAGCAGGCCGTGTTTTGGCGCAAGGACGAACACGATCAGGAAAATCAGCGTCTGAAAGGAAACGATAATCCCGCCGGTTGCCCCGTCCAGAAAGTAGCTCGCATAAGCCCCGGCGAAGCTCGTAAGGCTTCCAATCAATACCGACGTCAAAATAAGACGCGGAAACCGATCGCATAGCAAGTAAGCGGTAGCGCCGGGCGTGACGACCATTGCAATCACCAGAAAGGCGCCAACGGTTTGCATGGCAGCAACAACCGATGCCGAAAGGAGGGTAAAAAAAACGACCTTCAAGAAAGCCGGATTGAGACCAATGGATCGCGCATGGGTTTCATCGAAGAAGATAACCATTAAATCCTTCCATTTGGCAAACAGAATTACCAGTGAGACAATGCTGATGATGACCAATTGAAGCGTATCATTTGGTGTGATGGCCAGTATGTTGCCCATCGTGATGGTTTGAATGTCCACCGCAATCGGGTTGATCGAAATCATGAACAAACCAAGCCCGAAGAATGAAGTAAAAATCAATCCGATGATTACATCAACTTTAAGGCCTGATCGCTCGGATAAAAACAACATAGCGCCCGCAGCCAACCCACCGGCGATAAATGCGCCGAGCGCAAAGGGTAGCCCTAATATATATGCGCCGGCGACACCGGGCACAACCGAATGCGAAAGCGCGTCACCGATCAGTGACCAACCCTTCAACATCAGATAGGCAGAAAGAAATGCGCAAACTCCTCCGACCAGGGCGGACACCCACATGGCGTTGAACATATAATTATAAGTGAAGGGTTCAAGCAGCAGCTCCATCACGAGGTGCCTTTGTCGGGGCGCTTGTTGTCCTTCGTCTTGCCGCGTTGACCATATTGAACAAAAGGCCGCTCGTCATCGGTCAGGATGGTGACTTCACGTTGGTCATCATCATCATGCAGATCGGAACCGCCCAAAGTAAATTGTCGTAACACGCCACCAAAGGCTTTCTCGAGGTTCTCGCGGGTGAAAGTTGTCTCGGTAGTGCCATGCGCAAGGACGGTACCCTTGACCAGGATCGAGCGGTCACAAAACTGCGGAACGGAACCGAGATTATGTGTCGACACAAGCATTACCCGGCCTTCCTTTCTCAATTCGCCCAGCACGGAAATTATCTGGTCTTCAGTTTTAACGTCAACGCCGGTAAATGGCTCATCGAGCAGGATCACCTGACCATCCTGGGCAAGAGCGCGCGCAAGGAATACCCTTTTTCGCTGCCCCCCTGAGAGTTCGCCAATCTGCCTTGAGCGAAAATCCTGCATGCCGACGCGCGACAAAGCTTCATCAGCGGCGTGATGATCTTTTTTTGACGGCCGCCGTAGAAAACCCATGTGACCGTACCGTCCCATCATCACGACGTCTTCAACCAGAACCGGAAAGGTCCAGTCAACTTCTTCGGACTGGGGAACATAGGCAATCAAATTTTCCGAAAGCGCCTGTTTGACGGTCTTGCCCAGAAGCTTGATGTCACCCTTTGCGGTTGGGACAAACCCCATGACGGCTTTGAAAAGTGTTGATTTGCCCGCGCCATTTACACCGACCAGCGCGGTAACGGTTCCGCGGGGAATAGCAAAGCTGGCATTCCACAATGCGGTATGTCCGTTGCGATAGGTAACGGTGACATCCCGGGCGAGAATGCCTGCATCATCGGGGTCGTCTTGATTGGTTCTACTCAATACTTGTTCCAACTCTAATTCGTTGCCGTCAGGCCCTTGGCAATTGTTTCACTCGTTACCTTCAAGAGATCAAGATAAGTCGGGACCGGACCATCCGCTTCGCTCAAAGAATCTACATAAAGCACGCCACCATAACGAACTCCGGTATCCCGCGCCACTTGTTCAGCCGGAGCCGTATTCACCGTACTTTCGCAAAAGACCACCGGTATGTTGTTTTCACGAACACCATCAATCACTTTCCGAACTTGTTGTGGCGTGCCGACCTGATCCGCATTTATCGGCCAGAGGTATAATTCTCTCATGCCAAAATCTCGGGCAAGATAGCTGAAAGCTCCCTCACAGGTAGTCAGCCAGCGTTCTTCTTTTGGTATTTGAGAAATCACCTCACGCAGCGGCGTAATCGTTTCACGAAGTTTGGCCTTATAAGCAACAGCATTTGCCGCATAAATTTCAGCGTTTTCAGGATCCTGGCTGGAAAATGCCCTGACGATGTTATCAATGTAGATCAGGGCATTGTCGGGCCCCATCCATGCATGAGGATTGGGTTTACCCTGATAAGACCCCGAGGAAATGGATATCGGTTCAATCCCATCGGTAAGTATTGCGGCGGGCACATCTTTCATATTGGAAAGGAACTGTTCAAACCATAGTTCAAGGTTCATTCCATTCCACAAGATAAGGTCTGCTCCGGTGGCACGAACGATGTCTTTTGGGGTTGGTTCATAACCATGAATTTCTGCTCCAGGCTTTGTAATTGAAACGACTTTGGCCGCATCGCCTGCGATATTGGACGCAATGTCTGCCAGGACCGTGAATGTTGTTACAACCTTCATCTTGTCTGCTGCCGACAATGCGACGTGCGAATTCAGCACACACAACAATGCCAAAATTGATATTTGAGCAAACTTTTTCACGCGGCACATCTCAATAGCCAACACTTTGGAATAATATTGATAATCATTCGCAAAAAGTCAATGCGGCTGTGAATGGGTCGCAGGTGATGTCGGGCTGTGTCTTTGCTCAATTGGGAGTGCGAAAAGATACGGTGATCCGATTTGCAAGCGTCAGGCAGGATTATAGTGCAGTCGATGAGTGAACCGGGGGATTGGGCGTGTTGGAGGTCATCGTTTTGCTAACGCCGGAACCCCTAGATCGCCAACAGGCTCCTGAGCCTCGAGCAAATTTCGTTTAATCAGATTCAGTTAAACGAAAATGCGTGAACGAAATCAACCAAGGTACGCATTGTCGCTGTTCTGATTGAACGCGAAACGCACTAAAATTTGCGCTTGCGAAAACTCGCTGCACGAGCGTCAAAAGATTTAACTCCTGCTGAGAAATTACAAGGTAACCGCAGCAAGTACCGTCAGCCCAAACTTGTTCTGGGCCGGGTCATTTCTTCCGCGGTAATTACAATTGAAAACTCATCGCGAACCGTTGTATCGGCAGCACCAAAGTAATTCGGAAAATGGCTGTTAAGAATAGTGTTTGCACTATCGCGCGCCCGATCAAGCAGGTCTGCTTTTCCTTCATTCTCCCAGGTGTCTGTTCGCTCACGGTCCATCAACTGCGGATAGACAAATTCGGTATTCATGTAAGCCAGGGTATGGGGATTGCCGAGAAAATGGCCCGGGTCAATTGCGCAATTGTGAATGACATCAACCGCCATGGTTTCATCGCTCACCTCAATCCCGCGCAAAGTGCGCAAAATCATCCCGCCAGCTTCGTTATCAATGACCATGCTTTCAAAACTGCACCCCATTAAACTGCCGATCATGCCGCCAAACTCGCAAATCCGATTGGCTCCCGCATGAGCGGCTAACGTGAAGGTCAGCGCTTTCTCCAATCCATATTGGGCATCAGGCAACTTTGCATCTGTCATGCCGGCACCAACAGAAGTAGGCAGGTTGTAAAAATTCCCCATCTGTATGGCAGCCGCAGCAATCAAAGCTTGCTCACCGCTTCCGCCGGTAAATGAGCCTGTCCGCAAGTCAGTGATAAATGGCCAGGCCGCGAAACAGATGGGGCAGCCTGGCATAATCAGGTTTGCGATTATCACACAGCTAAGCGTTTCAGCCACCGTTTGGACAAGTGTACCGGCCAGCGTTGCCGGCGCTGTTGCTCCGGCTTGGGGTGGAACTGCCAAATCGACCGTCAGCCCCAGTTTGGCAGTATCAATAAGGATTTCCATATTCTCCCGTCCGATGCGCAACGGAGACACAATCGGGCACCCGCCAAAAATGACCGAAGGTTTCTTCATAAAACTGCCTTCACCGCCGGAAGCCAGATCGAACAGACGGATTGCATCAGGAATGTGACTACGGTCCCGGAATGTCAGACATGCGGGCTTCTGGCTGCCGGCCAGGATTGCATAAACCATGTTTACGTCATGCGCATAATCATCGACCACATCAGTTGCCAAAACCGTGTCCCCCAGCATGTGAATGTTTTCAAGCCGGTCTACAAGACGGGTAAAGTCATACACATCCCGCAAGTCTGACGGACGGTAGGTTTTGGATTCAGAATCAAAAGTCGTAACAGCGGTGCCTGAATTGGCAAAATAGACACTGTCAGACTTGCAATGCATATCATCTTTGCCTTCGCGCTCGCCGCGGGCATAAACGTAAAATTCCTTGGCAGCGCCTGCTAAAACATCTTCGACCAGGGCCCTGGGGAAGCACAATCGACCATGTTCGTTCATCACCGCACCCTTTGGCAGAACCAGATTCAGCAATTCTTCAAAGTGATCTGCCAAACCGGTTTTTTCCAGAACCGTCAAAGCCGCTTGATGAACGTTTTCCATGTCATTCTGGCTAAGCGGACGATACCGTCCACCAGAAAGGCCGCCTTGAACGGCCTCATTACCCGTGGTGGCTTCCCGTTCTGCAACCCTGGCTGCCCTTCCACCACCACCTCTGCGACGGGGTCTCGGTGTTATTCCTGCATTGTCAGCTTGGGTGCTCATGATGTCACCTCGTCCAGAGCGATTATCTCGCGTTGAAAATATTCCAATTCCATTTTTTCCGGCTCCATCTCGAAATGCCGGGCTGCCATATGCCCGGAAAATACAGCATCGGCGATTAAACCGGGTGACGCCGCATCGCCCAGTAATTCGACCGTCTTGAGAGGCTGGGTTCCTCGCCCCTGCAGTATTTTCAATCGGTCAAAAATTCTGGTGTTGCGAACCCGCTCCGTAACCATCAGCACGGATGTGCATGATAGTGTGTGTGCTCGTCCGGAATAGGTGCAGGAAATTGAGCATTCGTTCTTGTCAACAGACTGTAAAGCGTGATGCGTATGGATACTGACATTGCTCTCAATCAGGCGGCTCTGAATCCGACCCTGTTCCAGGGTATTCTGGGTCCAGGGAGAAACCATCGAAGCCGGAGTAACGAAGATAACGTCATTGCCGGCCGCACAAAGATGTTCAGCCAAGACACCGCCGAGATAGATTTGGTCATCGTCGTATAACAAAACGGCACCCTTTGGAGGCATCTCGCCGGACATAATGTCATCGGGCGTCAGCACCGGCATGCTGGCCGTACCGGGAACAGGTTTACGGTGGTGCCGGCCAATGCCGTCTTTGCGCCATTTGGACCCGGTCGCCAAAAACACGTTGGGAATACCAAGTTCAACTATCTGTTCAGCACTTAGTTCGCTATCCAGAAAAATCTCAACATTCCCGCGCTGCTGCAGGTCATAAGTTCGGTAATCTGCTACGCGTTTCCAGGCATTCAAACCAAGTAAACCGCCCTCTAACCGCGAGCGTCCACCCAATTCTGTCGTTGCCTCTGAAAGCGTCACATCATACCCGCGCCGGGCGAGTTGCATTGCGCATTCAAGGCCCGCCGGTCCCGCACCAACAACCAGAACGGTTTCTTCATTTCTTTTGGGCTCAATCTTCTCGGGATGCCATTTTCTTCGCCACTCCTCACCCATGGTGGGGTTTTGAGTGCATCTGATGGGTGCTGCCAAGCTGTCGGCTGCCACACATATGTTGCACCCGATGCATTCACGAATTTCCTCGATGCGGTCCTCGCGAATTTTCCTCGGGATGAAGGGATCTGCAATGGATGGGCGGGCCGCTCCGATCAAGTCGACAATGCCTTTCCTGACCATCGACGCCATCAGGTCAGGGGATGTAAATCTGCCCACGGCAACGACCGGCTTGCTGGTCACTTGTTTTACGAATTCTATGTAGGGCGTCTGGTAGCCTTCATCAGGAGCAAATCTTGATGTTGCTGAATCACTATCCCAACCGGCTATATTTACATCCCACAAGTCCGGTAACTCGGCGAGCATTTCGACGACCGCTCTACCTTCCTCAGTTGCCTGCATTCCGTCAGCGCCCAACATCTGGTCTACAGCAAATCGGAGAGCTACTGCGCAGCTGTCGCCGATTTCTTCCTTTGTTTCCTCAAGAAGCTCCCGCATCAGCCGAACCCGATTTTCCAAACATCCCCCATATTCATCTGTTCGCTCATTCAAATTGGGCATCAAAAAATGCTGTGCAACAGTCATGTTGTGACCGGCATAAACATACACGATATCAAAACCCGCTTCCCTGGCCCGGCGCGCAGCAGCACGGTGCCATTGGCGCAGGTTGCGAATATCTTGCTTGTCCATGGCACGCGCCTGCCGGGGGTTCAGATTGTACATTGCCGTATCTGAGGGAGCAAAAAGAGGCGCTCGGGAGGCAAGGTTATACGCATGATATCCATTGTGGACGAGTTGTATGCCTGCCAATGCACCATGTTGATGAATGGCGTCACTCATGACCCGCAATGCAGGAATGTCACGGTCATCCCACAGCCGGTTCTCAGGAAAAGGCGACAGATCTGAGGTTGGATGAATTTCCGTTTCCTGACTGCATACAACACCCCAACCACCTTCTGCTTTCATGGCCCGTACAGCTGCATCAGCACGGGGACGCAAGTGGCCCATTCCGGTGCAGTGCGGTACCTGATAAAATCTATTCTGTGTTGTAACAGGCCCGATTTTTACGGGCTCAAACAGCACATTGTATTTGTTGTTCATGGCAAAGCTTGAATTATGGACGATCGTCCATTATTATTGCCAGAAGCATTTAGTTTTGTCAAATTGGGGAGATGCGGCCGGTTATTGGTTGCGCAGAAATTGGGAATAACCATGAAACGCAAGGACAAGAACCGGCAGATATTGGTTGAAGCAACACTGGATTGCATCGCTGAGATTGGCCTGATCGAGACCTCAGTTTCGCAAATTGTTGCGCGCGCCGGTCTTTCCCGGGGCATGATACACCTTCATTTTGGCGGCAAGGACCAGCTGATTGTGGAAGCGGCAAAATTCGCCAGCGAGCGTTACTATCAAATCCTGGACAAGAACCTCGAGGGGACGGAATGTAATCCGGTTGAACTGATAGTGGCTGCGGTGAAAAGCGACCTAAGTCCCGAAGCGCTGAACAAAAAAGATGTCAGCATCTGGTATGAGTTTCGGGGAGCTTCCAGGACCTGTAATGCAATTGCAGAATTTTCAGACACCCGGGATCGGCGTCTGCGAAATTTACTCAACAGCGCAATTTTAAAAATTTGCAGGCATGAAGGAATTGAAACCCCCGACAACGCTGCACGGGATTTCACGACCGGGCTGCTTGCTTTGACTGAAGGAATGTGGACGGATTACCTTCTCCATCCTGACGAATTTGATCGGGCCAATGCCCGAAAAATAGTCTTCAGGTTCCTGGCCGGTGTGTGGCCCAACAGTTTTGGTGGATACGCGGCATTGTAACAATTCTTGCGGCAAAAAGAGAATGTGTCCAACTGGAAAAAGTCCTTTCAACTTGGTCACAAATGGAGCGATCTTTACCAATATGAAACATTCAAGAAAATGAATGCAATTCTTGACACTTATTCGGCTTGCTGCGAAGCTTCAGCACATTTTTGTTGTCAACAAACCCGACTTAACAAGCTTTTATAACCCATTGGAGAGAAAAATGGATAGACGGTCCTTGGTCATGAACGGGCCTATGTTTTGTGCCACAGCCATTCTACCGGGATTTGCCAAACACGTGCAGGCAAAGCAGATTGCCAGTAGCAACGGCGTTGAAGTTCTTACTCTCAGCGACGGACATCTCCGCCTTCCATTATCTTTTGTCTTCCCCGATGTACCAGCAGATGAGTTGACGGAAGTGCTTTCTGGCCTCCTGGTCGATGACGCCTTTGTGGAACCATCGCTCAATCTGACGCTGCTACGTGACGATGAGCGGGTCGTATTGTTTGACGCAGGTTCCGGACCGAACTTCATGCCAAGTGCTGGCAAACTCAAAGAGAGTTTAGATGCAGTTGGAGTTGCCCCGGACGAAATCACGGATGTAGTTTTTACTCACGGGCACCCGGACCATTTGTGGGGAATTCTTGATGATTTTGATGAGGTGCTGTTTGCGGATGCAACGCTTCATTTTCCACAAATAGAGTTTGAATTTTGGATGAATGATGGAACCGTCGCGTCGATGCCTGACGCGCGCAAGGCATTTGCGGTTGGCGCAAAGAACCGGCTTGAGGCAATGAAAGAGCAGATAAAGCTGTTTGAGCCGGGAAACGAAGTCGTTTCGAAAGTGGAAGCCGTTGATACACATGGCCATACGCCGGGCCACACTTCATTTGTTGTTCATGCAACCAGTGAACCGATAATGATAATTGGTGATGCGCTCACCAATCACATCGTTTCCTTTGAGAAACCAAATTGGCCTTCGGGCTCTGACCAGGATACTGGGATGGGCATTGAAACACGTAAAAAATTGCTGGACCGGCTTGCGAACGAGCAGATGCAGATAATTGGTTATCACCTGCCGAATGATGGCGTTGGGCGGGTCGAGAAATCGGGTGCGAGCTATCGCTTTACCCCAACTTGAACGCTGCTGTGATACTGCCTTCCACAAGCCAGGCCAGTCCTATTCTCGCTCCAAGAAGAATTGAGCCGATCGAAACAGGCACGGATAATGCGAGCAAAGACGCGGCGCTTATGCCTTGCCCAATTGTACACCCCAATGCCAATACACCGCCAAAACCCATTAGTGAGGCGCCAACGATGTGACGACTGAGTTCACGCGCATCATCGCAAGCTTCCCAGCGCACATTGTCTGCCCTGCGCGCTGCAATTGCCGAGCCCAAAACCAAACCCAATACCATGCCGACACCGTAATCCGGTCCAGAACCGGTACTAATCCCGAATTGCATTATTATATCGGCAATGGGGGTAACAAAACTGGTGGATTCGACCTGCACAGGCTCAAACGAATGGTTTGCAAAAAAAGCGGTTATCCACCAACCCGCTGAAACAACCCCGCCAACAATCATCCCGGTAAGAATGCCAGTCTTGTTGCGTCGAAATGATTTGTCCCTGAAAATCCAGTACAAAAGGATTGCGACCAAAACAATTGTAACAGGGACTTCAAGATTTGCACCTGAAAGTGCGGACGCCAGGGACGGTAGGGATTGATCACCTGCAAAAGACAGGTCTAACTGAAATCTGTCTATGTATTCTGTTCTTCCAAGCGCCAGCAGTCCTCTCTGCGTTGACAGCGCGGTCAAGCCCAAAACCATTACAGCCATTAAGCTTTTCAGACTGCCGCCCCCTAAGCGAACCAATGCGCCAAAACCACAAGTGCCAACCAATGCCATTCCGAAACCAAAGCAAAGCCCTCCGATGATTGCCCCAAGCCACCCGAAATCGGGTGAAAGGTAGAAACTTTCGGTGGGATTAAAACTGCCGCTGAATATCAAAAATTGGGTGAGGACAATAGCAACTGCCGTGGCAAGGACCCAGGTTCTTACGCCGGCTGAATTGTCAGCATACCAATATTGTTCCAAAGCTGACAAAGTGCAAAAAAAGTTTTTTCTGGCGACAAAGCCCAGCACTGTGCCTGACACCAGGCCCGCAAGGGGCAAAAAAACTGACGCCATCTCCATGATCTGCTCTCCTTCCAAACGGACAAGGAACTCAAGTCACAAAGCTTAAGCCAGCCAATGTAAGCTGCCAAGTCCGGCAAACTGTCACTGCTATTTTGCTCGCGGTCCGCGTACAGAAGTGCAAAACAGATCATACAGCTGATTGATGATGTTACTAACTTCATCGCTCGCTATGCTGTAATAAATTACTCGGCCCTCACGCCTGGTCGAAACAAGCCGATCAAACCGCAGCCGCGCTAATTGTTGGGATACCGCAGCTTGGGTCATGGTCATGGTTTCTTCCAATTCTGTGACAGATTTCTCACCCTCGGTCAGGAGGCAAAGGATCAACAACCGGGTTTCATGCGAAAGAGCTTTTAGCAGTTCACTTGCTTCACGCGCCTGTTCGAAGAGTTTTTTTACTTCCTCAGGCGACGAATCAGGATTAAGTTTTGGTAGCGCCATGTAATTTTGTCCGTTAGAAAATTCAACCTTGGGAGGCGGGTTTAGCTGGAAGCTTCTTTAGCATTTCTCCAATTAAAAACCAGAAAAATTCATCACCGGAATAACCGCGCAGCCGATCAATCTCCTCGCCATCCTCAACAAGAATGAAGGTTGGTGTAAACCGCTCTTTGCGAATATTTTTTAAATCTTCCGGCCAGTCATCGTAAATGTTGACAACCCGTAAGGGAGCAATTTTCCCTTCCGACGTTTTATTGTAAATCATGCCGATTTCCTTGTGCCAGCGTTCACACCACGGGCAGGCATCCTGCTCTATCATGATTAACTCTGCAGAAGAAGCAGTTGTGAGCGGGTAGAGACAGAAAAAAACACCTGTCACTATTCCCGTGAACCCAGATTTGAACCAACTAAATGACAATTGTCAGGCACCGTGTTCTTGTTTCGTCAGATATAATATATAGTGTTTTCCGCATATTTCTATCTCCATGGAATTATATCCATTCACTTAACCGTGAATCGGAGGTATGTAAGCTGGAAAGGAATTGTGCCGTGTTTGATGTAACATTTACGACCGCACTTCTCGCCGGGCTGATTTCCTTTGTCTCACCCTGCGTACTTCCGATTGTTCCTCCCTATCTGGCATATCTTGCGGGAGTGAGTTTTTCGGAACTATCAACATCTAAAGCGTCTTTTTCCGCCTCAAACCGGATTGTTAGTTCTGCGATCCTATTTGTCCTTGGATTTACTACTGTATTTGTAATTCTTGGTGCTTCAGCTAGTTTTATCGGAAACACTGTGACCCGATATTTTGATGAGCTGGCGATGGTCGCCGGCATTGTCATTATCATCATGGGGTTGCATTTTTTGGGAATGCTGAAGATTGGCCTGCTTTACCGCGAAGCCCGAATACAAGTTGATGGAAAGCCTGCCGGCATTTGGAGCGCTTATATTATGGGGCTTGCTTTTGCCTTTGGCTGGACACCCTGCGTCGGCCCGGTTCTGGCTGCCATTCTCTTTGTTGCGGGGACAGAAGATACTGTAATGAAAGGTGCAATGTTACTGGCCACCTATTCGATGGGAATTGGAATCCCGTTTATACTGGCAGCGCTGTTTGCCCGGCAGTTTTTTGGATGGGCCAGCCGGTTCAAGCGCCATCTTTGGAAAGTTGAAAAGGTCATGGGCGCGATGTTGGTTGTGACAGGAGTTTTGTTTCTCACTGGCGCAATGCCTGCAATAGCTTTCTGGTTTTTGGAAACTTTCCCGCAAATTGCAACCTATGGTTAGGAGGAGAAAATGTTCAGATTAGTGATTTTGGTCAGTCTATTTCTGGCTTCGGCGGTTTTGTTGAAGGCGGCGGAAATTGGAGATGATGGCCTTCATAAACAAGACTGGTTTTCGGTTACATTCCGGGATTTGAGCGAAGATCTGGATACAGCCAATGAAGAAGGCAAACGTCTGGTCATGTTTTTTGAGCAGCGTGGATGCATCTATTGCAGGGAAGTGCATGAAAACGTACTGAGTGATCCGGAAGTGCGAGATTTCATCAAAACCAACTTTATGGTTGTACAATATAACCTCTACGGAGATGAGGAAGTCGTGGATTTTGATGGTGAAACGCTGACGGAAAAGACGGCGGCCCGAAAGTGGGGAATGCTCTTTACGCCGACCATTTTGTTCATGCCGGAACTTGCTTCTTCTGATGCATCTGCAGACAGGCAAGCCGTCGCCGTAATGCCCGGGGCGTTTCGGAAGGGGACATTTCTCGACATGTTTAAATGGGTTCACCAGAAGGGATATGAAGGGGATGAGGGGTTCCAGCAATTTCATTCTCGCAGCATCAAAGAGCGCGAAGCAGCAGGCATAAAAAACTCCGATTGAAGCACAAGTAATTCACAAAACCGATTTTTGAATTGACATATTCATGAAATCATATTTATCTATCCAGATGTCAGTGCTAGGATTCTGGCTGCCACTCGTTTGGAGGGAAAGGGGTTTGATGGAGAAATTATTTTCAATCGTTTTGGGATCAGCGCTTGTTTTAGCAACGCATAGCGTGGCGGAAGCAACCGGTCCAAATGATATAAGAATCGAAGACGGAACAATTCAACAATCTTTAACAGGGGTTGCGGGTGCTGCGGAAAACGGCAAATTGGTGTTTGCCGGAAGAAAAGCCGGGAACTGTCTGGCATGTCATCAAAACAATGACATGCTGAACGAGTCATTTCATGGAGAAGTTGGTCCGGAAATGAACGGAGTTGCGGATCGCTGGAATGCAGCGCAATTGCGTGCCATCCTTGTAAATTCAAAGGCCGTATTTGGCGCGCAAACAATCATGCCCGCATTTTATTACGACCATGACAAGAATGGTTTTCGGATTGCCGAAGAGTTTCAAGGTCAAACAATCCTCTCAGCGCAGGATATCGAAGATGTGATCGCTTATTTGATGACGCTTAAAGAGGAATAATGGAAAGGTTTCTAAGAATGACAATCGATAGAAGACAATTCATCGTTGCCTCAGCCGGAGGAGCTCTGTTTCTCACTTCGGGCATATTGCCCTCTTTGGCAGCGGCTGAAGCTACCGCCATGGACCGCGTCAAAGAATTTACCGGTGGCGCAGAACCGGCAACAGGAAAATTAACACTGACCACTCCGGAAATTGCCGAGAATGGAAACACCGTACCAATTTCAGTCTCAGTTGACAGCGCGATGGATGGTGATGACATGGTCGAAGCGATCATGATCGTCGCGGATGGGAACCCCAACCCCGAGGTCGTGAAATTTAATTTTACCGCCATGAGTGGTTCTGCTGCGGCCAAGACACGAATTCGATTGGCAAAGACCCAGAATGTAATTGCGGTGGCAAAGATGAAAGACGGTTCCTTTCAGATGGCGCAGAACCAGGTGAAGGTAACTATTGGCGGCTGCGGCGGCTAAATTTGAGGAGAATACAAAATGGCTTCTAAACCACGCGTTAAAGTCCCAAAAAAAGCGTCTGCTGGTGAGGTTATCACAATCAAAACTCTCATCAGTCATACGATGGAGTCGGGCCAGCGCAAAGACAAGAAAACCGGTGAGTTGATCCCGCGAATGATCATTAACAAATTTAGCTGTACGTTTAATGGACAGGAAGTTTTTTCAGCTGACATTGATCCTGCAGTCTCTTCAAACCCATATATCGAGTTTTCTTGCAAAGTACCTGAAAGCGGTACTTTCAAGTTTGTTTGGATTGATGATGAAGGCAGCGAATATTCAACCGAGAAAAAGATTGAGGTCAGCTAATCGCAGCTGATCCATTTCGTGTCGGGAGGGAAATACATGAAAAGATCAAATCAAGTTATGGCAATTGCCCTGGTAGTTGCTGTAACAGCTACCGCAGCGTTTGCAGAGGCGGACAAGGATAAACTGACCATCGACGGGGAAATACTGGTTACAGATTTGAAGGCGCCCGAAGGTTCGCCTCTTGATCACCTCTATTCCGGATGGCATTTCCGGAGTGATGAAACTCAAGAGCTGCAAATGGATGATTTTGAAAATCCAGCCTTTGCAGCGGTCGAAAATGCAATCGCGCAATTTGAAACTGTTGATGGCGCGGCCGGGAAATCGTGTGCGAATTGTCACGATGATATTTCAGACTTCAAAGGTCTTCGAACAGGTCTTCCCCGATGGGATGAAAAACTTGGCAAGCCTGAAACACTGGAGATGATCATCAATGAATGCAGAACTGAGCGCATGAAGGCAGATGCATGGAAGTGGGAAGCGCCGGAAATGCTTGGTATGACAGCTTATGTTGGGCTGCAGTCACGCGGAATGCCGGTTGATGTTCAGACCGACGGACCGATGTCATCTTGGGCTGAAAAGGGCAAGGAGCTCTATTATCAGCGTGTTGGCCAGTTGAATATGGCTTGCTCAAATTGCCATGAAGACAATTTCGGAAACATGATCCGTGCAGACCATTTGAGTCAGGGCCACACAAATGGTTTCCCGGTCTACAGGCTTAAATGGGGCGGTCTTGGATCTGTTCACCGTCGTTTTAAAGGATGTATGAAGAATATTCGTGCAACGCCTTTCAAACCGGGGTCGGATGAATTTATTGCTCTTGAGCTTTATGTTTCTTCTCGCGGAGAAGGTCTGTCTGTAGAAGTGCCCTCGGTCAGAAACTGACGCAGTCAGGAACTGATTTCGGAACTACCATGCTTTTAATAGCCGACAAGAACCTGTGAACTCTAATTCTGTAGCCAGAGCAAATTTCGTTTAATCGGAATGGGTTAAACGAAAGTGCGTGAATGAAATCAAATAAGGTAGGCGTTGTCTGTGTTCTGATTGAACGCGAAACGCCAACTTGTATTTGCTACAGAGGATTTTCTCGCTGGCTGGGCAGCTGTTTCAAAAATTTGTGGAGTTAAGTCATGATTTCGCGCCGTGAATTCCTGCAATTTGGTGCTGTTGCCGCCTCAGCTGCAGGCATTGCGTGCGGTGGTATGGGTTCGATTACCCGTGCACTGGCCCAGCAAAAAATTACTCAGGATGGTTTGCTGAAGTTTGATAGCAAGGGGCAAATTACACTGCTTCATTTCACAGATGTCCACGCGCAGTTGAAGCCGGTTTATTTCCGGCCGCCCTCTGAGAACTTTGGTGTAGGTGCATTTGAAGGCATTCCCCCTCATCTGGTTGCGGGGGATTTCTTAAGCCATTTTGGCCTGAACACCGGTAGCGCCCTCGCTTATGCCCACACCATGGTCGATTATGTAGATCTCGCAAGAGCTTACGGAAAACTGGGTGGGCTGGATCACACGGCAACGCTCGTGAAAGCCATCCGCGCGGAACGCGGTGATGATAAAGTCCTGTTCCTCGACGGCGGGGACACCTGGCAGGGATCGTTTACCTCCCTGAAATCCAATGGCCAGGACATGGTTGACTGCATGAAACTGCTAAAACCGGATGCGATGGTTGGGCACTGGGAATTTACATTTGGTGAAGACCGGGTTCAGGAGATTGTTGACGAGATGGATTATCCGTTTCTTGCCTCCAATGTTGTCGATACGGAGTGGGAAGAGCCTGTATTTGAAAGTACTGCTTTTTTCGACAAGGGTGGAGTAAGGGTCGCGGTAATCGGACAAGCCATGCCGTATACGCCAATCGCAAATCCGAGATGGATGATGCCAAATTGGTCCTTTGGCATTCGTCCGGAAGCTTTGCAGAAAAATGTGGACGCTGCGCGTGCTGAAGGTGCGGAAGTTGTCGTGCTGCTTTCCCACGATGGTTTTGATGTCGACCAGAAATTAGCGACGGTTGTAAGCGGAATTGATGTCATTCTTACAGGCCATACCCATGATGCGATCCCAGCGGCAATCAAGATTGGCGATACGATACTTTTGTCCTCGGGCTCCCATGGCAAATACCTTGGGCGAGTTGATCTTGAAGTAAAGGGAGGAAAGGTAGTTGATTACTCCTCTAACCTTATTCCGGTCTTTGCCGATGTGATTGAGCCGGACAGCGAAATGTCCGCCAGAATTGATGAGGTACGTGCCCCACATGCTGCGGAAACCGACCGCGTAATTGGGAAGACGGAAGGATTGCTTTATCGCCGCGGGAATTTCAACGGTACCTGGGATGATTTGATCTGCGAGGGTATTATCGAACAACGTGATGTGGAAATTTCCCTCTCACCTGGGTTCCGGTGGGGGTCGACGCTGCTTCCAGGGCAGGACATCACAATAGATGATCTCTACAACCAAACATCAATGAATTATCCAAACGTCTATCGGATTGAGTTTACCGGAGCGCAGCTTAAAGACGTTTTGGAGGATGTTTGCGATAATCTCTTTAACACGGACCCATTTTTTCAACAGGGCGGAGATATGGTTCGTGTGGGCGGCCTTGCTTATACATGTGCCCCAAAACAATCAATCGGAAATCGAATTTCTGATATGACGTTGTTGAGAACGGGCGAACAAATCGATGCCAGCAAGACATATACTGTTGGTGGTTGGGCCTCTGTGAATGAGGGGACTGAGGGACCTGCAATCTACGATCTGATGGAAAAACATATATCCGCAAAAGGCACCATTGCGATGATGAAAAACGAAAATGTGAAAGTCGTTGGCATGCAATAGGCAGGGGCTATCAATGGTGGAAAGTTTGATATATATAATTTTTTGAATGTATATTACTTGCCACGTGGAGATTGCTTGATGTCAGAAGATGGCGGAACAGAACACAAACAAATTGGTGGTCTGTCCAGGAGAAAGTTACTCAAAGCCGGATTGGCTGGAGGCGCGGTGATCGCTTGCGCCGGTGGCACGGCGCAAGCAACCCCTGACCCGTTTATTACCAAAATTCAGGATTGGAACAGGTATCTGGGAGACGGCGTGGATGCCCATCCTTATGGGATGCCCTCAAAACATGAAATAGGTGTCATCCGGCGCAATGTTCCATGGTTGACGGCAGAATCTGCATCTTCCGTCAATTTTACGCCTCTGCATGCGTTGGATGGTATTATCACTCCAAACGGGCTTTGCTTCGAACGGCATCATGGCGGAGTTGCCAATATTGATCCCTCACAACACCGACTGATGATCAACGGGCTTGTGGACAATGAGCTTGTATTCACCATGGAAGATATTCTGCGCTTTCCGCGTGAAAATCGCGTGTACTTCCTCGAGTGCGCCGCAAATACAGGCATGGAATGGAAGGGCGCGCAGTTAAACGGCTGCCAATTCACCCACGGCATGGTTCACAATGTCATGTATACGGGCGTGCCGCTGAAGTGCCTTCTCGAAGAAGCTGGGTTAAAACCCTCAGGCAAATGGATTTTGCCCGAAGGTGCCGATGCAGCTCACATGACCCGATCAATCCCGATAGAAAAAGCACTTGATGATTGCATGGTCGTTTTCAAGATGAACGGAGAATCGCTTCGTCCCGAGCAAGGATATCCGCTGCGCATAGTTGTGCCAGGTTGGGAAGGCAATATGTGGGTCAAGTGGCTGCGCCGCATTGAAGTTGGTGACAAGCCCTGGCATCAGCGAGAAGAAACCTCAAAATATACCGATCTGATGAAAAATGGTCAGGCGCGCCGGTTTACATGGGAAATGGACGTCAAATCCGTCATCACCAACCCAAGCCCGCAGGCCCCAATCACGCATGGACGGGGCCACACGGTTTTGTCCGGCCTGGCCTGGTCCGGTTTTGGCAAGATCACACGGGTCGATATCTCCATTGATGGTGGACGTAACTGGCAAACAGCCAGGCTGGATGGCCCGAGTTTTTCCAAATCACTTCACCGATTTTACTATGAATTTGACTGGGATGGGTCTGAACTATTCCTGCAATCGAGAGCGATTGATGAGATGGGGCATGTTCAACCTGCGAAGGAAGCTCTGCTGAAAGCCCGGGGGATAATTCAATCTATCACAATAATTCAATCCAAACTTGGCACATCAAGGAAGACGGGAGCGCTGAAAATGTCGAGATTCTTTAGCGTCCTTCTGTCTGCAGCAGTTTTGTTTCTGATGGCCAGTTCAAGCAGTATTGCTCAGGAGGCCGACGCTGGTGCAAGAGTATTTAAAAAATGCCTCGCCTGCCACGCCGTTGGTGAGGGTGCGGTCAACAAGGTAGGACCGCAGTTAAACAGCTTACTGGGCAGGACCGCAGGCTCTCTGGAACAATACAAATACTCCAATGCGATGAAAAAGGCGGGTGACGATGGATTGGTATGGAATAGTGAAACATTAGACTCGTTTCTGATAAAACCCAAAAAAATGATCAAAAAAACAAAAATGTCTTTCGCCGGACTTAAAAAAGAACAGGATCGCGCCAACATTATCGCTTATCTAGAAACGTTTTCGACAGACAATCCCGAAGTTAAAGCGGGCAGTAAAGAAGAGCAGAACGCTTCAAATCATAGCGGGCAAATCCAAACACCGTTGTTGGCAAAGGACAGGAAAATTGCCACTCATGGAAAGCTGCATCTGGGTCGCAAGGCACTAATGGAAGAAGTCGCCGCCTGGAACATTGATGTGCGTCCCGATGGTGCAGGCCTCCCCGTTGGCAAGGGCACGGTCGCACAAGGCGAGCCAATTTTCCTTGAAAATTGCGCAATCTGTCATGGCGAGTTTGGTGAGGGAGTAGACCGGTGGCCGCAGATCGCTGGCGGGTTTGATACCCTGGTCGAAGATCGCCCAGAAAGAACCATCGGCTCCTATTGGCCCTACCTTTCAACGGTTTTTGATTACATCAAGCGTGCCATGCCATTTGGAAATGCGCGCTCATTGGGTGACGATGACGTTTATGCCCTCACTGCTTATATGCTTTATCTCAATGACATTGTTGAAGATGAAAATTTTGAACTTTCGAACAAAAATTTCGCCGAGATCAAACTTCCGAATGAAGCAAATTTTACCAAAGACAATCGTTTTGATGAACCCCATCGTGCCGGAGGAATCAAGCCATGCATGAGTAATTGCATTCCCGATAAGGTTACGGTTATCTCGCGAGCTGGTACACTGAATGTTACGCCTGTGGATACCAAAAACAGTTCATCTGATTTTCTAGAATTCAAATGAAGTTTTCCATCGCTTTCACACCAAGGATGCCGCCAATCACGATGAATATCAAAGTCAGCACCGAACCTATCGCGAGCGTGGATACACCGGTCAAGCCCTGTCCAACTGTGCAACCCAATGCCAGGACGCCGCCAATACCCATCGCCACTGCACCAAACAAATTGCGAAGGGTATCCATGTTGTCAGCAAAAGTGGTTAACCGCAGGCCGCCTTTTGATGAAGCACCAAGAAATCCGCCCAGAAGCGCGCCAGCGACAGTTGCAATTCCAAACCCGGGAAACCCGTGAGCGGTAAAGCGCATCAGGTAATCAAGGGTGTCTCCAACCGGACGTACATAGCTGAGTGAGATAATTACTGGATTGTCGGCGAACTCATCATAGGTAATACCGGTAAGAAACCAGCCCCCTACAACACAAAGTCCAATACCAATTCCCGCGGCAATGTTAGTGTATGAACTGCGGAAAGATGCATTTGTGAAGCAATATGCCAGAAGCGCACCGGCAATCAAAACGGCGCTGATTGTTTTTGCTGTCTGTATGGATGATCCAAATGCCAGTGATATAGCATTGCCAATACTTTGATCCTTCATTCCCAATACACCAAGATCTGTGGTCATTGGCGTTATGGCTGCCACCCGGACTGGTCCCAGCAGTCCACCGATGGTCATATAGCCTGCTATTCCGGTTACCAGCAGCACGACAACTGACCGAATATCTCCGGAGCCGGCGCGCACAAGGTTTCTGCTGATGCAGCCACCGGAAAATACCATCCCAAAGCCAAAAACAAATCCACCGATAATATTACCGCCCCAAGGCATTTGGGTAGATTGATACATCGACATTGATATGTCTGTACCACCAATCCTTTCGAGGCCGGCTACACCGAGAATTGCAACCGCAATAGCAAGGATCCACGCTCTAAAACGGTTGAAATCACCAAAAGAGAGGAGATCTGAAATTGAACCCATTGTGCAGAAATTGGTTCGGTAGACGATAAAGCCAAAAGCTATTCCGATCAGTAATCCTCCCCACCCGATGTAGAATGCCGCTGACTCGACAGCGACTTCTCTAAGTGCGTCCATTATTTTCCTCCTGAAGTCCGAAATTCCTCGAGTGTTACAGTTTCATTAAAACACATATGGTTTTTTGCATATCTAATTATATTTGATGTGCTTTGTCTACTGATTGGCATGCTTACGCAACGAGTTTGTAAGTTGCAGATTATCCGGAAGATTAACCCAGGTCGGGTGTTTTTGAAGAAGAGAGGCTCATGGGATAGGAGGTGCGATCAAAATTTTGCCAGTGAAGTTTGTTGCGTAGGGAGACAACGCTGCCGATAATAATCATTGCGGGGCTGGTAATTCCTGCCTCTTCGACTTTTAACGCGATTGTATCAAGTGTCCCGGTGACAACTTTTTGGTCGCTTCTCGTCCCGTTCTGTACGACCGCCGCCAGTGTTTCCATGTTGACCTGGCGTTTGCGAAACTCATCAGTAATAAGTTGTAAGTTGGAAAGCCCCATAAATATTGCAACGGTTTGACGGCTTCTTACAAGAATATCCCAGTCAAGGTCCAAAACGCCATCCTTGCCATGAGCAGTCACAAACAAGCAGGATTGGGCGTGATCTCTGTGCGTTAGGGGAATTCCTGCATAGGCGCTGCAGCCTGCGGCGGCGTTTATACCTGGTACGACCTGAAAATTGATGCTCGCATTTGTAAGTCCTTCTATCTCTTCGCCACCCCGGCCAAACATATAGGGGTCGCCACCTTTAAGCCGAAGGACGCGATTACCTTTTTTCGCAAGATCAATCATAAGCTCAACAATATCTTCTTGTGCCATGGTGTGTTGTTTTGGCCGTTTGCCCACGAAAATTCTTTCTGCATCACGACGAACCAGCTCCATGATTTGTTTACTTACAAGCCGATCATAGAGCACCACGTCGGCGCGCTGCATTAAGCGTAAGGCGCGGAAGTTCAGCAGGTCTGGATCACCAGGACCTGCACCCACCATGTAAACTTCGCCGGTTGGCGAGGATTTGCCAGTTCCCGCAGTTTCAAGGTCTGCATCAATTTGCTCCCGGGCACCGGCCTCATTTCCTGACAGAAAAAAGTCACCGGCTGGACCATCAATCATTCTTTCCCAAAAATGCCTCCGGGAACGACCGTCTGAGAAAACCTCCGCGATACGGGAGCGAAATCCACTAACGAACGACGCCAGGCGGCCAAATGCTGCTGGTATGGCAGTTTCGATCCTGGCTCGCAGTATTCGGGCAATGACAGGAGCAGCGCCGCCGGTTGAAATTGCAATAACAATAGGAGAACGATCAACGATGGACGGAGTGATGAAATCACACATAGCCGGATCGTCAACGACATTGCAAAGCGCATTTGTATTCTTCGACCATTTCACAAGTCGCAAATCCCGATCGGGATTTTCTGAAGCTCCATAAACCACTGCACACTCGTCTAAATCGTCTTCAGTCGGTAATCTGCGTATTAAAGTCAGCCCAATACTACTCTGGAGTGCCAAGATCTCTTCTCCAGGATCAGGATCATGAGCTACGACTTCTGCACCGGCATCGATTGCCCGCTCGACGCGACGGGCCGCAGCGGTGCCCCCACCATCAACGAGCACTTTTCGTCCCCGGATATCGAGAAAGATTGGCAGATAATCCATTACTTTCTCTCTCTCAAGAGGGGCTACCGGATACGTTGCTTGTAGCCTGTTGCAGAACCGCAGCAAGTTGGTTGGCACTGTCCTCATCAAGGTCAATTTGGGTAATACGAGTACCTTCCCGCAACACCATCCGCACCATCCGCAGTCCACTTTCGTAGATCACTTCACGGATCAAAGCACGGCGACCAAACGGGAGTTCCAACTCAGCCAGGTCCTTTATTGTATCTTCACTCATAACTTGTTCCCCGCGTGAACGCCGCCTCAAGTTCCCATTCCCACTTTCGTGGGGTATCACGGAAGTCTGGCTTGATATCAAATTCGATGAACATATGCCCCTCATCAGCAGCATGGCTTACCAACTGCTTCAAGCCTGAAAAGGTCGTTATGTCAGGGTGTGAGATTATCAGATCGCTTAATTTGCTCATGTTTACATTCTCGTTACCCGGTTTAGAAAACGAACGCGGAATATCAGTCGATTTTGCACTGTATTACCAGCCATATCAAACGAAGTTCGGTTATGCAGGACATTATTGTTTATTACGCCTTGCCCGGGTTCCAGCCGTAATTCATGCATCAATGGGTCCCCATTTATGAGATGTTTTCGCAAGAAGTCAGCTGCTTCGCGTGTAAGAGGCTCGTCGCGCCAGCGGATACTGCGGATACGGGCGGAATATCGCATTTGCATCTCGCCTGTATCAGGGTCCGGATAAAAAACCGGGCCTACCGAATCGGGCCGAACCTTACCGTTGGCTTCCCTATTTTCAGGAATTGTCATCGCTTCCTCATGCATCAGCGCATTCAGATAGTTCGGGTTTTCATCTCGTAGGCGGATATAGGCAATTTCAGGATTGAGAATTTGGTTCACACCACCGCTGGTCGCTTGTCTTACACAATGTATAACAAAGGCTGAAATTCGTTCCCTGGGAGAATTGTAGTATCCATCTGTATGCCAGTTCATGCGGTGTGTGCTGTAGGGTATGTATTCTCTTTTGCCTTTTTTCTCAGATGGCTGTAGTGCGACAATTCCAGCTTCACCAGCTGATCTGTGTGTCTCGGCGATTTGCAATCCAAAGACCGCCGTGAACTTTCTCAAATCAATGCGTGTTTCCTCGGGGGCGGAGCATGTGTCAGAACATGCATAATGAGCATAGTTATTGGCCTCGCACCGTCGCAGCAGTTCAGAACACTCTTGAGGGCTGGGATTACCAAGGCTCCCAATTTCAACCGGGGGCATGACTAATGATCGCCGCGCAGCATTCAGACGATCTGCCTTCCACCTATCGTATTCCGCGTTGTTTTTTATTTTCTGCCAGTCAAAACAACCGTTTTTTCTAACGATTTTCATTCCGAAATTTCCACTCGCTTCCGGCCGCGATTCATCCACATCATACCGGCTCTCCGCCAAATCCGAATGGAGGCGTTCGCATTCTCAAATAATTGCATTGATTATTACATTCAAATATTACAATGTATAGGCGCCTATGCGGAGAAGCGCGCTGCTGTTTTGCGAATGATTGGGAGGATGCGATGACGAGCAAGAAACCAAAATCCGATTCTAAGGAAATTCACCCGACACCACATTTGGATGAGTTGGAAGATGGCCCTTGGCCTAGTTTCGTGACCGGTCTAAAGAGATTACGCGATGAGGGTTCGCCAAACAACAAGAAGATCATGAATGATCTTCTTGGCCAATTGAACCATTCCTATGAAAACCGCATGGGTTACTGGAAAGGCGGCACAGTATCGGTTTTCGGCTATGGCGGCGGTATCATCCCAAGGTTTTCAGAGGTCGCTGACAAGTTTCCGGAATCGAAGGAATTTCATACCCTGCGTGTGATGCCCCCGCCGGGGTTTCACTATAATACTGACCTGTTGCGCAAATTTTGTGATATCTGGGAGGAGCATGGCTCGGGGTTGATCGCGTTTCACGGTCAATCGGGCGATATCATGTTCCAGGGATGCACGACTGAAAATACGCAAAAAGCTTTCGACGATCTGAATGAAATAGGATTCGATCTTGGCGGCGCCGGTCCAGCTCTTAGAACCGCGATGAGTTGTGTCGGACATGCCCGCTGTGAACAATCCTGCTATGATGAAGTACGCGCGCACCGAACAATCATCAATTCGCTGCTGGACGAAATGCATCGGCCTGCATTGCCCTACAAGTTCAAGTTCAAGTTTTCGGGTTGCTCCAATGATTGCGTGAATGCCATCCATCGGGCAGATTTTGCGGTAATCGGAACCTGGCGTGACGACATCAAAATTGATCAGGAAAAGATCAAGGAACATGTCGCAGAGAAAGGCCGCAAATACACAATTGATACGGTTGTATCAATGTGCCCGACAAGGGCGATCAGCCTCAATGACGACGACACTGTGGAAATAGACAACAAGTCTTGTGTGCGCTGCATGCATTGCATCAATGTAATGACAAAAGCGCTTTCACCAGGAGACGATCGAGGCATATCAATCATGATCGGCGGCAAGCGTGCGCTGAAGATAGGTGACCTGATGGGGATTATGGTAGTTCCTTTCATGAAGCTGGAAACCGATGAGGATTTCGAAAAACTCGAGGAGTTCGCTGAGAATGTCGTCGAGTTTTTTGCCGATAACGCCCTGGAACATGAGCGCATTGGCGAAACCATCGACAGGATCGGCCTGCCAGCGTTTCTTGAGGCGCTGGATATCGAACCGGATCCCAACATGGTCAACCATCCGCGAACATCGTGTTATGTGCGGACAGATGATTTTGATGACGAGGCTGACAAATGGTTTGAACGCAAGGCGCGTGAGGCCGGACTTCAGATCGGTGCAGACTGATGGCATGCCTTGGAGATAAGCGATGAGTGAACAATTTGCAAAACCGCGGACGCCTGATGAAGTAGGGGTTCCTGATCCGTTTCAGTACATGCATCCGGTGATGAAAAAAAACTATGGGAACTGGGACTGGCATGAACGCCCTCGGCCAGGTGTGTTGCGTCATGTATCCAAATCAGGTGATGAGATATTTACGGTACGTG
This sequence comes from Rhizobiaceae bacterium, assembly GCA_965250255.1. Taxonomy (GTDB): domain Bacteria; phylum Pseudomonadota; class Alphaproteobacteria; order Rhizobiales; family Rhizobiaceae; genus JAALLB01. The sequence continues at coordinate 829,841 of CBDFNP010000013.1, forward strand.
CCGGGACGCAGCGTCAGATGGATGTATTTACCATCCGCAAGTTGGCTGACATTGGCGATCAATATGCTGACGGACATATCCGCTTTACCACGCGTTCCAACATCGAATACATGGTGGCAGATGAGGAAAAAGTCAAACCTTTGATAAAAGCACTTGAAAGCGAAGGGTTCCCTGTAGGTGGTACCGGCGCTTCAGTTTCGATGATTTCACATACCCAGGGTTGGCTGCATTGTGATATTCCCGGAACCGATGCATCCGGGGTTGTAAAAGGGCTGATGGATATGCTGCACAAAGAATTTGTGCAGGAAAAGATGCCCAACCGTTTACGGATTACCACCAGTTGCTGCCAAATTAACTGCGGTGGTCAGGGCGATATTGCGGTGAATGTGCAATATACGAAACCGCCGAAAATCAATCATGATTTGGTAGCTAACGTGTGCGAACGCCCGGCGGTCATCGCCCGTTGTCCTGTTGCGGCGATCCGGCCAGCGATGGTCAACGGTAAGCCGTCATTGGAAGTGGATGAGAAAAAGTGCGTATGTTGCGGTGCGTGCTATCCGCCTTGTCCGCCGATGCAAATCAATGGAGATGATTCAACCAAAATTGCAATTTGGGTCGGAGGCAAGCACTCAAATGCGCGCTCCAAGCCGACCTTCCATAAACTGGCCGTCGCGAACCTGCCCAACAACCCACCCCATTGGCCGGAGGTCAAGGAGGTCGTCGGGCGCATTGTTGCGGCTTACAAAGCTGATGCCAAACACTGGGAACGGATGGGCGAGTGGATTGACAGGATCGGTTGGAACCGGTTCTTTGAGATGACAGAGCTGGCATTCACAAAACACCATTTGGATACTTGGACCGGAGCGCGCAAGAGCATGAATATGTCCGCGCATTTGCATTTTTGAGGCAGGAGGCTTGATGAAATTTGGAATCGTCATAAGTGAGGGGCCTTACACCCACCAGGCGGCAGACACGGGGTACCAATTTGTCAAGTCAGCCATCGCCAAAGGGCATGAGGTGCCGCGTGTGTTTTTTTACCACGATGGGGTCAATGTCTCGACAAGGCTTTGTGTACCGCCACAAGATGAGCGCAACATCCAGACGAACTGGACTACTTTGGCCAAGGAGCATGAAATTGATCTCGTTGTCTGTATTGCAGCTGCCCAGCGCCGCGGGCTTTTGGACAAAGATGAAGCAAAACGCCAGGGCAAGGATGCTGACAATATCGCAGAGGGTTTTCGGATATCCGGATTGGGCCAGCTAATTGAAATGGGTATACAGACAGACCGTTTGATTACATTCGGCGACTAAAGGAGCAGCCATGTCAGAGGTCAAAAAATTTCTCTTCGTAAATCGCAAGGCACCGTATGGAACGATCTATGCACTGGAAAGCCTCGAAGTTGTTTTAATTGGCGCTGCTTTCGACCAGGACGTTTCCCTGGCATTTCTGGATGACGGTGTGTTTCAATTGACCAGGGGACAAAATACGGATGGCATAGGGGTCAAAAATTTTTCACCGACATTCCGTGCGCTCGGTGACTACGATGTGACTAAGCTTTATGTCGAACGAGAATCCATCGAAGAACGCGGGCTAAGTGCAGATGATCTTCAGGAAATCATGTATGAGGACGAGGAGGATGATTGGAAAGAAAAACCATCAATCCACGTTGTCGGGCGAACCGAAATGTCAGAAATCATGGCTGACCAAGACGTAGTTCTGAGTTTTTGAGGGATACCGGATGTCGACATTACACACAGTCAATAAATCGCCTTTCGCTTCGTCCTCGTTGCAGAGTTGTATTGGCCATTGTCGTGACGACGATGCAATCTTGATGATTGAAGATGGGGTTTATGGCTGTTTGGCGGGCACAGAAATTGCTGAACAGTTGGTTGCAAAAGCCGGAAGTATTTCTGTATTCGTTTTGACACCTGACGCCAATGCGCGTGGCATAGCCTCGACAAAGATGTTCGATGGCATCAACGGTGTCGATTATGATGGATTTGTGGATTTGGTGACGGATCACGCTCGCACCCAAGCCTGGTTATAAAAACGCCCCAATTCGGGTATCGAAGGAGAAAATAAATGTCTTATCAAGTAAACGGACACACAATTGAACATGATGAAGAAGGCTATATCACCACTTTGAGCGACTGGAGTGAGGAACTGGCAAATGAAATTGCCACGACCGAAAACATCGAAATGAACGAAGAGCACTGGGAAGTCGTGAATTTCCTGCGGGAATATTACGATGAATATCAGATTGCGCCGGCTGTGCGTGTTCTTATCAAGTCAATCAAGAAATCGATGGGACCTGACAAGGGAAACAACAAGTACATGTACGAATTGTTCCCCTACGGCCCAGCCAAGCAGGCTTGTAAAATTGCGGGATTGCCCAAGCCAACCGGCTGCGTGTGAGTATTGGAATTGTCAAGCTTGCCAGCACGTATATGAAATCCGGAAACCTCTGGGTGGAAAGCGCAGGTTGAGCCTTTGATTGCATCCATTCCAAGAGTGCTAGTGGTCCGTTCGAAACAAATGAGTCCCTTTGCGGCGAACTCTTTATCATTTGTTTCGAACGTAAAGACCACTAGCAAGGTATTGTTTTCTAGTGGATTTTAAGATTCAAATATTTGGATGAGAGGTCTCGGAAAACGGGTTCCAAATGTTTGAATCAATCCACTAGGGTCTGAACCCAATTGGGAAATGTGACTGCATTGGAGACAAAATGGTTTATTTCGAGGCGAAAAACACAGGCGATGCCAAAGCATCGGCGAGGCTTTTTAATACTGAAATAGGCCTTTTTGGCCCAACCCGTTCGGGCAGCGCCCAATTTACCCGGATTATCGTTGAAATCTCCTCATTGACGGAAAGTCAAGTCGGTCGATTTCGCCTAAATTCTGAAAAATTGGTCAGCTGTGCAGGCCAATTCCCAATTGAGTCCAGACCCTAGTTGGCATAATGAAGAAGAGAGAGGAGCGTAGGTGTTATCTGTGATTTATGCACTGCTGTTTTGGATAGCCACCACAATTCTGGCGGTTGGGCTGGTATTTAAAATCTGGAAATATGCACGCACACCTGCACCGCTCAAGATCCCGACCACACCAGCACCTTTGACCGGCGGTGGTGTTGTTTTGAGAATGGCCCGTGAAGTCCTGTTCTTCGAAAGCCTCTTCAAGTCGAACAAGTGGATTTGGTTGTTTGGCTGGATCTTTCACATGGGTATGTGGCTCGTTTTAATCCGCCATCTTCGCTATTTCACTATTGACGTATGGTGGTGGGTTGGTATCGCGCAACCCTTAGGTATTTACGCCGGATATGCGATGTTGTTGGGATTGTTGGGACTTTGGGCCCGGCGCATTCTGATTGAGCGCATGCGCTACATTTCAAACCCATCGGATCATCTGATGTTGGCCCTTTTTGTCGCAATTGTCGGCAGTGGTCTGATGATGCGGTTTGTAGTTCACACAGATATCGTTGCCGTCAAAGTATTCATTCTGGGTCTGATGCGGTCAAGAATTGAACCCCTGCCGTCAGACCCGATCCTGTTGGTTCACCTTGGCTGTGTTGCGATGATGATGATTGTATTTCCAATTTCCAAGTTGATGCACGCGCCAGGTGTCTTTTTCAGCCCCGGTCGTAACCAGATCGATAACCCCCGCGAAAAGCGCCACCTCGCACCATGGGCCACAAGCTTGGAGGGCTGAGACATGAGCGACGAGAATGATGCTCCCACAATGAACCACCCGTTGGAAATTCCACGTTTGAAATGTGGCGCGATGGAAGGACTTAAACCCTTTCCGGCTGCGCCAGAACATCAGGAGAAACTGGGTTTCCCCAGGGAATTACTTCCCGACTGGAAAGAACGTGCATTGGAAAAAATGGCTGAACTGACCCGGAAAAACCGGGCCTTTCGAGTTTACTTGGAGATTTGCGTGAAATGCGGTGCCTGCACCGACAAATGCCACTATTTTCTTGGAACGGGTGACCCAAAAAACATGCCCGTGGCACGTCAGGATTTATTACGCTCCGTATACCTGCGCTATTTCACATTCGCGGGAAAATACTTTCCCAAACTCGTTGGTGCACGCGATCTCACGGAAGAAGTTTTGGAGGAGTGGTACTCATACTACCATCAATGTTCTGAATGTCGTCGATGCTCCGTGTTTTGCCCCTATGGAATTGATACCGCCGAGATCACGATGGCTGCACGCGAAATCTTGAATTGTGTTGGCAAGGGTCAAAAATACAGCAACGAAATCATCGGTAAGGTGAAGGATATCGGCAATAATCTGGGTCTGAACCCAAAAGCATTGCGGGCTACACTGGAAGATTTGGAGGAAGATCTAGAAGATGACACCGGTATTTCGGTACGCATCCCACTGGACGAAAAAGGCGCGGATATCCTGCTCGTGACCCCATCAGCGGATTTCTTTGCTGAGCCCCACATCGATGGATTGTTGGGATATTCCAAGGTGTTCCACGAAGCTGGAGTGAGTTGGACCTTATCCTCCTATGCATCAGAAGCCGCCAATTTCGGATTGTTTATCGGTTCGTATGAAAACATGCGGGAAATAGCGCTGCGTATTCGCAAGGCCGCGCAGGAACTTGGGGTCAAACGCATAATTTTTGGTGAGTGCGGTCACGCCTGGCGTGTTGCATACAGTTTTCTCAATACGCTCGCCGGGCCCTGGGATTTTCTGGATCAGAACTATCCGATACCACAACATATTCTTGAGTTCACGTGGGAGGAAATCCAGAAGGGCAGCCTGACACTGGATAAATCTCGAAATGATCACATCAGGCTGACTTATCACGACAGCTGCAATGTGGCTCGCGCTTCGCGAATGGGAGATGAACCCGGTGGCCAGTTTGAGATTCCGCGCAATGTAATCAAGGCTGTTTGCAACAATTACTTCGACATGCCACGCGATACCACCCATGAAAGCACGCTGTGTTGTGGCGGCGGCGGTGGATTATTGACGGATGATTTGATGGAGTTGCGCAGGAAGGGTGCGAGCCCCCGGATGACCGCCCTGCAGGAAACTACACAAGAGCATGGCGTTACACATATGGCGGCAATCTGCGCGATCTGCAAAACGCAGTTTTCCAGGATTATGCCTGCCTATGGATATGAAATGGACTCAGTTGTTTCTGTGCATCAACTGGTATCAAACGCGATCATATTGAAAGGTCAGGTAACCGATGAGAACGATGCGGAACAGGTCAGACAGGAGGAATCGCAATGAATGACATCAGCGCGGAAACGGCTCCGACTTTCCGACGACATGAAGAAGGCGAGACGGATGCGGACTGGGATCTTGAGGCGAAAATATTTCAGGCCGATCATTCCTATAAATGCCCGACCTATGTCCACAAAACACCTCCGTGTCAGGGGTCATGCCCTTCGGGCCACGAAATCCGCGGCTGGCTTTCGATCGCCCGCGGCATGGATAAGCCTCCGAGCGAGGATATGCCGTGGCAAGAATATGCATTCCAACGGATGGCGGCTGCCAACCCCTTTCCGGCAACCATGGGTCGGGTTTGTCCGGCTCCATGCGAAGCTGGATGTAACCGCAATGAAGTGGATGACTATGTGGGCATCAATGCGGTCGAACAATATGTCGGCGATTGGGCCAATGAAAACGACGTGAGGTTGCCTGAAGCAGGCGCTGACACCGGCAGAAAGGTAGCCATTATCGGTGGTGGTCCTGCAGGCCTTTCAGCAGCTTATTTCCTGCGACTTGATGGCCATGCCGTCACGATATTTGAAGCGCATCACAAGCTCGGTGGAATGATGCGTTATGGTATCCCGGGATACAGAACACCGCGGGCAATGCTTGATACAGAAATAAGCCGGATCATCGATCTGGGTGTCGAAGTTCGAACAAGCACCCGGGTTGGTTCAGATGTGACGACCGAAGAATTGGAAGCAGGCTATGACGCGATCTACTGGGCGATGGGCGCACAGAATGGCCGACCACTACCCATACCTGGATGGGAAGGCACAGATAACTGCATCAATGGCATCGAGTTTCTTGATGCTTTCAATCAGGGTTACGTGCTGGGGACTGCCCAAAAAGTGGTCATTGTCGGCGGGGGTGACACATCGGTTGATGTTGCTTCGGTCGCCCGGCGGCTCGGACATATCACTAAGGTCAATCAGCCTGCACATGCAGATGGTACAGTGGTTGATTTCACCGGTCATGATGTTGCCTCCTCACTCACCCGGGAAGGCATGAAGGCTACACTCACCTCGCTTTTTCCAATTGAAGAGATGACTGCTGCAGAGCGCGAACGTCAGGATGCGATACGCGAAGGCATCGATATCAAGGGTAGCGTCATGCCGCTTGAGGTGATCAAGAATGATGAAGGTAAGGCTATCGCGCTGAAACTTTGCAAGTGCGATATGGAGGGCATGAAGCCAGTCCCGCGTGAAGGTACCGAGTTTGAAATTGAATGCGACATCATTATTGCTGCTATCGGGCAAATGGGAAATTTTGCCGGTCTTGAGGGTTTTGACGGCGGACGCGGCTTTATTGCCACAACGCCAACCTATCAGGTTAAAGGTCGGGAAAAACATTTTGCCGGTGGCGATATACTCCGACCGCATCTGTTGACAACTGCAATTGGACATGGACGCATTGGGGCACATGCGATCACTGATTTCCTGGATGATGGCTACATTTCAAAGCGCCCGAAAGTAGACGTACATCACTTTGATCTGCTGGAAGAGTTGCAGCGGCGTGGTAAAACTCCGACTACCTATCAACATGGGGAGTCGCGGGGTACTTCATCTGCTGAATTTGCGGTGCACAATTATGAGGACCGTTCGAACACCCAGATTTATTCCTCACAATGAGCTTTTCAAATCGCATTTCGACCTGGTATCCCGTTCACAACGCGATGAGGTGCATATTGAGGGAGATGCGGTTCTCGGCAATTTTGAGGAACGCATCGTTGGATTGAGTGAAGAGCAAGCCCAGAAAGAGGGTGAGCGCTGCATGTCTTGTGGGATGTGTTTTGAGTGTGACAGCTGTGTGATTTTCTGCCCACAAGATGCTGTACATCGGGTGAAGAAAGCAGACCGGACTGTTGGCCGCTATGTGTACACGGACTATGACGCGTGTATCGGATGCCACATCTGCGCTGATGTTTGCCCCTCAGGCTACATCAAAATGGGACTTGGGGAGTGATCATGCTGCGGTCGCTGATCCTCACGGTTTTGCTTTGCTTGCATACTGCCGTATTTGCTGAAGACCGCTCACCGCTTTGGCCTGAAGTGCCTAATGCAACAGGTGTACCCCATCCCGAGGGTAATGAATATTGGCGCAAAAACCATATGACCCGGATGCGCCATGACCGAGATCTCACCATGCGCCGAGGCGACCGGAAAATTGGGCAAGCCTCAAAAACTGTTTTGACTGCCACACCGCCAAAGACACGTCAGGCAAGGTATTATCCTA